>NC_009616.1:0-1200000 GCF_000016905.1 Thermosipho melanesiensis BI429
TTTTTTTGCACTTAAAAAAGAAATTTAATAAACTTGCTAATTTGTTTCACATTATTGGGAATTTATTTAGAACATTGACACATTTATTCCTTGAAATTTTACATACAGATATGAGATAATAAATTCTGTCCCACCAAAAAAATAACCCTGAGGTGTTTCCAATGAAAAACAAAATAATTGCTTCTTTAAAAGAAAGAATCAGCCGCCAAAACTGGGAAAACTGGTTTCTGGATTTTAATATCAGAGAGCTCAAAGACAACCACGTTGTCTTTGAAGTAGGAAATTTCTTTATAAAAGAAAGACTTGAAAAAAAATTTAATAAGATAATTTCAAAGGTCGTAAAAGACATTTTAGGTAAGGACGCTACATATGAAATTACTTTCAAAGAAATACCTTATGAAACAAAGGTAGAAAGTGGACCTTTAATCAAAAAAAGGCCACTACTTATAACTCCACTCAATCCTAAATATACATTTGAAAATTTAGTAGTTGGAGAATTCAATAAATTCGCATATAACGTTTTCTTGGAAGCAAGTAAAAATCCGGGTTTTTACAATCCCATTTTCTTGTATAGTGGAGTTGGCCTCGGTAAAACTCACCTTGCTCAAGCATTAGGGAACTATTTACTGGAAACAGATCCCGATATGAAAGTAGCATATTTAACAAGTGAAGAATTTATGAACGAAATGTTTTCAGCTATAAAAAATGGAAATATAGACGAGTTCAGAGAAAAATACAGAAAAAAAGCTGATATTTTAATAATTGACGATATTCAGTTTCTTATTGGTATAAAATCTGCTCAAACAGAGCTTTTTCACACTTTTAATACTATTCATGAAGCAGGAAAACAAATTATTATCTGTTCTGACAGAACACCTCAAGAATTAAAAGATTTTCATTCAAGAATGATATCTAGATTTCAAATGGGACTTTTAGTAAAGATTGAAAAACCTAGTAGTGAAGATTTATTCAAAATTGGCAAAAAAATCTCTGAAATGAAAAATGTAGAAATTGATGATGAAATTATTAAATACATAAGTAAAATTTACGATAACCCCAGGTTAATTCATGGGGCCATATTAAGATTAATCGCATACAGAAACCTTTATGGAACATTAAACCTTTCCATCGCAGAAAGTATTTTAACAAATGTATCAAAACCACCAAAATCATTTGAAGAAAAACTACTTGAGATACTTTCAGAAATTTTTGATTGTTCACCTGATGATATCACTTCTTCTAAGCGAACAAAAAACATATCGTACGCTAGAAAAATAGGAATGTATTTTGCAGTTAAAAAACTTAATCTCTCTACAAGGGATGTGGGTACTATATTTAAAAAGTCACATTCCTCAGTTGTACAAAATGTAAAACAAGTAGAAAAATTATTAAAAGAAGGAAATGTTATACTAAAAAACTATCTCAAACAAATAGATAAGATGTCAAAAGGCTTTGCACAAGGTGAAAGCATGTGATATAATCTATATGACAACTTTAATATTAGGAGGTGTTAGGGATGAAAGTTAGAGTAGATGAGGCAACATGCATTGGCTGTGGAGTTTGTGAAAATCTCTGTCCAGATGTTTTTAAAATCGGAGATGATATGAAGGCAAAAGTCCTTCAACCAGAAACAGATCTTGATTGTGCAAAAGATGCAGCAGATAGCTGTCCAACTTCCGCAATTATTATTGAAGAATAATAAAATTAAAAAATAAATCCCGCTTCAAAAGTTAGAAGCGGGATTTTTTTTATATCTTTTTCATCTTTATAAAATCAGTTTTCAGTAACTTTTGTACAATTATGAGTTAATAACTCAATTTTTAAATCGATAATTTCTTTTGGAACAAAATATTCATGAGAAATTATTAATACCATTTTATCTTTTGGAATATTTTTCAATGTTTTAATTAACGTCTCTTTAGAATCTTTATCGAGTGAAGAAGTTATTTCATCTAATAACAAAATAGGTGAACTTTTTAGTAATGCCCGAGCTATAGCTATCTTCTGCTTTTGACCTCCAGAAAGATTTCTTCTATTTTCTTCGATAATAGTATTGCACCCATTTTCAAATTTCTCTATAAATTCATGAGCTCCACTTAATTTAGCAACCTTAAGAACATCTTCATACGATGCCTTAAGATTACCATATCTTATATTTTCGTAAATCGTATCACTAAACAACTTATAATCCTGCGGGACGTAAGAAACCAAATCTCTAATCTCAAAAATACTATATTCCTTTATATCTTTCTCAAAAATCTTTATTCTTCCTTTTTGCGGGTCATAGAACTTTAAAATAAGTTTGAAAATAGTACTCTTGCCTATCCCACTCTTACCAATTATTAAAACCTTTTGGCCTTTTTTTATTTTAAATGACAAATTTTCCAATATATTACCATTTCCATATGAAAAAGAAACATTTTCAAACTCTATTGCATCACTCACTTTTACATTAAATTTAGCAGAAAAATCAGGAGTAGCCATTAAATCTCTCTCATTTAATTCCTCTTCTTCTATATCTAAAATTTCAGAAATTCTTTCATATGATGACATTGAAATACCCAAATTAGAAAGAAAAGTGCTTAAAGCCTTAAAAAATTCAATAACTGGTCTTGTAAGTTGAATTGTTGCCATAAGTTCTCCAAAGCTAATATAACTATGCATTATAAGAAACCCACCCACAATAAAATGTCCTACTATTTCAACGTAATCTGCAGCATTATTTACAAGATCAACATATGTTTCATTTTTTACAGAAGATTTATAGTAATCCTCATTTACACGTTTTATACTTTTTAATATTATATCCTCCAAAACAAAAGATTTAATTACATTTACTCCAGAGATTATATTTGAAATATACTGGACAAACTTTGAGTTATTCTTTTGTATATTATGATTTATTTCTTTCATTTTGTTTATAAAAATTACATTAAGTAGTAAATTTAAAATTCCTACTCCTAAAATATAAACAAATACAATAAAATTAATCTTAAAAATTACAATTGCTCCACCAACCGCACCAACAATTGCCATTAAAAATTGTAACACATATTCAGAATATACGCGTTCAACATTTAAAATATCGTTGTTATAACGTGATAAAATATCACCAATGCCAAATTTTTCAAATTTATATTAAGGTATTTTAATTATTTTTTAAAAAAAATATTCTCTAATTATATTAGAAGTTTTTTGACAAACAAGTAAAAATATGTAAGTGAAAACTCCAAGAATTAAAATAAGCATTACCAAAGCTTCAAGTGTATTTAGAAAACCTATTCTAAATAAATCTACGTTTTTTTGAAATAATCCATCAACAATATTTTTTATCCCCATTGTTACAAAATAATTAAAAAGAAAATTCTGAGAAGAAATCAACAATATGGAAATTAAATAAATAAAAAATAAAAGAGGATTTCCACCATTTTTGTACATAAATGAATATATTCGTTTAATCATTAAAATTTCTCCTCCTTAATTATCGTTCCATCTTTTAATTCAATAATTCTATCAAAAAACTTTTTATTAGATACTCTATGAGTAATTATCAAAACTGTCTTATCTTTTAAAAAGTCTAAAAAGTTTTCAAAAATTTCATCAACTGTAAGTTCATCAAGTTGAGAGATAGGTTCATCCATAACTATTATTTTTGCATGCTTAAACAATGCCCTAGCAATAGCTATACGTTGCTTTTAACCACCTGAAAGACCTATTCCATTTTCTCCAATTAACCTAACACTTTCCATAAACTCATCCAATTTCGTCACTTTCAAAATCTTTTCAAGATTTTGTTTATTTACTTCTTCATAATTTCCATATCTTATATTTTCTTTTACATCTCCTGGAAAAACATAGTGCTCCTGATCAACAATAGCAATCTGTTTCCTCAGATATTTTAAATTCCACTTTGAAACATCAATTCCAAATAACCTTACATTACCATTCTGAGGCTTGTAATATCCTAAAATCAATTTCACAAGAGTTGATTTTCCTGTGCCATTTTGCCCAACAATAAGTATCTTCTCGCCTTTTTTTATTTTTAAATTAAAATCTTTAAATACATAATTTTCCGAATCTGGGTATTTAAAAGATACATTTTCAAATTCTATATCAAATTCATACGCTTTAGGAACTTCTTTTATTTTCCCTCCTTTTTCGTCCTTTAAATCCATTATTTTTTCTATTCTTTGCACAGCAGCTTCTGCTTTTCTAAAGGTAACCGTGTAATCCGAAAAAAAACTTAAGCGGATTCAGAAAAATTACAATAAATTGTAAAAAAGCAATTAGTTCACCAAATGTTAAAACACCACTAAAAATCCGCATCCCACCGTACCAAAAAATAGCTATCAAAGGTAAAAACATAACAACTATATTTACTTGAAATGTAATTGATTCAAATAGTGCTATTTTCATGAAATTTCCAAAATAAAGTTTTAAATTTTTTTAAATTTTTCTAAAAAAAACCCTTCTATTTTATATGCTTTTTTATATGCTTTTAATACGTCCATTGAATTCACAGCCTCAGAAAAAATTATGTTGGCATTCCCACTCATTTCTTGTTGGATACTTGTATGGATTTTTATTGGTAAACTAATCATCAATATAATCAAAAAACCTATTGGTATTACCACAAATGTTACTAAGGTCATTTTAAAATCCATTTTTGCAGCAAAAAAAAGTGCTATACAAAAAATACTTAGTTGATAAAATAGATCGATATATTGGGTCAGAAATTCCTTAATTAATTCCAAATCGTTTGTCACCATGGAAACTACATCTCCTCTTTTCTGTTTATTAACTTGAGAGTATTCTGAAAAAATTAGCTTTTCTGATAATCGATTTCTTAAACCAGTAGTAATTCTTTCTACCGTCCTGCCTGTCAAAAGCTTTTTTAAATACTCAAAAATTAATTCTAGACATATAAATATCAATATATAATAAACAATTCTCACTGTATCTGTATAATTTTTTCCAACAATGGAATTTATCATATCTTTCTCTAACAATATCAAATAAACTGCCAATAATACCGAAATAAAGGCAACAAAATAAGATGATAGAAACCTTTTCTTATTGTTTTTTATCAGAACTTCTTTTAATTTACTTTGCTTTGATTTTCTTCCTTCAATTTTTACAGTAATCCCCACTATTATTCCTCCTACTTAATTAATGGTAACTGTTGTATAAAAAGTAGTGTAATTATTGGCATACAATACTCCCTGAAAATAATTAAATTTTTTCACCCATTTACTCAATATAATCTGAATTCAAATCTCTAATATTAAATATCATATATAAAAATGTTATTAAAATAGCAGAATACATTAACATAATAATAGAATGAATTAAAGATAGTGAATTATTGGAACTAAACTTTTCAAAATTATTAAAACAAGGAAAAGGAATAAAAATAATGTTTCTTCCAGTACCAATGAAGGAAAATAATACAAAAAAAGTAAGTTATAAAGTACACTTTTGAATGTATCAAATTTTAAGCTTAATAGATTAGTAATACAAATCTCAAAAATCCCATAAGAGAAATAAACTAACGATAAAGGAATATACTCTATATAATCACTTAGACTAGGCATTTCAATTGCAAAAGCATAAAACTTATTCACAAAAATCCAATAAAATACAGTACCTACCAAAAAAGCAAAAATATACAAAAAATATAGAACAAATTGACCAAAAAGCAATCCTACAATAAATTTTTTCTATTATCAACATATATAAAAGACATTTCATACAATCCATTAACCAACTCTTTATTTCAATTCATTGAAATAAGTAAAATCACAGGGACAAAAAAAGTACGCCACAAAAAATAAAAAAGTACAATAAAACTCTCAGATAATTGAATAGATTCATCACTATGAACTTCTGAAATTCCCAACAGAATGAACAAACAGAACATTATTGGCACTGAAAAAAATATGATAATTCCCCATTTTGAACTTCTTTTTTTAAAAAACATATAAATGATACTTGATAATCTTCGACATTTATTATCCCCACCTCTATAAATCTAAGTTCTCCAAAACCTTTTTCGAAAAAATATTTAAAGAAACAACTATAACTACATTGCCAAAAATCACCTTAAAAAACAAATCACTTTCAATAAAACCACTACATATCAATTTTTCAAATTTTCTTTCATACAGAAAAAAAGTAAAAATTCTCCCAAGGAAGTAAAAGAAAGATATACAAGTAAAACAAAAACTATAATAGATATCAAATAGGATTTTACCAGGTTGTGAAACTTTAAAGAAATAAATTTACTAATATTCCTAACTATCAGCGTTCCAAAGAAAATGGAAATAAATATATACAAAACAAATAGAACATCCATGTTTAAACCCATTAATTCTCTATCTTTCACATTTAAAAACCAACCAACATATAAAACAAATAAATTAACCAACATCACACATAAAAGCAAAAAGAATTCCGAAAAAAATCTTCCGTTAAGGTATTTACTTCTGCTTTTACCATAAAATATTACTGTATGAATTCGGTTATATTTAACATCATAAGTAATATCCCCTATCGCTATACCATACAACGGATATAAAAACATTCCAAATGAAACCATATACAAATACCAAACATGTGTGAAAAATTCCATACGCAAATTAACATATCTTGCATTTTCAAGATCCTCACCATGATAAAGCCAAAAATCTGGCATGTTCTTTAAAGACCAGGGGATAAAGACTGAAGATAAAATAATTAATCCAATCATTATTAACGTTTCGCGCCTTTTTAGCAAATTGTAAAACTCAATTATAAAAACCCTCATATCATTTACCCCTTTTAAATTTCAAAATAATTTTATTCGTATAATAAGTAACTAAAATAATCCATAATGAGACCAAAATAATACCTAAAAAATTACTTATATTTCCTTCAAAAGAAACTGTTATTCTGAAATTTTCACTATCCTCAACAAATTTTTCAAATTTGTCAATAACATTCATCTTTTTAGATACCAACCCATTAATCAAAAAAGTGGTTATTCCAAATATTAAATTTATCAAGTATTGTTTTCTCTTTATCGTTAAAGCACTAATAACTATTGCACATGTTGGTAATAACAAAAAATACACTAATAAAATTATCATATTCATCGAATTAATTTCTTTAATTTTTAACAAATACAAAAAAAAGAAAAAAACAGATAAGGCATAAACGAAAAAAGATTTTATATATCTACTCATATCCCCCCGCCTTTCAAATAATTTTGATAATTTGAATGATTCCACTTCTATATCCAAAATCTTATAACCATTTTTACAAATATAACTAACAATTGAATTGAGATACTCCTTATTTTTAACAAAAACAAAACTTTTATCATTTTTAAAAATAACCTCTGCATGTTGTTCCAAATAATCTAAGGATTTTAAACTCACATTTCCTTTTATTTTCAAAATATACTTTTTCTTATTTTTTATATTTTCAAGAGTATCATTAGCTATGATTTTTCCATCATCCAACATAATAATCCTGTCACATAATTCTTCAACATCTCCTAATAAATGTGTTGAGAATAAAATTGTTTTTCCCTCTTCCTTTGCTATTTTTCGTATTCTTTTTTTCATCTCTACTGTTCCAATGGGATCAAGTCCAACTAATGGTTCGTCTAAAATCAAAATCTCTGGTTCAACTATAAGTGTTCTTGCTAAACCTAACCGTTGTTTCATACCAAAGGAATATTCTCTTACCTTTTTATACCTAACTTCAAACAAATTAACAAATTTCAAAATTTCATCTATAAAGCTAGGATTATTTTTACCCAGAAGAATAGTAATTATCTTCAAATTTTCATACGCATTTAAATGATCATAAAACGTTGGCCTTAACAAAAAGCCTATTTTTTTGTTCACTTTATCAAAAGAATCACTTACACTACATCCATTAATATATATTTCACCTTTTTGAAATTTCAACAATCCTAAAATACACTTCATTAAAGTTGTTTTTCCAGCTCCATTTCTTCCAACAAGACCCACAATTTCTCCCTTTCTTATCTCAAATGATACATCTTCTAAAGCAACCTTTTTATTTTCATATATCTTTGTAAGATTTTTTACCTTTATAACACTCATAGTTTATCTTCCCTCCAATAATAAGGAAGGGGGCCCCCTCCTTAAAAATCAAATTGTTTTTCCTTTTACTACTATCGTAATACCCACACAAACAATAAACCCAACTAGAAATAGTAGCTCTTTTCAACTCGTTTCTTCTTTTTAACAAAAATAACATCCCAATACTCCCTTTTTAAAATGCTCAATTACAACAAACCATATAAAAATAAATAAATTCATATATTTTCTAAAGTTAATTTTACCAACACAAGATTAAAAAAAAAAAATAAGATTGAATGAATTTTTAGTTAAAAACATCAAATAAACTTCTATTAATAAACATCTAAACACAAATTACCTAAAAAAGCATTATTATGACACAATTTATATTTTTGTAACAATAATTTTGTTACTACTTTCTAAAATTCAATATTAACACATATACTAATTAATACTAATAATTAATATATAATACCAATAAATAAAAAGCTTCATCTTGATATTCAAATTTTTATTAAAATAACATAAATAAATATTTACCTAGAGATAAGTTTATTTAAAACAATACAGCCGACTTTTAATTTTTCATATATTGAAAATAGTAAACATTTACAAATAATTATCTATAAATAAAAAGACAACAACCCCTCTTAAATAACAAGGGGTTGTTGCCTATCTTGTACTCGAAAAATTGCTAAACTCTTTTAAATTTCTTCAGCTAATTCAAAAGCATCTTGTACCGCATCTATAATCTGACCAATTTTTGCTGCGTCACCTATTAAATAAACATTTTTAAATTCTCTTGATAATTCTTCATATAACTTATTTTCAGGCTTTGTCCCAGCTGTTACAATTATGCTGTCAAACTCTCCTAAAGAAAATTCTCTTCCATCTTTTGTTTGCGCAACTACATTTTTCCCATTAATTTCTTTAACCAAAGTATTTGTATAAATTGAAATCTTCGGTGCATAATTTTTCTGAAATAGTTTACTAGCTACAATCTCCATACCTCTCCCAACTTGTTCTAACATCTCAACTACAGTAACCTTTTTTCCTTCGATTATCAATGCTTCAGCAACTTCAAGTCCTATTAAACCTCCACCAATAATCAACACCTTTTCACCATCAACTTTTTTACCATTAAAGAAATCAAAACCAGTTATAAAATTTTCCAATCCTGGAATATTTGGAACAAATGGTTTAGCACCGGTTGCTACAATTATTATTTCAAATTTTTCACTTCTAAATGTATCCAAAGTAGCTTCTGTGTTTAATCTTATTTTCAACTCTTTTTTAGCCTTTTTTATCAAATCCTCTAAAGTATCTTTCATAGACAACTTACCTGGTGATTTATAAGCTAAAACCCATTGACCACCTAGATAAGAATTTTTTTCAAATATTGTAACATCATAATTTTTCTTCTTCAAATACAATCCCGCAAACAATCCCGCTGGGCCACCACCAACTATAGCTACCTTCTTTCTGTTAGTACTAGTTTTACTATTAAAGCTACTATGAACTTCAGGATTTGCAATACAACCAATTTCTCTTCCGGCTTTCACGTTTCCCAAACATCCTTGCAAACAACTACCACATCTAATATAATCATCAGAATTTGATAATATTTTCTTTGGAAATCCTGGATCTATAATTAACTGCCTTCCAAAAACTACCCCATCTATAACCTTATCATCCATGAGTTTTTTATATCTTTCGTCTTTTTGCATTCTACCAACTGCGATTATAGGAAGTGATGTTAAATTTCTTATTTCTCTTAACTTATCATCCATTACTTTTAAAGGCAATGACATATGATTATAATACCAAGGTGCCGAATCGCAAGCATTACCCCAACCAACGTGAATAACTGAAACCCCAAATTCTTGTGCAAGTAGAAAAATTCGCGAAAGTTCTTCTAATGTTATTCCTCCATCAACAAACTCACTTCCTGAAATTCTTAAAAACAACGGTATTTTTATCTCTGATGTTATCGCGGATAAAAGTTCCTTCGCAAACTTTAGCTTATCCTTTCCATATTCATCTTTTCTTTTGTTCATCCTTTCAGAATAAAATTGATGTACAATATAACCATGTCCAAATTGTATTTCAATAGCATCAGCTCCCGCTTCCTGTGCACGTAGTGCGTTTTCTTTAAATGCATGAATAATTTCCCATATTTCCTTCTGTGTCAATTCTCTTGGAGTTTGCCCAGTAGATGGACAAATAACTGACGATGGAGCGACAACTTCTCCAGAAGCTTTTGGATTAGCTGCTCTTCCAGCATGGTTTAAATGAACAACTAATTTAGTATCATATTTATGTAAAGTATCTACTAGTCTTTTTAAACCTTCAATATGAGCGTCAGTATTCAACATAGTCTGCTTAGGATGTTCTTTTCCATTTGGTAAAACTGAAATAGGTTCAAATATTATTGTTCCAACCCCACCTTTTGCTTTATTTTCATAATACTTTATTTGCTCATCAGTAATTAAACCTGTTTTCGGTGTGGCAAGTGCTGTTTTTATCGGAGCCATAAATATGTAATTTTTGGTTTCAAAATTACCAAATCTCAACTAAAATCACCTCTTCTCCCAATACCTCTTCTACCCAATCCTCTACCCATACCTTTTCCAAAACCTTTGCCCATTCCATTTCCTCTACCAAAACCTCTTAATGATGGATTTTCATAATTTGGCCTAATTGCATTTTTAGGACATTTTTCCATACACAAACCACATCTTGTACAAATTTCATTATTTATGTAAGGAAACCCATCTTCCTTCATAATAATTGCTCCTTCAACAGGGCAAACATTAACACAAAACTTGCATTTTATACAATCACTCTCTCTTATCCAAGGCACGTTTTCACCTCCTATATTCTACTCAACTAGTTTCGTACTAATCTCTTTTAAAGCCTCTTCAACGGTATCTGCTTCGACCAATAAAGTTCTATATCCCCAATCTTTTAATTTCATCATAGAAGCTTTTCCCATAGATTTTCCAACCCAAACATCACAATGGCCTAAAAATTCCTTTATCTCTTCAACCTTTGCATGCATATGTGTTTCTGCGTATGGATTTTTTATTTCTTCAACCTTTTTAAATTCTCCATCTTTATAGTCGTATATAACGTATAGTTTTGAATGTCCAAAATGTTCTTCATTCATAAAAATCCCATCATTTGTACCAAACGCTATTTTCACAATTTCATCTCCTTAATGTGTCGGACTTTCAACTTTTTCTAATTTACCACTTTTATAATCCTCAATAATTTCTCTTAATGTTTTTTTGTTCGTTAAATACACATCAATACCTGCTGCTTTTAATACTTCAAATGCATTTTTTCCAACATTTTCCAACACTAATACACTAACACCTTTCGATACCAACATCTGCGAAACTTTTGGACCCATTCCATGGGCATCATCAGCAGTATTTTCAATAACTTCTACAATTTCTTCTTTTTCCAAATCATAAACCACAAAAAATTCAGCCCTTGCAAATCTCTCATCACTCAATGAATCTAATGTTTTTCCCTTTGATGGTACCGCCAATTTCATACTAACACCTCCACTTTTAATATAATTTCTTTATTACTTTACCAAATATTTCTTTAATAGCTTTTGCAGCAATACTATTTTCATAATTTACAACTGGTTTCGTTTCAAGATTAGATTTCTCCACAACATCATCAAATGGAATCTCTCCAAGAATCTCAATACCATCACTTATGCAATAATTCTTTATTTCCTTTGTCATAGATGGATTTAAATCATATTTATTAATCACTACCCCGAATTCTCTTCTGAAATGCCTTACCGTCTCTACAATTCTTTTTAAGTCATGTAATCCAGAAGAAGTAGGTTCCGTCACTATTATCACATAATTAACTGCAACAATTGACGAAGTTGCAGGGCAACCAATACCAGGCGCTCCATCTATTAACACCACTTCTTTTTTTTCTTCAGTAGCTTTGTTTAATGCTAATTTCCTAACTTCTGCTACCAAACCCCCAGAGGTTTCTTCGCCGGGATTTAAATTTGCATGTATTATTTCTTTTTCATTAGTAGTCACCGAGTAGTAATATTCGCCAGACAATGCAGTTTCTAACCTAATTGCATTTCTTGGGCATGCTATCACACATGCATTACAACCTTCACATGCAAATTGATCAACATCGTATTTTTCATTTTTAAAACCTATCGCTTCAAACCTACAAACTTTCTTACAAATTCCACATTTATCACATTTTGTCTGATCAATTACCGCTTTTTTTCCTCCATAATAATCATATTTCTCTTTTATTTCTCCACTAAACATAAGATTTAAATTTGCAGCATCAACATCACAATCTGCAAGTACTACATTTTTTAGCAATACTCCAAATGAAGAACTCAAAGTTGTCTTACCTGTTCCTCCCTTGCCACTCACAATAGCCAGTTGTTTCATTTTATCATCTCCTTTATTGCATTAAAAAAATCTAAAAATTTCCCTTCCCACTCTGGTAGATGTTGTGCAAATATCTTTCCTTCAGAATACAATCTGGCTATCTTCTTATCAAATGGTATCTTTAAGCCAATAGGAATATTTTCTCTCTTTGCATATTCATCAATTAAGTTACTTCTATTAGTATCACGATTTACAACAATAGCAGCTGGTATTTTCATTTCTTTCACAAGATCAACAGCAAGTGATAAATCATGTAAACCAAATGTGGTAGGTTCTGTAACTAATATTGCAAAATCCACATTTCTTAAACTTTCAACCACAGGACATGAAGTACCAGGTTGAGAATCAATTAGTATCACATCAAAAGATTCATCAATGTGTTTCTTCAATTGCCTTATTATTCTCACACCCGAAGGTTCACCTATGTTTAAAAGTCCCATACCAAATTTTAAATTTTCATTTATTCTTCCCAACTTAATTTTTCCTATACTTTTTGGTACTTCTTTTATGGCATTTACAGGACACACCATGGTACACGCACCACAACCATGACACAAATTCTTAAACACCACTGTACTATTTGGAAAAACGGAAATCGCCCCAAATTGGCACGCTCTTGAACATTCTCCACATTTTATACATTTATCATTATCAACAACTGGTAACAAAATATCTACACTTTCTTCTTTTTCAAAAGTAACATCAAAGAACAAATAATCATTTGGTTCCTCCACATCTACATCTAGCAACTGTACTTTATATTTCTTTGAAAGAACATACGCCAAGTTAGTGGATACAGTTGTTTTACCTGTGCCTCCTTTACCACTTAATATTGTTATTTTCATATCTTTTCCTCCTTCTTTTATTCCAAAATATACTTTTTTATCATTACTTATATTATATCACTATTATTTGAACAATAAAGAAGATAAATTTAAATAATTCTTACAAATTTTATCCACAATAAAAAATCACTTCTGGTTGATTGTGAACAACCAGAAGTGGTATATTCCAATTAATAAATCTTTTATATTAATAAGTCCTTTATAATATCTTTTCTGACCAAACTTTTGCTTGTAAGAAAAGACCTAAATAATCTCTTCCGCCTGCTTTACTATCTGTGCCTGACATATTAAATCCACCAAACGGATGAACTCCAACAAGTGCTCCTGTACATTTTCTATTGAAGTATAAATTCCCAACGTGAAATTCCACCTTGGCTCTTTCTATATGTTCTCTTGATTTCGAATAAAGTGAACCAGTAAGACCATATTCTGTAGAGTTAGCTATTTTTAATGCCTCATCAAAATCCTTTGCTTTAATTACAGACAACACAGGACCAAAAATTTCCTCTTGCGCTATTCTTGCATTCCAAGGTACATCTTTGAATATTGTCGGTTGTATAAAATATCCGCCCAATTCTTCTAGCGCTTTACCACCAAATATCAATTTTCCTTCATTTTTACCAATCTCAATATAGTTCATGATCTTATTCTTCGCTGAGCTGTTGATAACTGGACCTAGCCAGTTCTCATGAAACCTTACATCTCCAATTTTTATTTCTTTTGTTTTTTCAACTATTTTTTCAACTAATTTATCATAAATATCTTCAACAATTATTGCTCTACTTCCGGCACTACATTTTTGACCTTGAAATCCAAACGCACTAACTACAATACCTTCTGCAGCAAAATCTAAATCTGCCGTTTCATCAACAACAACTGCGTCTTTCCCTCCCATTTCCAAAACAACTCTTTTAATCCACATCTGTCCTTTCTGAGGTTTTGCAGCAAGTTCATTTATCTTTAATCCAACTTCTTTAGACCCAGTAAAGCTTATAAATCTTATCTTTGGATGCTTAACTAAATATTCACCAACAACTGCTCCACTTCCAGGCAAAAAGTTAACAACCCCATCAGGAAGTCCAGCTTCACGTAATGCTTCAACAAATTTTGCTGCAATAACAGTACTATCACTAGCAGGTTTTAGTACTACTGTATTACCAGTAACTACCGCTGCACTTGTCATTCCAACAAGTATTGCAAGTGGAAAATTCCACGGTGGAATTATTGCACCAACCCCCATTGGAATATAATTCAAATCATTTTTTTCAGTTTCTATCCTAACCAATGGTTGCTGAGCATCATACCTCAACATTTCTCTTGCATAAAACTCTAAAAAGTCTACCGCTTCGGCAAAATCAGCATCAGCTTCTACCCAATTTTTCCCCACCTCATAAACCATTGTAGCCACAAATTCAAATCTATTATCTCTAAGAATTTTTGAAGTTTTCAATAGATATTCTGCCCTTTTCCATGCAGGTACTCTGCTCCAACTTTTAAATGTTTCAAACGCTGTCTCAACTGCCTTTTCAGCAATCTCTTCATTTGATTTAGCAGTATAACCCACAACCTCTTCAATTTTACTTGGATTGATGGATCTTATAAATTCTCCTGTTTCATATTCTTTTCCACCAATCACAATAGGATATCTTTTTCCAAACTCACTTTCCACTCTTTTTAATGTTTCTTTCATTTCATTGTAAATCTCTTGATCGTTAAAATCTATAATACCTAGATTTTTAAAAGGTTTTAAAATATAATATTTACTCATTCCCATCCCCCCTTTTTTGATATTGTAGTTTTATTTTAATATAAAACAGGTGAATTATTTAAAAGCAAAAAAATAGAGAAAAATTTAATTTTATTGTAATTTATCGCAATTTTCATGCTATAATTCTTGTAGATAAAGATAAAGTTTTATGTTAAAATTTAAATCCGAAAAAATTAACTGGAGGTGCTGATTTAATGAAACGGATTATACTACTAATTTTTTCTCTCACAATCGCTGTTTCCCTATTTTCTATTGATCTAGAAAAATCAAAAGAACTATTTCTAAATTACATTAAAATTTTTGACAATCCTGATGATGAATTTTTGTTGCAAGTTAAAAATTCTATTGAAAAAGATCTTCCTTTATATAGATATTACAAAATAGAATTAGTAGGCAGTGTTGAAAAAACCGACGTTACAAAAGGTGTTGGAGACTATCTCAATGTTATTTATAACTCTTATGTTTCAAAAGATTATAGTAAACAACTCGCACGTGCTGCGTTTTTCGCATACCTTGAAGCTAAACTAGAAAGAAAATCATTTGAATCTAGTTTTATAAAATCCTCTCCAAATTTCAATCAATTTTTCAATAATTACCAATCAAAAGTCATCTTTGCTGCAAGAAACTATATATCAGATCTCTTTGCAAAACATCTTGGAGCATCTGATATTAACCTACCGTACGATATAGATGCGCCATATTTTGATTTTAACTTTGAATATAAACCTAAATTTACTCAAAAAGAATTTGAAAATGAAATAAAAATTCTTCTCAATGACAAAGAAATAGTTAAAAAATTTAATGAATACCTTGAACTAATATCAAAAAATCCTGAAAGAATAACATTTTTCATTAACAGATACACTGGATTAATGCAAAGGAATATTATACGAAACATATCCAATTTAAAAAATTATTTTTCGGAGTATTTTGCGCAAAATACTCCAAAAAACATTAGTTACTGGTGGATAAGATGGCTTGTTTATATAGTTATAGTCACTTTCTTTATAAAATACAAAAAATGGAATCTTGCTATAGCCATTATTTCAATAATAGAAATTATTTATTTATTCGTTGCATTTGATATTTTGTCTAACACCGATGCAAACATTTACGGATTAATTGCATTTTCAACAATTATTGCGTCTTCATTAATAATTTTAAAGAAAGGAAAAATTTTTAATTTAGTTGTTTTATCATTAATAATTGTTTCATTTTTTATTCCTTCATTTTTCACAAAAAGTCTTAATATGAAGGAACAATCTTCTTTCCAAGACTCAATTTATTTTAATCAACTTGTCCAAGATGTTTTGAAAGATAAATATTCTACCTTTTCAAATATAGTAACAAAAACACTTACTATTGTAAATTCAAGCATCAACAACACAGAAAGCATATCAAACAGAATTAGTATAATTTCTAAAGAACTAGAAAAAAAAGTTAAAACACCTGAATATAAAAGTATAGAGAATTTTAATGACAGAATAAAAGATATAGAAAATTTGAAAGGGGAAATTTCAAATTACATAATTGAAGAACAAATAAATAAAAAACAATTAAATGGTGCAAAGAAAGATATTGAAAAATTTTCAAAAAAAATCGCAAAATTTTCCTCTGAAAAATTTGAAAACATATTCTTAAAAGAATTTGAAAAAAGGGTAAATTTCGAAGAAATTTCACCTTTAATTGATACAACAAAAAAAATTGTAGCAAGTACAAAAGATCTAACTAACTATAGGATATATTTCTATAAAACAAAATACGGAATTATATCTTTTGTTCTAATATCTGTAGCTCTATTTTTATACGTATTAAATAATAAAAACTTCATTATTTGGGCTATTTCTGCTTTTGTTTCTTCAATCTTTATGTTAATAAACCCAATAGAATTTTTTGTACAAAAAGGAGTACCCACTTTAAACATTAACTATAATTTTTCAATTCCAATACTGCTTTTAGTTTCAATATTAATCTTAATTAAAGCTATACCCAAAAAGGGTAACTCTTAAAAAGGAGGGATGTTTTATGAAAAAACTACTTATTTTTGCTTTGGCGGTGCTTTTCGTAATAAGTGCATTTTCATTTAAAGCTATTATGGTAACTGATACTGGTGGCCTTGGTGACAAATCATTTAACGACGGTACATGGTCTGGTATACAAAGAGCAGGAAAAGAACTTGGAATTGAAACAATGGTGATACAATCTTACGAACAGGCAGACTACGTTTCTAACCTTACAAAAGCTGCTCAAGAAGTTCAAAAAGAACCAGATGGCGGAATAGTATATGCTGTTGGATTCATGATGACCGATGCATTGTTTGAAGTTGCACAACAATTTCCAGATGTATATTTCGCAGGAATAGATATTGCTCCTCCATCAGAAAATGTTCCACCAAATGTCATCTGTTTCTTATTCAAAGAACAAGAATCTGCATTCTTAGTTGGTTATATTGCAGCAGCAACAACAAGAGCTGGAAAAGTTGGTTTTATTGGTGGTATCCCAATTCCTCCAGTTGAAAGATTCAGATATGGATTTGAAACTGGTGTAAAGGTATACAACAATATTCATGGTACAAATGTTGAAATATTAAAAGGCTACACAAACCACTTTAGTGATCCAAAAAAGGGTAAAGATCTCGCACTTTCCCAATTTGCTGAAGGTGTAGACATTATATTCCATGCAAGTGGTGCTTGTGGAAACGGTGTTATTGAAGCTGCAAAAGAAAAAATGGTATCTTTAGTTGGAAAAAATGATCTTGTTTCTATATTAGATTACGCATATAACAATGGTGGTTATTTTGCAATGGGTGTCGACGTTGATCAAGATTACATGGCACCTGGTGTAGTTCTTGCAAGTGCAATGAAAGGTGTAGATACTGCTTCTTATTATGGTGTAAAATGGGCATATGAAGGTAATTGGGACCCTGGAATTCACACACTAGGTCTCAAAGAAAATGGTGTAAGAATGAGTCCTATGAAATATACAAAAGGATTAGTGGATAACAGAACTCTTGCAGAGCTTGCATATCTTGTAACATTAATCAAAAATGGAATTCTCGTAGTTCCAGACACAGAAGAAGCATTAAAATCCTTTAGAACTCCAAAAATTGTATTCCCATTTTAATATTAAATAAAAAGGGGGATTTTTCCCCCTTTGCTTTGTTACTTTATCAAAGTAACAACTTTGGTAAAGTAACAAAGCAGAAAGGAGGATTAAATTGTGTATGCCGTTGAAATGGTAAATATTGTTAAAAAGTTTCCTGGTGTTTTAGCAAACGATCACGTTACAATAAGAATTAAAAAAGGTGAAATTCACGCTATTGTTGGTGAAAACGGTGCAGGTAAATCTACATTAATGAACCAACTTTATGGCCTTTATCATCCAGACGAAGGAGAAATTTATATTAATGGAAATAAAGTAGAAATAAAAGGTCCAAAAGATGCAATTAAAAACGGAATTGGAATGGTTCACCAACATTTTATGCTTGTTGATACACTCACTGTTGCAGAAAATATAGTCTTGGGAAGTGAACCTATAAAAGGATTAAATTTTGATTTGAATAAAGCAAGAAAAGAAGTTCAAGAACTTTCCGAAAAATATGGTTTATATGTTGATGTTGATGCAAAAATAGAGGACATTTCAGTTGGAATGCAACAGAGGGTAGAAATCTTAAAAACACTCTATAGAGGTGCAAATATAATTATACTTGATGAACCTACCGCTGTGTTAACCCCACAAGAAGTGGAAGAATTATTCGAAATAATGAGAAAATTAAAAAATGATGGAAAAACCATTCTTTTTATTTCACACAAATTACATGAAGTTATGGAAATAAGCGAAAGAATAACTGTAATGAGACTTGGAAAAGTCACAGGAGAACTTGAAACATCTAAAACAAATCCAAAAGAAATAGCACGACACATGGTTGGAAGGGATGTGGTATTAAGAGTTGAAAAAAAACCACATATTCCTAAAGATGTGGTATTTGAAATAAAAGATCTCGTTGTAAAAGACAATAGAGGTTTAATTGCTGTTAATAACATTTCTTTCTCTATAAAAAAAGGAGAAATTGTTGGGATTGCAGGTGTCGCAGGAAATGGTCAAACAGAGCTTGTTGAAGCTATAACAGGATTAAGAAAAATTGAAAGTGGCAAAATTTTCTTTGAAGGAAAGGATGTAACAAACCATTCGCCAAAACAGTTAAGAGAATTGGGACTTTCTCATATTCCTGAAGATAGGTTAAAACACGGTCTTATAGAAGATTTTGAAGCTTATTATAACGTAATACTTGGTCAACATTACAAACAACCTTTTTCGAATGGAACGTTTTTAAATCATCAAAATATTTTTGAATACACAAAGAATTTAATGGAGGAATTTGACGTTAGACCTCGAAGAATAGAACATCTTGGTGGAAATTTCTCAGGAGGTAACCAACAAAAATTAGTCGTTGGTAGAGAAATTAGAATGAACCCAAAATTCTTGGTTGTAGCACAACCAACTAGAGGGTTAGATGTTGGAGCAATTGAATTTATCCACAAACAAATCTTAAATATGCGTGAAAAAGACACAGGCATTTTGTTGATTTCAATGGAATTGGAAGAAATATTTTCATTAAGTGATAGAATACTGGTAATGTATGAAGGAGAAATAATGGGTGAAGTAAAGCCCGAAGAAACTACTGTGGAAGAAGTAGGATTAATGATGATTGGTCAAAGACTTGAAGAGGTACGGAGGGGATAAGATGAACAAAAAGGTGTCAGCAATACTTATTCCAATTGTTTCAGTGCTAATAGCACTTTTAATTTCTACTGTAATTATATTACTCATTGGAAAAAATCCATTGGTTGCATATTCTGCCTTAATAAAAGGATCTTTTGGTTCAAAACAGGCACTAGCAGATACAATAATTAAAACCACTCCATTAATATTAACTGGCCTTGCTGTGGGTTTTGGATTTAGAGCAGGCGTATTTAACATTGGTGCAGAAGGACAAATGGTAATGGGAGCACTTATCGCTGCTACCTTTGCAGGTAATTTTGGCTTTTTACCTCCTATAATTGCCATTCCACTAACCATACTTATTGCAATGTTGGTTGGTGCAGGCTATGCCGCAATTGCAGGTTTTCTTAAAGCAAAAACTGGTGCCCACGAAGTTGTTACAACCATTATGCTTAACTGGATTGCCACATATTTTGCTTCATACATGGTAACCGGTCCTTTAAAAGTAGGATCAGGTACACCAAAAAGCCCTGAAATAGCAACATCTGCCCAGCTTCCAATACTTATGAAAATAGGCGCTATAGAACTAAGTTCTGGAATAATCATTGCTGTAATAGCCGCTATATTTATGTACATTTTGCTAAATAAATCCACTACAGGTTACGAAATTAAAGCTGTTGGATTTAACCCATATGCTGCTGAATACGGCGGAATTTCCGTTGCAAAAAACATCGTTTTTGCAATGGCAATAAGCGGTGCATTAGCTGGTCTTGCAGGTGCAACAGAATTAATGGGGGTCCATCACAGATTCTTAGGAGAACTTTCAGGTGGAAAAGGCTTCGATGGAATTAGCATTGCATTGATAGGTCAAAATAATCCTATTGGGATTATCTTTGCTGCACTACTCATTGGAGCATTAAGAACAGGAAGTAACGAAATGCAATTTGTTGGTGTCCCAAAACACATGGTTATGATTATTCAAGGTATAGTAATCTTTCTTGTTGCAGCTGATAGAATTGTTCGTACTATCATGATCAGAAAGAAGGTGGAAAAATGAGAGTACTAGAAGCTATCTTTTTGGTCTTTGCAAACCCACTATTTTATAAAATAACACTCACCGCTTCTACTCCACTTATATTTGCATCACTTGGTGGGGTTTATAGTGAAATCACCGGGGTTGTAAATATAGCTTTGGAAGGGATTATGCTTCTCGGAGCGTTTACTTCTGTAGTTTTCACATATCTTACCGGGAATGTTTGGATTGGGATATTAATGGCTGTTATAACTGGAATTGCTTTTGCATGGCTTCATGCTTGGGGAAGTATTAAATGGGCTGGAAATCAAGTTGTTTTAGGAACAGCATTAATTTTAATAGCTCAAGGTGTAACTGGTTTCTTGATGGAACCGATATTCGGAAAACCCGGGCAAACAGATTTTGTTGGAAAAGTTGAAGAAATTAAAATTCCTGGATTAGTAGATATACCATTTGTAGGAAAAATATTCGGTGAATTAAGTCCTTTTATATACATAGCTTTCATTTCAGTCGCATTCTCATGGTGGCTTATATACAAAACCAAGCTTGGTTTAAGGATGAGAGCTGTTGGGGAAAATCCAGAAGCAGCAGACACACTTGGAGTAAATGTATTTGGGATTAGATATTTTGGAGTACTTATGAGCGGTGTTTGGGCAAGCCTTGCAGGTGCCTACCTTAGTATTGGCGAAGTAGGACATTTTAGAGAATTAATGTCTGGAGGTAGAGGTTTTATAGCTCTAGCTGCCATGATACTTGGAAAATATAATCCTGTTGGAGCAATGCTTGCCAGTCTACTTTTTGGTGCATCTAGTGCCTTTGCAAACCAAATGCAAAGTAGCTCATTAATCCACGTTTCTGCAACAGTAAAACCTTTATTTGATATGATTCCATTTATATTAACTATAATCGTTGTCGCTGGTTTTGTTGGAAAATCAAGGCCACCAAAGGCAGATGGTATACCATACGAAAAAGTTTCATAAGATTGTCAAAAATCTCAATATACTCCCTATAAATTAAAAACACCCCCAAAAGTGGTAAAATAAAAACACTTTAGGGGGTGTTTTTCTTTGGCAAGGAAAGGACAAAAATTCAAAAAGTATTCTTCCATCAATCAGAAAAACTTTCTGGAACGAAAGTTATTTTCAAGTTCTATGTAAAAAACAGCAAAACTAAAGAAAGAATGAAGAAAAAATAAATTAATATACCTATTAATATAAGAGGAAATGGAACCACTAGAGTATCAAAAGTATGCTAATTGAAAAATAAATACTTAATTTTTTCCTATCACTTTTTTGTATAATCAACTAATTCTTCTATTAAGTTAATCGTAATTACACGCATGAAAAAAGGGCAAAGCACGAAACTTTGCCCATTTCTGGCGGGGACGACGGGATTTGAACCCGCGGCCACCGGTGTGACAGACCGGCGTGATAACCAGGCTTCACCACGTCCCCAACACACATAATTTTCTATAATCAACTTGTCAATTTCTCACAAAGGCAAAGCACGAAACTTTGCCCATTTCTGGCGGGGACGACGGGATTTGAACCCGCGGCCACCGGTGTGACAGACCGGCGTGATAACCAAGCTTCACCACGTCCCCAACACTTCTTACAAAGACCATTATTTATTTTGCCATAGACCGTCAAATTTGTCAATATAGATTTCAGTAAACATTTAGTTAATTTATGCCTCATTTTTTACTAATTCATTAATCTTTCCTTTATCGTATAAAAACTTTGCAACATACAAAAACGGAGTATCTGCCGCTGCTACTATCCACTTAAAAAAGTAAGTTGTCCACAATATACTCCAAAAAATATTTAGTTCATACACTCCCCAAAACGCAATAAAACAAAATACAAAACTATCTATAAATTGTGAAATCATAGTTGACAAATTATTTCTAATCCATAAATACTTAGTTTGTGGCAATCTTTTTTTCCACAAATGGAATGCCCATATATCATGAAGCTGTGAAAGCCAATATGCAGCTAATGACGCAATCACTATTCTTGGCATAAATGAAAAAATTGTAACTAATGCATCTTGTGAAAAATCAGATGCATCTGGTTTAAACAACAATGCTATTTGCATCATTATCGTCATTGTAATAAGACTTAAAAAACCAACTAATACTGCTTTTCTAGCTTCCTTTTTACCATAATTTTCAGAAAGAATATCCGTAACCAAAAATGTCGTTCCATATACTATGTTACCAAGTGTTGCAACAAATCCAAAAAGTTCCACAGTTTTTAAAACCTGTATATTCGCAATGATAGTTGCAAGTGCAGTCCAAATAAATAAACCTGTTTTACCAAAATATCTGTAAAATATTAAAATGCTAGTAAAGTTTGCAACCATCAACACCAGCCATAAAAGTTCGTTACTCAACTTTTATACCTCCTTTATTCCAAAATCTCTATACCAAACCCTGCCATACCAATTCCCACATGTGTAGAAATAACTTTACCAGTATTTGACATTTCAAAATATTCCAATTTATATCTTTCTCTTATTAACTTCAACATCTCTTCAACATGTTCTTTTGCATTACAATGTATTCCAATTAACCCTATCTTTTTACCAATCTTTACTCCCTCTTCTTCCATTTTTGTTAAAATCATATTATACGCCTTTTTATAACCTCTTACTTTATCAAATGGTATCATTTCACCATCTTTGTTAATAAAAATTCCAACTTTAATTTTTAATAAATTGCCTACAAATCCAGAAAATCTACTTACTCTCCCGCCTTTAACCAAAAAATCAAAATCGGAAACAAAAAATATAGCGTGAAATTTTTTATTCTCCCTTGCGATTTGTAGTTGTTCTACCACATCATCTAAATCCATACCACTTTCAAGTAATTCACGTGCATATCTTGCCATGTTTGCTATAACTGAAGAAGCCATCTTGGTATCTATCACCTTTATTGGAATTTCAAATTCCTGAGAGGCAAGCAATGCTGAATTATACGTTCCAGACATCTTTGTGGATATGGTTAAAACCAAAATACTATCATATCCATTATCAATAGCTTTTTTATATGCTTCTTGAAATTGAACAATCGATGGTTGTGAAGTTTTTGGTAATTGCTCTGCATTTGATAGTTTTTCATAAAATTCTTTTAACTCTTCTTCGTCTCTTGTGTCATCAGGTTCACTTTCATCATTAGGCCAATTAACATGTAACGAAACAATATCAATATCGTATTTTTCAAGCCAATTTTTTGGAATATCACTTGTACTATCTAAAATAATTTTAGTTTTCATTTTCTCCCTCCTCAAATATTATTTCTTGTAACTCTCTAATATTTTTTACTAAATATATTTTATTACCATAAACTTTTTTATTATGTGGGATTATAAACCTTTCAAATCCCGCTTTTTTAGCATTTTCAATCCTTTTTTCAAGATCTCTAACTTTTCTAACACTACCATCCAATCCCACTTCACCAATAACAACAACCTTTCCTAAGAATTTATTAAACAGTGATGATAAAATAGAAGATGCTATTGCAAGATCACTTGCAGGATCAGTAATTTTAATACCTCCGGATACGTTAAGATATATATCATGCGCATCAATTGGTAAATTCAAATGTTTAGATATCACCGCACTCAGTATTATTAGCTTTCTAACATCTACTCCATGCGAAATACGCCTCGACGTTGAAATTCTATCTCTTGATACAAGACTTTGAACTTGAACTAGAATTGGCCTAGTACCTTCATATACACATGAAATAACATTCCCAGGCATATTACTTTCTTCAATAAAAACTTTATTTTTTAACTCTTCGAGACCGGTATTCATCATTTGAAATACCGCAATTTCACCACTTGGCCCAAATCTGTTTTTTATTACCCTCAAAATTCTCAAATCAGTTGTTTTTTCCCCCTCAAAATATACAACGGTATCTACTATATGTTCAACTAACTTTGGCCCAGCTATATTCCCTTCTTTATTTACATGGGCTATTAGCAAAATGGGAACACCACTTTCTTTTGAATATTTTCTTAGCTTTTCTACAACAGTTCTCAACTGTAAAATTCCACCTGGCACTCCATCAACTTTATTAGAAAAAACAGTCTGAATAGAATCTAAAACAACAAAAACAGGAGAAATCTTTTTTAAATTTACAAAAACTGCCTCTAACTCATTATCAATACTTACATACAAATTATTATTCTTTATTCCCAATCTTTTTGCTCTAATACCTATCTGCTTAATACTTTCTTCTCCGCTAACATATAAAACTTTTCCTCTTTTTGATATTAAATCACTTATTTGAAGGGCTAAAGTACTTTTACCCACTCCTGGTTCTCCACCTAACAGTATAACCTGCCCGGGAACAATTCCTCCTCCAAACAAACCATCAATCTCTTCCTTATTAGTCTTTATTCGTCTTACTTCCCCTCCAATTAAATCATCATTTAGCAAAAAAATGCGGGAATCAATACCCGCATTAACTTTTTCTTCAAACTTTAATTCCCTTGCACTATCCCAAACATTACACACTGGGCATCGGCCAAACCATTTAGGAGATTCATAACCACAATTTTCGCAAACATAAATTTTCTTCGCTTTACTCATTTTTCACCTTTACTTTTTTCGCTTTCTTTTTTTTAAAAACAATTTTGCCACGCTCAAAAGCACAAACTATTACATCATTTTCTTTAAATTTTCCTTTCAGAAGTTCTTCTGATAAAGGATCTTCAATATATCTTTGAATTGTTCGTTTTAACGGTCTTGCACCATATGCAGGATCATATCCTTCCTGAACAAGGAAATCCTTTGCATTTTTTGTTAATTCCAGCTTCAATCCTTTCTCTTCCAACCGTCTTCTTATATCCTTTAATAATATATCAATTATTTCTCTTATATGTTTTTCAGTAAGTTTGTGGAAAACAACTATTTCATCAATTCTATTCAGAAACTCTGGTCTAAAGGTTTTCTTAACCTCTTCAAGTACCTTAGATTTCATTTCTTTAAATTCTGCATTTAAATTCTCAGAATTAACAAATCCAAGCGTTTTTTTGCTCGAAACTATTTGATTGCCTCCTATATTACTTGTCATAATAATTATGGTGTTTCTAAAATCAACGACGTGACCTTGTGAATCTGTAAGCCTTCCATCATCCATTATTTGTAACAATAGGTTGAATACATCGGGATGGGCCTTTTCAATTTCATCAAACAAGATCACCGAAAATGGTCTTCTTCTAACCTTTTCTGTAAGCGTTCCACCTTCTTCATAACCAACATATCCAGGTGGAGCACCAATAAGCCTTGAAACGGAAAATTTTTCCATATATTCGCTCATGTCAAACCTTATCAAAGCCTTTTCATCACCAAACAAATATTCCGCAAGAGTCTTTGCAAGCTCTGTTTTTCCAACACCCGTTGGCCCTAAAAATAGAAATACCCCAACTGGCCTTCTTGGATCCTTTAATCCACTACGTGCACGTCTTATTGACCTTGCAATTGCCTTAACAGCTTCATCTTGACCAACAATCCTATTATGCAACGCTTCCTCTAACCTCAATAATTTTTCACTTTCTTCTTCTTCAAGTTTTTTCAACGGGATACCCGTCCAGTTTGCTACAACCTCTTCCACATCCTGCACATCTACAACTATAATACTAGAATCAACTTTTTCTTTCCAGTTCTCATATCTTGACGAATATTCCATCTTAAGTTTGTTTTCTTCTTCTTTTAATCTTGCTGCAGTTTCATAGTCTTGATTTGCAACCGCAAGTTCCTTTTGAAGTTTAACATTCTCAATTTTACTTTTGTACGATTGTAAGTCACTAGGAATAACAAATGCCTTAAGCCTTGCCCTTGCACCAGCCTCATCGATGACATCAATTGCTTTATCAGGCAAAAAATGATCACTAATATACCTCTGAGATAAATAAACAGCTGCTTCCAATGCTTCATCAGTATATTTAACTTTGTGATGCATTTCGTATTTAGGTTTTAAACCTTTTAGAATTTCAATCGTCATTTCAGCTGAAGGTTCTTGGATATAAATCTTTTGAAATCTTCTTTCCAACGCAGCATCTTTCTCAATATACATTCTATACTCATCAGGAGTAGTTGCACCAATACACTTTACCTCTCCCCTGGCAAGGGCAGGTTTTAAAATATTTGCCGCATCTACAGCACCTTCAGCGGAACCTGCACCAACAATCATATGTATTTCATCTATAAACAATATTATATCCTTTTCATTTTTTAAAACTTGCAATAACTTTTTCATCCTTTTTTCAAATTCACCACGGTATTTTGTTCCTGCAACTAATGAAGCAACATCTAAGGAAAAAATAGTTTTTCCTTTTAAAGGTTCAGGTACTTCTCCAGCAACAATTCTTTGTGCTAAACCTTCCACTATTGCAGATTTTCCAACGCCCGGTTCACCAATTAACACAGGATTGTTCTTTTTTCTCCTAACTAAAACTTGCATTACTCTTTCTATTTCTTTTTCCCTTCCAATTACAGGATCAAGTTCTCCTTTCATAGCTTGCGCAGTTAAATTAACTCCAAATCCTTCTAATTGTCTTGTTCTTTTAATTAAATCATCATCTAATTCTACATAATCAGTACCTTCATCAGACATGTCACCCAACAACTCCCTTCGTAAAACTTGTATATCAATTCCTATTTTTCTTAAAATATGAACTGCAATACCTTCCCCTTCTCTTAAAATTCCCAAAAGAAGGTGGATAGGTTTTATCTTTTCATCTCCCATCGATTTTGCTTCTTCATATGCAATTTCAGTCACCCGCTTTGCTCTTGGTGTCATCTGAGGTGACATAATAAATCCGCGCATTCCCATACCTACAACAGAAATAACCTCATTTTTAACTTTCGAATAAGTAAGGCCATAACCCTCTAACATTTTTCTCAAATTTTTATCATTTAACTTCAAAATTGCAAGTAATAGATGCTCTGTTCCAACATAAGAATGTCCTAGTTCTTTCGCCTCCTCTTGGGCGGTTACAAAAACCTCTGCGGACTCTTCCGAAAACCTGTCAAACATTCATTTCACCTTCCTTTCTGTCCGCAACTTCAATTAGATTATACATCAAATTATTTCAAAAAGCAATTTTTATTAATTTAATATATTTTCCATAAAGTCTTTATTATAATCAAAATCGTAATCTGAAAAGATAAATTTTCCAAACACGAAAATTTCACCTGAGCCTATCTCTTCCCGAGCAACTAAAACTACTTTATCAACTATCATCGCATCACCATTATTATCCGCATCCTCAGTATACGCACTATCCGAAAAAACTACAATCATATTTTTGTCTGAAATTATCAGAGAGCATGGGCTATAAAACCTTAAGCCATTTGCCAAAATCTTATACTTTACTCCATAATTATTAACATCATCTAATACTTGATCATCATTAAACCTTATATTCGAACCCAAATATTCCAAAATATCATTCAAACTTTCAGTATTTCCACCGTCTTTATAATCACTCTTTGAAGCTATTAATAACCTTCCGCCATTTTCAACAAAACTTTTTATATTTTCCAATTCCTCTTTGGTGTAATCTCTTCCGTTCTGAATTACCAATAATTTTCCAGACACTTTAGAAATTTTATCAAGATATTCAACCTTAAAACCTTTTGCTCTTAAAAAATTCTCAAATTTTGTTAACTTGCCTCTACCGTAATCATTTCCATGACCTATGTCTATAAAAACATTTGGTTCTACATTTTGCGATAAACCAAAATACTTCTCCAACTCTTCTAAACTCATAACATCTGCATTGATAAGTTTTTTGTAAAGTTCAAAATAAGTTTTGTCACTCCCTGGAACTAATATTATCTTTCCTTTAAATGATTTTAAAGCTTCTATTTCCGGATTTAAAAGATCCTTAGAAAAGTCAAAACCATCAATTTTTGGAGTAGAAATTATTAAGACATCCACATCTTTTAAATCATTTAACATTCTTTTTGAAAATAATACTCTATAACCTTTATTGTCAAGCAAAACTGCCAGTTTCTTTAGAAAATCAAGGTGATCATTCTCATGTAATGTATCAATCATTACACTCTTTTCAAATTTTTTAACAAAAGTCTTTAAAGATTGTACAAAAATCCCATTTACAAAAAACTCCACCTTGTTCTCTCCAGCTGGTAATTTCAATTCTAAAACTTTGTACTTTTTTTCAAATGCCTTTAAAGAGATATTTTCCGTATAAAGTAAGTTCCCATTTGATTTAATTTCCAATAAAACACTTTCATTGCTAGATGTAATGTTATAAATATCAAACGAAAGTTTTCCATCAAAATAATTATGGTTATTTACATAAACATTACTCATTCTTTGAAAATAAATGGGCGAAGTAACTACTTCGTCTTTATCTGACTGCAGTGCATATACATAATACCATTCATAGCCATCTGGGATTTTCACACTAATATCTGTTGAATATTTTGTTTGATTAGGATATGCTTCAACAACTGTTCCACTCTGTGAAACTAACGCAAAATATGTTAATGTATCATCATCTTCATATTCAAAGTGCAAAATTACGTTTTCTTTATCGTATACTATATCTCCCATTATATTTTCCCCACAACCAAAGAAAACTATTACATCTTTATCCTCTGTACCAAATACGTGTCTCGCCCAAAGTGCTTTCATAATATCATTATAAGTTAAAGCATCGGCAACTATGCCAGTTCTTCCTTCGTTTGCACTTCCCCAATTTACCTTATGGTTATCTTGACCAACTGTAGCTCCCAAATGCCATCCTTTATCCAAAGACAATTTATAATTCTGAAGCATTTCACTATTAATTACATCCCCTTGTTTCCAATTCCCATTTCCAACTTCAATAAGGTTCATGTATTTATCCGCCTCTGGATAATATTCAAAATCATTAAAATTCCCAAATATACTTATAGGATGGTTAAATTGTCCTAATTTTTTATGTTCAATTAACCATTTATAAAATCCTTCAGCAGAAGGAACGTTATTTCTATCAACCCACTCTAATGATTCATACACGTTAATATGACCTATTCCAGAAGTCCACTCAAAACCTTGTAAAGCAATAAATTCACCTTCAACGGTAGCCTTTTTCGCAGCTTCCTTTGTCAAAAATGGCTTTGTTTTTCCGTTGATTAATTGGGTAAAATAATATGCATGGTCCGTAATAGCTTGTATATCAACATAGTTCTTCGCATAACTATACGCATCCTCAGGAAATAGTTTTCCATCAGAATATGAAGTATGCGCATGTAAATTCCCATAATAAACATTTGCAAATACATACAATGTTAAAAATGATAGAAAGATAACCAAAAATTTTTTCATAAAATCACCCTCCAACCCATTTTTCTAAATAATTATAACCCAAATAAAAATAAATTTGAACAAAATTGTGCTACAATATTGTTAAAGGGGGGACGATTATGTGGTTAATTCTCAGTGATTCTCACGATAATTTAACAAAAGCAAAAGAAATTGAAAAAGTAATAGAAAGTTATAAAATTGACACAATTTTCCATTGTGGTGATTTTGTTGCACCATTTATCCTTCCTTATTTTTTTAAAGACAATATAGAATTTTATGGGGTTTTTGGAAACAATGATGGAGAAAGATTACTACTCTCAAAAAAATCCAACGGGAAAATCAGAACAGGCCCTTATGAAATTTTAATTCAAAATTTTAAAATTTTCTTAATGCACGAACCATATGCGCTTAAAGCCGCAAAAGAAAGCAATTTATACGATTTTATCTTTTTTGGACATACCCATGAATTGGTTGTTGAAAAATATAATAATTCAGTTATAATTAATCCAGGCGAATCTTCAGGGTGGCTTACAGGAAAAGCAACCGTTGTTCTACTTGAACCTGAAGAAAAACGATGGGAAATCCTTACTATTTAAAACGGAGGTGAAAAATAATGGAAAGTTATGGTAGTTATTCTGATGAACCTTTACCACGACCACCGTAAAATAAAAATTAGAGGAGGTAATAAAATGGTAAAATTTTACACCACAAAGGAAAACAAAATTGTGGAAGCCGACAAGTTTGTTCCAAACTCTTTAATAAAGGTTATAGATCCTTCCGCTGATGAAATTCATATGCTTTCAAGCCTTCTGCAATTTGACCCCGATTTTATATATGATTCTCTCGACGATGATGAAAGAGCACGTATTGAAGTAGATGAGGATACTATTCTAATAATACTCAAAATCCCAAAAAAATTCAATAACAATTCAAAAATACCGTATAGAACAGTATCCATGGGAATAATAATAGGCAAAAATTATACTATTTTCTCCTCAAAAGAATCCGTTGATTTTATAGAACACATGATTGAAAATAGCAAATTTGATATAAACAAGAAGAGCAGAATGATTTTCCAAATATTTCTTTTAAACGCCAAAGTTTTTCTTGCATACCTAAAAGAAATTAACAAAACAATTAGTATAATTGAAGAAGAATTGCATCGTTCAATGAAAAACAAAGAACTCGAAGATATGATGTACCTTGAAAAAAGCTTAGTCTATTTCACCACATCTTTACGTTCAAACGAAATAATGATGGAAAAACTTCTCAGAGGAAACATATTAAAAATTTACGAAGAAGATAAGGACGTATTGGAAGATGCAATTATTGAAAACAGGCAAGCAATAGAAGTTTCAAATATATACAGTGACATTCTTGCAGGTATGATGGATTCTTATGCATCAGTTATTTCAAATAATCTAAACATTGTTATGAAAATCCTTACAGTTGTCACCATTTTAATGCAAATTCCTACCATTTTGACTAGCTTTTACGGAATGAATGTAAAACTTCCAATTCAAAACAACCCATTTGCATACTTACACATAATTTTTTGGTCCATTGGAACGATTGTCTTAACATTAGTTTGGTTTAAGAAGAAAAAATGGCTATAACTCCTTTCAGCCCTGCTGAAAGGAGTTTATTTAAAATAACTCCTTATTTTATCCACAACATAATCTATATCTTTTTTCTTTATCCAATAATGTGTCACATACCTAAATACTCCATCTTCAGAAGGATTTATTTTTACACCATTGTCCAACATATATTTTATAAACTCATTCTCATCAAAATTTCTTTTCATCTTAAAAAATACCATATTAATTTCTACTTTTTCTACTATCTCAATAAAATCAAATTTTTTTAACCTTTCAGCTAAATATTTTGCATTATCATGATCCTCATTAAGCTTAAACCTCATCTTTTCAAGAGCTATAATACCCGCTGCGGCTAATATACCTACCTGTCTCATACCCCCACCCATTATTTTTCTCTTTCTTCTTGCTTCTTTTATAAAATCTTTGCTTCCAACTAGCAAAGAACCAACTGGTGCATACAATCCTTTTGAAAGGCAGATATTAATTGAATCAGCATACTTTGCAATTTCATTTGGTTCAACATTTAAGTAAGTAGCTGCGTTAAAAAGCCTTGCACCATCCAAATGTATAGGAATGTTATATTTATCCACAATTTTTTTAATTTAGTCAAAATTTTCTAAAGAAATAACTCTTCCACTTGAATGGGCATTTTCCAAACAGATTAGACCTGTTTTCGGAAAATGTATATCTTCTACTTTCCTTATCTTATTTTCAACAATTTCACGGACAAGTGCTCCATCTCTCGTTTCAACTGTTCTTAACTGTACACCAGCATTTACCGCTGCGGCTCCTGCTTCATGTTGAACTATATGATAGTCATCACCAATAATTACTTCATCTCCCCTTTGACAATGGGTAAACAAAGCAAGTTGATTTGCAAAAGTTCCGCTCGGAACAAAAAGTGCATCTTCTTTTCCCAAAATTTCTGCAGCTAGTCTTTCAAGTTTATTTGCTGTGGGATCATTGCCATAAACATCATCTCCAACTTCTGCTTCAGCCATTGTCTTTCTCATCTCTTTCGTAGGTTTTGTAACTGTATCACTTCTTAAATCAATATACATTAATACACCTCCATACAAAAAAAGCCGAGGACACCCTCGGCTTTTTATTGTTCTTCTTCAAATGGTGTCCCTTTCGAAGCTTCTTCAAGTACCGAATTTAAAGCTTTAAAGAAATCCACTCCCTGCTTTCCAAGTTTTCCAACTGTCTCACTTACAAGTGCTTGAGATTCAAGTATTGAAAGAAGGTTAGTTGGATCGTAGAAATAAAGCACATGCAACTCAACTACATTTCCCTTTCTAACTTCCCAACTTGCGTATTTTAAAGCACCACTTACTATCGCATTGGCCATAACTTTTGTAATACCTTTGTATGCACTTACAGCTGCTTCAACTAATTGTTGATTTGCTTCTTCATTTGTATTGTTTGTTTGAACACTTTGTAATTGGCCTTCAACTACTTTTCTAAAAGTTTCTACCTTTGCATTTAAAAACTCTGCTATCTTACCCAATGCTTGCGTCCTTGCCGCATTCTCCGCTATGGTCATATTAACTCCGCCACCAACATTTACACCTTCAAATACAAATAACCTTCCTTCACGTGCAAGTTGAGCAACTTTTGCTTCTTGAGAGTAGTTAATCTGCACATTTTGCGCTTCTTTAGGCAACTTCCAAATCCTAATACCTTGTGCCTCAATATACCTATCTTTTGGCAATAAAAAGAAAATTGCCCCAACAACAAGCGCTGCTGCTAATACCCCAATACCTATCCACATTAACATGTTGTTTTCACTCATGGTACCACCTCCTTGAAAAAAATTATAACATTTTTTTATTAATCCACAAAATCATATCCATATTCTAATTGCTCTTTTTCCATTAAATGTTTTTGTACATATTGACCACAATTGCTCCCTATTTTGTTCTCTTCTAATTCACCAATACTTATTATTACATCATACCCTGCTTCCATTAATTTTTCAACAAAATACTGGTGATTCACTGGTATAAACGTCTTTAAATCTATATCAGATTCTAAATTATTTTTCATAGCTGAATATGTGGGATTTATAGGTGTAATTTTAATCAAGAATTTTTCTTTATCAAAATATTTTATTATAACATCTGGATCCGCTATATTTTGCTTCGCAAGAGCAAAATTTAATGTAACCTTTCTATCACCACTTTTTACAAATTTTTCACCATATTTTGCTATATCTTCAAAACTCCATTTTTTAATCGGTATAATTCTATTTCTTTGATCTTTATCTGTAGCATGTATTGAAAATTGTAGTTGAAAACGTCCTAAATACATCTTATCTTTGATTTCCAGCAACCTTTCGAAAAAATCATCTGTTCCAATTGGTGCTACCGTAGACACAGACGGCATCAAACCTGGAGCATCAATCTCCTTGGGTAATCTCTCTAAAACATCTAAAACTGCTTCGTTTAAAGCTGGTTCTCCCATTCTTGCAAATTGTATTTTAAATTTTTCCACCGGCACACGTTTATTAATAAATCTTGATTCAACAAGAAAAAGTATTTGCTCCATAATCTCATCACTTTGTAATTTCCCTTTATAGAATCCTCCTGCATCACACATTAAACAACCCACAGGACATCCATTTAAAGTAGAAACAATCAATACCCATTTCTTTTCCCTTGGTATAGGAGGCTGAATTGATTCTACAAACTCAACTAAATTTCCTCTTGAAGTCTTTCCAAGATATACATATGCAACTTCTTCTTTGCCTACTTTTTTTAATATTTCCAATCTTCTCCCCTCCTTAAAATCTTCATCGCAATCTTTATACCATCACTTACCGCTATGGAAGCCTGTCTAAAATCAGGATGTGCCACATCTCCTATCAAATAAACATCTGATGTTTTTACAAATGACAAATCAATTTTTCTACCAATTGCCAAAAGCAACTTATCAAATTTGTAAGTATTCACTGCCGTATGAATCTCAACATAATTTTTTTTATATTCTACATCCTTTATCTCTTCACCTAAATGCATATCTATTCCCAATTTTTTTGCTGTTTCAAACAATATTGGAACTGCCTTCACTTTCACATTTCTAGAAAAAATTGAAACTTTTTTCCCCTCCAACTTTGCTTTTATTGCACCATCAAATGCAACATCTCCAGCACCGTATATTGCAAGTGAATTAAATTCAAAAAGGTCAGTATATTCGTAGGCCACTCTTTCGTTTTCAAACCCCACTATTCTATTTGGAACAGTACCACTTGCTACAATAATTTCATCAAAAAAATATCTTCCATTTCTTGTAACAATTTCATTTTTATTAACTGTTGTTACTTCATCAAAGACAACTTTCACATCATAAATTTTCAAATATGAGTTCATAATCTTTACTATATCTTCTCCGGAAGTAGGTTTAAAAAGAGGAATATTTTCAACTCTCCACGCATTTCTCAATAATCCACCCAATGATTTTTTTTCAAAAACTGTACAATCAATACCATACCGCTTTAAGAAAATTGCCGCGGAAATACCAGCAGGCCCTCCACCAACTATTCCAACTCGCATAAAACTTCCTCCGTTGAAGAAATAACAGCAAATCCATGAGCTAGTGATTTCAAAGATAAAAAATGATAAAATTCATCTTTGTCCCATAATGCATCTTCAACCATAACAATATTATATCCTCTTACAAACCCACTCCTTGCGGTGGTTTCACAACATAGATGTGTCATAACTCCCGTAATTACTAAATCCTTAACAGATTTTTTTTCTAGGATTTCTTCAAGTTCTGTGTTGTAAAATGCATCATATGTATTTTTTTTGATAACATATGATGCCTTAAAATAAGGTTCTACATCCTTTACAATATTTCCCCACCACTTTTTCATTTTATCTGTTCCACCAACATGTAGTGTAGATATTACTGGATAACCTTTTTCTTCAAACTGTTTTATTAATTTCTCAATATTTCCAAAAATATTTTCAATTCCTCTCAAATATGCCAAACTTTTTTTATCAAAAAAGTAACTCTGTACATCGATTATTAAAAGAGCAGGGTTCTTTATCACAAGTGGATGCTTTTCCCTTTCTTTGAAAAACCTCACTTCAAAATCCCCCTTGCAATCTCCTCAAGTTCTCTACTGTATTCAAAAAAGTTATATGGCATACTTCCAGGTTTTTCATTGTAGTATGGTCTTGTACAATAAGTACAACCTGACGTTAAAAAGGCGCGGCCTAGTCCTTCAATATATCCAAAATCTATCTCTTCCAAATTTTCGTTTTTAAAAACAAACACATCCCTAGAAACATGTTTTTCAAAAATTAGATACCTTGCAAGTTGAATTTTCCTATATCTTTCACTACTTGGAGATTTTCGATGTTCAAATTTCGTACCTTTTATCGGTGTAAATGAAAACAACGCTACATTAACGTTTAAATCTTTCATTTCATAAAAAAAGTCCACGAGTTCTTTATCACTTTCTCCCATACCAACTATCACATGTGTGGTAATCTTTCCTTTATATTTTTTTGCCGCATCACTAATTAATTTCTTTGTTATTTTCAAACTTCCTCCCCTAATATTTTTAAAAAGCTCATCATTTACAACATCGACTGATAAACCTATAGTATCTACACCATATGAAAAATACTCATCAATTTCATCTAAATCTAAAGCCCTAACTGATACAGAAATTCTTTTACCCTTTAATTTTCCCAAAAGCAACCTTAAATCTTCTCTATATCCTTTATAACTTACAACTTGAAGACAAATCCTCTTTACATTCAACTTGCTTAAATCTTCAATTGATACTTCTTTCCATATAACCCTTGATAAATATTTATTATCAACTTTTGCATTTCTTGCATGGGAACAAAAGGAACAATCAAAAACACATTTTCCATCAACCATAAAATATGCTGTATCCATCCTTACACTTTTCCTTACATATCCCAAAAGTGCCAACGTCCCATATGATGCCCTCAATATCATACGTTTCACCTCAACCTACATCCAAAAATTCTAATCTTTCTTTGTAAATATCTTTTACATATTCTATTAAAGTTTTAAATTTCTCTATGTTATTCACTATATACTTGGCATCTTCCCGAGCCATTAAGATAATATCTATATCGTTAATAATATCAGCTACTTTAAATTCTGGCAATCCGTGTTGTTTTACACCTAAAAATTCCCCAGGCCCTCTTAACTTTAAATCATATTCTGAAATTTTGAAACCATCATTCGTTGAAGCAAAGAAATTCAATCTTTCAAGGGTTTCCCTTGAAACATTTCCAACAGTTAAATAGCAATATGACTGCTTATTTCCTCTCCCAACTCTTCCTCTTAACTGATGCAATTGAGCTAGACCAAATCTTTCCGCGTTTTCAATAACTATTACAGTTGCTTGGGGCACATCTATCCCCACCTCTATTACACTTGTTGAAATCAATATTTTGATTTCTCCTCGCGAAAATTTGTACATTATCTCATCTTTTTCAAAATCACTCATCCTACCGTGAATTAAAGCTGTTGAAATATCTTTAAAATATTCTTCTCTAAGCTTTTCATGCATAGAAACGGCTGATTTCACAGAAAGTTTTTCAGAATCATCTATCAATGGATAAACAATATAAGCCTGCCCGCCATTTTCAACTTCACTTATTATAAATTTATATACTTCATCTATTTTGGTTTGATGAACAACAAAAGTTTTTATAGGTTTTCTTCCTTTAGGCATTTCATCTATTATTGAAACATCAAGATCTCCATAAACAGAAAGTGAAAGAGTTCTTGGTATAGGAGTAGCGGTCATCACTAACGTATCTACTAATTTTCCTTTTGCAATAAGCTCTTTTCTTTGTCTTACGCCAAATCTATGTTGCTCATCAATTACAACCAATCCCAAATTTTTAAAATGCACATCTTCCTGTATTAAAGCATGAGTTCCAACAACCACATCTAAATCACCATTTTTAAGCATTTGTTTTATCCTATTTTTCTCAGTTGTTGAAGTCGCCCCTAAAAGCAATGCTACTCTAATCCCAAATCTCGAAAGATGTTCAAACATTTTTTTAAAATTTTGAATAGCCAAAATTGAAGTTGGAACCATTACTGCAGATTGAAATCCTGCTTCATAATTATCCAAAATAGCAAGTTCAGAAACTATTGTTTTTCCTGAACCCACATCTCCTTGTAATAATCTATTCATAGGTTTATCTGATTTTAGATCTTTTTTGATCTCTTCATATGCATTTAACTGAGCATTAGTAAGCTTAAAAGGTAACTGTTTTAATAACTCAGATGATAACTTCCCTTCAAAATTCTTTGAGATACCACCTATATTTTCATTTTCCTTTTTTGAAAGAAAAAACGCAAGTTGTAAATATAATATTTCTTCATATGCTAGTCTAAAACGTGACATTTTTTGATGGTACATACTTAAAGGAAAATGCATTCCCGTATATGCTTGGTAAACATCTAAAAGCCTTCTTTTTCCTTTTAGCTCATCTGGAAGGTAATCTTTAAAATTGTAAATATTATACAAGTTTTCTTTGATTATTCTTCTAATTACATTTTGCTTTATACCTTCTGTTAAAGAATAAACCGGCATAATCTCTCGTGAAGAATTTCCAATAACTTCTATTTCCGGATTATGGATTTCCAAAGTACCATAGAATCCTTTTTTCACCAATCCAAATACATACACTTTCTTTCTCATCAAAGTCTTTAAAACATTTCCTATGTAATCTTGATTAAACCACTTTAAAAGAATTTGATACATTCCATCTGAAAGCACTGCACTCACAATCGAAAGTCCACTTTTTTTTATCTTTTCAACCGCGGACAAGACGCCACTAGTAACTACTTTTTCATCTTCTTTGAGTATAGGTAGAGGCATAACTTTTCTTCTATCTTCATAATCTCTTGGAAAATAATTTAATAAATCTTCAACCGTTTTAACCCCCAATTTCATCAATTTTTCTGCTCTTTTTGGCCCTACTCCTTTTAAATACTTAACGGATAAATCAAGCTCTTTTAAATTTCCCTGCTTTTCTGCTTTGTAAACTAAATACATATCTCTAAACCTTTTAACCATTCCTGGAATAAACTTCATACGTTTTTCTATTCTTTCTCTATTCAAATGCTTCATTTTCACTATATAATCATAAAACTCCTGAAGTCTTTTAGAAACTTCAGGAATATTCTTTAAAGGATCATCTATTTTTTCAAAATTCTCCTCAAAAAATTCTATTAATTCAAAGGAATCTTTTATTCTTTCTACCTTCTCTAAAAAATCTTCTATTAAAAGTGGTATGTACAAACTTTACACTCCTTCTGATAAAATCCTTCCACTATCCATTCTAATTATTCTATTTGCCTTTTTAGCCACATTTGGATCATGAGTTACAATAACAAAAGTTGTATTTAGTTCCCTATTCATATTCAAAATAATATCCATTATTTCCTCACTGTTTTTTGTATCAAGAGCTCCTGTTGGTTCATCAGCCCAAACAATTTTAGGATTATTTATCAAAGCTCTTGCTATTGCAACTCTTTGTTGTTCTCCTCCGGACATCTCACTTGGATAAGCCTTTGCTCTATGAGCAATGTGAAGTTTTTCAAGCCAATCTAATGCCCTTTTTCTTACCTCACTTACTTTTAATTTTTTGGATATTAAAAGTGGTAATTCTACATTTTCAATTGCATTTAACACGGGGATTAAATTGAAAAACTGAAAAATAAATCCCATATACACAGAGCGAAATTTTGTTTTTTCCTCTTCATTCATGCCAGTTAAACTTTTCCCTAGAACTTCTACACTACCAGATGTTAGTTCATCTAACCCTGAAAGACAATTTAAAAGTGTTGTTTTACCGCACCCTGAGGGACCTAAAATCGCTACAATTTCCCCTTCTTCAATTTCAAGATTTATGTCTTTTAATGCTACAACTCTCTCCCTTTTTCCATAAACTTTTGTAAGATTTTTTGCTTTAATAATCATAAACACCACTCCATGTTATAATTTTTCATGTATATTATAACATTAGGAGGGATATTGTGAAAGCCACTATAGTTTTAAACGGAAATACAAACGAAACTTTTATCATTAATTCAGAGACAATTATTGCAGTTGATGGTGGTGCAAAACTTTTAAAAGACAGAGGAATTCTCCCAAAAGCTATTGTAGGAGATATGGATTCTCTTGAAAATGAAATAATAGAGTATTTCAAAAGAAAAAACGTTGAAATAGTTGTATTTCCAGCTGAAAAAGATGAAACAGATTGTGAACTAGCGATCAGATATGCCATAGAAAACGGGTATGATGAAATAGAAATAATAAATTTTTTTGGCGAAAGACTTGATATGATATTATCATTATTTGGTTTAATGAAAAAATTCAATGTAAAAATTACTTTAAGATCGGAAAAATTAGAGTGTGGTATAATAAAAAAACAAATGGAAAAAAAAGTAAAAATTGGTGAAATATGGTCCTTTATTCCGCTTTGTAAAGCAAAATTCAATCTATATGGTTTCAAATATCAATTCAATGGGGAAATGAAAATAGACAATCCCATAGGCGTAAGTAATGAAACCATATCAGAAAATGTAAAGATTGAAGTATTAGATGGTGAGGTGATTTATTTTAGATGGATGAAAAAACCGTTGTAATTTTAGGTGCCACCGGTTCAATTGGAACACAAACATTGGATGTAATAAACAAATTAAATAGCTACAAGGTTGTTGGTATCGTTTTTGGAAAAAATAAATTACTTGGTGAAAAAATAATAAAACAATACAGTATAAAATACTATTTTTCAAAAAGACTTTCAAACGTAAGTTCTATAACTGAATTGCTGGAAAAGACAAGACCAGATATAGTCATTTCCGCAATACCAGGCTTTTACGGTGTAGTTACCTCATTTGAAGCAGCAAAACACACCAAAAGAATAGCACTTGCAAATAAAGAAGCCTTGGTATGTGCTGGTCCTTTCTTTAAAAAAGAGTGTGAAAAAAATAACGTCGAATTGATACCAGTGGATAGTGAACATTCAGCCATATTCCAAATATTCGGAAAAAATGTTGAAAAAATTCTTATCACCGCATCTGGTGGTGCAGTAAGAAACTACAAAAACATAGAAAATTTAACACCTTCGGATATTTTAAACCACCCAGTATGGAATATGGGACAAAAAATTACAGTTGATTCCTCAACAATGGTCAATAAAGCCTTTGAAGTGATCGAAGCATATGAATTATTTGAAGTAGACAACATTGAAGTATTAATACATCCGACTGGAACAGTTCACGGAGCAGTATTCTATAAAGATGGCGTTGTAAAAATACATTTTGGTTTTCCAGATATGAAAATACCAATTTCATATGCACTAACCTATCCAAATAGGTGTTACACATATAGTAAATGGCCTAAATTTTCAAGCAAAAATTTTATTTTTGAAAAAGTAGATGAAAAAAAATATCCCGCATTTTTCTATGGAAAAAAACTTATAAACAACCTTGCAAAAAGAATAGCATTTAACGCAGCAGATGAAATAGCAGTTGAAAAATTTTTGCAAGGAAAAATAAAATTTCACGAAATTTCAAAGATAATAATAAACACATGTGAAAAAATAGACGGAAATGTAAGAGATCTAAATGACATTTTTGAATTAGACAAACTAGCTAGAAAAATTGCAAATAATTTTTAAAGTGATATAATTATGTTAGAATAATTTCCTTCTAAAAAAGGGAAGCCGGTGAAAATCCGGCGCGGGGACGCCACCGTAACCGGGGACAAAATCCACTTAAAGCCACTGGGACTATCCTGGGAAGGCGTGGAGAGTAGGTTGATCCGGAAGCCGGGATACCTTTTTTAGAAGGAAAGTTTACCACCTTTACGATCCTTAAAGGTGGCTGATTTTCTTTTAAATATAAAAATATGGAGGTGGGGATATGAAAAAATTTTTAACCGTTGTTATTACAATTTTGAGTATTTTGGCCTTTTCTATTTCCATTGTCGATGACGCCGGAAGATTGGTAACTTTTGATAAAGTACCAAAACGTATAGTATCTGCTGCGCCAAGTTCTACAAAATTTTTATTGAAACTTGGTTTGGATGAAAAAATTGTAGGAGTTACCGATTGGGATGTATTTAACGCGGAAAAAATTGGTAACATGGTACCGTTAAATATCGAAAAAATACTTTCGTTAAATCCAGATGTAGTAATAACGTTTGGAGGATTCCAATTACCAGAAGTTGAAAAATTGGAGAAATTTGGTATCAAAGCTTTTGTTATCAACCCTGTTACCTTAAATGACATAGCAAGAGATATAATGTTACTTGGAAATATTTTCAAAAAAACTGAATTAGCTAAAAAAGTAAAAGATGAAATTTTATCAAAAATGAAAGATTACGGCACAAAGACAGCAAAAATTCCACTTTCAAAAAGACCAAAAGTATTTTTCACCATAACAATCCCAAATGAGGAAACAAAAGACCTATGGACTGCCGGAACGGGATCGTATATAAATGAATTGATAACAATCGCAGGAGGAGTTAATATCTGTGCCCCATATACGGGAAACAACGGATGGTTTTCCGTTAATTGGGAATTTCTAACAATTAACGACCCAGATGTAATAATAGTTTCTGGATATGGTAATCCAGAAAAAATAAAAGAAAATATAAAATCTAACAAACTATTTTCTTCTTTAAAAGCTGTTAAAAATGACAGAATTCTTATTGTCAATGGAAACGATATTAGCTCTATCTCCCCTGATATTATAAAATATCTGGATATTTTTTATAATTTTTTTTATGGAGGAAATAAATGAGAATAAATTATAAAGCTGGAAGAATTATTCTTCCAGCTTTATTTATCTTAATATTATTTTTTAATTTATCAATTGGCAGCGTTAAAATTCCTATATCCCAAATATTTAATGCTCCAAACCAAAGAGTTGAATTTCTAATTTGGCATGTGAGATTTCCCAGGGTTTTAATGGGAATTATTGCAGGTGCAGCGTTATCTTTGGTTGGAAGTATTTTTCAAACTATAATGAAAAATCCTCTAGTAGATCCTTACTTAATTGGAACTTCTGCAGGAGCGGGATTTGGTGCAGTTTTGGCGATTTACACCACCGTTTCTTTTAACAAAACTATTAGTGTTAGCGTATTTTCATTTTTATTTTCACTTCTTGCTTCTTTTCTAACTATAATATTGGCTAAAAGAAAGAATATAATTCCCGTTACACACCTAATTCTTTCTGGTGTACTAATAAGTACTATTTTTTCTTCTGCAACAATTCTTTTAATAAATCTATCTAGAAAAACATTAACAAATGCATATATTTGGCTATTTGGTAGTCTTTCAGGAATTTCAATAGACGAAATTTATTTGCCTTTAGTTTCATTACTTTTATTATTAACAATATCATACATTAAAAACAAAGAACTTGATGCTATAGCTTTGGGAGAAGAAGAAGCTAAATTATTAGGTGTCGAAACCGAGAAAATTAAATGGCTTTTTTACCTACTTGGTTCCTTCGTAATATCAATTATTGTTTCAAAAACTGGAATAATTGGTTTTGTAGGTTTGATTATACCTCACGCAGCAAGAATTTTAACAGGTTCAAAACATAGATATAGTCTTTGGAGCAGCACTTTACTTGGTGGAATTTTTCTCTCTATATCTGATACTATTGCCAGAACTATCGCCTCCCCTATTGAAATCCCTATAGGTGTAATTACATCCTTTATTGGTGCCCCTCTAATGTTTATACTTTTAAAAACCAAAAAATAATGTATAATTCTATTGAGGTGATTATATGACAATAATAACAGATGATGCCTTGGAAAAATTGAAAAAGGTAAGGTTGTTTGTTTTAGATATAGATGGAACATTTTCATTAAGTGGAAAGTTACTCCCAGGATCTATTAGTTTTGCGAAAAAAGTTAAAAATGCAAACAAAAAATTTGTTTTTTTGACAAATAACTCCAATAAATCTATTGAAACTTATCTTAAAGAATTTTCAAACGATAAAATAAAGATCTCTGCTTCCCAAATATTCACTGCCGGGATTGAAACTGCAGAATACCTCTACGAAAAATTTGGACCAAAAAAAATATACATTGTAGGAAACAATGAAATAAAAGATATTTTCAAAAAAGCAGGGCATACAATAGTAGAAAACAATCCAGATATTGTTGTTGTAACATTCGATACCACACTTAATTATGAGAAACTTGCAAAGGCATCAATTTATGTCTCAAAGGGAAAACTCTTTGTTCTAACAAATCCGGATTTAAATTGTCCTTCTGAAATAGGACCAATTCCAGATACCGGAGCAATAGCAAGTATTATTACAAAAACTACAGGAAAAAAACCTGATATTGTATTTGGAAAACCAGACCCATTAATTTTGGAAATGATAATGAAAAAACACAACGTTACAAAAGATGAAACATGTGTAATTGGAGACAGACTATACACAGATATCCTTTTGGGAAAAAGAGCAGAAGTTTTAACTGTATTGGTTTTAACAGGCGAAGCAAAGAAAGAGGATATTACTAATATAAAGCCAGATATAATTGCAAACGACATAGGTGAAATTTCAGAACACATTAGGTGATAAAGAGTGATAAAATACAACCTGAGAGTAAAAAGAACTGAAAAATTAGTTGAACTTGCCCAAAGTGGATTGATGGAGGCTTTGGAATTAATAATTGAAAGATACTATCCAATGGTGGTCAAGATTTCATCAAAATACTATGCCCCATGGGCTGAATTTGAAGATATAGTTCAAAATGGCCTTATTGGACTTATTAAAGCTGTTTTCTATTTCAATTTTGAAAAAAGCTCCTTCAACTCATTTGCTTGGAGAAGTATAGAAAGTGAAATACAAACCTTTATAACTTACCTTAACAGAAGAAAAAACAAAATATTGTCTGAATCTTCGAGTATTGACGTATTTGATGAAGAAGAGGGAACTGAGCAAGCAGATTATTCCCTTGCAGATAAAGAATCAAATATTATAAAAACCGCATTTATCCAGATAATCAAAGAAAAAATCACACTGTATTTAAAAGATATTGAACTGGATATATTTGAAATGTGGTTAGATGGATATAGTTACAAAGAAATTGAAAAAGAATTAAACATAAACTTTAAAAAAATAGACAACACAATACAAAAGGTAAAACGTATAGGAAGAACAAAAATAGATAAATTTATATTAGACCAAGTATTTACAAATTAAAAAAAGCGGGAAAACCCGCTTTTTTTACTGGTGGAGGCGGCGGGAATCGAACCCGCGTCCGAAAGTGGAACCCCCTGAGCTTCTCCGAGCGCAGTCCGTGTTTTACAATTCGAAGCTAAGACGCCCACGGACAGGCTTCTTAGCTTCTATCCTCCCTCAAATTTCGCAACCTTGAGCGGAAGGAAGACTCAAAGTTGCTAGGTCGGTTCTCTCACGCCCTATCCGGAACCCCGACCAAATTCCGGTAGGACGGCAGCTTTTTAAATTAAGCTGCTAATGCAATTTCTTCGTTGGCACTTATCTTTTTTCCGTGCTTTTTTTACGAGGAGCACAGAAACCTCGACTCGCTTCTCGGGGGATTCCACCCCCGTCGAAACCAGTTCGCCCCCATATACTTTTGACTAAAAAATAAAAAACTTGGTTCAAAAAAAGGTCCCTCTTCGGGACCTGGTGCCGAGGGCGGGACTTGAACCCGCACGGGCTATATGCCCACATGGCCCTCAACCATGCGTGTCTGCCTATTCCACCACCTCGGCTCGCGATAATTATTATATCATTATTTATTAAACTCGTCAACAGGTACACATTAAATCAATTGTCTTTTTAATTGAGCCATTTCAATAGCTACCATTGCTGCTTCAAAGCCTTTATTTCCACTCTTTGCTCCTGATCTATTTATTGCTTGTTCTAAAGTATCAGTTGTTAAAATGCCAAAAGAAATCGGAACTTTCCCTTCCAAATTAAGTTGCATCACAGCTTTTGATATCTCATTTGCAACAACATCAAAATGATACGTTTCCCCCCTTATTATTGCACCTAATGCAATTAATGCATCATAATCTTTGTTTATTAATCTTTTCAATACAAAACCTATTTCCATACTTCCTGGAACCTTTACTATATCTATATTACTAATTCCATGACGTTTCAAACAATCCAAAGCACCTTTTAATAATCTTTCTGTTACTTGTGAATTAAATCTAGAAAGAACTATACCAATCTTTAAATCTTCACAGCCGTAAAATTTTCCTTCTATCATATTTTCTCCCCTTTCAATGAAATTTTATGCCCCATCTTTAATACTTTAGTTTTTAGATACTTTTTATTGTATTTATTCAAGTTACCATTCAATGGAATATCTATAACTTCTAAACCATATTTTTTTAACTCCTCCGACTTTTTTGGATTGTTTGTGAGAAGCCTTATTTTCTTTACTCCAAAAGTTTTCAAGATAAGATATGCTACATAGTAATCTCTTTCGTCCTCTTTAAAACCAAGCATTAAATTTGCCTCTACTGTGTCATAACCTTTCTCTTGTAAATCATATGCTTTAATTTTATTGTTTAATCCAATTCCTCTTCCTTCTTGTCTTAAATAAATTAATATACCTCCTTGTTTTGAAATTATTTTTATCGACTTTTCAAGCTGCTCTCCACAATCACATCTTAAAGAATGAAAAATATCACCTGTTGCACATTCAGAATGAATTCTAACAAATGGTACAGAACCTAATGGTTTTTTCACCACTGCAACATGTTCTTTGCCATCATAAACATTCTTAAATGTGTAAATTTCAAAATTTTCATCAAATTTTGTTGGAAGTTTTGCTTTTGTTTCCACACCAAAAATATCCTTGCTATATTCTTTATACAAATCCCTAATATCAACAACTTCCAAAGAATACTTTTTCGAAAATTCTAATATATACTCAAAATCGTGCGAACTCCCTTCATTATTCAGAATTTCAATAATTACACCATGTGGTGAAAAACCTAATTTTTCAGAAAAATATGTTGCAGCTTCTGTATGTCCCCATCTTCCATCTTTTGCACCAAGCAAAAAGACATGTCCTGGATAGGTAAAACATGAGACATCTAATCCTTCACTTATTTTTTTTATCGTTTGAGTTCTTTCAAATACCGAAATTCCAGTTCCAGTTCCATAATCTACTGGTATAAAAAAGTTGGTCTTTGAACCATTACTTGGTAACTTAAAAAAACCTCTTTCCAATAATCCTTTTTCATAAGTAGCAAGACAAAGTAATCCCTTCCCTTTCTCTAAAAAGAAGTTAACAACCTCCTCATTACAAATTTGGGCTGGAACAAACAAATCTCCTTCTTTTTCTCTTTCAGAATCAATCAAAATAAATGGTTTCATTCTTTTTCCCTCCATATCTTGCAAAAATATCAATTTCATAATTTACCAACTCACCTATATCTAAATATTTCAAATTTGTATTTTCAAAGGTGTGTGGTATAACTTGTACTTCAAAAACATCTAAACTTACATTTGAGATAGTCAAACTTATTCCATTTAATGCAATTGACCCTTTCCGAACAATTGCAAATCTCTCCTTTGGTAATGTGAAATACATATATACAGTTGAAAATAATTTAACAGTTTTTACTAATCTAATTAATCCATCTACATGTCCCATCACAAAATGACCGTTTAACCTATCACCTATCTTTAAGGCACGTTCTATATTTAAATATTTCGAAAAAGAAAGATTTGTAATTTTCATAGTTTCATTTCCTACATCAAAATAATGCCAAAAATTATATACTCTTTTTACCGTCAAACATACCCCATTTACACTAACACTATCCCCTATTTCACACTTAAAAGGAAGTTTTATTTCCAACTCCCCATTTCTTAAAAGAAAATCTCTTGTACAATGCTCGATAATACCACTAAACATTTCTAAATACCTCCAAGTAAAATTCATCTTCCAATCGCTTTAAATTCCTTATTTTAAACTCCATATTCTGTGAAACAAATTTTATTATATTTTCAAAAGGTGAAAGTCCTCTACCAAAAATTTTTGTAGAATAAAATAAATGTAATTCGTCAGCAAAATTTAAAAATTGTGATAGAACACTTGCACCACCTTCTATTAATACAGAATCTATACCAAGATTATATAGTCTAGATAATATATCAAAAGGTTCAGTTTCTGGATAACATTCCAAAGTACCTTGACAACATTTTGAAAAAACTATTGTTCTTGCTTCTTCATTGTAAACGTTAAAACCTCTTCCCAAAGTAATCCCATCTCTATCTAAAACAATTCTCACAGGGTTTCTTCCACCGTTTCTACAAGTAAGCCTTGGATTATCCTTCAAAACAGTATTTGCACCAACTAAAATACTTGAGAAAAAATTTCTAAGAGAGTGTGAAACATTAAAATTTTGTTTTGTAATCCACTTTGAATTTCCATTTGAATCCGCAATAAAACCGTCTAAAGTAAGTGCTACTTTCAAAGCAACATAAGGAAGTTTTTTTGTAATATACTTAAAAAACACCCTATTTAAATATTTTGCTTCATCACTTAAAAGCCCAACATCTACCTCAATACCGTTCTTTTTCAATTTTTCTATACCTTTTCCATTTACAAGGGGATTAGGATCAACACTGGCAATATACACTTTAGATATTCCGGAAGAAATTATTAAATCAACACATGGTAGGTTTTTTCCATGGTGGGAACAAGGTTCAAGATTTACAAACAAAGATGAGCCTTTTACATCTTCTTTTGCATTTAAAATTGCGTTTCTTTCTGCATGAAAACCGCCATATCTTTCATGATAACCCATACCAATAATCTTACCATTCTTTACAATTACCGCCCCAACTAGGGGATTTGGTGAAACCTTTCCTATACCTTTTTTTGAAAGTTCAATAGCAAGCTTCATGTATTTTTCCAAAAAAATCCCTCCTTTTCATAGGAGGGAGAGGTAAATGCATATAGCATTGTCCTCTCCCATCCGGACTTTAACCGTCGGCTCCGGAATTTCACCGGATCAACCCTTAACGGGCTCGCGGGCTTTCACCGCCGGTCGGGACTTTCACCCTGCCCCGAGGACTCTAACACAATTATATCACTTAAATATTAAATTTTCTTACCTCTTCACTTAATTTTAACACATTTCGAGAAAGATTCTTAATACTTTCTTCAAGACTCACAGCAATTTTTAAACTATCTTCTGATAAGTTGTAAACTTCTTCAGACTTATTTTCCACATCATGTATTTGATTTAACACTTCATTAGTAGCACTATCCATTTCTTCGACGGATGCATTCTGTTCTTCGGAATGGGCAGCAAGCACATCTACAATAGAAGAAAGTTCATTAAATGCTTCAAAAATCCCATTAAATATATCAGCAAGTTGTTTGAATTTCTTTTTTGAACCTTCAAACTCTTTTTTCATCTCTCCTGTTTCAGAATTAATAATCCTTGTTTTTTCGTCCAACTTCATAATTGTCTCAGTTATAGTATTTGTTGCATTCTTTGTTTCTTCCGCCAACTTCCTGATCTCATCTGCAACCACCGCAAAACCTTTCCCAGCTTCTCCCGCTCTTGCTGCTTCAATTGCAGCATTTAATGCCAACAGATTTGTTTGTTCTGCTATATCTCGTATGGTTAACACAATATTTTCAATATCTTTAGTTGACAATAGAAAATCTTCTATCTTTCTGTTAAGTTCATCATACCTTTCTAAAATTTTTTCATTAACTTTTTCGACTTCTTCTAATCTTAATTTACCATCCTTAGAGTTTTGATTTAACTTTTCGTTAATACCTAACGTTTCAGAAGCAGTACTATTTAAAGCTACCGCTTGATTGGACAATTCATCCAAACTAGAAGAAATCTCCTCAACCGCTGCACTAATTTTCTCTATAGCTGATTTTTGTATCTCAGAAGCCTTTTCCATATCTTCAATATAGGTCAAAAGATTTTTAAAACCTTCACTTGCAGTGTTTGAAACGAATTCCGAATCCCTAGATGCTTGATTAATACCAACCATTATCTTTCTTATACTTTCAACCATATCACGTACACTTAATGCTATATCTTTAAACTCATCATTTGATTTAATTTCTAATTCATATCTAAAATCTCCAGATGCGTATTTTTTCAAACCATTTTTTAACACATCAACCGGCTTTAACATCAACTTAATAATTCCAAGCAAAAAGAATGCGAGAAACAAGTTCAAAAATATACTTATAAAAGAAACATTCCAACTATTTTGCGTAGATAAAATTCCTTTTGAATAAAGGTATCTTAGTATAAAGGGGCCAATCCAAAGTGAAACAGAAAGCACTGAAACCATAACCTTGGTTGATATTCCCAATTTAAATTTATCAAAATATTTCTTAACCTCTTTTAAATCCATAAATTTCGAATACATAACCAAAAATACTGCTATTATATTAACGTTGATTGCAATTGCACCACTAAGTCTTAAAGCTAATGTTTCCAAGGGGAGTTCTCTAATTTTAGTTGCAAATATTCCCACAAAACTTGCTGCCAAAAAATTACCTATAAAAAGGGCTATGGAAGAAAATAAAGGAATATTAAATCCTCTTCCTTTTTTTACATTCTTTACATTTTTATACACAACCCAAACAGTTGGAATGCCAAAAAAAACAAGCGCAACTAAATATCCAATAAGAAAAATATAAGCTGGATAATCTTTCAATCCAGAAAACACGTAATATGAAAACATCAAAAATGGAAAATCAAATACCAGTAGAATAAAAAGAACTATATTCAGTATTCTCTTTTCCATAATTTTTTCCCTTCCTCTCACAATTTTTCTTTTAAGGCAAGATCAAGTGTTTTCCATGAAAGTAAAAAACATTTTATTCTCATTGGATATTTTTTTATATTTTCAAGTTCCTTTATTATTCCAATTTTTTCCTTGTCATATTCTTCTCCTCTTGCCATAGAGTAAATATTTTTCAAAATCTCTTTAACTTCCCTTTTTGATTTTCCCAAAATACTCTCTATCATTAAATTTGTCGATGCCTGACTTATTGCACAACCTATTCCTTCAAATTTAACATCTATTATTTTATCATCTTCTATCTTTAAATACAACTTAATTTCATCACCACATGATAAATTTTTTCCTTCTTCTACAACTGTAGGGTTATCCAACTTTCCCTTGTATTTTGTCAATTTAGAATAATCCATTATTATTTCAGAGTACATCAAACCACTCCTTTACCTTTTTAATAGCATAAATTAGTTTATCAATTTCATCTAAAGTGTTATATACATAAAAACTTGCCCTACATGTACTATTTGGAAATACGTCTAACTTACTCTGGGATTTTAAAATACTCATTAAAGGTTGTGCACAATGATGGCCACTTCTAACGGCTATTCCAAACTTTTCATCTAACAAATGCGCAATATCATGGGGATGTACACCATTTACATTAAAACTTAATATACCCAATTGGCTCTCATTAAGTGGACCATATAATTCTACACCGTCAATTTTACTAACTTTTTCCAAAGCATACTCCGTTAGCCTTCTAATATGATTTTCTACCTTTTTCATTTCTATCCTTTCCAAATATTCCAATGCAAATGAAAAACCTGCAATTCCTGCAATATTTGGGGTACCCGCTTCAAATCTAAAAGGCAAAACATTAAATGTAATTTCATCTAAACTAACCTTATCTATCATTTCTCCACCATACAAAAATGGCTCCATTTTTTCTAGAAGTTCTCTTTTACCCCACAAAACACCTATACCACTAGGACCAAGCATTTTATGAGCAGAAAATACCAAAAAATCTATATCCAAATCTTTTACATCAATCTGTGCATGAGGTAAAAATTGTGCACCATCTACAACAAAAATTGCATTTGGAAATTTTTCTCTTATCTTTTTTATATCAATCAACTGACCTGTAACATTTGATTGAGCTGTTATAGCCACGATTTTTGGATTAACTTTTACATTAAAATCTTCTAATTTTAATTCGCCAAACCTTCCACTAGGATAAACCGCTAAAACATTATAACCATGCAACTTTGACAATCTAATCCATGGAACGAAATTTGCATGATGTTCTACCATAGTTACTAAAACATTATCATCTTTGTTAAGTATTCCACTTCTTACAAAACTTTCTACAACAAGGTTTAAAGACATGGTACTTCCAGAAGTAAAAATTACTTCTTCCTCTTGTGCATTTAAAAATTTTGCAATTTTTTTCCTAGAAGCTTCTAGTATCTGAGTAGATTCAGATGCTAGTGTATGAACTGCCCTATGAACATTTGCGTAATTATTAAGATAAAAATTTGAAAGCTTTTCTATAACCATTTTTGGTTTTAATGTACTTGCAGCACTATCAAAATATACAATGTTATTTCCATTTATCTTCCTTTCTAAAACGGGGAAATCATCCCGTATATTCTTCGAGAGCATCTTTTATCAACCCCTCAACCCCATAAATAGTTAATTCTTCTACAAGAGTTTCGAATATACCGTTTAAAATATATCTCTTTGCTTCTTTTTCACTAAACCCTCTACTCATTAAATAAAATACCGAATTCTCATCTAATGGTGCAGAGCTTGCAGCATGTGAGGCTACTACTTCATTTTCATCGACTAATAAACTTGGGATAGCTTCCATTTTTGAGTTTTTCGAAAGTAATATACACTTTTCAAACTCCTCTGCTTCACTATTTTTTGCCCCTCTTCTCAAATCAAGTATACCACGAAAGACTACCTTTGCACTATCCATTAAAGCTCCTTCAGCTCGTATTGAACCTTTATTTTCAATTCCAACAAATCTTAAAAGATATAACAGATCAAAAATTGCACTATTTTTCCCCAAAAAATATGGTTTTATTTGCACATTAGCATTTTTATTTCCCATCTTTACACCCAAATAACCTGCTATCTTACCAGAACCAATATAAACATCTTTTACAACTACTTTTGAATTATTTTTTGTCCAAATAAAGACATTATCTACAGAAAAAGAACTATCTTTTGTAACGTGTATATTATACAAATTAAGTTTCGCATTATCTCCAAGTTCGAATCTTAATGTATTATTCGAAAAATCATTAGTCCTTAAAATCCTTACAACCGTAAGTTCATCTTCAACTTGATAATAGTCATTTGTTATCTCATCTTCATATTCCTTAAAAATCTCTTTCTTTTCTTTAACCTTTAAATATTCACCCTTTGAAGAAAATATATCAGACAATAAGACAAATTTTCTATTCGCACCCTCAAAATCAATTAAGTCTATCTCAAAATCCACATCCTTAAAATAATCAACATATCTATACTTGGGAAGATTTATCCTCTCTAACTTTAATCTCTTCCACTTTGGAAAACCAAGTTTAATATACTCTCCATACTTTTTCTCAACGTATTCTCTTAAAAACCTATTCTCTATATTATTCAAAACATCCGAAATATCTTTATAATCTCCTTCAAAAAACTCTTCTGGTTTTGATACAACTGTAATTTCATCATTTAATACAAGTTCTAATGTTTTTTCCATACAAAACACCTCACCCTATTGTTGATTCTATTTCCATTTCAATTAATCTATTTAATTCAACCGCATATTCAAATGGTAAACTACTTACTATTGGTTCAATAAACCCCTTTACAATCATACTTTTTGCCTCAGCCTCATTCAATCCTCTAGACATAAGATAGAAAATCTGTTCATCTTTAATCCTACCTATTCTCGCCTCATGCCCAATATCGGCATCGTTATTGTAAACCTCAATAATAGGAACGGTATCACTCTTTGAGTAATTATCCAACATAAGAGCGGTACATTGTACATGAGATTTACTTTTCTTAGCATCTTTAGCCACCTTCAAAAGTCCTCTATAAAATGCCCAACCTCCTCCAACACTTATACTTCTTGCATCTATAGTTGAGCTTGTGTAAGGTGCAAGATGCACTACTTTAGAACCCGTATCCATATGTTGACCCGGACCTGCATAGGTAATACCCAAACTTTCTGCTTTTGCACCTTTCCCCTTTAGAATGGTCATTGGATATAACATTGTTTTCATGCTCCCTAATGAACCAGAAACCCATGACATTACACCATCTTCTTCAACAATTGAACGTTTTGTGTTTAAATTATATGTATTCTTACTCCAATTTTGAATAGTCATATATTTAACCTTTGCATGTTTTTTTACATATATTTCTACCATACCCGTATGTAAGTTAATTACATTATACCTTGGAGCAGAACAACCTTCTATAAATATAACCTCTGAACCTTCATCTGCAACTATTATAGTGTGTTCTAACTGACTCATTCCAGGATTACTCATGAGAAAATATGCCTGTAATGGCATTGGAACCTTAACACCTTTTGGAACGTACAAAAATGTTCCACCACTCCAAATTGCCCCATGTAATGCGGCAAATTTGTGATCATGCGTAGGAACTAATCTCATAAAATATTCCCTTACAAGATCAGGATATTGTTTTACCGCACTTTCCATGTCTAGAAAAATTATTCCTAAACTTTCCAATTCCTCTTTTATATTTTGATAAACAATTTCAGAATCAAATTGTGCACCAACACCTGCAAAATATTTTCTTTCCGCTTCAGGAATGCCTAATTTGTCAAAAGCTTTTTTAATTTCCTCCGGAACTTCATCCCATGTTGTATTTTTCCTTGCCTTTGGTTTTATATAAGGAATAATTTTGCTCAAATCTAAACCAGAAATATCTACACCAAATCTCGGATTATGCCATCTTTGAAAAATCTCTAAAGATTTTAATCTATGCTCACGCATCCATTTTGGTTCTTCCTTTATATCTGAAATTTCTTCAATTATCTTTGGCGTTAAACCAGGCAAACTTACATATTCTGGCTCAATGTTTGCTATATAATTAAACTTTTCTTCATTGCTTTTTACATCAAACATAATTTCACCTCACTATTGTCGAATATCCCTTTTGTTCCACTTCGTCTGCTAATGAAAAATCTCCACTTCTTACTATTCTTCCATCTGTATATACATGCACTTTATCCACATCTAAATAATTTAAGATTCTCTTATAGTGTGTTATTATTAAAATACTCGTTCCACTTTTCCTTATCTTATTAATTTGCGCTGCAACTATCCTTAATGCATCAACATCCAAACCAGAATCTATTTCATCAAGTATCAAAAGTTTAGGAGATAAAAATCTCGCTTGTAAGATCTCTCCTTTCTTTTTTTCTCCTCCAGAAAAACCAACGTTTAAAAATCTATTCAAAAAATTATCTGAAACAACTAATTCTTCCAAAATACTTTGAATTCTTTCGTTCAAAATCTTATATGAATCATCATCACCATGAATCTTTCTATACGATGTCAAAAGAAAGTTATTAAACTTTACTCCCTCAATTTCATAAGGATTTTGAAATGTCATAAAAATTCCTTTTTTTGCACGTTCATCCGAAGTAAGATCTTTTATACTCTCTCCTTCGAAAATAATATCTCCCTCATCTATTTTATATCTAGGATTACCCATTATAACATTCGCAAGTGTAGACTTACCAGAACCATTTGGCCCCATAATAGCATGTAATTCATCTTGTCCAATCTCTAAATTTACACCCTTTAATATTTTAATATCTTCATCTCTTACAGATGCATATAAATTTTTAACTTCTAACAATTTTTTCATGATATAACCTCCTTAATTAGTTTTCCCTAACTAAAGTATAACATATTAATTGCATTAGTCAATAAAAAAACTTCCCCGGAAAATTCCGGGGAAGCTTGTTTATCTTTAAACTTTATTAATATTCTGGCATTTCTGGCATTGGGTTATTGTTTTTTGGTTCTGGTTTTTCAACTACAAGTACTTCTGTTGTAAGGAGCATACCTGCAATTGATGCTGCGTTTTGAAGTGCACTTCTTGTAACTTTTGCGGGATCAATAATTCCACGTTCAAACATATCGCAGTATTCTCCTTTTAACGCATCAAAACCGTACGCTGGATCATCTTGCTCAAGAACTTTGTGGATAATAATTGCACCATCGTAACCTGCATTCTTTGCAATTTGATTAATAGGAGCACTCAATGCTTCGTAAACAATCTTTGCACCAATCTTTTCATCACCATCTAATTCTTCAACAATTTTTTCAACCGGTTTTCTTGCACGAAGTAGTGTAATTCCTCCACCTGGAACAATACCTTCTTCAACTGCTGCCCTTGTTGCAGATAACGCATCTTCAATTCTGTGTTTCTTTTCTTTTAATTCTGTTTCTGTTGCTGCTCCAACTTTAATTACTGCTACACCACCTGCAAGCTTTGCCATTCTTTCTTGTAATGTTTCTTTTTCATATTCAGATGTTGTTTGTTCAATTTGTGCCTTAATTTGAGCAATTCTCTTCTTAATCTCTTCTTGATCTCCGTGACCTCCTACAATGATTGTTTCGTCTTTCTTTACTCTTACAACATCTGCTCTTCCAAGATCATTCAATGTCAAATCTTCAAGATTAATTCCAACTTCTTCACTTGCCACAATTCCACCAGTAAGGATTGCTATATCTTGAAGCATTGCTTTTCTCCTATCTCCAAAACCAGGAGCTTTTACTGCTACCGTATTAAGTGTGCCTTTTAGTTTATTAAGTACAAGTGTTGTTAATGCTTCACCTTCAACATCCTCTGCAATTATTACCAATGGTTTTCCCGTCTGCGCAACTTTTTCAAGGATTGGTATTAATGGTTTTATATTTGAAAGTTTTCTATCTGTAATAAGAATGAAAGGTTCATTGTATACAACTTCCATTTTTTCAGGGTCCGTTACGAAATATGGAGAAATATATCCTCTGTCAAATTGCATACCTTCTGTAAATTCAACAAACGTATCAATTGATTTACTATCTTCTACGGTAATAACTCCATCTTCTCCAACTTTTTCCATTGCTTCAGCAATTAATTTTCCAATTTCCTCACTGTTTGCACTAATGGATGCTACGTGAGCAATATCATCAGAATTTGATAATTTTTTTGAAATATCTTTGATTTTCTCAACTGCAGCTGCTACTGCCTTATCAATTCCTCTTTTTACAAGAATTGGATTTGCACCTGCTGTAACGTTTTTAATACCTTCCTTAATCATTGCTTGAGCAAGAACTGTAGCTGTTGTCGTACCATCACCTGCTACGTCGTTTGTTTTACTTGCAACTTCTTTTACAAGTTGTGCACCAAGATTTTCGAATTTATCTTCAAGTTCTATTTCCTTTGCAATTGAAACACCATCATTTGTAATCGTAGGGCTTCCCCAGGATTTTTCAATAACTACGTTTCTACCTTTTGGTCCTAACGTAATCTTAACTGCATCTGCAACTGCATCTACACCTCTTTCAAGAGCTCTTCTTGCTTCTTCACTAAATCTTAACATCTTAGCCATACGTGTCACCTCCCTATTAGTCTTCTATTTTTGCTAAAATATCTTCTACATCAATTATTATGTAATCATCATCCTCTATTTTTATTTCTGTACCAGAGTATTTTGAAAAGATTACTTTATCACCAACAACAATATCAACATCGGAATCTTCTAAATTACCAACAGCCACCACCTCAGCTTTCATAGGTTTTTCCTTTGCAGTATCTGGAAGCACTATACCTCCTTCTGTTCTCTTTTCCTCCTGAATTGGTTTTATCAAAAGTCTTGCACCAAGTGGTCTTACTTTCATATCCTTACCCCCTTTCAAAATTTTGTGTTGTCACTCTTAATCATCGACTGCTAATTTTAGTTTACCAAAAATATCGAAAATGTTAAGCTTCATTTTTGGAAATTATATCCATTTAAAACAAAATAACGCAAAATAAATGTATTTTTCTTTGTTTTTCTAAGTTTTTCGATAAAAACGGAAGGGAGGCATTAATGCCTCCCTTCCTTAACTGGTGGAGCCGATGGGATTCGAACCCACTGCCTCTACCGTGCCATGGTAGCGCTCTCCCAATTGAGCTACGGCCCCAAACACCTAATAATTTATCATATTTTAATTTTCTAGTCAATATGTTAGAATAAAATAAATGGGGGGATTAATTTTGGATATCTTTTCTAAAGTAAAACCAAATATTAACATTAACGAACTTTCAACTGACTCATTGGCTTATATTGGAGATGCGGTTTTTAACCTATACGTAAAATTATACTATTTCAAAAAAACTTCTGTGAGAAAACTTCACAAAAATACCCATTCTATTGTGAACAGAGATCATCAAGCGCTTCTACTTGACAAAATCCTTCCATTACTAACAGAAGAGGAATTTTCTTATGTCAAAAGAGGAATAAATAGTAAAGGTGCAGGAAAATACGGAAATGATCCCGCCTACAGAAAAAGCACAGGTTTTGAAGTATTAATAGGATTCCTTTATTTAAAAAATGAGGATAGGCTTTATAACCTACTAACGGAGGTGTTAAAATGAGCCGATCAGTTATCATTGATGGTTCCATCATTTACACAAATTACAATCAAATTATGGGGCATGAAAAATTCGAATCATTATTAAACGAATTCATTGAAATACTGAAAGAAAAAAACAGCCCTCTTCTCCATGCACTAGTTCCATTTAAATTTGGTAATGAATACGATACTAAAAGAATCTCCGAGTATTTTAACCTTTTAACAATGAGAAATCTAAAAGAACTTTCTCATATAATGAACTATATAAATCCGGAATTATTAGCAAAATTTATAGAATCATTTTACACTTTTTGGCGTTCAAAACATAGATTTATGGTAAGGTACGAAAAATACATAAATGATTATAACAGAAGAGCTAGCATAGAATATACAATGACAATGGTAGCAGATCAATTTAAGGCTGTAATTAAAAATCTTTACAGGCAGCTTATATCAAACATTACTAATGAATTTCCTAAGGTAATGAGACAACTTCCAAGTGGTGCTCAAACTATGTTTTTGTATGATTTTGTAAACTGTGAAAAATTAAGTTATAACTGGATGGACAAAATTCCAACTATTTGGGGAGCAATATTTGATCCACCAGCTATATTTTACACAAAATCGAACAAAAGAAAAGGTGTTATCCCCATCGAAGAAAAGGATATACTTGAAAAAATAGAACTTTCACCAAATGAATGGTTCAGAATCCCCATATTTGTTGGAAAATTATTGTTTTTTAACTTTGTACACAAAGACTTTCTTGCACACGGTGCAGGTCTTGCAAATCTCTTTGAAATTGCATCACCAAAAGATATAAAAAACAGAAAACCAGATGGAATAATAATCTTTGGTATCAATCCTGTAAAAATACCTGAATACAATAAGAAATGGGAAAATGCTGTGGTTATTAAAGATAAAGATGTATACGTTGGAATAATACCTGGAATAGATGAAAATGACTATTTTGGATATATGAAAAAAACTACACTAACCGTCCACAACTTAATAATGATAGAAAATGGTAACCTTCCTATACACGGTTCAATGGCAAAAATTACGTTGAAATCTGGAAAGAAAGCAATTGCAATGTTTTTAGGAGATAGTGGCGCTGGCAAAAGTGAAACCTTAGATGCACTTAACAGATTAGATGAAGTAGCAGAAGTAGATATTATTATCGACGATATGGGAAGTTTACAAATCGAAAATAACGAAATTGTAGCATATGGAACAGAAACAGGTGCATTTGTAAGACTAGATGATTTACCACCGGGATATGCATATCACACAATGGATAGAAGTATTTTTATGAATCCAGATAAAGTTAACGCAAGGGTAATTGTTCCTTTTAATAACTATAAAGAAATAATTACACCGACAAAAATTGATTACCTTTTCTACGCAAATAACTACACCGAAGTATCCAACGACGATGAAAGAATTAAATTCTTCGATTCGTACAAAGATGCTTTAAAAGTGTTTTCAGAGGGAAAAAGAATGGCAAAGGGCACAACCGCAGAAAAAGGAATTACAACATCATACTTTGCTAATCCTTTTGGTGCTATTCAAATGAAAGAAAAACATGAAAAAATTGCGGAAAAATTCTTTAAAAAAATGTTTGAAACGGGGGTGAAAATAGGTGAAATCAGAACAATGCTTGGTATAAAAGGATTTGAAAAGGAAGGAACTATTCTTGCTGCTAAAGCATTACTAAAACTAATCGAAAAAAAGGGGTGAAAAAGTGTTAAATAAATCATTAATCCAAGATATCATAGGAACGGTGTTAAAATACGGTGGCGATTTTGCAGAGGTATTTGTTGAAAAAAGATATGAAAACAAAATAGAACTATCTGATGGCTTTATACAAAAAGCAAATACAAATAATATTTCTGGTATCGGCATCAGGGGATTTTTAGGAAACAAAGCTATCTATGCATACACAAACATTTTCGAAAAAGACAACTTACTCTCTGTAGCAAAAAGAGTAGGAGAAGCTCTCTCGGAAATAAAAGTACCCGACCTAAAACTGAATTTTGACGATCAAAAGATAAAAAATAGACATATTGTACACTTTTATCCGAAAGATATAGACAAAACAGAAAAAGCAAAAATCATGAAAAAAGCATATCATGCTGCAAAAAATTTTTCCGAGCTTATAAAACAAGTATTAGTATGGTATTGGGAATATGATCAAGAAATTTTAGTAGCAAATTCTGAAGGTGTATGGGCTGAAGATAGAAGGGTAAAAACAAGACTAATGATAAACACTGTTGCAGAACATAATGGAAATATGGAAAGAGGATTTTATGGACCAGGAGCTGGAATGGGATTTGAATTTTTTAATATAATAGACGTTGAAGAAGCAGCAAAAAGAGCAGCAAGAATTGCAGCAAGAATGGTCGATGCAGAACCAGCTCCAGCAGGAAAGATGCCAGTAATTATTTCTAACGAATTTGGTGGGGTTATTTTTCACGAAGCTGTTGGACATGCGCTTGAAGCAACATCAGTTGCAAAAGGTGCATCTGTATTTGCAGGAAAATTGGGGCAAAAAATTGCTGCTGAATGTGTTTCTGCTGTTGATGATGCAACAATACCAAATGGGTGGGGCTCAGCTAACATTGATGATGAAGGTACCCCTACAAGGAGGAATCTCTTAATAGACAAAGGCGTTCTTGTAGGCTATTTAATTGACAAACTTGGTGGCAGGAGGATGAATATGGAAAGTACAGGAAGCGCTAGAAGGCAAGATTACACATTTGCACCTACTTCTAGAATGAGTAACACCTTTATACTTCCTGGAAAATATTATCCAGAAGAAATTATTGCTGCAACTGAATATGGTTTGTATGCAAAAACTATGGGTGGAGGTTCAGTAATGCCAAGTACTGGGGAGTTTAATTTTGCAGTTATGGAAGCTTACTTAATTGAAAATGGAAAAATAACGAAACCTGTAAAAGGAGCAACATTAATTGGAAAAGGTTACGAAATTATACAAAAAATTGACATGGTCGGAAACGATGTTGCAAGAGGTCAGGGAGTTTGTGGTTCAATATCTGGTGGAGTTCCAGCAGATGTGGGACAACCAACAATAAGAGTATCTGAAATACTAGTTGGGGGGCGAAATAAATGAACATAAACGAATTTAAAGAAAAATTATTCTCAATAGCCAAAGCAAACGGTTTTGAAGCACAAGTTGAAATAACTGAAAAATCAGAATTTATGTTATCCTACGCTAACAACGATATTGATCAATATAAAGATGCATCAAATTCCACAATAACTTTAAAAATACTAAAAGATGGAAAAATCGGTAAAAGTATTTCGGAAAAATTTGACAATCCAGAAGAATTATTCACTGAAGCTTTTTCTAATTGGAAAATTACAGATAGTGAAGATGAAAACTTTTTTTACGATGGAAAAGATACCTATATAGAAATGGATACATACGATGGCAGTTTTGAAAATACAAGTGTAAAAGAAAAAATAAAGTTCATTAAAAAATTACACGACAGCGCAAAATGTGATGAAAGAATAGTAATGGTACCAAATGCAGTATTTCAAAACATAAAGATCTCTAAAACCCTTTCAAATACTTTAGGCTTAGATATCTCATCAAAAATGGATGGTGGTTACTCATATACAATAGCCATTTCAAAAGATGAAAGCACACATTCTGGCTTCTGGTTTGAAGTTGGGAAAAAATTTGAAGACTTAGATCCTGAAGAAATCGGAAAGAAAGCATGCAAGGAGGCTTTAAGCTTACTTGGTGCAAAGTCTGTAAAATCTGGAAAATACAGGGTAATATTAAGAAACACGGCATTTGAAGATATGTTAGGACTATTGAAAAGCATGATTTCCGCGGAAAATGTGCAAAAAAACATGTCACCATTAAAAGGTAAAATCAACGAAAAAATTGGAAGTAATATATTAACAATAAAAGATTTACCATATGTGAAGGGAAGCATAAACAATAGACCTTTTGACGATGAGGGTGTACCTACAAAAGAAACAACTATTTTCGAAAACGGTATATTTAAAAACTATCTTTACGACCTGAAAACTGCCAAAAAAGATAATGTCAAATCAACGGGAAATAGTATAAATGGTTCGATTTCACCAATAAATCTAGTTATTGAAAAAGGTGATTATTCTTATGAGGAGCTTATTAAAAAACTAAAAAGCGGTATAATAATAGTTGGTGTTGATGGAATGCATTCTGGATCAAATCCAGTATCCGGTGACTTTTCACTAGGTGCCAGGGGGTATAAAGTCGAAAATGGAAATATCGTAGGTGCAGTTGAACAAATAACTATCTCGGGAAATTTTGTAGAACTATTAAGTAAAATAGAAGCAATTGGAAATGATTGGAAACACTTTGGAGATACACTGACACCAAGTGTATTAATAAGTGAATTAGATATTGCAGGAGAATAATTAAAAAAAACATTCTTGTCCACGACAGTAATGTCGTGGACTTTTTTATTATTTACAAAATACAAATTTTAGATTAAAATAAAAATAGCACTTACAAGGGGGGATACTGTGAATTTTCCGAAACTGATAATTAATCTCGAACACATTGCAAAAAATGCAGAAATATTATTGAAAAAATTAGGTAACATTGAACTTGTCGCAGTTACAAAATTAGTTTTAGGTAACCCAAAGATTGCAAAAATATTAAAAGAAGTTGGAATTCCAAAAATTGGAGAATCAAGATTATTGAATATTAAAAAAATGATATCACACAATATTCCAGGCCCATTTCAACTTTTAAGAATACCTATGATTTCGGAACTAAATGAAGCAGTACCAATTGTTGATGAAATACTTATTTCAGATGAATTCACTGCTTTGAAAATAGATGAAATTGCACAAAAATACGATAAAAACATTGAATTAATATACATGGTTGATGTTGGAGATTTAAGGGAAGGTGTTTGGTTTGAAAAAGCAAGAAAAACAATAGAAAATGTAGCAAAAAAACTTAAAATGGCTAAAATAACTGGGATTGGTACAAACGTAGGTTGTTTTGGCGGTGTCCTCCCTTCAAAAGAAAATTTAAATATTTTAGTAGAATTAAAAGAATATCTAGACAAAAAGTTAGAAACAAATCTAAAAATTTCCGGTGGAAGTACGGTAACTTTAAAACTTCTAGAAAATGGAGAAATATCTGAAAAAATAAATCAATTTAGAGTTGGAGAAGGAATACTTCTTGGTACAGACGCAACTGGCCATAGAAATATTCCCTATCTTTCACAAAATACGGTAATCCTTGAAGCTGAAGTTATTGAAGTAGATTACAAGCCATCAGTTCCCATAGGTGAAATCGGAAGAGATTCGATGGGAAGAATACCGCACTTTGAAGATAAAGGTTGGAGAAAAAGAATAATACTTGCAATTGGAGAGCAAGATATTGATCCAAGCGGGCTAAAACCATTTGACAAAAATTTAGAAGTTCTTCATGCTTCTAGTGACCATACAATAATAGACTATACAAATTCAGAAAACACGTATAAAGTTGGAGATGTACTAAGATTTCATTTATCTTATGGTTCTGCATTAAGAGTTTTTACAAGCCCCTATGTAAAAAAAATATTTGTATAAAAAAACCTCTCATTTGAGAGGTTTTTTTATATTTCATCAATTTCAATAAATGCAACTCTTAATTTTCCAACCAAAAAAATAAAGAAATTTTCATCTTGTCTTCTTTTAACTTCATATCCTAACTCTTCAATAAATTCATGCCATTTATCAATATTTCTAACTAAAAACAATGTGTTTAGTCTTGAAAACTTTTCACCCCTTTTAATATAGGCCGTTCTTGAAACAATATAAGCATTTCCCACTTTTCTAACAGGAATAGATAATTTATTAAAAAAGTCCAAAACAGGTGTTAAATCATCAACTACTTCAACAGAAAGTATTGCTCTTAAATCTCCATTTTCGGAAATATACCTTGCAATATCCTCAATTGTTTTTGTAGAGCTGTATTTAAATAAATCCATAACATATGGCAACGAAGGTTGCGCAATAACTTGCCTTGCAACTGCAACATTTCTCAAAATTTCAACAGAAAGAGGCTTGTTTAACTTCAAATCGACCTTTTTTTGTAATCCCCTAAGCATTAATGCAAGATAAGATGGTTTCACAGGCTCGCCCTCAAAAGTAGAAATTAAATATTCATCCTTTCCCTCATACTTTTTAAGCCACTTGTCAATTGGTGGAACCATTTCAACAACAAAATTATCATTTTCTATATATATTTCATTTCCTTTTATATTAGTCCCTTTTAACCTTACAATTTCTCCTGATTTTAATCCCAACAACCCTGCAAGCCCAACCAACAAAACATATTTTTCATTTCCCTTCTTTGCCATCTCTTCCGCCTCTTTATACAATCTCCAAAAATCCAAATAATTTATCATTTCATATTCTGCTCTTTTGTATGGAACTTTTAAATCTTCAACTACTTCTGAATAAACCAATGGATAAAATTTTTGCAAAAAAGATCTTAACGGTACAAAATATTGCCTCCACGCTGTAGGTTTATAACTATCTTTTATCTTTTTTAACCATTTCTTCACATTCTCGGCATTTATTTCACCATTGACATAATCTAGAAAAGATCCAACCATGGTTATATAATTTTTTCTTGTGTTTTCAGATATATTTTGAGTTTCTATATATTCTACAAATTTTTGAAGTTCAATTTTTACTTTCACTTGTAGCACCTCCAAAAACATTAGTTAAAAAATTTATTCATAATTTGATTATAACACACTCATGTTTCAAAAATATATATTTTATTTTTCAAAAGTTACAATTAGCTTTGCTAACATTTCGCATATGTAACATTTTAATAAATAAAACAAGCATTGCCAAATGAAAAAAATCTATACTTCATTTTTACCGCAATATTGTAAGCCTCCATAATAAATTCTCTTCCAGCAAATGCAGAAACAAGCATTAGTAGCGTAGATTTTGGCAAATGAAAATTTGTTATCAAAGCATCTACAAGTTTGAATTCAAATGGTGGATAGATAAAAATATCTGTTTTACCGTGATAGCTCTCCTTTCTTTCCAACCTTACTATTGTCTCAAGTGTTCTTACACTTGTTGTACCTACAGCAACAATTCTTCCACCGTTTTTTTTGGTTTCAAAAATTTTTTTTACCGTTTCGTTTGGAACATAGTAACTTTCTGAATGCATTTTATGTTCTGTTATATTTTCTACTTTAACCGGTCTAAAAGTTCCTAATCCAACATGCAGTACTAAATCTGCAAACTCAACGCCTTTTTCCTCCAATTTTTTCAAAAGGTCTTCTGTAAAATGAAGTCCAGCTGTCGGTGCTGCAACAGAACCTGTTTCCCTTGAGTATATAGTTTGATACCTTTCAAAAGAAACCTTATTTTTCACATACGGTGGTAATGGAGCCTCTCCTAACTTAAACAATTCTTCCTCGGTTATATTAAATTCCAAAATTCTTGAACCTTCATCTCCCCAATCAAGACAAACGCAATACGATTCATCGTCAAAATAAATTTTTGTTCCTTTTTTTACTTTACTTCCCGGCTTAACAAGTGCTTCCCAAACATTTTCACTTATCTTTTCAAGTAGTAAAACCTCTATCTTTGCACCAGTTTCTTTTCTTCCATATATTCTTGCAGGAATTACCTTTGTAACATTTCTAACTAGCAAATCTCCTTCATGCAAATACTCAACGATATTCCTAAAAATCTTATGTTCTATCTTCTTTTCCTTTCTATTTAAAACCATTAATCTAGATGCATCCCTTGGTTCCACTGGTTTCTGTGCGATTAACTCTTCTGGAAGATAATAATCAAAATCACTTAGTTTCAAATCTATCCCTCCTTAAAAAATGGGGAGGTTTTCAACCTCCCCACTTTAATTACTTTCTTAATCCCAATTTTTGAATAACTTCCTTGTATGCTTCTGGATTTTTATTTCTCAAGTACTTTAATATCTTTCTTCTTCTTCCAACAAGTTTCATTAATCCTCTTCTTGAGTGGTAATCTTTAGGGTGTTTTTTCAAATGCTCAGTTAAGTGCTTTATCCTCGCTGTTAACAACGCAACTTGAACTTCTGCACTACCAGTATCTCCCTCATGGATTTGAAATTCCTTAATAATCTCTTCTTTGTTCATAGAACACACCTCCAGAAATTTATTCCCACTACCAAGTAGGGGATTACTCCCACAACCGAGTAGGGGTCACAATATATGATAACTCAAAAATTTCAATAAGTCAATATATTATTACAAAAGTATTTTTATTAAAAATTTTGTTGACAAAAAAATACACACATGATAAAACATCATCGAGATTGAATCTCAATTGCGAAAAGAAGGAATTGTTGCACTTTTTGGAGCACTATTGATTATCACATTAATTCTTTTGATTCACAAAAAGAAATTAACGATGAATTGACAAAAACTTTAAACTCAAAAAAATTTCATTAATTTTGATGTTTGTGCCATGGTAAACATACTATTTGAAAATGCTGAAACCGTTATTTTCGGCAATCTATGGTAAAAATAGTTACGATTTAATTCTCGGATTTGTAGGAATATTATTCGCCATATTTGTTGGATATTTATTCTATAAAAAACTTTAAAAATAAGTATTTCATCATTTTTTAAAGTCACCAATATTCTTTTAACTTTATTTGCCGCTGGATTAGTTTCCTATGGAATTCACGAAGTTCAAGAATCTCATGTATTCCCTGTAATCATCAAACATATCTACGATATCAATTGGCTATTAAATGAGGAAGGTACTTTTGGTAGTATATTAACTTTTTGATTATAACGGAAATCCATCTTCATTAGAAGCAATTGCTTATTGGCTTTACTTTATACCCACAGTGCGTTTGGTTCCGAAGGATAAAAATTAAAGAATTCCCCATCTACTTTAGATGGGGAATTTTATATTATCTTTTTAATATATGTTGAACATTCTTCAAAATCACTTCTTCATCTGCCTCTATGATAGTTACATTTCCAACTCTTTCTTTTAACTCAACTTTTCCATCTTTATATGACTTTCCAATAGTTATCCTCAAAGGAAAACCTATTAAATCTGCATCCTTGAATTTAACACCAGGAGAAACATCTCTATCATCTATTAAAACATCTACTCCTTTATCTAACAAATATCTATACAGCTTTTCTGCAAAACTCTTTTCATTTTCCTTACCCACAACGGTAATAACCACTTCGTAAGGAGCAACAGACACAGGCCAAATAATTCCATTATCATCGTGTAATTGCTCAACAATAGCACCTAACGTTCTCGAAATTCCCCAGCCATAGCAACCCATAATAAATGGTTTCATTTTTCCATCCTTGTTCATATACTTTACATCCATGGTTTCTGAATATTTTGTCCCCAACTTGAATATATGGCCTAACTCAATTCCTCTTTCTGATTTTAACGGTTTACCACAAACTGGACAAGGTTCACCAGGATTTACTACAACTAAATCAGCCCATTCTTCCACTTGAAAATCTCTTTCTAAATTCACATTTATATAGTGATAATTTTTTTTCATGCCACCAACAACAAAATTCTTCATATACTTTATTCCTTTATCGGCTACAATCTTTACATTAGAAATTCCAACAGGACCTAAAAAACCAATGGGAACTCCAAAATCTTCGAGTATATTTTCCGGCAATGCCATTTGTAGCGACTGATCTCCCAAATAAGCTTTTAGTTTTTCAAAATTAAGTTCCCTATTCCCTGGAACCAAAACCATTACATATCCATCTCTTCCTTTAAAAATCAATGATTTTACTATTCTTTTTATTTCTACACCTAAATATTGTGCAACTTCTTCAACGGTTCTAACATTTGGTGTATGCACAAGTTCCCTTTCTTTTTCATCTTCATCAAAAACTTCGTATTCTCCCATATAAGGAACCTTTTCATCACTTCCTGCATATCCACAATCACAATATAAAATATTACTTTCACCATATTCTGCAAATGCAACAAATTCATGTGATTCCTTTCCACCAATTGCACCTGAAGAAGCTTCTATTACTGTATATCTAAGCCCTATTCTTTCTAAAATCCGCGAATACGCTTCCTTAAATTTCTTGTATACTTCATCTAAAGATTCCCAACTATCATGAAAACTATAAGCATCTTTCATGATAAATTCACGAGCTCTCAACACACCAAATCTTGGCCTTATTTCATCTCTATATTTGTTTGCTATTTGATATAGCGTTACTGGAAGCTGCTTATAAGAATTTAATTCATTTTTTACAAGTTCTGTTACAAGCTCCTCGTGTGTAGGCCCAAGGGTAAAATCTCTATTATGTCTATCCTTTAATTTCATCATCTCAGGCCCATAGTCATCCCATCTGCCACTCTTTATCCAAAGTTCTGCAGGTTGAATTATAGGCATCAAAATTTCTTGCGCACCTATTCTATCCATTTCCTCTCTTACTATATTCTCTATCTTTAAAAGTGTCCTACGTGCAAGTGGTAAATAAGTATATACCCCAGCAGCTATTTTTCTTATAAACCCTGCTCTTTGCAGAAGAGCTTGACTTGGAATTTCTGCATCAGCGGGATTTTCCCTTAATGTTGGTGCATAAAGTTGAGAAAATCTCATTCATCCACCTCCGTATTCATCTCCCATTTTGTACCTTCTGAAGTATCCAGAATTTTAACTCCTGCTCTCAACAATGCGTCCCTTATTTTATCAGCTACATTGTAATCTTTTTCTTTTCTTAATTCTTGTCTTACACTCAAAATTTCTTCAATAATCTTTTGGTTGTTTGTTTCAACAACCTTCAAACCTCTTTCAAAAATCCCCAAAACACTTCCAAACACTCTTGTAATTAAATGATATCTTTTTAATGCTTCTTCTTCTTTTCCTTCATCCATTGCCTTATTCAAATCCTTTGATAACTCAAAAATTAAAGCAATTACTCTAGGAGTATTAAAATCATCTTCCAATGCCTCAACAAATCTAGCTTCCATATCATTCATAAATGTATCTCTCTTTGGAACTAGTGGATATGGATATTTTTCTTCAAATCTATTTAATGTATTTAAAATTCTAAGTGCGGCCTTTTTTGTATTAAACATTATTTCATGAGAAAATTCTATAGGCGTCCTGTAATGCTTTGAAAGTAAAAATAACTTTACTGCATCTTTTCCATATCTTTTAACCGCTTCACGAACTAAAAATACATTGCCAATAGATTTACTCATTTTATCCCCACGCGTAATTATCATTCCATTATGCATCCAATACTTTGCAAATGGTTTACCTGTTAATGCCTCACTTTGAGCTTTCTCATCTTCATGGTGTGGAAAAATTAAATCCTCACCACCTGCATGGATGTCAAATGAATCTCCAAGTAATCTCTGAGACATCACAGAACACTCTATATGCCATCCAGGTCTTCCATTTCCCCATGGACTATCCCAACTTGGTTCACCAGGTTTCACAGCCTTCCAAAGAGCAAAATCCAAAGGATTTTTCTTTAATTCACTTACTTCTACCCTTGCACCTGCTACCAAATCTTCTAACTTTTTTCCAGAAAGTTTACCATAATCTTTAAATTCTTTCACACTAAAATATACGTCACCATTATCTGCAACATAGGCATAATTTTTTGCTATTAATTTTTCAACTGCTTCTACTATTTCTTTAACATAATCAGTTGTTCTGGGATGGAAATTTGCAGCTCTAATCCCTAAATTTTCCGCATCTTTCCAATATTCAGCAATAAATGTATCAGCAACATCCTTAAAATTTACTCCCCATGCATTTGCTTCATTTATTATCTTATCATCAATATCCGTAAAATTTTGTACCATAACAACTTTGTAACCCCTATACTCCAAAAACCTTCTAAAAGCATCAAAAACTACTGCTGGTCTTGCATTTCCAATGTGAATATAGTTGTAGACGGTTGGACCACATACGTACATCTTTACAACACCAGGTGTATTTGGAACTAATTTTTCTTTTTTTCCGCTTTCCGTATTTGTTATGTAAATTGCCATATTATCACCCCAAATGCTTCTTTAATCTCTTTATTATATTTTCTTTTCCAAGTAGATAAACTACATCTATAAGCTCAGGCCCTTCTTCTCTACCTGTTAAAACTATCCGCAATTTCATGTAAAATTCTTTCCCCTTTACTTTACTACCTTTCATCGCAGCCTTAAAAGAATTTAATATATTTTTCTCATTCCATTCTTCGACCTCTTCAAATTCTTCAATTAATCTCAAATAAACCTCTTTTACTTCATCACTCAAATCCACAGTCACATCAGGTTCTAAAAAGAAAAATTCTACCAAATTAGGTATTTCACTTAATTCTTCAATCCTATCTTTTATTGATTTCAATAGCCTAATAAACCAATCTTTTCTGCTATCTATTTCATCTTCAGTAACAAACTTTAAGAGATATTTTCTTGAAACATCTAGCATCTTATCTTCACTTAGATTTCTAAAGTGTTCTGCATTCATCCACCTTAATTTTTTTGGATCAAATATTGCAGGATTTTTCCCCAGTCTATCCAACGAAAATGCATCAATTAGTTCATTTAAATTCATAATTTCTTTTCCTTCCGGATGTGACCATCCAAGTAATGCTAAAAAGTTTACTACAGCTTGTGGTAAATATCCCCTATCTCTAAACTCTTCAACTGACGTTGCACCATGTCTTTTGCTTAATTTTTTTGCATCTGGCCCCAATATCATAGATACATGTCCAAATTCGGGAGTTTCCCAATTGAATGCTTCATATAAAGCAATTTGCTTTACTGTATTTGAAAGGTGATCGTCCCCTCTTAAAACATGCGTTATATTCATCAGATGGTCATCTATTACACATGCAAAATTGTAAATAGGCACACCATTACTCCTAATTATCGCAAAATCACCAACTGTCCCTTTTTTAAAAATAACCCTTCCCTTTACAATGTCGTTCAATACGTACTCCTTCCTTGGCATTTCAAAGTAAATAGCAGGTTTCAAACCTTTTTTCTCATATTCTTTTATTCTCTCGGGTGTAGTAAATTGCTGAAGCATTTCTCTAGTATAATGTGGTGCTTTTCCTTGAGCTAGAAGTTTTTCTCTAAGTTTTTCTATTTCTTCTGGATATGCATAAACTTCATATGCCTTTCCTTCTTCAATAAGTTTTCTTGCATATTTCCAATATATTTCTAATCTTTCACTCTGCCTATATGGTCCAAAATCCCCGCCTACATCTGGTCCTTCATCCCATTCTAAACCTAACCACTTTAAGGCATTAATCAAACCTTCTTCATATTCTTTTTGGGAACGCTCTAAATCTGTATCCTCAATCCTTAAAATAAAACTTCCTTTCATTTTCCTTGCATATAAAAAATTAAACAAAGCTGTTCTTGCACCACCAACATGTAAATACCCAGTTGGACTTGGAGCAAAACGTAGTCTAACCATCAAGACACCTCCTAATTTACTTTGTTTAATTATACCATACTTATTTTATTCTATTTTGTCTGAAAATTTAAATTATTTTCATATTTATTGTAACGAACCAAAAAGAAACTTGATTCAAATCTAAAACAATTTTCAAAATAACATCTAATATCTCCAAGTTGACAAAAAAATTTTTTTATGGTATAAATTCACGGAACGTACCTTTAAATTGGTCCAGTGAGGCCAGAAAGGAGGATAAACATGGTAGAATTTGAAAACACATTTGATGTTTATCAAAGTATTGGTGGTTGGAAAAAGATAGTTTTAGCTCTACAACATTTTCTTGCAATGTTTGGAGCAACGGTACTTGTTCCCCTTTTAACTGGTTTAGATCCTCTTGTAGCCCTCTTTACCGCAGGATTAGGTACCTTGGTCTTTCACCTCATCACCAAAAGAATAGTTCCTGTTTTTCTAGGTTCAAGCTTTGCTTATATAACACCAATCTTATTAGTAAAGGAAAAAACAGGAGACTTAAGTTATGCAACTGGCGGAATCGTGTTTGCTGGTGGAGTTTACCTTTTTTTTGCATTGCTTATTAAATTAATCGGTGTAAAAAAAATTAAAAAACTCTTCCCACCAGTTGTAACAGGTCCTATGATAATGGTAATAGGTCTCAGTTTAAGTCCCGTTGCAATTAATATGGCATCAGAAAATTGGCTAATTTCAACAGTTGTAATAATTACAATTATACTTTCCACAACGGTTTTTAAAGGTTTTTTTAACCTAATACCTATTTTGGTAGGCGTAACTGTAGGATATTCATTCTCAACATTTACAGGAAATGTTGATTTTTCACCTATTTCAAATTCCTCTTTCATTTCCATACCAAAATTCATACTTCCAAAATTTGAACTATCTTCCATTCTATTAATAGCACCTGTTGCCATTGCAACATTTATGGAACACATTGGTGATATTACCACAAATGGTGCTGTTGTAGAAAAAAACTTCCTAGAAAACCCGGGACTCCATAGAACATTAATTGGTGATGGGATAGCAACAATGATTGCTGGTTTTTTAGGTGGTCCTGCAAATACAACGTACAGTGAAAACACTGGTGTACTTGCCTTAACTAAAGTATATGATCCTTCAGTTTTAAGAGTTGCTGCTATATTTGCCATTTTTATGTCCTTTTTCTCAAAATTTGGTAGTATCTTACAAACTATTCCAACTCCGGTAATTGGAGGAGTAAGCTTAATACTATTTGGTATGATAGCATCCATTGGAGTAAGAACAATAGTAAATGAAAAAGTAGATTTCTCCAAGCCAAAAAATCTAATTGTCTCTTCTCTAATACTTACAATAGGCATTGGTGGAGCAAGTGTTAAAATTGGTTCTATTGAACTAAAAGGATTAGCACTTGCCGCAATTATAGGTGTAATTGCAAATTTAATAATTCCTGAGAAAAAATAACCTCTTCCAATTTGCACTGAATCCAATAAGTGAACTATCACACTTTACGTTTTGCTAAGAAAACATAGGTTCTTATTTTCTCCTGCAATGGATCGCAGAATTTTTACAAGTTTCGCCACCAGTGCACAGTCCATATAACTAATTTTAGGCGGTTCCTCCCGCCCTATTTATTGTTTACCGCTATACATATTGAGCATTATTCATAGTGTTGTTAACATCTCTATCACGAACAGCCCCGCATTTAGAAAACATCCATTTCATTATACTTAGCTTTTTTGTCTCTTTATTTACATTTCCACATCCCAGAACATGTTTGACATGATGCAAAAACTTTCAATTTTGATTAATTCAATATTTATTCGTTTTGCTTTATATTCATAATTCATAATAATAAATAATTACCACTAAATATACTTTGCTAGGTATTTGTTTTTTAACATACCTTTTATGTTTAAATTTTTACCTCAATCTTATTAACTTGATTTTCGTTGACAATATTGCAAGTTATTTGTGGGCAATAATTTTGAAATTTATATTTGAAATGGAATCTATCACAAGCTTACAAAGTCTCATCATTAAAAGCATAAATTGCCACCCATCCAAGTAGTGCCACAACATATACAGTCACAATTCCTCCAAAAATTAATATTTTCTTCAGATGCAGATTTTAAAATTAGTTCATATTTTCCTGAAATAACCACTATTGTTCCACCACTAATTCCATAGTATTAACTACAAATTTTATTGAATTATCATTATCGATTTTATCAACAATTTTATTGAAAGCAGAAATAGAATTTTTGTTATCTCCAAAAAAAGCACATTTATCAGAAATTATATTATCTTTTATTAAATTTATATTTTGGAATATTAGATTTTTATCTCTATCTTGTATAAATGGATATATAACTTTAAAAATTGAAATAATTCCAATAAACATAATAAATATAATCAACAATTTTCGATTAATAAATTTCATAAATTCTTCCGTCTTTATTTGTTTCTATTCTAATTCTATTTAATTCAAGCAAACTAACACATCATACACTATGCTTAGAAAACTTGACTCTCTACTTCATCCTACGATGGCTCATAGCCCTCTTGTAAGCCCCACAAGTCCACAGACCTAATAGTTTCAAATGCTTCCCACCATACTTTCCTATTTTCTCCACACATATTGTGAAACATCTTTTGCTGTGTTAATTTCTCTACCATAAACTGCCCTGCATTTGGGATTTTTCCTTTGTTTTAGGATAAATTTTGAATCTGTAAGTTTGAAGCATATTTTCTCTCCTTTCTGATCCTTGATGATATTGCTTTACATGCATTAATGAACTTGCTTTGTTTGGTCTTGGATTAAGCAGGAAACAAAATATAACATTGTTCTGTTAAAATTAAACTTATCTTCTAACTTATAGAAATCAAGACCTTCTTTTGTATTTTTTAATAAAAGTCATATTCCCTCTTATTAAATGAAATTGCCCAGCTAAGGTATAAATTAACCATTTAGGAAAAATCTTTAAAACTAAATACATAATAAATATAGAAACAAGATAATAAATATACCAAAACCTACTTACAAAAGCTATAGGATCGCTAACTAAAGGGGTAAGAAGTCCAGGTATTAATATATGATACCCCAAAACAAATATTGTAAACCTTCCAAATAACACAAAAAAATTTTCAAATCGCGTAGAAACCAAAATATTCGATAATGAGACAATTAAAATTATAGACAAAAATTCCGTAAAATACGAAAGCAAAGAAAACTTTCCATAACTTGCCGAACGCCAATCATTAAATCCATTTATATTAGAAAAAATCCAAAGAAGAAGAAAAGAAAAACTAAACAAAAGATATTTGCGTTTTATCCTAAAACCAAATCTATTTTTCTTAAAAATAAAACCCAAATAAAACCAAACTAATCCATGAAAAACTACTTCTAATTTAAAAAATTTACTTTGCTCTTTTATAAAAAGCGTTGAAAAAAATGATAAAACAGGAATCAAATGGACCAATTTTAATTTGTAAAGAACTAAAAAACATAATTCTGCAACAAAAAACATATAAAGATACCAAAGTGGCAAAACATTAACAGGCATATCTATGGGAGAATACCCAAAAAATAAAAAGTCAAAAATACTTGAAAACACACTATCACTTATACTTACAAACCTGTTTATAAAATAATAAACAAAATACCCCACTGTGGACATAAAATAAAAAGGAATTAGGATATTAAGGAATAATTTTTTTAATTTAACTAAAACCATCTCATCTTTATACAAATACCCAGAAATAAGCATAAAAACGGCTAATATACTAGATATTTTAGCAACATAATTTTCAGGTGCACAAGAATGAGCAAACATAACCATTATTATTAAAATCCCTTTTGCAATATCCAACTCTTTTATACGAATAATACCACCCCTATAAGATTTTATCACATTTAACAATCTTGTTAAAAATTATTGGTGGAAAAAAAATCTACAAATGATAGAATTATTTTACTAAAAGAGGGAGGGATAATATGAAGAAAATTCACATAAAAACTTATGGCTGTCAAATGAACGAAAATGACAGCGAAGTTGCAAAGTTCTACCTTGAAGAAGAAGGATACGAAATCACTAACAACGAAAATGACGCAGATATTGTAATACTAAACACATGTGTGGTTAGAAAAAAATCCGAAGATAAATTTTACAGTCACATTGGTGAATTAAAAAAACAAAATAAAATAATTGGCATAATGGGTTGTGGAGCTGAAAAAGAAAAAGAAAAACTATTTAAAAGAGGTGTAAAATTTGTTATTGGAACAAGGGCTATCCCATTAATCCCACAAGCAGTTGAAAGAGCTATCAACGGAAAAAAAAGTGCAATATTTGAAGACAAAATGGACGAGATTGATTACAAAAAAATCCTAAAAAGAAACTCCAAACACCATGCTTGGATTACTATTATTTATGGATGTAATAGATTCTGTACATACTGTATTGTTCCATACACAAGAGGACGTGAAAAATCAAGAAAAATGGATGATATAATAAATGAAGTTGAAAATCTTGCAAAAAGTGGAATAAAAGAAGTAACCTACCTTGGTCAAAATGTTGATGCATATGGAAAAGACTTAAATGATGGAAGTTCTCTTGCAAAGTTACTAAATCTAACGAAAGATATTGAAGAAATAGAAAGAATATGGTTTTTAACTTCTTATCCAACGGACTTTTCGTTAGATATTGCACATGAAGTCGCAAATAGTTCAAAAATAACGAAAAACATACATCTTCCCGTACAACATGGAAGTAATAAAATATTAAAAAAAATGAACAGACGTTATACTATCGAAGAATATATTGAATTAATAAATGATATTAGAAAAATAGTACCAGATGCTTCCATTTCTAGTGATATAATTGTGGGGTTTCCTGATGAAACAGAAGAAGATTTTGAAAAAACGGTTGAACTAGTTAAAAATATTAAATTTGAAAGGTTAAACCTTGCTATTTATTCTCCAAGAGAAGGAACTATTGCGTGGAAATATTTTGAAGATAACGTTCCAAGGATAATTAAAACAAAACGAATGGCATACATTTTAAACCTTCAAAAAGAAATAAACAAACAACTAAATGAAAATTATTTAAACAAAACTGTAGAAATAATAGTTGAAACAAAGGCAAAATCAGGTCTTTATTATGGTAGAGATATTAGAAATAAAATTATAGCATTTGAAGGTGATAAATCACTAATAGGAAAGAAAGTATTAGTAAAAGTGAAAAAAACAACTGCTGGACCTTTGTATGGGGATATAATAAAAATATTATAAATAAAGGGAGGTAGAAAAATGGCTAAAAACATGCCTTTAAAAGAGATAATACAAGAATATATCCTTTCAACAATAGGGGTAATTTTAACTGCTTTAGGACTTGTAATATTTCTAATACCAAATAATATTGCTGCAGGTGGTGCATCTGGACTTGCCATAGTTTTACACTCAGTTATACCAATTCCCGTAGGAATATGGATGTATATTTTAAACGCCATTTTGTTTTTTATAGCATTTTTAATTATTGGCTTCGACTTTAGTTACAAAACAATTTATTGTACATTTTTACTAAACTTTTTTATTGATTTTTTCGATAGGGTAGTTAAAATTCCAACTTACAATGGAAATGATTTAATACTTGCTGTATTCTTCGGTGATATTTTAACTGCAATTGGTATGGCAATTACTTTTTCCCAAAACTCATCCACAGGTGGAACTGATATTTTGGCAAAAATATTTAATAAATTTTTTGCAACACCAATGGGCACAACACTACTTGTAATAGACTTTTTCATCGGATTTTTAGCAGGAGTTGCTTTTGATCCAAAGATAGGAATGTACTCAATTCTTGCTATAATAATCAATGGTATCACAATTGATTTTGTACTAAAAGGTTTAGAACTCGCAATTACAGTAACTATTATCACGGAGAACAACAAACCCATTGAAGAATTTATAATTAAAAATATGGGAAGAGGTCTTACTTACCTAAAGGGAAAGGGAGGATACACAAAAAAAGACAGGGATATCATCTTTGTTTCAATTAGAAGGCGTGAACTTAGTGAGCTTATTCATTTCATCAAAAAAGTGGATCCAAACGCCTTTGTAATAGTAAATGAATCAAGATATGTGCTTGGTGAAGGGTTTAAAAGAAACTTGTGAGGTGTTAAAATGAAGGCATTAATAATAATCGATATGCAAAATGACTTTGCCAAAAATGGTGGAACATTATATTTTGATGGAGCAGAAAAAATAATTCCACCGATACTTTCATTAATAAAAAATGCAAAATCAAAAAAACTTCCAATTATCCTCACACAAGATTGGCATGAGGAAGATGATATAGAATTTAATATCTGGCCAAAACACTGTGTAAAAAACACAGATGGTGCTCAAATTATTTCTGAAATATTTGATGTATTAAAAGATTATAATAAAGTTTATTACATAAAAAAAACAAGATACTCTGCCTTTTTTAACACAAACTTAGATGAAATATTAAAAAAGCTAAATATAAAAGAAGTTGATTTGTGCGGATTAGTCTCAAACATCTGCGTGCTCTTTACAGCGGAAGAATTAAGAAACAGAGACATTACAGTGAATCTGTATACGAATGCTACAAACTCATATGATGAAAAAATGCATAACTTTTCTTTGAAACTGATGAAAGAAGTATTAAATATTTCAATGAAAGAGGTATAGTATGGAAAAGACATTAAAAAAAGTCACAACCTTTGCAGTAGTTACAAATACATTCCTTGCTGTTATAAAGATAATCACTGGTATATTGTTTAACAGTATGGCTGTACTTGCAGATGGTATAGATAGCTCTACTGATATAATAACTTCAATCATTGTTTTTCTTGCAACGAGATATTCTTCAAAACCGCCTGACAAATTACACCCATACGGCCATACAAAAGCTGAAAACATTGGAGCAAAAATTATATCTTTTATCGTTTTTTATGCAGGTATATCACTACTAATCGAAAGCTTTCTGAAACTAGTCAAAAAAGAATACATACTAATTCCAGGTTTTTTACCTTTATTTGTAACCCTAATATCTGTTCTTTTTAAAACAATACTCTTTATAGTCGAATACAGAATTGGAAAAAAATATAATAGATCCTCTTTAGTTGCAGAAGCCCTCAATATGAGAAATGATATAATGTTGTCAACTATAGTGTTCTTAGGTGTTTTTTTAAACAAAACCGGGCTAGCATGGATGGACCCTTTGGTTGGAATATTAATGTCTGTTATAATTATAAAGGTAGCATTTGAAATATTTAGTGAAAATGCACATTTACTTTTAGATGGTATACATCCTGAAGATGAATGGATATACGATGCAATATTAAAGGTATGTAAAGATTGTGGAAAAATTAAAAATCCTCACAAAATAAGAGTTAGAAAGATTGGAATCAACTATGATATTGATATGGATATCGAAGTAGAGCCCAATATGACAGTAAAAGAATCACATGAGCTAACAAAGTGTATAAAGGAAAAGTTAATAAATATAACTAATAACAAAATATACGATGTTGTTATTCATGTTGAACCGTTAGAAAACATTGAAATAGAACCTTATGGAATTAGGGGGGATTATGAAAAAACTAATCATACTAATAATAACAATAGTTAGTTTATTTGTCTTTTCCATCTCAAAAAATGAAATAATAAATATTTCAAAAGAAAATCCAGAATTAGCTTGGGAAAAGTTTCTTGAATATGTGCTTGAAAATCCAACTGATACATCTATCGAATCCCTTGGTAAAAAAATAAAATTAAAGATAGAACTAAAAAATAAAAACGAATTATCATTCTTCATTAGAGAAGACATTAATGGTTTAAGAAACTATGTAAAAGAAACAAACCCAAGCACTTACGTTTTAAACCTTATTGATATCTTCTTTCCTCAAATATATAAAATGCTAAAAAATACTATAGAACATCCAGCATACGAAACATTCTTAGAAGACATAATATTTCTAAAAATAATAACCCCACGAATCGATGTAAAAAAGGCAGCAATTTCTTTAACCAATTTCTTTTTAAAATACCCTACTATGTTAACATTTAATGTAATTACACTTTTCAAAGAAAAACCTTTTTCAAAAGAATTAGGTTTTAATATCTTAAATTATATTGTCCAAAACATAAATGAATTTTCCGAAAAACAATATCCCATATTAAAACGTATTGTTGATTTTTCAAAAAAAATAGGTGGCACTTACACATCAAAATACATTCAAGACCTAGAAAAATACGTACAAATATTAAACAATTTGGAGAATAGCAATGTGGAAAATATAAATCTGTTAAAATCTGAGATAAACAACCTCACAATTAAAAAAAATAGATTAATATCACTTGCAGAAAAATATTCACCCAAAGCTACCACTCCCCTGCTAACTCCACAAAAAGATAAAGAAAATCAAGTAAAACATTCAAATAATATCTTAATTATTCTGTTATTTATTTTATTAATTTTGATTTTTTCATTTAGAATTATAAGATTCTACATATTCTACTCCTTTGGTTTAAAAACTCTGGCAGCAAAAACATACAAAAAAATCGTAGAAAAAGACCCTATGAATGAAGAAAAACACTTAAAACTTGCTCAATTATACGAGGAAGCTGGTATGTACTATGAAGCGCTTGAAGAATATAATTTGATAAAAAGGCTAAAAATATAAATCCTCCCGTATGGGAGGATTTATATTTCAACAGTTTTCAAATATTTAGCTGCATCTTCTGGTGGAACAGGATTTATGTAAAATCCAGATCCCCATTCAAAGCCCGCAACCCTTGTTAATCTTGGCATAATTTCGACATGCCAGTGATAATAAATTTTTCCTTCTTCGTAAGTTGGAGAAGTATGAATAACAAAATTATACGGTGGATTGTCTAAAACCTTGTAAATTCTATAAAGACTATTCCTCAAAATCTTGGCAAATGTTTCAACTTGTTCCTCAGAAATCAATCCAAAATTATGCGAGTGTTCTTTTGGAATTATCCAAGTCTCAAATTGAAATCTAGAAGCATATGGTGCAAAAGCAATAAAGTGTTCATTTTCTTCAATAATTCTTCTGTTTTCAATCTTTTCTTGTGAAATCATGTCACAAAAAACACATCTTTCTTTGTAATCATAATAATCTTTTGCTCCATTCATTTCCTCTAAAACTCTCTTTGGAATACTTGGTATGGCTATAATCTGACTATGAGGATGCGGAAGTGATGCCCCACCTAAGGCACCGTGATTCCTGAATATCAAAACATACTTTATTCTCTCATCCTTTTCTATCTCTTTGTACCTTTTCACATAAGCCCAAACAACCTCTTTTGCCTGTTTATCATCATACAGTGCAAAGGTACTGTTGTGATCAGGTGTTTCCACAATAACTTCATGGTACCCAAAACCCGCCATTGCATCGTACATACCATGACCATACTTTTGGATTTCTATATTTGGATCAACAGCAGGAAATTTATTTGGAACAACTCTTACCCACCAACCAGGGGAATTAGGTTCAGTATCTTCCGGTCTAAAAGCCAAAACTTCAGGAGGTGTTGTATGTTCATTACCATAATCAAATGGGCAAAATCCCCCTTGCTTTTCTTCCTTTGGAACTGAAAAATCATGTGGTCTTTTTGCACGTTCTGTTGCAATTATAACCCATCTTCTTACCACAGGATCCTTCCTGTATTCAGGCATAAAAATTCCTCCTTTAAATTCTTTTACTCATTGCTTTGTTATATAATTTAACATATTCTTTTGCAGATCTTTCCCATGAAAGATCGGTTTTCATTGCATTATCAATAAGTTTTTTCCAATGAACTTTTTTATTTTTGTAAAAATCCAAAGCCCTTGCTACAGCTTTGAGTAATTTTGATGAATCATACTCAACAAACCCAAAGCCATTTCCCGTCATCTTATTTTCATCGTATTCCAAAACAGTATCCGCAAGTCCACCTGTATACCTTACAATAGGTATCGTTCCATACCTTAAGCTGTACATTTGTCCTAACCCACAAGGTTCATATCTTGAAGGCATCAAGAACATATCACTTGCCGCATAAATCTTTTGTGCAAGATTTATATCAAATTTCACATTAGCAGAAACATTCTTTGGAAATTCCTGTTGAGCTTTTTTAAACATCTCTTCGTACTTTTCATCACCTGTGCCTAAAATTACAAATTGAATATCATAATTCACTATATATCTAAGAACTTCAGATAAAATATCCAATCCCTTTTGATCAACAAGTCTTGTTATCATACCAATCATAGGTATACGTCTATCTTCAGGTAATCCTAACTCTTTTTGTAACCTCACCTTATTCTCATACTTTTTATCTATGTTATCCAAAGAATAGTTTACAAAAATCCTCTTATCAGTTTCTGGATTGTATTCATCATAGTCTATTCCATTCAAAACACCGTATAAATCTGCACTTCTAAGTCTTAATACACCATCAAGCTTTTCTCCATATTCCTTAGTTTGAATCTCATTTGCATAAGTTGGACTTACTGTATTTATAATATCCGAGTAAAGAATACCACCTTTCAAAAAATTAATTTTCCCATAAAATTCTATTCCATCTATATTGTACAAATAATTCGGCAAGCCCGAAAATTCCATATATTTGCTGTCAAAAATACCTTGATAACCCAAGTTGTGAATCGTCAAAAGTGTAACCGTTTTTGCATAAAACTCATCTTCCTTGTAAAGCGTTTTTAAATAAACTGGTATTAAACTTGTTTGCCAATCATTAACATGTAAAACATCCATTTGCAAATCTAACACTTTTAAAGTTTCAAGTACTGCAGCAGAAAAATATATAGCCTGTTCAGCTAGATCTGGTCCTTCATATACATTTTCTGCCGAAAAATAATATTCATTTGCTACAAAATATATAGGAACATTTGTTTTAGGCACAATGGTTTTGTAAATATCAAAGGTCTCATCGGTCTTTAGGTATGGAATACTAATCTTTTCCATTACTTTATCTAAATTTCTCGCATTTTTTTCTACAACTTTATGTTTAGGCATTATTACAATTGGTTTTACAGAAGCTTTTTCTAAATACTTAGGAAGTGCTCCAACCACATCGGCAAGTCCCCCCACTTTTGCAAAAGGGTACACTTCATAAGAAATAAGAGCAACTTTCATAATTTTCACCTCCATTTATCCAAAGAAATACCACTATCGTGAGTAAAAACTAAATAATCGGTTTTAGAAACAAATTTCCTAACAAATCTCGCACATTCATCATCTCTCAACATTCTCATTATATCATAAAACTCCACTCTAGTCATAACAATATCACCTGGAAAAAACACTCTTCCAAAATTTTCCGTTTCAACAACAAATGAACAATGTTCTTTTGCATGCCATGGTGTGTGGTATACATTTATTTTATCAAATAAAATATCCCCGTCTTTAAACGTTTGGAAACTATTCCACGAATCTAAAATCATCTTATACTGTTTTCCCACAATCATTCCAAATTTTTCGTAGTTTTTCTTTAAAAAATTTTCGTGCAAATGTACCGTTGCATTTTTAAAGAAAATAGAATTGTAAGCATGATCAAGATGAAAATGTGTCAATACAATGTCTGTAATATCGTCTGTTGTAAGATTTCTCTCTTTCAATTTTTCCTCTAAAATGGAATGTGTAACATAATCTCCCGGTTCAATCAATATTTTCCTATCTTTTTCCTCAAGCAAAGCAACTGAACAAAAGGTCGCCTTTGCCCTATTTGGAATACTTATCAATCCACCTTCAATTAAAAGATCAAGCTTCATATCTCTCCCCCTTTTTCAACAATCCATATCTTTCCATTTTGTAATACAATGTCCTCAAACTAATCTTCAATTTTTTTGCAGTTAATGTTCTGTCTCCATTATTTTCTTTCAAAGAAGATTCAATCATCTTCCTTTCAAAATCTTCTACCATTGACCTTAAAGATCCCTCTTTTTTCAAAATAGAATTATTCTCCAAAAATAAAAGAGGAATATGTCTTTTATCAAGTATCGTCTCACCAATATCCATATTAATTATTGCCCTTCCAATGATATTTTCTAATTCTCTTATATTCCCAGGCCAATCATATTTTTTCAAATATTCAACTGCATTATCCGTAATATCTACAACATTTCTTCCGTATTGTCTTCCAATCTTTTTTGCAAGAAATTTTGCAAGTTCCTCTATATCTTCTTTTCTTTCCCTCAAAGGCGGAATATATATGGGAAATACATTTAATCTATAATAAAGATCTATCAGAAATTGTTCTTTTCTAATAAGTTCTTCTATATTCATATTTGTAGAAGCAATTATTCTAACATTAACTTTTTTTACTCTATTAGAACCTATAGGCAAAAACTCTCTATTTTCAATAAACCGTAATATCTTTGCTTGAACCGAGATAGGCATCTTACCAATTTCATCTAAAAATAAAGTGCCACCTTCTGCCTCTTCAATCAAACCTTTCTGTCCAAATGTATCTTTTGTATATCCAAATAACTCTATTTCTAACATATTTTCAGGAATGGCAGCACAATTAACTGTAACGAAAGGATTATTTTTTCTATTACTTTCATTATGGATTGCATGTGCAAAAAGCTCCTTTCCAGTTCCACTTTCCCCTCTAAGAAAAACAGTTGCAGGCGTTTTAGCTACCTTTTTTGCTTGCTCTTTTGCTATTAAAAGCTTTTCACTTTTTCCAATAATATCATCAAAGGTATATTGTGCTTTTAGTTGCCTAATATATCTTTTTACTTCATTTAACTCCCTGGTTAATTCAAGTATCTCTGAAACATCATGAACAACCGCAACACTTCCACTAAATTTTCCTCTTACGATTAAAGGCATAGCATTAACTATTACTTCCCTTTTTAATGGCCCTACTTTTAACCTAGCGTTAAAAATAGGCTTTTTAGTCCTTGCGACTTTCATATGTATACTTTCTCCTTCAGCTATATCAACAGTTGCAGGTTTTCCAATTACCTCTTCTGGCTTAAGTCCTGTTATCTTTGTATATGCCTTATTCACCAAAACAATATATCCATTTTCATCGGCAACAGAAATAGCATCATATGTTGAATCAATAATTGCCTTTAATCTTGCTTCTATCTGGTGTAGATTGGTAATCTCTTCTGCAAGTTTTCTCATACTTGTTATATCCCTAAATACGGCAACAGCTCCTAAAATATTTCCACATTCATCTGTAAGCGGCATCCTAGAGGTTATTATTATATTTTCTCCAACATTTTGTACCTCATCAACTTCTGGTACTCCTGTTTGTACTACAATGTGCAATCTAGTATTAGGAATTACATCTGCTACATGCTTCCCAATAAATCCTTCTTTTAATTTCAATATATGCATCGCTCTTTTGTTTATATATAAAATTTTCGCATCTTTATCAACTATTATTACTCCTTCAATAATTGATTCAAGGACCGTTCTGTAAAATTTCATTAACTCCATATTATTCACCAATTACTTTAACGACTACTCTTTTTCTTCTCTGACCGTCATACTCTGCATAAAATATTTGCTCCCAAGGTCCTAGATCCAAACGGCCGTTTGTTACAGGTAACACCACCTGATGATGCGTTAAAATTCTTTTTAAGTGTGCATCCCCATTATCTTCTCCAGTCCAATGGTGATTGTATTCTGCAACTGGTGCAAGTTTTTCTAACCATTCCCATATATCCTTGTGTAGACCAGATTCATCATCATTGACAATTATCCCTGCAGTAATATGCATAGCTGACACAAGACAAAACCCCTCTTTTATTCCACTCTTTTTCACAATATTTTCAATTGTATCCGTTATCCTTACAAGTTCTTTTCTTTTCTTAGTGTTAAACCATAAGTATTCTGTATAACTCTTCATAACAAACCCCACCTTTCCATAGAAATTTCCAAAATCTTTAAAACCAATTTATCATAATCACAACCAGCCGCTTTCGCCATTTTTGTAATATCAGAATAAACAGGAACAAGTTGTGGCATAGAATTAACTTCTAAAAAGTATATTTCACCGCCTTTTATTCTTAAATCCATTCTAGCATAATCTCTTAAATTCAGCACCCTAAAAAGTTTTTGTGCATAATATTTTATTTTTTTCTCAAGATCAACATCTAAATTAGCCGGACAAATATACCTTGTTTGTTCTCCATAATAGTGTTTTACTCTATATGAATAAAATCGTTCAAGTTCTTTTGGTAACGACGAAAAATCTATTTCAAGTATAGGTAATACTTCAGGCTTTTTATTTCCTATTACCCCTACACTAAACTCCCGACCATCTATGAATTTTTCAACAAGTGCCGGCTGAGAAAATTCATCATGTATTTTTTTCACCTGTTTTTTTAAATCTTCTAAATTATCCACTATTGAATCTTTTGTAATACCCTTTGCACTTCCCTCACGTGGTGGTTTTACTATGTACTTACCATCTATATAATTTGGTATTTCACCTACGTCAACCACATAAAAATCCGGTGTTGGAATATTATATTGCTTCATTATTATTTTCGTTGTGATTTTATCAAGACAAATGGCATGTGTAAATGTATTTGAAGAAGTATATGGAATACCTAGAAAATCTAACACGGATGGAACATGGACTTGTTTTACTTCCTTTCCCCCTTTGTTAGAAAGATTAAAAACAAAATCATATTTATTTATTTTTCTCAAAAAATCCTCATCAAATCTAACAATTTCACATTTGTATTTTTTGGAAATTGCATCTTTTATAGCATTTATCATTTTTTTCTCTTCATTGTTTATATTTTTATCGCAAACTACGGCTATTTTCATAACATCTCCTCCCTTCTAAGCAAATTTATCCTTTTTTCCTCAGGGAGTATTTTACCGTTATCATCTATGGCATAGCATGCTCCATCAATTACTTTTGTCTCAAACCTTCCTTTAGCTACTGACATACCCTTCAATCCCGGTGCATCTAAAATCCCAAGTCTAACGGCATTATATATTACCTCTGGTTCAATCAACGGGTCTTTATATCCTTTCCCCAATTCCTTTATTGCCTCAATAATTACCATAGCTTCTTTTATTAGTTCTTCAACACGTTTTTCATCAGAGATTATTGGTAATCCATCCAAAGTCGTGTTTACCGCTTTTTTTACCATTTTTACACTTTCAATAATCTCTTTGCTCGTTGCTCTTCTAATAGCCTCTGAATAGGAAACAACGTGGACTATATCTGGTTCAAGGTACATGCCATAAAACATGGTCCCCACCAACTGACCCATAGCCGAATACTCATCGGCAGGAAATGATAAAAGACCAGTCCTGATCATTGTATACGCTCTAAAATTTTCATCTTCAAGTTCCTTTATTAGGCGTCTTTTTGCTAACTGTTTTGCAAGGTCATACCTTGGAGAAAGTCCCGGCGGAGTAGAAAGCATATACTGTGCAACATAATGCTTAACCCCCAGTTTCTTTGCATTATACGCTGCAAGATAAAAAGTGGCTACTTCCACAGCATCATGCGCATATCTTAAAGACCATTGATGAGCCTCATTTATTTCAACAGGGACGTTATTTTCCGCATTCCATTTTATCGCTTCCTGATTCTCCCTTATTGCCTCTAGTAAGTTTCTATCAGACCTTCTATCAAGTTCTGAATACCATGTAAGTGGAATTGCAGCCCATGCATTGTTAATTGTTTCTTTCAAAATCTTTGAAAAGGCAACAAGCTCTCTTGTTCCACTATAGCTTCTTACCAACGGGTAATTCCCCCTTCTTGTGGCATTATACAACCTTTTAAAATCTCCTATGCTCCTTATTGGAACACCACCTGCACCATCTTGTTTTTCATCCATTTTTTCTGGTTCAAAAAAATATTGTTGGCAATTTTGATCTGGCGCAAGAGAAATTATATCCAAAAGTCCAGATTCCGCAAGTATTTTTACGTGTTTCTCTGTTTCTTCTAAGGTTGCAAGCCCTATATGATGTCTAAATAGTGGGTATGGTTTTTTGTAGGCAATTCTGTCAGGTAAAAATTGAGGTGGAACATTCTCGTTTTCTCTCCTTAAATTTTCATTTCTAAGCCACATAACAATTTCATCTATTTCTTGGGTTCCATCAAATATCTTTTTAAAAAGTGGTATTTTTCTTGCAACAGCTCCTGTTTCTACAGTACCGCCAAATACATATATCTTTTTATCTAATTTATTTCTTTTAACCTTTTCAAATAAATCATCTAATAAATTTTTCAATGCCTTTGGATCTAATCTATAACTAATAGCTACAATATCGGGATCGGTCTCAATTATTGCACCAATTAATTTATCAATTGAAACTGCTCCACCTAAGTAAATTGTTTTGTACCCTTCTCTTTCACCTAATTTCAAAAAATTCAAAAGTCCAGCTATATGTACACAACTTCCAATGGATGCACCTAGTATCTTTCTCATATTACACCCCCTTCGTGTATAAATCTAATAAATTCCTGCAAGTCCAAATTTTCTATACCAAGCCTTTTCAGCGTTCGTCCTTCTCTGTAAAAATCCCTGCCCATCATAATCGAAGAAAGATATATAATCGAATCAATGGCCGGAGTCTTTATACCAAACTTTCTCGCAATTTCAGACATTGGTACCAAACTCATAGGTACATCTTCGAGTATATACCTATTCTGCAAACTTGGCGGAGCGATTATTCCCTGATAGCCTGAATTGTTATGGATAACTTCATACAAATTTCCACCCAAAACATCGTATGCATAATTTAACCAATCTTTTGCGGTAAGTGGTTGTATTCCTAATGTTCTTGCAATTGCACATCTCTCATAATCTATTTTTTCCAATACTCTTGCAACTGATGGTGTAATACCTTCAAGATAAAATTCGAATTTTCCAAAAGTACTTTCTACTCGTCCTGCATTTAAAATCAATGTTGCAGGGTGAAATACCGCACCAATGTTGTTAAAACTTGTATAAAGTATAGAATCTATAACCTGAAATTCAGGGATTACATCCTCTAAAATTTCTCTTAAAATTGGATTGTGTTTCGAAGGAAGCGCGGAAACAGGAACGGCATTTTTTATCCTAAAGATATGCGAAACTCCAGGATTTGACGTTCTTGAAGCAAACAAAAACGTTTGGGTTTCTGCTATAATTATTTTTTCACTCTTTTCCCTTAACTTTCTGTAAAATTCCAAAGCACCAAAAGTACGCCCTGGATTTAATATAAAAATTTGATCATCTTCAACATATGGATAAATTTTTTCTGCTATATCTGCATGTGCAAAAGCGGGAACTACAATCATAACCAATTTGGCATCCTCTAATGCTTCTTTTATATCATTAGTTACATTAAAAATCTTCACAGTTGCATTTATCTCGCCTTCTAACCTTATTATTTTTGACTTCATAAATGATGAAATTCTTTTAATACTCCTATTGTATAAAGTAACTTTAAAACCTCTTAACGTCAAAAAACCAGCTAGGGCAAGACCTCCATTCCCCGCACCTATTACAGATATATTCACGTTATCCCCCCCTCTAATACATTAACTCAGGATCAACCATAGTTAATGGTTTTCCTGTCTCTAAAAAAGACTTAATATTTTTAAACAATTCATCTATCCTTCCATTTTGTCCCTCTATTGTATACCCACCGACATGAGGTGACAAAACAACGTTTTTAAATTTATGTATGGGATAGTTGAAAGGCAAGATGATTTCCCTTTCTTTTGAAGGATAATTATACCAAACATCTGAGGCAAACCCTTTTAAGATTTCCTTTTCAAGAACTTCATATAAAGCACTTTCATCTATTAATTCTCCACGTCCTACATTTATTAAAAATTTTCCATCCATATTGAAAAGAAGTTCTCTATTAATAATATACTTTGTTTTATTGGTTAGAGGTAATGCCAAATACACAACTTGCGCCTCTTTAACTGCTTCATCCAATTTATTTGTTATTTTATCAAACTCTCCTATCTGTTCTAATTTATTTCTAAACCCTACAATATAACAACTAAACCCTTTCAACAACTTCGCTATATTTTTTCCGATAACTCCTGTACCCAATATAGCAACTTTTTTATTTTGCAAAGAAAACCAATAATCTTCTTCCTTAAATCCAACTGCAAATCCATGCCAAATTCCCTTTTCAAGATCATTATGATATTCAACCACTCTTCCCATAAGTGCCAAAGATAAAGCCACAGCCCTCTCCGCAACCATCTTTCCATTCCCATGTGAATTGGAAACTACAATATTTCTTTCTTTTAAAATTTTCCATGGTAATTTGTCCGCCCCCGTCCAAGGAACAAAAATTGCCTTTAACTTTTTTGCTTTTTTTACTTGTTCTTCTGTCAAAAAACCACCTACAACTATATCTACCTCATCTAGCAATTCAATATCTGTATACCAATCAATTTGCTTAAACTCTTCTATTCTCTTTTTAAAATAATCTGTAATCTTAGTTAACACAAGCGCTTTCATGCTCATCACCTCACTAAAACAAATCCTATATCATTTAAATTTGTCCCCGTTGGTCCTGTTATCAATAAACTTTCTGCTTCCTTCAATCCATTATACGTATCGTTATTAATTAAAAACTCCTCTGGTGAATAACCCCTTTCCCTAAGAATTTTAACTGTATTTCCATCGACAATTCCACCTGCCGCATCTGTTGGACCATCTGTGCCATCTGTCCCTACCGAAGCAATTACTACATTTTCTATCCCTTCTATTTCTAATGCCGCTGCAAATGATAGTTCTTGATTTCTTCCGCCCATCCCGTTTCCTTTTACTTTAACTACCGTTTCACCACCAAATACTACACAATACGGTTTAGGAAATGAATTAATTCCCTTAACAATACTCGCAACAAATTTTCCTGCATCTCTTGCCTCACAATTTAGCCTCGTAGTCAACAAAAAAGTATTAAATCCATACTTTTCAGCTACCATTTTAAGTTTTTTACAAGCTAAATCAATATTACCAACTATATAGTGTGGTACATTTTTTTCAAGTTTTACACTCTTTTTCAAAACATTCCATATATTTTCGCCCAATTTTAATTTGTATTTTTTCACTATCCTTTTCACCTGATTAAACGTAGTGTAATCAGGATACACTGGTCCGGAAGCTATATATTCCAATTTATCTCCCAACACGTCTGAAAGTACTAAAGCTATTATTTTGGCTTGAATTAATCTGGTAAGTTTTCCACCTTTTACCTTTGAAAGTCTCTTTCTGAGTATATTTATCTCATCAATGCTTGCACCCTTTTTCAATAACTCACTTGTAATACTTTTCAAAAACTCAAGGGTTACCCCATCTTCTAAATACTCAAATAACGAAGACCCTCCTCCAGAGATTAATAACAAAAGTATGTCATTCTTCTTTAACTTTGAAAAATAGTCCAATGCAATCTTGGTGTATTTAATGGAATTTTCGTCAGGAATAGGATGTCCAGCCTCGAAAATATCAAAATTATCTATTCTTCCAAATGAATGCCCATACTTTGTTATAACTATTCCATATCTTACATCTAAAACATTTGAAACAGCATATGCCATTCTCCATGCTGCTTTTCCTATCGAAAGAACATAAACTTCTTTTAAATTAAAATTCTTCAATTTCTCTAAAACTAACCTTTCGGGTCTTAAATGTTTCAAAGTTTCATTTATAATTTTTCTTGCTAATTCTTTCATAATATCACTCAATAGATATATTTCTAATTTGATTTCTTATTTTTCCCAGATTGTACAACTTCCTAACTTTTTCCACAGTATTGGGATCTTCATCATCAATAGGAATATTTTCTTCTAGTTTTTTCAAAATTCTATCTAATGTTGGGTAATCTAAACCAAAAATATCTTCATCATTTAAGCCAGGGATTAAATCAGGCGAGGCAGGCTTATTCAAGATTTTTTCTGGGATACTTAATACTTTTGCAAGTTCAAAAACTTGAGTTTTGTAGAGATGTAAAAGTGGTTCAACATCAGTTGAATCATCCCCCCACTTCACATAAAGTCCCGTCAAAAACTCCGTTTTGTTAGTTGTACCCACTACCGCAAAGTTTCTCTTTTCCGCTTCTTTGTAAAGATAAACCATTCTAACTCTATGTTTTATTCTATAATAACTTATACCTTTTAAAAACTCTTCATCGTCAACTCCTAAAACATCATACTCAAATGAGTTATCTTTATACCTATTCCATCTTTTTTTTGCAAAACTTTCTTTTATCTTAAACGGTACAAAAAATGCAGGAGGATAATATCTATACACCCCAAATACCCTAATTATCTTTGTAACATTCTTTACTTCATAATCAACATTAAAATGCCTGCAAACCAACTTTGCATCATTAATAGCCTTTTTTGGGGAATCTCGTTCCGGTAAAATAAAACACTTGATTTTTTCTTTATCCAATACTCTAACTAAAAGCCCCAAAACAACAGCCGAATCAACTCCACCACTTACTCCTAAAACCGCACCAGAAAAATTATATTTCTTAAAAAACTCATATAAAAAATTTTCAATCTTCTCTAACATCCTTTCCCCTCAGTTTCGCTATTTCTTTTAATAATTTTTTCTCAGTTCTTGAAACTTTAGTAGGAATCCCAACATTAATCCTTAAAATCAAATCTCCCCTTCTTCCAGTTCTCATATCAGGTATCCCCTCACCATATACATATATTTCTTGTCCATGTTGTACACCGGATGGAATCTTTACCTCTTTTATTTTACCATCTGGCATCTTTATTTTAACCTTTGTTCCCAAAATTGCATCAACATAATCTATCTTTAAATCTTTTATCAAGTTATTGCCTTTTCTTTCAAAACTTGTGTATCCTACTACCCTAACATGTACATACAAATCTCCATATCCTCCACCATAATATCCTGCATGACCTCCACCTTGAATTCTCAAAATAGTACCATTCTCCACACCTGCTGGTATATTCACTTCTATTCTATGTCTTTTTCTTATTCTACCAGTACCCCCACATACACGACAACTCTCTCCAGGAATTTTACCAGTCCCACCACATTGATTACATGTATATTGGTTTACAATTACACCTAAAAATGTCCTTCTCTCTTCTCTAACTGTTCCTGTACCATGACATTTCGGACAAGTTACCCATCCACTTCCAGGTTCTACGCCCTCCCCATGACAATGCTCACAAACTTCGTATCTATCATATTCAAGTGGAATTTTTACCCCAGTAAATAATTCTTCAAAAGACACATCAACGGAGATATTTATATCCTCTCCTTTTCTGGGAGTTTTTGTTCTTTTTCTTGAAGAGGTCCTTTGATCACCAAAAAATATATTAAAAATATCGTTGTTAATAAAATCCCCAAAATCTTTAAATATATCTTCAAAACCTCCAAATCCTCTAAATCCTCCGCCGGCATTTGGTGGAACATCACCTACATACCCAAATTTATCGTACATCGCCCTTTTCTCAGGATCAGATAATACTTCATATGCTTCTTGAATTTCTTTAAATTTTTCTTCTGCAAGCTTTTTATTTTCATAATTTCTGTCGGGATGCCATTTTTTTATAAGCTTCTTATACGCTTGTCGAATTTCCTCTTGTGTGGCATTTCTTGAAACACCAAGGATTTCATAATAATCTTTTTTTGCCACAAAATCACCTCCTAGGCTTTACCGAGACCTTAACTTTTGCAGGTTTTAAAATCCTACCTTTAAACTTATACCCATCCTCTACCACTTCTACTATAGAATATTCCTCTTTTTCTTCATCTTCTATTCTTTCAACTGCCTCATGTTCAAAAGGATCAAATTTTGCTCCAACTTTTACTTCCTCAAGTCCGAAATTATTAAGTATCTTCACAAAGTTTTTGTACACAATTTCAATAGCTTTGTAAAAATGCATTTCTTTTTCCTCTTCCGTGGCGTTTCTAAACGATCTTTTGAAATCATCCAAAATTGGTAAAAAACTTTCCAAAATTTTACCTACGGTTGAAACTACAATTTGTTCTTTTCCTTTTACCACATCTTTTTTATAATTTTCAAATTGAGCCTTTAACATACGAGCATAATTTTCAATCTCTACAAGTTGCTTTTCCAGTTCCACAATTCTTTCCTTTTGTTCCTTTATTACATCCCTTTCATCCTTTTTTGTTTCTTCTTTTTTTATTTTTTCAGTATTATTATTGTTGATTTTCCTTTCCTTTTCCATAACATTCACCTCCGTTTATTCAACATTTCTTGCTACAATGGTAAAATACTCTGTCAATCTGTTTACAACATATTCCACACTATCAAACACTCTAGAATAATCACTAAATTTATCAAATATTACTGCTATTCTTCCTACTTCTCTTTCAAAAACAAAATATGGCATAATCAAAACAGAATACTGCTCAAAATTTCTTATATTATGCTCTTTTCCAATATAAATTCCCTCACCCAGTGAAAAAATTCTCGGATAAAAATCTGAATTTGTAGATATTTTCACTATCTCTCTCAACTTTTCTTCATTGAACCTTTTTGCATTTACAAGGTTGAAAACTCCTTCTACAACATATTCTTCATACTTCTCCGATGCTATTTTTTCTGAAAGCTCTATAAATTCTTTCAACCTTCCTCCAACCCATGAAAACTTTTCTACCACTTCTTTTAATTTCAACTTAAATTCACTCAACAAAATACCATCCAGGCTTTTATTTAAAAATTGTTCGACATCTTCAAAATTTGAAACTTCAGAATGTTGTATAGGAAGTACAGAAGTAAGACCAAGCTCTGTAATAATATTAACTATTGAAAACGTTTTTGTAACGGGAGTTAGAACTATTCTCCTTATTCTCAAATACATGGGATTTGGTTTTTCCACAATAACAAAAGCCTTTAAAGTATTAGAAAGCAGCTTTGCAGCTCCTTGAATAATCTTATCAAGATCACCTATTGGAAAATCTGTCTTTACATCTATCGATGAACCAACTTTTTTCGTCTCACTTCTCATTTTCAAAATTTCATTTACGTAAAACCTCAAACCTTTGTCAGTCGGTATTCTTCCAGCTGAAGTATGGGGCTGAAATACATATCCTAAATACCCCAATTTTCTCATATCATTCCTTACCGTTGCACCACTCCAATCTAAATTTGTACTTTCCAATATTTTACTCGAACTTACAGGTATTCCTGATTTCACGTATTCCCTCACCAAACAATAGAGAATTTTTTTTTGTCTTCCCGTTAAGTTTTTCATACAATCACCTCTTTATCAGAGGATTTATCACTCTTATGCTATGTCTGATAATAGTATAGCACAAAAAAAAGTAAACGTCAACAAAAAAGCAGGGAAGCCCCTGCTAATCTATTGGCCTATCTTTTGTTTCAACACCCAAAATCAACACTAAAACACCTGTAACAATTGAAATTATTGCCGTATATGAAAGTACCATAACAACTGATTTATCAATGAAGTAACCAGTAAAATACGGCGCAAGTATACCTGCAACTCTAGCCATTACTCCAGCAATACCATTTGCGGTACCTCTAAATGAAGTGGGAAATAATTCTGGAGTGTACGCATACACCAATCCCCAGACTCCTAAAGTAAAGAAAGACAAAACCAATATTACAAACAAAAATGATATATTACCCATTGTTGCAAATAGTAAAAAGGAGGAAAGCCCCATTCCGACAAAGTATACTGATAAGGTTCTTTTTCTACCCCATTTTTCAATTAAATATGCAACAGAAAGATAACCGGGAAGTTGCGCCAAATACACGTAAAAAGTATACCATTTTGCTTTAGTTATACTTATTGAAAGGTTATTTACAAAAATTTTCGGAGCCCAAGAAAATAAAGCGTAATACACAAAACTTACTACAAACCAAGAAATCATAACTAAGATTGTTTGTTTTAAATATTTCTTTTTAAACATTGCGCTGTATGTCACTTTAACCTTTTCAACGCTTTCAATCTCCTGAGAAATTTTCCCAAATTGTTTTTCCAAAGCTTCTTTTCCATTTTTTTCGAAAATATACTTTGGTGTTTCACCATTTTTTAGCAGTGATATTAAAATAAAAAGCCCCAAAAGAAAGATATAAAAGTTTGATCTCCATCCAAATTTTTCACCCAAAGTTACCGCAAATAAAGCCATTAATATACTCCCAATAGCCCAACTTGTTTCAAGGTACACTAAATATCTACCTCTAAGCTTTATAGAAGTAAACTCAGAAAGATAAGTGTTGACAGAAGGTAACAATCCACCATATCCAAATCCTGATACAAACCTTAGAAAATACGCTATAGAATAAGATTTTGAAAATCCAAAAAATACGGTAAATACTATAGAAATCAACAAATAAAATACCATACCACTTTTTCTTCCAAAGTAATCTAATATCACCCCTGAAAACAACGCACCAAAAAGCATACCCAAAAACGTTGAACTTACGAGCGAACTCGCAGATATTTTTGACAGCTGCCATTCAGAAATAAGGTCTGGAAGCACAAACGGCATAATCATTACTCCAGCAGCTCCAACCATCCAAATAAATGAAGCAAAAATCAAAATACGCCTTTGTTTTTCTTTGGGAATCACAATATCAACAACCTGGTCTATTTTCATTATTTCACCCCCAATAGATATTTACTAATAGCCTCCAATACTTTTTTCATTGTCTCCTTGTTTGGGGTTTCAATTGTATGAATATGTACTCCCCCTGATAACCTTAAAAGTGGAGTCGCATTCGAACTTTGCATCAAAGCCATGAATTTTGCAATATCATCCAAAGTTTCAATATCCAATCTACCAGTAATTTCACCATATATAGGATGTTCAACAATAACATCAATAACCTTTCCACCTGCACTTACAATCCTAAAAAGCTCATCGTATATTTCTTCTTCACCATGCTTTACCGCTACCATCTTTCTTACCCTATCTTTTCTCCTTTCTAAAACATATCCATCTCTAGTTGAATAAATCTTGTACCCTTTTGTCTTTAAGACCGATATATCTTGGACAATTACCTGTCTACTTACTCCCAATAATTCTGATAATTCTTTTCCTTTTACAGGACCTTTTGATTCAGATAAAATACCTAGAATTTTCTTTAGCCTTTCTTTCATATTATCACCTCACTAATAGTTTACATAATTTAACAGCAAATGTCAATTTAAATTTACTTTCTGCTAAAAAAAAAAAAAAAAAAGCGGGCTTTTCGCCCGCTTCATTGTTTATATTCTCTATATCTGCAAGATTGCCAAATAGTGAAACACACTCCCTGCAATAACAAATAAATGCCAAATCATATGATGATATTTTATTTTTCTGTACATATAAAATATACTTCCCAATGTATACAAAACACCACCTATAACTAAAAGAGTAATACCAAAAGAGTTAAAATTCATTATCAATTTTTTTATAAAAAACACAATCATCCACCCCATAAGAATATAAATTAAAGTTGAAACTACCATAAAATCTCTTACAAAAAATACTTTAAATACCATCCCAAATATTGCAAGTACCCACACTACCGCAAACAATGTCCAACCTAAGCTTCCTTTTATAACCATCAATAAAAATGGAGTATATGTTCCCGCAATTAACAGAAATATTGCAGAATGATCCATTATCTCAAAAATATACTTTGCTTTTTGATTACACATACTATGGTATAGTGTTGAGATTAAATATAAAAAAAATAAAGAACAGCCATAAATTGTAAAGGAAACTATCTTTAAAGGTGTACCAAACGATGAGTAAATTATCAACCAAATTAAACCAAATAGCGCTGCTAAAGCTCCTACACCGTGAGTTACGGCATTTGCAATCTCTTCCCCTAAGGTATATTTTTCTAGATTTTTCACGATATAGATACTATCTCAACATCAAAAATTAAATTTTTCCCTGCAAGGGGATGATTAGCATCTAACATTACCTTATCCTCTAGAATCTCGGAAACTTTAACAATAAACGCTCCACCGTCTGGTTGATGTACTTCGAACAATTGACCAACTTCTACATTTTCAGGCAATTGTGTTTTGTCCACTGGAAAAATTAAATCTTCCCTGTATTCACCATATGCTTTATCATATGGTACATTAATAGTCTTCTTCTCTCCAACTTCCATACCCAAGATTTGTTCCTCAAAACCCAAAATTATTTGACCTTCTCCTACTACAAACTCCAAAGGTTCTTTTCCTTCAGAACTGTCAAAAATTTCACCATTTTCAAACTTTCCTACATAATGCACTAAAACCTTATCGCCTTTTTTTATACCCATAATACCACCTCACAAAGTAAAAAGTACTATTTAATTATACACCTAAAAACAAAAATTACAAATAACTAATTTCAAATAAAATAGTTTCGGCATTAACCGAAACTAGTTTTTTATCTAATTAATATCCCTTTTTAAGGTTTCAAAGAATTTGAATTGATAAAAAAATTACATGAATTATTTCAAAAAAATTTACCAAAATTTATATATTTAGATTTAGAAACATAGCCTTTTGAATTTAAAATTTCATCAACTTTTATAAATTAATTTTTTTCCTTTTGACTTTTCTTTTAATACTATCAATGAATAGTTTTAATTCATCATATGAAATATCTCTATTAATAAAAAACATAATTAACTAGCAATTAATATTTCTCTATTTTTTTAAAATGGACACTTTCTCTTTAATTAATAAATCTTTTTCTTTTAACCAAAAAATTTGTGAAAATACAAATAAAATTAACCCAATAACAAATATTCCCATTCCTATTCCATATTTTTTACTTACCAATCCCATTAAAAATGAAAAAAATGCCGTTAGCAAAGTGGTAATCTGTGATTCAACAGATAAAACCGACGCAAGTGCCTCAGATTTTTCGCTAATATAAGAAACAACAATGGGTCTTCTAATATTTTCAATTAAATAAACAAAAACAAATAGAATTATTGAAATATAGTAGAAATTAAAATAGTATGTAATACCTATTAACATAATTACAATAGCTCCAAAAAATAACGTTAAATTTAATTTTTTCTTAAATTTCCAAGAATTTCTAGAAGCAATAGAAGTTAAAAGATAAAGTACAAAATAAATAATACCAACTAATATTGCTGTTCTTTTTTTACTATTTAATCCTAAAAATACAGGAATAGCTAACGCAAATGATTCAATAATCGGTTGCAAATAATCTTTTATACTTTTAAAAACAGAAGAATAACTCGTGGCATTTAAAAGTAACTTAAAAGTTTTCCAATTTGAAATTGCACCTAAAAAATCTTTTAATGTATCCTTTTTTGTTTTTTTTATATTACCATCTAACTCATCTGGATACGTGGAAAGATTTATAAGATTCAATACATATGGAATTATTGCCATCAAGAAAATAAGTTTATAATTCCCACTAAAAAAAACTATCAAAGCTGATAATAAAGAATTTAATGCAGAACCAAGTTGTGATGCAGATCTTGTTGCACCATAGTACTGAACTTTTAAGCTTTCCATGTTATTGAGTTTTAAATACTGAAAAATCATTGCTTTATGAGTTCCTGTTCTAAATGCCTCTCCAAACGAAAAAAATATCATAGCCAACATAAACAAATAAAAAGAATTACAAAAGTAAAAAATACTAAAGGATATTATATACGAAATCATAGAAAAAATCATAGATTTTTTTCTTCCATATAAATCAGCAAAAACTCCCGTCGGAATTTCCAAAATGTTTGTTGCAATACTCTTTATGGAATATAATATTCCAATTTGCAAATAATCTAATCCTGAAGATAAAAACCCTAAGATAAGAAATGGTTCAAAAAATCTCAGATTTTTCAAAAAACCATACATTTGAAATTTTCTAAATTGTTTATCCTTTTTTATCATTATCCATCACCCTACAAAATATTGGATCGTGTTTCAAATTTAATTTCTTTGCAAATGCTCTACATCCACCAAAACAATTCTCAAAAAATTCACAATTTTTACAACTATTCAATAAAACATCTGGGTTGAAACTTTCCCATATCTCTTTAAATGATTTTTCATTTAAGTTTCCCATGTAATATTCTTTATCATATCTAAAATGCCCACAAGGAACTACTGTTCCATCTACCAAAACCGATGCATGAGTCCTACCCGCTGTACACATACCACTAAAAATATTCTCTTCAACATAAAAATTTACAGTATCTTTGTACTTATCTATCAAACTTCTTACATATTCTACTTCCTTTTTTGTAGGAATTAATATATCCTTGTATAATTTTCCTCTTCCTACGGGTACAAACCTATCTACATATAAAGAAACGTTATGTTTTTTGGCAAACTTTATCATGTCTTCAAAGTAAAGGTAATTTTTTTTGTTAATAACATGTAAAATAGTTACCTCAAAACCTGCTTCTAAAAAATTTAAAAAACCATTGTACGTTTTCTCAAATGTTCCTTTACCACGTACAAATTCGTGTATCTCTGGAAAACTTCCATCAAATGAAATTCCAACCTTCAGTTCCGGATAGATCCCTTTTAACTTATTTACCACATCCTTACTTGCAAGTGATGCGTTGGTATTCAACATAACTCCTAACCCTACATGCACTCCATACTTAATAATATCAAAAATATCTTGTCTCAATAAAGGTTCTCCGCCAACCAGATCTACCAATTCTACTTCTCCATTTCTTAGCTCATCAAGCACATGCTTTACTTGCTCTAGGGTAAGTTCTATTTTCGATTTCTTACCTGCATTACAATAACAATGCTTACAAGAGTAATTACACGCCGTAGTTAATTCAAATTCAACTATCTTAGGTTTTCTCATATCTCTCCCCCTTTCTTTTATAAGTATATACCAAATTCTTTAAAATTGTGATAAAATCATGTTAGAAAAAGCAAAGGAGGGATAAAGTGGAAACAAAAGAATTAATTTTAAGGCTTACTTCAATTGCAGGACCATCCGGGTATGAAACAAACGTGGTAGATGAAATTGAAAAAATAATGAAAAATTTTTCAGATGAAACTTTTAAAACAAAATTAGGTAGTCTAATCTGCGTAAAGAAAGGAAATGGAAAAGGAAAAGTAGGACTTTTTGCTCATGTAGACCAATTGGGGTTCGTAATCACAAAGATAGATAAAAAAGGATTCGCCTATGTAGCTGAAATTGGTGGTTGGGATCCAAAAGTGGTAATTGGTCAGCGAGCAAAGATAATTTCAAAAGATAACAAGGTCTTTGAAGGTATCTTTGGATTTTTAGCCCCCCATTTACAAAAGAAAGAAGAAAAGGGCAAAGTGCCATCTTTCAATTATTTGTTTTTAGATATTAGCATCAACAAAGATTGGAAAGAAATTTCAGTGGGAGACTTAGTGGTACTAGACAATATAGAAGCCTTTGAACAAAACAGCTATATCTTTTCACCTGCTCTTGACAATAGGGCAAGTTGTGCGGCTTTAATAAAAACAGCGGAACTTCTTCAAAAAATAAAGCATGAAGTTGACGTATACTTTATCTTTTCAACGCAGGAAGAGGAAGGGGGACCAGGTGCTCCAACCGCCGCTTACCTTTCAGACCTTGATTATGCATTTGTAGTAGATGTTACACATGGAAATGAAAATGTTCCCGGATATGAAAAGGTAGAAATAAATAAAGGGCCTGTGGTTGCAATTGGTCCTGTTGTAAATAGGGAATTCAACGAAATTGTTAGAAAAACGGCTAATGAATTTAATATTCAAATCCAATTTGAACCTATTCCTAGAAGAAGTGGAACAGATACTGATGAGGTACAATTAGTAAGAAAAGGTATAAAAACACAACTGTTATCAATACCTTTAAAATATATGCACACACCATATGAAAAAATCTCAATCCAGGATATTGAAAATACATCAAAATTGATAACATTTACCATTTCGGCATTGGAGGTGCAATAATGTATTTAAAAGAGCTTTCTGAGATAAATGGTGTTTCTGGCAACGAACAAAAAGTTAGAGACTTTATCTTAGATAAAATCAAGGATAAGGTTGATAAATATTGGATAGATAGAATGGGGAATTTAATAGTGTTTAAAAAAGGGAAATCAAAAGCTAAAGTTGTATTAGACGCACACATGGATGAAGTGGGATTTATGGTAACAAAAATAAATGATGATGGAACATTATCATTTATGCCAGTTGGTGGTGTTGATCCTAGAGTTGTAATAGGTAAAAAAGTTATAATAAACGATGAAATTGTAGGAATTATTGGATTTAAAGCAATTCATTTACAAGATAGTCCTTATAAAACTCCAGAATTTTCACAACTAAGCATTGATGCAGGGTTTTCTTCAAAAAAAGAAGCAGAAAAAAAAGTTAAAATAGGTGATTACGTTGCCTTTACGACAAAATACAAAGAAGTAGGTAATTTTGCCACTGGAAAGGCTTTCGACGATAGGGGTGGATGTAGTATACTAATTGATTTAATTGAAAAAAACATAAAAACTGATTACGATCTATATTTTGTATTTAGTGTACAAGAAGAAACTGGTTTAAGAGGATCAGCAGTAGTCGCCGAACAAATTCAACCAGACTTTGCTATTGCAATTGAAACAACAACTGCGGGTGACAATCCAGAACTTGATAAGGAACTTTGGGCAACTCATCTTGGTGAAGGCCCGGCAATTACATTTATGCACTCTGGTTATGTAATTGATAAAAATCTTTTTGAATCACTTGTAAAAACTGCAAAAGATAATAATATACCATTCCAATACAAAAGAAGGACTGCTGGAGGTACAAATGCAGCAAGATATGCAAGAAGTGCCTATGGTATCCCATCTGCAGTAATATCCATACCTTCAAGATATATTCATAGTCCACTTATAGTTATTAATTTGGAAGACTACAAAAACACAGTTTTACTTTTACAAAAATTTCTTGAAGAAGCTCCAATAAAATAAAGATGGCCCGTTTAGGAGCCATCTTTATTTTACATTTGGTATTAATACCTTCAATATTTCTTCGTTTTTGATTCTTATATATCCCTCACTTAACTCTTTTAAAGCTATACTTACATAGTTATTATCCCAAGTTTCCACATATGAATGCGCAAATTCTTTTAAATTCTCCGCTCTCTTTGCCACTGCTATGGGAATTGCAAATTTATACGGTATCTTTTTTAAAAGCTCGTCATAGTTAATTACGGGATTCATACTATTTACCTCCTTTAAGTAATTTCTCTTCTAGTTCTTCATCAAATATTCTTTTTGTCTTGTATGATTCTGCAATTACAATGGATTTCATTGCAATTATTGACTTTTCAAGATCACTATTAATTATCAAATAGTCAAACTCCTTAATCTTGGACATTTCCCATTTTGCATTCTCAAACCTTTTTAACATTATTTCTTCACTTTCTGTTCCTCTTTTTAAAAGTCTGTCCCTTAATACTTTATAACTTGGAGGAGCAACAAAAACAAAAACTGCATCTGAAAAATTTTTCTTAACTTGCAGAGCACCCTGTACATCTATATCTAATATTATCCTATTACCTTTCTTTATATTCTCAACCACAAACTTTTTTGGTGTACCATACAAATTACCATGTACCTGAGCCCACTCTAAAAACTCACCATTTTCTCGCATCTTTTTAAATTCCTCTTTACTTATAAAAAAATAATCCACTCCATTAATTTCACCAGGTCTCGGTGGGCGAGTTGTACATGAAACTGAAAATACAATCCTATCAAGTTTGTTTAATAAAGCATTTATTATACTAGTTTTTCCAACACCTGATGGTCCACTTACAACTATTAAAGTGCCTTCCATATTATCCCTTTCTTCTAATTCTCTCTAATTGTTCTTCAATTTCAAAAAATGATTGCATAAATCTCTGTGCAATTGTTTCTGGCTGAATAGCGCTTAAAATAATATGGTTACTATCTGATATAAGTATTGCTCTTGTTTTTCTTCCGTATGTTGCATCTATTAATTTTCCCTCTTCTTTAGCATCTTCCTTTAATCTTTTCAATGGCGCACTCTCTGGATTTACTATTGCAACAATTCTATCACCTGCGATAACATTCCCAAAACCAATATTAATAAGTCCAAACATAAACTTACACCTCCCAAATTATTCAATATTTTGAACTTGCTCTTTTAATTGAGAATTAATATATTTTCCTTCTAAAGCATAATTCGTAATTTCTAACATTCTACTTTTTGAAAGTATTGTATTAAATTCTCTATGAACCTCTTGCGTCAAAAAATTCAACAGAGTTCCAACTGGCTCATCAGACCTTATCAATTCTTCCAACCTAGTTAAATGACTTTTTAATCTCGCAATTTCTTCCCTTATATCCGCTTTATCAGCTATTAGTGCAACTGCAGTTTCAAATTGATTTACGTCTAACTCAACCTTTTCAGGTAATATTTCTTCGACATTTTCTCTAATTTTCTTTGCTATTTCACCCTTTAATTTAAATGATAAGCTACTAATACTTTCAACTATCTCTTTCATTTTCTGAATCATGTCATTTAATTCAACAAATAACTTTTGTCCTTCCTTTTCACGCTCATCTACTAGTCTTTTCAAAGTATCCAAAATAACACTCTCAGAAAATTCCCAAAGCTCTTCTACAACTTCATCGCTAAAATCTCCTCTAAAAATTTCCTTAAATATTAAAAGATCACCTACGCTCAATAAATTTTGTATCCCAAGCTGCTCCCTTAAGCTTTCAAGACTTTCAAAATACGATTTTGCCATTACATAATCTATATTCAAATCCACAGGTGTTAAAAATTTTACATTTAATCTAAGATAAGCTTTTCCCCTTTTTATCCTGTTTGCAATAATTCTGTTTATTTTTATTTCCTTTGAACTTAGATAATACGGCACCCCTACAAAAACATCTAAACCTTTTGAATTTAAGGTCTTTATTTCACAAGATACTTTAAATTTTTCGGAAACTTTTTCAACTTTCGCATATCCTGTCATACTTTTCACATAAATCACTCCTATAAATAATTATACACAATTTTTTGCAAATTTCAAAGTTTTTTTCAATTTTTCAACATTATTTAAAAAAAAAAAAAAGACAGGACCCAAAAGGGTCCTATAATGAGGGCTTTATCTCATCCGCCTACTGTTTTGCAATAGCAATTCCTTCTTCAATAGCCTTTTTATTAACCTCAATTAAATTTGCCTTTTTACCCGTTAATTTTTTCTCTAGTGCTTTAAACAAACTTTCCTTCGAAACAATATTTGTTACACCAATAACAGCACCTAACATGACCATATTAGCAACCTTTAAATTTCCTAACTTATCTGCTATTTCATTACACGGGACCTTCTTAATGTTGATATCAACTTTTCTATCAGCTTCCCTATCAATAACTGATTCATTTAAGAAAAGATAACCATTTTCAGTAACTACATTTTGGAACTTTAGCATCGACGGAATATTCATCGCAACTACAACCTCTGCTTGGTCAACTACCGGAGATGCTACTTCTTTGTCTTCCACAACCACTGTACAATTTGCCGTCCCACCTCGCATTTCAGGACCATATGATGGCATCCATGTAACATTTTTCCCCTCTATCATTCCCGCATATGCAAGAATTTGCCCCATTAACATTACACCTTGCCCACCAAATCCTGCAAAAATAAACCTCATTTTTCATCACCAACCTTATCAACAAAAATTCCCAATGGATATTCAGGAATCATATTTTCTTCAAGCCACTTGCCGGCGGAAACGGGATCTATACCCCAATTTGTTGGACATGTTGATAAGACCTCTACCATTCCAAACCCTAGACCTTTCACTTGAGCCAAAAATGCCTTTTTTATTGCTTTTTTTGTTTTTTCAACATCTTGTGGTGTATTTACTTTAGTTCTTGCAAGATATGCAACACCTTTTGCTTCTTTTAAGAATTCACACATATGCATTGGATATCCATCATTTTCTGCTGTTCTTCCGTATGGAGTTGTAGTCGATTTCATACCAAGTAATGTAGTTGGTGCCATTTGACCACCTGTCATACCATAAATAGCATTATTTACAAATATTGTAGTAATTTTTTCGCCTCTATTTGCCGCATGCATAATTTCGGCCGTACCAATTGCCGCTAAATCACCATCACCTTGATATGTAAACACATACAAATCTGGACGTGCTCTTTTCATACCAGTAGCAACTGCCGGAGCTCTACCATGAGGTGCTATAGTTCCATCCATGTTAAAAAACTGATAAGCAAAAACGGAACAACCTATTGGGGAAACAACCAAAGTTTTTTCTCTTATCCCAAGCTCATCAATAACTTCTGCAATCAATCTATGAATAATTCCATGATGACAACCTGGGCAATAAGTAAATTCCTTTCCCGTTAACGATTCTGGCATTTTATGCAAAACCTTTCTCATTTCACTCACCTCCTAATTTCCTCTTTAAGTGCATTTAAAATTTCAGTTGGTGTTGGGACTACTCCACCCATCCTTGAATAGAACTTTACTGGTTTTTTACCTTTTACAGCAAGCTTTACATCTTCGAGCATTTGTCCCATATTCATTTCAACATCAAAGAACATATCTACCCTATCAACTAATTTTTCTAATTGTTCATATGGGAATGGCCATACGGTAATAGGTCTAAATAATCCCACTTTTAATCCTTCTTCACGTGCTATGTCAACAACACTTTTTGCAATTCTTCCAATTGTTCCAAAAGCGGTAATCACTATTTCTGCATCATCTGTTCTGTATTCTTCCCATCTTACTTCATTTTCTTCTATCTTTCTATATATCTCAACTAATTCTAAATTCATCTTTTCAAGATTGTATGGATCAATGTCAAAAGAAGTAACAATGTGCGGTTCTCTACCCTTTGCACCTGTTAATGCCCAATCACTGTGATCAGGTAATGTAGATAAATCTCTAAACTCTGGAAATACAACCGGCTCCATCATTTGCCCCAATAAACCATCTGCCAATATCAACGCAGGTGTTCTATACTTATCAGAAAGATCAAATGCCAAAACAGTTAAATCAACTGCTTCCTGTACTGTAGATGGTGCAAGTACAATTAATCTGTAATCTCCATGACCTCCACCTTTTGTTGCTTGCCAATAATCACCTTGCGCTGGCTGAATATCACCAAGTCCGGGACCACCTCGTACTACATTTACAAAAACAGCAGGCAATTTTGCACACGCCATATATGATACACCTTCCATCATTAAACTAAAACCTGGAGATGATGTAGAAGTCATAACTCTCTTCCCTGTACAAGCTGCTCCATACAACATGTTAACTGTTGCAACTTCACTTTCCGTTTGTAAAAACACTCCGCCTACTTCTGGAAGTCTCTTTGCCATATATTCCGGGAGTTCACTTTGAGGGGTTATTGGATAACCAAAAAAGTGCCTACAACCTGCTCTAATAGCGGCTTCGCCTATTGCTTCCGTACCCTTAACCATTACCTTTTCCATATCTTTCCCTCCTCACTCTTCCCTGTAAACTGTTATACATACATCAGGACACATTCTATAACAAAAACCACATGCAATACATTTTTCCAAATGTTTTGCTTCAGCTGGATGGTAACCTTTACTATTAAATTCTTCTGAAAATTCAATAACCTTCATTGGACAGGCATTAATACACAATCCACAACCCTTACATCTTTCCTGATCAATTTCAATATATCCTTTTACCTTAGGCATTTTCACACCCTCCTTAAAAATCCATTTTCATAAACCTTTCGATTCTAAATTTTGGAAATCTTGTCTCAAAATCATCTAAAAAATTTGGAATTACTGTGTATTTTACTGGAACATTTAATATTTTTGATGCCTCTTCCAAAATTTTTTCTCCTTGAAGAATTACATCCTTTGTGGTTTCTTTAGACAAATTCGTGTTATTAACCAAATAATCAATTTTAATTTTTGCAACTTTACTTAACTGTTCATATGTTTTGACAATACCATCAACATTTGAAGTAAAAGGTCTTTTAGTGTTTACTACCATGCAAATTTCCGTATTCTTTAAATGAGGTCTCAAATATCCAACTACAACCACTCCATTTTCTTCTCCACCAACATCTAATACCGTCTTATACTCGGGATTACCCAGGTATCCTGCAACTGCACCGGTAACTATTGGCAAATCCGCATGTTTTAAAGCACCTGGAGGGGTTATTACCTTAACACCTTTTACCTCTAATTCTTCAATAACATCCCTTGTTCTAAAATATGGAGAAATTATATCCACATCCGCAATTGCAACCTTTTCATATTCCTCTCTCAATTTCAAGGCATAATTTATTGCAACTTCTGTTTTTCCACTTCCAAACAAACCTATAAACACAAAATTTTTAGCCACGTTTTTGCACCTCTTCGCTATAATCTTTTGCTATTTCAACACCTTTTAAAACTCTTAACGCTCCCATTGCAAGAGCTTTTTCTTCATCTCCGCCTGGATAAACTAAAACAGGTGCAATAAATTCTACATACTCTTTTAACCACCTAACCATATACCTTTCATCATATGCCAATCCACCCGTTAAAACTATGGCATCAACTTCTCCTTTCAATGCTGCAGCCATTCTTCCAATCCACTTTGCAATTTGATAAGCCATCGCTTTGTATATCAATCTTGTTTTTTCATCTCCTTGAGAAATCATTTCCTGTACTTTCATCGCATCATTTGTTCCAAGATAAGCCACTAAACCACCTTGTCCTTTTATTCTTTTCTTCATAAAATCTAAGGTGTATTTCCCAGAATAACACATATCAATCAACTGTGTAAGTGGTAATGTTCCACTCCTTTCAGGGGTAAATGGACCATCACCATCTAGTGCATTGTTTACATCAACAACTTTACCATTTCTATGTGCTCCTATAGAAATACCTCCACCCATATGTACAACAATTAAATTCACTTCTTCATAATCTTTTCCCAATTCTTCTGCCGCACGTCTTGCAACGGCTTTCTGATTCAACGCATGAAATATTGATTTTCTCTCGAACATTGGATGTCCTGAAACTTTTGCAATCTTATCCATTTCATCCACCACTACTGGATCTACAATAAATGAAGGGATACCATGTTGCTTAGAAATTTCATAAGCTATAACAGCACCTAAATTCGATGCATGTTCTCCATATTTACCTTCTTTTAATTCGCTAACCATTAACTCATCTACTTTATACGTACCACTTTGTATAGGTTGAACAAGTCCTCCTCTACCAACCACCGCATCAAAATCTTCGTACCTAAACCCCAAAGTCTTCAAAAATTCTTCAATTACTCCCACTCTAAATTCATACTGATCTATTAATTTTTTAAACGGTGAAAGTTCTTCAGGAGTATGCCTTAAAGTTTTAGATGCAACCTGTTTTTCGCCCTCAAAAATGGCCAATTTGGTACTTGTTGAACCGGGATTTATAACCAATATTCTAAACATTTCTATCACCAACCATTAAACCTGTTAAGGCAAGTGATAATAGCTTTGTTTCATCAGAATCCGCCCTAGATGTTAATGCCACAGGAACTTTTGCACCTATAATTGCAGAAGCAACCTTAGCACCAGCTAAAAACACCATTGCTTTGTAGAAAATATTACCTGCTTCAATATCCGGCATTATAAGAATATCTGCATCACCAGCAACTACACTCTTTATACCCTTATGTTCCGCTGCCTCCTTTGAAACCGCATTATCAAGTGCAAATGGACCATCTACAATACATCTTTTTATTTGTTTTCGTTTATTCATTTGAGATAAAATTGCAGCTTCAATAGTTGCTGGCATTTTTGGATTAACAACTTCTACTGCTCCAAGAACTGCAACCTTTGGTTCTTCAATTCCCAACACCCTATTTGCAACTAAAACAGTGTTGTTTATAATATCAACTTTCTGTTCTAAAGTTGGAGCAATGGTCATACCAGCATCGGATACTATTAGAAGTTTGTCATAATGTGGAACTTCAAAAATACTAACCAAAGATAATGTTCTTCCGGTTCTCAAACCATATTCTTCCTTTAAAACTACTTTCATCAAATCGCCTGTTTTTATTTTTCCTTTCATTACAAAATCTGCTTTATTCTGCGAAACCATTTGGACTGCTTTTTCTGCAGCTTCTATATAATTATCCGCTTGCAAAAATTCAAACTTTCCTATTTCAATACCAACATCCTGGGCTATTTTCTTTGTTTTTTCAACATTTCCTACAAGTATCGCGTTAATAATCCCTTCATCTGTCGCTCTATCTAAAGCTTTTAAAACCACCTCATCTTCACTTGCAGCAACTGCAACTGTTTTAGGACCAAGCTTTTTTGCTTTTTCAAGTAAATCAACTAATTTTTTCATCTTTCTCACCCCAAGTCTTTGCTTTTTCTTCCCCTCTCAAAACCCTTAATGCACCCATTGCAAGTGCTTCCATTTCAAATTCTCCAGGAACCGAAAAAACAGGTGCAAATTTAAACACGTATGATTTGATTTTTTCAACAATTTTTGGATTATTTGCGATACCACCTGTAATTACTATCGCATCTACTTTTCCTTTCAAAACTGCACACATTCCACCTATTTCTTTTGCAATCTGATACACCATTGCATCAACAAAAAATCTTTCCTCATCACTACCTTCCTCTAAAATCTTTTTCACATCATTTGTTCCAACGTAAGCAACTAATCCACCTTTTCCAACGAATAGTTTCTTAAGTTCATTTTTTGAATACTTACCTGAAAAGCAAAGCTTTACAACATCTCCTACGGGAAGTTCTCCTGTTCTTTCTGGACTAAATGGTCCTTCATCATTTGCATTATTTACATCTATCATTCTTCCCTTTTCATGAGCTGTAACTGAAATACCTCCTCCAAGATGAGCAATAACCATATTAAGCTCTTCGTACTTTTTTCCAAGCTGACTTGCCACTTCCCTCGCCACTGCTTTTATATTCAACGCATGAGCAAGACTTAATCTTTCAATTTCAGGTATTCCTGATATTCTTGCTTCATCTATCATCTCATCCACAGAAACGGGATCTGTAATATATACAGGTATTCTTCCGCTAGATAGAGAAAAACCAATTACCGCAGCCAAATTTGAGGCATGCTTAACCTTTGTTTTGTTTTTCAAATAATCAACCATATTTTCATCTACGACATATGTTCCACTCTCAAGCGGTGGAAGAATTCCCCCTCTACATGCAATTGCGGAAAAATCTTCAATTTTATACCCTTCTGATTCAATAAAATCTAAAATTGCCTTTTTCCTAAACTCTTCTTGCTCCATAATATCGTTGAATTTTTCAAGTTCATCCACATCGTGTCTTAAAGTTCTTTGAACAAGTTTTTTATTATCGGCAAAAATGGCAACTTTTGTACTTGTAGAACCAGGGTTAATTGTTAAAATTAACACTATATCAACCCCTCGTTCCTACCATATTCAAGAATAACCTCTTTCAATCTTTTTACCCCTTCTATTATCTTTTCATGTGGAGGCAAACAAAATGACATTCTCATCGATGGAGATTTGCTATCATCTGGTGTAAATGCTTGTCCTGGTATGTAAAATACCAATTTTTTCTTTGCAATCTCAAACATTTCCAAAGTATCAAAACCTTCTGGTAGAGTTACCCAGGTAAACAATCCTCCTGAAGGATATATCCACTTAATTCCCTTTATATCAGAAAAGTATTCTTCAAAGGCCTTTATCATTGTATCTCTCTTAGATTTATACAACTTAATCGTTGGAGTAATCTGTTCAATTAAATCGTATCTTTCAAGGTATCTCGCAGCAATTCTTTGTGTAAGTGCGGGACTACACAAATCCGTTCCCTGTTTTGCAAGTACAAACTTTCTAACTATTTCTTTATCAGCAATAACAGCTCCAATCCTTAATCCTGGAGCAAGAATTTTACTAAATGTATTTAATAATATTACCCTTTCTTTACCAGCCAATTTAAATAATGATGGTAAGTGCTCACCTTCAAACCTTAGCAAACCATATGGATCATCTTCAATTATTAAAAGATCATATTTTTCTGCAAGTTCTATTATTCTTTTTCTCTTCTCAAGTGACAATGTAGCACCGGCAGGATTGTGGAAATTTGGAATTACATAAATAAACTTTACTTTTTTTATTTCTCCTTTTTCATCTAACTCTTTCAACTTTTTCTCAAGAACTTCCACATTCATTCCATCATCTTCCAAAGATACTGAAACAAATTTTGAAAACCTCATTCTAAAAGCACTTGCTGCACCCAAATAAAATGGATTTTCAACTATTGCAATACTTTCCTCATCCAAGAAAACCTTTCCCGCAAGTTCTAATGCTTGTTGCGAACCTGTAGTAAACATTATGTTAGTTTCATCAAGTCCGTTAATTCCATAAATCTTATCTAAAAGATTCAACATCTGTTTCGCAAGTTCCAAGTCACCTTCTGTTGTGCTGTATTGTAGAACATAACTATACTCATTTTCTATTACTTCTGCTGCGATTTTGGAAAGCTCGTGTCTCGGGAAGGTTTCAGGATCTGGAACACCACCACCAAAGGAAATAGCGTTAGGAACAGATGCATATTTTAGTAATTCTCTTATTAAGGAGGATTTCAGATTATTACCCAATTTTGAATATTTTAATTCATAATTCATGTTTTCACCTCCAAAAATATATTTAATTTTCATTATTTGCAACAATTTGCATGCAATTTTTTGCAATTTTTAAAAATTGAAATAATTCTATAATAAGTGTACAATATAAATAGAAATAAGTAAAACTCCAAATAAGCAAGTTTAAGGCAAAAAATTTGAATTTTTTCTTAATTATTAAAAAATACTCTCCATAAGCTGTATTTACAATTTATACATTTAATTTAAAATTAAGATGTAAAGTATTTTAAAATTTAGGAGGTGGACATATGATAAAAAAGAACTATCTACTCGCTCCAGGACCAACACCAGTACCATTTGATATTTTACTTGAAGGTGCACGTGAAACAATTCACCACAGAACCCCGCAATTTGTTAGCATATTGGAAGAAACGTTAAATGAGTTGAAATATCTCTTCCAAACCGAAAATAAGGTTTATACTTTATTATCTTCCGGTACAGGTGCTCTTGAAGCCGCGATAACCAATCTTTTAAATCCCGGAGACAAAGCTATAATTGTAGAAGCTGGTAAATTTGGAGAGAGATGGAGAGAAATTGCAGAAAGATTCAATATCAACGTTGTTTCAATAAAGTTGGAATGGGGAGAGGCGGTAACTCCAGAACAAATTAAAGAAGCCATCGAAAAACATCCTGATGCAAAGGCTGTTTTCACAACCTATAGCGAAACATCAACAGGTACAGTAATAGATCTTGAAGGTATCGCAAAAGTAACTAGAAATACTGATGTTGTCTTAGTTACCGATGCTGTAAGTGCTCTACTTGCAGAACCACTAAAGATGGATGAATGGGGAATAGACGTTGTAGTAAGTGGTTCGCAAAAAGGTGTAATGCTACCACCTGGTCTTGCTTTCATTGCGCTTAACGATAAAGCTTGGAAGTTGGTAGAAAAATCCAATAACTCAAGTTATTATTTCAATCTTAAAGCCTATGCTAAAAAATACCCCGATAATCCATGGACACCAGGTGTAAATCTAATTTACATGTTAAGAAAAGCAATAAAAATTATAAAAGAAGAAGGGATAGAAAATGTTTGGGAAAGGCATAGAATACTCGCAGATGCCACAAGAGCAGCAGTAAATGCAATGGGATTGGAATTATTCTCAAAAAGACCAGGAAACGTTGCCACCGCAGTCAAAGTACCAGAAGGCATTGACGGAAACAAATTAACTAAAATAATGAGAGACAAATACGGTGTAACCATCGCAGGTGGCCAAGAACATCTAAAAGGAAAAATATTCAGAATTTCTACTCTTGGTTACCTAAGTATTTTTGATACTATTGTAGGAATATCCGCTTTAGAATTTACACTAAACGAACTTGGATACAAAGTAGAATTTGGCACCGGTATAAAAGCAGCTCAAGAAGTGCTTTTCAAGGAGGTCAATAAATAATGAGAATTCACGTAAATGACCCTCTTGATAAAGTCGCTATGGAAAGACTCAAAAAATCTGGTCATACAGTTACTGATGTACACCTTGAAAAAGATGAACTCATAAAAGAAATGTCAGACATTGACGTATTGGTTGTAAGAAGTGCTACGAAGGTTACCGCAGATGTTATTGAAGCTGGTAAAAGACTTAAAATCATTGCAAGAGCAGGAACAGGATTAGACAATGTTGATGTAGAAAAAGCAAAAGAAAAAGGTATAAAAGTCTTAAACACACCGGGAGCCAACGGAATTTCCGTGGCTGAATTAGCCATTGGATTGATGATTGCCTGTGCAAGACATATAGCAAAAGGAACATTAGATTTAAAATCAGGAGAATGGACAAAAAAACAATTAAAAGGACACGAACTTTATAAAAGAACAGTTGGTATAATTGGATTTGGAAATATCGGAAAAGAAGTGGCAAAAAGATTGCTTGCATTTGATATGAATGTTCTTGCATACGATCCTTTCATAAAAGAAACAGATTTAAACGTTAAACTCGTAGATTTAGACACAATTTTTAAAGAATCAGATTTTATCACTATACATGTTCCAAAAACTCCTGAAACCACACACCTTATAAACAAAGAAGCATTTGAATTAATGAAGGATGGAGTAATTATAGTAAACGCAGCACGTGGTGGAGTTGTAGACGAGGAAGCTTTGTACAACGCTCTTGTTTCTGGCAAAGTTTATGCCGCTGGGTTAGACGTTTTTGAAGTTGAACCGCCTAATGACGAACTAAGAAAAAAATTACTTGAGCTACCAAACATCGTCGCAACTCCGCATATAGGAGCATCAACAAAAGAAGCTCAACTTAGGGTAGGACAAATAATAGTAGACAAGATATTGAATGAAATTGAAAAAATCTAAAATTCTTGAAAAACAAACCCTTCCAAAGCTGGAAGGGTTTGTTGGTTTATATTTCCTCTTCAACAGTCTTTATTTCTTTTCTTTCATTTCCCGCCTTTATTATTGCAACTATTCCTTCAATAATTATCCAAAGCGCTATAACAAATGTCACAATAGTTACAAATATTAACAATCCATTATGGGTCAAAATAAACTTTTTTAAGTTAATCAATGTTGCATACAATGTTATTATCATCATAAATAACATAGGAAGCCCCGTAATCCAAATGGGTTTGCCTTTTTTAGCCAAATAAACTGTACCAATAAGCAGAGCCAACCCAGCTAACAATTGATTCAACGCTCCAAATACAGGCCACAATATTAACGCACCTCTACCACCTTCAGCGGATAATGCCAATGCTAATGCCGCCAAAATTACAATTGCTGTAGAAACATATCTATTTTTTAATGGTTTTACCACAACTTCTTTTTTCTTATTAGAGAATAATTCTTGTAACGCAAATCTTTGAATTCTCGCTGAAGAATCCATAGTGGTTCCAGCAAATGAAACAATAAATACCGCCATTATTGTTCTTGCCAAATCAAGAGGTATACCATACGAATGCATTAAATTAGCCGAACCATTTATAACCGCAGATAATTTTGCACTCAAACCACTTGCTGCTGCCCAAGAAGCATAATGCGATGTAAATGCCTCCACACCTCCACCATTCATTCCCAATCCAGCTGTTACAGCAATAATCACTATTGTTGCAAGAACGCCTTCTAAAATCATACCACCATAACCAATAGGAAGTGCATCTGTCTCTTTTTCAAGTTGTTTTACAGTTGTACCAGATGCAGCTAGACTATGAAACCCAGAAATAGCTCCACATGCTATTGTTATAAACAAAATTGGGAAAAGTGGTGGGGCATCAGCAACTGTTTGAAATGCAGGAGCAACAATTTTGGGATGCCCTACTATAATTCCTATTACTAATAACGCCATTGCAATTAATAACTCATGTGAGTTTATGTAATCCCTTGGCTGTAACAACTTATGAACCGGTAATGTTGAAGCTAGGAATACATATATCATTAAAATATACATCCAATTAACTACAGATATGCCTTTTATAGGCATTACAACACCTATAGCTATCGTCAAATACATCAAAATAATAGCAATGATTGAATACAATTTATCACTTTTTCCTTTGTTATAAACCATATAGCTTAACCACATTGCAATAGGTATCTCCATCCATACAGGAAAAACCGATTCAGGATACATATTAAACAATAAAGCAACAATTAATCCAAAAACAGCTAAAACTATCCAAAGTAAAAATTGTATTAAAATTAAAAATATTTTTGCAGTTCTTTCATTAATTAAATCGCCTGTAAGCTCACCTATTGTTTTTCCCTGATGACGTGCAGATACAATTAACGATGTAAAATCGTGAACTGCACCCATAAATATAGAACCAAAAAATACCCATATAAATGCCGGAACCCAACCCCAAATTACACCTATAGCCGGCCCAACAATAGGACCTGTTCCAGCAATAGTAGTAAAATGATGCCCCAACAAAATATGTTTTTTCGTTGGAACAAAATCGACTCCATCCTCAAATTCTTTTGATGGAACAATGTTTTTGTCGTTAAGCTTAAATATCTTTCTTGATATCCACTTACCATATGTGTTATACGCTATCCAATAACCAAAGAAGGCCAAAATTGCTAAAATTAATGAATTCATAAAAACTCCCTCCTTTAAAGTTTGTACACAAAAAAGTTTATCAGTTATTATATTAACTTAACAGTTAAACATATTAAAAAATGGCCTAAATAGTTCCTTTTTTAGGCTAAAAGAAAAAACATTTTCTTGACAAATATACATTTAAATTTTTAATACATTTCTTATATCTCTTATATGTGTTTTACCAATTGGAATAATCTTGCCACCTTTTAATTGGAGGGAGTTTAAATTTTTAATAAATCTTTCAACATAATCGATGTTTACAATGTAAGATTTATGCACTCTTATAAAATTAGATGGAAGCTCTTTTTCTAATTTGCTTAGGTTTTTAAAATGTTTTAATACAAATTCTCCTTTGTCAGTAATTACCAAAATCCTTTTTTCAAAATATTCAAAAAAATATACATCACTAAAATCCAAAAATACTATCTCTTTGTTATTTTCCACCGAAATCTTTACTAATTTTTTATCTCTAAAAACTTCTTCTATTCTCCGCATTGTTTCGATAAACCTTACCTCAGAAATAGGCTTAGTTAAATAATCTAAAGCATTAACTTCAAATGCGTTTACTGCATACTCTGAATAAGCAGTAACAAACACCACTTTATACCGCTCAAGGTATTTTGCTGCTTTAATACCATTTATTCTTGGCATTTCAATGTCAAGAAAAATAACATCAACCTCATTTTTTATTTTACTTTTTAAAAATTCCTCAACACTTTCAAAGCATCCTTTTAGTTCAAATGGTGTAATTTGTATAATTAAATCTTTTAACATTTCTCTGGCATAATACTCATCATCAATTATTACTACCCTTATCATATTAATTCACCAACTTTAGAATCAAACTTTATTTCAACAACCACTCCACCAAAAAAATTGTTTTTTATATTAAATACATAATTATCACCAAATAACACCTTCAATCTTTTCTTAATTAATAAAAGCCCTTTACCAGTTTTTTTCATTTCACTAAATCCTTTCCCATTGTCTTCCACACAGATTTTAATCTTTTTATCAGATTTTGATATTGAAATTCTTATTAATAACTTTCCTCCCTTCATTCCATGTTTTATAGAATTTTCAACCAGCGGTTGTAATATAAAAGGGGGAATCAAATACTCTTCCAATTCTTTAGCTACTTTCACTTCATAATTTAACTTATCTTCAAAACGTAATTTCATCAACTCAAGATAGTTTTTTGTAAAATCTACTTCGTTTCTTACCGATACCAATTTGGAATTTTCATAAAGTGTATATCTTAGCAAACTTGATAAATTATCTATAAACTTATCAACTCTTTGAGGCTCTCTTCTTGAAATGTATTTTATCGCATTAAGCGTATTAAACAAAAAATGTGGACTCATGTTGGACATCAATTCTCTCATTTTTTCTTCAGTAGCAAGTTTTAAAGATTCGTTTATTTCTGAAATAGATATTATTAAAGACAAAACTTGAGCAAGTTTCTTTCCAAAAATAATATCCTTATTTTGCATACTATGGCTTTTTGAATAATACAATTTTAAAGTTCCAATTAAGTCACCATTTATATTATTCAGTGGTATTACAATAGCAGAAAAAAGAGGACAATTTTCTTTCTCACAATTTATTCCTTTTTTACCAACTACTTTTAATCCATACCCACTATTTATTACCTTTTTTGTTGCTTGAGTTTTTATCTTTTCACCACTAATATGATGATCATCTCCAATACCAACATGAGCTAAAATATATTCTTTATCCGTTAAAGCTACTGCATCAAAATCTGTGTTTTCAAGTATAACCTGAGCTATCAAAATTGCACTATTTTCGTTAAAACCTATTTCTATAGTATTTAAAATTCTTTCCATAATTACAAATATCGAACTTATAGTATTTTCTTCTACATTTTGAAGTTTTTCTTCTAAATTCCACATCATAAAGTTTAAAAAGGAAACACCTAAAGTATTGGTAATAACCATAGGAAATAATATTTTAAAAGTTATATCATAAGCCAAATAAAAAGGCTTTACCATTAAAAGCACATACATTAAATGAATTATTTCTATTAGTATCGTATAATACATAGTTCTAAAAAACGTAAAATGTTTTCTACCATAATACTCTGATAACACTCCACTTATAATTCCAGCTGTTAAAGTACCCAAAAAACAGGGAACAGCTGTAATACCTCCTAAGAATAATCTAAAACTTGCTGAAATAAACGCTGCAACAATCCCTCCAGACACACCTGCCAACATACCCGATAAAATAACCCCAATATCTCTATAATTCACAATAGCACCGTTGTATCTTATACCAAAAAGTGTCCCAAGTATTCCAAGAAATCCTCCAATAAACCCAATTACCATTTTATTCTTGGTAACTAATGACCTTCCAAAAATGTTTTTTATAAAATATGTCTGGAAAATTATATACGTTATTACCAATATTAATGATACCCTTTCAAGTAAAATCAAACTAATATTTGTTAACATGGATCCCTCATCATCGCCCTTTCACCAAAATCCCCTAAATCTCTTAATTCTGCATTTTCAATTTCTTTGAATTTCTTTCTAGCTTCTTTGTAGAAATTTGATGTTACATTTATTTCAATATAACCTTTTAATTCTTCCAACATCTCTTTGGCTTTCCCAAACGGTGGTCTTGATATGAACACTAAAACTTTTTTATATTGCTCTCTTACCTTCTTTATACTTCTAACATCAACAACACCTAATCCTATTCCATATAAAATCAATACCTTCATTATACCCCTCCAAAATTAAACTCCATTATAAATTTTACCATTCTTCATAAAAAATAAAAAAACTTCCGGATTTTTCTCCGGAAGTTTTTTGGTGGAGCCGATGGGATTTGAACCCACGGCCTCTACCGTGCGAAGGTAGCGCTCTCCCAACTGAGCTACGGCCCCATTACATTAATAATTTAGCATAGAAAATACTTAAAGTCAACTAACCACGACAACAAAATATTATTAAAAAGATTTTTTGTTTTTAACTATCTCTATTTTTCTCAACTAATGTATTAAAACAACACCATATTCTATCCTAAATTTAGAAGCTGTAACTTTTATTTTAAAAAAATAAAAAAATCCATCTTCAAAATCATTTGTTAGGTTTATGTTAACCAAATCAAATTCTAAGCAAAAGAACAGAATATATTTAACATTTCTTATTTTTTTTTAATATCAAAAATCAGCTAAAAAAAAATTAATTTTTTAAAGCTTTTCGCACGTTTTTATTTAATAGCCATACAATTTATAATTATGAAAACAATTGGAGGTGATTTTGTGCACGAAGCTTTAAAACTTGCTTATAAATACAAAGACGACATTGTACAATTTATGAGTAAATTAATAAAAACTAAAAGTTATTCTGGAAGTGAAGCTGAAGTAATTAAAGTTATAAATGATGAAATGGAAAAAGTGGGATTTAACGAAATAACAGTAGACGGTTTAGGAAATATTATCGGAAAAATAGGAAATGGAAAGACAACGATTGCAATGGATGCACATATTGATACTGTAGATATAGGAAATGAAAACCTCTGGGATTTTGAACCTTTTTCCGGGCATTTTGATGAAAAATATGTATATGGTAGGGGAGCATCAGATCAAAAAGCAGGAATGTGTTCTATGGTTTATGGAATCAAAATTTTAAAAGAACTAAATTTATTAGACAACTTCACATTATATGTAACAGGCACCGTTATGGAGGAAGATTGTGATGGATTATGTTGGCGATATATTATCGAAGAAGACAAAATTAAACCAGATTTCGTTCTAATAACTGAACCAACTTCTTTAAAGATAAACAGAGGACATAGGGGAAGAATAGAATTTAAAATAAGAACAAATGGTATATCTGCACACGCAAGTGCTCCAGAAAGAGGCGTCAATGCAATATATAAAATGGCAAAGATAATTACAGAAATAGAAAAATTAAATAATAAGCTTGAGAGTGATTCGGTTTTGGGAAAAGGTACAATAGTAGTTTCTCAAATTTTCTCCAAATCCCCTTCACAAAATGCTGTTCCCGACCAATGTGAAATTCATATTGACAGGAGAATAAACGAAAAAGAAACTAAAAAAATTGTCTTTGAAGAAATAACTGATATATTTGAAAAGGCGGGAATAAATGACGCAGAAATAATAGAATTATATTACAAAAAACCTTCATATACTGGAAAAGTTTATCTCACTGAAAAATACTTTCCCGCTTGGATTTTCCCAGAAGATAGTGAAATTGTAAAAAGTGCTGTAAAAAACTATGAAACCCTATTCGAAACAACTCCTACAATAGACAAATGGATTTTTTCAACCAATGGCACTGTAACCGCAGGGGTATACAACATTCCAACAGTGGGTTTCGGCCCAGGTGAAGAAAAATATGCCCACGCACCAAATGAAAGGGTTAAAATTGAGCATTTATTAAAAGCTGCAGCATTTTACGCAACATTTCCAAAAACATTAGTAAAAATGTTAAAGGGGGAATAAGTATGTCTACATTTTTTAGAGGAAGACATTTTTTAACAACACAGGATTTTACAAATGAAGAAATTGAAATAATGTTAGACCTCGCCCGTGAACTAAAGATAAAATTTAGTTATGGTGAACCCACACCATATTTACTTTACAAAACACTATTTTTAATATTTTTTGACGAAAGTACACGTACTAGAAATAGCATGCAAGCGGGAATTGCTCAACTTGGTGGTACAGGAATATTTTTAACACCTGATAAAATGCAAATAGCGCACGGTGAAGTTGCAAAAGATACGGGAATTATCTTATCAAGGTTTGGTAATGGCATTGGAATTAGATACTGCAAATTCAAAGAAGGAAATAAATATCTTAGGGAAATTGCCAAACATTCAAAAGCCCCTGTTATGAACCTACAAGATGATGTATATCATCCTTTCCAAGTACTTGCTGATGTGATGACTATCCAAGAACGATTTGGAAAAAATCTTAAAGGACTAAAAGTAGGAATTAGTTGGGCATACGCAGAAAGTCACTTAAAACCTCTCTCTGTCCCCCAATCACAAATACTACTATTTACAAGATTTGGAATGGATATTACACTTGCATATCCTGAAGGATTTGACCTAATGCCTGAAATAGCAAAAGAAGCAAAGAAAAATGCGGAAAAATATGGTGGAAAATTAAATATATCACATAAAATAGAAGATGCATTTAAAAACGTAGATGTTGTAATACCAAAAAATTGGGGTGGATTCTTCGTCTCAGATAATCCAGATGAAATTAGGGCAGAACAAGCAAAACACAAAAATTGGATTTGTACTGAAAAACTTATGAAATTAACAAAGAAAAATTCTATTTATATGCACGCACTTCCAGCAGACCGCGGAAAAGAAGTTGAAGACAGTGTAATTGATGGCCCACATTCCGTTGTCTATGATGAAGCTGAAAATAGGTTACATACAGCCAAAGCAGTAATGACACTACTTATGGGAGGAAGATTTTAAGTGTACGATGTTGGAATAATAAATGGAAAAGTATACTTAGGAGATTTTATATATGCAAATGTATATATAAAATCAGGAAAAATATATGATATAACAACTTCATATAAAGGATGCAAGAAAGAATACAATGCAAACGAAAACTTAGTGTTACCTGGCTTTATAGATCCACACGTCCATTTTGAATTAAACTTTGGAAAACATACATCGGTAGATGATTTCGAAAGTGGAAGTATTTCCGCTATATACGGTGGTATTACAACAATAATAGATTTTTTAGATCCAATATCACATATAAACGAACTTGATAAAAACTTTGAGAAAAGGCTAAATCTTGCAAAAAAATCATACATTGATTTCTCTTTTCACGTTACGCTGGGAAACTTTAAAGATAATATAGATGAGCTCTTGAAAAAAACTAAAAAACTTGGAACAAGCTCCATAAAAATCTTTACTACATATTCATCAAGTAACAGAAGAACGAATGATAAAATTATGTATAAACTACTACAAAAATCCAACGAATACAAAGTACCAATTCTCATTCATGCAGAAAATGATGATATGATATCTGAAAATGTTCTAATAAAGGATCATGAAAATGCAAGACCAGCTATCTCCGAAATAACGGAAATTACAAAAATTTTAGAAATGGTTAACATGACAAATGGCATTTCATATATAGTTCATACAACTTGTGGAACCTCTATTGAAGAAACTCGAAAAAGATTTCCAGAAATAATAAACAAAAATATATACTTTGAAAGCTGTCCACATTATTTTTATTTTTCAAACGATGTTTATAAAGAAAAACATGGTTTTCTCTACACCATGACACCACCTTTAAGAAGTAACGAGGAAAAGGAAAAATTAAGAAAAAATATCGATTATATCTTCTCAATTGGAACAGACCATTGTTCTTTTAACAAAGAAGATAAAGACAAAAAAACTACAAAAGATTTACCTATGGGTATAGGAGGAGTTGAACACTCTTTTGTGCTTATGTATTCACTATTTGGTGAAAAAATAATAGATAAATTTACAACAAATCCTGCAAAGTTTTTTGGATTATTCCCGCAAAAAGGTTCACTATTACCCGGTGCGACCGCAGATGTTGTAATATTCTCACCAAACCAATATGAAAAAATTACAAGATCACATTCCAAAGCAAACTATGACATCTACCTAAATATGCAGGTTAAAGGGAAAATTCAAAAGGTTTTCAAAAGTGGTATATTGGTACTGGATCACACATTAATTAGAAAAACTAAAGGGAAATACTTAAGGAGGCTATGATGAAGGCTATCATTAATGCAAACATCTTTGATTATGAAAACTATATAGAAAATCAATACATTCTATTTGAAAATCAAATAATTGAAGTTGGTGCAATGGAAAATTATCCAGGAGCGCTTTATGAAATTAACGCAAAAAACTCCATTGTAATGCCTGGTTTTGTAGTAGGACATACACATATCTACTCCACCTTTGCTCGTGGTATTAACCTTTCTTTTTCACCAAAAAATTTCAAAGATATACTAGAACAACTTTGGTGGAAAATCGACGCAAAACTTGGAAAAGACGAAATATTCTATAGTGCTTTGGTTGCTGGTATAGAATTTTTAAAATCGGGAGTTACCACTGTTTTTGATCATCATGCAAGCGGTGCTTTAATTCGAAATAGCCTAAACACCCTAAAAGAAGCTTTAATTGACAATATAGGTTTAAGGGGGATATTTTGTTTTGAAACAAGTGATAGATTCCCAGTAAGAAAATGTATAGATGAAAATCTAGAATTTTTGCAAAACAACTCACAAATGTATGCTGGGATTTTTGGGTTACATGCTTCTTTAAGTTTATCAGATAAGACACTTAAAACCATAGCAGAAGAATACAACGGACCAATTCATATACACGTTGCAGAAAGTATTGACGATGTCGATTATTCAGTTTCAAATTACGGACTTACAGTTGTCGAACGTTTAAACAAATTTGGATTATTAAGAAAAAATTCTATATTAGCCCACTGTGTACACGTTAGTGAAAAAGAACTAGGATTAATATCAAAAAACAACTGTTATGTTGCATTAAATGTCTCATCAAATATGAACAATGCAGTAGGGTTACCAAATTACAAAAAGATGAAAACATTTAATGTAAAAACAATTGTTGGAAACGATGGGCTTGGTTTTAACTTTGCACGGGAACTCTTAGCACTATTATTTTCCATGAAATTAAATGGCCATTCTCCGTTGGCATTTAACCTTAATGATCTTAAAAATGTTATAACCAACACTTACGAAATTGCACAATATTATTTAAACGTAAAACTTGGCAGGATATTACCTGGTTATGCTGCTGATTTTGTGATAGTACCATACACACCACCTACACCCATAGACAAGACCAACGCATTTTCTCACTTTGTTTATGGAATTCTAGATAATTTTAAACCTTCACATGGAATAGTAAATGGAAAAATTCTAATGGAAAACCACAAAATAAACCTTCAAGTAAATGAAATATACAGTATTGCAAGAAAAATTGCACAAAGATTATGGGAATCACTAATATAATGAGGTGATAAAATGGACCTTTCAACGGAAATATCAGGCATTAAAATTGAAAATCCATTAATGCCTGCCTCAGGACCGTTAGTTGGTGATTACGAAAAAATAAAATTTATCGATTCAACAGGTGTTGGAGCAATTGTTACTAAAACTATTTCAACAAAGGCGGCAAATGTTCCAAGACCATGTATATACGGTGAAAATAACTTTGTTATGAACGCAGAACTGTGGTCCGAATTACCTCCCGAAACATGGATAAAAGAAATACTACCAAAATTGAAAAATGAACTAAAAAAACCTCTAATAGTAAGTGTAGGATATACAATAGAAGATATGGAAATCTTAATTCCACAACTTAATGAATACGCTGATGCATTTGAAATTTCTACACATTATGTAGGAAAAGATTACAATACAATAGCAAATATTGTAAAAGCTATTAGAAAAAATACAAATAAACCCATCTTTATGAAATTAAGTCCCCATATTCCAGATCCCGTAGAATTTACAAAAACAATTTTGGAAAATGGTGCAAATGGAATAGTAGCCATTAACTCCTGGGGACCAACAATGAAAATAGATATAAAAAACAGAAAGACATTAATAGGAAATGAAAAGGGACAAGTCTGGTTATCCGGTCCTGTTATTAAACCTATTGCCCTTTCCATAGTAAAAACAATTAGGGATGCTTTTCCAGATATTACAATAATAGGCGTTGGAGGAATAAAATCTGCAGAAGATGTAATAGAATTCTTACTTTCCGGGGCCGACGCAGTTCAATTACTCTCTTCTGCTCTTATCTTCGGAAAAGATATATACGAAAAAATTTTAAATCAACTACCTTCTACTTTAGAAAAATATGAATTTAATTCAATTAACGAAGTATTAAATACTGAATTAACTGTAGGAACCGTTAAATACACACCAAACTATCCAAAAGTAAACCATGAAAAATGTACGCTATGCGGAATTTGTGAAAAGGTATGTCCATACTTTGCAATAAAAATAGATAAAAAAGTTAAAATAAACACCTATAAATGTTTTGGTTGTGGGCTTTGTGAAAGTAGATGTCCAACAAAATCAATCAAAATAAAATATTAAAACAAAAATCTAAAAATATTTACATTAAGTATGTATTGACATGAAAATGCACATATGCTATAATCAATATCGGTCTCTGACATTCGGGGCGTAGCGCAGTTGGCTAGCGCGCCTGTCTTGGGAACAGGAGGTCGCTGGTTCGAGTCCAGTCGCCCCGACCACATGCGGGTGTAGCTCAATTGGTAGAGCATCGGCCTTCCAAGCCGAGGGTTGCGGGTTCGAGTCCCGTCGCCCGCTCCAGACCTACATGGTCTAGTGCGCCCGTAGCTCAACAGGATAGAGCACCGGACTTCTAATCCGGGGGTTGTGGGTTCGACTCCCGCCGGGCGCGCCAAAATTTAATACCTCTAAAACGTGGTGGCTATAGCTCAGCTGGTAGAGCGCCTGACTGTGGATCAGGTGGTCGTGGGTTCAAATCCCACTAGCCACCCCATTTTTTATATTACAACATATGTTAACGTAAAATGCGCCCGTAGCTCAATTGGATAGAGCGTCGGACTTCGGATCCGAGGGTTGCGGGTTCAAATCCTGCCGGGCGCGCCATATTGTCTTCCACTTAGATTTAGCAAACTTTTAAATAACATCACTGTAAAGGAGGTATTAACATGGAAGTTTTAAAAGTTGCATCTGGTTCAAATCCAAACAAGGTTGCCGGTGCTCTTGCGGGTGTAATCAGGGAAAAAGGGAAAGCGGAAGTTCAAGCAATTGGTGCTGGTGCCGTAAACCAAGCAGTTAAGGCTATCGCAATTGCAAGGGGTTATCTTGCTCCAAGTGGAATTGATCTTGTTTGTGTTCCAGCTTTTACCGATGTAAATATTGAAAATGAATCAAGAACAGCATTGAAGTTCATAGTCTTTCCAAGAGAATAATAAAAAGACACGGCCTTTCCGGCCGTGTCTTTATTTTTCTCTCATTTTCTATTTTCTTATGTATCTTGGTGTATCATCGTAATTCTCAATCATACCTTTTAAAGCTTTTTGAATGTATTCTACTACAACATCTGCCAAAACAAAGCCTGTATCGTAACCTGATGCTTTATTTTCTGAAAGCACTGAATATCCATCTCCTCCGCCTGCCATGTAGTTATTTGTTACAATTGTGTAAACTTTATCCATCTCAAGTGGCTTACCATTCACCATTACTTCTGTCACTTTTCCACCTTCACTCTTCCACACTAATCCACCAACATGTAACCAAGCACCTTTTCCTTCTGGAATTGTTGCTGCATATTCCAACACTTTCATTACTTGCTCTCCTGTCATTTTCATAACATACACTGTATTTCCAAATGGCAACACAGTTAAAATATTCCTTATGGTTATCTTTCCAGGTTCAACAGATGCTCTTATTCCTCCACCATTCTGAAATGCAATATCTGCTCCTGTTTTCCATAGCATTGCATCGGTTATTATATGCCCTAAGTTTGTATCGCCAGATCTTACATGTGCCCTTTCTCCATCCAACAAGATCTTTGTTTCCCCTATTATCGTATCAAGTTTTTCTGAACCAATTTTTGCAAAATAATCAAGTGGAACTTTTACATACTCAGTTGGTTTATATTCTTTTCCTACAAACTCATAAATTGAATTACCATCTTCATCTTTGCCCTTATATACTTTCAAATTAACTGGAATTGGTGTCCAATTCCAATTTTCTATTTTTCCATTTTCAACATCAAGTTCTAATTTCCCAACAATTTTTCCCCATTCCCAAGCTTGAACCACTATTGTGTTATTAATAACCTTCGCCTTTTCAAGTTTTGTATGACTATGCCCATCTATTATAATATCTATTCCATCAACCATTTTTGCCAACTCTTCTGAAGTTGTATAATTTCCTTCGTAGGCTTGTCCCATTCCTAAATGTGTAAGTGCAACCACAATATCAGCTTTTTTCCTTAACCCCGGAACTATTTCCTTTGCTACTTCTATGGCATTTCTAAACTCCAAGTCTCTACTGTACAATGGTTCTAAAATAGCAGTTTCTTCTGTAGTTAAACCAAATATAGCAATTTTTACCCCACCAACGTTTTTTATAATGTAAGGTTTAAAGAATGGCTTACCATCTTTGTAAATATTCGCTGATAAAAATGGGAATTTTGCAATATCCATCTGATACATCAACACATCTCTTGTTTTATCAAATTCATGGTTTCCTACTGCCATTGCATCTAATTTCATTCTATTAAGAGCAAAAATATCTGGTAATGCATTTAAAAGATCAGATTCAGGAACACCTGTGTTTATGTCCCCTGCATGTAAAAACAAAACATTGGGATTCTTCGCCCTTTCTTCATCAATAATTGATGCAATTACTGCAAAGCCACCTATATTTGGATTGTGATATTCACTAAATGTCCAAGCATGGCCATGAGTATCGTTAATGTGGAAAATAATAACTTTTGTTGCAAAAAGACTAATAGCAAAAATTACAAATAACACTACAAACAACTTAAAATTCTTCATAAGCCCACCTCCTTTTAAAGTTTGTACATATATATTTTATCACAAACTCTCTTCAATTAATTGTTTTTTATACATGTCTGCATACAACCCATCAATTTCCATTAATTGCTTGTGTGTTCCACTTTCTACAACTTGGCCATCGTCAAAAACATAAATTATATCTGCGTCTTTCAAAACTTTTAATCTATGTGTAATAATTATCATTGTTTTACTCTCCATACTCTTTCTCAAAGAACTTATTATCTTCTCCTCTGTTTCAGGATCAACCGCCGATAAACAATCGTCAAAAATAAAAACATCACAATTCCTTATCAATGCCCTTGCAATTGTTATTCTTTGCTTTTGACCACCTGATAAAGTTACTCCTCTTTCTCCAACAACTGTATCATAACTCTTCGGAAACCTTTCTATATCACTATGAACAGCAGAAAGCATAGCATATTCCTTAATCTGCCATTCTTCAAAATCATCCAAACCAAATGCTATATTGTTCTTTATGGAAGTGGAAAATAAAAATGTTTCTTGTGGTACATAGGAAATTTTTGTTCTAACTATTTTAGAAGGTATATCGTTAATATCATAACCATTTATATACACATACCCTCTTTCAACTGGATATAGCTTACTTATTATCTTCACAATAGTTGATTTTCCACTACCCACAGTTCCAACAATTCCTACTAACTGTCCCCTTTTAATTTCTAAATTCACACCTTTTAACACATATCTGTTGGAATCTGGATATTTGTAATTTAAATTTTTTATTGTAATATCATTTATTTCATCTATTTCAACAGGGTTATCAGGTTCTACTACTTTTGATTGTGTTTTTAAAACTTCCAAAATCCTTGTATATGAAGCCCTACCATTTTGGATAATATTAATAACCCAACCAAAAGCCGTTAATGGCCATACAATCATTCCAATATAGTTGTTAAAAGCAAAAAACATACCCAGGGTAATTTTTTGATTTATTACCATAGGTCCTCCATAGGCTATGGTAATAAAATAAGAAAGAGAACTTATGAAATGTATAAGCGGCCACATAATACCCCAAACTTTAACTAACGATAATGTTGCTCTAAAATTTCTGTTCGCTCTGTCTAAAAACAAATTCTCAAACTTTGGCAGTATTGAAAAAGACTTTAAAATTCTAATTCCATCTATTGATTCCTCGGTAAATCCACTTAAATCAGAAAACGTATCCTGTACTTTTTTAGATCTTTTGTAAATAAATTTTCCAAAAACAAGTGATATCAACATTATGAATGGTAAAGGAATTAACGCAATAAGCGTAAGTTTCCAACCCACACTTGTTGCCATGAAAAATAACGTTATAACAGACATAAAAGAAGCATCTACCATCATAACTATTCCAGGGCCTAGCATTCTTTCAATATTGTTCATATCATTTGTAAAATTCGCCATTAAATCTCCACTTCTATTTTTATCAAAAAAAGACATATCTAAAGATAAGATTTTATCGTATAGAATCTTCCTTGCCTCATAAGTAAATTTTCTTGCACTACCAATTATAAAAAATCTCCAAAAGAACCTTGTAAAAAACATACCAATGGCAATACCTATTATTCCAATTGCCATTAATTTTGCAACACCTATATCCGGTGTTTCTACATTCAAGCTATCTACCGCTCTAGAAATAAACTTTGGAACTATAAGCTGTAATGTGTCAACTACAATAAGTGTAATAACCCCTGCAAAATAAAACCAAATACGTCTCTTTAAAAACTCTCTAATCAAAAACATCACCTCTCAAGCTCGCCTATAAAAATATCCAATCCACCAAAATGTTTTTCAAAAAGTCCATTTACCGAACGAGTTTCACCTACAAACCTTATCTTATCACCAATCTTTATAGCCCTCTTTATTTCATCAAAATCATACCCTCCACCTACAAATGCCCAATTATCTAAATTACTTACAAAAAAGTCTACATATCCCTTTTGGTTGTTGTAAGAGACAAAATCTCCATCTTTAGAAAGCGTTTTACCGAAAAGATATATATTTTCTCCATCAATTAATATATCATTACAAATATCATCACCACTTCCACCCAAAATATAATCTTCTATTTTTTCACCACGTTCATTTAAAATCAAAACATATACATTCAAATCATTAGTAATTTTCCTTCTTTTGTCAAAATAAACGTTTGATAAGACATAAATTTTGTCATTTTTCACTAGTATTTTTTTTGCAAGTTCATTATCACTTTCACCAAAAAATTTAACCCATTTCAATTTACCCGAAAAATCCACATACATAACTAACAAATCTTTATTCTTTTCAAAAGTATTTCCCAAAATCACATATCCATCTTTATACTTTGAAATTGAAACCGCCTCGTCTAAAAATCTCCCACCAAAATTCCTTTTCCATATAACATTTCCATTTGTATCCAACTTCATTAAAAATATATCTGACCAACCATAAATATCTAGAAAATCATTAGACCAAGTATCACCAAAAACCAATATACCATCATTCTCAACTAAGAGCTTCTTTGCCCGATCTTTAAACTTTCCACCATACGCTTTTTTCCATAAAATAACATCACCTTTTAGTGCATAAAGCACTATATTGTCTTTACTATTTGAAAGCAAAAAGGTTAAACCATCTTTTTTCTTAACATCAACCGGCATATCGTCTATATAAAACTTTATACCATCTTTCAAAACAAAATATTTTTCCCCTTCTCTACCAAATATATATTCTCCATCGATATATTCATAGCCATAAACGTAATCATCAAATTTTGAACCAATCACATTTAGAATCTTAATTGCAGGACTTGTTGAAAATTCATAAATAGGTGTTTCAACAGAATTCACTCCATCATTTACCTTAATCTTCCAGTAATACTTAGAATTTGGTTTTAAATTTCTAACTTCATACACCGTTGCTTTGTAATTTTCTACTACAGGAACTAGTTTTTGAGGTGAGGTTCCAAGATAAATGGTTGATAGTACTCTATCCTCATCTTCTATTTCCCATTTAAAAACTATACTGTTAACTACTCCTTTTAATTTATTCTGGGGAGAAATAACATTCAACTTTGGAGGATTATTTTTCTTGTAAATTATCTTGTAATCACTGTATATGATATCTCCCGTTTGAAATACCACCTTCAACCTTAATTTATGCTCAACATTTGGAATAATTTTTAACCTATATTCCCGAGGGGGCAATTTTATTTCTCTATTATCTATCTCAAGAAAATACTCCGCGCCATCGAGATTTTCATATCTTACAAGATAACCCTTTTTATCTTCTACAATTTCGAAATTTACTTTTTTAGGAATTACCTTAAATTCCATCAATTTCGACTCAGCTTTAGCACCGTACTCATCTTCACAAATTACCTTCCAAAAGTAATTTCCATACGAAAGTAACATTTCATATGTATTATTTTCAACATCAATTGTTTTTTCACTTTCACCATCACTTAAATATAAGATACATCTTGTCTTATCTTCATCTTCTACATTCCAAGAAAATATCACATTTTGGCCATCAACAACATTCTTTGCATTTAATATCTTGGGTATATCATTTAAAATAGTAAAACTACTTTGAGAAGTCTCAAGGTAGTCATTCCCAAATCTTAATCCTACCTTCCAAAAATAAGTTCCAGGTTTAAGTAATAATTTATACTCCTGATCAATTCCTTCATAAACCTTTTTATCGTTTAAAAAAACCTCAGACAAAAAAGTAATATCTCTTTTGTACTTGATATTCCACTTTAAAACCACATTTCTTGAATCAATTTTTGGTGGTAAAAGTGAAATTTCTGGCTCCTCCACCTGAGTTAATTTCACAACTAATACAATTGAAATCAAGATTAAAACTAAGAAACCCAAATATATAAATAATTCTTTTTTGTTTTCCAAATTCTCCCCCCTAAAAGACTATCGTTTTCCAAAATATACTAAATACAATGGCAAAAGTAGGACTTATCCACCAAACATGATCGAATTTTTTTACCTTCCATAATCTAAACAAAAAGCCAAAAATCAAAGCCAAAAACGCCAAAAGTGGTTTATTTGCAAGGTAGAAAATAAAAAATGCTAACCTTTCAGAAATTCCTTCTAAATCTTCATACATTTCAATTGCAGGGTAAAAATTTCTAAAAAAGTACGAGAGGGCAGTAGTTACCAGCGCCATACCAAGAATGTACAAAACGAATTCTTTTGATAAGTATGATGTTTTAAAGTAAGTTGAAACAAATATATTAAAAACCAATGCAGTTACTATTCCAGATAATTCAACTAAATGATAGTGTAATTGCTTTTTTACCTTTATACGTAAATAATCTAAAAACAAATGGATAGCTATAAAGGCAAATAAAACAACTGGTACCGTATATAGTAATGTATCAAAAGTAAACGCCAAAATTGCAAAGACAGACCAAATTATATGTTGGACAAAATCCCATCCTTTTAAATGTCTTAACTTACTGTTATGTGTAAAGCCATGATCTGCAACGTAATGCCCTAAAAAAAGATGTAGCATCATATCACTCCTAATCTTTTTTTACCTTATATTTCAAAATTCCTGTTTTTGTTACTAGATAAAGATACTCATCATCTACTTCAGTTGACAATACTTCCGTATCAAGTTTTTCAATAATTCTCAAAACCCTTCTCTCAGGTATATCTATTATTGTTATAAAGTTCTTACCTACAGTAAGTAAGTAGTTCCCTACTCTACTAATAGAAATATTTCCAATCCATCCTTCTCCAATATAATTCCCTGTGGTTGAACCTATATCGTAAAATAAAAATCCATAACTCCTTGTAACAGCTAATACTTCATTTCTATAAATAATTACATCAGATATATCTATACCTTTATTTTCAAACTCTGGAACATTTAAAAGTAACTCAAGTTTGGGAATATAAATTTGTTTGTTTGTAAACATAATAAGATAATTATCAACAACTTTTATTCTTCCATATTGCCCTTTTAAATCTATTATTTTATTTCCTGAAGGATCCCAAAAACTAACTATTTCTCCTGCATTATTTGCAGTATATACTCCCTCTTGGGTAGCAAGAAAATCGGTAACATAAACAACGTTATACTTCTTCTTTATCGCAGGGCTATAAAAGTATATTTCATTTGGTGTCCTAAAAGATACTCCACCAAAACTTCTCTTAAGGTTAAATATTGGCCCTTCTAACAATTTCGTTCCATTACCATAAAGCCCATCAGGACCACCTGTATAAATAACTGATTTAAAGATGGCAATCTGATTTCCAGGAAAATCCAATTTTTTCTCAAAATCTACAATTATTGAATCCGATATTTTTGCTCCATCAAATCTATACGGTCTAAGCTTTGATAAATATACTTCCTTTTCTTTTTCGGTCTTAGAAACATATTCCCTATAATTATCATCTTTATACTCCGGAATTTTTATTTCACCAAATTCAAAAAGTTGTTTTAACTTTTCTACAAAATCATTAGAAGAATAAAATGTATATGCATCACCATCTATCTGAACTAGTTCCATATCTTTAAGTTTGGCAGAGGTTACAGAAACAACACCATCTCCTGTTCCTTTCACTAATTCAGGATAAAATTTTTCAAGCGTACTACCTTTTACATCAACACCAAAAGGAGGTTTGGTTCCCATAAAAGATACCATTTTTACATTATTTTTCTTAGATAAATCTACAAGCTTTTCCAACACCTTTGAATCGGGTAAAATTTCGCTCCAATATGTGTTTATAGTTTCTATAAATGTATATATATGAGTTTGCAAAGAAGAAATTACATTAGAATCTAAATTGTAAATCTTGGAAAGTGCATCAGAAGATTTGCCATACAAAAGTGATCCAAAATATACAGGATTTGCCACATTTGTTCCTCTGAACGGCACAGAAACAAAAGCTATATTCCTCACATTACTAATTTCGGGATGTAATACTAAACAATATGCAACTATTAACCCACCAATATCTTGAGCAACTATATCAAACTTAAAATTTTTAAATCTTTTTAACTCTGATGCCAATCTTTCCGCCTCAAATTCAATATAGCTTTTCAATTCTGAACGTTTAAAATAATCATCTACCATGTCTTTGTATAACTTTGATCTTACTTCGTATAGAGGATAATTGTAAATCATTATCGTTCTATCAGAAAAAACCACAGACCAAAAGTTTAAATCAGGAGTATCATCGGATTTAAAATACCCTTTAAAGTTTCTATCTGTACCTGGTACAACCAAAATAGAAGGTTTTGGCGTCAACTTTTCCACCAAAACCTTTATTCCCAACTCTTGTTTTTTTGGATTTAGAGCAACTATTCCCACTTTTGAACTGTGAAATGATTGTGCTTCAACAAAATATCCTTTTTCATCTTTACCAATATAGCTTCCTGGAAAAATCCTATATGCCGAACCATCTTCTGGAATATACGCAAGTGCTACATTGTTGTAATCTATACCATAAAAATAATCAGCCGGAAAATAATACCTAAACGTAAGTGGAATGTACGCAAAATCTTTTTTTCCGTCTTTTGGAATAACATCATACACCGTATCGATAAACGGAGCATTCTCAAATAATGTCGGAGCTGTTTCCGGGGTTAGAGGATTTAAATTGAAAGATTTCTCATATGGAAATGCCCCTTTAGGTATGTTAATGTATAAATTTTTAACAATTGTCATTTCTTGTTGAGAATTAATCTCAATTTGAGATTTATTCTTCAGAAATTGAGTTAATAAAATTGATAAAGAAACAACAATCACAACAACTATTACTGAAAGGAATAAAAGAACCTTTCTTTTGTATATAGATTTCAAAATGTCTATTAATTTGTCAACTTTTAGCTTTCCCAAAAAATCTTTCAACTTATTTAAGAGATTTTTAAAAAAATTCATTAATTATCCCCCTGCGAACCTTTTTTAAATTTTTTAAATTCATTAATATCCAAGTTTTCAATAAACTTCCTAAATTCTTCACTATCGTTATCCATACTTTCTCCATCATATTGCAATGTGTATGTGTTATACAACTCATTGGAAATGTAGATTGGAGAATTCGTTTTTAGTGCAAGAATTATCGCATCAGAAGGCCTTGCATCAAATTCTAAAAAGTATCCTTCATTCTCCTCTTCAGTAACAGTTAAATCTCTAAGAATAACTTTTGCATAGTAAGTACTATCTACAATTTTATTTATCAATACCTTTTCTACTTTTGATTCTAATCCTTCTACCATTGAAAGTAACAAATCATGTGTCAAAGGTCTTTCAAAAGAAACGTTTTCAAGTATCATAGCAATAACACTTGCTTCGCAAGCCCCTATCCAAATAGGAAGAATTTTTTTTGTTCCTTCTACTTTCAAAATTACCACTGGAGAATTATTCAACTTGTCTAAAACTAAAGACTCAACCTTAACTTTTTTCATCAAAATTCCTCCTTTCCAACATCTTAACCCCCTCAATTATTATATTACGCACATGATTTCTTAAGTCTTCCTCACTTTCAAAAAGACTAGGATCAACCAATTCATGAATTTTTATGTAAACAGGATATCTATTTAACATTAAACTCTTTTTTCTCAAAACTTTATGCACGCCCCATATTGAAACAGGTAAGATTTTAACTTTGTATTTAAAAGCTATTTCTAAACTTTTCTTTTTAAACTCTAAAACGTTTCCATCATGACTTCTTGTACCTTCAGGAAAGATTATAAAATGAACACCAAATTTTAACTTTTCTACTACTTGCTTTAAAGCCATTGCCGTTTTTCTTACATTTCCCCTGTCAATTAACACACTTCCCAAATATTTTAAATACCAATTTATACCTGGAACCTTTCCCAATTCTCGTTTTGCAATAAACGCCACTGGTGCAACATAACCAATTATCAAAGGTATATCTAGAGCACTCTGATGGTTAGCAACAACAATAAAGTTCTCACCTAAATTTGGTTTCTCACCAAAAACATGCACTTTTATACCCAACAACCTAAATGCCATTCTTCCAAAAACTTCAATTTGATGTATGACAAATCTCCTTGACAAATTCTTGTTAAAAAGTCCAACAAGAAAACCTATAAATAAAACTATAGAACCATACACAACTATGTAAATAAATGCACCAACTAAAAAATAAATTGTGTAAAAAAACCTAAAAAAGTTTTTCATAAATCCCTCCCCAATGTATAACTTTTTATTTCTCTATATGCTTTCTCTTCCAAATCGTGCAATTCCTTTAACCCACTTTCTAAATCCCTTAAAATTTCAACCGATGAGTTTGTTGCCGGATTCTTTGGCGCAAAAGCCACACAACTATCTATATACGGCAAAATGGAAATTTCATATGTACCTATCTCTTTTGCTTTCTCTACAATGTCAATCTTTTCAAATCCAATCAAAGGACGCAAAACAGGAACATTTGATGCATCTTCAATGGAAGCTAAATTGGATAAAGTTTGACTTGCGACTTGGGCAATATTTTCACCTGTGATAAGCGCTTTAGCATGCCTTTTTCTTGAAAGTTTATTTGCAATTCTCATCATACTTCTTCTTTGTAAAATTAAAGAGTATTTATCAGGTGCATTTTTCTTAATGTATTGCTGTACCTCAGTAAAAGAAACAATATTAGCCTTAATAGGTTCTGGTGAATATTTGGCTAAAATACTAGCCAAATCTAATACCTTCTTTGCAGATTTTTCACTGGTAAACGGTGGACTCAAAAAGCTTAAAGTTTCTATCTTTAATCCTCGCTTTAACATATACCAACCCGCCACTGGGCTATCAATTCCACCACTTAAAAGCAAAATTGCTTTTCCAGAAACACCTACTGGAAATCCTCCATACAATCTTTCTTTCCCAACAAAAATAAAAGCCTCTTTTTCTTTAAGTTCTATCCCAACAGTAATTTCAGGATTGTGTACATCAACTTTTAAATTTTTAAATTTTTCAAGCACAAAAGCACCAATATATGCACTTAATTCGTGTGAAGTCAAAGGAAATTGTTTGTATGACCTCTTTGTTTGAACTTTAAAAGTTTTTTCATCTTTTAAGCTCAAAGTCAATAGTTCTTTCACAGCTTCTTTTATCTCATCTAAATCATGACTAGTTGCATATGCATAACTAAAACTATGTATGCCAAAAACATACCTTAGACGCTCTTTTATTTCTTCAAAAGACATTCCTTTTAACCTTATAATTATTCTTCCATACCTTTTATTTACTTCAGGTGGTTTAACTATTTTTCTTATGTTATCAATCAATTTTTTTTCAAAATATCCTCTGTTTTTTCCTTTTAAACCTATCTCTGAATATCTTACAACAACTACAGGTTCCATCTAATACCACCCTCCAGTATTATATTCTACCATAGTCTAAACAATTTTGTTTAAATACTTTATAACCTCCTCAAGTTCTTTTATTTTTACATCTACTTCTTCCGGATTGTTTGAAGACACAGCGCTTTTCACACAAGTTTCTAAATGTGAGTTCAATACCTCAACATTAGCTTTTTTAAGGAGAGATATGGTGGCAAGAATTTGTTTTGAAATGTCTATACAATATCTTCCTTCTTCTATCATTTTCATAACTGCCTCAAGCTGCCCTCTGGCATTCTTTAGTGTTTTTAACGCATTTTTATGTTTCATGTCCAAACCTCCCAAAATTCTTTTACACAAATGAATTATATCATATAGTTAAATGTACTTTAACAAACCATTTTTACATATTTTCTGTCGATCTTAGATAGCACAAAAACCCCTAGGGATCGACAGAAATTTTTGTTAATTTTTATTACAACATACTCAATTTATTTACACTTTACAGATTTATATTATTAAAAGTTGCAAAAAAATATTTTTTGTAATATAATATTTATGAAAACTATGGTTTCTACCTTACCTTGGAGGAATTGAAACTATATCTTATTGAGGCTAAGTGGACGTGCATTTTATGTTTCTACCTTACCTTGGAGGAATTGAAACATGTTGGATTTCTTCTTTTATCAAGTGTGATAGAAATAAGTTTCTACCTTACCTTGGAGGAATTGAAACTAACAAAAAATGTTGTATTGGATTGACGTCGTACTAAGTTTCTACCTTACCTTGGAGGAATTGAAACAGACATTAACGCAAATACTGCTCTTGCCGCTCTTGCTTCGTTTCTACCTTACCTTGGAGGAATTGAAACTTAAGTAAGTTTTTGGATGGCAAGAGAAGTTTAAATGTTTCTACCTTACCTTGGAGGAATTGAAACTGTGGATGAAAGAATTAGAATTCCCACACCATACACGGTTTCTACCTTACCTTGGAGGAATTGAAACTGTACGATGACTCTGGTCGGATTCTACACTCGTTTGAGTTTCTACCTTACCTTGGAGGAATTGAAACAAATATTGGTGGTGTTCTTCCTCAAGAATTTTTGGAGTTTCTACCTTACCTTGGAGGAATTGAAACACATTATTGTCATCCTCTGTAACTAGTTACAACACGCCGTTTTTTCTTACCTTTGAGAAATTGAAACATCTCTCCTTGAGGGAAATTCGTTGAGGCCCTTTGAACTTTTTACCCTACCTTGAAAGTTGAAACTTATATATCCATGTTAAAATTCCAATAGTAGATATACTTACATTAAGGAGGCATAAAAATGGACTTTTGGAAAATTGTCCTTTTCTCTGTTCTCATATTAATGCTTTCTCCTTTTCAAGTGGAGGTTTCTTCTCATGAAAAGCAAGCATGGTTGAAAAAGGTTAAGGAATACGATGGTGTTCCCTACAAATGGGGAGGAAATTCAAAAGAGGGTATAGATTGCTCAGGACTTGTAATAGAACTTTATCATGCAATTGGAATATTTCTTTTTAAATACGAGAATACTTTGTTACTAGATGTAAGTGCTGATGTGTTGTTCAAATACAATACACGTCCAATAGAATTTTCTGAGTTAGAACCTGGAGATTTGATTTTTTATGATACCGAAAACGATGGAATAATAGATCACGTAGCTATTTTTGCAAAAAAGGAAAATGGCATAATTTGGGTTTGGGATGCAACCGACAAAATTGGTAATACGGTAATAAACAAAGTGAGCCTGAGACCAGCGTTTGAATTACCTCACAGGTACCCAAAGTTTGGAAGACCTCTCAAAATCACAAATTTGCTCAGTGAATTTTTCTAAAAAAATAACAATTTTCGGCATTTTTTTAACTATCATAGTTATTAATCAATAACTAAAATTTACAACAAATTTTAATTACTAATAAAACATAGACAAAATGGTTTGAAATCTTACTAATTTTATAAGTTATATCATACAAGTTATTAATCCAAAAAATATTGAATTGTTTTTTATACCTTACCTTGAAAATAAAAAATAAACCCCTCCATTTTTCAATGGAAGGGTTTCATAAATTATACGTAAGCACCTAAAAATTGACTTTTATAAAGTTCTGCATAAAAACCATTTTTTTCCATTAATTGTTTGTGTGTGCCTTTCTCTATTATTTGTCCCTCATTCATTACCAAGATCATATCAGCATCTCTAATTGTAGAAAGCCTATGAGCAATCACAAAATTCGTCCTACTGTGCATCAACCTTTTCATTGCACTTTGTATGTATTTTTCAGTTAACGTATCCACATTACTTGTTGCTTCATCTAATATCAATATATCAGGATCTGCTACAAAAGCTCTAGCAATAGTTATAAGTTGTTTTTCACCCTGAGATATATTAGATGCCTCTTCATTTATCATTGCATCATAACCACCAGGGAGTGCCATAATAAAGTGATGGGCGTGTGCTAGTTTGGCAGCTCTTATTATTTCTTCTTCTGTGGCATTTTCTTTTCCATATGCTATATTCTCCCTTATAGTACCATTAAACAGCCAAGTATCCTGCAAAACCATTCCGAAAAACTTCCTTAAATTATTCCTCTTCAATTTTCTAATATCAACACCATCTATTGTTATACTACCACCTTGAATTTCATAAAATCTCATCAAAAGATTAACTAACGTAGTTTTTCCCGCACCAGTTGGTCCAACTATTGCAATTGTTTGTCCACTTCTTACCTCAATATTCAAATCTTCTATCAACTTTTTATCTTCTCTATAACTAAAATACACATTTTCAAATTTTATATTCCCCTCAACTTTTTCCAACTCAACAGCATCCTGAGGATCAGGCTTTTCCTCTTCTTCATCTAGAATTTCAAAAACTCTTTCAGCAGCTGCAAGCGTTGATTGAATCATATTCATGATATTTGCAACTTGAGAAATTGGTTGATTAAACTGTTGAGAATATTGAATAAACGCTTGAACATCACCAAGCTGAATTGCACGTTTTGTAACCATAATTCCGCCCATAATGGACACAATTACATATCCTAAATTACCCACAAATCTCATTATTGGCATAGTAATTCCAGAAATAAATTGAGCCTTCCAAGATGCTCCAAATAATTCCTCATTATATTTTTCAAACTTTTCTATACTATCTTCTTCTCTATTGTACCCCTTTACAACTATTAATCCGCTAAACATTTCCTCAACATGCCCGTTAACACTTCCAAGAGAATTTTGCTGATTCTTAAAGTATTTTTGTGACTTTTTCACTATAAATACTATTAATGAAATACTAATTGGTAGAGTTACCAAAGTTACAAGTGTTAACAACGGACTAATTGTAAGCATCATAATAATAACTCCAACAATAGTCACAAGTGAAGTTATAAGCTGTGTTAAACTTTGGTTCAATGTATTACTAATTAAGTCAACATCGTTTGTTACACGACTTAAAATTTCTCCATGTGTTCTTGAATCGTAAAACTTTAAAGGTAATTTCGAAAGTTTTTCCATAATTTCAGTTCTAAGTTTCTTCACTACTTTTTGAGAAATACCTGCCATTATATATTGCTGTATATACATAAAAAGAGCAAAAATCCCATACAAAATCCCCACTTTTATCAAAATTTGCAAAATTCCATCTAAATCAATTCTTGCATTTGAAAAGAGCCTTTTTGCCAAGAACCCTTGAAACAATTTCGTAGTTGCCTTTCCCAATACCTTTGGAGCAATTATACTAAAAACTGTACCCGTAATTGCCATTGCAAAAACTATTATTAATGGAACCGTATATGGCTTTAAATAACCCAGAAGTCTTTTCAACGCTTTTCTAAAATTTTTTGGTCTTTCTACTGCTCCCCTAATTGGTCCTCCAGGCCCTCCCCTATGTACTGGTCTTTTTTCACTCATGCTATCTCCTCCTCTGAAAGCTGAGAAGAAACTATTTCTTTATAAACTGTGCATGTATTCATCAATTCTTTATGAGTTCCTATACCAACCACCTTACCATTCTCCAAAACTATTATTTTATCGGCATTCATAACTGTTGCCACTCTTAATGATACTATTATCTTTGTTGCATCGAAAAGTTTTTCTCTCAATGCTCTCCTTAATTTTGCATCAGTTCTAAAATCCAATGCAGAAAAACTATCATCAAATATATAAACATCTTTTTTTCCTACAATAGCTCTTGCAATTGCAAGCCTTTGTTTTTGTCCTCCTGATAAATTCGTTCCACCTTGAGAAACCTTTGTTTTAATTCCATCAGGTAATTTTGATACAAACTCCCAGGCTTGGGCTATTTTCAATGCTTCAATTATTTCCTCTTCTGTTGCATCTTTCTTACCTATTCTCACATTATCCTCTATTGTTCCAGAAAAAATAACTGGACGTGAAGGAGTTAATGAAATTCTTTCTCTCAATGTTTTTTGTGAAAATTCTTTAACATCCAATCCATTTATATAAATTTTTCCACTTGTTGCATCATAAAATCTCATCAAAAGCTTTACCAACGTACTTTTTCCCGAACCTGAGCTTCCAATTATACCAACAACTTCTCCCTTTTTTATATCAAAACTTGCATTTGAAATCGCAGGTTCTTTACCACCTTCGTAATAAAAAACAACATCTTTAAATTCAATTTCTTCTATGTTAGATAATTTTTTTGGAATTTCTATTTCTTTGATCTTAGTTTCCTCATCTAAAACTTGACTTATTCTCTCAGCAGATGCAGTTGCTCTTGGAAGAAAAATAAAAATCACAGAGATCATAATAAAAGAAAACATAATCTGCATAATATATTGCATTACGGCCATTAAATTCCCCACTTCTAATGCTCCTTTATCAACTTGTATAGCACCAATCCATATTAAAAATACAATGGTTATATTCATAACAAGCAAAATAATTGGAAAAACAAGTGCAAACACTCTATTAACCTTTAAAGCTGTTCTTGTCAAATCTTCATTTGCATCTTCAAACCTTTGCTTTTCGTATTCTGTCTTTGCAAATGCCCTTATAACCCTAACTCCCGTTAAATTTTCCCGCAATACTCTATTTAATTTATCCAGCTTTTTTTGCATAGATTTAAAAAGTGGAATTGTATATTTTACTATGAAAAACATAGCAACAAACATAATTGGTAAAGAAACAAGCAATATCATAGACAACTTAGGACTCTTTGAAATTGCCATTATGGTTCCACCTATTGCAGTTACAGGAGCAAGTGCAACTATTCTAAGCATCATAAACATAACATTTTGAATTTGAGTTACATCGTTCGTATTTCTATTAATCAATGTTGAAACACCGTATTTATCAACCTCATTCAAAGAAAAATTCATAACCTTTTTAAACAACATACTTCTCAAATCTTTACCAAATCCCATTGCAATTCTTGCAGCAAAAAATGTTGAAATAACAGCTGCAGCGATATTTAGTAGAGTAATACCAAGCATTTTCCAACCGACACTCCAAATATACTCAACATTTCCTCTTGCAACACCTTTATCTACAATATCAGCCATTAAATCAGGTAAATACAAATTCAAAATTGCCTGGATTGTAACAAAAAATAAAGTTAAAAATATTAAAAAGCTATACTTTTTAAGATACTTAAAAAGTTTTCTCATCTTTCATCGCCTCCAAGTTATTTACAATCTTTTTTAATAAATTTTCTAATTCTTTCATCTCTAAATCTGAAAGTCCAGAAAAACACATTTTTTCAAATTCTTTTACCTTTTTTATTAACTTATCGTGTATACCTTTTGCTTTATCTGTAAGATATACATGAAAATATCTTCTATCATTTTCATCTATTTCTTTTTTAACAAATCCCGCTTTTTCTAATCTTTTTAACATAATAGCAACTGTTGAGGTATTCACCATCATATGTTCTGCTATCTCTTTTTGCGTAATGCCAGGAAATTTGTTTATTATAAAAAACATGGGAATCTGACCTGGATGTAGTTTGTATTTCTCCATTTCACTCCTTAAAATTTGAAACTTTAACTTTTCAATCTCAGAAAAAAGTAAAAATGCAAGAGAAAAATCATTTGAATTCAAATTATCATCTCCATATACTTTGATGTAAAACTATTATACGTCAAATTATTTTTATGTCAAGTTAGTAGTATAATTATAATAACAAAAATGTTTGGAGGGATAATTATGAAAAAAATACTAGCTATTTTGCTTATTTTTGTATCCGCAATATCTTTTCCATACATTTGGTTTTATTCTACCAATGTTTTAATTTATCCCAATAGAACGGTAAACTTTGAAACTGACGAAAACTTTTTCGTTAAAGTATTTCGTTTTGATGTTTCAAAGGAAGCAGTAAAAGGTATTTTCTCAAATGGTGGAACTCAATCAGAGTTTTCTATAAAAAACATCAAGAAAAATTTTTATTCACTAGAGCTTCCAGATGTTCCTGGTATATATTATGTAATTGTAAATGGAAAAGAAAGCATAGCAAGACAAATACTTTTTGTGACAGACCTTAAAGCTTTTATTGCTTCGACTAGCAATCAATTCTATTTCTCAGTATATGATCTAAGAAATAAAAAATTTTTGGAAAAACTTTATTACTTTGACAATTACACCACAAAAACCATAAATGGTCCCATATTCTCATTAAATATTGAAAAATACAAAGATAAAGTTTTCTTCTTAAAAAACAATATAGTTATACTTTCAAACTACGGAGGATGGTCAAATTATCCTGAAAGGAAAACTGTAGTATTTACTGATAAACCTATATACAAACCTGGAGATACTATACACGTAAGAATCAACGCATTAAAAAAAGACAATACCAAATATATTCCATATCAAACAAAACTACATGTATCTTTAAAAGACCCTTTTAATAATATTGTTTATAAAGATACATTTGAAACTGACACATTTGGAGGAATAGTTTTTGATTACAAAACAACAGAAGAAATAATAACGGGAAATTATACTTTAATCATCTCTGAAAACGATGAAATTCTTTCCAGGTATTATTTATTAGTTCAAGACTACACAAAACCAACATATACACTATCTCTTACCGCTAATGCAACACAGCTTATTGTAAGCGATACCTTACAGGTAAAATTAAATGCAGGATATTTAAATGGTGATCCAGTAAAAAACGCTGAAGTTTTATTTTATGCATTTAAAGGTTCCCATCTGATAAACAAAACCAAAGCAATGACAAACGAAAATGGCAAAGCCACCTATAACATCGTTACAAAAGAGGCTGGATATTACAGAATTCAGGCGTTAATTGTAGATGATTCTGGAATACAAAATGAAAAAAATATTTACGCAATGGTAAAAGCAGACAACGTTGATATTAAAGGTGCTATTGATAATGAAACATTAAAACTCAGAATCACAAATATTTCTGGAGACCCATTAAATGGCATTGGGGTTGTAAACATAAATGAAAAAGAAATTTATTTTGAAGTAAAAAATGGATACGCAGAAATTGCCATACCCAAAAATACTTGGTGGATAGAGGTAAAGTTTGGGAAAGAAGCCAAAGTAATATATAAAAGTTTTTCAGTTAGTAATTCCGGAATTATAGTTGCAAATAAAAACAGTGTGAAACCTGGCGAAAAAATTAAAGTGGCAATTGATCCAAAAGATGATATAGGAGTGTTGGTTACCGGGGAAGAAAAAATAAGAAAATTTAATATTATCACTAAAAAATCCGAAATAGAATTAACAATTCCAATTGATGAAATTTCATCAACATATTTCATTGAGTTTTTTGGGTTAAAATATAACGACAGAGTAAAAATAAATGTAAACCATGATAGAGTGAAAACCTTGAAAATTAAACTAGATAAAACTCAATACAAACCCGGAGAAATTGCAAATATAAAGTTTGAAAATTCTAAATCTTTAAAAATCGTAAGCGTTGTAGATGAAGGAATATATTTATTATCCAACGCAAAATCAGTTGTAAATCAACTCTATCCTGAAATTAATTATCCTTCATATGAATTATACACTTCGAAAACATATGTTTATTTTAATAGGCTATCTGAGTTTGAGAAATCAAAAAAAAGTCATATATTTGCTTCTACAAAAGAATCTGAAGAAAGACGAATAAGGGAATATTTCCCAGAGACAGCATATTGGAATCCATCATTGATGAAAAATGAAATTTCTTTAAAAACTCCAGATAGTATTACCAAATGGAGAGTAACAGCTTATGAAATTTCTAAGAATTATATAGCAGAAGGCATCAAAACTTTTGTTGTAACAAAACCTTTTGAAGTAAAGATTTTCGCCCCGGAATTTTTGGTTGAGGGAGATAAGGTTATAGGTGAAATATATGTAAAGAACTATACTGGAAAAATAGGAAAGGTTGATGTGAAATTAAATGTAAATAATGGGATGGTTGATTTTAATAGTGGAAGATATAAGATAGAAAAAGAATTGAAAATTCCGTTTACATTAAAAGACTTTAAAGAAGGTGATTTAAAAATTACAGCCGAAGCATCAATGTTAAGTGAATATGATGGAATAAAATTAACAATTCCTGTGAAACCAATTTATATTTCAAAAGATACAAGCAAAGTTGTAAAGATCGCTGGAAAAAAGGTTTTTGATAAGGATGCAAAGATAAGAGTAATAAATAACTTAAAAGATTTTTTAGAGCCTTCAATCAAAGCACTTATACATTACCCGTATGGTTGTGTTGAGCAGACAATGAGTTCTTTTTACCCTGTACTTGTTGCAAAATCTTTTATTGAATACCCAAACTTAGATGACATTATTTTAAAAGGTCTTCAAAGACTTTTAAAATTCCAGCATACAGATGGAGGTTGGGGTTGGTGGACTTTCGATGATAGTGATTTATTTATGACTTCATATGTTTTAGAGGGTCTTTACTATACTAAAAAACTTGGATTTTTTGTTCCAGAGAAAGTTATATTGGATGGATTAGAATACCTTAAAAATCAACCAATCGATGGATATGCGGCTTTTATCTTGAATCTTTATGGTGAAAAAAATATAGATTTTAAAGCAAGAAACGTAGTTGATTATGTATATACTGATCCAGATAAAATATATGAAATAGCAACTATAGGTAAAGATATTACATATATCAAAAGCAACCCATCAAACCATTTCTACACATCAATACATCTTACTAGCATTGCTGTTAGGACACTTACAAGGTATAACAAGTATCTTGATTTAAGAGATAAAATGATAAATTATCTTTTAAATAGCAAAAAAGGGCCTTTCTGGTATTCAACTAAAGATACAGCTTTTGCAATTCTTGCAATTATTGAAAGTCAGAAATTAAATGATTATAAGAGTAACATAATTTTTGAAGCAAAAGATAACAAAATTTGCGTATCTGGAAATGGTTTTGTTGATGTTGAATCAACTAAAAAGATATATGCTCAAAATCAATTTAATGACATAAATCTTAAAAATAGATTATACAAAAAATATGACTTGTTATATGACGGAAAATATTTGGATGTTTTCTTACCAGTTAATACGCAATTTATTCCAATAAATATGTCTAAGATATCTACTCCTACTTTTAGTTCAGAAATTCCGGAAGAAATAGCAAGAATAATAATTGATGGAACACCAGTATTATTTGTTAATAACAAACTTTTAATTGAAGGGCCATTTAAATTTGTTGGAAATAATTATTATTTTGAGAAAGGATATTATGAAATTAATTTTACTAAAAATTATGATTATGAAATTCACAAAGGTGATGTTTTGAAAACTTCCATTTTTATAGACGGAACAGGTGAATATTTGGTAGTTGAAGAATACCTTCCAGCATGTGCCCAGGTTTTAAAAAATTATGTTGAAAGAACACCTGATTATGAAGGAAAATTTTCATACAGGTGGTATTCAAATGAAGATATATGGTATAGCTATAAAGATGTGAAAAAAGATAAAATTGTGTATTTTATAAGATATTTACATCCAGGAAAACTAGAATATTATTGGAGGGTAACAAGTGAAGGAATTTTTCATAAAAAACCAACGTACGTATACAACATGTACTATGAAGATACTTTTGCTATTGGTTCACTTTATCCCTTTAATATCAAATAGTATTAAAATTCCAAACCAAGTTATATGCAACTTTGAAATTCCATATGAAGTACGGAATGATTTGTACAAATTTCTAGATGAAGCGAGTTTAACACTACCAACCACACCAGTATCTGTATACGAAACTACTAATCTATATGAATTTAATAAAACTACTGGTATGCCATACAGCGTTGGTGGAATATACAAGGATTTTATTATTATCTTGCAACCAAGAGATGTTTTAATCAAAAAAGGAGTATTTTACAAGGTATTAACACATGAATTATTACATTGGGTATTATACGGCCTGAAAGAAGAATATCAGGAAGGATTGATATATTGGTGGTTGAAAGATTATGAAAAAGATGAGGTTGATAAGTTTCTTGATGTTTTTGATGGTGATTTACACAAATTTATTATTTCCAATTGGAAAGAGTGACTTAAAATCTTTAGAAAATTTAAAATTAGATGTTGAGGATTCTATGAACTTTAGACTTTGGTTTGTTGCGATTGCATTAGATAATGTTGATAACGAACATCCTACTTTTAAAACAAAAGATTGTTCAGGCTTTGTCTTTTATTGCATAAAAGAAGCTCTTAAAAAACATGATAAGGATTGGTTTGAAAAAACAGGTTACAAAGGACCGGTATTTGAAGATGTAAAAAAATACAACTATCCCAATACTCCGTTAGGTGTGAATATATTTTTTAATAGAAAAAAATATGTAAGTTATGTGGATGCATATAACCTTTTACACTATAATACTTACTTTATATCATATGAAAAAAGATATGCTAAACCAGGAGATTTGATATTCTATTTCCATCCTGAAGATCCTGAATTTCCCTATCATGTAATGATATACACAGGAAATGGTTTTGTATACCATACAGGTCCTGAAGGTGAAGTTAGATATGTATCTTATGAAAATATGATGCTTGGCGATATGGCATGGAAACCTATTGAATTGAATCCTGCCTTTTTAGGATATTATGGATTAAAAATTCACTCCAATTAATAAAAAAAGTGGAGCCAAAAGGCTCCACAAAAATATTAAAGTTATCTAGAAATATAAGTCAAAGAATCTCTATATATTGAAGAAATTGCCTTTTCGTCTGCTTTAATTGGGGCCATGCTTAGTAGCAAACCAAGAGATGGTGTCTCAAGTGCAAGTTTGGTCAATTTAGGTATATCCTTTTCTACAAATCCCAAATTTTCAAGCTTTTCTGTTACTCCCAAGCTAAAAAGCCATTTTTCAATACCTACTGCAATTTTTTCTGCTTCACCAGGAATACCCTTTAAACCAGGAACAATTGGATTATATATATCTGCTAAAACCTCTGGTTTTGCAACGTAAATTTGTTTTACAACAGCAGGTAAAAGAATTGCAAGACCTAATCCATGTGCAAGATCTGGTTTTACAGCACTCAAAGGATGTTCAAGAGCATGTGTAAAATGGAGCAAACCATTATCAAATGAAATCCCAGCTATAGCTGAAGCATAAAGCAAATAATATCTAGCTGTTAGGTCATCTGGATGTGCAACTGCTTGTGGAAGATATCTTGAAATAAGCCTAATTGTTTCTTTAGCTAAAAGAATAGAATATGGACTTGCAGCAAGAGTTGTAGCAGCTTCTGTAACATGGTTTATTGCATCAATTGCTGTAAATATAGTTTGATTTTTTGGAAGTGTCTTCATCAATTGAGGATCATCTATTGCAAATGTTGGATATATACAATCATATGCTATTGCTGGTTTATATTCCTTTTCTAAAATTGAAGCTACTGCAAATCTATCAACTTCTGTTCCAGTACCGTGTGTGGTATTTATTGCGATAATAGGTTTTGCCTTTGTAGGGACAAATTTTCCTTCATACAATTCTTCTGCCGTTTTATCTGTATATTCTAATAAAACTGCAACACTCTTTGCAGCGTCTATAGGACTTCCCCCACCTATTCCTATCACTGCTTTTGCACCATTTTCTAACGCAAGTTTTGTAGCTTCATTTATCTGTGTTGTAGTTGGATTTGGGGAAACATCTTCATAAATTACATATTTTATTCCCCTTTTCTCAAGCTCTGGCTTTATAACATCCCATGCACCTGTTACTTTGTATGCCACCTTATCTGTGACAAAAATCACATTATCAATACCTTGATTTTTTAATGTGTCAAATATATCTCCCACTTTATTTATTGCACCTACACCAAAGTAACAAGTGGTTTTACATCTTAATTCAAATACGTTGTAAATATCTACTTTACTTTCCCACATAATTTCACCTCCTGTGAATATTTTCACAATTATTATAACATTCTTCTAAAAAACAATTGTTAAAACCAGATAAACTTTTCGTTATTTTTTTCACGGTTTATATTTTCAAAAACTTTTCCGATAAATGTAACGGGTGGTGGTAGTATGAAAATTCAAAGCTTTAACTTTGATTTTTCATATCAACGAACATTTATTAAAGTCAAAAAGAGTGCAAACGTACTTATATATGAAAAGAAAGAAAAGATAAAAGAAAAAGATCTAATAAAGTTAATTATATCAAAAGAACTTCTTGAAAAACTTACAGGAAAGAAATTTAAATTAGCTCTTCCAAAAATAAGGTATAAAATTATGGTAAAGATTGGTAAACCTGAAATCGAGGTTTACCATGAAAAATTCCAATTGAGCTTTTCAAAAACTACTATAGAAGGAAAAATTACCACTGAAGATGGAAAACAAATTTCTTTTTCATACTTTGTCGACAATTTAAATTTACTTTACTCAAAGAAAGATGGATTAGAAAGAATTGATTTTTCACTGCAAAACACAAACATTAAAGAAAATTTATCTATAATCTTTAACAATACGGAAGGTTCTATTATTTCAGAAAATAAAATTTTAGGTTATGTCACCCCTTCAGAACAAAATATTGATAAAAAAGTATGACCCATCCATTCGAATGGGTCATATTCTATTTAAATATTCCAAACCTACCATATTCAAAAAGTTCCATGGTTTGTTAAAGTGTGGTTGGAAGAAGAAATCTACAAATGCTAATTCTTCTATAGTCATTTCATTTTGAATTACAACGGACATTGTATTGATAGATTGTGTTAAATCTGCTTTAGAAAGTATTTGTGCTCCTAAAATTTTTTTAGAATCTTTTCCAAATACTACTTTAAACATTACTTTTTCAAACTTTGGCATAAATTCCGGTCTGTGGTTTTCTGTTATAACTACTGAATCTACTTCTAACTCATTACATTTTGCCATTGATTCAGTTAATCCAGTCGCCGCTATATTTAAATCGTAAATCTTTATTCCAGAAGTACCCTGTGTACCAAGGTGTCTTAATCTTCTTTCGTTAAGGTTATATGCCGCTATTGTACCCATTCTAATTGCATTTGTTGCAAGTGGAATATACTTATATTTCTTTAAAGGATTGTAAAATACAGCACTGCAATCTCCTGCTGCAAATACATCATCTCTGCTTGTTTGCATATATTCGTCAACAATAATTGCACCATTTTCAAGCATATCTAATTTTCTTTTAAATAAATCAGTATTTGGCTTAAATCCAACAGAGAGAATAACCAAATCCGCGTTATATTCCCCTTTATCGGTTATCACCTTTTCAACACTTTTTCCCCCAATAAATCTCGTAACTTTTTCATTCAAAGCCAAATTAATACCATTTTTTAATAATTTATCTTCTGCTATCTTTGTAAATTCTTCATCTAAATATTTACTTAAAATTCTACTTTCAATATCTATCAAAGTAACATTTTTTCCTTTTTCTTTCATTGCTTCAGCAAGTTCAACACCTATAAACCCTGCTCCTATAACAACCACATTTTTTGCATTTTCAGACCTTTTAATAATTTCCTGTGCATGATAATAATTCTTAGAAAGGAGTATGTTATTCAATTCTATTCCCTCTATATTAGGAATAATTGGCCATGAGCCTGTTGTAATTATCAATTTATCAAAACTATCTTCAAAAATTTCTCCACTCTTTAAATCCTCTACCAACAATGTTTTCTCATCAAAATCAACTTTTTTTACATTATGTCTCATTTTTGTATTTATCCCCAAACTTTTAAGGTGTTCGGGTGAAGAATAAAACAGTTTACTTGGATCTTTTACCACCCCACCAACGTGTAAAGCAATTCCACAAGATAGGAATGATATGGTATCATTTCTCTCATAAATGGTAATTTCAGCATCCTTGTATAATTTCGAAGCATTTATAGCCGCAGCAGTACCTGCATGTGTACACCCAATTATTACAACTTTCATATCTTTCTCCTCCTTGTGATTTTTTTAACTATCCAATCTTATTATACTACTAATTTTGGACAAAGTCAATTATTAGATAATAAAAAAATTATTTTTACCTAATTTATACATAAAAAAATAAAATAATGCGGATTTCTCCGCATTATTGACTAATAACTTCTTTTTCAGAACCAAATCTTAGAAATTCAATAATGTTAAATAAAATATAAATATAGCACGAAAGAGAAACAATAACTCTAACATCTTTCAAACCTACTTTCTCTGTAAAATACATCAGAATATAAATGAGAACCAAATATATCATATTAAAGATATAGAGACTCTCCTTTAATAAAGACGAACTCGATAAAAGAGTTATTAATAGCAATACCAAAAGAGGAATTTTGTAATATAGTCCAAAGGATAAAATAAGGATGGTTGAAAACAAAATAAGTAAAATACCTAATTTTTTATCTTTAAAAGTGTTGAAATATATAAAAATAAGGATGGGTATAATTATACTAAAAGAAAAACTAAATAACAAAAATAAAAATTCACATAGTATTATCAAATAGAATAAAGGTTTTTCTGTATTATACTTTTTCAAAAACAAATAACATAAAAATATTCCAGAAAACAATAGATTTTCAGTCTTAAATAACACTTCCCATCTTCCACTGTAAATACCAAAAAATACAATATTGGCCAAAAAAAACCAAAATAACATATTTTTTTCTTTTTCACTATCTAGTAATTCAAGAAATAACATCAACAAAATTGGAATAAAAATAACAAAAGAATAATCAATTAACAACGCAATCACTTGGAAAGCCACTAACAGATAAAACCCTATTTTTTTGTATTTTTTTACAAGTAAAACCACTAAAAATAATAGAATAATAAACAATTGTCCATAAGTAACATAGTAGTTTCCTTTTAAATTCTGTAACGAAACATTTCTAGATAATAATAAAATTGAGTATAAAAACAAAAGCAATGGTATATAACCCGGAGTAAATTCTTTAAATTTTATACTTGATATCTTATAGTTTTTAAAGAATATATATGTAATTACAACCAAACCTATTCCGTCCGAAAGTAAATTTGTTACGTTGTTATCAACAAAAAAATTATTTAAAAAATGAATTGTTGTTACAAGCCAAATATTTTTCGAATGCTCGTAAATTAATGCATAAAAAATCCCCGAAACGAAAATTTGAAATAATCCTCCATAATAGAAACTACGAATATGAAAATACGTAAAAATCCCCGCACTCAAGAATGTTGCAAACAAAAAACCCTTTCTTGATTTTATATAATTATACAAAAACCATCTAATTAATAATTCCTCTCTAAACGCTAATACATATGTAACGAAAATACTTACAAAAAAACTGGCATTTGGTAAAACCTTTCTTTGAACCACAACAAACACAACAAAAAAAGTCATTAATAAAGAAGAAAAGACAAAATCTTTTAAATTAAACACATCTAACCTTAGCCTTTTTTCCTTAAAGTCTTCAAAAAAAAGGCGAGTAGTTACTGAAATAAATATTACACAAAAAAAGAGCACAATCACCCCATCAAAAAAGGTTCCATAATTAACTTCTGCATAAGACTCCAAAACAGGAACAAAATAAGTAAAGAGAAAAAAACCTAAAATAGTATAAATTATTCCTTTAAAATACTGCAAAAAAATCCCCCCAAAATAGCCTTCCACAAAATGTGGAAGGCATATATTTTAAAATTCAAATTTTTCTTTCACACTATCGGTTAAATTTACATAAATTGTAGGTTGACCAACATATGAGCGATAAATATTTTTCTGATAAATTAATCTTAATTGTTCCAACTTTTTCCTTGCTTTTATTTTAGCTAAAGAAACAGCTTTAGCAGGTGTTTCAGCACAAGCTTTAACATAATAAACTAACTCTTTTATATCCTCAACCATTTTCTCAACTCCATCCACTATTTCTTCAGAATGAACAATTACCTCAATACAAAGTTCTATAATTGCTATAGCTGTAACTGGTCCAATTTCTAGTCTATCATCACCTTTTGAAATATCCACCTTTTCATTTGCCATTAAACTCAAACTCAAAATAACCACAACTAAAACTATTAAAAATTTTTTCATATTTTACACCCACCTGGTTTATTGATTTTTGTCAAGTCGACCTGACAGTAATTTTATAACATAAAAAGAAAAAAAGTCAACAACATGTAATAATAAAAGTAATCAAAATTTAATATAAAAGTACTAATAATATAAATAACACACACTAATGATAGTTGTAATATCTATGAAATCAATAATTAATTTTACAATAACAATAAAGAAAAAATAAAAAATCCCGATCATGTGATCGGGATAAAACACAAATTTCTTACATTTTACATTTTGAAAAATTCAATTTTCTCATGTAATTTTGCAGCTAGGCCTGAAACCTCCTGAGAAACAACAGATAACTCCTCAAGTGAAGCATTTGCCTCCTGTAACGAACCGTTGAAATTCTCTATTTTTTTAGTTAAATTTTCAATCAATATTGCTATTCGATTCATTCCAGCTGACATTTCCTGTGCACCAGCTGCTTGTTCTTGCGCACTTGCAGCTACACTTTGTATATGCTCCTGTATATTTTTTATTTCTTCATCCAACTCATCAAATGATCTTACCGTCTTATCCGTATATTCCGAGACTTTTGTTATCATTTCAAAGCTTTCGTTTGCTATTTTTACTGAAGATGATATATTTTTGCCAATTGATGTTAAAATTTTACCTATACTTTCAGTAGCATTTCTACTTTCTTCTGCTAGTTTTCTAATCTCATCTGCAACTACTGCAAATCCTTTTCCTGCTTCTCCGGCCCTTGCAGCTTCAATTGCCGCGTTAAGAGCCAACAAATTAGTTTGGTCAGCTATTGAAGTTATTGTTTCAAGAATCTGTTCTATATTCTTCGAATATTCGGATAATTCTTTCATAACCTCGCTCATTTTACTTACTGAATATTTTGTATTTTCTATATTTTCCAACACTTCACTCAAGTTTTTTGTATTTAAACTCAAATGTTCAGTAATTTTTTCACTACTTTCAAGCATTGCCTGAGCAGTATTTGCGTTTCCCTGTGATGCACTTGAAAGTTCTTCAAGTGAAGCATTCATCTCTTCAACAACTGCGCTATTACTCATTGCTTCTTTAGAAATTTCATCCAAGACTTCAGCTATGGAATTTACTGATGCAGATAGTTCTTCACCCGATGCAAACATCTCTTCAGAAGTTACAGATAACTTTGAAGATGATTCATTAATAACCAATAAAGTTTCTTTCAAAATTTCTCTTAATCTTTCCACAGACTTTGCCATATTTCCTATTTCATCATTTGACTTAATTTTTTCAATTTCTATATTCAAAACACCATTACTCAAATTTTCAACTAACATATTTACTTTCTTTATAGGTCTTACCAATATCCTTGCTACAACAAACGATATGCTTAAAGTCAAAACAACAACCAAAATAGAAGCTACCAAAAAACTAACCTTCAAGTTTTTTATGTTTTTTATCTGTATTTCTGAAAGTATATTTAACAAATCTTCGGTCAGGGTACGTCCTTTTTTTATCAAGTTTTCTAGCTTAGTAAAATTACTACTTGTGCTACTTTTTTCTAAAAAAACACTTATTTTTTCCATATTACTAACCAAGTTATTCACATTTTCTTGACCAACCGAAGATATTTTTATACTTTCTGTATATGCTACAACTTTATCCCTCAACTCTTCTAAATCACTACCTACTTTTTTTAATCTAGCATAGTCTTTATAATCCACTAAAATTTCAGATTCCCTAAATAACAATCCCAAATTCGAAAGATAAACATTAAACTGTTTAGTAAAGCCAACTAAATCACTTATTTTATTAATCTGTACTAATAAAAATAAACTAACTATCAACGTTAAAAACATTACTATGCTAAATCCAATTAAAACCTTTGAAAAAACACTTTTCACTTGAACACCTCCTGTTTTATTAAAATTTTAACTATAACGAAAATATCACCTCTTATATTAAAAATCAACAAAGCAATGTTACTTTAAAGTAAAATATTCAAAAAAATAAACCTGGCCTTAAAAAGGCCAGGTTTTATCTCAAAACATTTTTTACTTTTTCAGCTTTTTTAGTCTTTCTGGATTCATGTAATTTAAACAACAACCACTTCCAAACATTTTTACTTCTTTATCTTTCTCCATTTCAACTATTTTACCGTATATTCCACATTTGTTATCTTCTGTTAAATACTCACACCGTTCTTTTTCATCATCCCACTTTCCATAGTAACATGGAGTAACTTTACAACAATATCCACACTGGACACATTCAGGACAACTCACATTATTCCTTATGCTATTAACAAAATCATCCAAACTTTCAAAATCATCTATATCATCGAAAAACAAACTACTCTCCCTCCAATAATCTTAACCGTTCTTCTACAAAATTTACAATCTCTTCGATATGTTCCTCGGAAAAATCTAATTTTATCCCCGCAACTTCATATACTTTATCTATCGGCACTTTATATCCAACCTTTAAAAAGTTGTGATAGTTTTCTATTGTCTTTTCTGGATTTTCAATGTAGTTTTTATAAATAGATAACGCTCCAAGTTGTGCAATTCCATATTCAATATAATAAAATGGCACTTCAAAAATATGTAACTGGAATAACCATCTATATTGTTTCTCAAGTTCAAGTCCAGACCAATCAACACCCTGGTTAAATTTATCCATAAGTTTCCCAAAGTACTGTGCGCGTTCTTCTGGTGTATGGTCATTCGTATATATCCATTGTTGGAAAGCATCAACAGTCATGCACCAAGGTAAAAATAGTACTGCATGTTCTAATTCTTCAATCATCGCTTTTTTGTATTCTTCCTCATCTTTGTAATATTCACTCCAGTAATGCATAGTTAAAAGCTCCATACTCATAGAAGCTAACTCTGCTATTTCCATTCTATTTGGTCTGTAATAGGTTATTGGGATGTTTACAGTTTCAAAAGTATGCATTGCATGACCTGATTCATGTAACAACGTTCTCACATCTCCACTTTGACCAGTAGCATTCATGAAAATAAACGGTGCACCCGTTTCTGGCAATGGATAATTATACCCACCAGGCGCCTTCCCTTTTCTGTTTTCAAGATCAAGCAATCCTGAATTTTTCATCATCTCCAATCTTTCTCCAAAAAGAGGTTTTACCTTTCCTAAAATCTTTATTGCTTTATCTACAAACTCATCAACTGTTTGGTAAGGATTTAATACTTTCCCATCGACGTCAACCGCTGTATCCCACGGCTTTAAAACCTCTAATCCTAACTTCTTTGCCCTCTTTTCCATCCTTTTTTTGAAAAATGGCATTACTTTCTTTTCAACTGCTTCATGGAACTTGTATACATCATCAACCGTATATTCAAATCTTCCTTTCAATTTATGCATGTAATCTCTATAATTATCAAATCCAGCATTTCTGGCCTGTTTTATTCTTATCTCTTTCAACTCATCGAACAATTTATCAAGCTCTTCACGTTTTTCCAACAATCCATGAAATCTCTTTCTCCAAGCTTCCTCCCTAATTTCTCTATCAGGTGATTTCAGATACGGTAATAACTGTTGTAGGGTTTTCTTTTCACCCCTAAACTCAACTTCAATAGAGCCAAATATAGCTCCATACTTGTTTGAAAGTTTCCTTTCTTCAACCTGTAGAGGAATATTTTCCTCTCTAAATAATTCAATATTATTAGAAATTATATTCAACATATGAACATATTCTTTAGAAATCTTTACATCGCTATCGTAAATCTTTTTCTCAAGCTTTATGTAATACGGTTTTAACTCTGAAACTACATTTTGAAAGTATTCGTTGAATTTTTCAGCATATTCCTTTTTATCGGCAAACCTAGTCATATTAATATATCTCCAACCCATTTCTTCTGCAACAATATCCGAAAGTTCTGTTAATTTTTCAACTAATTCAACTACATCTTCTTCTTTAGTAATCTGTTTTTCTAATAAAGAATTTAAAACTTCTATAATTTTTTCAGCATCTGTTGAAGATAAATCTTTAAAATACTTTCTTTCTCTCTTTTCTATTTTCTTATTGGTAAATATCATCTAAAGCCCCCCTTTCTTCACTTTTTATAATCGCTTTTTGCCATTTGGAAAATTTCACAAACAAATACGCCAGAATCATAGCACCTACATTACTAATTATCATCGCAAAAAACAATCCTGTAAATCCAAATCTCGCTGAAAAAATTGCAATTAAAGGTACCCTAATTCCCCACAATCTAGTTATATCTATTATCATTGCCAGTTCAGTTCTTCCCGCACCAACAAGTGTGTTTATAAACACCGACATTGAAGTAAAAAATGGCAAAGAAAATGAAACATACTTAAAAAAGATATATCCAACTTTAATAACCTCTGGGTCGTTAATAAAAAATTGTGTAAGTCGCCCTCCAAAAAAGAAGGTAAGAGCACTCAACGTAAATACAATGGTAAAATTTGCAAAAAACGCTACTTTAACCGTCTGTTCTGCACGTTTTATATCATTTGCTCCCAGAAATTGACCTACCATTGTTGTAACTGAATTTCCAATTCCAAAGGAAATCATTGTAATGAAATTAATTATTCTATTTCCAACCCCATAGGCACTCACCACTGTAGGACCAAAACTTGAAACAAATTTCATAATCACAACAAATCCCAACGATGTAACACTCATACTAAGAGAACTTGGCATACCTATCCTAAACACTCTTTTTATTAGTTCAAAATCAGGTTTTAAATCATTCAAATCTATTTTAAACCCTCTTTTTCCTTTAAACAAGTGTTCAATTGAAATTATCGCTGCTACAATCCTTGCAATTGTCGTTGCCCAAGCAGCACCTACCACACCCATCTTTGGTATAAATCCAACTCCAAAGATTAATATTGGATCTAGAATAATATTAACCACAGTAGAAATAAACATTAGGTTCATGGTAAACTTTGAATCTCCCCAACCCCTTAAAATAGAGGCCGCGGAGTTAAAAATAAATCCAAAGGGAAGTCCTATCATAACTATGTTAAAATAACTAACCGCAAATTTTACTACTTCTCTACTTTCATTACCTGCTATTAGCGTAATAACAGGTCTAGAAATCAAGATTGCTACAATCGATAAAACAACACCAAGAATTGTTGAAATTGTTATCGTTTGTCCTGCAGATTTTTTTGCTTTTTCCTTTAAAGAAGCGCCTGTATACTGTGCAACAAGTGTAACACCAGCCTGTGCAAAACCTATGGAAAGTGAAATAAAAACAAAAATAAGTGGCCATACTATTGTAGGCGCTGAAAACTCAACTTTCCCAAGTTTTCCAAGAAAATACGCATCAACCGCATTGTAAAAGGTTTGCATTAAATTTGAAACGATTAACGGCCACCCCAACAAAAAGAGTGATTTAAATATCCCCTGTTTGTACAAATCTACCCTATGCTTCAAAAACATCCCCCCAAAAATCATTAGTCATGCTAATTATAACATACTGTATACCAAAACACAAAATATTTCGCAAAACGAATGTTTTTGTGATACAATTAGTTGTTAGGAGGTGATACTTATGAATTATAGAAAAGTAGGAAAATGGGGATTAAAAATTAGTGAACTTTCCCTTGGTTCCTGGCTTACGTTTGGAAATCAATTAGACATATCTGCTGCAAAAGAAATTGTAAGGGAAGCATTTAAACAAGGAATTAACTTTTTTGACACTGCAGAAGCATATGCCAATGGAATGGCTGAATCAATGCTAGGAGAAGTCTTTAAAGAATTTAGAAGAAGTGATATAGTTGTTTCCACAAAAATCTTTTGGGGTGGAAATGGTCCCAACGATAGAGGACTTTCCAGAAAACACATTATTGAAGGAACTTTTGCCTCATTAAAAAGACTGCAGCTCGATTATGTAGACATAGTTTACTGTCACAGACCTGATCCCGAAACTCCAATAGAAGAAACGGTTCTTGCAATGGATTATCTAATACGAAATGGTTATGCACTATATTGGGGTACTTCAGAATGGAGCGCTCAGCAACTTGAAAATGCCCACAAAGCATGTAAAGAACTAAATTGTGTACCTCCAATTGTGGAACAACCACAATATAATATGCTTGTAAGAAATAGAGTGGAGAAAGAATACCAACCAATATATGAAAAATATGGAATGGGATTAACAATATGGAGCCCTCTTGCCTCTGGAATACTAACCGGAAAATACAATAATGGCATCCCCGAAGACTCAAGATTAGCTAGATTTCCAAACCTTAAAAAGCATCTTGAAGAAAATGGGATTTTAACGGAAAAGACCTTTGAAAAATTGCAAAAACTACAAAAAATTGCCGATGAATTAGACGCCAAACTTTCACAACTTGCAATTGCATGGTGTCTATTAAACCCCAATGTAAGCAGTGTAATCCTTGGTGTTTCCAAAATGGAACAACTACACGAAAATCTAAATGCTTTAAAAGTAAAAGAAAAGATAACAGATGATATGGAAAAAGAAATAAGAAAAATATTGGAGGGATAAGATGCTTAGAAAATACGCAACGGTAGCACTTCAAATAGGACTTAATCTTCAAAAAAATCAAATATTATTCGTTAAAGCTCCAATTGATGCAAAAGAATTTGTAGAAGAGGTTGTGGATGTCGCTTTTGAACTTGGAGCATACGATGTTTATGTAAAATGGAATGATGAGGTCGTCACAAAACATCGTCTGAAAAAAGCATCAATTGACGCGTTAAAAGAGTATCCTGAATGGGAAATAAAAGCTTCTGAATACCTTTTAGATAAAAAAGGTGCAGTTTTAAGTATTACTGGAGCAGACCCAGATGCATTAAAAGATGTTCCGCCAGACAGAATTGGCATTTTTACAAAGACTGCTAACCTTGCAAATAAGGATATAATGAAAAGGATGATGACAAATGAAATCAGCTGGTGTGTTGTGGCATACCCATCAAAAAAATGGGCAAAAAAGGTAATAGGAGAAGAAGATACTGAAAAACTTTTAAGTTATATTTTAAAGGCAAGTAGAATAGAAGGTAACCCCATAGAAAATTGGAAAAAACACATTAAACAATTAAATCGCATAACAGATTTCCTAAATGAAAGACAATTTGATTACCTCATTTATGAAGGTCCTGGAACAGATTTACAAGTTGGACTTCCCAAAGATCATGTATGGATATCTGGAAGTCAAAAAAATTCACAAGGGATTACATTTGTCCCAAACATCCCCACAGAAGAGGTTTTCACCGCTCCACATAGAGAAAAAATAAACGGCACAGTTTCAAATAGCCTTCCATTAGTGTACGGTGGAAACATTATTGATAAATTCAAACTAACATTCAAAGACGGGGAAATAATCAAATATGAAGCAGAAGTAGGAAAAGAAATACTTGAAACTATTCTCAACACAGATAAAGGAGCAAAAAGATTGGGAGAAGTTGCATTAGTTTCAGTTGAATCACCTATATACAAAATGAAAACGGTATTTTTCAACACACTGTTTGACGAAAATGCAGCATCTCATTTCGCGTTTGGAAGGGCATATCCAAATTGTATAAAAAATGGAGAAAAGTTATCTGAAAAAGAATTATTAAAAGCGGGGATAAACACCAGCCTTACCCATGTAGATTTTATGATAGGAAATGAGGAAATAAACGTTTGGGGTGTAAAGGGTAATGAAAAAATTAAATTAATGGAAAAAGGATTATTTGTTATCTAGAACAACACTCAATACTATAGAACCTAAAAGCCAAATAAAAGGTACCAAAATGTGATTTTTATATACGGAATATCCAAAAGAAAAACGTATCCCATCTACCAAATAGGTAGATGGGATTATTTTTGAAATAACAGATATAACTCCAGCATTTCTTACATCAAAATAAAATCCTCCTGCAAACATAAAGACTTGAAAAAATATATTTCCCAAGACAACACTTGTTTCTGGATTTCTAATAACCCTTGTTAACATGTAACCAAACGACAAAAATACAAGGCTTCCATACAAAATATAAAATAATATATTTGCATCCAAAACATCAACCTTATACACCAAAAAATCAAATACAGAAAATATTGCACAAGAAATTAAAATCTGTACAAAAGAAACAAATGTAAATGTCAAATAAAAGTGGTTGTACGGTGTTACAGACAATCTTTTCAAAAGACCATTTCGTTTATAATATGAAATACTTGTCATATACCCAAAAAACGTTACAGACATTATATTCATCACTATTATTGCACCATACAAAAAATCTTGGTACCTTCCCTTTTGATTTTTTTCTATAATTTCTATTTTCTGTTTTTTTATGTTACCAACACCAGAAAGTACACTAACAAAAACTGATTTTGCTATTTTTGAACCCATATCACCTGGAACATAATATACATCTACATCCACTGGCTTAAATAATTTAGTTCTTTGCAAAAAAATTGCCTTTTGTACCTTCACATCAAAATCTTGTGGCAAAACAACTACAATATCCAAATTTTTTTCTAAAAATTCATCTAAATTTTTTATCTCTATTATCTCAAAATATTCCTTGAAACTTTCCAAAATAGAACTTTTTCCAATAACCCCTATTCTAAATTTAACCCTTTCCTTTATATTTCCAAAAATAGATGTAAGTAATAAAGAAAGTAAAATGGGAAAAACAATAAACCAAAAGGTTGCTTCACGTGACCTTAAAAGTTCTAATTTTAACAAATATTTGAACATATCAATCCCTCAATCCTCTACCAGTAAGTTTTAAAAATACATCTTCTAATGTTGGATGTCTTACAGTAAAGTTTTCAATACCTATATTTAATAATTTATTTATTTCTTCCATTACATTTGACGTTTCTATAATTGTCTTTCCTTCAACTACTTCTCCAAAATCATACTCACCTTCTATTTCAATAATCGAATTTAATCCTGAATTCCTAATTAACTCATCTGGAGAACCTTGGGCGACAATTTTGCCATTATCTATAATACAAACCATATCCGATAAATTTTGTGCTTCTTCCATATAATGCGTAGTTAAAAATATTGTTTTTCCCTCTCTTTTAAACTTCAAAATCAAATCCCAAATATGTCTTCTTGCTTGAGGATCTAAACCTGTAGTGGGTTCATCTAAAAACAAAATCTTAGGATCATTTATAATAGAAAGTCCAAAACAAAGTCTCTGAAATTGTCCACCTGAAAGATTTCTTACCCTACTTTTTTTCTTTTCCTCTAATCCAACAATCTCTAATACTTCTTCTGGATTGTAACCTTTCTCGTAAAAACTTCTAAAAAGTGACAATGTTTCAATAACTGTAAGTTCTCTAAATAACTCTGTTCTTTGCAAAAGCACCCCAATTTTTTCTTTTAATTCTTTTCCCACTTTTTCAACCTTTTTTCCAAAAAAATAAATTTCCCCAGAGGTTTTTTTCCTTAACCCTTCCAATATCTCAATAGTAGTTGTTTTCCCCGCGCCATTTGGACCTAAAAAAGAAAAAATTACTCCCTTTTCAACTTCAAAACTTATCCCTTTCAACGCTTCAAAATCCCCGTATTTCTTTCTTAAGTTTATCACCTTAATCATTTTTTCACCCACTCTTCTTTGGAAAAAAGTATCTTTCCCCCAACATACAGGAAAATGATCCCAAAGCTTAACAAAAATAAATTTTGCAGTAAAAACCTCTCAAATGAAAATAACCTAAAAATTGAATACTGGAAATTTTCATTAATATACTTTACAGGTAGAAAATACGTAATTCTTTTTAAAAAATCAGGCAAAAAATTTAATGGAAAATAAACACCAGAAAAAAACACAAATATTGTATACAAAAATTGCGCAATTGAACTTGCTGATTTTTTAAAAACTACACTTAAAAAACTTCCAATACCTAGCATTCCTATTACAGCGGAAACAAAAGAAAGTAAAAAATAAAAATAATTTACCTTTAAATCTATCGAAAATACAACTAATCCAATTAAACGAACTATTACAAACGAAAAAAAGCTTACGATAAATTGTGATATTGAAAATGAAAATATAAACTGAAAGGCACTTAACGGTAGTAACTTAAATCTTTTTATAACCCCAAAATTTCTATATCTTTCAAATAGATTTACAGATGAAAACATACCTATAGAAATTAAAGATAAAACAAAAGATCCTAAATAAATTCTTTCTTTTTCACTTAACTTTATATAATCTAATTCTTTCTCGTTTATTCTTAACACATCTATTGTTGTAGCAACCTTTTGTTTTATATCATTAATCCATAAATCCACGGTATAGTCATCATAATTTTTATAAACAACTATCTCATCTTCAATAATAGCTACAGCACTATATTTATCCTTTTCTTTTAATAACTTTTCTTTATCTTCAAAATAAACACCAGGTATATCTAACCTATTATTACAAAAATAGGCAAATGTTACATTTACCTCATCTGAAAACACAAAAGCAAATATTAAAAAGAATATAACAGGTAACAGTATGCTGGAGAAAAAAGAGATCTTATTCCTAAAAGACTCCAAAAATAGCGCTTTAATTAAATTAATCACATGAAAACTCCTTTACAAATACTTCATGAACATAACTATCTATATTCACAATCCTTATTTCATCTAGACAACGTTCTTTGCTGGTAAACTTGCTAATTACTTCTTTAAAAATCTTAGCGCATCTATCTACTGGAAAACCAAAAATACCACTACTTATAGCTGGAAAGGCTATGGTTTTGATATTTAGTTTACATGCTGTTTTTAAACTATTCCATATTGCACTCCTTAGTTTTTCCTCTTCATTATTTTCTCCTCCACGCCATACCGGACCAACAGCATGTATTATATACTTTGCATTTAAATTACCGGCAGTTGTTACCGTAACACCGCCCGTAGGAACTGGCCCATGTTTTTGTACGTATTCATCACTTTCTTCTTGAATGATATATCCTCCTTTTTTCAAAATTGCTCCTGCTACACCGCCACCATGTTTCAAACTTGAATTTGCAGCATTTACAATTGCATCAACATGTTGTTCTGTGATATCATCATTTATCAATCTTACAGTCACATTATTAATCTTTATTTCCATACTCCTTCACCCCTTCCCACAATTTTTCCAAAATTTCCTTTAATCTTTTTTCTTTACCAATCTCTTTTGGAATGTAAAACACTTTATCTGAAATTCCTTTTGGAAGGTAACTTTTTTTCAAAAAACCACCATAATGATGTGGATTTTTGTATCCACTATCTTTTACATTTAGTAAATTGAAAGGTACAGACAAATTCATCGTCTCTCTTGCAGATTCGATTGCTTTTGAAATAGCTAAAGTAGATGAATTGCTCTTTGGTGCTAATGACAAGTATATAACACATTCAGAAAGGTTTAAAACACACTCTGGAAGTCCAACCAGTTCCACTGCTTGTGCTGTTGCAATTGCTATTAAAATTGCCATGGGATCCGCAAGTCCTACATCCTCACTAGCCAAAATCGCCAACCTTCTTGCAATAAATCTTGGATCTTCTCCCACTTCTAACATTCTTGCCATATAGTACAACGCCGCGTCGGGATCACTTCCCCTAATGCTTTTTATAAAAGCAGATGCAAGTTCATAATGTTCTTTGCTAGTATAAACCATTTTCACTTCGCCACCGTATAATGTAACGATTTCATCGTCAACTATTTCTTTACCAAGTGCTTTTGCCATATCACTCAACACATCGTAAATATTTATTGCAAATCTTGCATCACCATCTGAAATCCTTGTAATAAAATCCATAACACTTTCCATTACATCTATGTTTTTTACTGAAATTGCCCTCTCTAAAAGCTTTTTTATTTCAAAAACCTTTAACTTTTTAAAAGCAATAACCTTTATCCTTGACAACAACGCGGGATTTATCATCTTAAAGGGATTTTCAGTGGTTGCACCAATAAATATATAATCTCCCCGTTCTATTCCGGGGAGAAATATATCCTGTTGTTTTTTATTAAACCTATGAATTTCATCAACAAAAATCAGCATCTTTTTTAATCCCTTTACTTTTTGCGCATAATCTAATACCTTTTTCACATCAATTGTAGAAGTCACAGCAGCGTTAAAATGATAAATTTCAAAATCTGTCTTTTTCCTTATTATCTCCAAAGTAGAAGTTTTCCCACAACCAGGTGGTCCATAAAATACTGCAGAAAATAAATTTCCACTCTCAATAGCTAGCCTTATCAATCCTTTTTCACCAAACAAATGTTCCTGACCAATAAACTCTTCAAAACCCTTAGGTCTTAAAATTTCGCTTAAACCACTCAACGGTTAGCCTCAACCCCTTTTCAATATCCACAGTAGGTTTCCACCTTAACTCCTCAAGAGCCCTCGTATAACACAAAATACTTTTTCTAATATCACCTTTCCTAGGTGGACCATAAATTGGCTCCTTATCATATCGAATAATTTTCTTTAAATATCCAAAAAGCTGATTTACACTTGTTCCAACAGATGTACCAATATTTATCTCCAATCCACTTCCAGATTTTAAAGCTCTTAAATTTGCATTAGCAACATCCTCTACATATACATAATCCCTAACATACCCCCCATCACCGTTAATGACTATATCATCACCATTTAACATACGAGAAATAAATATTGCTATCACACCTGCTTCTCCAAATGGATCTTGTCTTGGTCCATAGACATTTGCATAACGTAATACGGTGTAATCAAGGTTAAATTCTCTTTTCGCAAATCTTAAGTAGTTTTCAACGGAAAGTTTCGCAATACCATAAGGTGAGATAGGCTTGGGGCAAACACTTTCCGGAGTTGGATATATTTCTACATCATCACCATAAATTGCACCACCCGTTGAAGAAAAGATAAATTTTTTTACACCATGCTTTATCGAAAGATTTATTAAATTCAAACTTCCAATTATATTTACGTTTGCATCTTCCACAGGATCCTTTACAGAGACTGAAACGCTAGCCTGTGCAGCAAGATGAAATACATAATCGAAATTTTCATTTTCAAACAACTCTTCCATTGCCTTCTTATCTTTAATATCTCCAACTATAAGTTTTGCTTTTTCATTTACATTTTCCTTTTTTCCTTTTGATAGATTATCAAGAACAACCACTTCAAAGCCATTTTGGACTAATTTATCCACAACATGCGATCCTATAAACCCTGCACCGCCCGTTACCAATGTCTTCATCAGTTATCCTCCTTTAACCTCAATTTCAATTTCAACGCTTCTTTTGGTACCTCTTTTACTCCCAATTTTTTCCTTTGTTCTTTTAAAAATTCTACAAGTTTTTTTGCCTTTGATTCATCAAAATCAATCATCAACGCATAAAAACGTCTTAATTGTTTTCTTGTTTCATTATCTAAACCATATATCATAAGCTTAGCAACTTGTTGTGCTCTGCTTTCTGGAAAACCTATTACATACATAAAGAAATACTTAACCCTCAATTCTCCGTTGTGAATGGTAATCGCAATCCTTCTTCCTTTATTTGTAAGTTTTATAAACCCATACCTTTCATGTTCAACATAACCTAACTTCGTTAATTTTCTCACGGCAGTTGTAACACTAGGATAACTAACTTTTTTAAAATTAGCAACTTCGGAAATCCTTGTAAAACCATTTTTCTTTGATAATTTATAAATTGTTACAAGGTAATTCTCAAGTGTAGGAGTTAGCTTTTTAACCGTCATTTTTCCTCTCCTTTAAAAATTGATCATAATATTTTCTAACTCTCTTTATATCCTGCCACGTAAGATCTTTAGGAGAACCCTTTGCTTTAGAAGGATTCCTTAGCAAATAGCTTGGATGAAACATAGGAAACACAATAATACCACCTCTCCATTTAAATTCATTGCCTCTAACTTTTGTAATTGCAACAGTTCTTCCCAAAAAAAGCTCCAAAGCAGGTTTTCCCAAAGTAACAATCATCTTTGGATTAATAATTTCAAGTTGTGCAAATAAAAAGTGCGAACATATACTCGCTTCTTCTTTGGTAGGCGTCCTATTATTCGGAGGTCTACATTTAACAATGTTAGTTATATAAACATCCTCCCTTTTTATATTCACAGATTCCAAAATTTTCGTTAATAATTGACCAGCTCTACCAACAAATGGTCTCCCTTGAAGGTCTTCTTCTTCACCTGGACCTTCTCCAACAAAAACAATTGGACTATCCAGATTTCCTTCACCTGGAACTACATTGGTTCTATTCTCATGCAAAGGACACGCTTTGCATTCTTTTATTCTTTCAATGATTATTTTCATCATCTCTTCTTTTTTCATACTTTACCTCCAAAATATATTAACTTAACCTAACTTTGTTAACATCAATATTATACCATGTTTTCTCATTATTACAAAAAAAATTCTTCTACGTTATTTTTTGTTACAAAATAGAAAAGTATAATTATAAAATATTAACCGTATTAACCTCAACGATATGATAAAATAAAAATGAACTTAAATTTTCAAGGAGGTGTAAGAATGTCAAAGAAATGGGTATATTTCTTTGCAAACGGCAAGGCAGAAGGCCAAGCAGACATGAAAGATATATTAGGTGGAAAAGGTGCTAATCTCGCCGAAATGACAAACATTGGTATTCCAGTACCACCAGGATTTACTATTTCCACAGAAGTTTGTAAATTTTACTATGATCACGGAAAAACATATCCAGAAGATCTAAAAGCACAAGTAGATGAAGCTCTAAAAAAGTTAGAAGAAGTTACAGAAAAAAAATTGGGTGATCCCGAAAAACCATTATTAGTATCCGTTAGATCAGGTGCTGCTGTCTCTATGCCTGGAATGATGGATACCATTCTAAACTTAGGTTTAAACGATGAAACAGTTAAAGGGCTTGCAAAACTTACAAACAATGAAAGATTTGCATATGATGCCTACAGAAGATTCTTACAGATGTTTGGAGACACTGCATTAGGTATACCACATGCAGAATTCGAAAAAGCATTAGAAGCAAAAAAAGAAGCAAAAGGTGTAAAGTTAGACGTTGAACTTGACGCTGAAGACCTAAGAGCACTCGTTGAGGATTACAAAAAGATCTATGACAAACATGGCAAAGAATTCCCGCAAGATACCTACAAACAACTTTGGGCAGCTATTGATGCAGTCTTTGGTTCATGGATGAACGAAAGGGCAATTAAATACAGACAAATCAACAACATCAAAGAAGGAGAATTGCTTGGAACAGCTGTAAATATAGTTACCATGGTATTTGGAAATATGGGTGATGACTGTGGTACAGGCGTCTGTTTCACAAGAAATCCAAATACAGGGGAAAAGAAACCATATGGTGAATTCCTACAAAACGCACAAGGTGAAGATGTTGTTGCCGGTATAAGAACCCCTGTTCCTCTAGAAGAACTAAAGAAAATAAACGAAAGTGTATACAACGAGCTTCTTTCAATAATGGAAAAATTAGAAAAACACTATAAAGACATGCAAGATATAGAGTTCACAATCGAAAAAGGAAAACTCTACATCTTACAAACAAGAAACGGAAAAAGAACAAGTCAAGCAGCTATCAAAATAGCAGTTGATCTTGTACACGAAGGGTTAATTGATAAAGAAACAGCAGTAATGAGAGTAAAACCTGAAGATGTTGAAAGAGTACTTCACGCAAAATTTGATGACAGCGAACTTAAAAATGCAAAAGTAATAGCAAAAGGACTTCCAGCATCACCAGGTGCAGCTACTGGAAAAGTATATTTTGATGCAGCAAAGGCTGAAAAAATGGCAAAAGATGGAGAACAAGTTATACTTGTAAGACCTGAAACAAGTCCAGAAGATGTTGGCGGAATGAATGCCGCAGAAGGTATATTAACCGCAAGAGGTGGAATGACATCACACGCAGCTGTTGTTGCAAGAGGAATGGGTAAACCTGCAGTTGTTGGTGCAGAAGAAATATTAGTTGATGAAGAAACATTGGAATTCAAAGTCAACGATACAGTTGTAAAAGAAGGAGAATGGATTTCAATTGATGGAACAACCGGAAATGTTTACCTTGGTAAGGTAAAAACGGTAAAACCACAAGGCCTCGAAGGACCGGTCGCAGAACTCCTCACTTGGGCAGATGAAATAAGAAGATTAGGCGTAAGAACAAATGCAGATGTTCCAAGAGATGCTAAAGTCGCAAGAGATTTCGGAGCAGAAGGTATTGGACTTTGCAGAACAGAACATATGTTTTTTGAAAAAGATAGAATACCAAAAGTTAGAAGAATGATTGTCGCAAAGACAAAAGAACAAAGAGAAGCCGCACTTGCAGAACTATTACCGCTTCAAAAAGAAGACTTCAAAGGACTATTTAGAACAATGAAAGGTTTACCAGTTACCATCAGGCTTATAGATCCTCCACTACACGAATTCTTACCTCATGAAGAAGAACAAATGAAAGAAGTAGCGGAACAAATTGGAATTACAGTTGAAGAGTTAAAATCAGTAGTTGAACAGCTCCACGAACTTAACCCAATGCTCGGCCATAGAGGATGTAGGCTTACAATAACATATCCTGAAATTGCCGTAATGCAAACAAAAGCAATAATTGGTGCAGCTATTGAACTAAAGAGAGAAGAAAACATAGACGTAATTCCAGAAATAATGATTCCATTGGTTGGACACATTAATGAATTAAAATACGTTAAAAAAGTTGTAGTTGAAACTGCAGAGCAATTAATAAAAGAAGTAGGTATTGAACTTACGTATAAAGTTGGTACAATGATTGAAATACCAAGAGCTGCAATTACTGCTGACCAAATTGCTCAAGAGGCCGAATTCTTTAGCTTTGGAACAAACGACCTAACACAAATGACCTTTGGTTTCAGCCGTGACGATGTTGGAAAGTTCTTACCAGAATATCTTGAAAAAGGTATACTTGAACACGATCCATTTAAGAGTCTTGATTGGAATGGTGTAGGACAATTAGTAAAAATGGGTACAGAAAAAGGTAAGGCAGCAAGAAAAGATCTCAAAGTTGGAGTCTGTGGTGAACACGGTGGAGATCCAAGATCTATCCTCTTTTTTGATGCAGTTGGTCTTGATTACGTAAGTTGTTCTCCATACAGGGTACCTGTTGCAAGAATTGCAGCTGCTCAAGCAACAATAAAAAACAGAAAATAAGGCTTCTACAATAAAATGGGCCCATAGCTGGGCCCATTATTATTTGGAGGTGCTAACGTGTCGTTTCTACTCTTTTCTATTGCAACATCTATCATACTATTTTTTTTCACAAAATCTTACATATTCTTTTCAATTATATTCCTTGGATTGTACTATCTAAAAAGAGACAATACAAAATTACAAAGCTTATTAAGTTTAACCTTTGTTTTGATGATTGCACTTTCTTTCTTTTCAACAATCCGTGGGTACAATCCATCTGGTTTACTTTTTCTATTAATTGCAACATTTTCATCGATAATATATGATATACTTAAAAAGCCTATGTGGAGTTTACCTTTTTTTGCATTTCTTGGAATAGGTATTTCAATGATTGGGACCATAAAATATGGAAACCTTGGCTATTTATTTGGATTTTTAATAATTCCCATATTTTTAAGAGAATTCAAGAAAAGGGGTGAAAAAAATTGAAAACCCTAATTTTGGCTGCGGGTCTTGGCAAAAGAATGAATTCTAAATATCCAAAAGTAATACATAAAATTTTCAACAAACCAATGATTAACTGGGTAATTGAAACTGCAAAAAACTTTGGTAAAGTAGCAGTTGTTTTAGGACATAAATACGAACTTGTTAAAAAGGTCATACCTGAAGACGTTGAAATATACTTGCAAAACCAACAATTAGGTACTGCACATGCAGTCATGTCTGCCATAGAATTTGTATCTCCAAATGATAATTTGTTAATTCTTTATGGCGATGTTCCTTTTATTTCACATGAAACATTAAAAAGACTTGAAAAAGAGCACGTAAAAAGTAACAGTGATGTTACTATACTTACCTCTATATTGGAAAATCCTACCGGTTATGGTAGGATTGTTAGAGATGGCAAAATAAGGATAATAGAAGATAAAGATGCAACTGAAGAAGTTAAAAAAATAAAAGAAATAAATACAGGGATATACATTATTAAAGGAAACTTTTTAATTGAAAATATAAATAAGATAGAGAATAATAACACACAGAAAGAATATTATTTAACGGATATATTAAAATTTACAGATAACATCTCAACAGTTACTACGAACGATGTCGACGAAATTACTGGTGTAAACAACAGAATTCAACTTGCAAATTTGGAAAAAAAGATAAGAAGGAAAATAAATGAAAAATTAATGAACCAAGGGGTAAGGATAATTGACCCTAATGCTGTTTATATAGACCCACAAGTAAAAATAGGGAGAGACACTTTGATCTACCCGTTTACTTTCATTGAAGGTGAAACAGAAATTGGGGAAGATTGTGTAATTGGACCTTTGACACGAATAAAAGAGTCTAAAATAGGGAATAAAGTTACAATAAACAGATCAGAAGTGGAAAAATCTGTGATAGAAGATAATGTATCAGTAGGTCCATTTGCAAGATTACGTGAAGGAACGACATTAGATGAAAATGTAAAAATTGGAAACTTTGTAGAAACAAAAAAGTCAAGTATAGGAAAAAATAGCAAAGCACAACATCTAACATACTTAGGAGATGCTACAATTGGAAATAACGTAAATATAGGAGCGGGAACAATTACTTGTAATTATGATGGGCAAACCAAGCATCCGACTTACATTGAAGACAACGCGTTTATTGGAAGCAACAACTCACTTGTTGCACCTGTAAAGATAGGTAAAAATGCAATCACTGCTGCTGGTTCAACCATTACAAACAACGTACCGGAAAATAGTCTTGCAATAGCAAGACAAAAACAAATTAACAAAGAAAATTGGGTTTTAAGAAAAGGGGGCCAAAAAAATGCAAATAACAAAAAATGAGATGAAAATATTCTCAGGAAATGCCAATAAAGAACTTGCAATAAAGGTATCGGAATATATCGGTACACGCCTTGCCAATTGTGAAGTTGGAAGATTTGCAGACGGTGAAATAAACGTAAAGATTGGTGAAACAGTTAGAGGACACGATACTTTTATCGTTCAACCAACTTGTCCCCCTGTAAACGAAAATCTAATGGAATTGTTAATAATGATAGATGCACTAAAACGCGCATCGGCAAACAGTATAGCGGTGGTTATACCATACTATGGATATGCAAGACAGGACAGAAAAGCCAAAGGACGTGATCCTATAACTGCAAAGTTAGTAGCAAATTTATTAACCACTGCTGGAGCTACAAGAGTTATGACTGTTGATTTGCACTCTGAACAGATACAAGGATTTTTTGATATACCACTTGATAATTTATGGAGTTTCCCTATATTTGCAAAACAATTGAAAAGGGATAAAATAGTAGATGATGAATATGTAATTGTATCACCAGATGTTGGTGGTGTAAAAAGAGCAAGACAATTTGCTGAAAGATTAGGCGGACCTCTTGCAATATTGGACAAAAGGAGGCCAAAGGATAATGAAGCAGAGATTTTGAATATAATAGGAGATGTAAAAGATAAAACGGCAATTATTGTGGACGATATTGCGGATACAGCACGTTCTCTTGTTAAAGCAGCAAAGGCTATAAAAGAGAATGGTGCAAGAAGGGTAATTGCTTGTATCACACATCCCGTACTTTCTGATGGTGCAATTGAAAGAATTCAAAATTCAGAAATTGAAAAAATATATATTTCCGATTCGATCAGTCATAACAATCTACCAGATAAATTTTCCGTAGTATCACTTGCACCACTGCTTGGTGAAGCTATTATGAGGGTGAGAAAAAACTTATCTGTAAGTATACTATTTAGGCAATAATAAACCCATAAAAATAAAAAGAGGAGGTTTTAGTATGGCACAACACAAGCTAGAGGCCCTGACGAGAAACGTTGTTGGAAAAAAAAGGGCTGTTAGAAGATTGAGAAAACAAGGACTTATACCCGGTGTAGTTTATGGGCCTGATATTGAACCACTTTCTATTTCAATTAAAAAGTCCAATTTAATCAAGCTTTTATACGAAGTAACCGAAGCAAGCATTATTTCACTTTCCGTTAAAGATGAAACAGGAAATGAGGTATTCTCTCACGATGTATTCATTAAAAACATTCAATACGATAAATTAACAGATGAAGTAAAACATATTGATTTCTACGCACCTGAAAAAGGTCATACTATGAATATCAATATACCACTTGAATTTATTGGAAAACCAAAAGGCGTAGAAAAGGGTGGTATTGTTGAAATTATTCACCATGAACTCCCCGTTGAAACACTTCCTTCTGTTATTGTAGAGAAGCTAGAGATAGATATTAGTAATCTAGATCTTGGTGAATCATTCCACGTATCTGATTTAAAACTCCCAACAGGAATGACTGCAGAGCTTCCAGAAAACGAACCATTGGTAACTATAGCAATTCCAAGAGGTATTGAAGTAGAAGAAACAACAAGTGAAGAGGAAGTTGAACCAGAAGTAATAGAAAAAGGTAAAAAGGAGGAAGAATAAAATAATATTAGTTGTTGGTCTTGGAAACCCTGGTCCACGTTATGCCTTTACAAGGCATAACGTGGGTTTTATGTTTTTAGACAGAATAGCAAATAATTGGAGAAAGAAATACAATTATGAATTTTCAATAAAAGAAAATCTTTTTTTAGTAAAACCGCTAACATACATGAATTTAAGTGGTGAAATATTTAATTACATAAATCCCAAAGATTTTGGTGATATAATAGTAGTGTACGATGACGTAAGTTTACCACTTGGAAAAATAAGGATTAGAAAAAAAGGCTCACATGGTGGTCATAAGGGAGTTAAGTCAATAATCTCGCATCTTGGGACTGATTTTAATAGAATTAGGATAGGAATAGGTCCTCTACCTGATAATGAAGATTTGGTAAATTTCGTACTGGGAGAATTTTCAAATAGGGAACTCGAAATAGTAAACAAAGCTTTAAACTTATCATATGAAGCTTTAAAAACTATTGTTAATGAAGGGATTGACAAAGCAATGAGCCTCTTTAATGCAAAAGAGGTGGAAAGATGAAAAAGTGCAGTAGATGTGGAAAAAACGCGGATATATTTCTAGTGGTAGATGTAGATATTGCAAAAAAGGAAATTGTACTTTGCAAAAGGTGCCTTAAAGAAACCCTGAAATTTGATACTGTAAGATTTACAAAAGCAGGTGTTGAACTGCTTTCAGCTCATATGGAATTTGCAGAAGAAATAACTTTAAATTCCACAAGATTTATTGCAAATAACCTAGAAATTCTCACATTAATGCCACTTGCCGTTCAAAGTGCACTTTTTGAACATGATTCATTTACAAAAAAAAGAATGATAAATGACATTCAAAAAAGACAGGTATACTTCTTAAAACAAAAACTTATAAAAGCATTGGAAAAGGAACAATATGATATAGCTAAAAAGATAAAAGAACAGATTGATAATTTAGAAAAACAAAAGTAATTTGTTTTTCCTACCTAAAAAATGCTATAATTTTCCTGATATGATAATTGTATTAGCATTTATATTTTTCTTAAATATATTGCCATTGATTTACGGTTTTTCATCTTCTCTCATATACGACAATTCGTTTACACTAAAAATATTCCTCTCCACCCTAAAGGCAAAATATTTCTATCTTAGCCTTTTTATTTCTCTGTTATATGCCTTATTTTCAAGTATTCTTTCAACCTATATCTCTATATACACAGCAAAAATATTCAAAAAGATCTATTTCCCTTTTTTAATCATTGGTTGGATAATCCCACCGTACATTGGTGTTCCTATTTTTAGAAGTTTTCTCGAAAAATATACTTCTTTTAACACCAATCCTATTTTTTCATTTTTTTTCTCAGTTTTTATTACTTCTTGGTTTTTAATTCCTTTTTCCACATTTTTTATATATTCCCATATACAAAATATAAACAAAAAATATTTTGAAGTCTTCCAACTTGATTCAAACAATATAAGTCTTTATTACAACCACATAGTCATTCCAAATATAAAAGGTGCAATTTCCTCTATATTATTTTTAAACTTTATTTCAGCATTTAAGGATTTCCAAGTACCTTGGTTATTACTTGAAGGTGGGGCTCCTATGAAAATAGGAATTACTTTTAAAGGAGTAATTGGAGCCACTACTAATTTAGAAGTACTTATCTACAAATTTTTCTATCAAAACATTGATTCAGCATATATCGGTTCAATATTTACAATTACAATTATTATTCTTACAATTATGTACTCTTTAAGAAAAAGGGTAAAAGTTAGTTTCAAAATAACCTTTTCAAATAAATTATTAACATACCTTTGGCTTTTTACAATTTTTATATTTTTAATTATTCTAATTTCACTTTCATTTTTCACATCACCAAGTATTTATATAAAAGGTAATTTTACATTAGAAAATTTTAGAATAATATTTCATCCCACCTTCTACCAAGCACTTTTAAATACTATTATAATCTCCGTATTTTCAGCATTTTGTGGTATTATTCTTTCCACATTTTTTGCTTTTAAACTTCTTTCCTTACATATTGGAGAAAAAGTTCTAGAATTTTTTAATTTTTCAAAGATATTTTTTGGACTACATTCTTTAATATTCATCTTTTACATCTTTTCAAAAATACATATCCTAAACACTTATACATCTGTAATATTAGTAATTGTTTCAAAAAACCTACCTTTTCTAACTTTACTCTCTTACTATACTTTTAAATCGTTTCCAAAAGGACTCTATTACATAGCCAAACTAGATGGACTTTCGGACAACAAATTCTTCTTTAAAGTATTACTTGCGAACAATTTTCCTCTAATATCTTCTTTGTTCTTATTATCCTTTTTAAGCGGTTTTAACGCATTTCTACCACCACTTTTATTTTTATACGATGAAAAAAAATATCCACTAAGTCTGCTACTTTACAATTACGTTGGAACTTTTAGCAATCACTATCCTCAGTGGAATATATTTGCAGTAATAAGCATTGTAATATTGTTAATATTAACCTTAGTAACAACAACTTTGGTAAAAATAATGGATCTTTCCCAGCTAAAATACTATTAAAAGGGGGGTTTTTATGAGAAAGTACATTATTTTTGCAATCTTGTTTTTAGAAATTTTTGCATTTTCAAACTACAACAATACTTATTACCTCATAGAACTAATTAAACCATTTAAAACTATTAAAAATATAACTATATACACAGAAAATGGTAAATACAAGGCCAATATTTACTCACAAATAGTGAAAAAATCGGATCTTTATTTTAACAATGAAAAAGTGGAAAAAATAGAAATTGATGCCGACTATTTCGAAGAAAAAAATCGGGAAATTTGGATCTCTTGGGAAGGAATGGAAGAAATAAAAGAATTTTTAGACAATTACAAAAAGTTAAACAATGTAGACATTAAAGTATTAAATGTTCCAAAGATTTCATCAAAACTCATACCACAAAGTAAAACAAACCTAAAACTTCCTGATGTAATTATGGCTAGTGCTTTTGATTATCCAACATACAAAGAACTAAATATAGTAAAAGGTGATATTTACAATTACTACTATGATACACAAGTTGTGTATGTAAACAAAAAATATGCAGATATGATAAAAAATTGGGATCTGGAAGAAATCGAAAAAATCTTAAAAGAAACGGGAAAAAAAATGGCAATTAACCCTATTAGTGCATATTGGTTTTCAACTTTTTTAATGGGATATGGAAAAATTCCATTAATAGGTAAATTTTTTGAATTAGATGATAATATAACAAAAAATGCCATGACAAAAATTAAAAGTTGGTACAAAGATGGTTTTTTTGACCTTCTAAATAAACAAGCACAAATTGCACAATTTACTAATGAAGAAGCTATATTTTTATTTCAAGGAACATTCTTATACCCTACATTAAAAAAACTTCTTTCAGATAAATTTATAGTTAAGCCGTTACCTAAACCCTTAATTCCATTTAAAGATTACAAAGTTTTCATTACGACAAAAGATGGAGACGAAGCATTCACAAAATGGCTAGTGTTATTACTAAACTCTCCCAATCTAAAAGAAACACTTTCAAAAAAATACTACAAATTTTTTGACAATGAAACATATGGAGAACCAATACCATTTGATTTAAAGTATGTTAATTTTCATAAAAATGTCATGGATATACTAAAGCTTGTATTGCTTGATAAACTAGAAATAAACCAAGCAACAAAAAAACTTGAGGAGATAGTAAATGAGTAATTTTATAATATGGATTACCGGTAAAAGTGGTTCTGGAAAATCCTCAATTGCAAGAAAATTAAAAGATTACTATCAAAATTCCATAATTCTTGAAGGATATAATATATTTAAAGATTTAAATATTGACCTCAGATCAAGGATGTTAATACTTGCAAATATTTCATATCTTCTCTCAAAACACTTCATAGTAATAGTTCCATCTGTATCGCCACTAAAAGAAATAAGAAAGATAATAAAGAAAAATTCACCTGTAAAATTTTTTGAGATATTTCTCTCTTCTAAAATAATAAAGAGAAATGACAAATTTTCAAAATTTGTAGATTCAATTTATAAACCTTCGGACAATTATGATTTAGTGGTAAATACGTCTCTTCACAATATAGAACAATGTGTTAGAATAATTACAGACTATGTAAACAAAAATATACAAGGAGAATAGATGATGGACTATATTATTGTTAAAGGTGCAAAAGTACATAATTTAAAGAACATTACTGTTAAAATACCCAAAAATAAATTAACAGTAATTACTGGTTTGTCAGGTTCGGGAAAAAGTTCCCTTGCACTTGATACCATATATATTGAAGGACAAAGAAGGTATCTTGAAAGTTTATCTTCATATGCAAGACAATTCATTGGAAACCTCAAAAAACCCGATGTGGAAAGCATAGAAGGATTATCTCCTTCTATTGCAATTGACCAAAAAAGTGTTTCACACAATCCACGTTCAACCGTTGGTACAATAACGGAAATCTATGACTTTTTACGTGTGTTGTTCGCAAAAATTGGTGAACCTCATTGCTATAAATGTGGAAGAAAGTTAGAAAAAATGAGTATTGATGAAATAGTAGAAGATATATATAAAAATTTCAGAGATAAGAGAATCTATATTGAATCACCTATTGCAATTGAAAAAAAAGGAACATTTAAAGATACATTCGAAGAGCTTATGAAAAAAGGGTACGTAAGGGTAGAAATTGACAACAAAGTATATAGATTAGAAGATGTTCCTGAACTGAATAAAAATGTAAGGCATAATATATTTTTAATAGTCGATAGACTAAAAGCAAATGATTCAAAAGACACAAGATATAGATTGTTTGACTCCATAGAAATTGCCCTAAAAGAAGGAAATGGAATTATATATGTCAAAAACATAGATGATGATATAACAAAAATCTATTCTGAAAAGATGATGTGTCCAGTTTGCGGAATATCCATGCCGGAAATAAATCCAAAACTATTCTCTTTTAACAGTCCATATGGTGCATGTAATAGATGTCACGGTCTGGGATTCACATTGGAAGTGGATCCAGAAAAAGTAATTGATGTTGAAAAACCAGTGCTTGAAGCAATTTTAATTGGTCATAAAGAAGATGGGTGGATCCCTCAAAGAATAAGAAAAATATTAAAAATTTACGGTGGAGATGAAAAAACACCTTTTAAAAAACTCCCAGAGGATACGCAAGAAGCTATACTTTATGGTACAACATTCTTTGACGGATTAATTCCAATTGTAAGGCAAAGATATGAATATGCAACGTCTGAAGAAGGAAGACAATGGATATTAAATAAATTCTTTGTGGAAAATACATGTCACGAATGCAATGGTAAAAGACTTAGAAAAGAAGCTCTATCTGTGCTAATCAATGGCATTAACATTATCGACTTTACAGAACTTCCCATCTCTAAAGAACATGAATTTATCATTTTACTAAAAGAAAAATTATCTGAAAAGAAAATGGAAATTGTAAAAGATTTAATTGAAGAGCTGGAAAAAAGACTTTTGTTTTTAAATGAAGTAGGACTCGGGTATATTACTCTTTCAAGAAACGTAAAAACACTGTCAGGGGGAGAAGCTCAAAGAATAAGGCTTGCAACGCAAATTGGCTCTGGGTTAACAGGTGTTACTTATGTTCTCGATGAACCGACAATTGGGCTACACCAAAGTGATAATGAACGATTAATCTCAACTTTGAAAAAACTGAGAGATCTGGGAAATACTGTTATTGTAGTTGAACATGATGAAGACGTAATTAGAAATGCTGATTATTTAATAGATATCGGTCCTAAAGCTGGAATAAATGGCGGAAATATAGTATACCAAGGACCAATAGAAAATATTGACTCATCTACTTCATTAACCATTGATTATTTAAAAGGTAAACGAAAAATAGAAATTCCAAAGGTAAGAAGAAAAGGTAATGGAAACTATTTAATTTTAAAAGGAGTACGTCATAACAATCTTAAAAATTTAACTGTATCATTTCCACTTGGAACATTTTTATGTATTACCGGTGTTTCTGGTTCTGGAAAAAGCTCGCTTATAATCGACACGCTATATCCTGCTTTAATGAATAAACTTCACAATTCAAAAATTCCTATAGGAGAATACGATGATATTGAAGGATTGGAATTTATTGATAAAGTTATTGCTATAGATCAATCTCCTATTGGAAGAACTCCTAGAAGTAATCCTGCAACATACACAAAGGTATTTGATGAAATAAGGAAATTGTTTGCAATGACTCCACTTGCAAAAGCCAGGGGATACAAACCAGGAAGGTTTAGTTTTAACGTTAAAGGTGGAAGATGTGAACACTGTCAAGGTCAAGGAATTATAAAAGTTGAAATGTTATTCCTACCAGATGTCTTTGTAGAATGTGAAGTTTGTAAAGGAAAAAGGTACAATAGTGAAACATTAGAAGTAACATATAAAGGAAAAAATATAGCCGATATACTTGATATGACTGTGGAAGAGGCATTGGAATTTTTTAAAAACATTCCAAATATTTATTCTACTTTAAAAGTACTAAATGACGTAGGACTTTCATATATAAAGCTTGGACAACCTGCAACTACGCTTTCTGGAGGAGAAGCCCAAAGGATAAAATTAGCTTCTGAATTAAAAAAGAAGGCAACGGGAAAAACCATTTATATATTAGATGAACCCACCGTAGGATTACATTTTGAAGACGTTAAAAAATTAATTAGTGTTTTAAATAAACTCGTAGACAAAGGAAACACGGTTATAGTTATTGAACACAATTTGGATGTAATAAAAACTGCGGATTACATTATAGATTTAGGACCTACAGGTGGAGAAAATGGTGGGTATATCATCGCACAAGGAATTCCAGAAGAAATTGCAAAATCAAAAAACTCCATTACCGGGAAATATTTAAAAAAAGTATTGGAGGGTTAAAATGGATTTTTTAGAAAATTTTTCGGACTATTTGGCACATGTAAGAAGGCATTCTGAAAATACTTTGAAAGCTTATTTAAAGGATGTTAGAAAGTTTCTGGAATATATAAACAAACCCATTAAAGAAATTGAAAGAAAAGATATAGAAACATTTTTAAAGGCACTTTCCAAGGGAGAAATTACGGAAAATAGTCCTAGAGAAACTACTATTTCAAGATATATCTCAAGTTTAAATTCCTTTTTTAATTACCTTGAACTTTCTGGTACAATTTCAAATAATCCCATGGAAAGGATTAAACATCCAAGACTTAGAAGAAAAATTCCAGATTTTTTAACAGAAGAAGAAATTAAAAAACTCATAGATGTTTTTGACGAAGAAACAGAAATGAAAAAAAAACTTGCCATTTCACTACTTTACTATGCAGGGCTTAGAATTAGTGAGCTCTGCAATTTAAGAACAACAGACATATCTTTTATCCCTCCTTTTTTAAGAATTGAAATGGGTAAAGGTAGAAAGGATAGACTTGTACCACTACCAGATAAAGTCCTACCTTTACTTCAAAAATATCTAGAACTAAAAAATCCAAAAATATATGTTTTTGAAAACGAAGCAAAACACGTTCATCCATCAACCGTTTTCAGATGGTTAAAAGATGGTGTCAAAAGAGCTAAGATAAAAAAACAGGTTCATCCCCACACTTTACGTCATTCATATGCAACACACCTGATTAGAAAAGGTGTAAATATAAAAGTTGTCCAAGAACTTCTTGGACATACTAATCTAAGCACTACAAGTATCTATTTACATGTTGCCGACCAAGAAAAATTCGATGCAGTAAAAAAATTATAATTTTTTCGCAAATGTAATATTTGAGAAATATCGACGAAACATTAAAAAAATATAAATAATTTTCGGTGGGGGAATTTTATTAAAAACTTTAAAGTGGGGAGGGAGTTATAATGAAAAAAACATTATTGTTAACAACATTATTTGTAATTATTATCCGTTCAAATTTGACTTTAGCTAGATTTTTTGGCGGGAACATCTAATTATTTCCAAACGAACTGTTTATACACCTTGGAAAATTTCAGAACGTATTTACAATTCGACTCAAGAAATAATGACTGTTAATAAAACTACAAGTGAAACATTATCAGTTACAGCTTCCGCTGGATTTAGTGCTGGATCTAAATATGTAAAAGCAAATTTCAGTGTCAATATCGGCCAATCTATAACAAAAACGTTATCAATAACCGTAAGTGTTCGCCCCAAAGAAGTTCTTTATATAAAAACTCGTTGAGCACTAGATAGTTATTTGATGAAATCTACAAATTTTGCTTTTTGGAAACCAATTAAAACAATATTCTGGAATTTCAAAATTCCAAAATTTTTAGATCATAAATTTGAAACATATTAATAATTCTAACTCCCTCACCTTCATACCTAAGTTTTTAAATTTTGGGGGAAAAAATGAAAAAAAGTTCATCTGTACTTTTATATTTTTTCTTTTTACAATGATTATAAATATTACTTTTTTTGCTAATGAAAATATTAAAACAATAACATTAAATGATTTAATAGAATATTCAATCAATAACTCATACGATTACACGTTTAAATTAAATGAAATTCAATATTTTAAAAACCATTTAAACGGGTATTTTCTGTTATTACCATCCATTAATTTTTCTACTTCACAAAACTTTGGAATATTATTCAGTAAATGCCGAGATAAATGCAAATAATATATTTGCTACACTTTATACAAATATTCAAAATATAACCCTTAAAAGATTAAACTATGAGCTTATTACCTATAAAACTGATGCTGCTATCGAAGCTTCACGATTTTATTTTATGTTAGTTACACTTGACAAAATATTAACTTCGCTATCGATAATAGATAATTCTCTAACATTATTGTATAATAAATTAATAAATAATAAAAACTTAGAATATTATCAATTGAAAGAGATCGAGCTATCATACAAGAAATTTAAATTAACTTTATTGGATAATATAAATAAAAAGAATATCTTTTCTTTTGAAAAAAACTTAGGACTAAATTACAAAGATAATAATCAAATTATTGTTGATCAATCGTATTATGTAATTCCAAATTTGACAAACGATTCTACATTTTTAAACATTGAAAAATATTACGATTATAGCTATTTTAAAAATACTTCACTTATTAAAAAATTTTCATTAGAAAAATTAGAAAATTATTTAGAGAGTAAGGCAAATTTTATTAAGTTCTCACTTCCAAATATCATACCATATTTATAATTAAACTATTTTAATAATTCTTATGAACCAGAAATTGGAACAAAACTTTCATATTCATTATCATCTATACTTTATCATCTATACTTTCTTTAAATATGGAGTTAAAAAATAAAAATATACTTTCTTCTCAAAATACCTGGAATTTTTCAATTAATATTATTTTCAATAATAATAATAATAATAATAATAATAATTTTAATTATTATTCAAATAAAAATATTTCTATAAATAACCAAATTAATTCACTATATTTTGAGTTTATTAATGCTTTAAATGATATAAAAATGACTATCTACAATCTTCAGATCATAAATGCCGAACTTAATTTAATAGATTATCTAACAAATAATGTTTCTTCTCCATACGAGAAATTTAATTTATTAATCCAAAAAGGATATAATCTAATTAACTTTTATTCTTATATTGAACAATTTAATGAAAATATGTTTAAAATCAAATCTTGGAGTGAGAAAATCATCTTGGAGGTGAAAACTATGCGGTGTAAAGGAGCTTTTTTTATTCTTACTATTATTATTTCAACTTTCGCATTTTCGATGCAAGATTATGAATTAACTTTTTCAACACTTTCTCCTTCAAACATAAGTTCTATAGATGCATACAAAATAGAATTTGCAAAATTTGAACCAATTGAAAACAACATTTTCATCTTTTATAATAAATGTTAATATTCATTCTATTTTAAGTCCAAATAATTATCATATAGAAGAAAAATTAACAAAATTACCATTGAATTATTCTCCAATAAACGATTTTATATTTATTAATGACAAAGATAAAATTGTATTCATCTCTAAAGGTAATTTATACATATACTCAACTAAAGAAAAGAAAACTTCAAAAATAGATATAATTAAATCTGAACACTTAAAATTATTTAAAAATGGTTCTGATAACATCTTCCTCATTGATAAAAATTTTGATATATACAAAATAGATGTTGATAAAGAAAAAATAGTGAATTTAAAATCATCAGAAGAAATTTTAAAAAACATCAACAGTTTACCATCTATCGAAGATATAATTTGTTCAAATTCAATATATATAATTGTTAATAAAAACATTTTTGAATATGACACAATAAATAATGTTGTTTATCCAAGATTTAATGGCTTTAATTTCGGAAAAGTTGTCAGTCTTGTTGTGGAAAAATTTAATAACTTAAAATTTATAGCTTTTAAAGATAATTCACAAAATATAATAAATATTGCATATATTGATGAAAAAGAAAATAAAATAAAAATATTCTACAAAACTTCACTAAATAATTTTGTAAGTTTTCTTGAAAGCAAAGGAATAATTTTTGTATTTGAAAAAGACAAATATCTAACGTTTCCTATAAATAAAATTGCAAATTAGTTTTTAAAAACCTCCCACTATTTTATATTTCTACAAAATATATGTTCAAATAATGAAACACTTGATGAAATTTTAACTGAATATACATCATAAGAAAAAACCCCATCCTATTTTCAGGATGGGGTTTTTTCTTATCTATCAATTGAATAAAACGCCTTTATTCCTTTATATTCTGCTGCATCTCCCAGTTCTTCTTCTATTCTTAATAATTGGTTGTATTTTGCTATTCTTTCACTTCTTGAGAGAGAACCAGTTTTTATTTGTCCTGCATTAGTTGCAACTGCTAGATCCGCTATAAATGTATCTTCAGTTTCACCAGATCTGTGAGAAATTACATTTGTCATATTGTTGGTTTTTGCAAGCTCAATTGCATTCAATGTTTCGGTAACAGAACCTATTTGATTTAACTTAATTAATATTGAATTTGTTGCCTTTAATTCTATACCTTTTTCCAATCTTTTAACATTTGTTACGTACAAGTCATCACCAACAATTTGGACTTTTTTGCCAACTTTTTCATTAAACTTTCTATATGAATCCCAATCTTCTTGATCAAATGGATCTTCAATTGAAATAATTGGATATTTATTTATTAATGATTCATAGTATTCGATTAACTCATCAGAAGTCTTTTCAGTTCCATCGATAAAATATTTTCCCGTTTCTCCATTATAAAATTCACTTGCTGCTACATCTAAAGCAATATATATATCCTTTCCAGGAACATAACCTGCCTTTTCTATTGCTCGAATTAAAACTTGAATTGCCTCTTCATTATTTTGAAGATTAGGTGCAAATCCACCCTCGTCTCCAACTGCAGTTACATGCCCTGCTTCTTTTAAAATCCTTTTAAGTGCATGGAAAGTTTCTGCACCATATCTTAACGCTTCTCTAAAGCTTGGTGCTCCAGCTGGAACTATCATAAATTCTTGTATATCAAGGTTATTATCCGCGTGTGCTCCACCGTTAATCACATTCATCAAAGGAACTGGCAATACTTTTGCATTTACTCCACCAAGATATTTATAAAGTGGTAACTGTAAGGAATTTGCCACCGCTCTTGATACTGCCATCGATACACCTAAAATAGCGTTAGCACCTATGTTACTTTTATTCTCTGTACCATCAATCTCCAATAATGTCTTATCAATAGATACTTGTTCATATGCATTTAAACCCAAAAGTTTTGGAGCTATCTTTTCATTCACATTTTCAATTGCTTTTAATACTCCTTTTCCTCCATATCTTTTACTGTCTTTATCTCTTAATTCCAATGCTTCAAACTTTCCAGTAGATGCACCCGAAGGCACAATAGCCCTACCAACAGAACCATCTTCAAGCATAACTTCAACTTCAACAGTAGGATTTCCGCGGGAATCAAGTACTTCTCTTGCGTAAATATCAATAATTTCAATGTACATAAACTCACCTCCAAGTTTTTTATTTCACAATTATATTATACCCCATAAATGTTTCATTTTTTATATCTTAATATTACAAAAAACCCCCGCAAAATGCGGGGGTTTTTATGGAAAACATACTAAAATTAGAAGCTTACACTCCAACTAAGTTTTGCATACCATTGTGCATCATCTTTGTTTATATCTGCTGCACCATCACCATCTTTATCGTAAAGTATACCGTAGAATGCACATAGTGTTGTATTATCATCAATTGCATAACTTGCTTTTGCATAGTAACCAAATTCATTACCATCCATTAAGTATTTAACTGCACCAGAGAGTGTAAATGCATCGACTGGAGTTACGCTCAAATCTGCGTTAACAACTAAATCTGTTGCTGCAGCAACTATATCTCCCCAACTTACTTTTGCATTTGCACTTACCATGTCATTTGCAAATCCAAGGCTCAAGTTAACTGGTACTGTAAATTCTGTTGGACTGGAAAGATCTCCAATTTTGAATGTTGCATCTGCACCTAATGTCACTGGTTCCATTTCATAACTTACTGCTGCTTTTACAGAAAGTGTTTTAGCTGATGAATCTCCTGCATATTCAAAGTTTTCAACATTTTCTTTCCATGCAAATGTTTGTGTTAATGTTAAGATAGAAAATTCTGCAGAAAAACTTTCGGAAATACCATATGCTGTTGTATTTGCACCATCTACCATACCAAATACACCGTCAAGTGTCAAGCTACCAAATCCAAGATCTAATTCTGTGTTAGCATTTACACCGTATTCAAAAGTATTTGTTGTTGAAGCTGTATCTGCATCGTAGAATGCTGCAGAAAGGTTAACTCCTGCTACACTGTATGTAAGCCCAACAAAATCGTTAAACCATTTTTCACCTGCAAGAACACCAGTATTGTAATCTACTGTCCTCAATATGTCTTGATATACTACTGTTAAACCGTCTACTGCTTTAAGCGTTACTGCAATATTTCCTTCTGCTGTCATTAATGGATTTTTGTCACGGTCTGTACCTACAAAGTATTGGAATGCACTTGCACCATTTGCATATGTAAGACCAAAAATGCTATTTTCAAAGCTTATGCTGTAAAGTGTTAAACTTTTTCCAACAAGATCAATGCCAAATGATACACCAAATTGTGTGTCAGAACTTGGTGACCATAAAACTTTTGGCTTAATCAACCCACCTGATACATCCAAACCTTTTTCGTCAACGCCCAACGTAAAACTTGCCGTTCCTTTCCAAGATACTTCTGGTGTTACCGCAAAAACTGCTGATAAAATAAATAACGATACTAATAATACTACGAGTTTCTTCATACGTATAAACCTCCCTTTTTTAATATATAGTTAAATAATTATGGTTTAACAAATGCCGCATAAACACCTAAACCCACACCAACAATTCCCAAAATTAAACCAACTATGGAAAGTGTATTTGCAGAATCTGCTTTCTTTGCAACCGCATCTAATTCATCTTTACCAGCTTTCGTTTCTAATGCTTTCTTATTTTCTTCAGTTGCTACTTTAACACCTTCGACATCTTTCTTAACACTTTCTACATCTTTCTTAACACCTTCAATTTGCTTTCTTAACGCATATTCTACTTCACCAAGTTTTGCTGCAAGACCATTTAGTGTATCTGTATTGAATTGTGCAAACTCCTTTATCTCCTCTACATCTTTTAATTTTCTATCAACAGATTGCATCTTTACATTAATATATTTTACCAATTTTTTGTCAACATTTTTAATACTCTCTGCATTTTGATAAACTAAATTTCTTAACATTGGAATTGCATTATTTACGTTTGTTTCTACATTCAACAATTTCCCTGCAAGTTCATTATATTTTTCATCTACATATTTTTTTGAATTTTCTTCTGAAACTGTTATCTTTTTGTACAAAAATTCAATTTGTCCATTAATTGAATCTACTGAATCGTTAACCATTTTTTCTACATCATCTGCAGATACCTTTTTCGATAATGCTTCATAAATTCTAATAACATCCTTATCAATAACATCTAACCTCTTTGATAATACTTCTACTTCTTCCTTTGTAACTGCATTTGCAAGTGCTTTCTTTAAACTTCCTGTAATTTCATACAATGCCGCAATATCGTTTTCATGAACATCAACTGTCACCATAACTTTTTGAATATCCTTTTCCAATAAATCCATTACCCTTGCCAAAAATACCGCAAGTTCATACCTTGTTACATTATTTACCCCCCTAAATGTTCCATCTGGATACCCTGTAACAATACCAGCCTTTTGAAGCATCATTACAGAATCATACGCCCAATGATTTTCAGGTACATCTTTTAGTCCAGCGAAAATAAATGCTGAGACTAATACTAAAGTGATAATAACTAACAATTTTTTCATGAAAATACCTCCCTTCCGAATTTGTGTTACATTTAAATTACCATACAGATTTATTATAACATTTTTTGTTAAGATATTTCAAGTGTTTTTTTAATAAAATTCAATTTTTTGCAATCAATTTATAGAACTTTCTCTTTCCAACCCTTAAAACATGCTCATTTTCGATTGTAACATCTTCTTTAAAACTTTCAACTTTTTTTCCATCAAACTTTACTCCGCCTTGGTTAACTACTCTTTTGGCTTCACTTCTACTTTGAGTTGCCTTCACTGCAACAAGCACATCTACAATATTGTATTTTCCATTTTCAAATTTTATTTCAGGCATTTCATCTGGTAATTCTTTTTTTCTAAATACCTTAATAAAATTCTCTTCAGCTTCCTTTGCGGCATTCTCATTGTAAAAGAACTTAACAATTTCCCTTGCAAGCCTCATCTTGACATCTCTTGGATTTACCTTTGACTCCTTTATCAACTTTTCATATCGTACTATTTCTTCTTCAGGAATATCCGTAACCAACCTCATATACTTGACTATAAGCTCATCAGGAATTGACATTACCTTTCCATACATATCGTTTGGTTCATCTGTAAATGCAATATAGTTATCATAGCTCTTACTCATTTTTAGTTTCCCATCAGTACCTTCAATTATCGGCATTGTCATTACAATTTGAGGTTTTAATCCGTACTCTTCCTGTACCTTTCTCCCAACTAACAAATTAAACAATTGATCTGTTCCACCTAATTCCACATCTGCCTTTATTGCCACTGAATCATATGCTTGAGCAAGAGGGTATAAAAATTCAGCTATACTTATAGGTTGACCTTCTGATAACCTTTTAGAAAAATCATCTCTTTCAAGCATTCTAGCAACTGTGTATTTACCAGCAAGTCTCACTACATCCGCAAATTTCATTTTACCAAGCCATTCATTGTTAAATCTAACTTCCGTCTTACTCTCATCTAATATTTTAAAAGCTTGTTTTGCATAAGTTTCGGCATTTTTTCTAACTTCTTTCTCAGATAGCATAGGCCTTGTAATATTCCTACCTGTAGGATCCCCAATCATACCAGTAAAATCTCCAATTATAAGAATAACATGATGGCCTAAATCCTGAAACTCTTTCAATTTTTTCAAAACCACAGCATGCCCTAAATGGAGATCCGGTCTTGAGGGATCTACACCAAGTTTTATTCTAAGAGGTCTATTTTCTTTTAAACGTTCTAATAATTCTTCTTCAGATATAAAATCAACTACATTCCTTTTCAAAATCTCAAGCTGATTGGAAGGTTCCAAAAAAATCCCCCCTATCTGGATATAAAGAAAGCGGTTAAAATGCTAGATACAAAAAATAACACACCAACAATCACAGTGATTTTTCCTTCAGTATCAAGACCTTTTTCTCTGCCAAAAACTGTATTCATGGCACCTGAACCAAAAGCTCCACCAAGTTCCGCAAATTTCCCCATTTGCTTTAAAGAAAGATATATAAGCAAAGCGCTTATTAATCCATGAATAACCAACATTACTTTGGACACAACTACACCTCCATTCTTCATTTTCTAAGCTTTATTATATCACATCAAAAATATCAAATCAAATTTTCAGCTTATTTTCCACCTTCAAAATCTGACATACTCCACAATAGCTACAAATATTCCTACAATCATCCGTTTTTTCGCCTGATAAAAACTTTTCATACTCTTTCCAAAGAAAATATTTCGTCACACCTGATTCAATATGGTCCCATGGAAAATTATCCTTAACAGTATACGGTCCTTTATAATCGCCCAGATTCACATTCTCTTCATTAAATGATATAATCCAATCTTCAAAATTGAAATGCTCACTCCATTCATCATAATACGACTTTACATATTTTTTCTTAACAACATCATACAACCTTCTATCTCCCCTCGACAAAATCGCTTCAATAAAACTTTGTTTTCCATCGTTTACATCTATTTTGGCATACTTTCTGTATGGTTTTAAAACATTATATACATATTCCATATATTCTGGTTCTCTAACTTCTGCAAATTGAAAAGCAGTATGTGGTTTTGGAACTAGTAAATTTATCGAAGCAGTAACAAGTTTAAACTTAAAACTCTTTATTTCTTTTAACAACTCACCGATTTCTCGAACATCTTCTTCTGTCTCACCAGGGAATCCTACCATAAAATAGAGTTTTATTTTATTCCAACCAGCTTTTTTTGCCTCCAAAGCACTCCTTAAAATCTCATCAAGTGCTATATTCTTATTAATCTTATCCCTCATTTTCTGAGAACCTGCTTCTGGGGCAAGAGTTATCCCTCTTTTCCGCACTGACGCTATCTTAGTAAGAAGTTCAACGTTAAAGGCATCTACACGTGTAGATGGAATTGACAATGAAATCTTTTTCTCATTTACATAAGGTAAAAGCATATCAACAATTTTGTTTAATGTTGAATGATCCATAGCAGAGAGAGATAAAAGTGATATTTCTTCATATCCTGTCTTATTCAATATTTTTTTTGCATTTTCAACCACTTTTCTTGCAGTTCTTTCTCTAACAGGTCTATAAATATACCCTGCATGGCAAAACCTACATCCTCTTGTACAACCCCTACTTATTTCTAACACTGCTCTATCATGAATACTTTGAACATTTGGAATAATTTGATTTACCGGAACAAAACTATCATCAAGATCTTCTAATACATTTTTTTTTATTCTTTTTGGAACGTTCTTTACTGGTACAACTTTTCTTCCACTTTGTTTGTAAAACAAAGGAATATAAATTCCTCCTACTTTAGAAAGTTCTTCCAACCTCTTAATTCTTTTTTCTCCTTTAGTAAAATTCAAAATTTCAAGTATCTTTTTTAAATTTTCCTCCCCATCACCCAAATATACTACATCAAAAGCACGATATAAAGGCTCTATATTAAAAACAACAGGTCCACCCGCTATAACAATAGGCTCATTATCCTTTCTTTTATCTACATCAATATTAATTTTGGAAAGTTCCAATAGTTTTAAAATATTTGTAAAAGATAACTCATAACTTATTGAAATCCCTAACACATCCATCTCAAAAATGGGAGTTTTTGTTTCTAAAGTAAACAAGGGTATACCTTTCTTTTCCATAAGTTCTATCATATCAACCCAAGGCAAAAATACACGTTCTGCATAATAATCATCAAATGAATTTATATAATGATAAAGTAGCTCAAGTCCATAATGAGACATTCCTACCTCATAAACATCGGGAAATGCCAATGCAATTCTTAATTTTCCATCTCTCTCTTTCAAAATACTGTTAAATTCATACCCAATATACCTTGCAGGTTTCTGAACTTTTAAAAGCTCTTTATTTAGAAACTCTAAAATCACTGTAAACCTCCTCTAATAATACATATAAAACCAAACCCAAATCCCACTATTTTGAAATCTTATCTTTTTGGTAGCCTTTTTTCCAAACATTTTTTCAAAATTTCTATTAGGAAAAAGAATATAAAACTTTGAATCCTCAAAATTCTTCAAAAATTTTGAAAAATCTATATTATAACTTAATCTCTCACCATATGGAGGATTTGTCACAATCCACACATTATTCATATTATACGTCCCAAATAACCTTTTTTCAAAAATCAAACCCTTTATACCTATACGTTTTGCATTTTCCTTTGCAATCTTAATAATTTCTTCATCTAAGTCAAACCCATAAATTTCATCAACATTTATAAGCCTTTTTCCTCTATCAGGCCAATTTAAAAAATTCCAATTTTCAGACACGAAACTTCTAAAAATTCCAGGTGGTGTATTTGATTTTATCAAAGCCGCCTCAATTGGAATGGTTCCACTCCCACAAAACGGATCTATAAACGTTGCATTTTTCCACCTTGAAAGTAATATTAAAGAAGCCGCAATTGTTTCTCGGAGTGGAGCTTTTGAGGTTTTCAACCTATATCCCCTTTTGCTTAAAGCTTTTTCTCCGGTTGTATCCAGCAGTACATAAAGCACATCATTTTTTAAAATTATTCTCACGGGAAATTTCACATTTGATTCACTTTTTACCTTTTTCCTAATAGCTGCATACGCTACAGAAATAATGGCTCCTTTTGCCGAAAGCTTGGAATTTCTCACGGAAACATCGGATATATACACTTTTCCGTGAACAAAATCTTCCCAATCAATTTCATAAATAGCCTTGTAAAATTCATCAAATGTTTTTACAACAGTCTTTTTTAATAATATAAATACTCTTTCTGCACTTCTTAGATGTATATTAAGAAGGGGGATATCTTTTAAATCCCCCTTTATATATATCTTCCCAGATACAGATTCTAATACTTTATACCCCATATTCTTTACTTCAAGAGCTGTTGCCGCTTCTAAACCAGAAGTACACGTTAACACTATAGTCATTTTTCTTTCACCACATAATGAGCATTTACCAAAAATTCAACAACAAGACCATCAAAAGGCAATTCTTTTACTTTCTCTAAAAAAGAATCTATTCTCTCTTTTTCATCAACTATATCAATCACAATCGGCAAATCTTCGGACAAAGCAAAAAAATCACTTCTATGTATATGTCTTTTATGGCCAAAACCCATTATTCCCTTTAAAACAGTTATACCCTTTAACCCTTCCTCATATGCTAGCTTTAATATATGTTCAAATACAGGTTTCCCCTTAAACGTATCTTTCTCACCCAGATATATTCTAAGTAATTTCAAAGAAATTTCCCCCTTCCAAGTACCATTCCAAAAAAAGCAGCAAAAAAACCAAAGAATAAATTTGCAAAAAAATATACCAAAGCTCTAAAAGGACTTGTTAAAAATAATGACAATGTTTCATAAGCAAATGTTGAAAACGTGGTAAATGCTCCAAGAAAACCCGTTCCAAAAAAGAGCACAAAATTTGGGTTGACCTCAAATCTTTCTATACTGGAAAATAACACAAATGAAAGTAAAAATGCTCCCAAAACATTCACTATTACCGTTCCCAAAGGAATATAATTAAAAGGAAAATGTGTATTAAAAACTTTAGAAACAAAATACCTAAACAGTGCTCCAAAAGCGCCTCCAATAGCTATCAAGATAAATTTCATGATATTTCACTTCTTTCAAACTCTTCAAAAAGTATATATGACATACTATCGTCAACTATTCCCTTTTCAGGTATTGCCCTCAAATAATTAGGATTATCTTTGAACAACAGTACAGAAAAGACCATAGTTTTCGATATATCACTCGCAACCATTGATTGTGCTTTTCTTAAAAGGTATTTTGAGGTAAATGTAGTTTTATCAAACAAAACGAAAAAATCAACTTCATCAAGATAATTTTCAGGGATACTTATTTGATTTCCCGTAATAACCGAAACAAGATAATTGTCAAGCTTTATAATTTTTTTACTATTTCTCAAAACCACATCCAATAATTTATATCTCCCGTGAACAAACACGATATCTCCGTTAAAAAATATAGTATAGGGGACGTTAAAACTTTCAAAATCCGTTGTTACCCAAATATCAGGTTCAAATTCATCAACTAAAAAACTTTTGGATAAAAGAATCCTCAAATTTCTTTCACCTCTTTTAATATTTCAAACAATTTTCTAAATGCCTTTGCCCTGTGACTTATCTTTTTTTTTATACTATCACCAAGTTCACCAAACGTTTTTTCATATCCATCAGGAATAAAAAATGGATCATATCCAAAACCAAAAGTTCCTCTAACTTCCGTTGAAATAATCCCAAATACTTTCCCCTCGACAGAAATTAAAAGTCCATTCTTTGGGTTAAAATAAGTTGCAACACAAACAAATTGTGCACTTCTATCTTCCTTGTCTTTCAACATATCTAGAATTTTAGACATTTTTTCGACATAAGGTCTTCCTTCCATAAATCTTGCACTTTCAACACCAGGAAAACCATCTAGTGCATTTATTTCAAGTCCAGAATCATCGGAAATAACTGGACTTTCTAACTTTTTTCCATAATAATATGCTTTTTTAACAGAATTTTCATAAAATGATTTACCATCTTCTATTACATCTACCTTTTCAGGAGATCTTTGTAAATTAACATTTTCTCCAACAATCTTCTTTATCTCTTCTACCTTATGCATATTTGACGTAGCAACATATATCATATACACACCCCTAATAATGATATTTTTCGTTATTAATTATCTTAAACCCACGAAATAACTGTTCAAGCAACAATATTAAAGCCATTTCATGAGTAAAAGTCAATTTGGAAAGCGAAATTCTCTTCTCAGACATACGTCTCAAATTTTCACTAATTCCTAGCGGGCCACCAATTACAAAACACAAATTACCTTCCAATAATTTATTTTTCAACAAACTTGAAAATTCCAAACTATCAATCTGTTTTCCATAAAGATCAAGTAAAACAAAACTTCTTCCTTTAAGCTTATTCAAAATTTCCTTTTCCTCATTATTTAGTATAACACTCTTTGAGGTTTTGTTAATATCCCCACCTAATCTTACAAAACTTATTTTCAAATCACAAAATCTTTTTAACTTATCTAAATAAAAATCAAAAGCACTTTTTAAGTGCTTTGAAATCTTTCCAGGAACTATTACTTCAATCTTCACTTTAATCCCTCACAATATTTATCTTTACACTCTATCTCTCCTAACCTTTCATAAACCAACTTTCCCACTGGATTTTTAATTCCCACTAAAAAATCAGCTAAGTGAAGATGTAAACACTTTACCTTTGAAAAGTTTGAAATACCACCTGTCCCCACATTTTTTAATTTTTCTCTCCATTGCTTAAATTCAGAAATCTCATCTAATTCAAAATAACTATCTCTTTCTTCTATAACTTTCCTATGTGCCTGAAAAAGTTTCTCTTTAAACTCTTCATCTTCTTCTATTATCTTCTCTACTTCTTTTATCATTCCTTTTTCTTCTAATCTGGACACCTCTTTAACTAAATAAGGACATGTAAGATAATTTAAAGTCGGAAATGGCTTTCCATCCCTAACTGGAAGACTCTTTATCACTTGTGGAAAACCATGAGAACAAAATACGGCAACTTTACAAAAGTTTTTTGCATCCCGACCAATTTGTTTTGAAACTATTTCTCTTAAAACTTTATCACCAGTGCATTCCATTCATCTTTCCTCCGATGCTCAACTATATTTAAATGCTCAAATAAATAAAGTTTAGAATCTATAATTCCCGATAGTATAACTATCCCATTTTTTTTCAAAAATTTAGGCATATCTTCTAAAGCTTTAACCAACACATCGGCAATTATATTAGAAACAATTAAATCATACTTTCCATCTACGTTTTTCAATAAATCAGACACTCTTATTTCAACCTCTACGTTATTCTTCTCCACATTTTCTATTGCAGATTCAACTGCCATTTTATCGTTATCCACAGCTAGAACTCCACTCGCTCCCAACTTTTTAGCCAAAATACTTAAAATCCCGCTTCCACATCCCAAATCCAAAACATCCATACCTTGCCTTAAATACTTCTTAAGCAAAGTTGCAGCAAGCTTTGTAGTGGTATGAAGCCCCGTTCCAAAAGCAAGCCCCGGTGTTATTCTAATAACCAATTTGTCATTAATTTCATGGTAATCCGGATCAATATACACACCATCTATGAATTCAAAAGGCTTAGAGATAAGATTTTTGATCCATTCATCCGAAGAGGTTTCCCTTTCTTCTACTAACTTGTATGAAAAATTCTCTTCAAAGTTTTTCTTTTCACTCACTAAAACCAAAAATACTCCCTCTTTTGTTTCATAAAAATAATAATTACTAATACCCTTATCAAAAAAATATTCTTCAACCTTTTCCACGTCTTCCTTTGAAATACTATAAACCCTCTCAAAAAATTTTTTCTTCATTCATTCACCACCTAAATATAAACCTTCATCTTTTAACACATACATCCTTCCGTATGAAGGAAGATAAGCCATTGGATTTGTATGTTTTCCATTAATTCTAACTTCAAAGTGTAAATGTGGCCCTGTACTAATACCAGTTGAACCTACTCTCCCAATTAACTCTCCCTTACTTATCTTCTGCCCTTTATAAACACATATTTTTGACATATGACCATAAACTATATCGTATTTACCATAATCAACAATAACAGCTAATCCATATCCTCCATATTCTCCTGCAAATTTAACAACTCCATCAGTTGCAGAAAAAATTGGTGTTCCCATTGGAGCTGAAATATCCACACCACTATGAAAACTCCTTTTTTTGTAAATGGGATGAATTCTCCATCCATACGTAGATGAAATCTTACCAAACACAGGCCACATAAAACTCTTATCATAAATATTAAACGCCATACCAACATAATCCAGCGGGATAAAAAGCTTCTGCCCTACATAAATATAATTACTTTTTAACTCGTTTGCATCCTTTATCCTATCTACTGTTGTAAAAAATCTTAAAGCAATTGAATATAAACTATCTCCCTGTTGAACTTCGTACATAATACCAGGCGGTTGGGGAATTTTAATTACCTCCCCTATCTTCAACCCGTATGGATCTACTTCATTCCAATCCAAAATAATTGAAGGTGAAACTCTAAATTTCTTAGACAATTCATATACTGTATCACCTGGTTGAACGTAATAGTTTAGCACAAAATAACTTGAAAACGAAAGTGCTGAAAAAAGTAGAAAAAATATACTACATTTTCTCATCCGTTTTTACACTCCCCTCATATTTTGCAAATTAATTTTACCACACAAAAATATTCAAAATCAAATAAAAAATAAAAAAAATGAAGTAATCTGAAAAAATTAATAAAAATCACATTAAAAAAGGTAACTTAAATTAATCAATATTAATAACAATTTACAACTTTTGATTAAATGTATATTTTCTGTTAACATTGAAACTAGAATATATCCAAAAAATAAAGGAGGGCTCATATGAAAACTACACTAAAGGTTAGAATGAGCACGGCAGATGCCCATTATGGAGGAAATCTTGTAGATGGAGCACGTATATTACAACTCTTTGGAGACGTTGCAACAGAATTACTCATACGTCACGATGGCGATGAGGGACTATTCCGAGCATACGAAACTATTGAGTTTTTAGCTCCTGTTTACGCAGGAGATTTTATTGAAATAACCGGTGAAATTATTAAAGTTGGAAAAACATCAAGAAAAATGGAATTTATCGCAAAAAAAATTATTACAGCAAGACCTGATATAAACGATAGTGCTGCCGATGTCTTAGATGAACCTATTATTGTGTGCAAAGCAATAGGTACGTGTGTCGTACCATTAGAAAAACAAAGAAGGTGAAAATTGTGGAAAAACTTATAATTACTGTAGCGGTTACAGGTGCCGAAGTAACTCGCGAAAAACAACCTAACCTTCCCATAACTCCTGATGAAATAGCTGATGCGGTATACGAATGTTATTTAGCAGGTGCCTCTATTGCACATATACATGCAAGAAAAGAAGATGGTACACCAACTCAAAGTTATGAAATTTACATAGAAATAAAGGAAAAAATCGAAAAAAAATGTAACATCATTTTTCAACCATCAACTGGTGGTGCAACCTGGCATACATTTGAAGAAAGAATGCAACCACTCTTAACAAATCCTGAAATGGCAACACTCAGTGCAGGAACCTGTAACTTTGGTAATGATGTCTTTTTAAATCCAATGGAATACATTGAAAAATTTGCAATTGAAATGAAAAAAAGAAAAATAAAACCAGAAATAGAAGTTTTTGAGAGAGGTATGATAGAAACAGCATTAAAATTGGTAAAAAAGGGATTACTTGAAGCTCCGTTACATTTTGATTTTGTAATGGGAGTTCCAGGAGCAATACCAGGAACTATTGATGATCTTGTTTATTTAGTTTCAAAAATTCCTGAAGGCTCCACGTGGAGTGTTGCTGGAATTGGTAGATATGAACTTCCACTTGCTGTACATGCAATTTTAATGGGGGGACACGTTAGGATTGGTTTTGAAGATAACATATATTACAAAAAAGGAGAACTTGCAAAATCCAATGCACAACTTGTTGAAAGAATAGTTCGGATAGCAAAAGAAGTGGGAAGGGAAATAGCAACACCAGATGAAGCAAGAAAAATACTTGGTATTAGAAAGGAGTGAAATAGTGATAAACAAAAAAAGATGTCCCTATGGTACGCACAGGGTAATTGAACCAAAAGGCTTTTTACCACAAGCAGCAAAGAAAATTGACAACAATATGGAAATATATTCAAATGAAATATTAATTAATGTAAAAACTCTAAACATTGATTCTGCAAGCTTTACACAAATTAAAAATTCTTGTAAAGGTGATATTGAATGCATAAAAAAAACTGTTCTTTCTATAGTCGAGGAAAGAGGGAAACTACAAAATCCAGTAACAGGAAGCGGAGGTATGCTAATAGGTACAGTTGAAGAAATTGGTCCAGATATAAAAACTGATCTAGAAGTAGGAGATAAAATAGCTACACTTGTTTCTCTTTCACTAACTCCACTAAGAATAGATGAAATATTAGACGTCAAAGTTGATGCAGAACAAATTGACATTAAAGGAAAAGCAATACTTTTTGAAACAGGTATATATGCAAAACTTCCAGATGACATTCCCGAAAAACTTGCACTTGCCGTGTTAGATGTTGCAGGTGCTCCAGCACAAGTAAATAAACTGGTAAAACCGGGAATGACAGTGGCAATAATTGGCGGTGGAGGAAAATCCGGAATTTTATGTGCATATCAAGCTATAAAAAATGTGGGAAAAGATGGAAAAGTAATAGTTATTGAATATTCAAAAGAAAATGCACAAAAAATAAAAGATTTAAATCTAGCACATCATGTAATTGTTGGTGACGCAACAAAGCCTATGGAAATATACAAACAATTTTCAGAAATCAGCAATCTTGCAGATGTAACTATTAATAACGTAAATGTTGAAGGCACAGAAATGTCTTCTATTTTAATCACAAAAGATGATGGAATAATTTACTTTTTTAGCATGGCAACTTCTTTCACGAGAGCTGCACTCGGTGCTGAAGGAATTGGTAAAGATGTAACAATGATTATAGGAAATGGATATACAAAAGGGCATGCTGAATTAAGCTTAAATATAATTAGAGAATCAAATGAAATAAAAAAGTTATTTGAATCAAAATACTGTTAATGGAGGGATAAAATGAGGCATTACAAAGACATTCCACTTTGGAAAAATGTAACTGATAAAGAATGGAATGATTGGAAATGGCAAATTAGAAATAGAATTACAAACGTAGATACATTAAAAAAGGTTATCAACCTTACAAAAGAAGAGGAGGAGGGTATAAGACAAAGCCTGAAAACATTAAGGATGGCAATAACACCATATTATGCATCTTTAATGGACCCGGATAATCCGAAATGTCCTATTAGGAGACAGGCTGTACCAACCGTTAAAGAACTTGAAGTTAAACCCTGGGACATGATAGATCCATTACACGAAGATGAAGACTCTCCTGTTCCTGGACTTACACACAGATATCCAGATAGAGTGTTACTACTCGTTACTGATATGTGTGCTATGTATTGTAGGCACTGTACTAGAAGAAGGTTTGCAGGTCAACATGACAGGACAAGAACAAAAAGTGAAATAGATGCGGCAATTGATTATATTAGAGAAACTCCACAAGTAAGAGATGTATTACTTTCCGGTGGCGATGCACTCTTAGCTGGAATAGATATGTTAGAATACATTCTAAAAGAACTTAGAAAAATTAAACACGTTGAGATAATTAGGATCGGAACAAGAGCTCCTGTGGTAATACCTCAAATTGTAACTAAAGAACTTACAAATATGCTCAAAAAGTACCATCCAATATGGATAAACATGCAATTTAACCACCCAAAAGAAATTACCTCTGAAAGCTCAAAAGCTTGTGAGATGTTGGCAGATGCAGGTATTCCTTTGGGAAATCAATCTGTTCTACTAAGAGGTGTAAACGACAGTCCATACATTATGATGGAACTTGTACATCAACTAGTGAAAATTAGAGTAAGACCATATTATATTTATCAATGTGACCTTTCTCAAGGTATCTCTCATTTTAGAACATCCATTGGAACGGGTCTGAAAATTATGGAAAGCCTAATAGGGCATACTTCAGGTTTCTGTGTTCCAACCTATGTGGTAGATGCACCAGCAGGTGGCGGAAAAATAAGATTAATGCCTCAATACTTGATTTCGTATTCTAATAACACCGCTATCTTGAGAAATTATGAAGGAGTTATAGTTGCATATCATGAACCTGAAGATACTACATCTGACGTTGATGATAGCGAATACAGGAAAAAATACAAATTCACCGGTATCGCTTCACTTTATGAAAGCAAAAAGATTTCCATTGAACCAACTCATTTAGAAAGACATGAAAGAATTAAAAAATGGAAAGAAAAAAGGGGAGAAGAAAAATGAAGTTTGATGAAATATACATAGGACAAAAATTCGAAAAAAAATTCATAGTTAAAAGCGATCACGTATTAAATTTTGCAGAAATAACAGGCGATAAAAACCCAGTTCATATAGATGAAGAATATGCGAAAAATTCCATCTTTGGAGGAAGGATTGCCCATGGCATCCTTCTTCTTGGTTACGTGTCTTCTATTTTGGGGATGGAATTTCCAGGTCCTGGAACAATTTACATGTCACAAAATGCAAACTTTTTAAGGCCTGTTTATGTGGGAGAAGAAATAAAAATAGTAATAGAAGTATTGGAAAAACAAATGGAAAAAAAGAGAATAACTGTTTCTACAAACATTTATAATAAAGAAGGAAAAATATGTGTAGAAGGAAGGGCATTACTTTCTCTAAAATTCATCTAATAGACCTTTTCAAAGATTTTAAAACTATTGCAATTGTTGGCTTAGAAAAAAACACAGGAAAAACAGAAACATTTAATTTTCTGCTAAATAATTTGCAGAAAAATTATGTGTTAGGAATAACGTCTATTGGTATTGATGGAGAAGATGAAGATCAAGTTACACATACCAAAAAACCAAACATCTTTGTAGACAAAGGTGTGATTTTTGTAACTACAGAAAAGTTTTATAAACAAAAAAACTTCCTTTCTGAAATTTTGTATGTTTCAACGAGAAGCACTTCAACAGGAAGAATAATAATAGCAAAAGCACTGGAAAAAGGAAAAATAATACTTTCGGGACCTACTACTATGAAATGGCTTTCTGAAATAAATTTAAAACTTTTCAAACTTGGTGTAGACAAAATATTAATCGATGGTGCACTATCTAGAATTAGCTCTTCAACAATAAGCGATGCTTTAATTTTGGCAACAGGTGCTGCAATAAGTCTTGATATAGAAAAAATAGTTGAAAAAACCTCTGAAATTATTTACAAAATTAATCTTCCTAAATATCCTGAAAACATTGAAATAAAACCTGGCATTTTTTCAAAAGAACAAGAATTCATCGAATCATCATTATTAAACATTAAAAACTTTGAAAAATTAAAAAAATACAAAGAAATAATAATAAGCGGTGCGTTAACAGAAAGTTTTCTAAAAAATCTAATTAACAAAAACATATATCCCACTTTAATTGTGAAAGATATTTCAAAAATCTTTGTAAAAAGTTTTTACATTAAACTTTTTCAAAAAAAAGGCGGAAAGATATTTGTAACCCACAAACCAAATTTAATTTTAATTACAGTAAATCCGTATTCTCCATATGGTTATAAAATTGATGAAGAAACACTAATTAAAAAACTTTCTAAAGAAACAAGTTTGCCAATAATCAATGTTAGAAAGGTTGAAAAATATGGATGTGGGATTTGAATACATAAAAAGCAATCTGAACTTTTCTTCTCAAATTGGAAGAAAATATTTTGAGAACATAAAAATACTAACAAGCAAAAGTGAAATCACATATCATCTAAAAGCTATAGAAATTCTATCAAACCTTTCCCTTGAAAAGGTAAAAAATATACTTTCACACTTTCAAGACATACATGAAACATTTAAAAAACTAAGCTACAAAAATCCCTTAGATGAAATTGAACTTTTTCAAATAAAACACTTTACGTATTTCTCCCAAGAACTTTTCAATGAACTTAAAACATTAAATCTACTTGACTACTTTAACCTTGAAGCTCTTGTTGAACCTTTTAAAATTTTAGATCCCGATAATGAAAAAATGCCCACTTTTTATATATACAGTAGTTATGACAAAACCTTAAAAGAAATACGGGGAAAAAAACAAAATGAGAATGATGAAAACAAATTAATAGATCTCACCATAAAAGAAAAGGAAATAGAAAAAAACATCTGCGAAAATTTATCATTGGAATTATTCAAATACACGGAAAAATTTCTAAAGAACTACAAAATAATTGGCTTTTTAGATTTTTCCATTTCAAAATTAGAGTTAATAAAAAAATTAAATCTAAAAAAACCAAAAATAAATAAAGCATTTGAGATAGAATATCAACAACTTTTTAACCCTGAAATTAAAAATCTACTTGAAGGGGAAGGAAAAAAATTTCAAGACATCGACATTAAATTAAAAAATGGAACACAGATAATAACTGGTGCCAATATGGGAGGAAAAACACTGCTATTAAGAACTATTGCACTCTCTCAAATACTTTTTCAAATGGGATTTTACGTGCCTGCAAAAGAAGCAAATTTACCAATATTTGACAAAATATACTTCATTTCAGGTGATTTTCAAAACGTAAAACTTGGACTATCTTCATTTGCAGCAGAAATGAAGATAATAAATGAGATATTTAAGCAGATAAATAAAGAACAAAAAATGTTAATTTTGCTTGATGAACCAGCAAGAACAACAAATCCAACGGAAGGAAGGGCAATAGTCAAAACAATTGCAAATCTCCTTAACCAACAAAACATTATTTGTTGTATCACAACACATTTTGACAACGTAATTTCAGATAACATTAGACACTTAAGAATTAAAGGAGTAAAAAATATTGAAAAAATAGATAAAAATAGAAACATTCAAGATTATTTTGATTACTCTTTAGAAGAAGTATCCTCAAACGTTTCACCAAAAGAAGCAATCAAAATCCTAAAGTTACTAAATATAGATAATTATTTAGTTGAAAAAATTGAGGAGGTATTAGAAAATGAAAAGTAAATTAGGCCTTGATTTCAAAAAAGTTGAACATGCAAAAAATTTGGCAAAAAAAATAGCAGAAGATATTAGAAAGTTTGTAGAACCACGTTCTACAACCTCGATTGAAAGAACAATATGTAGATTTCTCGGTATAGATGGAGTAAATAATGAAAATGTACCTCTTCCAAACGTTGTAGTGGACCACCTAAAAGAAAAAGGATTACTGGAGCAAGGAGCAGCTTACTACATTGGAAATGCAATGATAGAAACTGGATTATCTCCGCAAGATATAGCCGAAAAAATTGCAAAATGTGAATTAGACTTGGGAAAAATTAAAGCCCATAGCATTGAAAATGTTTTAGGTGTTATAAATCCCATTGTTGAAAATACTATAAACAAAATAAAAGAAAATAAGAAAAAAAGAGAAAAAATGATAAAAGAAATTGGTGAAGGAAAACAACCTTATCTTTACGTCATTGTCGCAACAGGAAACATCTATGAAGATGTAGTTCAAGCACAAGCCGCCGCAAGACAAGGGGCAGATATAATTGCAGTAATTAGATCAACTGCACAAAGTCTTCTTGACTATGTACCGTATGGTCCCACAACAGAAGGCTTTGGGGGCACCTTTGCAACACAAGAAAATTTCAGAATAATGAGAAAAGCATTAGATGAAGTTTCTTACGAAGTTGGAAGATATATAAGACAAGTAAATTATGCTTCTGGTCTTTGTATGCCAGAAATAGCGGCGATGGGTGCACTTGAAAGACTTGATATGATGTTAAATGATGCGTTATATGGTATTTTATTTAGAGACATTAACATGCAAAGGACAATAATTGACCAACACTTTTCAAGAGTAATAAATGGTTTTGCAGGAATAATAATTAACACAGGGGAAGATAATTACTTAACAACAGCTGATGCTTACCAAGAAGCTCACACAGTACTTGCTTCACAATTTATTAATGAACAACTTGCTTTAATTGCTGGTATTCCTGAAGAACAAATGGGATTAGGTCATGCATTTGAAATGAATCCAGATTTGGAAAACGGATTTTTATATGAACTTGCCCAAGCACAAATGGCAAGAGAAATATTCCCAAAAGCTCCGTTAAAATACATGCCACCAACAAAATATATGACAGGAAACATATTCAAAGGACTTGTTCAAGATGCTATGTTTAACGTTGTTTCCATCTGGACAAAGCAAGGCATACAGCTTCTTGGAATGCTAACTGAAGCAATACACACCCCATTTATGTCCGATAGATATCTTGCAATTGAAACGGCAAAATATATATTTAACAACCTAAGAAACATAGGTGATGAAATATACTTTAAAGAAAATGGTATAATCCAAAACAGAGTTAAACAAGTACTAAGCGAAGCAATTGAACTGCTAGAAAAAATTTCAGAAATAGGTCTTTTTGAGGCATTAAGCCTAGGTGTATTTGCAAACATAAAAAGACCTATAAATGGTGGTAAAGGACTTGAAGGTGTATTTCTAAAAGGCAAAAACTACATAAACCCATTTTTTGATAAAATGCTTGAAGGAAGGTGTAATAAATGAGTGGATACAATCTTGAAAGAAAAAATATAGACAAAACTCTAAACCTAAAAGCTATCAAACCATATGGAGATACAATGAATGACGGAAAAGTACAAATTAGCTTCACACTTCCCGTACCGTCTGGAGATGAAGCAGTGGAAGTCGCAAAAATTTTGATGAAAAAAATGGGACTTGAAAACCCACAGATAGTTTTTTCAAAGGAATTAACAAAAGGTTTTACGTTTTTTATAGGTTATGGAGATTGTATTCATACAGTTGATTACACGAGTATACACGTTCCAAAAGTTCATGTAGAAGAAATGACCATGTATGAAATAGACCAATTTATAAAAGAAAAAATAGGTAGAAAAATTGTGGTAGTAGGTGCAACTATTGGAACAGATGCACACACTGTAGGATTGGATGCAATATTAAACATGAAAGGATTTGCTGGTCATTACGGCCTTGAAAGATACGAAATGTTTGAGGTATACAATATGGGAAGTCAAGTCCCAGCAGAAGAGTTCGTAAAAAAAGCAATTGAAGTCAATGCAGATGCACTCTTGGTTTCCCAAACGGTTACACAAAAAAACATACATATAAAACATTTAACAGAACTTGTAGAATTACTTGAAGCAGAGGGCATAAGAGAAAGAGTTGTATTGGTAGTTGGAGGTCCAAGAATCACACATGAACTTGCAAAAGAATTGGGCTATGATGCAGGCTTTGGCACAAATACATTTGCAGAACATGTAGGAGCATTTGTCGCACACGAACTATACAAAAGATTAAATAGGGGCTAAAGCCCCTATTTTTTTAAAAGAAAAATCATCTGAATAATTAACGTTATACTTGTTAACAAAATGCCAAAAATTGCAAGTCCAACTATTCCTGAAAAAGCATCTAAAAATACGCCACCAATTAAGGGACCAAAACCAAATAAAAGACCTATAGTTGCTTCGTGAAAACCTCCTTGTTTTCCCTGATCATCTTCATTTGAATGAAGACCATAATATATAGCGAAAGTGTAAGGCACTGCATAACACATACCACCTAAAAAGGAAACTATTAAAAACAATATAGGAGAGGGTTTTAAAAACAACAAAATGGACGTTATAGGCAATACAATCAAAAACAAAAATGATACTCTAGGTTTCCCCACCCAAAAGCTAAACTTCCCCATAAACAGAAACGTTAAAAAAACAGAAACATTTGCAAAAGCTATTAAAAAACCTGTTAAGCTAAGATCTATCCCATAAGAATTAATCAATTTTGGAAAAAGAGCTAAAATAGCCGTATATAAAAGACCAGAAAAAAACAGCGTAGCTCTGTAAACCCATCTAAACTTATTTATATTTTCAACCAAATTTTCCCTCTTAAATGGTACTTTACTTAATTTGATTAATTTTCCAATTTTTTTGTAATCAAACCAAATAAATAATCCAATTGCAAGGGATAAAAATAAACCAAAGACAAAAATTGTTTTTGGATACCTTACAGTCATAAATGGCCCCAAAGCCATTCCTAGGATATTTCCAAAACTCCAAGAAATATTAAATCTCATAATTGTTTTTGAATGTGGGTAATTAGCTATTGATTCACTCTTGGCAATTAAACCTTCTATTTGAGGATAAAAACTCCCAAAAAACAAATTTGAAATAACCGCCAAAAATACCAAGTAAAAAACACCTGAAAAATTCAAAGAAATTAACAAAAAAACAAAATAAAGCACCGACTCTATAATTAATACATTTTTGTAACCAACCTTATCACCAATATGTCCAATACTTATACTCGCAATAACATAGGAAAGAGCTCCTAAGAAATTGATAAATCCAATTTGAGAATACAACAATCCTAGTCTTGACCCCATTGAATTTACGTAAGAAACAATAAGATAAAACAAAACAGAATAAATCATCGAAACAAAATGATATCTATGAAACTTCACACAACCACCTAACTTTCAAAATCAAAGATATATCCCTTTGTAAACAGATAAAAAAACGGAGTATCTACAGCAGCTATTATTAATTTCAACAAATATTGAGACATAATCATCTGCCACAAATTAGGCACTACACCAAAGAACGCTATTGTAATAAATATCATAGTATCTATGAATTGAGAAGTCATAGTTGAAAAATTATTCCTAATCCACTTTTTCTTTCCCCTTGTTAATTTTCCAAAGAAAGAAAATAGATTAACATCTATGGATTGAGATATAAGATAAGCAATAAGGGATGCTATTGCAAATCTCCAGTTTTGCCCCAAAACTGCAACAAAATGATTTTGTTGTTCTGGCATAAAAGGCGCTACTGGCAACCATTGAGCTGTTAAAATAAGTATTGACGAAAAAATTTGTGCAAAAAATCCCCTCCAAACCGTTTTTTGTGCCTCATTTTTCCCCCATATCTCATCAATAATGTCGGTAATCAAAAAGGTTATAGCATAAGCAAAAACTGCCGAGGGAACAACAAACCAACCTATTTTTATCACCTTACTTGCAACTATATTTGAAACAACAACAGAAATAGAAAAAAAGACATTAAGTGTAGTTAAAGACTCATAATTTTTTTTCAACATTTTTACCCCTCCAAACTTCCAACTTCTGTTGTTGTTAATATACCACCTCTTATATTGTAAATTAACTTTACTTTAATTCTTTTTGTTCCAAGAATATTTTTTAAATCATCATAAATTCTTACAGTAGCTTTTTCTTGATAAATACCAACGTTTCTGAAAGAAACTAAATAATATTTTAGAGATTTTAATTCTACTATCTTTCCACCATCAGGATAATATTCTATTATTAATTTACCAATATCTGGAAGTCCTGAAAAAGGACAAACTGCTGAAAATTCCTCAGTTTCAATGGTGATCTTTTCCTCATTTCTATCAAAAGGTATAGTTTCTAAGAAATCTGTCCTAATGTGCTCTTCACCAACAAATGAAAACTTTTTTCCTTCTGCTTGTGGCATCAAAATCCTCCTTTCTTTTTTGTATATTTTTATCCTACCACAAAGTATGTAATTTTCAATATAAACAAAGGCAGCCAACAAGCTGCCTTTTTCTGGTAGCGGGGGCAGGATTTGAACCTGCGACCTTTGGGTTATGAGCCCAACGAGCTGCCAGACTGCTCCACCCCGCAACGTATATTAACCTTCAATTATTTTTAAAGTGGTGCCGGGGATCGGACTCGAACCGACACGGAGGTGTAACCCCCAGCGGATTTTAAGTCCGCTGCGTCTCCCAATTCCGCCACCCCGGCGTCACCGTTAATAATTTTAACATAAAATGCAAATTAGTCAATACCTTTTAAAAATAGTTTTTTATTTTCAATTACTAAGTATATTTCTTTTAAAATATGCTATTATTTCATTTTTTATGTAACTATTTACAATGAAAATAATGATAATATAGTAAAGAAGATATTTCGCAAAAGGAGTGAAAAACATGAAAATTAAAATTAGCAAAGATTGGGGATATTCTTCCAAGGAAATGCTATCTCTCGTTTATAGATTTAATAGACATTGGGGTAATAACTTTTGATCTTGCAGATATTTACAGAGATTACAATGCACAAAAAATATTTGGGCAAGTTCTTAAACTTGTTCCCACTTTACGAGGAAAAATTTAAATTATCTCAAAAGTGGGAATTGTATTACCCTCCAAAAAACATACACACGTAAAGACAAAGTACTACGATATATCAAAAAAGCATATTATTGTATCTGTTGAAAAAACTCTTAAAATTCTAAACACTGATTTTTTGGATATACTTTTAATACACAGACTAGTTCTATTAATGGATCCAAATAAAAATTTTGAAGCTTTTGAATATCTAAAAGAAAAAGGTATGGTAATAAACTTTGGAATATCAAATTTTAAACCAAACCATGTTACCCTATTTAAAGAAAAAATTAACTAACCTATTTTGTTTAACCAAATTGAAATTTCCCCACTTTACGTTGAACCTTTCTTTGATGGTACTCTCTATTATTGTTTAGCAAAAGATATCATCCCAATGGCTTGGTTACCTGTTGCTGGTGATAGGATATTTAAAGATAATAGTGAAAGAAGCAAAAAATTTTTAAACGTTTTATTGGAAAAACAATGGGATACAAAACAAGAGAACATGAAATGGATTTTCTTTTAGCCCCAGCACTAAATATCCATAGAAATCCACTATCTGGGAGAAATTTTGAATACTATTCTGAAGATTCGGAACTTTCAGACGAAATGGCAACAAGTTTCGTAAAAGGCATACAATCCAAGACTGTTGGTGCTTGCGTTAAATATTTTGTTGCAAACAACCAAGAAACAAATAGAATGACTATCGACACAAAGATATCAAAAAGAGCATTGATTAAAAGAACAATAAAATATGTTGAATAAAGATATTATGATACATACAATGTCGAACCCTTGTTTGAATTTGTATGTGAACTTTCATACACTACATTTTAATACAAATTAATACAAAAATTTAGAAGTAAACTATCACACCTTACGCTACACTAAGAAGATGTGGCTTCTTGCTTCAACCTGTGATAGCTCGTAGACCTCTTGCAAGTTCCACCGCCAGAGCACAGTCCACAGGCGTAATTTCGGACAGTCCCTGCTCTACTATTGCTCATTTACCACTATGCATAACTAGCTATATTTATAGCAGCATTGATATCTCTATCATGGACTGCTCCACATTGTGGACATGTCCATTTCCTTATACTTAGCTTTTTTACTTCTTTATTTACATTTCCACACACTGAACACGTTTGACTTGATGCGAAAAATCTATCTACCTTTATTAGCTCTGTACCAGCGTTTTTTGTTTTGTATTCTAATATAGTAATGAATTTATACCATGATTGCCATTGAATATGTTTTGCCAAACGTTTGTTTTTTAGCATACCTTTTATGTTTAAGTTTTCTACCGCAATTTTGCCAACTTGGTTTTCGTTGACAATCTTGCGGGTTATTTTATGTATCCAATCATTCTTGATATTATTTATTTTTTCAATATATTTAGCCAACCTAAGCCTTGCTTTTTCTCTGTTTTTAGAACTTTTTTGTTTTCTTGACAATTGCCTGTATAATCTTTTTAATCTCCTTTCATATTTTGTTAGTTTTGGTAATATATATTTTTCTCCTGTACTCAATACTATTGTATCTTTTATTCCTAAGTCTATTCCTAACACTTCTTTGAAATTATTTGCTATATGTATATCCAGACAATTTTAATCAAATATTTTTTGCCTATGTATTCAAACATTTCTTTAAAACGTTTTGAAATATTATCATTAATCACTTTTCTACGATATTTTGTTACCAATATCAAGTGATAGTTAAGTTTGAAAACAGAATGGTTGTTTGATTCTAATATCATCGTATCACCGCTTATTATTAAATTAATACTTATATCAATACAATATTGTTTCTTGAAAACAAAATTCATCTCACAACTCATAGAAGTCAAGGTCTTCTTTTGTGAGTTTCTATAAAATCCAATTAATAAAATATCAATCATAACAGTTTTTTATACTGTCTCATGAAGCTGGGAAAATACTTCAGAAAAATACCAAGGAAATTAATATCTCCTTTTCACAAATTCCACTATATCATTTTCATTCATCACATTAAAATCATACTGTTTTTTTGACAATCTATAACTTTCAAAATTTATTTTTATACCTCTTAAATTTTCATAAAACCATTTTTTCATATTGTTGTACTCCTTTTCAGATATTATTTTTCTTCCATAAAATGGCGTTCTTCTCTTTGGAATTAAAGGGTTCACACTCAAACTTATAGACTTATAACCCATCTTTTTTACGTTATTTATAAACTCTTTCATCTCACCTAAATCATCTTTTCCTTCTCCTAAGCCCACAATGTAATAAAATTTTACACTTTTAAAACCTACTTTTCTTCCTGTTTCCAGTGCACTATATAATTCTTCAACATCAATATCTTTTAACAATATATCTCTTATCCTTTGAGAAATTCCTTCCGGTGCAATTGTGTATGTTCTTTGACCGCTTTTTTTTAATAAACATAACAACCTTTCAGTAATTCCATCCGCTCTCATAGATGACACAGAAAATTCAATATTATATTCTTCCAAAATATCTAACAAATCATCCAACCATGGATAATCTGTAATAGTTGCACTAATAACACCTATTGGATTTTTTTCATTTTTTACAAATTCCTCAATTATAGACGGTCTAACAAATTTTACCGGTTTTTTGTTATAGCCCATCACACAAAACTTACACCTTCTAATACATCCCCTACCAATTTCAATAAGTCTTTTTTCTCCAAATTCTGAAAATGGAGTCAAAAAATGGGATGCAGGTAATTTTTGTCCTATATCAAAATTACTCAAATCATTTTTTATGTTCTTAAAGTATTCTAATCCTTCAACTTTATTTTTTAAAAGTAGACGTATTCCCTCAGATACAAACTTAACCTTTTTCTCCAAATCCCCTTTAACAACAACATCTGCTATGGGAGTTATTATTTCTTCATTAAAAAATGTTATTGCTCCACCAATAATTACGACAGGAGAATTTACATCTCTATCTTTTGAGAGCAAAGGAACCTTCAATTTTTTTAAAATATCCAAAACATTTTCAAAATTAAGTTCAAAGTGAAGTGAAAACATGAGTATTTTATTCTCATCTAAGGGTTTGAAAGATTCAACCGAATAAAACTTTTTAAACCACTTTTCATAAAAATACCTCTCTGGAAAAACTCCTTGCTCCCAAAAAAGCTGTTGGACCCAACTCCATGACAGAGAAGAAGAAGCTACCTTGTAACTACTTGGAAAAATTAAGGCAACCCCCTGGTTGCCTTTAAAATCTTTGAACCGTCTTTCTGAATCACTAAATTTTTTAACAAATGCAAATTCATTATAGTCTTCACTTTTACGTGGCCTTCTCAACTGCTTTCCTCCTAAGATAATTTCTCGATATAACAACTCTTGTAAATTCAATCTCCGCCATTTTTACGTTTTCTTTTGTAGCTATACCAGAAAAATATACGTAATTTTCTTCTATCTTTGTAACCCGCACTCCAATAACCAATCTATCTCCCACTAAAGCTGGTAAATTTTGTTTTATCTTAACATCTACAACTACTGAAATAAGATCTTGTGGTAATACATCATCAAGCAATTTGCTTCCCAAACTAACAAATTGTTTTACTAAACCAGAAGTAGAAACAAAATGATAATTTCTCATCTCATCATCTTCATCCCAGATATAGGAATCATCAGGCACAAATTCAACTGTCTTGCTCATCCCCACTATTTCTCTCCACAACTACACCATCCCCCTTAAGAAGCTTTCTTAATTCCTCTCCACTTATCTCTTCTCTTTCAAGCAATAATTTTGCAAGCTCATCTAACTTTTCTCTGTGTTTGTTTAAAATATCCTTTGCTTTGTTATAACATGTATTCACTATATTTTGTACCTCACTGTCTATCATTTTTGCAACTTCCTCACTATAATTTCTCATCCTTGTTATTTCTTTCCCCAAAAACACCTCTTGTTCGGTTTTACCCCAAGCAAGAGGACCAAAATTATCACTCATTCCAAGTTCGCAAACCATTTTCCTCGCAATCTCAGTTGCTCTTTCAATGTCATTTGCCGCACCACTAGTAATATCATGAAACACAATTTCTTCAGCAGCCCTTCCTCCTAAAAGTGCGGTTATATTATCCATTAATTCATTCTTGCTAATTAGGTACTTATCTTCCGCAGGAAGATGCAAGGTATACCCCAATGCCTTATACCCTCGTGGTATAATTGAAACTTTGTGAACCGGATCAGAATTAGGAAGCTCAGTACCTACAATCGCATGTCCAAGCTCATGATAGGCTACTATCTCTTTTTGCTTTCCCGAAATTAACCTTGATTTTCTTGCTGGACCTGCAATTATCCTATCTATTGCCTCTTCAAAGTCAGACATTACCATTTTTGTTCTTCCATTTCTTGCGGCAAGCAAAGCCGCTTCATTAACAAGGTTTTCTAAATCCGCTCCTACGAAACCTGTAGTTCGCTTTGCAAGTACCTTTACATCTACATCATCAGAAATAGGTTTTCCTCTTAAGTGTATTTTAAGTATTTCTTCTCTACCTTTTACATCTGGTGGATCTACTACCACCTTTTTATCAAATCTTCCTGGTCTCAAAAGGGCAGGATCAAGGATATCTGGTCTATTAGTTGCTGCCATAACTACAATACCTTCTTTTACATCAAACCCATCCATCTCCACAAGTAATTGATTCAAAGTTTGCTCTCTTTCATCATGTCCCCCACCAAGGCCTGCTCCTCTATGTCTTCCAACGGCATCTATTTCATCTATAAAAACAATACATGGGGCATTTGATTTTGCTTGATTAAACAAATCTCTAACCCTCGCTGCGCCAACACCAACAAATAACTCAACAAAATCTGAACCACTTATATGGAAAAATGGTACATTTGCTTCACCAGCAACCGCCCTTGCAAGCAAAGTTTTTCCCGTCCCTGGAGGCCCTACCAACAAAACACCTTTAGGCATTCTCGCTCCTATTTTGTTAAATTTTCCAGGATTCTTCAAAAAATCTACTATTTCTTGCAATTCTTCAACAGCCTCATCCACTCCCGCAACATCTTTAAATGTAACTCTCTTTTTTCCAGGTACTACTTTTTCCGCTCTACTCTTTGTAAAAGAAAAGGCCTGATTATTTCTTCCACCAAGCCCTCTTATCAAAAAACCAAACATAAATAACATTAAGATAAAGAAGAGTAAATTTCCAACTATATTAACCCAGAAAGAGCTATCCATACTCTTTTCACCATTCACGATTATCCCTTTACCAACCATTTTGTTAATTAAATCCATATCATACTTTACCCAAGGTGCATATACGGTATATCTTTTACCATAATTTGTTTTTAATTCAATATTTCCATCATCTTTTATCACTACTTCTGCAATGTCGGTTGACTCTGCTTCTAGTCTTTTAACAAAATCACTATACCTCATCTTTATAGTAGATGAGTTTGTATTAAAAAACAAACCTTCAAACACCCAAAAAATACTTAAAATTATTAAAAGCCCAACAATTATCGATCCAATTCCTCTATTCAAAACAAAAAACCTCCTTTCACCTTTACAGACAAGCCTTTTTCAGACAAATATGATTTGTCAATGTAAATCCCCGGAATAAAAAAGACAACATCTTCATCGACAAAAACCGGAAGTATTCTTCTGATAAAAGATGGAACTTTCTTTTTCACAAAAATTTCCTTTATTTTTTTACCTCCCTTTATTTTATCTCCAAATTTCCAATTTCTAATAACAAAAGATTCCTTATTAAATATTATACCATCTTTATCATTTTTTCCAATTTCTATTTCAAATGGTTCTAAAAATATTTTTCCAGGCCTTTTAATTTCATAAAAAAATTCTCCATTTAAAAACTTTCCTAAAAAACCATACCCATAAGATATCTCCAATCCATAATCTTCCCAAAAACTAACTTTAAATGTTGTATTACCCAACGATCTTTTTAATCTATCGAGTTTTTCCTTATCAGGTGCAATTCCAAGTTGTTCAATTGTCTGTCTTCTAACAAACTCAACAAGTACGTATTCATCTTCAGGCACCTTAAAATATACTCCATCAAAGATTTTAACGTGCTTAACATTAATAGTATTCTCCATAAAATCATCTAACTCCCATAAATTTTCCACAAATCTAAAAACTGCTCTTTCAAATGATGGATTTAATTCCTTAAACTTCGGAATAATATTATGTCTTATAAAATTCCTCGTATACTTTGTATCAAAATTACTTTTATCCACAGCATACGGTATCTTATTATTTCCCGCAAAATCTTCTATATCTTCTCTTGTAAAAAACAACAAAGGTCTAATAATATTGCCCTTTACAGGCTTCATCCCATAAATACCAAATGGTCCTGCACCTCTTGAAAGCCTAAACAATACATTTTCCACCAAATCGTTCAAATTATGTGCTACGGCTATTTTACTTGCTCCAACTTTCTCTTTTATTCTATAGAAAAACTCGTATCTTAATTTTCTTGCTGCCTCCTCAATAGAAAGCTTTTTCTCTTTAGAATATCCCAAAACATCTATTTCGCCAGAAATACATGGAACATCTAAACTTCTTGAAAATTCTTTTACAAGATTTATCTCTTCTTTTGATTCCTTCCTAAGACCATGATCAACAGTTACACATACTATATCTATGTTTAAAATATCTTTCACACCGTTTAAAAGGTATAACAAAGTCATGGAATCCACTCCTCCAGATACCCCAATCAAAATTTTATCATCACAACGTATAATATCAAATTGCTTTATTTTTTCCAAAAAATTTTTCAGTGATAACACTTTTTCACCCCATTTTCATTTGCTAATTCCCATAATAGTAGTGTATAATAAAAATGATAAAATACAAAGGAGGTTTTTAAAAATGAAAGATTTAATTAGGAAACTAACTGAAACACATAGCCCAAGCGGAAGAGAAGATGAAATTAGAAAGGTAATTCTTTCCGAACTTGATGGATTCATCGATGGTTACAAAGTTGATAAATTGGGAAATTTAATTGTATGGAAAACCGGAAGAAGTGACAGAAAAATTCTCTTAGATGCACATATGGATGAAATTGGGGTTGTCGTAACAAATATTGACGACAAAGGTTTTTTGAAAATTGATATGGTTGGTGGAGTATCCCCTTATACTATCTTCCGATCTAAGATTAGATTTGGAGATATAATAGGTATTGTTGACGTGGAAGGTGAAACTGGAGCTATACTTTCCGAAAATATTAAAAACCTATCTTTTGACAAACTATATGTAGATATTGGTGCAAAATCAAGGGAAGAAGCAGAAAAACTATGTTCCATTGGAACATTTGGTACATTTGATGGCTACTTTGTAGAAAAAGGAGACTTTTATATATCAAAATCCCTGGACGATAGAATAGGATGCGCAGTCATAATTGAAACATTCAAAAGGCTAAAAAACCCCGAAAACACTGTTTACGGTGTTTTTGCGGTGCAAGAGGAAATTGGAATTGTTGGTGCTAGAGTTGCTGGATATGAAATTGATCCTGATGTAGCCATTGCAATTGATGTTACCGGTGCTGGAGATACTCCAAAGGCAAATAAAAGAATATCAATGAAATTGGGAAGTGGAGCTTGTATTAAAGTAAAAGACGGGTACTCAATTAGTGATAGAAAAATAGTTGAAACTTTAAGAAATCTAGCTGAAAAGCACAATATACCATATCAAATGGAAGTGTTAATTTACGGTGGAACAGATGCAAGAGGTTATCAAAATACAAAAGCAGGTATACCAAGTGCAACTATTTCAATTGCGACTAGGTATATACACACCCCAAATGAAATGGTTCACAAAAATGATGTAGAAGCAACAATACAATTAATACTCAAATATATTGAGGAGGGACTATAATCTGCGTTCATTTACTCCACTAGAGTTAAAGATAATAAGCACAATAATACTTGTATTATCTTTACTAACATTATTATTTCTCATATTAACAATCTATCTATACACAAAGAAATCTTCTGTTGACGTAAAAATAATGTATATTCCAAAACCAATAACAATTGAAATTTCTGGGAGTAAAACACTCCCGGCTTTTTCTTTTGATTCAACAAGTACAATGATAAAATTTGAAACTTTTGATTATGAAAAATTAATTGCAAATGCAATTGAAATCCTTGATTATGGAACTGATGTCTCTACATTTGTCGTGGACTCAAAAACAGCGCTTAAAATAATAAAATTAAACAACAACTATCTAATTAACAGTATTTCAGATGATATCTATTTTCTGGTAATACCTTCGAATGTAGAACTCCCAGGCCTTCTACCTGGAAAAAGCGTTTATACTATATTTCTAAAAACAGGCGAAAATCCAGAACCAATCTTTAAGGATATTATAACCCTGCGCGCAAGTGGTTATTTATCTTATGCAATAAAATTTGGAAGAAAAAACAAAACTTTTTATTCTCTTTGTCTCGGCGCATTTCCTGATATTGATACTGCAAAAAGCTTCTTAGATAATCTAAAAATAAAGGAACTAAACATAACAACATACGGTCCTTATATTGGTAGAATAACAAAATAAGGAGGAAGATTATGGAAATAATCTTAGGAATAGTCCAAGGACTAACTGAGTTTTTACCCATCTCAAGTTCCGGTCACTTAAGTGTTTTTTCAAAGCTTTTTAATCTCAAGCCAGATTTATCCGTATTTGCGCTTTTACACCTTGCAACATTGGCTGCCATTGTTATCTTTGTAGGAAAAGAATTAACTGAAATCATTAAAGGTCTTATAAAATTAGAAAAAAATTACATAAATCTTACTTTAAAAATAATAGTTTCCACAATTCCTGCTGCAATTTTTGGTGTTTTATTGGAAAGCAAAATAGAAGCATCACTTTCAAATCTAAAAATCATATCTTTTTTCTTTCTGGTAACAAGTGCAGCTTTGCTAATTTCAGACAAAATAAAAGGAAATAAGGATTTATCTACCTTGACATATAAAGATGCATTAGTTATTGGAATAATGCAAGCTCTTGCAATATTCCCAGGTATATCTAGAAGTGGTTTTACATTGTTTGGATCGCTTCTTATTGGCTTAGAAAGAGAAATTGCATTAAAATATTCCTTTTTAGTTAGTATTCCAGTAATCTTAGGGGCTGGCTTGTTGGAAATTAAAAACATAAGTCTAAACTCATATTCAATTTCTTCAGCAATAGTAGCGTTTTTTTTCGGCCTGTTAAGCCTTTTTATACTTAAAAAAGCAACTATCTCAAAAAATCTAAAGATATTTTCTGCTTATTGTATTTTTATTTCCATCTTCTCGTTTGTATTAGGGGGGATAAAATGATAAAAATACATGCAGAACATCTTATAACACCAATGGGAAGTAGTCCTAAAAAAGGAAATGAAATGAGAAAACTATTTGAAACATTTGATACAGATATAATAATCGACAAGGGAAAAATATTGGACATAAAAAAACACAAATCTCATGATGATTATACAATAGAAGCAAAATTGGTAACTCCTGCATTAATAGATGCACATACACATATTCCATTTTATGGAAAACGTGCAAGAGAGTTTTATCTTAGAGCAAGAGGAAAAAGTTATTCTGAAATATTTGAACAAGGTGGCGGCATACACAATAGTGTGAAAATGATAAGAAATGCAAGTATAGATGAAATAGTGAAACAAAATATAGATTACCTAAAAATATTCAAAAGAAACGGAATTTGTGCAATTGAAGGAAAAAGCGGTTATGGCCTTGAAAAAATCAATGAATTAAAACAATTAAAATCCATTACCGTATTAAACGAAATTCAAGATATAAAGATAATTCCCACATTTTTAGGTTTACATGCAATACCTTTAGAAGAAAATAAAAATGAATATATAAAAAAGGTAGAAAGCTGGTTAGAAGATATTAAAAAATTCACAAATACAATTGATGTCTTCTGTGATAAAGGAGTATTTCTTCCAGATGATATAAAAGAGTTATTTGAAAGTGCAAAAAACAAGGGATTTAAAATAAGATTTCACGCGGATGAAATCGAAAATGTTGGTGCAACAAAATTTGCTGTAAAAATAGGGGCAGTTTCTGCTGACCATCTACTCAAAATTGGAGATGAAGAAATCGAGCTTCTTTCAAATTCTAACACCATTGCAACACTTATGCCAGGTACAAGCTTTTACCTTGGAGAACCTTTTGCAAATGCAAGAAAATTAATAGACAATGGTGCTGCAATAGCATTGGGATCAGATTTTAACCCAGGTTCTTGTCCAATCTTTACCCCTTCTTTTATAATGCACCTTGCTCTGAGATTTCTAAAAATGGAACCAGAAGAAATTTTAACCGCTTACACTTTAAACTCTGCTTATGTTTTGGACATTGAAAATGGAAAGATAGAACCTGGATACAAATGCGATATTGCATTATGGAACACAAATGAGTTTTTAGATATTCCATACATGTTTGATCAAAATTTCCTAAAAGGTATTATAATCAACGGCAAGGTGACAATGTATGAAAACAACTAAAAAAAGCGATCTTTTTTTAATTGTTTTGATTTTAATAGTTATTCTTATACTTTTTCCAAAAGAAGATAAAAATGCAAAATTTGTCGTAAAAGTAGACGGAAAAGTTTATCTAACTTTAGAAGAACCGGGAAGTTATGAAATTAAAAACAATAATAAAATACTTACCATTGTACATTTTGATGGAAAAAATGTATGGGTTACAGATTCAACATGTCCTTTGAAAATTTGTGAAAAAACAGGGAAAATTACCAAGGGAGGAAAAATAATTTGTATTCCAAACAAAATAGTAATAGAATCCCAAGAGCAAGAATTACAAACTTGGTAATTTACGCACTTTTAATTTCGCTTTCATCTGTAATGTTTGTAATAGAAAGATATATTCCATATCCCGTTCCAGCTGGAAAGTGGGGTTTTTCGAATTTTGTAGTATTATACACGGTTTTAAACTTTGGTTTAAAAGGAGGATTGTTAGTTGGAGTCTTAAAAACAATAATTGGAAGTATTTTCACAGGAACGATTTTTTCTCCCGCGTTTTTTATGGGTTTTTTTGGCATCCTGTCTGCTATATTCATACAGTGGTTAATTTCAAAGTTAAAGTTCTTTGGATATAGTGGGATAAGTATTATTGGAATGATATCAAACAATACCGCACAAGTTTTTGTTGGGAGTATAATAATAAATAGCAATGCAATATTTTCATTTTTGCCAATTATGGTTGGTTTGGGATTGATTTCCGCAATAATAAATGCTCTACTTGCAAAAAAAATGGAGGAGATATTTGATGGATATAATCTTAGCGACTAGTTCTCCCAGAAGAATAAATCTCCTTAAAATGCTTAACATAAAATTTAAGACAGTTGCTCCACGTATAAAGGAAAATATAAACGAAACTGATCCAGAAAAGCTTGTTAAAAAACTTTCAAAGCTTAAAGCATTAAGTATAAAAGAAAAGGGAATAATAATATCCGCTGATACAATAGTTTATCATAACAATAAAGTACTTGGAAAACCCAAAAATTTAGACAATGCGTTTAATATGTTAAAAGAATTATCATCAAAATGGCACACAGTATACACAGGAGTTACAATAATTGAAAAAGATGATATAATAACATTTTGTGAAAAAACAATGGTAAAATTTAAAAAATTAAGCGATGAACTAATAAGGTACTATATATCAACTTCAAAACCTCTTGATAAAGCAGGAGCATACGGCATTCAAGAACTGGGAGCAATACTTGTTGAAAAAATAGAAGGAGATTATTACAATGTTGTAGGATTACCCATATCAAGGATATGGGATATACTCTGGGATAGGAGGATTATATAATTGCTTCCAAGAGAAAAATTATTAACTGAAGGTACGGAAAAATTAGAAAACCATGAATTATTAGCAATATTATTGCGAACTGGAACAAAAAATAATAATGTACTTGAAATTTCAAAAAAAATTCTAAACTATTTTGACAACAGCCTTTTAAAATTAAGCAAAGCAAGTATAGAAGACTTGTGTAAAATAAAAGGACTGGGAAAAGCAAAAGCAACTACCATACTTGCAGCTATGGAACTTTCGAAAAGACTTCTAAACGAAGAAAGAAAAGGAAAAACATTAAACTCTCCAGAGTTAATATATGAATTCTGCAAGGATATGAAACAATTTGATCAAGAAGTTGTTAGGGTTATAATGCTTAACTCAAAATTATCAGTAATATCTTCAAGAGATATTACCATTGGATTAATTGACACAAGTCTTGCACACCCAAGAGAAGTATTTAGAGAAGCTATCAAAAATTCTGCTGTGTATATTGTATTAGTACATAACCACCCATCTGGAGATGTTACACCAAGTAAAAATGACAAAGACTTAACCTACAAAGTAAAAGAAGCTGGTGAAATAATTGGAATTAAACTACTAGATCACGTAATTATTGGAAATGGTTTCTATAGTTTTAAACATAACCGATTGATTTAAGGGGTGTAACCATGACAAATGATGACAAATTAAAAAACATACTAAAGTTAAAAAATGAGCTTGAAAAAGAACTTGAAAAAAAGGGACTAAAGAAAATCAATAAAAAGATAAAAAAAGAAAAAACAAACGACCTTGAAAGCATCAAAAAACTCAAAGAAAAAATAATTAAAAAAGCAAATATAACTAAAGATAAAAGCTTCACTATCTTCGACATAAACATGCAAGATTACGATGCAAGTATTGAAGAAATATTAAACTCTTTAAAAACATTCTCGATTGACAATAAAATTTACAAAGCCTTATTATTTCTTTTAGAATCAAAATTTGATGAAGTTGAAAAAATCTTAAAGGATAAAGATATATATTCAAAGTACAACTTCTTCTTATCAAAATTATATAAAAGGGAAAATATTTCAAATGAAATAGTCGAGTTTATAAAAAGCTATCCACAATCTATCTATCCTTTTATCCTACTTTTAGAGTATTACCTTATTAAAGGAACTTCAACCAACTTTTCAAAAATACTATCTCAACTCTCAAAGATAGATAGCTTTTTCAGTATTATACTTTCTGCATATAGAAAAAAATTAGATGAAGATGAAGTTGTAAAAACCACTATAAAAACCAAAAAATTCCTACCACTATTACTATATTTTCTTAAAGCCAAAAACTTTGAACCTGAAAAGACAAAAAGTTATTGTCTAAATACGAATTACAGTCTTATCAACGGAACACCTCCTACAAAAAAAGAATATTGTATAAAAGCTGTTTTTGCAAATGCTGCATGGTCAATTCTAAACGATTACGAATTAAGGCTTGACACGTTAAAAAAGTTTGAAAAAACACCTGAATATAACTTATTTTTTGGCTTTTTTTATTTTAACAACCAAATAATAGAAAAGTCCAAACTGTTCTTTGAAAAATTCGAAAAGCAAGTTGAAAGATATTCTATAAAGCTATTTAACCGAAAACATACACATATTGGTTTAAAACAGTTTTGTTACATTCCTAGAGAATATACTAAAGAAGTACATGGAAATTTATTAGAAATAGTAGAAAATAATACAGAGTACGATTTCTTCGTAGAATATTACGATCCAGAAATTGTTAGATTGTTGTTTTCAGAAAAGCACTGTAAATTAGTTTATGGAGGTTAAAATGCGAAAACCAATTTTATTGTTAATATTATTTTCAATCCTTACCTTTTCAGAATTTTTGCTTAATCCTACAAAAGATTTTAACTTTACACTAAATAACAACATAAAGTTTAATTTGTCGTTTTCATACGGATATTGGAACGTGTTACTTATTGAAAAAGGCGGTGGTGCAGGAACCGCAATAAATCCCGCAGAAAGTGGTTTCTATGTATTTGACAAAATTCCATCTATTTTAAATTGGGAAATTTTCCTTAAAAAAGATAACTTTATCTTTTATACAAATATCCCATTTTCCAAAGAAAAAACGGTAATGATAATTGATCCTTTCACAAACTTTTTTTTGAAAAATTTTCGAACTCCATCCTTTGATATGAACGGTCCTGAAAATTTTTTACTTGCTTATGCGGATAATAAAACATTCCTTGGAATTGGCAGATACCCAATAAAATGGGGAAATTCTATATACCCCATCTCTATATCTGATACTACATTTCAAGATAATATAACCTTCTCCAAAAAAATAGATTTCTTTAAATACACTTATCATTTAATTTCTTCTTTTCCATTACTTACCACTTCTGAAAAAACAATTCAAGAAACCCATTATGATTCTCACACCCCTGGACTATATTTCTCACAACCTTACAAAACCATCATTGCACATAGATTTGATTTTTTCTTGTATAACCTTAGAATAGGAATAGGTGAAATAAACGTTGTTGGAGGAAAATTTCTAGATCTAATTGATATAAACCCATTAATGTTCTTCCACAATACGTATGGTGAAGGATATTCAAACGTTTTAGCATCTATAGATTTTATGTACAACTTAAAAAAATTCAATATCTTCGGGGAATTTGTATTAGATGATTTTAACGGCCCAACGGAAATTGGTTCAAACTATAAACCAAACGCATATGGGTATAATTTGGGAGTTAGTTATAAAGATGAAAATCTAAAAATTTGGGGAGAATATGATTTTACAAGCGAATGGATGTATATAACAAACTATCTACCATATTTAAGAGTAAATATAAGACACTTTTACTTAGATAACAACCATACCCCTGGAAGAGCCTTGATAGATTTTCCTTTGGGTTTTAAATATGGACCAGATGCTACTATGGTATCCTTAGGCATTGATTACAAATTTAAGTCATTTAACTTATCATTTGTATATAATCACTTAATTAAAGGGTGTGTTAACGATAATGGAGTAGATAGATGGAAATGGTTTTGGGATAGTTGGCCTAATAACGTTTCTCCGAAAGGAAACGAAATTGCCAATTCAAAAGATTTAAGATATAATATATTTGATTTGTTGATAAAGTTTTATAGTTTTTCTATTAATTTATTTAAAATAAATGAAAATATTCTATTCATTGCAAATATCGAGGTGGATATATGACATACACTACTACATTCTATATAGCAACTATACTAATTTCACTTATTATTGTATTGTACGGAAAGTACAAAAATGAAAAAAGAACAAATTATTTACATGAAAACAGAAACCCGAAATATTATCCCTTGGTTTCTGTAATTATTCCATGCTATAATGAAGAAGCTGTGATAGGAAATACTATTAGAGCTGTGGAAAAAAATAGTTACAAAAACTTTGAAATTATAGTAATAGATGATAATTCCACGGATAGTACTTTTGAAATTGCTAAAGGTTTGGAGAAAGAATACAATAATTTAAAGGTAATTAAAAAGAAAGGTGAAAAAGGAAAACCTCAATCAATCAACGAAGCAATGGAAATTGCAAAAGGAGAAATCGTATTAATAATTGATGCAGATGCAAGAATTCCAGAAAACTATATATCTTCTCATGTATATTGTTTTTCGAATCCAAAAGTAGAAATGATTTTCACAAATTTTGAAGCATACAACTTTAGATTCACTCCCGTTTTCATAATCCAAGAGATATATTTTAATTTTGTTAAAACAATCTTTTACTCTAACATAATAGTGAAAATGATTTTTATGGGAAATGGTATATTCTTTAGAAAAAGTCTTCTTGAAAGAATTCTTCCTATTGATCCTACAACGCTCGTAGATGATTTTAGTATGGCTACTAAACTATCAAAATTAAAAGTAAAAGAATTTTATTCAACATATCCATATATAAAAATTCAATTTGCAAAAAGTTTTAAAGATTTATGGAAACAACATAAAAGATGGTACACAGGCGGATTTAGGGAAATGTTTATGCGCATAAAAGAAGGACACCACTCTTATTTGTTTTACTATATGCTAACTGGTCTGGTAATTTTTCTTCCAGTTATATCTTTATTTGTTGATTTGATATTTCATATAGGTATGTTCAAAATCGTATTTGGATTAATAATGGCCGTATATATTTTATTATGGATTAGCTCTCTTGATAGTAGACAATTTGGTTTTTTCTCACTTTTCTATTCCTTTCTTTACGTACCTTTGTTAATGATTTTCGAACTTCTCATACTAGTTTATAGCTATATAACAGGACCTTTCAACAAAAAACTTCCCTGGGAAAAAGTTGAAAGAGATAAAATTTAAAGGTGATAATATGAAAATTTCTGTAATTGTTCCTGTTCTAAATGAAGAAAAGACTTTAGAAAAAACACTAAAAAGTATTAAAAATCAAACATATAAAAACTTTGAAATTATTGTTGTAGATAATGGTAGCACTGATAAATCCGTAGAAATAGCTAGAAAATACACAACTAACATTTTTTTTGAAGAAAAAAAAGGATCTATTAATGCAATCGTTAAAGGCATCAAAAATTCAAAAGGCGATATTTTTTTAACTTGTGATGCTGATTCGATTTACCCTAAAAATTACTTTGAAAAAATATTCAAAACATTCAAAAAACACGAAAAAATTTGTGCTATCTACGGACCATTTATGTTCATAGAAAATGGAAAAATATCAAACTTTTTTACATGGATTTCGTATATAATTATGGATTTTCTTTCAAAGCTGTTCACAAAAACTTATATTGTAGGTGCTGCAAACTTTGCAATAAAAAGAGAATGTTACTTCAAAGTGGGCGGATATGATATAAAAAGTAATCTTGCTTCACAAGATTTTCGTCTTGCAAGAAAAATATCAAAAGTCGGAAAAGTTTCCTTCTCACCATTTTTGGTAGTTTTCACATCAAACAGAAGATTTAGAAAAGAAGGTTTTTTTAAAAGTTTTAAAGAAGCTGTTATTTTATGGGCAGACGTGGCTTTTAACAAAAACAAAATTACTTATGAAAAATACTACACAAAAGAATACTACGGGAGGAAATATGAAAGAAAAAAATAAAATAGTAATTGGCATTATATTATCTATTCTAATATCCGGTGTTGTATTATTTTTTTACAGTTTTTCTCTGAATAAAAATATCATTAATAGTATTTTTTTCTCTTTAAACTATGAAAAATTCATAGTTGCGATTATTTTAGTAACCTTAAGTTTTGTTTTCGATGGGGTAAAACATTTTATAGTTTTTAGAATTTTAGACCAAAAAATTGGTATTTTTCCATCAATTAACTCCTGTTTTGTCACAGGATATTTTTCTTCTGTCACACCTTTTTCCGTAGGAGGACAACCATTTCAAATTTATTATCTTAACAAAAAAGGCGTTGATTCTGCATATGCAACACAGGTGGTTCTTTTAAGATTATTTGAAATGATTTCGTTAATGTTTTTTATTGATTTAAGCTATATAATCTTTTTTTCACATAATATAACGGGAATTTCTCAAAACATTATTTTTCTTGGCCTAATTTTAACATTTCTTTCATCTATAGTTATTCTCCTTGGAATTGCTTTTCCTAAAACTATTGGAAAGCTTTTACGCGTATTAAAAAAAGTAAAAATTCTATCAAAAATAGTAAATTTTGATAAAATAGAACATTGGTTTCATAAACTAGATATTGTGATAAAAAAAATATTTCGCGAACATAAATGGTTAATTTTTATTGATTTTATAATGATGTTCATACTACTGATATTCCAAAGCTATGTATTCTACTATTCGATTAAAATTTTTACCAACATAAATATACCTTTCTTTAAATTCTTTTCCATTGTAAACATTGTTAATGCAGTTGCCTTTTTAGTACCAACGCCTGGCGCAAGCGGTAGTTTTGAAATAATTTATACCAACGTATTTTCTTCTTTTTCACCAAACAAAGAAGCAATTATAAAAGGTGTGTTGTTTTATAGATTCCTCTCATATTATCTCCTAATAATATTTGGAACGATAATATTACTGCCTTTTGCTTTTAAGAAAGACAAAGTTTAGTTTTTATCAATACCATTTAAAAATACAAAAATACTTACAAACCATGAAATTAATAAACCTAACCCTACAAGCTCGCCAAATTCCTTTAATAACTCACCTTGAGCTAACATAAAACTCCCAAAAGCCATCATTGTTGTCAAAACTGATACAGTCACTGCTTTTTCAGTTTTCATTATACTTTCTCTTCCGTGCTTTATACTATGTGCTAAATGCACCATACTATCAACACCTATTCCCAAAAAAATTGGTACAATTAGTAAATTCAAAAAGGTTAAATTTATCTTTAATACAAAATAACCTATTCCTATTGTAGACAATATAGATAAAATGACTAAAAAAGATATTTGCAAAGATCTTTTAAAACTTCTCTGATCAATTAATAAAGTCAATACAATTGCCATAAACACAAAATAAACGGCTTTTGTTGTTGAATTAATAAGGTATACCATTACTTTGTAAAAAAGTGCAGGATACCCAAATACTCTTTCCCCCTTTAATTCCTCATCAAATATCTTTTTTAGATTATTGTTAGTCCATAACCCTATTTTTTCCTTAGCATACAATAAATAATACCTTTTCCCATCTGAATCGTAAAAAAATAAAGATGGCATATCCTTTTCTATACTAGCTATAACATCTTCAAATGTTTTGGCAGATTGTAACAAGCTCAAAGTTTCTATTAAACTGTTATACAACCCATATTTTTTAAATATTATATCCAAAATCGGTTCACTAACTATTTGATTAATTTTCCCGTAAAATGTAGGAGATATTTCTTTTAATCTTGATGGATCATCCATAAAAGATAAAATCGAAAAAGTATTTGAAAAATATTTTGAATTTTCTACCTTCTCCTTTAAACGTTTTAAATCCTCAAAGTTTTCAGCTCCAAGCACAACTTGTCCTATTCCAAAATCTCCAAATTTTTCCTCTGCAACACTTAATGCAATCATTGCTTCTGATTTTTCTGGAACAAGTCCAGGAGGTGTATATGAAAAATTCTTAACTGCAAAATACGCGCCAAAACCTGTTACTAAAACTACAACCCAAACAAAAACAGTTATTGGTTTAAATTTTCTGACAAATTCTAAAAATCTCGAGAAATATTCTCTTTTTGGTATTCTAATTCTCGAAAAGAACTTTGCATATAATGCAGGAATTAAAAAATTCATAAAAATGTAGAATATTAAAACACCAATCCCCGAAGAAATTCCCATTTCTTTTAAGGGTTTAGAAGGACTCAAAGCAAGTGCAAATAAAGAAATTGCCGTTGTAATTGCTGAAACAAATGAAGGCACAAAATTTTCTTTTATCGCTTCTACTATACTTTGTGTTGATTTCCCATAAATTCTTAAATTTTCATGGATTTTTGCAGTAATATGGATCCCATAGTCTATACCAAGTCCCAATAACATTGCATTGACAAAAGAAGTTACAATATTTACCTCTTTAAACAGAAAAACTATAATTCCTAAACTTGTACCCATTGCAAGAATCATTGAATACAACATAAATAGCATCGAACTAGTACTTCCGTATGAAACCAGAAGTAACAAAGATATTCCAATTAGAGAAACAAAAGTAGTAATTTGAAAATCCTTTGAAACCTGTAAATTTCCAGTGTAATTATTCATGGCAGAACCACTAAATAATATATTAACTCCAAATTTATCTGAGATATCTTTGGAAATTCTCTTTAAAAATGGTATGGCATCATTTAAAAAGTTCACATCTGTTACAGGTTTGCTCATTGAAAAATTCATTAACATTAAACTTTTATCTTCAGATATAAGATAGTATTTTTTTATACCACTTCTTGAAAAAAAATCATTTGCAAAGTCTGAAACAGTTGAAATTGCAACTCCTAAATTTCTCCAAAACCTAAAATCAATAACTGAACGAGGTTCTACATTTACAACAGCACTGTAATATCCCAAAATATTATCTATACTATTCTCGTCAACTGTAAATATCCCATACTTTATTAAATTTTCCGGATTATCAAATGCTTCTGCTTTTGATATATATTCCGTCTTTTCAAACGCATCTTTTATTCTTAATGCAACTTCATTGATGTTCACCTTATTATTAAGTTCAACTACTATTAATAACGTATTTGAGACAACCTTTTCCTCGGTAAATTTAACTAAATCCTTAAACTCCTTTATATTATCAGGGGCAAGTTCCGTTAATTCTGCATTAACCTTTAGATTGAATATACTATATAATCCCAACAAAAAGCCTAAAATACTAAACGTGATTAAAATAACCAAAGATTTCTTTATCAAAAAATTCCCTAATTTTTCAATCACATTAATTCACCCCCGAAAAAATGAAAAAGAAAAATGCCAGTAATCTAAAAATAGCCACACCTTTCCTTTTTTCATAATTTAAATTCATAAAATTAGAAAGAATAAAACTTGGAAAAAATGCAAGTCTTGAATCAATAGAAATGTGAAAACGTATATTGATTAAAAATATTATATATACAAACATCGGCACAAAAGAATAAAACCATAATCTAGATAACTCACTAAAAAGAAAAGCTTTTCCTTTCAAAGAGGCAATAATGCTAAAAATGAAAAAATACATAATGAAAAAGCTTATCACATATCCTGAAAGGGTAAATTTATTTACGTGCAACACAAAAGAAGAAAATATATAAACTAAAACAAGTTCTAAAAATATCAAAATGTTCCTAATCATATTTTACAACTCCATACCTTTTCAATATTTCTTCTTCAATCTTGTTTAACTTTTCTATCGATAAGCTATTCCCTTTCAAAGCATTATAAAGCACTTCTCCAAAGGTAAAATTACTTTTCCCACTTCTAATATGTGGAATATAATAAAAAATAAATTTATCATAAATCAAGGCTTCCGAAAAACTTTTCCCCCACCAAAAGAGCTTTTCAAAATATTCTTTTTTATAATCTACCCTAAAAACCCTAAAATAATATTCCACATTGTCCATCTTTTCTCTATTTTCCAACAAAAAAGGGGAAGAACCATAAATTAAATTTTCCGATAGAATCTTTTGAATTATCAATCTATCTTTAAAATCTTTCACATGCTTTGCAAAAGGATTAACAAATATAACGGACGGAGGAGATTGTATTTCCACAATCTCCTTATTTAAATTTTTAATTATCAAAAAGGAAGTTAAAATCACAATATTAATCACCATAATCAAAAAAGCTATAAATATTATTCTCATTTTCCCTCAAGCAAATATTCTAAAGCTCTCTTTATATATGGATCGTTTGTATCAACTTCCGTAAATTCTTTTGTATAATCAACCACTACTCGTTCGTGCTCTACTTTGGTTGCATCACCAGTCACAAAAATATTTGGTTCAATACCAACTTTATGTATATCATTTCCACTTGGTGTTTTGTAATGTGCTATTGTAATGTAAACCATTCCACCATTACTCAATGGAAATCCTTGTTGTACTGAGCCTTTTCCAAATGTCCTCTCACCTATAATAACCGCTCTGTTGTTCTCTTTGAGTGCACCCGTGACAATCTCAGAAGCAGATGCAGAACCACCATTTACCAAAATAACCACAGGAACATTTTGAAAATTATTTCCTTTACTCACATACCGCTCCACCTGACCAACTCTAGGTTCAACTGTTACTATTAACTTTCCACTTTCCAAAAACATACTTGCAACATCTATAGCACTATCTAAATAACCACCAGGATTATCCCTTAAATCAAAAATCAACGCAGTTACCCCTTTATCATATATCTTTTGTAACGCTTCTTCCAACTTTTTGGAAGATGGTTGATTAAACTGGGTAAGTCTAACATAACCTATTCTACCCATTTCTGTTTCAACAAATCCATATTTTACAGGTGTAATTTTGATTATTTCCCTTTTAATTTTAAATTCTAAGATTTCATCATTTCTCAACACGGTAAGTTTTACGATTGTACCAGGCTCTCCTCTCATCATATTCACTGCATCAAGGTATGAAATATCCTTTACAGGTGTCCCATCAATACTTATTATTAAATCCCCCGCCTTTAGTCCAGCCTTCCATGCAGGTGTTCCATACATTGGGCTAATAATCTTGATCGCCCTTGCATCTGGATCATACGTAACTTCTATACCAAGTCCACCATATTCACCTTTATTTTCAATTTCCCTTTCCTTAAACAACTCAACGTTATAGTAATAACTAAAATCATCTCCTAACCCTTTTATCAAACCGTCAATACCATAATCTATTACTTTATTTACATCTACATTATCCATATCGTAATAATAGTTTAAGATATAGTAAAGAGTTTCCGCAAGTGGTGTTAGATGCTCCTGAAACGTTTTCTCAGTTGCTCCACTTAAAAATATAGATGTCAAAAAAACTCCAAACAAAATAAAAGACGTAATAATGTAGTTTTTCTTATTCATCAGAAACACCTCCTATTTTTCTCAAAACCTTTGTCGCAAAAACCAGATATGTAGTATGTGCTACCATTCTATCAAATGGTCTTAGTCTTTCCGGATTTGGTTTAAACCGTCGCATTAAATTTTCCCATACCTCAACATCTATAAACGGATAATCGTACAGTTTTTCTAAAACTTGCTGTACTTGATTGGTAGTAGGACAAATAATTCCTATCTTTCCTCCACCCTTTAACGCTTGCCAACATTTCTCAATGTAATTATCGGGATCAGGTACATCTAAAAGTAATGCATCCACATTCGTTTCGTCAAATCCTTGAGAGATATCCCTTAGTTTCAATTCTACAAAATCATTTAATCCCCAATTTTCCAAGTTTTTCTTTGCAAGATTATAAAAATCTTCCCTTCTCTCATAACCATAAACTTTACCTTCTTTTCCCACAACTCTTGCAAACGCCCCACACATTGCACCACTACCCACACCAGTATCAATAACCTCGCTTCCAGGTTTTACATCAAGTTTAAACAAAATATATGATGCATCCTTTGGATAAATTATTTGGGTTCTCCTTTTCATATTAAATATCAAGTCAATAAACGTCGGTGGTAAAATATAAAACGCCCTCTGCTTCTTTCCAAAGAAAATCAAATCCCCATACTCTTTCCCAATTAAATCATCCATATTCACATGCCCCAAATGCGTTCCTTTCTTTTTGCCCTTTTCAACAGTAATGATTATCTTACTTCCATCTTCTCCATAAAGTAAAACTTTATCTCCCTCTCTGATCAAAATATTGCCTCCTTTAGAAATGATATCCAAACTCAACAGGAATCGCCTGTATTTTATCATTTCCAATGTATAAAACTGAGTAAGAAAAGGAAAGGAAAAAGTTATTAAAATAATACCTAATACCCGCTAAAACCATATATCCAATTGAATCAAAGGAAAATTGAAAAAGTGCTCCACCTTTTCCGTAAATTACAAACTTTCCAAATGATGTCTCTCTAGAATACTTTCCATAATTTGTAAAAGTAAAATTATCATGAAGATACTGAAATGAAAAACCAAATTCAGTATCATTGTTAACTGATATTGGCAAATCAACACTCACTGAGTAAAAGCTACTTGTACCATCAATCGTAAAATTCCAACCTCCATATATTTCAAAAGCAAATGAAACAATCGAAATAAATAAAATTATCAACGTCCATTTTTTCATATTTTATCCTCCTAACTCTTGTTTTAATTGATTTAATTTTTCCAAATCAATGTACAACCGTTCCAAGGTTTTATTTCCAACTTTAATTTCCAATGGTTTTTCAGTTATCGTAGGAATATCTTTTATTCTAACGCTAAATCTACCTAATGCATCAATTAGCTTTGCAAAAGAAGGACTAGTTAAAGTAGTTTCAGGTCTAAGCATCTTTAAAACTCCATCAAATGAAAAATAATCAAATAACTTTAATCCTCTCGTTGTTAAATACTTCAAAAGCTCTCCAAAATTTTCGTATCTTTTTCCATATTTTTCAGACAATTTAACAATCTTAACAGAATCCAAAACGCTGTAATAACTATAGACTACATCTAGTGAAAACATTTCCTTTAAAACTTCCAACGATAAAACGGGACTTGAGAAGTTTATTTCCTTTTTCAATTCTGAATTATATACATGATTTTTTAACTTTATTACATTTACTGTTCTCATGCTGCCATTAATTACTATATAATATCCTTCATTGTTATCTTTATCAATAAACAGATATTGACTTTTTACATCTTCACCAAACTCTGGACTATTTTTTATTGAAGATATCTTCCAAAAGAAAAGCCCAAAAATAGATAAAACGAATACAATAACCAAAACTGTAATCCAAACCCCAAAAACATTCCTTCTTCTCCTTCTTCTCATAATAAACCTCCTTTTCTTTTTCTTATCAAATAATTCCAACATTCAATACTTTCATTTAATATTAGTAAGTTCCTTGAAAGTGCATATATCAGCTTATTCTTCATAACCTCAAAAAAAGCCATATCTAAATCCTTGAAAGCAATTTCCCTTAAATACGACACGTTTGGATAATTTCTAGTCTCCTCCAATGAATCTGCAAGAAACAATAATTTTCCATACACACCAAAGTCTTTAAATCCTGATGTATGATATCTTATAGCATCTAAAATATCATCATCACTTATATTAAACTTTAATCTTACATATTCTGCTGCTAACTTTCCATGTAGCAAAATAGGAAACTCTCTATCTTCAGGTGTTACTTTCAAACCAAATACATTTGCCATTCTTACCAATCTATCTTCAGAAAAATCCCTAAATAAATCATGAGCGTATCCTAAAAACTGTGCAACTGTTGTGTCTAAACCATGAACTTTTGCCAAAGTTTCTGCAAACTTAGCAGTTCCCACAATATGTTTCATTCTATCTTTTCCTACAAATAAATCCACAATTTTTTTTATTTTATCCAATTTTTTTTTCGTTATCAATCATACACCTCCTTGTAAACATTTTCAACAGAAAAATTTCTTTCTAAATACTCAATAATTGATTCCTGAGTTCTAAATGCCGAAGATTTATTCAAACTAACAAATGAGATTCCTATTGTCATTAACTCCTTTGAATTTTGATTTTCATATTCAATTATAGAAACATTATATTTTTTTCTTATATCATTTAAAAGTCTTTTAACAATAGAACGTTTTTCCTTTAACGAAAATACTCCAAACAATCTAATATCAACCTCTAAAAAACTTACAGGCATATTACAACTCCTCTATTGTAAAATTATCATTGGTATATATACAAATTTCACTTGCAATTCTAATTGATTCCAATGCAATTTCCTTTGCAGATAAATTTGTATGTTTTAAAAGAGCTCTACCTGCCGCAATGGCATATGGCGAACCTGAGCCTATAGATGCTATATCATCTTCAGGTTGTATCACTTCACCTGTTCCCGAAATTATAAACGTATATTTTTTATCCGCTACCAAAAGCAAAGCTTCTAATCTTCTTAACACCCTATCTGTTCTCCAATCTTTTGCAAGTTCAACAGCTGATTTTAATAAATTGCCCCCCCATTCTCTGTATTTTGCTTCAAATCTGTCAAAAAGTGCCATTGCATCTGCAACCGAACCAGCAAAACCCGCTAAAACATTACCTTCTCCCATTTTTCTAACCTTCTTTGCATTACCCTTCATTATGGTATTTCCATATGTAACCTGGCCGTCTGAAACCATCACAACAGAATCATTTTTTCTAACACAAACTACTGTAGTTGATCTCCATTTCATAACTTCACCTCCAAACCCGCCTTCTTTAATCTATTCATAACCGAAAAAAGTATACCTCTCTCTTCTAATTTCTCAACATATGCAATTTGAAAGTCCATTTTATCTATTTGTCTTAATAATCTAAAAAGATTTTGTGCAATTGTATATGGATTTTCCAAACTTCCTAATACTACAACCATATCACCTGGATAAAATCTTTTATGTTCTTTTGGACATAATATTACGCCCTTTTCTTTATGCGCAATTTCAATTATTTTTTTTCTATTTTTTCTTTCAAAAATATACACTGGTTTTTCTGGAGCATAATGCCGATATTTCATTCCAGGTGCTTTAGGTGTCTCAACTGTCTTTGCATTCTTTACAAAATCGGGTATGATAACCTCTCCAAATAGTTCGTGTAATTTTTCAATGGTAATAGGTCCAGGCCTTAAGATAATGGGAATATCCCCTGAAAGGTCTATAATAGTAGACTCTATTCCAAATGGGGTATTCCCAGCATCTATTATACACTCTATCTTTCCAAACAAATCTTCAATAACAGCTGATGCATCGGTAGGACTGGGTTTTCCTGAAAGATTTGCACTTGGTGCAGCAATAGGCCCTGCATATTCACAAAGCTTTCTAGCAACAGGATGCGCAGGTATTCTAACACCAACTGTATTAAGACTCGCTGTAACATTTTTCGGAAAACTAGCTTTCTTTCTTATAACAAATGTAATTGGTCCAGGAGTTATCTGTTCAATGACTTTACGATATTTTTCATTTACCTCTCCTATTTCATACAAAGTATCAACAAAAGCCACATGAACAATTAATGGATTGTCTTTTGCTCTACCCTTAACCTTAAATATCTTATCAACTGCTTCACCGTTGGAAGCACTGGCCCCAAGCCCATAGACAGTTTCCGTTGGAAATGCAACTAATCCTCCAGATTTAATAACCTTACACGGATATGAAATATCTATATCAGATAATGTCTTTATTTTTAATATCTTAGTCTCCACTCTCTCTCCTCCATAAAAAATTAAAAACCTCCATATACTCTTTTGTTAACTTTTTGGAAATATAACATATCTCATAATTCTCATTCAAGCCTTTTCTTGTAAAGTTAGCTGACCCCAAAAACACGTAATCATCAACTATTACAAACTTATGATGCAACATCCTATCCTTTATTATTTTAATATTCCTAATGGGAAAGTTAAAAAGTCCATATCTTTCAAACCAATTATCGGTGATTATTTTTACATCAACACCTTTAGATTCCTTAAATTTTAACATGGCAAAAATTTTTTGATTTGTAAATGCATAAACACATGCATATATTTTCCTTTTTGCACTCATTAACAACTTTAAAAGTTCACTTTCCACATCATCATAACCTACTATCAAAAAATTTTCTATAGAAACCACTCTTCCATCGTTCCAAAGATTTAGAAAAAGCTTTTTAAAATCTCTTGAATAATTATCAAAGATAACAATATCATTAAAACCCGTTACCAAACCACTTTCTGTAAAATTTGCAGAACCAAACAACATTCCATTATCATTTACCATAAATTTTGCATGATGCAAAGTATATTCATAATCCTTAAGCACCGAACATTTCAAAGAAGAATTTGGAACTTCCAAAATTACTCTTACGTCTATTCCTTTTTTGAAAAGTTTGTTAATCTTTTCCACAATTTCAATTTTATCAATACTATATGAAGAAATATACAAAAAACTCTTAGATTTTTCCATAAAATCCAAAACTACATATGTTAAATCTTCAAATTCAGTAAAATAAGCTGAAAAACAAATAATTGCTAAAAATAAAAAAACAATACTACTTATTTTCATCCTCGCCAACCTTTAGCAATGCAAGAAATGCTTCCTGTGGTATAGAAACACTTCCAATCTCTCTTAACCTTTTCTTACCTTCCTTTTGTTTTTGTAAAAGCTTCATTTTTCTTGTAACATCTCCCCCGTAACATTTTGCAAGCACATCTTTTCTCAAAGCCTTAATTGTCGATCGTGCTATTATTCTTCCGCCCGCTCTTGCTTGAACAGGTATCTCAAATTGATGTTGCGGAATTAATTCTGCTAGTTTATCAACCAATTTTCTCGCCATTGCATATGCCTTATTTTTATGTGCAATTATCGATAATGCATCAACTGGTTCTTTATTCACCAATATCGTTATTTTAACAAGTTCACTTTTTCTATACCCTATCATTTCATAATCCATGGAAGCATATCCCCTACTCGATGCCTTCATTTTATCAAAAAAGTCAAAAATTATCTCCGCAAGTGGAACTTCAAAATTCAATACAACTCTTTCAAAACCAGCATTCTCAGTACTTGTCATAATTCCACGTTTTTCATTTTGAACTAAATTCATTAACTTTCCCAAATACTCTGGAGGAGTTATTATAGAAAGTTTTACATATGGTTCGTAGACTTCTTGAATCATGGACTCATCTGGGAATTTAGCAGGATCGTTAACAATAACTTCTTCTCCATTCTTTAAAATTACCTTGTATTCAACATTTGGTGCTGTTAAAATTACAGTCATCTCAAACTCTCTTTCTAACCTTTCTCTTACCACATCCATATGCAAAAGCCCCAAAAAACCACACCTAAAGCCAAAACCCAAAGCAGGTGAATGATCTGGATAAAAGGTCAAAGAAGAATCATTTAACTTTAACTTTTCCAAAGCTTTTCTCAACTCCTCGTAATATTCCGGCACACCGGGATACATACCTGCAAAAACCATTGGCTTTATTTCTTTATATCCAGGTAATGGTTCTTCAACAGGATCAGTAGCATTTGTTATAGTATCACCAATTTTTGCCAATGATACCTCCTTTATCCCTGCAATAATGTATCCAATATCACCTGCTTTTAGTTTTTCTATAGGCGTCATATCTGGTGTAAATACACCAGTTTCAACAACTTCGTATACTTGTTTGTTTGAATAAGTCATTATTTTATCTCCAGGTTTTATTTCACCATTAAATACCCTTACATACGTGATAACTCCTCGATATTTATCGTATTTTGCATCAAAAATAAGTGCAGAAAGCTTTTCATTTTCTGTTCCTTTTGGAGAAGGTACTCTTCCTATTATTGCTTCCAAAACATCTTCCACTCCAATTCCCTCTTTAGCACTTACTTTTAAAATCTCCTCACTGGAAATACCAATTAGATCTTCTATTTCAAGCTCCGTTTCTGGTATATTGGCATTTGGAAGATCTATCTTATTAATCACCGGAATTATTTCCAAATTATGTTCAATCGCCTTATACGCATTTGCAACAGTTTGGGCTTGTACTCCTTGTGAAGCATCCACAAGTAGTATGACACCTTCAACTGCTGCAAGACTTCTATCAACTTCGTACGTAAAATCCACATGTCCTGGGGTATCAACTATATTAATTTCATAAACTTTTCCATTCTTTTTGGATTTATAAAATACCCTTAAAGGATGGGATTTTATGGTAATTCCCCTTTCCCTTTCTATATCCATACTATCCAAAAATTGCTCTCTCATCTTGCGTTTTTCCACTGCACCAGTAATTTCCAAAATTCTATCACTTAACGTAGTCTTCCCATGATCTATATGTGCAATAATACTTATGTTTCTAACATTCTTCACAATTTCCCTCCTTTAATTGCATAACAAGTTGCTTAAAATATTCTCCACGTTCTTCAAAATTTTTAAACGCATCAAAACTTGCACCACCTGGACTCAGCATAATAACATCCCCTCTAGAAGCCATTGAAAACAATTGATTTACCGCTTGATTTATCGTATCAACTTTAAAATATCTAACACCATCAAGATAAGGCTCTATCTCATCTGCTATTGGACCTACTAATGCCAAAATCTTTACCTTTTCTTTAATTATCTTTGCAAGTAATGTATAATCTTCATTCTTACCTATTCCCGCCATTATTAAATGTAATTTATCATCAAAATTTTCAATAGCACGGATTACGGCAATTGCATTTGTAGCTTTAGAATCGTTGAAAAATTTCACTCCGTTTATTTCCGTAACATACTCCATTCTGTGCGGTAATTTTTCAAAATCTTCCAAAAACTCCCATTTAAATTCATAACCCATGGTTTCCAAAATAGTCTTTGCAGCAGCCACATTTTCTACTGTTTGCCTATATCTAAGATGTATAGGTAATTTTTCAATTGAAAAGTCGAATCTAAATGGTACTTTCTTGGCACTTACTTTATATAAATTCTTTCTTATATACTCATCGTTTGGATTGTATACAAAAACATCATCTTTACTTTGAAAAGATGCAATTTTAAATTTTGAAGAAACATAATGCTCCATATCAGGATGCCAATTTAGATGATTAGGATATATATTCAAAATCGAAGAAATATTTGGTTTAAACCTTTTTGACCAAAACAACTGAAAACTACTTATCTCTAAAACCAAATAATTTGCCCTTAAATTATCGTTTAAAAGTTTTGCAATTGGAATCCCAATATTTCCTGCTAGTAATGCCCTTACTTTTTTATTTAACAAATGATAAATTAAAGACACAGTAGTGCTCTTCCCCACAGAACCTGTAACTGCTATAACAAAAGGAGTCCAACCGATTTTTTCAAATTCTCTCTGACAAAAGGAGATCTCCGTATCTATCTCAATACTCCGTCTTTTCGCCTCTTTTATTATTTCATTTTCAAAATGTACACCGGGACTAACCAAAATAATATCACATTCAAGTGCTTTTTCCGTATGTCCATTTTCTTCAAATTGCACACCATTTTCCAATAACAACTTTTTATCAGAAGAAGCTAATTTTTTCCCCTCACTTACAAAAACTTCATGCCCATTTTTCACAAGATATTTAAAAATTTCTTTGTTACTTAATCCAAAACCCAACAAAGTAAACTTCAAAACAAATCACCCCTACTTTATTTTAACATATATAAAAATTTCTTCATTTCTTCCAAACAAATCTTATGTAATTTTTCCCTCTTTTCTTTCTTTCCCATCTTCACATCCACCAATCCAAAGTTAGCATACATAGGCTTTAATTGCTTGGAAGTTGTTATATAGTTTAACAATGCACCGAGCATTGTCTTCGTAGGAAGTGCAACAAGTTCTTTTTTCTCCAAAAATCTCAAAATATTTATTCCTACAAAAATTCCAGTAGCTGCTGATTCAACATACCCTTCCACACCTGTAATTTGCCCAGCAAAAAACAAATTTTGAAATTTTTTATGTCTCAAAAACTCATCCAACACTTTCGGTGAATCAATATACGTATTTCTATGCATCACACCATACCTTAAAATTTCAGCGTTTTCAAGCCCTGGAATAAGTCTTATTATTCTCTTTTGCTGAGGCCATTTCAATCTAGTTTGAAAACCAACTAAATTATACATATTCCCATTTTCATCTTCTTTTCTTAATTGAATAATTGCATATGGCATTTTTCCTGTCCTTGGATCAATCAAACCAACGGGTCTTAGTGGGCCAAACAACAAGGATTTTTCTCCACTTTTGGCTATCTCCTCAATTGGTTGGCACCTTTCAAAAAGCAGCTTCCTGTCAAAGTCCTCCATTTCTATTTTCTCAGCATTTATTAATTCTTTGTAGAATCTTTCGTATTCTTCCTTTGTCATAGGACAATTTATATAATCACTTGTTCCTTTGCCATATCTATCCGCAAAAAAGCACTTGTTAAAATCTATACTATCTCCAGAAATAATTGGAGCAACCGCATCAAAAAAATTTAAAAAACCTCCAGTTAAATTCGAAAGCCAATTTGCAAATTCTCCATCTGTTGTAGGTCCAGTTGCTACCACCCATATTTCATCTTCTTTTAAATCTATACTCTTTATTTCTTCACGAATAACTTCCACATTATCAAATGATAAAATATGCTCGGTAATACACTGAGAAAATTTATCTCTATCCACCGCCAATGCCTTCCCCGCAGGAACTCTACATCGGTATGCACATTTTAAAACTAGTGAATCTAGTATATTCATTTCTGCTTTAAGTATTCCTTCAGCATTGTTCAAACTTTCAGATTTTAAAGAATTACTACATACCAATTCCCCAAAATTGGGATTTTTATGCACAGTAGAAAATTTCTTTGGCTTTTGCTCAAAAATCCTTACCTTCACTCCTGTATTCAAAAGCTTCCACGCAACCTCTACTCCAGCCAATCCAGCACCAATAATGTTAACAATCAAAACATTCACCTTCCTTAATTAAACAACCATTTTTTGCTTCAAAAAATGTCATCTTTCTTTTCCCGGGAAACTGTATATACCTTACCTTCACAGAACCATTTTCACACGATATTAATGCTCCTTCCTTATCGATACTAATTATCTTACCTATTTCTCTTGAACTATTCTCCAAAACAGAAAACACACCAAATAATTTTACAATCTTTCTTTTAAACAACACTCTTACTCCTGGAAGAGGATCATATGCACGGATTTTATTTTTTACAAAAGTCACATCTTTTGAAAAATCAAGTTTTAAATCTTCTTTCGTAATTTTTGGAGCAAATGATACTTTTCCTTCTTGTGGGATAAGCTCAATGGGATAGTTATTCAAAAATTCTATCAAAGCCTTTTTCCCTAAATCCAAAAGTTTTTCATACAACTCCCCAAAAGTTTCAAATTCCCCAACTTCTACTTCTTTTTTCAAAGCAATTGGGCCATCATCCATTCCCTCTCCTATTTTGAAAATCGTAATTCCCGTTCTCTTTTCACCATTTTCTAAAACTCTTTGAATAGGTGCTGCACCTCTATAACTTGGTAAAAGAGAAGCATGTACATTGTAAAATTCCAGTGTATTTAAAAATGGCGGTTTAAGCAATTTTCCATATGCAACAACTATTCCTATGTCGGGTTTAAGATTCTCAATTATTTTCAATCCCTCTTTATTTAATTTTTTTGGTTGAAAAACAGGTATATTGTACTTTAATGCAACTTCCTTAACAGGAGTGGGAAGAATTTTCTTTCCTCTTCCCTTTGGTTTATCTGGCTGTGAAATTACAGCTACAACGTCAAATCCATTTTTCATTAAAAATTCAAGATGAACACTTGCAAAATCAGGTGTTCCTAAAAACAATATCCTCATACTATTCCTCCTTTTCAATAAAAAAGGATGCTATTTGCATCCTTTAAATGTTTCAAACAATTCTAAAAATTCTTCGTTTTCCAACTCTTGAGGTCTTTTTTTTAAATCAAACTTTGAAAAACATTCTATTCTTGTAAACCTCTTCAAATTGTTTTGTAATGTTTTACGTTTTGCACCAAAACATTTTGACACAAAATCCCAAAACTCCTTTATATCATATTTAAAATCTTCAGTTTTTTCAAACTCTAAAACAACACTATCCACTTTTGGTCGAGGCACAAAATTTCCTTTTGACACATCAAAAACTTTTCTTACCATTGTATAACTTTGAACAACAACGGACAAAAAATTTCTGTCTGCCCCCGGTGGTAAAAGAAGTCTATCACCAACTTCCTTTTGAACCATTAAAACCGCCTTTGAAAAATCGGAAAATAATATTTTCTTTAAAATCATACCAGTAATGGAATACGGTATATTTGCAACTACTTTAAACCCTTTTGGTAAGACCGAAACATCAAATTTCAAAAAATCTACAAAAATTATCTCAATGTTATCGTACTTGTTAAATCTTTCCAATATGGGTTTTAACCTTTTATCGATTTCAACGGCAATGATTTTTGCACCTGTTAAAACTAAAAATTCCGTTAATGTTCCTGCACCTGGACCAATTTCTAAAACAACATCATTTTCATTTATATCTGCCCTTTCCACAATTTTTTTAGCTATATGGGTATTGGTTAAAAAATTTTGACCTAAACCTTTTAACAACTTTACATTATATTCTTTCAAAAAATCCGAAACCTTCAATCTATCAACTCCACAGTTACATAACCTGGATACTCTATTTCTAAAATTTTTCCTTCTTTATATTTTATCCTTATCCTTTCATTCCTAAAAACTAATTCAAAAGTATCTCCTTTTTTCTTCAATGTAGCTTCACCAACTGCGTAACCTGTTTTTGATGGATTAAAAAGAAGTTGTGGAACTACAACTTTAAAATATGGAGCTGGGAATTCCAACAATCTTTTTAAATGCGAAAGCACAAAATTATTATCTAAAATAATTAAATCGCGCGAATTCAAAGAATAGGTATATGAACTTTGCAACGTTTCAAACACAAAATTTGCAACCTTTCCATCGTAATTCCCAACAATTTGCCCCGTATAACTCCCATCTACGGTAAATGAAACGGTATAATTCTCAAATAAATTTTCATTGAAAACAGTGGTAGAATCAATTGTGTATAAAACACCGTAATCTATCTCTGTTTTAGTAGTAAAAATATTGTTATTTTCAAATAACACAGATGTTCCAAGTAATGTGTCTCCTATCTTAATACTGTAAATCTCTGCAAAAGTAAAAATCGAAAACAAAACAATAAAAATCACCAAAAGCTTTTTCATCTCTTTCACCTCTAAATAGAAATTATATTACTAACACAAATTGCGGTAATGGCATTCAAATTTTTCTCTGGATAAACTCCATTCCCTGTCTTAAACTTTAAACTTACCGGACACTTAACAAGCTTTTCCAAACTTTTAGTTATCTCATCCCTAAAACTTCCCAATCTAAAATCGGTTATCACCACGCAGTCAATATTTTCAGGAAAATACCCTTTTCGATTTATAGCTTTCACAACTTCTTGTAACATATACACACTACTTATTCCTTCAGGAACCTTTGATTCTGGAAACAACACCCCTATATCCTTTTTCAAAGAAACTCCCAGCAAAGAATCTATTATACTATGAATAACTACATCTCCATCGGAGTGTCCTTTTAATCCAAAGGTGGAATCTATTTCAACTCCACCTAATACTAACTTTCTTTCTTTAATAATTTTGTGAGTATCCCATCCAACACCACTTAAATATCTCGGTTTTGCCTTTTTCGTAAGACGCATTAATCTATTAGTTACCCTTTTCTCCTCAAAAAAGTTCATATTTCTATATTTTTCAAAGAGTTGTTCTGTAACATCTGTCAAAATTCTAGAATAATCATGCAACTTAATAAATTTATAAAGTAGTTCGTATTCGATCGCTACATCTTTTCCAGAAAGAGAAATTAAATACACATCATCTACGGAAAAATTCAAAAGAATCTGACCAATAACAGATGCTAATTTTACTCCCGTTCCAAGCACTTTTAAACCTAAAATTTTAAACCATTTCTCATATCTATGTCTAAAAGCACTTTTTGGAGCATAAAGAAGTACTCCCAAAACCTCTCCATTTTCCTCACAAATAATTGAATTTTCCATTAAAAATGGTGGTATAGAAAAAAGCAATGCCTTTTTAATAACTTCAAAGGCATTTTTCTTAAAAAGATAGTCAAAAAAATCCTTTTTTTCTTCGTATATGAACTTTGCACATATTTCGTAGTTTTTTCTATTTATTCTTGTAAAATTCATCTTTCACCTCTATAATATCCTTAGAAAGTATAGTATGATAATTAACAACCCTGAAAACATCATAGTTGTAATAAATGCCCAAAAAATTTCAGAACCAGAAGGAATATTCAAATTTGACGGTTTAACAACTTTAATTCTTTCTTTTGCTTCTATTTTTTCTTTGTTTTTTTCCTTCTCGAAAATAACCTTTTCATCAAAAAGAATTTTAAATGTAGGACTAATCACAAATTTTCCATAAATTTCGTTTCCTAAATCAATTTTGCACAAATAAAGCAAACCCTTTTTCGTGGGAATCAACTCCTTTGAAATTATCTTCCCTTGAAATGGTAATACCCTACCATCTTCTAAAAAATTCTTAGGAAACGTATTTTTTAGTTTTTCCTCTAATTTTCCAAATTCGACAGGAACAACATAAATTGTATCGCCTATATCAAAATTTATTATTGACTCTCCATTTATCGGATCAATTACAGGAAAAAACTCTGGTAAAAACTTCAAATCAGAACGCTCGTAAATAGTCTTTATAATATTTTCTTCAAAATCTTCCTTTAAATCAATAACATTATACGCCGAATATTCCTCAAGTGTCAATCCTTCGGCAACTATTTCTAAATCAGACTTTGGTGACCATTCTTCTAAAATATTTCCCAAAATAACTTTCATCAATTCCACATCGTTTTCTTTTACAGCAGCGGTTAATTCTATTCCCAACGCTATTTTGCCCCTCTTGTTAAAGACTGTATTCAAAAAAGAATTAAAAGATAATGTCAAATCCTCAACAACTGAATCACGGAGTAATTCTTCTTTTAAGGTTTCAAAATTTTCCTTAAAATCAATGATTTTATCTTCTAAATTTACCTCATCTATTTTTTCGGCAAATCTTAGTGGAACCATCAAAAAATCAAACTCTGGAACGTTATTTACTTTCCCAAACAAATATCCTAAAAACACCTCTGCAGTTGCCTTACTTCTTCCTCTAACCTTCACAAAATAAAGATCCATTTAAAACCCTCCTATATGTATTCACCAGATGTTAAACTTTTACTAACTATTTTATCAATTCCAACCACACAATTTTTTCCAATTTTTACCTTATCTTCAATTACACTATCCATACCTATAACAGATATTTCAGAATTGTATACTCTACTATTCAATTTATTTTCAACAAATTCACCAACACCTATCTTAACTTCATTTCCAATTACAACATTTTCCGCAATTATTGCGTTTTCTATAAAACAATTATTACCTATCCTAACCCTTGACATCACAACCGAATTCTTTATTATAACTCCTTCACCAACTTCGACTCCTTGTGCAAGTACAGAGTTATATACTTCTCCATATATTTCACATCCCTCACTTATTAAGGAATTTTTTACTCTTGCATCATCTGAAATATATGCGGGAGGCATTTCCTCAGAATGTGTATATATTTTCCAATTCTCGTCGTGAATATTAAAAGGTGGAATGGGTCTTGTAAGTTCTAAATTAGATTCCCAATATGAATAAATTGTTCCTACATCTTTCCAATAACCCTCAAAAGGAAATGCATATACACGTTTGGTATTTATAATTTTAGGAATAATATCTTTTCCAAAATCATGCGTGCTATTTTCATCCTTTGCATCTTCCATTAACACTTCTCTAATAAAATTCCATTGAAAAACGTAAATACCTAAAGATGCGAGGGTTGATTTTGGAAATTTCGGTTTTTCTTGAAATTCAATTATCCTATTCTCAAGGTCAGTTACCATAATCCCAAATCTATTTGCTTCAGAAAGTGGAACTTCCATACAAGCAACTGTTCCCAATGCACTTTTAGCCACATGATAATCCACAAGTTCATTGTAATCCATGGAATATATATGATCTCCTGATAAAATAACAACATAATCTGGACTATAGCTATCCACAAATTCAATATTACTGTAAACCGCATCAGCCGTCCCCTTGTACCATACTCCAACCTTTTCTGTTGAATACGGCTGTAAAATCGTTACACCACCATCTTTCCTATCCAGATCCCATGGCTTCCCAATACCTATATGCCTATTCAACAAATGAGGTTTATATTGAGTCAAAACACCAATTTTGTAGATACCTGAATTAACACAGTTACTCATGGTAAAATCAATCAACCTGTATTTCCCTCCAAACTGAACAGCTGGTTTGGCTATTTTTTCCGTCAACACCCCTAATCTAGTCCCTTGACCACCTGCTAAAATCAAAGCAACAACATTTTTCACAAGTTTCACCCCTAAATCGTCGTTCTCTTTTCTAAAATTACAGGTTCAAACTCTCCAGTAACGTTTTGTCCTTCCCTTATTAAACAATCTTTATCGATAATTGCATTTTTTACAACAGCACCCTCTTCAATTACTGTTCCTTGCATTATTATTGAATTTTCCACCCGTGCCCCCGCCTTAATTATAACCCCTCTAAAAACTACTGAATTTTTCACATTTCCAGAAATAATACATCCATCTGCAATAATTGCATTTTGTATTTTGGCATTTGATGTAAATTTCGCTGGAGGAAAATCCTTTAATTTTGTATATACCTTACCATTTTTGTAAAAAAGCTCTTCTCTTACTTCTCTTTTAAATACCATGTCCATATTTATTTTAAAATATTCATTTATTCCCTTTTTTATATTCCTCCAATATCCCTTAAAATCATAAGCATAAACATTTAGTTCGCTAATCCTCGGAAGTATTACATCAAGTAAAAGATCATTTCCACCACTTGGAACTGTTGAATATAACAACTCCATTAAAAGGTGTTTGTTCATAAAGTAAACACCTAAAAACGCCTTATTAGTTGGGGGATTTTCCACTTTTTCGTAAAATTCTATTATTCTCATATCATCATTAATTACAACATTTCCATATTCACTCATGTTATATGAATCATCTAAATCTTTTGTAACTAAGGTTATATCAGCACCCTTCGAAAAATGATACAAAAATAAGTCATTATAGTTCATCTTATATATATGATCACCTGAACCTATTAACACATAGTCTTCTTCTCCACGTCTTAAAATGGTCATATTTTGAAAAATTGCATCAGCTGTCCCTTTGTACCAATATTCTCCAGAAAATCCAATATACGGTTGTAGGATAAAAAGCCCACCCTTTTTTCTATCTAAATCCCATTCCTTTCCAGAACCAAGATGATCCATTAAACTTCTTGGATTGTACTGAGTTAATACCCCAACCTTTATTATACCCGAATTTACCATATTACTTAACGTAAAATCAATTGCACGATATTTCCCACCTATTGGCAAAGCCGCGCTTGCCCTTTTGTACACAAGAGGACCTAATTTCTCACTTTTTCCTCCTGCAAGAATTAACCCCAAAACTTTCAAACTTCCACCTACTTTCCTACTATGGAAACTCCTGAACTTGTACCTATACTATTTGCCCCAGCCCTAATCATTTTCACTGCATCTTCAAATGTTTTTACACCACCTGATGCCTTAACACCTAAATCACCCACAACCCACCTCATAAGATTAACATCTTCTGCCTTTGCACCACCACTACCAAATCCAGTAGAAGTTTTTACAAAAGCTGCACCTGCTTCTTTTGAAATAACACATGCAGCTATCTTTTCCTCATCCGTTAAATAGCAGGTTTCTATTATCACCTTTACAGGTTTCTTACAAGTCTCAACAACTTTCTTTATATCTTCATAAACATAGTCATAATCACCACTTTTTAAACGACCTATATGTAAAACCATATCAATTTCATCTGCCCCATCTTCAACTGCAACTTTTGCTTCATATGCTTTCGATTTAGTGGAAGTTGCTCCCAATGGAAATCCAACTACTGTAACAACTTTAACATCTGTCTCTTCCAATTCTTCTTTTACAAGTGAAACAAAGGAGGGATTTACACAGACGCCTCTAAAATTATATACTTTTGCTTCTTCACACAATTTTTTTATTTCATCATCTGTTGTTGTTGCCTTTAAATTTGTATGTTCAATATAACCATTTACATTTTTCACCTCAATATCGCTCAATTTAAATCTATACTTTTCTTTATACTCACCTATCTTCTCTTCAATTAACCTCCTTAAATCCACAAACATCACCCCTTTAAATATTCCCTTATTCTCCTATTAATTTCTCTCTTCTTTATATCTTCTCTCTTATCGTATTTTTTCTTTCCTTTCGCCACCGCAATTTCAACCTTTACCAACCCTCTATTATTAAAATATATCTTTGTTGGAATTATTGTTAATCCTTGTTCTTTAACTTTCCCAAGAAGTCTATGTATCTCTTTCTTATGAAGCAAAAGCCTTCTGGGCCTTTCCGGGTCATGATTGTTTAAACTCCCATTCCTGTATTGCGGAATATTTAGATTTAACAAAAACACTTCTCCGTTTTTTATCCTACAAAAACTATCTTTAAAATTTGCACCTGACTCTCTTAAGGACTTTACCTCAGTTCCTCTTAACTCTATTCCTGCTTCATAAGTTTCTAAAATTATATAATCTGAGAATGCCTTTTTGTTTGTTGCAATTATTTTCATTTACTCCCTCCTATTTATGAATGCCAGGTACTTTTAGATAATTTTTTTCTCTATCAGGAAAATTATCTCTAATTAAATCTACGTCCTCAAAGAATCTACTTTGCCTTTTTTGGGGTTTGTATACATCTTCTATTGGGGTATACATAGGCTCAACATTATCCGTATTTACTTCATTCAACAGTTCAAAATAGTTCACAATTTTCTGCATTTCGTTAATAATTTTTTTCTTGTTATCAATCTCAAGCCTTGCAAGAAAAGCTATCTCTTCAACTAACTTTTCATCTATTTTCAAATTTACTCACCTCCGAGATATCCTTTATATCAAACTCTATTGCTTTTTTATTCTCCGCCATAATTTCTTCATACAACTCTTTTCGCAAGATTCTTACACTCTTTGGTGCAGAAATACCAATCTTTACCTCTCCGCCATCTATCTTTAAAATTTTAACTTCTACATCATTACCAATAAATATACTTTCACCAACTTTTCTAGCTAATACAAGCACATAACCACCTCATTTTTTAAAAGAAGATAACTTATGTTTTGTCGTATACTTTTCTGTATTTAAAATTATTTGCTTTCCCTTTCCACTTTCAAGGTTTACAACAATAGGAGCTAACAAATTCACAGTAGTTTCTTTGGGATTTCCATATGGTATAGTTAAAATTACCCAAACAGCTATTTTTTCTTTATCTTTTATCTCTAACTCTTCTACATCTTCATCGGAAATCTCAAACTCATAATCTTTTGTTAAAATCCACGGGTCAATTATGGGAAAGGCTATATGTTCATCTTCTAACGAAACAAGCCACATTATAGGAAGAGTTTCTTTCAAGGAAATTACAGAAAATTTCCTCAATTGTTCAAAACCAGGCATCCCATTTTCAAATACAATAATTTCTTTGTCATCTATATCAAGTTCACCCAACTTCGTTTTAAACACCAACATGCTCACCTCATTTCATACCACTCAAAAATTTTACCAAAAAACTCATTTGCAAACTCATCATCTTCAAAAATTTCATGATAAGCCCCTTCAAATCTGTACAACTTTTTATTTTCTTTCATAAGCTGGAGATTGTTAAAGAACAAATAACTTCCTTGTGGTGGAGTTACAACATCACCAGTACCTATCAACATCATCGTAGGCACGGATATTAATCCCACCTTTTCATGTGCAATAGCTACATTTTTTAAAATACTTCTTGCAAGTTTTACGCTTATCCTATCGTGTACAAGCTCATCCTCTATATAATTCTCAACTACTTTCCTATTTCTCGATAAATCATCTGGAGAAATACCATTTGAAAGAGTTAATGCAGGATAAAAAATCCCAAAAATTGCAAGCAAAAGCTTTTGAGAAAACCTTGCTTTAACATGAAGAGCAGGTGATGAAACAACTAATGATTTTATCCTATTTGCATTTTCTTGAGTATATCTAATTGAAATAAGCCCTCCAAGACTATGACCAAAAATATGAAACTTATCTAAATCACTTGTAAGTTCGTTAATAACATCAATAACTTCTTCCACAGAAGTATGACCTCTCTTACCTGAACTTTTCCCATGTCCAGGAAGATCAAACCCTATTACACCATAACCTCTTTTAACAATACCATTAATTAATGTTTCATAACGACCTATATGTTCACCCAAACCGTGAACAACAACGACCCACCCTTTTTCTGGTGTTCCTCTGGTAAAAGAAAATATCACGTTATCCCCCCTTGAAATGTCTTACATCCAAAATAATTGGTTTAAATTTTTTATCCAATACTTTGTTAATTAAAAATGAAACACTCATAAATCCCAATCCAATTAAAAAACTATAAATATCCGACAATTTTAAATACACACCTAAACCTATACCAACTACCAACATAATAATGGGTAATCCATACAACATAAACGCTAGAAATGCAGGTCTATATTTTAAGTCAAGTACAACAAAATCTCCAGGAAAATAATCAAACCTTTTATCTTTCTCCACCTTTAACGTAGAAACACTCTGCACACTACACTTTCCAGAAAGGGCACACGAACCACAGGCACTAACATCTCTTTCAAGATAAAGATATTTATCATCTATCTTCGAAATCCTAAACAATTCTCTCAAATTATCACCTACTCTATTAATACAAGAAATGGGTAATGCACCTGTCCACCTTCGTACATCTCAATCTCTAAATCTGGGTATTTTTTGTTAATAAACCTTTCAAAAATGTTTATTTCTATCGGAGTTGCTTCCTTTCCAACAATTAATGTAATTATCTCCTTTTTATCTATATCATCAATCTTTTCAAATGTTTTTGACAAAACTTCGTTAAAATCAAAATTATGCTCTACAAATTTATTATTCAAAAACACCAAATACTCGTCTTTTTTTATCTTTTCACCCAGTAATTTGGCATTCCTTACGGCTCTGGTAATGGATATAGTATCAACTTCGCTTATTACCTCATTAAAAATTCCCAACAGTTTTTCAGGATCTTCTTCTGGATTATTTTTAATCATAGAAGCAATACACTCTTGAACATTTTTTGTTTCCACTACGTATACATTTTTATCTTTGACCGTTTCAGCAACTTGTTTTGCCGCTAAAATTATGTTTGAATTATTTGGAAACACAAAAATATTTTCAGCATTTACACTTTCAACTGCCACTTTTAAATCTGCAGTACTGGGATTCATCGTCTGACCACCAATTACTACTTCATCAACACCTAAATCTCTCAATATCTTTGAAATACCATCACTGGGAGAAACTGCAACAACACCATTTTTCTTCTTTTCAATTTCTTTTTCTTTTTCTATAAAGTGCTCGTGCTGTTCTTTCATATTATCTATTTTTACTTTTAACAATTCCCCTTTAGTTAATAACTTTTCTATTACATTTCCGGGATTATTTGTGTGTACATGGAGTTTAACAATATTATCTTGGATAAAGAAAACAACAGAGTCACCTATTTCATGTAAAAAACTCCTTATTTCATTTTCCTCATTGCTAGACAAGCTTTCAAAGGTACGAACAATAAGTTCCGTACAATACTGAAATTTCAAATCTTCAGGAATCATTTGGATTTCTTCTACTGGTATCGAAGTAGTTTTTATATTCAAATCAATCTTTGTATCACCATTTATATACTTAGAAAATCCTTCTGCTATGTAATACAAGCCTTTTGCACCAGCATCAACAACACCAGCATCTTTAAGCTTCTTCAACATATTAGGTGTATCTTTCACCGCTTTATCTAAAATACTTAGTACTTCTTCAAAAAAGCTTATAAAATCTTTTTGCTCTGATAGAACTTCAACATTTTCTGCAAGATACCTTATAGCCGTTAGAATTGTCCCTTCGACTGGTTTCATAACAGCTCCATATGAGACCTCTTTTGCCGACTTAAAAGCAAATGCAAAGTCCTTTACACCTACTTCAATTTTTCCTTTTAATGCATCAGTAAAACCCCTAAATATTTGAGATAAAATAACACCAGAATTTCCCCTGGCACCCATAAGCGTCCCATTTTTTATACTATCCAAAACATTATCCATTGTCTCATTATCTAAACTCTCTAGATATTTACAACCTTCCAACATAGTTGCAGACATATTAGAACCTGTATCACCATCAGGTACAGGAAAAACATTTAATGCATTTATTTCATCCTTATGAAGCAACAAATTTTCTGTTCCTTTCATGAACAGATATTTAAGATATTTTCCATTTATCTTTTTCAAGGCACGAACCTCCTCATTTTACATCTATTACATGGACATTAACCTCAACACTTTCGCAACCTGCTAAGTTTTGTAATTTGTGTTTTACGTTTTCAATGATATTTCTTCCAACTTCGGAAATTTTAGTTCCATACTCTAACTCCACATAAGCATCCACTTTTATGTGTCCAAATTCATCTTCCTGTATTTTTACCCTACTTTCTTCTGTGCTCAATATTTTTGAAAACCAACTATCAGACGATATACTTACAGGTCCATATGTTTCAAGTATAGCAAAATAAACTAATTTCCTTATAGCATTTAACGTAATATCAAGTTCACCGTATTCTGTTTGCATTTTCATATATATTCCTCCTCTCAAGTACTTTTCTCATACGCCTTTCAATACCTTCTACATCAAGATTTAAATATTTTAAAAGTTCTTTTCTTGAACCATGCGGAACAAATTCATCATCTATTGCAATTACTTCAACATTTCCATAACTTAATAATCCTTCACCAAATCCTCCTATTTTTACACCTTCTTCAACTGAGAAAACAACATTATGATTTTCAAAAACCCACTTCAACATTTCCACATCAATTGGTTTTATACTTCTTGCAAAAACCAAAGTAAAGTTGTTTTTCCTTGCAACTTTTAAAGCTGCTTTTGTGGGAAAACCCGTAGAAATAATCGCAACATCTTTTCCTTCATTTAAAAGCTTCCACTTATCAACATCTACCATATTTATTTTATCACATAACTCCTCAAAATCTCCAAATTCATAATCTCTTGGATATCTAATCGCAACAGGTCCTCCAAGTTTTGTATTTAATAAAGTATACAGTGTATTCATCAAATCCTGGACGTCTTTTGGCGCATAAATTTTGATATTGGGAATCATTCTCAAATACGCTATGTCAAAAACTCCATGATGAGTAGGCCCATCTTCGCCAACCACACCTGCCCTATCAATTGCAAAAATAATAGGAAGTCTTTGAAGTGCTATATCATGTATTATCTGATCGAATGCCCGTTGTAAAAATGTTGAGTAAACGGCAAATACAGGTTTCATACCTATTGTTGCCAACCCACCAGCAAATGTTACACACATTTGCTCAGTAATTCCAAGGTCAAAAAACCTTTTCGGAAATTTCTCTGAAAATTCTTTTAAACCCGTTCCAGATTTCATTGCAGCTGTAATTACTATTATCTTATCATCTTTTTCTGCTAATTTACTAAGTGTCCTTCCAAATGCTTCACTATATGAAATTATACCTTTTTCTTTTAAGAAAGTTCCGGATGATATATCAAATTTCGAAGCACTATGGAACTTTTCTGGATTAGATTCAGAATTTTTAAATCCCTTTCCTTTAACAGTATTAACGGTAACAACTGTAGGATAATCATAATCTTTTATTCTTCTAAATTCATCTTCTAATTCTTTAAAATTGTGTCCATCAATAGGTCCAAAATGTTTTAAACCCAGGCCTTCAAAAAAATCCTCTCCAGTTAAAGTAACTTTTAGAGCATCTCTTATTTTTTTCAATTCTTCTTCAAATCCCTTTGAAAAAGCCCTTTTCATTGTTTTTTTAGTATCAAGATAGAATTTACTTGTCCTTAATTTTTCCAAAAAGTGGGAGAGTGCACCCACATTCTTTGATATAGACATAGAGTTATTATTCACTATTATCTTTAATTTTGAATTCAATGTCTTTATCTGGTTTAAAGCTTCCAAAGACTCGCCAGATGTAAGTGCACCATCCCCAATAACTACAACAACATTTGCTTTTTTTCCTTTCAATTCTAAAGCTTTTTCAATACCTAATGCTGCTGCAATAGCCGTTCCTACGTGGCCTGCTCCAAATCTATCATATTCCGATTCAAATATATTTGTATATCCACTTAACCCATCAAACTTCCTAATTGTTGGAAATAAATCCCATCTACCTGTCAACAACTTATGAACATATGTTTGGTGACCTGTATCCCAGATTATGTAATCTTCGTATGGATTAAATACTCTATACAATGAAAGGGTCAATTCCACAACACCAAGATTTGGCGCTAAATGTCCACCATTTTTCGAAACAACATTAATTATATACCTTCTAATTTCACTGGCAAATCTTTCCAATTCTTGATAATCTAATTTTCTAATATATTCAATATAATCCAAAATATCACCCTCAAATGGATATTTTTTCCACTCCCATATATGGAACTAATACCTTAGGAATAGTGATTGTACCATCTTCATTTTGATAATTTTCCATAATTGCAACAAGTGTTCTACCAATAGCCAATCCAGAACCGTTCAACGTGTGAACAAAATGCGTTTTATTGTCGGAACCTCTATATTTAATATTTGCTCTTCTTGCTTGAAAATCGGTAATATTACTACACGACGAAACTTCTTTATAATCATTATATGAAGGAAGCCAAACTTCAATATCGTAAGTCTTTGCAGATGCAAAGCCCAAATCACCTGTACAAAGATTTACCACCCTGTACGGTAACTCCAAAAGTTGTAATATCCTCTCCGCATCTCTAGTTAGTTGCTCCAATGCATTAAAAGATTCTTCTTCCTTTGTAAACCACACCAATTCAACTTTATCAAATTGATGCTGCCTTATCATTCCTCTGACATCTTTTCCATAGCTTCCCGCTTCTCTTCTATAACAAGAAGTATACGAAACGTATTTTTTTGGAAGTTCTTTTTCCTTCAATATTTCTTCTGCATGTAATGCGGTAATGGGCACTTCAGCAGTGGGAATTAAGAAAAGATCATCTTTTTTCGTATTGTATGATTCATCTTCAAATTTTGGAAGCTTTCCTGTCCATATCATAACCTCTCTTCTAACAAGATGTGGAACCCACACCTCAGTATATCCATGTTCCTTAGTATGCACATCCAACATAAATTGAATAAGTGCACGTTCAAGCTTTGCTAAAAGTCCATACATCACAGTAAAGCGAGCTCCACTTAACTTGGCAGCCCTTTCAAAATCAATAAGCCCAAGTTCTGGTCCTAAATCCCAATGTGCTTTTGGTTCAAAATCAAATTTTCTAGGTGTCCCCCATTTTCTAACTTCAACATTCTCCGTTTCATCTTTACCGACTGGAACACTTTCATGTGGTATATTCGGAATTTCCAAAGCAAGATTTTTCATTTCCTCTTCAAGTCTTTTTTGCCTTTCGTCCAACTTTTTTATCTTCTCGCCAATTCCTTTACTCTCTTTAATTAATTCTTCGGCTTCAATATCTTTTTTTTCAGCCTTTAATTTTGCAACCATCTTTGACAACTCGTTTCTTTTCGCTTTTAAATTGTTTACCTCAGCCAAAATACTTCTCCATTCTCTATCCAATACTAAAATTCTATCAATAATTTCTTTATCCATTGCCCTTTTTTCAAGTGCATTATAAAAAATTTCTGGTTCTTTTCTAAGAAGTTTTATATCAATCATATTAATCACTCCTCAAAAAGTTTTTTTAAATTTTCTTCATATGGAGGATAAACAATTCCCTTTTCCGTGATTATAGCAGTTATTAACTCTGCATTTGTTACATCAAATGCCGGATTAAATACCTTTACATTATCAGGTGCAATTTGCGTTCCACCACAATGTGTTACTTCTGTATGTTTCCTTTCCTCAATTGGTATGTCCTTCCCCGTTTGTGTATTAAGATCTATTGTACTTGTAGGGGCCGCGACATAAAATGGAATACCATGCCTTTTAGCCAAAACTGCAACCATATAAGTTCCAATCTTATTTGCAACATCTCCGTTAGATGCTACTCTGTCTGCACCTACAATAACCGCATTAATTTTACCAAGTTTCATCGCCCAACCAGACATGTTATCGCTAATTAGCGTTACATCTATTCCATCTTTCATTAATTCCCAAGCGGTTAATCTTGCACCTTGTAAATATGGTCTTGTTTCATCTGCAAATACCTTTATTCTTTTTCCTTGTTCCACTGCTGCTCTGATTACCCCCAATGCAGTTCCATAATCCACCGTTGCAAGTGCTCCTGCATTACAGTGTGTCAAAACCGTGTCTCCATCTTTTAATAATTGTGCACCGTATCTTCCAATTGCCATGTTAACCTCTATGTCTTCCTTTGCAATATTTAACGCCTCATTCTCCAAAAATTCTAATACTCCTTCCACTTTTCCATATTTTCTCAAAGCATTTTCCATTCTATTCAACGCCCAAAAAAGATTCACTGCAGTCGGTCTTGTATTAGCTAATACTTCTTTTACTTCACGCATTTTTTCGACGAAAGCTTCAAAATCTTCAACAAATTTTTCTCGTGCCCCAAGTACATATCCAAATGCCGCTGATGCACCAATTGCAGGTGCTCCTCTAACAACCATCTCTTTAATTGCTAAAGCAACTTCTTTATACGTTTTGCAAGACATATATTCCTCTTTAAGTGGTATTTTTCTTTGATCAATTAATATTAATTCATCACCAGTCCATTCCATGGTCATGGTTTTTAATTTCATATATAAACCTCCTTCATTTTGTTTTCACCTATTAAATAAATTATATCATATATATCATAGACCCCTTTTCGGGGTCTCATTTTACTTCGTAATATATCTTTACATCACTTTCTTCTTTAAACTTTTTAAACTCTTTATCAATAAATTCAGACCAAATTGTAGATTTTTTACTTGAAAGCATCTCTTCAATAATATCATGTTTTACCTCTTCAAATGGTTTTGATCGCATAGGTATAATCTTTAAAATCTTAAACAAATAAAAACCATTTTTATCATCAATCGGGCCCAAAATTGCCCCTTCTGGCGCATTTTTTATGTACATCCACAATTTTTGTGAAAGCTCTTCACCTTCAGACAAACCTTCATAAAAGTACTTATCAATTCCCAATTCCTTAGCAACTTTTTCAAATGATTCTCCACCACTTATCCTGTTTTTAACATCCCTTGCTACTGAATCACTGGAAAGCTTTAACAAATACAAATCGTATTGAGTTGGTGTAGCATATTTATCAATATTTTTTTCATAATAATCTCTTGCTTCACTTACTGTAATCGTTGCATCTTTTGTAACAGCTTTGTATAAATTCTCAATAGACAAATTTACAAGTGTATTCAAATACATTCTCTTTTTAAAATCTTCCAGCGACCCCATATTTGCATATTCTAGGTAAAAATTAAATGTTTCTTCATCAATTCCCTGATCCCTTAAATAATTACTCAGTTGCTCATCCACTAATTGTTTAACTTCTTCATCACTTGGTCTTGCGTTGTATTTTTCAGCAAACTGTACAATTAAATACTTATCAACTAGTTGTTCTAAAATTGCCCTCTTGTATCTAAGTATTACTTTTATTCCTTCTTCTGTATTTGAGAGAATATTAAAAAATGTCTGATCAATCTGACTTATACTCACCATAAGTTTTTGAACATCTGCTACACTGTTTAATGTTTCAAGAGTTATTACTTCTTCATTAACAATAGCTACTGTTGAAGTTGCCGGCAATTGTTCTGAAAAAGAAAAAACAGAAATAACTAGTAAAACTAAAAGAAAAAGTTTTTTCATAAATTCATCCTCCCTACTTTACAACAATATTGAGTAATTTATTTTTCACATAGATTACTTTAACAATTTCCCTGCCATCAACGTAAGAAGCTATTTTTGCATTTTCAAATGCCAATTTCTTTATTTCCCCTTCACTTACATCAACCTTTGTTTGAATTTTTCCCCTTACCTTTCCATTAATTTGGATAATAACTGTAACTTCATCAACCTTAAGGGCATTTTCATCATAAGCTGGCCATTCCTCATTAACAACAAGTGTATCATTCCCCAAATCATGCCAAATTTCCTCAGCCATATGTGGCGCAAATGGTGATAAAATAAGTGTTAACTTCTCCACAAGTTCTCTAAGTAATGGTAAATTTAAATCTTTTGCACTATTTAAATATTCAGACAAATTATTATTTAATTCCATTAATCCTGCTATAGCCGTGTTAAACTTGAATCCTCCTTCTATATCCTCGGTAATCTTTTTAATAGACTGATGTAATTTTCTTCTTAAATCTTTTTCTTGTTTATTTTTCAATTCTATTTTTTCTACTTTCACATCTTTTATCCTTGGTAAAATAGAATAAATATTATTCCAAAGCCTCTTTAAAAATCTATTTACCCCTTCTATTCCCGCATCACTCCATTCTGCATCCTTTTCAGGTGGAGCCATAAAAAGTATGTAAGTTCTTAACGTATCTGCACCGTACTTTTCAATCATTTCATCTGGTGAAACTACATTCCCTTTTGATTTACTCATCTTCCAACCATCTTTGTAAATCATACCTTGAGTAAATAAATTTTCAAATGGTTCCTCAAATTTTAAATACCCTAAATCATATAAAACTTTGGTAATAAACCTCGAATATAGCAAGTGTAAAACGGCGTGTTCAACACCACCTATATACTGATCAACTGGCATCCAATAATTTATATCTTCTGTATCAAATGGTTTATCTTCAAGTTTTGGATTTATATACCTTAGATAATACCATGAACTATCTACAAATGTATCCATTGTATCTGCTTCTCTTTTTGCGGGGCCACCACATTTTGGACATGTTGTATTTAAAAATTGTTCATCTAACGAAAGAGGAGATTGTCCCGTAGGTAAAAACTCCACATCTTTTGGTAACTTTACAGGTAAATCCTTTTCAGGCACAGGAACAATACCACACTTTTCACAATATACAATGGGAATTGGAGCACCCCAATACCTTTGTCTTGAAATAAGCCAATCCCTTAGTTTGTATTGTACACTTCTTTTTCCTATACCTTTTTCCTCAAGATATTCTATTATTTTCTCAAGCGCCAAAGTGCTTCTCATACCATTAAAAGGTCCCGAATTGACCATTATTCCTTCTTCTTCGTATGCTTTTTCCATTTTTTCAACATCAATTGATTCTTCTGGATTATCTATAACTACGCGAATAGAAATACCATATTTTTTTGCAAAGTCAAAATCCCTCTGATCATGAGCAGGAACTGCCATTATTGCACCTGTTCCGTATTCGTATAAAATGTAGTTTGCAACGTATATTGGTATTTTTTCACCTGTTACAGGGTTAATGGCATACCTTCCCAAGAAAAATCCTTCCTTTTCAGCCTCTAAACTTGTTCTTTTAAACCTATCTTCCAAAGAAACCTTCTTTAAAAATTGCGAAAGTTCATCTTTTCTCTCATCAGTAACCAACATTTCTACTAAAGGTGACTCGGGAGCAATTGCCATGAATGTTACTCCCCAAATAGTATCAGGTCTTGTAGTAAAAACTTTTATTTTCATATCAAGTCTATCTACAGGAAAATCTATTTCTGCACCTGTGCTTTTTCCTATCCAATTTTTTTGCATTATTTTTACGTTTTCAGGCCAACCTCTTAACTTATCTATGTCATTTAATAGTTTTTCAGCATAATCAGTAATTTTAAAATACCATTGTTCAAGATGTTTCATAGTTACTTCCGTACCACATCTTTCGCATTTACCATCTACAACTTGTTCGTTTGCCAACACCGTTTGACAACTTGGACACCAATTTACCGCTGCTTTCTTTTTGTACGCAAGTCCATTTTCATAAAGTTTCAAAAAAATCCATTGAGTCCATTTGTAATATTCCTCAGTACAAGTAATTACTTCTCTAGACCAGTCATAACTAATTCCTATCTTTTTTATTTGATTTCTTATTATATCTATATTCTTAAACGTCCAAACCTCTGGATGGATCTTATTCTTTATAGCCGCATTCTCCGCAGGAAGACCAAATGCATCATATCCAAATGGATGCAAAACGTTATATCCTTTCATCCTTTTATACCTTGCAACTATATCGCCAATAACGTAATTTTTAACATGTCCTACATGTAATGTACCTGAAGGATATGGAAACATAACTAAATTATAAAATTTTTTTTTGTCTGAACGCTGAGGCGTTTCAAATACTTTAGATTCCGCCCAAACTTTTTGCCATTTAGGTTCTATTTCTCCAGGAATATATTCTTTCATAAAATTCCCTCCTCTTTGATTTTCATTTTATTTTTATTATACTATAAATACACACACTTAACAAATAGAGGTGAGAAAATGCCAAACATATTCTTTGGAATACCCAAAAAAGATATATTAATTTTTGATGAACATGAAACAATACATTTTAAAACTGTAAGAATAAAAGAAGGAGATATAGTCAAAAGTACCGATGGTAAAGGTGGTGAATTTCTGGTAAAGATTGAAAAAATAAAAAAAAAGAAATCTTTTGGAACAATTTTAGAGTCTAAATATATAGAGAAAGATGAAAAAAGTAATTTGGTGTTATTTGCTCCTTCGGGAAAATGGGAAAGACTTCGTTGGCTAATTGAAAAATCCGTTGAATTAGGTGTTGACAAAATCTATATCACAAAGACAAAATATTCTAATAGAGATTATCGTGATAAAGAAGAAAAAATTTCGCTGGTAATCAGAAATAGTGCAAAACAATGTATCAGATATCATTTCCCCGAATTTAAGTTTATTAGCTTCAAAGAAATTGAAAAATATGCAAGTATTAATACATATTTTCTAGACTTTGAAGGAGAAAACATACCAGAAATAATTCACCCAAATACCTCATTTATAGTTGGCCCAGAAGGGGGATTTTCAGAAGATGAAAAGAAATTTTTAAATGTTAACTTTACACCTGTTGTTTTAGGGAAAAAAACATTGAGATTTGAAACAGCTGCTTTTGTATTTCTAAGTTACCTTTCCATTAAACTTGAAAAAATTTAAAAAGGGGTGATTTCATGGTAAAAGGTGAAAAAATTTATTCATACGTAAAGTTTGAACATGAGTTAGAATCTGAATACAGAGAAAAAATAGCACTTTGTAAAAGAAAATCGGATGTTTTAGAAACATTATTTGAAACTGTTAAAAAACTACTTTCAAAAATCAACGATGAATTTAAACACTTAACAAGGGATGACACTAAATTAAACAACGAAAAAATAGAATTTTCAGAAAAGTGGAATGAGAAAATTAAAGAACTTTACAAAAACAGTGATCTCGAAGCAATAATAAATAGACTTACAGAAGTAGCTACACACAGAATCAAAAAATTGGAAAACGATGAAAATGTAGATTATTTTAATATAAAAACAAAATGAGCGGTTAAACCCGCTCATTTTTTAAAAGTCCATAAATAAAAATATCATAATACCTACCATTGTGAAATTTTGCTTTTTTTAAACGACCTTCCTTTTTGAAACCAAATTTTTCCAACAATTTTATAGACACTTCATTATATTCATATACTTCAGCGGTTAATCTATTCATATTCATTTCCTCAAATGCATAATCAATAGAATATTTAAGTATTTTTTTACCGTAACCTTTTCCTCTCTTTTCTTTTTTTACATAGTAAGTAATATATGCATTTCTGTTAAAATACCTCATGTTAAAACTAACAAAACCTACAAACTCATCATCAAAAAAGTTCAAAACTATTCTTCTTGGAATTTCTACTATCCTTGTTTCAGAAAAAAACTGAAAATCTTCCGTCTCAACCTTTATCAGCTCATTTTCACATATTTGAACCTTCATCTATCCCACCTCAGAAAAATCTAGTAAAATCTGCAAACATAAAATAAAACGCAAGAGCCATAAGTATGAAAAATCCTATTGTATGGACTATAGCTTCTATCCTTCTATTCACTTTTTTACCTGAAATAATTTCAATTAACGAAAACACTATCCTTCCACCATCAAGAGCTGGTAAAGGTAACAAATTAAAAATCCCCAAATTCAATGTAAATAAAGCTACTACGGTTAAAATAGTTTCCCAACCAGCCCTTGCTGCTTCACCAACTATCACAGCAATTCCCACAGGTCCTGCCACTTGATTCACACCCTCACCCAAAAACAACCTACCAAATGCCTTCCAAATAGTTATTGCAGCAGAATTACATCTTAAAATTGCTAATTCAAACGTTTCAAAAATATTCTTTGGTTTTAGATATTTTTGCTCTTCCTTAAAGAAACCCGGTGTTGAAACTATCTTTAAAAACTCTTCTTTATCTAAATCTATTGTCATCTTTTCACCATTTCTTTGAACAACTATTTCTAACCTTTCAGAAAGAGGGTTGAGCTTTTCTTTTATTTCATCTCCCCAAATATCAATGTATACTTGTTTTTCTTTCAGGGAAAGTCTTGAAATAAGACTTATTAAAGAAACATAATCTTCTATTTCCATATCATTTACTTTAACTATTCTATCGTTTGACAAAAACGGTTCAATATTTTTATTTGCTACAGGCTTAAATCCCGCATAATAAAACCCTATAGTAGGTCTTTCATCAACAAATGTAAAACTTAACACAACACCTGATAAAACATTCCCAAATTCATCTTCAATTTCTACAAAATCTTCTTTTTTTACATCTAAATCAACTCCCAATTTATAACCATTTATCTTTTTTATCTTTCCATATATTTTCCCTCGTACATCATCCAAAATAAAAACATATTCAGGTGGTGAAATACGTGGAGGTATAGTTTTTTCTAAAATTTTGTCATCTCTGAGTATAGTAAGCTTTACAACATTCCCTTTCTTTATCTCATTACTTACCTCTATAGAATCAAATACTCTTTTCCCGTTTACCTTTAAAATCACATCTCCTTCTTTTAAACCATATTCAAACGCTGGTGAATTTTCTATAACCCTTCCTATAGTTACCGCAGGTACACCCCAGTTATTTACTATTGGAACAAACAATATATACGCAGCAAGTATCGAAAACAAAGGCCCAGCAAAAGCTATTAACAAACGCTGCCATGCGGGCTTTGCATAGAGACCATCTTCTTCCTCTTCGTTAAAGTCCTCACCTTTTAAACGTACATAGCCACCAAAGGGAATTACATTTATCTTGAAAAGTGTTTCTTTAAATTGTTTCTTAAAAATTGCAGGACCAAATCCAATAGAAAATTCTAGAACAGTTACTTTAAATATCTTGGCAAACAAAAAATGACCAAATTCATGGACAACCACTACAAACATAAAAACTAATATAAATGAAATAAAACTTATAATACTATTCACCTCCATACACTTGATTTTTTCCTCTTTTTTTAGCAATATATAGATTCTTATCTGCTCTCTTAATAAAGCCTAACATAGATTTCTCAGGCTTGCAACATAAACCTGCACTAAAAGTCACATTGTTCACTCCCAAAGATTTCCAATCTGTGTTTCTTACTTTATCCAAAATTCTTTCCAATACTTTTTTTGCCTGATTACATGAGATCCCTGGAAGAATTACCAAAAACTCCTCTCCGCCATATCTTCCCACATAATCACTTTCCCGCAAATTATCCCTTATTATTTGAGCAACTTTTTTTAAAACTTCATCGCCTTTTAAATGTCCATAAGTATCATTAACCTTTTTAAAATCATCTATATCTATCATGGCAACTGACAATGGGATTTTCTGTCTTAAAGATAATTGTAATAACTCTTTTAATTTCTCCATTATAAACGCCCTGTTATATACTTTGGTTAACTCATCAAACTCTGTTTTGGACTTACTCAAGTTGTATTCATTTAAAAGTTTAAACACAAGAGCCAATGGCTTTTTTATTACTACAATCGTCTCTAAAAAATCTCTTTCCTTTTTTAACCCTTCAATTAAAAATGCTGCCTGCTCTTCATTTTTGTATTCTATAACAACTGATATAAAATCCTCGAGAGTTTCTCCATTTTTTACATAGTTCCCATTATATATTTTCTTTGCAGGTGTAACAGGTTTTTTCAATAAAAGTTCTAAAGTTTTTTCAATTTCTTTTCTATTAAAAGACCTTTCATCATCTGAAATAGAATAAATCCTTTCACTTTCAACATTAAAAATTAAGGTGTGAAGTGATTTAAATTCAAAAAATTCTTTAAATAGTTTGTAAATGCATTCAATTAAATACCTTTCATCGTGAATATATTCTAAAAAACTGTAGATTTCTGAAATTACCAATTCATTTCTTAGATTTTCCTCTAGTATATCAACAAGCTCTCCAAAAGGCTCTTTTCTAATTTTAAGCACCTCACTAGACCATTCAATATGATAATTTTCGTTTAAAAAACCTTTCAACTTTTCTATAATCTCTTTCTTATCTAACGTCTTTTTTATATATAGATTTGCACCACTTTTCTTTGCCCAAAATTTATTAATTGTCTCATTTCCAGCAGTTAAAATAACTATTCCCACATTTTCAAATTCCGCATATGATCTTATAAACCTAGTTAAATGAATTCCATTCATGTTTGGCATAAGATAATCTGTTATAACAACATCTGGTAAAAACGAAAAAAACTTGTTAATTCCATCCAAACCATCAACTGCAACTTCAACTTCATTTCCCATCTTTTCTAGTTCATACTTTAAAAATCTTCTCCAAAGCTCACTATCATCAACCACAAGTATTTTTTTACTCATCTTTTTTCCTCCTGACAATTTTTTCCAATTCTTCAACAACTTTTCTATCAAGTTTTCCATTTTCCACATCTTTGTACAATTCATCAAAAATTGTAAAATCATCAAATCCCTTATTTTTCATCGTAAAATATGCATCAACAACTAATATAATTCTACTTTCAAGGGGAATTTCTTCACATTTTAATCCAAATATACCTTTTCCATCACATCTTTCATGATGATAAAGCACAATCTTAGATATATCCTTTAAAAATTCGAAACGATTTAATATCTCATAACCAATCTTTACATGGTTTTGAATTTGAACTTTTTCAGCATTGGTCAATCTTCCAGGTTTTTTTAAAATTCTATCACTCAAAAACACTTTACCAATATCATGTAACATAGCCGCTTCCCAAGTTTTCATCTCATCAACACCGAAAACTTTTGCCAACTTTTTTGATAAATTTGCAACATTCCTTGAGTGTATTTTGCCAACCCTTTTATCAACGCTTTCAACGAACATTTTCAAAATTTCAAAAAACATTTTTTTATAACTGTTTTCATAAACCTTTAATATCAAAAAGTTACCAAATATCTTCCCGAATATATTTACATACTCTGGAATTTTTAATTTATCATTTACAAATGAATCAAGACATATTGACCCTACCTTTTCTTGTTCAACATATATAGGAATTACATATGTTGATTTAATCTTTTCTGAACCAACCTCTTTAAATACTTCATCAAAAACCTCGTTATTTTTGTTTTTTATAACATCCCCAGAGACATATCCTTCAAATTGTATTGCTATTACATCATTCTCGCAACAAAATTCAATTTCCTTAAGTTTATCTGTATATCCAACTTGTGCAAAGTATTTAAATTTATTGTTCTGCTTAAGAATAATACTTCCTGCATTTACATCCTTAAAAATATCTATTAATTCTTCTAATATATATTGAGCAACATCTTCAATTCGATCTTTAGGATTTACATTTGCTAAAATCTCATATGCTGAAGTTAAAAAGGTATTAATATCTTCCAAATCTTTCTTTGTCTTAACCACCTCATCTATTGAATCTAATAGTTCCCTTTCATTCCTTACTATAATTTCCTGCAAATAATTTACACTTTCTTTTAAACTTTCTAGTTCTTCAACTTTCATTTTTTTTACAATAGGATTATATTCTAAATAATTTTGAAAATATTTTAAATTTCCTTCTATTTTTGCAAGATCCTCACTTATTATTTTAACTTTTTTAATAATCTCTTTTCTTTTAAATGTAATAATTCCCATTAAAAATAGAAAGAAAATTAAAGATAATACAGAAAGTACAATAACTTCAAAAGTTAAATCCTTTATAACATAAACTTTCCTACCCTCAAAATCAAATTCCGCACTAACAAAGAAAGTCTTTTTCTCCTTAACAAAACTAATAGTTAAATCTTTTGTAGAAAAAATTTTTGAAAGTGTTAAAACACTTTCATAAGCTAATTTTTCCTTTAGTAAAGAAGTAAAATTTTCAACATTGTGTTTTTCAAAATAAAATAGTAAAATTAAGATGGAAGTAAAAAACATTAAAAACAAAACAGTTAAGTATAAATACTTTTTATTATCATCTAATAAAATAAACTCGGAGATTTTCATCTTCTCACCTCAATAATATTCTATCACAAAGGAGGATATAAATGACAAAAGAAATTAATATCGGAAACGTAAAAATTGGTGGAAATAATCCAATTGCAATACAATCAATGACAAACACAAGAACAGAAAATATTATTGAAACAATAGATCAAATAAAAAAACTTTATAAAGCAGGTTGTAATTTAGTAAGGGTTTCAGTTCCAACTTATGAAGCTGCGAAAGCACTAAAAACAATTACAAAAAACTCCCCTGTACCAATAATAGCTGACATACATTATGATTACAAACTTGCAATTGAAAGTATTAAAAACGGCGCAAAAAAAATAAGAATAAACCCTGGAAACATTGGAAACAAAGAAAAGGTAAAAGAAATAGTAAAAGTCGCAAATGAATATGGCATTCCAATCAGAGTTGGTGCAAATTCCGGTTCAATATCAAAAGATTTTCAACATTTGGGAAAAGTAGACGCACTCTGTGAATCTACATTAAAAGAAGTAAGATTTCTAGAATCAATGGGGTTTTACAACATTGTAATATCCGTAAAAAGTTCTGATGTTGTAGAAACAATAAAAGCGTATGAAAAAATCTCCTCTTTAGTTGATTATCCACTTCATCTAGGGGTTACAGAAGCAGGCACATACGAATGGGCAATAATAAAATCTTCCATTGCATTAGGGCACCTTCTGTACAAAGGAATAGGTGATACAATAAGGATATCTATATCAGGTGATCCAGTGAACGAGGTAATTGTAGCTAAAAAAATTCTTATATCATTGAATTTAAGAAAAGGACCTCAGATAATCTCCTGTCCAACGTGTGGAAGGACAAATATAGACGTCGAAAAATGGGCCAAATTAATTGAAAAATATTTCATAAATTCAACATCAAATATCAAAATTGCAGTGCTGGGATGTGTGGTTAACGGTATTGGTGAAGGAAAAGGCGCAGACATCGGTATAGCAGGCATACCAAATGGCTTTATACTCTTTAAAAAAGGAAAGATAATAGGCCAATATAAAGAAGAAGAAATCATTAAAGTTTTAAAAGAACAAATTAACGCATTGGAAGAATAATAAATCTTTTTTTGCTGTTGGTGGTTATAAAAAGAAACATGTTAGATTTCATCAAAAGTAAATTTTCACTCCCAAGTCGATTCAGTGAAGCTCTTAAGAAATATGCATTAGTGATCACTTGAAAATCTTCTGGAGAAGGTATTTCAACATGTCCTTTGTATTCCATCTTTGAAGAAGATGCATAAAAGAAAATACCGTTTTTATTTCCCATTAGTTTTATACTTGAATTTCTACCAGAAATCATGGCCCTTCTCAAAAACCTTCTTATACCCTTCAATCCAACTTTTAAAAATTCTTTTGCCCTATAAAGTTCTTCTTCTAACAGATAAAGTGCTTGTTGGTCTAATTCTTCTCCACACACATTAAAAACGTGTTTTGCCTTCAAAACCAAAGCATTTACTCCCGCACCTATCTCAATATCACTGTCATTCAAAAGTTGTAATGATTTAATTAAATGTCTAGAAGAATAATACGGAATTCTCCATGAAAAAGGTATACTTTTGCCATCTCTTCTTACATAATTTATTATTCCACTATTTTCCGCAACTAATTTAAATGAATCACCGAAAAATAGATCCACCATTCCACTTTCGTCAAGATGTGATGAAACAAAATCAAGATCATTCAAAAATTTATTTTTTGAAACATTTAATATTTTTTCATATCTTTCCTCAAACTTTTTTATGTGAAACTCCTCCGCTTTTAACTTTAAACTCTCATCTTTTGCTTTCAAAAATACATACCTTCCATCTGAATAAATATACACATCACCTGATAATTCGTAAACAAAAAACTTTAAAATATCCAATGGTAAAGTAAAGGAAAGGGTTGTTGGATTCATCTCTGAAACCTCATACTTTACAGTTAAACACCCATCACTTCCAAACATATTTAAATATCCATGGTTATACGCAAAACCAACCCTTCGATTGGTCTTTTCGACACTTCCAACAACTTTATCTATTAATCTTAAAGCTTTCTTTATCTCATTACTATTTACAACTAATCTCATAACTCCACCTCTTTAAAATTTTACACCAAAAAAATGTAATATCAAACTATGCTTGATTATTTTTTCAAAATATGATATAAGATATATGAAATGGCTTTGGGGGGTTAAAATATGTACAAAATATACTCGAACAAAAGTAAATATGTAAAAAATAAATCCTAAAAATGGGGCTTTTGCCCCCATTTTCTTTATTTTATAGGGGGTGATTGTATTAAGGTATACGATCCATTCCAAAAAAAAGTATTTTATGAAGACATAAAATTACCTGAAAACTTTAAAGGAAAGAATCTGTTATGCATACCAACTTTTTTTGACTTTCATACCCATGTAAGATTAAATAACAACCAAGAAGATTACAATTCCTTACAAAAAGCATGTATTGCTGGGGGATTCACCGAAGTGTTAATTCAGCCTAACACAAACCCAATTCTTGAAAACAAGCAGGTTCACAAATACCATGAAAAACTAGTAGCAGATTCCCATGTAAGATTTTATCGTACCACATCACTTTTTGGAACTCAAAAGCCCTCAGACAACATATTATGTTATTCCACAGATGGCATAAAATACACTTACAACGATTTAGTTGAAAATTTCTCCAGAAAAAAACCTGCTCTTGTCTTAGACCATAGTCAACTTTTTGAGCACGAAGGAATCTTTTACAAGGAAATTCTAGATATACCAAAACGTCCAATTACAAATGAAGCAATAGCAATAGCAAGAACTGTATTAACTGGTTTTGAATTTGGATTTAAGGATTTTCATATCCAACATATTTCAACAACTTACTCACTTGAAATGATAGAATTTCTAAAAAAATGCGCAAACATTACCTGTGAGGTTACACCACACCATTTGCTAATTTCAAATGAAGAAATATTAAATCCAAACTTTAAAATCAATCCTCCTTTATGTGATAAAAAAACCATCGAAATTCTAAAAGATGCCGTAAAAACAAATAAAATTGACATTTTAGCTACAGATCATGCCCCTCACCCAGAAAAACCAGCTGACTATAGAAAAGCACCTTATGGAACTTCAAATATAGAAATTGCATTCTCTGCTTTTTACACAGCACTTAATGACGTATACCTCGTTACAGATAAACTATGCTACGCTCCCCGTAAAAGATTGGGAATAAGTTATAAATTTACAAGCGACAACTTAGTGATAGTGGATTTAAACCAAGAATTTACTGTTGAAAGCAAAAGATTCTTTAGTAAAGGAAAAAATTGTGCATTTGATGGTATGAAACTCAAGGGAAAAATAATCGGGGTAAAAATAAATGGAAAGTGGGGGTATTGGAATGGAGAATACTTACTTGACTAAAAAAGAAACTCTAAAAATAAACGAAGACACTTATTTAATAACACTTGAAAATATCAATTTTGAAATTGGACAATTTTTAATGATAGAAACAAACAAATTAGTTAGAAAACCATTTATTTTAGGTACTTGGGACGGTAAAACAGCTATATCAGTCCAAATTAAAGGAAAAGGAACTAAACATATAGTCGAAACAACCCAAACACTAAAAGCTCATTTTCCCCTTGGAAATCCTTTTATTCCCCCAAAAGGAAAAGGAATAGTAATAATCTCACCCACATGTTTAACATTAGCAAATTTAATGACTGAAAAATACAATTGTGATGTATTGGTTGGTAGTAAAACTCCTTTAAAAATAAAAATTCCTTTTGACTATGCAATTGGTGATGAATATTTTGCACAAAAAATTGATAACCTAAATACATATGATTGGTATCTTATATCTGGCTCAAAAAGTATGGAAGAATTCGTACTTTCTAAAATAGACTCACCAAACGTCTTTGTTTCTTTGGAAGAATATATGGGCTGTGGTATAGGTGCATGCAAAAGTTGTGCGATATTTACAAAAAATGGCGTAAAACATGTGTGTACCGACGGACCAATATTTAGGAGGGATATGTTATGAATCTAAAACCACCCCTAATTATTGCATCGGGCCCAGGTGGTAATGGTGAATATCTAAAATTTATAAACCCTGAATACGTAGGTGCATATACACTGAAAACAATAACCTACAATCCAAAAGATGGAAATAAACCTCCAAGAATGCGTGACAACGAAAATTTTGTAATTAACAGCATTGGACTTGAAAATCCTGGGATAAAACATTTTGTAGAAAATATAGAAAAATACGTTTTGAATACAAAAACTATTTTGAGTCTTGGGGGGGATTCAAAGGAAGAATATATAAAAGTTGCAGAAATTATCTCACCTTATGCAAAGTATTTTGAAGCAATAGAATTTAACTTTTCATGTCCAAATGTAAAAAAAGGTGGTTTATCAATAATAACCGATAAAAGTGATTGGGAAGAAATTTTGAAAAGGGTAAGAAAAATACTCCCAAATACATTCTTGATTGCAAAATTAAGTATTGAAGGACACTTTGTAGAAATCTCATCACAAACAGTTGCAAAAAATGCTTGGGATGGTCTAACTTTAATTAATTGTGTAAGGGGGCTGATGTTTGAAGATGGAAAAATAATCACCGGTGGCATATCTGGTCCACTTTTAAAACCAATTTCTTTGCGTGCAATTTACGAAGTAAGAAAAAGACTAAGAGATATATATATAATAGCTTCAGGAGGCATTTACTCTAAAGAAGACGCAAAAGAATTCCTAAATATAGGTGCCAACGCAATTTCCATAGGAAGTGCATTATTTAAAGATCCACAAATTGTAGAAGAGATTGGAAAATATTTGAAAGGAGTGGAAAAATGATTCCAGTATTAAGTTTGGATATGGAAAATCCATTGGAATTTATTGAAAAAATGGGAAGCTTTGAAACAGTAAAAGTAGGACATAATTTAGCAATATACGGGAAAAAAATACTAGATGAACTTTACCAAAAAAATCTAAAAGTCATTTTAGACCTAAAATTTTGTGATATACCTTCTACGGTGGCTCGTTCCATCAAAAGTTGGGACCACCTGGCAATAATTGGTTTTACAGTCCACAGTGCAGCTGGTATAGATAGTCTAAAAGCTGCTCTTAACTCTACAGACAAACTCATCTTTTCAGTTATTAAATTAACATCCCAAATAGGAAATTTAGATGATTATCTAGAAACAATTAAAATACTTGATAATTTAAATAGCTCTTTTGTTTTACCTGGGAAATGGGCAATACAACTTAGAAATAAAATAAAAGGAAAATTTTTAGTACCAGGAATTAGAATGGAAATAAAAGCGGATGACCAAAAAGATGTAATCACCCTTGACCAAGTTAAAGATATAGCAAATTACGTAGTTTTGGGAAGAGAAATATACCTTTCAAAAAATCCAAAAAGTAAAATAGAAAAAATAAAGGAGGAATTAAAATGTCAATAGAAGAAATTCTTGAAAAATCAGGAGCAATTTTAGAAGGACATTTCATATTATCATCGGGCAATCACTCAGAAAAATACGTACAATGCGCAAGGTTATTTGAAAATCCCACTTACGGAGAAATGGTTGGAAATATGCTTGCAAAAAAGATAAAAAAGTACAACCCTGACTTAATAATAGGCCCCGCTATGGGTGGGATACATATTGCATATGTTACAGCAAAATATTTAAACAAAAGAAATATATTCACAGAAAGAGAAAATGGAAAAATGACTCTAAGAAGAGGATTTAAAATAATACCAGGGGAAAAAGTCGCCATAATTGAAGATGTGATAACTACAGGAAAATCTGTTAAAGAAGTGATAGAAATTGTAGAAAAAATGGGTGGAAAAATTTGTTGTATAGCATCAATTATCAATAGGGCAGATGAAAATCCTTTCAAATATCCATATGAATATTTGACAAAAATTGAAATACCAATATACAAGGAAGATGAATGTCCATTATGCAAAAAAAATATTCCACCGGAAAAACCAGGAAGTAGATATCTAAAAAAATAAAGCAGGCGAGAATGCCTGCTTTAAAAAAACCCCGGGCGATACCTACTCTTGCGAGGGGGAGCCCCTCACTACCATCGGCCCAAGGCGGCTTAACGGCCGGGTTCGGGATGGGACCGGGTGGTTCCCGCCTTGGTATCGTCACCCGGGATAGGTCACTCAAAAATGCATAGGGATTCTGTAGAGGTGAAGGCCTCGGCCGATTAGTACCGGTTGGCTCCACGCATTGCTGCGCTTCCACCACCAGCCTATCTAGGTCCTCTTCTCGAACCGGCCTTACTCCCTTTTCGGGATGGGAGGTCTCATCTTGGGGCGTGTTTCCCGCTTAGATGCTTTCAGCGGTTATCACTCAGGAGCGTAGCTACCCGGCGTATGCCCTTGGCAGGACAGCCGGTACACCAGTGGCTCCCTCACCCAGGTCCTCTCGTACAATGGGCGAGCCCCCTCAAACCTCCTACGCCCGCAGCAGATAGGGACCGACCTGTCTCACGACGGTCTGAACCCAGCTCACGTACCCCTTTAATAGGCGAACAGCCTAACCCTTGGGACCTGCTTCAGCCCCAGGATGGGATGAGCCGACATCGAGGTGCCGATCCTTGCCGTCGATGTGAACTCTCGGGCAAGACTAGCCTGTTATCCCCGGGGTAACTTTTGTCCGTTGATCGACGACCCTTCCACTCGGAGTCGCCGGGTCACTAGGACCGGGTTTCCCCTCTGCTCGACCCGTCAGTCTCGCAGTCAGCCCGGCTTATGCCCTTGCACTCTTCGGTGGATTTCCAACCCACCTGAGCCGAGCTTTGCGCGCCTCCGTTACTCTTTAGGAGGCGACCGCCCCAGTCAAACTACCCACCTGGCACTGTCCCCCGCCTGCTCTTCACAGACGCAGGTTAGAACTCCGGTACACCGAGGGTGGTATCCCACCGTCGGCTCCCCCGACCCTGGCGAGCCGGGTTCTTCGCCTCCCACCTATCCTGTACACGATGCACCAAAGCCCAATACCAGGCTGCAGTAAAGCTCCACGGGGTCTTTCCGTCTAGCTGCGGGTACTGGGCATCTTCACCCAGATTGAAATTTCGCCGGGTCCCCTGCCGAGACAGTGCCCCAGTCGTTACGCCATTCATGCAGGTCGGAACTTACCCGACAAGGAATTTCGCTACCTTAGGACCGTTATAGTTACGGCCGCCGTTTACCGGGGCTTCGGTTCGGGGCTCTCACCCCTCCCCTTAACCTTCCGGCACTGGGCAGGCGTCAGTCCCTATACTTCCTCTTACGAGTTCGCAGAGACCTGTGTTTTTGGTAAACAGTCGCCAGGGCCTTGCCTCTGCAACCGCCTCGGCCTCCCCCAGTTTCCAGGTCTCCCCTTCCCCTGGGTTCAACCTACCGCGGCACCCCTTCTCCCGAAGTTACGGGGTCAATTTGCCGAGTTCCTTGGCAAGGGTTATCCCGCTCCCCTTAGCTTTCTCAGCCCGCCTACCTGTGTCGGTTTGCGGAACGGGCACCTGTATATCAGTATGCGAGGCTTTTCTCGGCAGTGTGGGATCAGCTCCGTTGGACCATTCGGTCCTCCCCTTCACGGCTCAGCTCAGACAGCGGATTTCCCTACTGCCCTCTTCGCCTAACCGCTTGGAAGGCCTTGCCACTTGACCTCGGAGCCTGCCCTCCTGCGTCCCCCCTCATACTTTCGATATACAGGTGGTACCGGAATATTAACCGGTTTCCCATCGGCTACCCCTCTCGGGTTCACCTTAGGTCCCGACTAACCCTGGGCGGACGACCCTTCCCCAGGTACCCTTAGGCTTCCGGGGGGAGAGATTCTCACTCTCCTCTCGCTTACTCATGCCTGGATTCTCACTTCCGCTTCGTCCAGCAGCTCTCACAAGTCTGCCTTCTCCCTATCGCGGAACGCTCCCCTACCACCAGCTTACGCTGGTCCGCGGCTTCGGGGGATGGCTTCAGCCCCGTTACATTTTCGGCGCTGTGCGTCTCGACCGGTGAGCTGTTACGCACTCTTTAAATGATGGCTGCTTCTAAGCCAACATCCCGGTTGTCTGGGACGCACAACATCCTTCCACACTTAGCCATCTCTCCGGGCCCTTAGCCGACGGTCTGGGTTGTTCCCCTCTCGTCTGTGGAGCTTATCCCCCACAGGCTCACTCCCAGGCTTTGTGTACCGGGATTCGTAGTTTGACAGGGGTTGGAGGTCGCCCCCCTAGCCCTATCAGCGCTCTACCCCCAGTACAGACCACCTGAGGCTGCACCTAAATGCATTTCGGGGAGAACCAGCTATCACCGGGTTCGGTTAGCTTTTCACTCCTACCCACAGCTCATCCGAGGATGTCTCACGATCCACCGGTTCGGGCCTCCAGTAGGTTTTACCCTACCTTCACCCTGGCCATGGGTAGCTCACCCGGCTTCGGGCCTGCCGTACCTGACTGCTCGCCCTTTTCGGACTCGCTTTCGCTTCGGCTCCACCTCCCACGGCTTAACCTCGCCAGGTACGACAACTCCCAGGCTCATTAATCAAAAGGCACGCCGTCACCCCCTCGGGCTCCGACTTCTTGTAGGCACGCAGTTTCAGGTCTCTTTCACTCCCCTTCCGGGGTGCTTTTCACCTTTCCCTCACGGTACTGGTTTCGCTATCGGTCGGCAGGGAGTATTTAGCCTTGGAGGGTGGTCCCCCCTGATTCCCACAGGATTCCTCGTGTCCCGTGGTACTCGGGATCAAGCCCCAGGAAGTCCTTACCCTTTCGCCTACGGGACTTTCACCCTCTCCGGTTGGCCTTCCCAGACCATTCGGCTAGAGTAAGGATTTTTTACTCCCCGGCTTACGCCCGGACTTGTCCCACTACCCCGACAGCTCCCGCCGCCGGTTTAGGCTCCTCCCCTTTCGATCGCCTCTACTCAGGGAATCTCTTTTGATTTCTTTTCCTCGGGGTACTGAGATGTTTCACTTCCCCCGGTTCGCTCCCTCTCGGGTGAGTAGCTTCTTCAGCTACCCAGGTTCCCCCATTCGGGTATCCCGGGATCTACGCTCGCTTGCAGCTCCCCCGGGCTTTTCGCAGCTTGCCACGCCCTTCTTCGCCTCCTGCCGCCTAGGCATCCACTGCGTGCCCTTAATACCTTCACCTCTACTTCTCCCTATGCATTTTTCAATGACCTCTGCCACTCAAAAATGGATAGCAGCGCTACTTCTTTCTCCTTAGAAAGGAGGTGATCCAGGCGCACCTTCCGGTACACCTACCTTGTTACGACTTCGCCCCCCTCGCCAGCCTCGCCCTCAATAGGTATCCCCCCTCTCGGGTTGGATCACCCATCTTCGGGCGCTGCCAACTCGGGTGGCGTGACGGGCGGTGTGTACAAACCCCGGGAACGTATTCACCGCGGCGTGGCTGATCCGCGATTACTAGCGATTCCGGCTTCATGCAGGCGAGTTTCAGCCTGCAATCCGTACTGAGAGTGGGTTTCAGGGTTTTGCTCACCATCGCTGGCTCGCTTCCCGCTGTCCCACCCATTGTAGCGCGTGTGTCGCCCAGGGCATAAGGGGCACGAGTATCTGACGTCATCCCCTCCTTCCTCCGGCTCGTCGCCGGCAGTCCCCTTAGAGTCCCCGGCCTAACCGCTGGCAACTAAGGGCAGGGGTTGCGCTCGTTGCGGGACTTAACCCAACACCTCACGGCACGAGCTGACGACGACCGTGCACCACCTGTGCTGGCTCCCTACCTTACGGTAGAGTCCCTCCCCTTTCGGGTCAGTACCACCAGCATGTCAAGCCCTGGTAAGGTTCTTGGCTTAGCGTCCAATTAAACCACACGCTCCACCGCTTGTGCGGGGTCCCGTCAATTCCTTTGAGTTTCACCCTTGCGGGCATACTCCCCAGGCGGCCCACTTATCGCGTTTGCTTCAGCACGGAGGAATTACTCCCCCACACCTAGTGGGCATCGTTTACGGCTAGGACTACCCGGGTATCTAATCCGGTTCGCTCCCCTAGCTTTCGGGCCTCAGCGTCAGGAACGGCCCAGGAGACCGGCTTCCCCACCGGCGTTCCTGCTGATATCTACGGATTTCACCCCTACACCAGCAGTTCCGTCTCCCTCTACCGTCCTCAAGCCGTGTAGTTTCCAGCGCAGTTCCACGGTTGAGCCGTGGCATTTCACACCGGACTTTCACGGCCGCCTACGCCCCCTTTACGCCCAGTAAATCCGGGTAACGCTCGCCCCCTACGTATTACCGCGGCTGCTGGCACGTAGTTAGCCGGGGCTTTCTAGTAGGATACCGTCATCACTAGGGCTTTCCACTCCCTAGCTTATTCGTCTCCTACCACAGCGGTTTACACCCCGAAGGGCTCCTTCCCGCACGCGGCGTCGCTGGATCAGGCTTCCGCCCATTGTCCAAAATCCCCCACTGCTGCCTCCCGTAGGAGTAGGGCCCGTGTCTCAGTGCCCTTGTGGCCGGCCATCCTCTCAGACCGGCTACCCGTCGCCGGCTTGGTGAGCCTTTACCTCACCAACTACCTGATGGGGCGCAGGCCCATCCCTCAGCAGTGCTTAACGCACCCTTTCTTCCCTCTCGGGAACGTATGGGGTATTAGCTGCAGTTTCCCACAGTTATCCCCCTCTGAGGGGTAGGTAACCTACGCGTTACTCACCCGTCCGCCGCTAGGCCCTCTAGCTTCCTCCCCGAAGAGAGTCCACTAGATGCCCCGCTCGACTTGCATGTGTAAGGCACGCCGCCAGCGTTCACCCTGAGCCAGGATCAAACCCTCCAGCTCTATCTGAAAGGCTCTTCCTTCTCTTCCATTGCGCTGCTATCCATTTTTCAATGACCTCCCTAACCACGCATCTCCTAATTTACCACGTTTCTTACCCTTTGTCAACCCTCTATCTTTGTTAATTTTTATTTACATTAAAAAGTCCAGGCTTAAAAGCCTGGACTTATAATTTATTCTCCATATTCTTCTGCAAGATATTTCTTAATTTGATCGTCTGCAGTTTTAATTGCAGTTCCCATATCCACTTTACCATTTACAAAATCAGAGAACATATTACTTACTACTGTTCTAATTTCATACCATACTCCTATTTGTGGGTCAAATACTGCATTTTCTATTTGCGTTAATGGTACTTCCGCAAGTGGATCGGATTTTACATTTTCTTTCCAAATATTTGTTTCAAGAGCACTTTTTCTTACCGGAATATATCCAGTATTTACAGACCAAAAAGCTGTTACATCTGGTGAAATAAGATACTTCATAAATTCCCATGCTGCTTTCTTTTGTTCTTCCGTTGCATTTGCAAACATAATTACATCTGTTCCTGCAAATGGTACATTTCTCGTCTTCCAAACAGGTACAGGAGCCCAGCTCCAATTGAATTTTCCCTTTACTGATCCTTCAACATATTTTCTACCTGCAATTGTACCAATATACATAACTACTTTTTGTTGTCCAAATGGATCATTCATATACCCACCTTGATAATATGCAACGCCATCATCTATAAGCTTTCTAACAAATCTTAAAACATCCCTTGTTTCTGGGCTATCAATGTTTGATACCCATTTACCATCAACATTTTTCAAGATAGAACCGCCTCTTAAAGAAAGTAAGATTTGGAACAAATCAACAGTCGTTCTAAAACCAAAACCATATTGATCTGGTTTACCATCACCATCAACATCTTCTGTTAAAACTTTCGCTGCATAATACAATTCGTTAATTGATTTTGGAACATCTACACCATAAAGAGTTAAAAGATCTGCATTGTAATAAAGGACATATAAACTTTTGTTAAATGGTACTGCATAAACATCATTACCCCACATACAATTTTTCCTTAATGGCTCATAAACATCTTCCCATTCTTCCTTTGTCAATCCAATTTCTGGATCAAATAGGAAATCGTTTAATTTTTGAACCACTCTACTCTGAATAAGTTTTGCTGTCCAGTTTGAATAAGCTTGGGATATTGTTGGAAGCTCTCCTGCTTGTGCACCTGCAAGGAGCTTTTGACTTAATGCACCATAATTTCCTACGTATATAGCTTCAACTTCGATATCTGGATGTGAATCATTAAATGATTTAACAATTTGCTCCAAAGTCTTCCCATGATTTCCACCCATCGCATGCCAAAATATAACTTTAGTTTTTGCAAAAGAAAAGACAACTAATAATGCTAAAATAATAACCAAAAGTTTTTTCATGTTCTCCCTCCTCTTTATATATATATATATATATATTATCCGGCTTTATATATTATACCACATTGCGTTCAATTTCTAACTTTCCTTTAAATCTATCCAAATTTAAATGTGAAATATCACTATGAAGAGTTTTTCCAAATAAAATAAGTTCTGCGATTGCCTCACCTACCGCTGGTGCAAGCATAAACCCATGTCCAGAAAACCCCACAGCATAGAAAAAATTCCCCTTTGCACCTAAAATAGGTTGTGCATCTGGAGACATGTTATATTCTCCAGACCAATGCCTTAAAACTCTCAATTCATTCAAAAACGGAAAGAAAAATACCATTTTTTTTGCCATCTCTTTTTCAAACCTAAACGTAACATTTCTGTTTATTCCTGGCTTTTCATCTTTATCACCTTGGCCCATAATAAAGTTTCCATGTAAAGTTTGTCTCATATAAAAGTTTTTTGAGAAACTTATTGCCATGAAAGGAAAAAAATACTCAACAGGTTCTGTTACAAAAATCTGATGTCTAAAACTCTCAGTTGGAAGTTCCACTCCCATCATTTTTCCTATTTCTTTTGACCATGGACCTGCTGCATTCACCAATACTTCACAAATATATTCTCCCTTGTTTGTAATAATCCTATAATTTCCTCTTTCTTTTTGTATATCTAATACTTCTTCCCTAGTGTAAATTTTTATTCCAAAATCTTTAGCAGCATTTGCAAAGGCAAAAGTTGCTTTATGGGGATTTGCATGACCATCTTTTTGACAAAAGGTTGCCATTTTCAATCCATTTGTATTTATAAATGGATACCTTTTTTTCACTTCTCTTTTAGTTAAAACTTCCACATTTAAACCCTCATTCCTTTGCATTTGAACGTTTCTTTCAAATTGTTCTACTTCCTTTTCATTAAAAGCAAGTAGCAAATAGCCTCCTTGTCTATATTCAATATCAACTCCAAGTTCTTCTTCAAACCTCTCGAAAAACTTAACACTTCTCTTAGCAAGTCTTACATTTTCTCGAGAACTCCACTGTTGTCTTATCCCACCGCCACATCTTCCCGTTGCTCCAGATGATAAATAACTCTTTTCAAATAATATTATCGAACTTTCACCTAACTTCCCTAAAAAGTATGCAATTGCACAACCTATTATTCCTCCGCCAACTATTCCTATCTTATACATCTTTCTCAACTCCTTTTAAAATAGCCCTAAAAGGAAGTGGAATAGAAGGTGGTCTTAAAGTTCCCATATCTATTTCCGAAATCGGAATGTTCAATCTTTTAGATAAAATAAACAACGTTTGAAGTCTACAAGTTCGCCCACCGCAAGGTCCCATAGAAATTCTTAGATATCTCCTTAGTTCTTCAAAATCCTTAAAACCATTATCAATTGCAATCTCTATTTCTTTTCTAGTAATACCTTCACATCTACATACAATTTCATCATCCTTACCTACGAATCTTTTAAAATGTCTTACTTCTTTTTCTAACCCCTTTGGTACTTTTAAAAATATTACATGCGTTTTTCCCTTATCGTTCTTCATAATCTTCAAAACCGTTCCTTTTCCTAGAAAATTCCCATCCTTATTAAAAAGTTCTACCTCTTCTTTAACTTCGGGCAACTTAAATTCATAAGGTATTCCAACAATCGAATAATCATCTAACCTTTGAACTAAAAATATGGCAAGACCTGGACATTTCATAACACAAATGCCACAACCAATACACTTTTGCGCATCAACCATTGGAACATTATTTATATTTTCTCCTATCTTTATAGCAGAAGTTGGACAGGAAGTTTCACACGGATTACATGGAATTGCTTGTGGACATTCAATCACCGCATGGAGTTTGTTTTCTTTTATTTCTTCTTTTTCAAATTTTTCAATATATGGAAGCTTTTCAAAATGAATTCCAAATTTTTTTAAACCATTCCTTATTTTTGATGCAAAAGGACCACTTCTAAATATCTTCAATTCATTTTTGTAAAAATTTATCTTATTTTTAAAAGATTTTGATGTAATCTCTTGCGCAATATTATACCCAGCTATATACCCTTCAATCATAGCTGTAGTTGCTTCTTCAATCCCCGCCAAATCTCCTGCTATATATACTCTTTCACACGCCTTCATATTTTCATCTCTAAATGGTACAAATCCTCCAAGTTCCGGAATATATTCTATCTTTACACCTGCTTGTGCGGCAAGCTCAATACTTGGTTGAAGCCCTACTGAAAGACATATTGTGTCAACAGCAAATTCCATTGTTTCATCCACTGTATCATTCTCATTTAACCTGCCAACTACAGCTCCTCTTACCCTTTCTTCACCAATCGCTTTTAATATAGTATGTCGTAATAAAATCGGAACTCCCATTCTCCTTATTTTATTTGCATGTACCCTATATCCTCCTATCTTGTTGGAGATTTCAATAATTGCTTTTACATTTGCATTTGCTTGAATCAACTGATAAGCTAATATAAGACCGATATTACCAGCACCTACTATTAAAAAATCTACACCCGGAAGTGCTCTGTACTGATGAATTAAGGTTTGAACTGCACCTGCACCATAAACACCTGGTAAATAATTCTTTTCAAAACTTATAAATTTCTCTGATGCTCCTGTTGCAATTAACAAAAAGTCTGCATCTACTTCTTTTACTACATTGTTTTTTCTATCATATATCACTATTGTATCTTCATAAATTCCACTAACTGTTGATTGTAAAAGAAATTTAACACCTAATTTTTTTGCTTTGTTGTACAAAATTTTACCAATTTCAAATCCTCTCACTGATGCGAAAAATTTCTCATGTCCGAAAAACTTATGTGTTTGCTTTGTTAATTGTCCCCCCGGCTTTATTCCTTCATCAACAACCAAAACATCCACATTAGACTCAGCTAATGCAATGGCACCGCACAACCCTGCAGGACCAGCTCCAATAATAAGAGTTTGTACTTTCACTTTAATTTCCCCTTTCCATTTTGTCTTTCAACAACCATTCCGTCAACAACCAACGTTATACAAGCTCTTATATTCGGTACCCCATTCACCTTTACAAGACACGAAGAACATTTGCCTATTGCACAAAAAAAACCCCTTGGATATCCCTTTTCCGTATATCCAAATACATCGATTCCATTTTTTACTAAAGCACTTGCAATGGTATCTCCTTTTAAAGCCTTTAAAGTCATCCCCTCAAAAACAAATTCAACAATTTCACTTTCTACATTTTCTAATATAGGATGTTCCAAAATTTCCCTGTACAACCCTATCCCCCCTTTTCAAAACATTCAAATTAATTTTACAATACAATGCATACATTCACACAATTGTAAACAAAGACAAAAAATAATCATTTTTAACCTTTATCGTAATTTTTTGTAAAATTTGATATAATTCTTAAAAAGGAGGATTTTAATGGAACATATCATTGCTAAAGAATTGGAAATAAAAAGCTGGCAAGTAAAAAATGCAATAGAATTGTTAAAAGAAAACACAATACATTTTGTAAGTCGATATAGAAAAGATCAAACTGGTGGTTTAAATGAAATACAACTAAGAAAAATTGAAAAAAGATATAAGTACTTACGAAATGTTGAGCAACTTAAGATAAAAATTCTAAAAATTCTGGAAAAAGATGGTGTTTTAACACCTCAACTAAAGAAAAAAATAGAACATACATTTACTTTAAATGAACTTGAAGACATTTATTTGCCTTTTAAAAAAAGAAAAAAGACTAAAGCAGATATTGCAATAGAAAATGGTCTTTTACCACTTGCTGAAAAGAGCACCAAAGGCACTATTAATTTGGAATTAGTTAACGAAAAAGAAAAAATTATTGAAGGAATAACGGATATTTTAGCTCAAAAATTTTCACATAACGATATTGTTAGAAAAAAATTAGAGATATTTTTAATCAAATACGGGTATGTGAAATGCAAAAAAAAGGTGAAAAAGAAAACAAAATATGATATGTATGACAATTTCACAAAAAAGCTAAGTTTATTACATCCACACAACATATTATCAATAAACCGAGGAGAAAAAGAAGGAGCACTAAAAGTAAAGCTTTATTTACCAGAAAAATTTAAAGAAGATATTTTCAATCTAATGAATTGGAATAAAAATGAAATAGTTGAAAAAGGGTTGAAAAAGGGTTGGAAAATTTTATTTTCTTCTATTGAAAAGAGGGTAAGAAAGATTTTAACAGAAAAAGCAGAAGAAAGATCCATAAAGGTTTTTTCAAAAAATCTAAAACAATTACTATTAACTCCTCCACTAAAAAATACCAGAATACTTGCTATAGATCCCGGAAACAAAACAGGATGTAAAATAGTAGCATTGGATGAACTGGGTAATCCACTTGAACATGCTGTTATCTATCCAACTGCACCTTATTTTGACACAAAAAATTCTGAAAAAAAGATATTAAAAATGCTCCAAAACCACAAGCTAAAATTAATAGTAATAGGAAATGGTACTGCATCTAGGGAAACACAACAATTTATAGCAAAAACGATTAAAAAATACAATTTAAAAACAAAGTATATATTTTCAAATGAAGCAGGTGCATCTGTATATTCAGTTTCAGATATTGCCATTGAGGAATTTCCAACACTTGATCCAACAATTAGAAGTGCAATCAGTATTGGCAGAAGAGTCCAAGATCCTTTGGCAGAATTAGTTAAGATAGATCCTAAGTCGTTAGGTATGGGGCAATACCAACACGATATAAACCAAAAAAAATTAGCCGAAGAGTTAAAAAACGCAGTAACAGATATTGTTAACCAACTTGGAATTGATCTAAACAGTGCTTCTTCAAAACTCTTAGAACATGTCGCAGGAATCACACCTTCTCTTGCAAAAAAAATTGTAAACTTTAGAAAAAAAATAGGGAAATTCACAGAAAGGAAACAATTACTTGAAATAGAAGGTTTGGGACAAAAGACGTATACACAATGTGCTGGTTTTCTAAGGATAAAAAATGGAAAAAATCCTTTAGAATCTACGGCAATTCACCCAGAACATTACAAAATAGCAAATGAAATTCTTAAAAACAATATATATGATTTAGACTATCTATCAAAAAAATTCAATGTGGGAATTTTAACATTGACTGATATTATAAACGAATTAAAAAGTATGGGAAAAGAAGATAATTTACCTACTCCCATCTTCTACAACGAAATAACTGATTTTAAAGAATTAAAAATTGGCATGAAATTAAAAGGCAAGGTTATTAATATAACAGACTTTGGTATCTTTGTAGACATAGGTTTAAAAGAATCTGGATTTATACACAAAAAGTTAATAGATAAAGAAATTAAAATAAATGATATAATAGACGTGGAAGTAATCGATATAGACAATGATTTAAGATATATAAAATTAAAATCCAGGAGGTGAAAAAATGGAACTTAAGGTATTAACTTTCATGTTAGGTGATGAAGAATTTGCCATTGACATTATGAAAGTTGACAGAGTAAAGGAGTACGAAAAAACTACAAAACTTCCCAATTCATTAGATTTTGTAGAGGGAATTATTAATTTAATGGGAGAAGTAATTCCAATAATAAACTTAAGAAAAAAGTTTATGTTACAAGATTTTGATGAAAAGGAAAAAACAAAAATAATCGTTATTAGATTTGAAAATGAGAAAAAGATGGGATTTCTTGTTGATGATGTAAAAGAAGTTATTACCCTCTCTGGAGATCAAATAGATCAAACTCCGGAATACAGTGGTGAATCATCACAATTTTTACTTGGTGTTGCAAAACTGGAAGATAGAATGATACTTATACTCGATGTAGAAAAAATACTCAAAAAAGAGGAAAAAATAGAAATATCAAACATGGTTAAATAGTATATAAAGATGGAGGATTAACCCTCAATTTAATCTTAGTAGGAAATTTTGATATAATTTCCAAAATTAGTGTATTTACCCTTTTCACCTCATTCGTCTTTACAATAAAGTGATACAAAAAATTATTTTTTATTTTTGGGATAAAAAATTCAGTGGGACCTAATATTTCTAAATTGTGCTTGCGAAGTTCTTCAACTATTTTCTTTGTGTTTTCATACCCAAGGTTCTTATCTTTTGAAAACACAATAACTTGTATTATATTTTGAAAGGGAGGATATCTTAAATCCTTCCTTTTCTTTAACTCATATTCATAATATCCTTCCACATCTTGTTTTAACGCATACGAAATAACCTCACTATCTTTCTCGTAAGTTTGTACAAATGCCCTACCTCTTTCTTTTCTACCCGCCCTTCCCACAACTTGAACTAACAATCTAAAAAGATTCAATGAAGAATTATAATCAGGAATATTTTGTATAGCATCAACATCTATAACTCCTATTAGGTTTACAGTTGGAACATCTAATCCTTTTGTAATCATCTTCGTTCCCACAAGGACATCAATTTCTCCAGAATACAATTTTTTCAATATCACCTGAAATTTTTTGAAATCTCTAACCACTTCCGTATCAACTCTTACAATATTTCTTCCAGGAAATAATTTCTGAAATTCTAACTCAATTCTCTCAGTTCCCAAGCCTTTTTCGTAAAACAACACGGAACCGCAATTGGGACACACCATATACCTTGAAGCTTCAAAACCACATATATGACATTTTAGCTTACCTTCTGCTTTGTGATATGTTAATGACACATCACAATTTGGACATTTTAATATATGTCCACAATTTTGACACATGATTAAGGAATATCCCTTCCTCCTAACAAACAAAATAACACTTTTTCCACTTTCTAATTCCTTTTTCACACTTTCTACAACAACTTCAGAAACATACGGAATAACTTTTTTTTCTTCTTTCATGTTAATAATTTCAACATTTGGAAGTTTTGTACCATACCTTTCTTTCAAAATACAAAGCTTCATATTACCATTCTTCGCTTCCATATAATGATCCAACCGTGGAGTTGCCGAACCAAATATTACAAGTCCCGGAAATCTTTCAATTAAAAAATTTACATCATATATTACTTCCCCATCTTGATAGTAACTTTCATCATGCTCTTCGTCAACCACTATCATATCCATATCAAATGGCACAAAAAATGCACTCCTTGTACCAACCAATATATCTATATCCCCCTTAACTGCTCTCATCCATACATCTATTTTCTGGCTTTTTGTAAGATAACTATGATAAATTCCTACTTTTTTTTCAGGAAGCCTTGCATAAATTCTTCTTACAGTTTGTTCAATTAATGAAACTTCTGGAACAAGATATAAAGCTTTGTAGTTTGTTTGTTCTATAACTGAAAGGTAGATCTCCGTTTTCCCACTACCTGTAACACCATACAACAAAACTTTTGAGGAAGAAGCGTTTAATATATCCTCAACTACTTTTTTTTGATTATCACTTAACAAAACTCTTCCAACTTTTTGAGGAATTTTTTTATCTATTATCAAAATGTCTTTTCTTTTAAGTTGTAATAAAACATCCTTATTAATTCCCAAAAATTCCCTAAGTTCAGTATATGACACTATATCATTTACAAGCAAATAATCTACCACTTTTTTTTGTTTTTTAGTTAATTTTTTTTCTGAAATCTCACTTAAAGATGCCTTTAGATAAACATACAATTCTTTTCTAGGGTTTGGTGCTTTTAGATTAAAATCTTTCTTTATATATACAGCATCATTTTTTAAAAGCTCTTTTAATTTTTTTTCACCATATTTTTCTACAAATTCATTCAGATTAATTCCATTAAAATCATATAAAGGATTGTTTGAATAAACCCTTTCAACAAAGTAATTTTCTAATCCCTTGGGAAAACACAAGTCAAACAATTTTCCAACAGGCGCACCGAAAAAACTGGATGCTTCTACAACAGCATCCACCAACCATCCTCTCAAAAAACTTTTTCCATCAACCTTACTAATTATTTCTCCAACAAAATTTCCCTTTTTTCTATCCAAAACATATCCTATTTCTTTTTTATTATTTAACCTAACAAGAACTCTTTCACCTTTTTCAACAACAAATTCAGATTTTACCAAAAATGTTTTTCTGAAACTTTTGTTTGATATAGCAACTTCATAGTTCAAAATCATCACCCCATGTCAATTTTATCATACAAATCTTGACTAATATTAAATGATATAATATATTTAAAGAAGAGAAAAAATTGAATCAATGGAGGTGAAAAGATGCCAATGTACAGATACGTATGTAAGAAATGTGGAAACGAAAAAGTTGAATTGCATTCATTTAATGAAACTTTGGAACTTTTTTGTGATAATTGTGGTGAAAAGATGGAAAAAGCAATTGGAAGGGTCGGAATAGTTTTTAAAGGTAGTGGTTTTTACATAACAGATAGCAAAAAAATACAAACAAATTCTAATAATTCATCAAAGTAAAATTAAAAGCCCCCTTTTCGGGGGCTAATTGTTATCCTTTTTAATCACCAATTAAAGAGGTTTTACATTTGCTGCTTGTGGTCCTTTTTGACCATCTTGCACTTCAAATTCTACTTCTTGACCTTCCTTTAATGTCTTAAAACCTTCTGTTTGGATAGCACTCCAGTGTACGAAAATATCTTCTCCATCTTCCTTAGTAATAAATCCATAACCTTTTTTTGCATCAAACCACTTTACTGTACCTTTCATAAAAAAACGCCTCCTCGTAAATCATTTTCCATTCCCCTTTTACCCGGGGTTGTTTAGAGTATACACCCATTATTATCTTTTGTCAACTACATATCCAATAGATTCTATACAAATAATTTCACGTACAATCATTTCTAATAGATAATAAACTAATAAAAAACAAATGAAGTATGAGAAATATATTGTTCAAAAACACGTTATTGTTCCTCATAGGTAAACTTTAAACTCCTTTGCAAAAGACTGATGAGCATAACAGTTAGATTCTAAACAATCGAAGAAGAGGACTAAAGTCTTCTTTTTTTGTTCCCATTCCTCATAGGTAGATTCTAAACCGTCACTTTTCCCATAAATATTATAACATTCTATTTTTTTACGAATGCATTTCCTGGAAGTTGCTAATTTATAAAATTATTTATTCGTGAGGCTTTGCGTACTTTTTGGTTTCGGAAAACCTACCCAATTTTTGGGCTATTTTTCTTGCTTAACATAAACGTCACAAACTGTATTTTACAAACCATTTATTAAAGCTACTTTTTTGGTATGTTGTTAAAGGAAAATTACTGTAAATTTCGTAACGATTAAAAAGTGCATTGATTGCTTAGATTAATAAAAAGTTACTAAAAATTTTTTATTTTTAATATGAAAAATATTAAGGTGTTAAATCTTTTTCAAGACAACAGTTATTTCTCCCTTGGTTTTTTCAGAGAACCTTATTAACGCTTCACTTACTATTCCTTTAAAATATTCCTGATGAACCTTGGTTAATTCTCTTGCAATAAATATTTCTACATTTCCTAAAATATTTTGAATATCCACTAATGTTTTATTTAATCTTTCAGGATTTTCAAAAAACACAAAAATTTCCACGTCTAATTCTTTTATACTTCTCAACAACCTTCTTCTTTTTTTATCTCGAGGCATAAAACCTAAAAATAAAAATCTATTTCCATAAAATCCACTTGCAGTAACAGCTGTAGTAAGTGCACTAACACCTGGAATAACATCCCACGGTATATTATTTTTATAGCACAAATTAACTAATTCAGCACCGGGATCTGCAATAACTGGCATTCCTGCATCTGATAAATACACTACATTTTTTCCCTCTTTTAAAAGTTTCGAAATCTTTTCCAATTTTCTTTTTGAGGAATGCTCATTAAATGAATCCAACGGTTTCTTTATAGAAAAAAAATTTAAGAGCTTCAAAGCTCTTCTCGTATCTTCTGCAAAAATATAATCTCCTTCTTTTAACATTTTTAATGCCCTTAAAGTAATATCCTCAAGATTTCCTATTGGTGTCCCCACTATGTACAACAAAACCTTCTCCTCGCTTTCTGAGCCTCTTGCAATACTTTATCCAAATCTTTAAATTTTTTTAAACCAAATACTTTATCAAATTCCACATATAAAGCATCTCTAACTTTTAATTCATTTAATATTTTGTATTGATCTAGACCATATTGTGTTATTTTTCTATCCAATTTTTTAAAACAGCTCTCAACATTATACGTTGTTTTTAAAACAATAGATCCATGTTGCAATACAAATGACTTTGTTCTCATTTGAGCACTACCTACAACCTTTTTATCATTTAATACAATTTCATACCAAGAAGGAGCATCGAAACAAATATGCGTGTTACCCCTTAAACCACGGCCAACCATTTTAACTGGTAAACCCATGTTATTCAACGCATCAACTATTAATTTAGATAAAAACTTATACAACTTCAAAACAGATAATCTATATAAACTATGTCCATTTGGAATTACAACACTGTACGTTATCTCATCCTTATGTAAAACAGCACGTCCACCTGTGGGCCTTCTCACACAATCTATGTCATTTTCTTTTAAAAATTCAAAATTAACATCATCTAAAGATTGATTTTTTCCCAACGATAGCGTAGGTCTTTCCCAAGTATAAAGTCTAAAAAATGGAACATTCAAAGTACCTAAAATATAATCGATTGCCATATTTAAATCTCCGGGTAAATCCCAAGTCTCGATGTAAAACATCTAAACCCTCCTAAACGCATCAAGAACACTTTCAGCTATAGCTTCATATTTATTTTTCTTTAGTTCTGCTGCACCAATAATACTTTCTTCTTTTTGGTTATACATCTTAGAAATATGTGATACTACAAACTCTTTACCGGCAATTTTTAACTCAACTGCATCATCCATTGAAATAGCAAAATCATGAACACTTTCAAGTGCCCTTAAAACGGCATTTCCAATAACAAGAGGTATATTTTTTGTTGTTTTTGGTCCAGAAAATTCACCAACATACATCTCCTGTCCATGCGTAATTTCAACCTTTACTTTTATGTTACGTTTATCTTCTTCCACTTCAAAATTAGTCAATTTGTATGGAACAACTTTTGAACTTTCAATTCCCAAATCAACCTGAGCAATGCTTATAACCTTCCTATCGATCTTTAATCCCAAACTTGCATATAAAACTGTTTCAATATCACGCACTAGTTGTTTTGGACTTTTTTCATCATCTGAAACAATATGTATCTCCACAATCTGGTCTTCTTCCATAACAACCCTTGCAGCTTGGACCCCTGGTATTTTAGATAAGATACTTTCAATACTTTCTACGCTAACCATACTATCCCCCCAAACCCTTTAAAAAATCCCTAAATTTTTCAAAGTCTTTTACAAAACTCTCTACATATTTCCACTTTGCATCTAAATCATTAAGCTCAATCTTAAACATACCTATAACATTATTTCTTAAATCGGAAACAGGAAAATATTTCCCAGATTGAAACATATATTTGTTCTTTAAAAACGTAAAGAACTCCGCATATAGATTTCTATTTTCTTCTCCAATTCCAACAAAATAAACACCGTCATCCGTAAGAAAAATTCTTAAAAAACCATATTTTTTCCCATTTAAATCCAAAAATTTTTCATAAGTTTTATCATCAACCTTTTTTGAAAAACTCAACCAGTTCTTACCAGTTACTTCTTCTGAAAATAGCTCTTTGGAAATTAAAGATTTCTCTCCACCTAACGCCAAAAAATGGGTTAAAATAGGAAATTTCAATATCCCTGCCGTAATCTTTGGTAAACTTCTCTTTGTAAAATTACTTATATATAAATTCTCCAATCCTTCGTTAAAATAATCTTTTAATTTATAAAAAGATGGAGTTTTTAAAAACGGATTTGAAAGTGATATACCAAAAAAGAATTTTTCTTCAGGTGTATATCCTACATTAAGGGAAAAAACTCCTTCAGAACAAATGGAAACAAGCATTAGATGTTTATGAAAAACATCCAACACTTCTTTATAGCTATATAAAAACTCAACTAATTTTTTTCTATCTTTTTCAAGAATTTTACGAGTTTCCTCAAAAACAGGTCTTAATTTCTCAGGGCCAAAATATACCATTTATTTTCTCCTACTTACAAAATATTCAATACTTCTGTTCCAAGTTTTTTCTTCTTCGTCAGTAAAATAACAAGCAGGCAACTCCCCATGTGCTCTATGATAAGCCAAACATTCACAACACTTTCCCTTACGAGGACATCCAGGATAGCTACAATTACAATTATTTAGATTTTTTTCGAAATTTTCGCAATGCATTAAGTTCCCTCCCTTATTTCAACTACTTCATTATCTTCATTCATTATTAACACCCTTGGTCCTTTGTATTCGTCATTTTCATACATTCCAAAGGCCATAATAATTACTCTGTCGCCTTGTTCAACCAATCTCGCAGCTGCACCGTTCACCACTATCTTTCTACTTCCTTTTTCTTCAGGTATAGTATATGTAACAAATCTTTGACCATTATTCACGTCTGCAACTAACACTAATTCATATGGCTTTATATTTGACTTTTCCAATAATTCCACATCTATCCCTATACTTCCCATATAGTTAATACTCTTATCCGTAACCTTGGCCATGTGAATTTTTGATTTAAGTAAAATTTCTTGCATCCTACTCATCCTCGCTTTCTAATGGTAATTCAAATATAAATGCATTTCCATCTTTATCAGGTTCTACCCAAATCTTCCCATTATGCTCATCCTCAACTATCTTTTTACAGATAGGAAGTCCCAATCCCGTTCCATGAACCTTTGTTGTAAAAAATGGAATAAACAATTTCTCCAGCACATCCTTAGGTATGGGTGTACCTTGATTCCAAACTTTTACCCTAACTTTACTCAAATATTTTCCTACCTCAATTAATATTTTACCACCGTATGGTGTTTCATCAATAGCGTTTTGCAAAAGATTTATCAAAACTTGTTTTATTCTCTGCTTATCTGCATAAACTTCTATGTTTTCGTTATCTGTTTTGAATTCAAACAATATATTTTTTTCTTTTATTCTATCTTCAAATAAAATATATACTTCCGTTATTAATTCATTTAGATTAAATTCAGCAAACTCCATAACTTTTTTGTCCCTACTAAACTCTAAAATTTCACTAACTATCCCTTCCAACCTAACAATTTCATCTGAAATAATTTTTATATATTTTCTCCTCTTACTATCATCATCTATATATTTTTCAAGTCTTTTAACAAATCCTCCTAAGACTGAAATAGGATTTCTAAGTTCGTGAACAACCCGCGCCGCCATTTCGCCTAATGCCGCTAATTTTTCTTGTTTTTTTCTCTCTTTCTCTAAAATAACTCTCTCAGTAACATCTTCAAATGTAACAATAACACCTTTTATCAATAATCTTTCTGCATCCCAAAGCGGCGAAATAGAAACATCAAAATACTTTTCTTGTCCTAAAACCGGAATAAGATAATTTGAAAGCTTTATTTCTTCCTTCATTTTCAACACTTCAAAAGCCATACTCTCAATATCCTCAAACTCCGTTCCCAAATTTGCCAATCTTTTTTCAAGCATTTGTTCCTTATTCCTGCCAAAATAATACTCTGCACGTGAATTCCATTCAGTAATAATCCCATCTTTTCTAATAACAACAACTGCCGCAGATAAATTTTGCAAAATAAGATCTGAAAATTCCTTTAAAAACTCCACTAAACTTTTTTGCTTTTCAAGGTTTAAAGTTTTATCTTTCAATTCCTTGTAATTTAACGCATTTTCTATTGCAAGGCCTGCACTGTCTGAAATTAACCTTAAAATCTCTATATCAACATTTGAAATCCTATGCCCAGAGTATTTATTATCCAAAATTACAACACCAATTGTATCGTTCTTTCCAATAAGCGGTACTATAACAAATTCGTCTACATCCAAAACGGAAATTATATAATCTAATTCATCTTCCAACACCTTCTTATTCACATGAACAATCTTTCTTCTAACAACTGCTCTTTCCAAAAACTTGCTAGATCTATATGGAAACATCTTATCTTTTATTTTTTTAGTTAATTCATTACTTAAACCAAGTGCCAAAGACTCTTCCCTCAAGTATTGAACAATGTCTGCATACTTCATGGCTCTCTGATTGGCTTTCTTCCAAATTGTATCAACTTCTTCCTCATTTGCTGGACCAATCCAAGCCTTTCCAATTAACACATTTTTCTCATTATCTTTTAGCAAAAGAAGTGCTCTGTTAAACCCCAAAGCTCTTCCTGAAGTTAATCCAATCATAAATATCTTCAGAACATTACTGGGATCGTTGCTGCTTCTCATTGCCTGATTTAAATAATGCACTATACTCATTTTTCTAAGTTGCTCTTTTTGATTTTCAATTAATTGTTCGTGCTCTTTCTTTAAATTATTCAATTTCTCAATCTCAGATTTTAGATTTTTGTAAAACGTAAGCCTTGATACTCCTAAATTAAATCTTTTAACCGCTGAAATCACTAGATCTAGGTCAAAAACCTCATAACTTTTGTCTGGAATATATCCTTTTCCATGTTTTTTATTTATAAAAACAAGCCATTTTTCACTATCAACAGGCGTTGTTAATAACGATTTCACCTTCAAATCTGTTCCCAAAAAATTTATATTGGGTTTTATCAATATTTGTGGTTTTTGTTTAAATACAAAAAGCGCAAAATCAGAGTATCCAGGAATCCTTTTTCCAATAAAATCTTGAGGTTCAGAATATTTTATACGATAATCTTCTCCAATTTTTTCAACAAACATAACTAAATCACTAGGTAAATACAAGGAAATTTCTTTTACAAAGTTCCTTTCTAACTCATACAGCTCCTTACTTTTTTCAAATACATCAGTTAACTTCAAAATATTTTCCAGTTTTTCCCTTCTCTTTTCTATTAAAAAAAGGTCATATGTAAGGCAAAAAAGTTTTGAAAATTCATATAAAAATCTTTTATCTTTAACCTCTCCTGAAAAAAATATCGCTCCAATTTTTTTCTCATTAAAACATAGCGGGAATATATTTTCCCTACCATCTGCTGGAATCTTGTTACCAACATCTTTTCCAGCAATTACTCGATAAACATTTTTTCTCTCCTCATAAATAGAAAGACTCAAATTACTTATTTGCAATTTATCCTCTAAAATCCTAACTATTTTCTCCAAATATTCATTTGGATAACCAATCTCAAATAATTCTTTAATTGCATTGTAAACCAAAGAAAACTCTATCATACAATCACCTCAATTATATTTTAACATAAAAAAACAAGCAGCACCCAATTGGGTGCTGCTGAAAAATTTAAACAGATTTATTCTTGAAACTCGTACAACACATAACCTCCATTTTTCCCTTTAATCAACATATTTATCTCGTTTGTCTCCATGTTTCTAAACACAAAAAACTCATGGTTCATAACATCCATTTGTGCAATAGCCTCTTCTAAACTTGTTATCATCAAATTTACTCTTTTCACATTTGAAATCTTTTCTTCAGTTATCTCTTCGGGCATCTCTTCTTTAAATACTTCACCCAAACCCTTGACATTAGCTTTATGTGTTGGCCTTACATAATCCCTTTCTCTTTTTATCTTTTTCTCAAATGAATCTGTCAAAAGATCAATCAAATTATATACATCCGTAGATTTCTCACTCACCACCAAATCTTTTCCCAAATAATGTACCATAATTTTTCCAACATATTCAGAAGAATCTTTCTCTAATTTGACATCTAAACGAACATTATCTTCCACAACCCTATCAATTTTTTCTAATCTTTTTTCCAGATAATTTTTCAAAGCTTCTGTTGTTTCAACACCTTTTGTTGAAATTCGATATTCCATAAAATCACCTCCTAATGGTTTTCTCGTTTACTCCCAAGTCTAAAGTTTATCTCCGGTGCTAATTCTAAAAGATAAAATGATAAGGTTAATACAACAAATAATACTTTTAAATAAATATTACTTTTTTCTAACTTTTTACCTACTATCAATATTAATGATATCATAAGTGACCCTGAAATAAAAAACAACAAGGGAAAGAAATATGCTAAAAAACTAAAAGCAATAGAAAAAATAATGTAAAAATAAAATATCAATCGGTTATTTTTGCTTATTTCGGGAAACCTAAAACACCACTTCCACAAAATTATCACATAACCAAGTACACCAATAATAAATATTGTATTAGAAATTAAAATCTTGTTTAAAACAAAACTAAAAAATAAATTCGATACAAAGCCAATGGAAAATAGTATACTGGTAAATATTACAAAATCATCGCTTGGAAGTTGATATGAAAATAACTTTACAAGTTGCTTTTCCATAATATGGAGGTTGTACCTCCATTCCCCCCTTCAAAATCAAAATTGACCTATAACAATTCCAAATACTTCTGGTCCAGTATGAACACCTACTGCTGCACTAATCTGCGCAACATCCTTTATGTTAAAATGTTCAATTACCTTATCCAAATATTTTCTGTATTTTTCACTACCATATCCAGCAATGATATATGGATTTTTTAAATTTGAAGACTCTATAAACTCCTCACCAATTTCTATCAATTTTTCTACGACATTTGTAAATTTTCGTTCCTTTGCAACCACTTCTACTTCACCTTCACTATTCACTGTTAAAATAGGCTTAATCTTTAAAATCCTTCCCAACAAAGCTTTTGCTTTTCCTATTCTTCCACCTTTTTCTAAATATTTCAACGACATAACTCCAAAAAATAACTTTGTCTTTTTCCTTAATTCGTCAACTAACTCCTGTGTTATTTCTTTTCCTTCTTCTAAATAATGAACTATACCTCTAAATATAGCATATAATTCTACACTAGCAGTCTTCAAATCCAAAACCGTAACTTTATCCTTATACGGTGCACTAATTGCCCTAAACATGTTGTATGTTCCACTCAACTTACTCGATAATGCAAGCATATATACATGCTCATATTCATCAATTAGCTTTTTTACTAACTCTTCTGTCTCTTTTGGGTTAGGTAATGATGTGGAAAAATCTTCCGCACTGTCCAACATACTATAGAAATCATCTACGGACAAATTCTTCTTATCAATATACTCAACACCATCTATGTAAACCCTCAACGGCGCTAAAAAGATTGGGTATTTTGTTTCAACATTAGGTTTATCAAATGAAGAATCAACGATAAAAGCTACCATATTACTATCCTCCTAAATATTCATGGGGATTTATTTCATTTTTCACATCCTCTGTTAATATTATAACATTTTCCCCGTCACAATGTAAAAAACCATCATCAATGATATACTCAAACTTTTTATCAAATTTCTTAACTATTATCTTATCAACCCTCAATTTAGCAATAATTGGTGCCCTGTTTTTTAATATTCCCATTTCTCCCTCCACCGTTCTAACAGTTACTATATCCACCTCTTCATCTAAAAACAAGCCATTTGGATAAAATATTTTTAAACGCAAATTTCCACCTCCAAAAAATGCGTGAGCAAAATCGCTCACGCTTTTTGTAACTTTTTAGCTTTTTCAACTGCTTCGTCAATAGTACCAACCATGTAAAATGCCATCTCTGGTAAATCGTCGTATTTCCCTTCCAAAATCTCCTTAAAACCTCTTATTGTTTCACTAATTGGAACGTATTTCCCCGGTATATTACTGAATTTTTCTGCAACATGAACTGGTTGGCTTAAAAATCTCTCTATTTTTCTAGCCCTTTGGACTATTAACTTATCCTCTTCTGAAAGCTCTTCCATACCCAAAATTGCAATAATATCTTGTAAGTCTTTATACCTTTGCAATACTTCTTGTACTCCCCTTGCAACTTCGTAGTGCTCTTGCCCAACTACGTTTGGATCTAACATCTTTGAAGTAGAATCTAAAGGATCAACTGCAGGATACAAACCTAACGCTGCCCTTCTTCGTGACAGAACAACAGTAGCGTCAAGATGGGTAAATGTTGTTGCAGGCGCAGGGTCAGTTATGTCATCTGCTGGAACATAAATTGCCTGCACTGATGTAATAGATCCCTTTTTCGTTGAAGTTATTCTTTCTTGGAGTTCCCCCATATCTGTAGCCAAAGTAGGTTGATACCCAACAGCAGAAGGCATCCTACCTAAAAGAGCAGAAACTTCACTACCCGCCTGAACAAACCTAAAGATATTATCAATAAATAACAAAACATCTCTTCCTTCAACATCTCTAAAATATTCAGCCATCGTTAATGCAGACAATGCTACTCTAAATCTTGCACCTGGTGGCTCATTCATCTGTCCAAAAACTAGAACTGTATTATCCAAAACCTCCGCTTCTTGCATATCAAGGTATAACTCATTACCTTCTCTTGTTCTCTCTCCAACACCAGCAAACATTGAAAAACCATGGTGTTCAATGGCTATGTTTCTTATCAATTCCATAACTAAAACTGTCTTTCCAACACCAGCACCACCAAAAAATCCAATCTTTCCACCTTTTGGAAATGGCGCTAACAAATCAATAACCTTTATACCCGTCTCCAATATCTCCACAGATGTTGATTGTTCAGTAATAGATGGTGGTGTCCTATGTATTGGCCAATATTCAACGTCTTTTACATCTTCTTTTCCATCTATAGGTTCACCAATAACATTAAACATTCTACCCAGTGCACCTTTACCAACTGGAACCTTAATTGGTTCACCGGTATTTTCAACTTCAAGACCTCTCATTAATCCATCTGTTGTATCCAATGCAACTGTTCTTACTGCATTATCTCCTATAAGCTGTTCTACTTCCAAAATTAACTTTTTTCCAGTTTGAGGATTGATAACTTCTAAAGCATCGTATATATCTGGAAGCTCTCCTTCCTCAAATTGTACATCAACTACTGGACCAATTACCCTTAAAATTTTTCCTTTGGATCTTTTTGACACTTTATCACGCTCCTTTAAGATTATTCCTCTTGCAATGCCTGAGCGCCAGAAACTATTTCGATAAGCTCCTGGGTAATGGATGCCTGTCTTTCTTTATTAAACTCCAATGTCAATTCTCTTATTACCTCTTCAGCATTTTCCGTAGCATTTCTCATTGCATTTTGCCTTGCATATAACTCACTAACTTTTGTTTCATAAGCATAGGAATAAATACTTGCTGAAACTAAAAATTCCAACGCTTTATTAGTTATTTCTTCACTTGTTGGTTCAAATTCATATCTATAGGATTTTACCTTTTCAAATTCAACAGGAGTTAATCTTACAACTTCTGGTTTCTGAATTAACCTATTTTTAAATTTACCGTAGACAATATATACAGTAGCAATTCCATCATTCATCAAATCGTTTGTCAGTGTTTTGGCAAAATCAAATGTAGGAATATCATAAACTCTTTCGTAAATTCTTCTAGTTTTTTGATGCCTTCTAAAAAATGGTATAGTTTTATTACCTATTGCATATACATAATCAATCCCTTTCTTTTCAACAAAATTCAGAGAAAGTCTACCAATTTCCGTAGGGAACGCCCCACAAAGCCCCATATCTGTGGATATGACAATTAATCCTTTTTTCCCTTCTCCCGTTAAAAAAGGATGTTCACCAACAAGTTCTAAATTTTCAATCATTCTAATAGTTTCATTTAAAAATTCCCTAACACCATGCAAATTTTTTTCCACTTTTTTTACTCTAGCAGTGGCCACCATTTCCATGGCTTTGGTAATTTTCTTCAATGATTCAGTTGATTGAACCCTCTTCTTAATAGAGAGTAATTTACCCCTACTCATTTAAATCACTTCCCGTACATTTTCACAAATTCACTTTTGTAATCTTCTATGGCATTTCTTAATTCATTTTCCAATTCCTCGTTTAAATCTTTTGTTTCTCTTATTTGTTTAAGTAATTCAGATTTATTTTCTTTCAAATATTGTAAAAACCTTTTCTCAAAATCTCTAACCTTTTCGACATCTAAATCATCCAAATAACCGTTAATACCCGCATATAATACGGCAACTTGCTCTTCTACCTCAAGTGGTGAATATTGTTCTTGTTTCATTAATTCCATTAGCCTTTGTCCACGAGTTATCTGGGCTTGAGTTGCAGGATCAAGTTCCGTTGCAAATTGGGCAAATGTTTCCAGTTCCTGGTATTGAGCTAAATCAAGTTTCAAAGAACCTGCGACCTTTTTCATAGCTTTTACCTGCGCTGCACCACCAACACGAGAAACGGAAAGCCCTATATTTACAGCTGGCCTTTGCCCCGCATAAAATAGCGAAGGTTCAAGATAGATTTGTCCATCGGTAATTGAAATTACGTTCGTTGGAATATAAGCTGAGATATCATTTGCTTGTGTTTCAATTATTGGAAGTGCAGTTAAAGATCCACCGCCATACTTATCATCAAGTCTAGCAGCCCTTTCCAATAATCTTGAATGTAAATAAAATACATCACCAGGATATGCTTCACGGCCAGGTGGCCTTCTTAAAAGTAACGAAAGCTGCCTATATGCAACCGCGTGCTTTGACAAATCATCGTAAATTACTAAAGCATCTTTCCCTTTATACATAAAGTACTCACCCATTGCACAACCGGCATACGGTGCGATATATTGAAGTGACGCATTATCTGCTGCACTTGCAACGACAACCGTTGTATATTCCATCGCACCATGTTGTTTTAACTTATCAACTAACCTTGCCACAGCAGATGCCTTTTGGCCAATTGCAACATAAATACAATAAACCCCTTTACCCTTTTGATTTATAATGGTATCTATTGCTATGGCAGTTTTTCCAGTTTGCCTATCACCTATTATTAATTCTCTTTGACCTCTTCCAATAGGTATAAGGGCATCTATTAACTTAATACCTGTTTGTAAAGGAGTATCAACTGGTTTCCTATAAATAACCCCTGGGGCTTTTACTTCAACATCTCTGTATTCCTTTGCATCTATCGGTCCTAAGCCATCTAAAGGTTCCCCTAATGGATTAACTACTCTTCCAAGAAGCGCTTCACCAACGGGAACCTGCATAATTCTATTTAATCTTTTTACGGTATACCCTTCTTTAATATCTTTATAATCCCCAAGAATGATTATACCCACATTATCTTCTTCCAAATTAAAAGCCATACCAATAGTTCCTGTTTCAACAAACTCCACCATCTCATTTGCCATAACATTGTTCAATCCATATGCACGGGCAATTCCATCACCAACTTGTATAACCTTTCCAACATCGTTTAAATTTATTTCTTCCTTAAAACCCTCTATTTTTGATTCCAATACTTTTACAATTTCACCGGGATTTATTCTCAAAATTTCACCCCTTTCTCAAGGAAAAAACTTCCCTGGCAATCTTATTAAGCCTACCACTTACTGAAACATCTATCATTTTACCAGAAAATTCTATAACAGCACCTGCAATCAATGATTCGTCTATCTTCTCTTCGATTACCGGTACCCTATTTACACACTTTTTAACAAATTCCGAAATAGCTCTTAATTCCTCAGATGAAAGTTTTTCCGCTGTTGTTACATTAACAAGTATCTTATTTTCAACATCAATTGATGCGTATCTATAATAAGCTGCTATCTGAGGAATAAACTTTTGTCGCTTATTTTCAAAAACCAAGGAAACAAAATTAACAAACACTTTATCTATACTCGTTCCAAAGCTCTCCTTTATGGTCTCAACTTTTTTCCAAACTTTAACAGCGGGATTATCAAAAAAATCCTTAAATTGCACATAAACATCACACAATGCTTTTAACAATTCACCATAATCTTCTATCTTATTCACTTTTTTTCCTACCATCAATAACGCATTAACATATTTTGAGGAAATAGTCGAGTACCTCATTTTTCATGCTCCTTTAAAATTTTCATAAGATATTCTCTTTTGGCTTTTTCGTCCAATGTTCCCTTTAATATTTTCATAGCGAGAACAACAGCAATTTCACCAACCCTTTGTTCTACTTCTTTTATCATTGCTTCTCTTTCGTTTTTAATTTCTTCCTTAGCCGAAACAAGTATTTTCTCTGCTTCTGCCTCTGCCTTTTTCTTTGCATTATTTACTATTTCCTCTGCCTCTTCCTTTGCCTTCTTTATTATGGAATCTGCGCTTTCTCTGATTTTAATTAACTCACCTTTTGCCTCTTTCTTTAATTCTTCAGCTTCTTTTCTAAGTTGTTCTGCCTTCTTTATTTCACCTTCTATTTTTTCTTTCCTTGCATCCATAACTTCAAAATATTTGTCATATAAAAACTTCTTTAAAATATACAAAAGCAAGAAAAAACTCATCAGTTGAATAACTGATGTTATATTAATTTCAAACATATCCATAATATCGCCTCACATTATAAAGTAAGAAGAATTAAGAACGCAATTAAAAGAGAATAAATACCTGTAGATTCTGCGACTGCGTCTGCAATTAACATACGTGTTGTAATTGTCCCAACCATTTCTGGTTGTCTTGCCATAGCATCCATCGCGTGAGCACCTATGTTACCTTCACCTATACCAGGACCAATAGCACCAATCCCCATTGCAAGACCAGCACCAATTGCCTTACCCATTATAATTAATGCATCTGCCAAGCTTTTTTCCATAAATACCAACCTCCTTATGATATTTTTTCTGAAATATATGCTACTGCAAGCATTGAAAACACCAAAGCTTGTACCAATCCAACAAATATTCCAAAATATGCCCAATAAAATACCGGCATAAATAGATATTTAACTAAATATGTTAGTATAAATGTTAATATAGCTCCTCCACCAATATTACCAAACAACCTTAAAGAGTGAGAAATTGGTTTTGCAAGTTCGCCAATAATATTCATAGGAAGCATAATTGGCATAGGCTCAATCCACGACTTTAACCATCCCCCCAAACCTTTTGCCTTAATCGCAAAAACATGACTAATTACAAAAACCATTAATGCATATGTTAGATTGGTATTCAAATCAGCTGTCGGGGAAAACCACGTATCTTGAAAAAGCGTAAACTTTACATTTCCATCCACCACATTTACATTTATACCTGGTATTGCCCCACCAATTATATTTGAAATAGAAATGTAAAGAAAAAGCGTTGTGGCTATTGCAAAGGTAGGCTTAACAAATCTTGGATCATCAATAACACTATTTACAACATCATACATAAAATCCATTATTGATTCTGCAAATGATTGTTTCCTGTCTGGAATAATTTTAAAGTTTTTTCCCACACGAATTGCAAAAATAATTAACCCAATTATTATTGCCCAACTCATAATTATTGTAAGGGGATTTAACCTCGTATACCAAGCTTTTTCATCTGAAAGTTGTATTATCCACCTGTTTGCAAGTCCTTTAGTTACCTCAGTAGTGTCCTTTGGAACAAAATAAATTGCATTAATTATTCCCAAAACTGTGTAAATCACAAGAAAAACGATCAAAAACGTACTAATTTTTTTCTTCACTATTTTCACCTCCAAACAGAAAACCAACCACGTATGCTCCTATTTTTACATTAATTAATCCAAAAAATACCCCAATAACAGCTAAAGTTTTTTCTGAAAATAACCATCCAGCCAATAAAAATATACTCGCAGAAAATAAATACCTTATGTAATATCCCTTTTTACTATGTTTTCCTTTTAAATTCAGACAAATTATATCGTGATATAACGAAATTATGTAGAGTAATGCTCCAACTGTTCCGATAATGTAACCAAAGATAAAACTTTTTTTCCAATTTGTTAATATTCCACCAATGATTACTCCCAAAATTCCTAAAATAATTATAACACTAACGTATTTTCTAATCACGTTTTTCATGTTTTTCTACCTTTTCTACTTCTTTTAACATTTGCCTAATGGCATTATACAACCCTGATACAGCTCCAAAAAAAAGAAAAATAACAACAAATAATTTTTCTGTATTAAATAATTCATCCAAAAATTTTCCTATAAAATATGATATTATTATATTTCCTAAAATTGTTGCACCAAAAACCGTAACTAAATTTAACTTACTTATTTCCCTAACAAAATTATCTTTCTTTCTCATACCACAAAAATATCTCGTGGAAGACTAGACAAAACTTCACAACCACTATTAGTCAATATAATATCATCTTCTATCCTTATACCAAACTTCTTAGGCAAATAAATACCAGGTTCAACTGTAACTACGGCATTTTCAGGCAATTTTTCCTTATTTGAAAAACTCAATCTTGGTTCCTCATGAACTTCAAGTCCTATTCCATGTCCAAGAGAATGTCCAAAAAACTCTCCATATCCATTTTGTGAGATATAGTCCCTTGATGCCTTATCAATCTCTGCCCCCGTTAATCCCGCTCTTGCTATATTTATCGCTTCTTGCTGTGCTTTTAAAACAACTTCATGTACACGCTTTACTTCATCATTAGGCTCACCTATACAAAACACCCTTGTCAAATCGCTTGCATAACCGTTATAATACGCTCCCCAGTCTACAACTACAGGTTCGCCTATTTCTATTTCTTTTTCTGTTGCAATTCCATGTGGAAGAGCCCCTCTCCAACCGGAAGCAACTATTGTATCAAATGAAAATTTATCGCCACCCAACAATTTTATTTGATACTCTAAATACGCCGCTATTTCTTTTTCGGTAATTTTTGGTCTAATTATTTCTAATGTTTTTTTAAATGCTTCTTCTGCAATATAAATAGCTTTTCTAATTTGTTCAACTTCTTTTTCACTCTTAACCGCTCTCAATTTCAATAGATCAGCTGATACATCTACAAATTCCACATCCAAGTTTTCAGTTAAATACTCTAAATGATTTGCCAACGTTCTCTCCTTTTCTATACCCACCCTTTTTACTTCCATTTTTTTCAAAAAATCAACTATTATGTCCAAAAACTTTTTATCAGCTTTATATTTAACAAGTTCAAAATCCGATTCCATCTTCACCTGTTCCCAATAACGGGAATCGGTAATTATAATTCTTCTATCTTTGGAATAAATTGTACCAGAAAAACTTCCTGTAAAGCCTGAAATAAATCTCGTACTTGGTTTGTTAGAACTTTCAATGTTAAGAACAACAAGTACATCTAAACCTTTCGAAGCTAACAAATTATCTAAATTCATCAAACTCCTCCTTTCATATTCTTGGTGTGCCTGGCGGGATTTGAACCCGCAACCTCTGGATCCGGAGTCCAGGGCTCTATCCAATTGAGCTACAGGCACTAAACCACTATAATTCTACCATTATTTTTTAAAAATTTTTCTACACTTTCTTTAAAACTTTTCCTTGTAACAGCAATTGAAAAGCGTTCATGCACCGTATCTTCATTTCTATAAATAAAATTTCTTTCTTTCATGTGTAAATAAGCAATTGAAAAGTTCTTAGATAAAGCAATACCTTTTTTACCTTTCACTGGTGGAACCTCAAAATAAAAAATATCATCATAATCTAAATCTGTTTCCAAATAATCTTCCAAATAAAACTCTTGAGCAATTGATGGATTTTCAATATAGTCTATGAAAATCTGTCGTGCACTAAATGCATCGTCATCATTCGCTTGGAATACCTCTGCCATTTTAGTTGTTAGCCTTTCATCAATTAAAAAAACGTTTAATCCCATTTTTTTTAATTTAAACGCAAATTTTAATACCTTATAGCTTTGTGTAGAATAATTTCCACTCATTGAAAGCGGAAGCCCTAGCACAATTTTCTTGAATTGAAAAAGTAAATTCTTCAATTCAGAAGTTTTTATAGTCCCACTCTTTGCAATAAATTCATTTCCAATTGCATACCCCGTTTTCTTTTCACCATAATCCAATGCTAAAATCATAAAACCTCCTATACCTCAAGATAAATATCGTACATATCACGTTCTTCTATCATTTTGTAAATATCTTTAATAGAAGAACTTAGAAGTAACATGGTATATTTTTCAAAGTATGAAAGTTCTAATTCTCTTTCCAAAAGTCTTAAAATTTTTCTACCATTTTTTTGGTCTAATATTGCATGTTTCAACACTTTCGGTGAAATATCTAAACTTTTTGAAAAATCGATAAATTTTTCATTGTTATCAATCTTTAAATCGTAAAACTTTGAAATTGCATTTTCAACTACTCTTTTGTCTGGAAATATCTTTAAAAGATGCTCTTTTCTTTTCTTTGCATCATCCTGATTGTAAAACAACTGCAAAATCACGTAAGAATCTCCAGACACTGCATCAATCAACTCCTTTATGCTTAACGGAAAATCAAATAACCTTACTTCTGCTCCATTTTCCAACATAGATGGAAGCCCATCAGAATTTGTTGAAGATACTATCTTTTTTATCCTACCTTTTTTTATCAAAGTACTAATTGCTTTCTTTTGAAATGGCTTCAATATTGGGCTATAGAAAACCAAATCCTTAAATTCATATCTTCGGGAAACAAGCTTTTCGTAAAACCTAGTAACATACAAATAATTAGAGAAAAGAAAAGCAATAGATTCAACATCGTGTTCAACGGTTTTTTTCGAATTTCTTCTATCTTCAAGGCCAAAATTGATCCTTTTCTCATCAAAATACACGGGAATATTACTTTCAAATTTGTAAAGACTTGTTATTATAAAATCCTTACCTCTAACTTTACGCATTAATCTTTCATAAATTTCATAGGACAACGAAGCCAAAATTTGTGTCTCATTTAATACTACAAAATCAAAATCATCTAACTTTACAATATCTTCTATAACCAAAATTGGGTTTGTAATAACATGCTTTAAATAATCTCTATTTAATGAATTAACAAAAGAAACATCCTTTGGAGAATGTCTTGATAAACTTTCATAAACATGCAATGCTTCAATATTGGTCGGATTCACAACCAAAGTTTTTCCCTTTTGCATTAATTTCAATAAAAATACATTTCTAGTTAACAAATCAGTTTGTAAAACAAATGGTTTTTCCTTTGAAAAATACTTTTCAACTTTTTCATACCTTTGATTTAACTCATCATCCTCAAAAAAATGGTCAAAATCATCCTTTTTTTGGTTTTTCCAATTGCTTGCAAAAGAATATATAAAATATTTATCCTTATAGTCTTCTTCATAACTTGACGAAATTTTAAAATCCAAAATATTTAAAAATGGTCCAACCCCATTTTGCCTAATATTTGCAACTATATCCAAAGAAGTTAAAACCGCATGAATTGCGGGAATATCGTAATAATTTTTCCTTAATCCAAAACCTATACCTTCAATTACATTCTTATTTTTCCCCTTTAAAACCATTCTCACGTTGGAAACTACATTTCCAAAAAACCTTATTCTGTCAACTAAACTGTTTTTAATCAAAAACACCGGTTCTGGATTACCATGTCCAAAAGGTTCTAAATAACTTAAAGAATTTATCACCTCATCATTTACCTCATCTATATCTAAAACCGTATCGATTTCTATTTTTGAATCTACCTCAAAATGACTATCCACAAATTCTTTTGAAATAACATCAATAAGCTCATCTATTTTTTCTTCTCTTATGCTAAAACCAACTGCCATTGGATGGCCACCTATTTCTTCAAAATATCTTGAAAACGAAGAAAGTACGTCAAAAATATTTACTCCATCCACACTTCTTCCAGAACCTCTTCCCATACCATCTTCCAAAGAAATCACCAACGACGGTTTATTATATTTCTGAACCAATTTTGTAGCAACTATTCCCAAAACACCAGCATGCCACTTTTCACCAGAAACTATTAATATAGGAAGATCCTTTATCTTAGATTTTTCTATCTTATAAACAGCTTCGTTAAAGATTTTATTCTCTATCTCTTGCCTTGTAAAATTATATCCCATTAGAATTTCTGCAAGCTGCTCTGCAGAAGATAAATTATTCGTGGTAATCAATTTATACGCATCTTCCGCAGAATACAACCTTCCAGCTGCGTTTAATTTTGGGGCCAATCTATAGCCTATATCTTGACTTGTAATATTCTTTATATTAAGTTTTTTCATAAGTTGAACAAGCCCAACCCGTTGGGTTTGATTTAACTTTTTTAACCCTTCCTTTACAATATATCTATTTTCATCTACCAAATCCACCATATCCGCAATTGTTCCAAGTGCAACAATATCCAATAGTTCATTTACTTCATCATCCGGTAAACCAAGTTCCAAAGCTAAAGCAGATATCAACTTATAAGCAACGCCAACACCAGCAAAATCCTTAAAAGGATATGTCTCATCTTCCCGCTTTGGATCAACAACTGCATGTGCATTCGGAATACCGCTCTTTATAGTATGATGATCTGTTATTACAACATACATTCCAAGTTCTCTTGCATGCTTTACCGCATCAAAACTTGTTATTCCACAATCCACACTTAACAATAATCTATACCCTTTTTTAAAATATTCATCTACAATTTCTGGCTGGATTCCATAACCTACATCCAACCTATTTGGAATAAAATACTTGACTTTCCATCCATGTTTGGAAAGAAATGTTACAAGTGTTGCAACACCTGTTATACCATCAACATCGTAATCCCCATACACCAAAATGGGATATTTTTTATTCCGAGCTAAAAGCAGATATTTAACAGCTCTATCCATATCTTTAAGCAAAAACGGAGAACGTAAATCATTCTTTGAAGGATTTATAAACCTATACGCAGATTCAGGTGTTACATAGCCTCTTGAAACCAGAAGTTGAGCTGTAAGCAGAGGAATATCTAACTCCTCTGCAAGCTTCTCAGAAGACTCCTTATCAATTTTTTTCAATTCCCATTTCACTATTCTACTCCTTTCTATTTTATTTTTTTCCTTTTATAAATATTTTACCACATTAGGAATGTTTTTAAAATATAGTGTATAATATAGATACAGAAAGTGTTCCAAGTTCCACCAGCACCAAATTTTAAGCATTAAGAAACGACAAAAACTAAGGAGGTGGAATTATGAGGAACACCTTTAATTATTGGCTTGTTCTTCTTGGAGACTTTGATTACCACATCTTACCAATCCTTTTTGTTCCTTCTCAATCTCATGTTGATGCTTTATTAGAAACCATTTATGAAAACAACTTGATCAATTTCCAAGTCAAAAAAGTAATGTTTTCAGACAATTTCGAATCAATTAAGGAAGTTACCATGAAATACGTAAACTAAGGAGTGATTATTTTGGTTATAAACGGTATTGCATACAAAGCACTTGTAAGGTTTTCAGTTATTGATAGCACGGATTTAGTTAAAACTGCCACTAAAAAACATAATCTTTCACCAATTACATCTGTAGCTTTGGGAAGATTATTAACAGGTATAGCTCTAATGGTTCCCTGGCTTTCTAAAAATGATACACTAACCTACATTATCGAAGGTTCAAACAAGATAAAATATATAGCAGCTCAATCAAAAAACAATGGAAACGTTAGAGGATACATCTTACCAAAAATTGTAGACACCATAACAAACGAAAAGGGAAAATTTGACCTAAAAAGTGCTATTGGTAACGGAACGTTAAAGGTTGTAAGAGATTTGGGATTAAAAACCCCATATGTTACCCCAATAAAATTAATAAGCGGTGAGATTGCAGAAGATCTTACATATTACTTTACAATTTCAGAACAAATTCCCAGTGCAATTGCACTGGGAGTTTTAGTTGACAAAAATGGTATTAAACGTGCTGGTGGAATAATAATACAGATTTTAGATCAATCTTTACCAAAAAAAGATATTACAGAAATTGAAAAAAAATTCAAAGAAATTACTCCAATAACAAATTTTTTGGAAAAGCATACCCCTATTGATGCTTTAAAACACATATTTGGCAAGAAAATTGAAAAAACAGAAACTCACGAAATAAACTTTAGATGTTCTTGTTCACATCAAAAAGCATTAGAATCTTTAAAATTACTTAAGGTTGACGAATTAAAAGAGATAATAATCAAAAACGAAATTGTTGAAGTTTCTTGTAAATGGTGTAGCACCACTTATAAAATAAAACCAGAAGAAGTTAAAAAAATTCTGGAGGAAAAAAATAAATGAGTATTTCAACAAAAGTAACTTATATTACAACAGTAATTTCGGCAATTATATTAGCAATAGTTTTGATATTTATATACTCAACAATACAAAATCTCATAATAAAATCCACAAAAGCAGACTTACTCGAATCTGCACGCCTTCCCATGATGAGACATATGAGAAAAGATATTTATCTTTTAAAAGATGGTATATTAATTTCCGATCCTTATGGTTTGGGAATTATGAATAAAAATGGTAAGATAAAAATCAACGATAGAGTTTATTTGTTTGTCAAACCATATCAAAATACAATAATTGCAAAAGATATTACATCAATTGAAAATTTCATTTTGAACATAAAGAAAAGATTTATCACATTATTTATCTTTTCAACACTTTTAATAAGTTTTTCAACTTATCTTATAACAAAAAACTCGATGAAACACCTCAAAAATTTCGTAATCAAACTCTCAAAGTTAAAAGGTACAGAACTTAACTATAGATTTGCAAAACCAAACACAAAGGACGAAGTCGACGAACTAGTTGAAAAATTCAACGAACTAATGGACAAAGTTGAAAAAAATTATAAATTACAGGAAGAATTTGTTTCAAATGTTTCACATGAATTAAAAACACCAATAGCAAACCTAATTGGCTACTCCAAAATGCTCCAAAGATGGGGCATGAAAGATAAGGAAATACTAAAAGAAAGTGTAGAAAATATCTTCAATACCGCATTGAACATGAAAGAGTTAGTAGAAAATATGATAATTATATCAAAAAGATACGATCTTGAAACCGAAAAAGTAAACCTAAAACCTTTTGTAGAAAAGATAGTCCCAAAAGAAGTAAAAATTTCTGGAAATGGTACAATTATTGCAAATAAAGATGCTTTGGAAATAGTCATTAAAAATCTTGTAAATAATGCACTCACACACGGAAAAGCTCCCGTTGAAGTATATTTGTATGAAAATAAAATAGAAATAAAAGATTCTGGAAATGGTATATCAGACGATTTAAAAAATAAAATATTTGAAAAATTTTCAAAATCAAGGAAATCAAAAGGCCATGGACTTGGACTGTATATTGTAAAAAAACTTTGTGATCAAATGGGACTTAATGTATATTTAAAAGATTGCAAGCATACAACATTTGTTATTGAAAGGGGTGAAAAACATGAAGACTGACATTGAAATTGCAAGGGAGGCTAAATTAAAAAGGATATCGGATATTGCAAAAGATATTGGAATAGAAGAAAAATATCTAGAACCATACGGGAAATACATTGCCAAGGTAGATCTAAAATTCCTAAAAACATTAAATAATAAAAAGGATGGAAAATTAATCTTAGTAACTGCTATAACTCCAACTCCTGCAGGCGAAGGAAAAACTACAACAAGTATTGGTCTTTCAATGGCTTTAAATAGATTGGGGAAAAAGTCGATAGTTACACTTAGAGAGCCTTCCTTAGGACCTGTTTTTGGGATAAAAGGTGGTGCAGCTGGCGGAGGATATTCACAAGTACTTCCAATGGAAAACATAAACTTACACTTTACCGGCGATATACATGCAATCTCATCAGCACATAACCTCATATCAGCGGTAATTGATTCCCACATAAAATTTGGAAATAACTTAAACATAAACCCTACAAAAGTATTTTGGAAGAGAACAATGGATATGAATGATAGAGCATTAAGGCAAATAATTGTTGGCTTAGGCGGAAATGCCAATGGACTTCCACGTGAAGATGGTTTTATAATAACAGCTGCATCAGAAATTATGGCAATACTCTGCCTTGCAAAAGATCTTAAAGATTTAAAAGAAAGACTTGGAAATATAGTTGTTGCAGAAAGTTTTGACAAAAAATTAGTTAGAGTCAAAGATTTAAAAATTGAAGGAGCTCTAACAGCCCTTCTAAAAGATGCTATCAATCCAAATATCGTTCAAACCATAGAAAATACCCCTGCATTTATACATGGTGGGCCATTTGCAAACATTGCACATGGAACAAATAGCATAATCGCAACTAAATTAGCATTAAAATTAACAGATTATGTTGTAACCGAAGCAGGTTTTGCAGCAGATCTTGGAGCAGAAAAATTCTTAGACTTTGTAACACAAGTAGGAAATTTCGATGTAAATGCTGTTGTATTAGTTGCAACAATAAAAGCGTTAAAATACCACGGTGGAATAAAAAAAGACGAATTAAACAAAGAAAATGTAGATGCAATGTTGAAAGGAATGGAAAATTTAAAGACACATATTGAAAATTTAAAACTTTACAATGTACCAGTAGTAGTAGCCTTAAACGTATTTGCATCCGACACTACTAATGAACTAAAAGCCTTCTCCGAGCATTGTAATGCACCTCATGCCCTAGTAAGAGCTTTTGAAAAAGGAAGTAAAGGCACAATAGAACTTGCAAATACAGTATTAGAAAATATATCAGATTCAAAACATATTCCTATATTAAATCCTGAAATGTCTATCGAAGAAAAGATAGAAACACTTGCTACAAAAGTATACAGGGCAAGAAAGGTAATTTACACAGATACTGCAAAAAGTAAGTTGAAATTTTTAAAACGTCACGGTTTTGAGACACTTCCTGTAATAGTAGCAAAAACCCAATCAAGTATATCGGATGATCCAAAAAAACTAAATGCACCAAGAGATTACAATTTTACTATCAGAGACTTTGAACTTTCCGCAGGTGCAGGATTTGTTGTTGCTCTGGCAGGTGAAATAATGCGAATGCCTGGACTTTCAAAAATTCCAAATGCGGTGAACATAGATGTTGACGAAGATGGAAATATAGTTGGTTTATCTTAAGCTGGTCGTTAGACCAGCCTTTTTTTAGTATAAATTAGTAAAAAAAAGAAATTACAAATATTTTGCCTAAAACATGATTTATGTTAGGATTTTCACAAAATATCGAAGTTGAAAAAACAATTATTTTAAGCAATAATTTAGGTGTACTACAACACAATAGGGAGGTTTAAAAAATGAAATTAAGCGAATTAGGCAGGTTAGAAGCACCAGGTCCACTCTATAAAATGGCACAACATCAATTTTTAAAAGCAGCAAAACTTATGGATTTAGATCCAAACATTGGAAATTTCCTTCTCTGGCCACAAAGATCACTAGTAGTACATTTCCCAGTGGTAATGGATGACGGAAGAGTAGAAATATTTGAAGGATATAGAGTTCAACACAATACGGCAAGAGGTCCCGCAAAAGGTGGTATAAGGTATCACCCTGAAACAAACCTTGATGAAGTATCCTCACTTGCATTCTGGATGACATGGAAGTGCGCTGTTGTTAACCTTCCATATGGTGGGGGAAAAGGTGGTGTTAGGGTTGATCCATCAAAACTTTCCGAAAAAGAACTTGAAAAGCTTAGTAGAAGATTCTTCTCAGAGATTCAAATGTTGGTTGGTCCAACAAAGGATATCCCAGCTCCTGACGTAAACACAAACGCAAAGATAATGGCATGGTATATGGATACATACAGCATGAACTCTGGTAATACAACATTGGGTGTTGTAACTGGTAAACCACTTGATCTCGGTGGTTCTGAAGGAAGACCAGAAGCAACTGGTAGAGGCGTATCCATAACTGCTGCAGAGGCATGTAAAGCAAAAGGAATAGACATTTCGAAAGCAACCGTTGCAATTCAAGGGTTTGGTAATGTCGGCTCTTTCTCTGCAAAGATACTATCTGAAGAATACGGTGCAAAAATTGTTGCAGTAAGTGACGTAAGTGGGGGACTTTACAACGAAGATGGATTCGATATTAATGATTTAATTAGATATAGAAATGAAAATGGTGGTGTAATTAAAGGATATCCAAAAGGAAAGGCAATCTCAAATGAAGAACTCCTTACATTAGATGTTGATATTTTAGTTCCAGCAGCACTTGAAAATGCAATCACTGGAAATATCGCAAAAGACGTTAAAGCAAAGATCATAGTAGAAGGTGCTAACGGTCCAACAACTGAAGAAGCTGAAGAAATCTTAATTGAAAAAGACGTTCTTATAGTTCCAGATATTCTTGCAAACGCTGGTGGTGTTACAGTATCATACTTTGAATGGGTACAAGACCTTCAAAGCTTCTTCTGGGATATTGAAGATATAAGAAAGAAACTCCACAAGATAATGACAAAATCATTTGGAGAAGTATACGCAACAAAGCAAAAATACAACACAGATATGAGAACAGCTGCATATATCGTTGCAATCGGTAGAGTAGCAGAAGCTGTTAAAAAAAGAGGTTACTTCCCAATGTAAGAAAATGGCTCCCAAATGGGAGCCATTTTTATTTAACAATTAATTTTAATTCCCAATCTCAAACTCTGTTTAAAAGTGCTTAATAATAACAAAAGCAATTCTTTTTAAAATTCGATAGATACATATATAACTCCAATATGTAGTAGTTTTTTGCTTTATCATTTTTATAATACAAAATTTTTCACAAAAATAAACCTGTGCTATATTTTATATGAGTTAAATTTTCATCTTTTTTAGGTTTTCTAAAAACAAACAAATGTTCATGCATTATTAGATAAAAATTATATTTTTTAACTTGTTTCTCCCAAAAAGGTGTTGATTGACAATTGTGCTGTATCTTAATAATATCTTCTTTTAAAACAAATCTATTTTTTAAAAATATCTTCATAACATAAAAAGAAAGAGGAATATAATGTCCTTTTCTTCTAGTATCACCAATTAAAATTGCACAATATTTATTTTCTTTCAAAACTCTATAAAGTTCCTTAACAATTTTTTCAAATTCTAAAATGAATTTATTTACGTCGGAAATATTAGATAAATCTTGTTTAATTTTTCCGCTTGAATATTTTATAATATTCAAATATGGCGGATGAGTAATAATTAAATCAATAGTTTCGTTTTTTATTTCATAAAGATTTCGTGCATCGCCTATTTTTACTGCAGGTTCGTATTTATAATTCCCTTCAAAATTTAAATTTCGTTTTGTAAGTTCAATTGATTCAGGATTAATATCATACCCAATAGATTTTCTATTAAGAATTTTAGCTTCAATTAACGTTGTACCACTTCCAACCATTGGATCTAAGATTGTTTCACTTTCATTAGAATATCTAAGAATAACATTTCGAGGAATTTGAGGAGCAAAATTGCCTCTATATCTTGAATTATGAGTTTTCCATTTTCCCCTTTTAGGAAAAGACCAAACTGTTGTAATTTCTAATTTATCAAAATTATCCATTTTTAAATCTCCTCTTTCAAAATTTCAATAAATCTTTTAATAGTTTTTAAATTATAAATATGTTTAATATGCTGAAAAGCTTCTTTTATCTTATTTTTAGCTGATAACCAGCTTTTCCCATCAGTAATCCATACAAATTCATAGTTTTTATATTCATTTATTTTTTTTGCAATCTCAATATATGCTCTAGTTGTTTCATTAATTTTTGAACCTCCTACATTATAGTAATTTGTTTCAATTAGATAGCATTTTTCTGTTGTTTGGACAACATAATCAAAACATTTTAAATCATATCCAAGATTCATAATCTCTGGAAAAAGATCTGATTTAATTTCTTTTGAGAATTTTATACCATTTTTTTCAAATATATTTTCTACAATTTTCGCCATTATTTTTCCCGAGCGATTTTTACGTGCATTTGTATCAAGACCAACTTCTATACCAAAAACATAATCTACAACATTTTTTATATCTTCCCTTATAAAAACCTCTTCTAAACCTGTTTCTTTCAAATATTTATAAATACTTTCTGGATTTTCAAAATAGTTTTTTAAAAAAACAATATTTCCTTCATCGTTCACAACTTTTTTGTTTTTGTCCCTGACAGCAATTAATATGTTAAGAACATCGAACACAGAAGGATTCTCATTAAAAAGTTCATATACAGCCTTTCTCAAATCCCTTTTTCCAATTAAATAATTTAATTGATGTAATTTAATTTCTATTTTTGAAATTTTATCTGTAATTTTTTTAAAATCTGTAAAGTAACTTAATGTTGCATTTGTATCTGACAATGAATTAATAAATTCCTTATAATCCATAATATACCCCCAAATTTCTCTACTCATAATAGTTTCTTATTAAAAGTTCATAAATATATCCTCGTTTACTTCCTTTAGAATTTATCATTCTTTTCGCAAGAATACGTTCAATTATGTAATTCTTATAAAGTTCATCAAAAAAATTATCATTAGGGTCTGTGTTTTTAGGATCGGAATTGCTTAAAAGAATTTTAGCTCCTTTATTTGTTATAAAGTCAAAAAAATTTTTCAGCCTAATTTGTTCATTGTCATCAAATGTATTATTGAAGTATGATGTAAAATTTGAAGTATTGCTTAGGGGTCTGTATGGAGGATCAATATAAACAAAAGTATTTTCATCGATAAAATTTTTGCTTATTTCAAAATCATCACAAAGAATTTCCACATTTTTTAATGCAAGAGATACATTAATTAAATTTTCTTCATCTAAAATTTTTGGGTTTTTATATCTTCCAAAAGGAACATTAAATTCTCCTTTAGAGTTTACCCTATACAAGCCATTATAACATGTTCTATTTAAAAATATTAAAAGCGCGGCTTTCTTAATTTTATTGTTTTTCAACTTATTAAACTCTTTTCTCTTACTATAGTAAATTTTTTTTCGTTCTTCTCCATTGCTATTTAAGAATTTTCTTTCTAAAATTTTTAAATATTCAATTAAATCGCAAACATTATTTTTTATTACTTTGTAAAGATTAATTAAATTTTCATTAATATCTATAATATACGCTTTTTCTATATTGTAATTACTCAATAAATGAAATAGTACTGCACCACTACCAACAAAGGGTTCAATATATCTCATTTTTTTTCCATTCTTGAGTTCTCTTGGTAATCTTTTATCAATCTCGGAAAGAATTTGAGTTTTACCACCAGCCCATTTTAAAAAAGGTTTAGCTTTTTTACTATTAGTAGAACTAAATTTGTATTCTTGAAACAACATTAATTGCATCTCTGTCACTCCTCAAAATAATCTTTTAAGACATTTCCGAAAGTTAAATCATCATTTAATTTCAAATACATTATACCATAATTAATAATTTAAAATGTGCAATACTCCACTGAAAAATGATAAAAATGAAATTTTAGTATAACTATAAAAAAATTAAATAGAATCATGAAACTTTTTTATAAATTAGACGTTCTTCAAATACCTTCCGCCAACTTTGGTATTTTAATAACACAATGTGTATGGATACTAACTATTATAAAATTTCTAGTACTCCTTTTAGCAATAACTATTTTCTTCAATTTTACATATTTCATTTTTTAAATTTCTCTTCTTCTAAATAACACAAAAACATTCTAGACAAAAAACAAAAAAATAATTATGTTATTCAAGAATAATACCAAAATACAATAAAAAATAAACAAACATGGCTTCGGTAGATTACCAAAGCCATGTTTTTTGAAAAATTAACACCTTTTAAAAACTTACCCTATTTTCCTTTTTTTATACTCTCTCACTAATTAAATCAATAACATCTTTTACCGTCGTAATCTTGGATAAATCTGAATCCTCTACCTTTATCCCAAATTCATCCTCAAAAGCCATCACTAAATCAACCATATCCAAAGAGTCTGCTCCCAAATCGTCTGTTAAACTTTTTTCTTCGGAAACTTCATTAACATCAACACCAAGTTGCTCGGCTATAATTTCCCTAATTTTTTGTACTTTTTCCATAAAACTCACCTCCTACAAGGAAAATATTACCATAATCAAAAGTTAGTGTCAAGTAAAAATGTTAAACGTGTTTAATTGTTACAACAAAATAAAAACCAGCTTTATTGCTGGTTTTATCAATCAAAGAGAAAGTATCACTTTTGCAATTTTTCCAACTAGTGTTTCTTCATTTATTTCATGTTTTGTCGGTTCATAACTCAACAATTCTATTAATTTCAAAGTTAACTCGGCAAGTTTTTTTGGCTCTGAATATTCTTCCCAAAAATCATCCAGTGACTTTTTTTCCTCTTCTAGTAATTTAAATGCTTTTCTAAATAGCATAACATTAACTTTGGAAAGTTCTTGTAAAACTCTTTCAATAATTTCTTGAAATAGCATTTTTTCAAACAATCTACCAAAGTAAATTATTTGAAACACCTTGTAGAAAGAAATAGCCTCATCATTGTTGAAAAGTAATAAAGAAGTCCTAGCTAAGTTCTTTTCTATCAATATAGGATTGGCACCAGCAATATACGCATTAGATATAATCAACCCAATTTTTTCTTTAAACGTCAAATAAATGTAATTTTCCAATTCTTCTAAAATCACTTCCCCTATTTCATCAGTAATTTCAAATGAATAATTTAATTCTCCAAAAGGAAAACTCATATTTTCAAGTCTATTTTCTATTTCTTCTTTCTCTCCACTTAATGTTCTAAGAAAATTAACATATTCTGGATCAAATTTTTCTAATTCTCTTAAAAGAGATTCATCATAACCTTTCACAAACAATAGTACTTTTAAATAATTTTCCTTATACTCTTCACCAGCTAATTCTAAATTTTCTAAAGCTTCTTCGTACATACCAAATAATTTCTGCTCAAGTCCAAGTTCGTTGTACACTTCAGTAGATGGAAAATTTTTTGACAACTCTTTTAATACTTGAAGAGCTTGGAAATGTTTCCCAAGTCTTGAAAGAGTATACGCTAGGTTATACGCTATTTCCGGTTTGTATTCAACAGATAAACCTTCTCTGAAAATCTTTTCCGCTTTTTCAAACTTTTGAATGGAATTGTACAAGACACCCAATCTAAGATAAATTTGAGATAGCTTTTCAACCTTTAATGCTGTTTTATATGCAATTTCTGCATCTTTAAACTGGCCATTTTCAAAATAAGCATCCCCCATCTTAAGTAATGGTAAAGAAAACTCTTTGTTAATCTCAAATGCCTTTAAATACATTTGAATTGCATCGTCATATTCCTTTTTTAAATACAACAAATTCCCCAACTCATAGTATCCCAAATAAAAATTTGGATTCATGGCAAGCGAACGCTTTAGCTCAACCTCTGCATTTTCATAATCTCCTAATTTTGAAAATAATAAACCATAATAAAAATGGTATCTATAATCATACAAAACATTTTTTGCTTTTTCTAAAATTTCTCTTGCATCTTCATAATTTTGAGCATTTAAATGCTCCTTGAATTTTTCATAATAAAAATAAACAAGATAAGATGCCCAATATTCGCTTTTCTCAACAGAATATTGGGCTTCAAGACCTCTTAATATAACATCTAAAGGAATTTTGTTAATTTCCGTCACAAGTGGCATATCCTCAACTAGAATCGGTAATTTCACAGGTAAATTCTGACTTTTTGCCATTTCAGGTTTTATCGGCAAATAAACTATTGCTTTAATCTTCTCATCTCCTCATCCTATACCTTTAAGTTTTCTACCAGAAATAATGTGGAAATGGATATGGGGAATTTCCTGTCCGGCTTCCTTTCCGTTATTTTGAACGATCCTATATTCCTCAAACCCCATTTTATCACTTAATTCCTTTATTATGTGGAAAATCTTCCAAAAACGTCTTTGATCGTCTTCAGTTAATTCTTGGATTTTTTCCACATGTTTTTTATAAATTATCAACAAATGAATTGGAGCAATAGGTTTAATATCTTTTATAACTATAAAATCATCATCTTCATATATCTTCTCTGATGACAATTCATTGTTTATTATCTTACAAAATACACACTCCATATCTTTTCCCTCCTTAAAGTTTAACAATTTGATCAACCTTTGGGCCAATTGATATATATGTAATTTTAACTTTTAATTGTTTTTCCAAAAAATTTACAAAATCCAAAAAACTTTGAGAATTGTGGCTCTCCCAACCTTTAAAGTATTCATAAACGGGTTTGGCTTTTTCAAGTTCAACAACAGACTTTATATCAGATACTCTCTCCTCATTAATTTCATATTCAACACAAACGGGTATTTTGTCAAAACCGTTTAATATATCACTTTTTGTCATAATTAATTCGGTAGCCCCAGACACCTTTATCGCATACTTCATAAGAGGAATATCAAGCCAGCCACACCTTCTTGGTCTACCAGTTGTTGCACCAAATTCATTTCCTTTACGTCTAAGATTTTCGCCTTCCTCTTCGAAAGCCTCCGTTGGAAACGGGCCATTACCAACCCTAGTTAGATATGCTTTAAATACACCCATATATTTTTCCACTTTAACGGGATATCCTACACCATTTTGTATACCAGTTGTGTTACAATTAGCTCCTGTTACGTAAGGATAAGTCCCAATATCTAAATCCAACAATACACCTTGCGTACTTTCAAATAAAACATTATTTTGTTCTATCAAATCTATTATTTCTACGTGTGGTAGTATATACCTTTTTATTTTTTCATATGCCTTTAATAACCCATCATATCCTTCGACCTCTATTCTGTAGAGTTTCTTGTAGAGATGGGATATAAAATTCCATTTTTCTTTAAAATCAACTTCAAAATCTGCAAGCCTTAAACCAAATCTATGAACTTTATCTGCATATGCAGGTCCAATTCCCTTTTTGGTAGTCCCAATCGCATTGTTCTCCTTAACGCTTTCAAGTAACCCGTCAAACAACTTATGCTGAGGTAAAACTACATGTGCTAGATTTGAAATACACAAATTGGGAATACGCCCTACCCTTGAAATATAATCTTCAATTTCAAGGACAATCTGTTCAATATCTAAAACAACACCATTTGAGATTATAGCTCCAACCTCATATTTCGCATGAATAGAAGGAAGCAAATGATGTACTACTTTAAAGTCTTCGTACATAACAGTATGTCCTGCATTGCTTCCGCCACTATACCTTACCACATAATCATAATCTTTTGAAAAGTACGTAGTTATCTTTCCTTTTCCTTCGTCCCCCCACTGTAAGCCAAAAATAACACTCTTCAAAATAATTCACCTCACTCAATAATCTTCTAATAGTGAAAAACTATCTTTATTTACTTCTCCAAATTCCGACAACCTATTGTAACACCTTGATTTTATCAACTCTACTTTTCCAACATTGGTACCAAAAACATTTGCTATTGAATACATTTCAAGTCTTAAAAAATAAAACGTATTTTTCTTGCCCCTAAAGTATGTTCCACGTTTTAAAGATAACCTCTTTACATTAGAATAAACCATTGTAATATGTGAAAAATCACTTATAGTAAACGTTTCAGCATTTATAGAGAAAACATCTATACTTGTTAACCCTTCAACATTCACATTAACTGTATTAACATTATTCACAATAACACTTCTCGTATTTTTTATATCTAGCTCTGTAATAGTTGAATTTTCCAGCACCAACAATCCAACATGTGACACTTTCAAATTCCTTAGTGTAGAATTCTTCACAATAACTACATTTGTTTTGGAAAGATTAATATCTTGTAACTCTACATTCTTTAAAAATAACAAACTTCCTCCATTGGAAGAAATTTCACCGTCAAATTGCCTTCCTTCAATATAAAACGTTCCATTTCCTTCTACAGAAAATTTTATATTCCCCGTAAACTTAACATTATCGGGTATATATACAGTACCTTTTGAAACTATTTCACCAATTCCTATAGACTTTAATTCTACTCCACCTTCAAAAAACAATACGGAATTTTCCGGAATCAAAACCTTTCCAACAATTTTATATGGTGATTGGGAATTTAATAGTATATTTTTACCTAAGATACCGGAAACAGGGGTTTTAGAATCTAAAGGAGTAATATTTTCAACACTTGGTGGAATATACAAAAAACCACCTAAATTTTCCGCCTCATCTTTTGAACAAACTACCAATGGTAACTTGTCATACCTTTTTGTAGTCTTTTCAAATTTTTTACCAAAAAAGCTTAACCTACTTTTGTAATTTACTTCCCAAACAGGTCTCTCAAAAATCACAAAATTTGGTTCTCTAATTGTAAATTGAACATCAGTTGGCGGTATTGTATCAACAACCACTTTAAACAAAAATTCTTGATAACTTCCAACAAGCCTTAACGAATGTGCTCCATCCTCAAAATCTAAACCATTTATTACTTTATTGGGAATTGGAATACCATCGAAAAATCCCAATAAATCTTCAAATTCAACTACAACATCCCTTTTCCCTATGTAATGTGGGACATTTAAAGAAAAAGAAATTACACAGAAAAACAAAAGTAAAAATACAATTTTTTTCACGCTATACCTCCAAGCTTTCTCCTGGTTTTAAAATAACACATTTTACACCTAATTTTTCCACCTTATCCTTAAATTCATTTGCATCAGCTGAAATTAAATCCCATGTGTTATAGTGCATTGGAATAACAATTTGCGGTTTTATAAACTCTACTGCCTTTACCGCATCATTAACATCCATTACAAAATTACCACCTATAGGTAACAAAGCAACGTCCACACCTTCTAAAAGCTCCATATCTTTTGTAAGTCCCGTATCCCCTGCATGATATATACTTTTTTTCAAATTTATTAAAAATCCACCTGGATTTCCACCGTATATTATGTTATTTCCATCAATTATTCCTGAACCATGCAAAGCAGGTGTCATCTTCAATTTACCAAATTCAAATTCTTTTACTCCACCAATGTGCATAGGATGAACTTTTTTCACACCCTTCATCTGTAAATAATTGCAAATCTCAAAATTTGAAATTACAGTTGCTCCATACTTTTCGGCAAGTTCTACGGTATCGCCTATGTGATCTCCATGACCATGCGTTACCAAAATGTAGTCAATATCTGGCAAAATATAATTTGATGGGAACGCAGGATTGCCTTTGATAAATGGATCTATTAAAAAGGTTCTCTTTTCTTCAATTAAAAATACTGCATGACCTAAAAAGGTGATTTTCATATCGCTCACCCCTTTTTTAATTTTTTCAACAACTTAATTATACTCTAAAACAACTTAAACTTGCAAGAGATTTTTCTTAAATTTCATGATAAAATCAAAATGGGGGTGAGTAAATTGAAAATAGATTTGTTATTTGCAGAAATTGGTTCAACAACAACCGTTGTAACTGCTTTTCACAATATAGACGGTAACGTAAAAATCTTAAGTCAAGGTGAACATTGGACCACTGTCAACGAAGGAGACGTAACCATTGGCATTGAAAAAGCTATAGCACGATTAAAAGAAAAAATAGGAGAAAAAAATATCTCATGGAGTAAATTTGCAGCATCGAGCAGTGCAGCAGGTGGATTAAAAATGACAGTACACGGGCTTGTGTATGATATGACTGTACGTGCCGCAAGAGAAGCTGCTTTAGGAGCAGGAGCAGTTATAAAATACGTAACTGCGGGAAAAATGGATGAATTTCACATACAAAAAATTTTAGAAATTCAACCAAAACTTATACTTCTTGCAGGTGGTGTTGACTACGGTGAAAAAGAAACCGTAATCTACAATGCGAAAATATTATCAAAACTTGAGTTAGATATTCCCATTATTTACGCGGGAAATATAGCTGCAGCAGAACATGTGGAATATATACTAAAAAGCGCTGGAAAAACCGTTTTTGTAACAGAAAATGTTTATCCAAAAATAGATCAATTAAATGTTGAACCCACTAGAAATATAATAAAGGAAGTGTTTGCACAACACATTACAAAAGCTCCTGGCATGGAAAAGATATACGATATTGTTGATTACAAAATTCATACAACTCCAGGTGCTGTAATGAAAACTACACAACTACTTTCCGAAATTTACGGAGATGTTCTAACGGTAGACATTGGTGGTGCAACAACAGATATTGACTCCGTAACTGAGGGAAGTGTTGAGATACAAGAAATAATGATATCCCCTGAACCCACAGCCAAAAGAACCGTGGAGGGAGATTTGGGGTTATTTGTAAACGCAAGGAATGTAATAAATTTAATGGGTGAAGAAAATCTTAGAGAAGAGTTCCCAAATCTTTCGGAATTAAAAGAAAGAATTTCGCCATATCCAAAATCAGATGAAGATGAAAAATTTATTTCAAGACTAGCATTATATTGTTTCCAACAAGGAATTAGAAGACATGTTGGTGTAAAAAAACATATTTATACACCACTTGGTAGGAAACTCGTTGCAGAAGGAAAAGATCTTAGCGCAGTTAGATTTTTATTCGGTACAGGTGGATTTTTAAGTAGATCAAAATACGCAGATAAAGTTTTAAAATCTATCAACACCCTTTCAAAACTTCATCCTATGGAACTCTTACCACAAAATGAAGTTGAGATATACCGAGATAAACACTATATATTTGCAGCTATTGGTGTAATTGCAACTGAAATAGATAAAAATATCGCAAGAAAAATTTTAGAAAAAAACTTAGAAAAATTAGGAGGTTAAAAAATGTATGAAAAAGAGAAGGTCTTAGTAGTTCCAACAAATAAAATTCAAAATATCTGTAACAACAAAACAGGTCTGATAAGCGTACCGGAATATGATATAATCTCAATAATAGAAAAATACGGTTATTTTGTAGATAGAGAAAAAGCCGAGAATGACGAAACAACCAGACAAGTTATACCTTATATAATTTTACGTGAAAACAACAAATATCTATTATTTAAAAGAACTACTGCACAAGGCGAGAAAAGACTTCACAATAAAATCACGATAGGAGTAGGAGGGCATATAAACAGTACAGACTCAATAGATCCTGTAAAAGCTTTTAAAAAAGGGATGATACGTGAAATAAATGAAGAGGTGAATGTTGAAATTTTAAACCTAAACTACATTGGAGTTATAAACGTAACTGATAATCCTGTTAGTAGGGTACATGTTGGATTATGTTACATAGCAGATGTAAAATATTTTGGGTTAATGGAAAAAGAAAAATTTATAGAACTTTTTACAGAAAATCCAAGTAAATACTTTGAGGAGATGGAAGGATGGAGCAAAGTAGTGGTGCAGTCATTAGATCATATGCAAAAATAAACCTTTTTCTTGATGTTACAAAAAAAAGGGATGATGGGTACCACGAAATCTTATCGTTATTTCAAAATATCTCTTTGTACGACCGCCTTATAATTACAAAAATAGATAGAGGACTTGAAATAAAGACTAATGTTGATATTGAAAACAACATTCTGTATAAAACTTGGGATGTATTTTCTTCTAATTTTAAGGAACCTGAGTTTGGACTTAGAATAGTACTGGAAAAAAACATTCCCATGCAGGCAGGGTTAGGTGGAGGAAGTTCTAATGCTGCAGCTCTGTTATTCTATCTATCAGACCAACTAAAAATACCAAAAAACAAAATAATAAAAATAGCTGCAAAAATAGGAAGTGATGTACCGTTTTTCCTAATTGGGGGAACAGCGGTAGTTAAAGGTAAGGGAGAAATTATAGAACCATTGCCCCCGTTGTTGGGATATTACGTTAAATTAATAACGGCAAATGGGATCTCAACAAAAGAGGCATATAACCTTTTAAACTCCACATTATTCAACAAAGCACCGTGTTCTCCATATGCTCTTTATGAAGCATATTACCATAGAAATATCGACGAAATAAAAAGATGTACATACAATATATTTGAAAAGGTTATAGCAAAACAAAACAGAGAAATTGCACAAAATATTAAAAAATTAAAGAAAAATTCCATTGTTTCAACGTTAACAGGAAGCGGTAGTGCAGTATATGGCATTTCCTTTAGAGAAGGAGATTTCAACTTTGTACCAAGGGGGGTAGAATATGAAGAAATTAACATTTAGAGAATTAACAATAAAAAGTTCATTATTTCCAAAGGTAACTTCAACGAAAAACATAAGCCCATGTGAAACATTTATTGGAAGGGAAAACGCATTTAAGGCCATGGAATTTGGCCTTTCTATGAATAAAGATGGATACAATATCTTTGTTGTAGGACCAAGTGGTACCGGAAGAAAATCTTTTGCAATCTCCCTTGCTAAAAGGTTTTCAAAACTTAAGAAAAAATATTATGATTTAATATATACAATTGACCTTGATGAACCTTATTCAGCTAAAGCAATATTACTTCCGCCTGGTGAAGGGAAAAAACTAAAAGAAAAACTTGAAAATGTTTCAGAAGATATCTTTAAAAACATACAACAAACCTTTGAAAGTGAAGAATATGAAGAAAAAAAGAAAGAATTAGAAAATGAATACGAACAAAAAAAAGAAGAAATTCTCCAAGAATTATCGAAAAAAGCCATTAGGTTAGGATTCATAGTAAAATTAACGCCTACTGGCATCGTTTACGCTCCTCAATTAGATGGTAAACCTTTAACACAAGAACAATTTGAAAAACTTCCAGAGGAAATAAAACAAACCTATGAAGAAAATGTGAAAAAACTAGAACATCTGATTTCCGGAGCTATTTATCAATTAAGAAAAATTGATAGTATCTATAGAGAAAAATTCAACGATTTAGATAGATACGCAACCCTCTTTTCTATAGAATCATCATTTGAAGAGTTAAAATCACAATTTAGATATTCGGAAAAGCTAATAGACTATTTTGAAAAGTTAAAAGACCATATTGTAAAACAAAGTGTAAAAATTAAAAATTTTGAAGAATGGAAAAATTACATAAAACACATCCTAACAATAAATCTATTAGTTGATAATTCTAATAGAAAAAGTGCACCTGTAATTTTTGAAAACAATCCAACCTATCCAAATCTCTTTGGAAAGGTAGAATACATATCAAAATCAGGAGTTTTGTACACGGATTTCTCCATGATAAGAAGTGGTTCAATACATAAAGCAAACGGCGGATATCTTATATTAAATGCAGAAGATCTTCTTAAATTTCCATATGTATGGGATAAATTAAAAAAAACTTTAATATCAAAAAAACTAACAATAGAAAATATTGACATTGCATACGGTCTAAATCCAACAATTACACTAAAACCAGAACCTGTTGAATTGGATTTAAAGGTAATAATTTTTGGCACACCCAACCTTTACTATTTACTTTACGAATACGATGAAGATTTCAAAAAGCTTTTTAAGGTAAAAGTGGAATTTGATTGGGAGATGGACACCACAAAAGAAAATATAAAACAATACTATTCATTCATTTCAAGTGTAGTTGAAAACAATAGATTGAATCCTCTTGATTCAAAAGCACTTAGAAGGGTAATTTGGTACTCTATGAGATTATCAGAAAACCGGGAAAAACTTTCCATGAAAATGGGAGAAATTGCAAGTTTGATAATAGAAGCAGATTATCATTCAAAGTTAAGAAATTCAAATATGATTACTGATAAAGATATTTTAGATGCGATAAAAGAAAGAGAAAATAGAGTAAGGCTTTTAATGGATAAATACGATGAATCACTTAAAAAATACGAAATTATGATTGAAACACATGGAAAGGTTGTCGGGCAAATTAATGGACTTACTGTAAGTCATTTTGGTGACTTTTCATTCGGTATGCCGGTAAAAATCACTGCAAAAACATATGTAGGTAATTCTGGAATTATTGATATACAGAGAGAATCAGATTTAAGCGGTAATATACACAGCAAAGCTGTATTAACATTAATGGGGTATCTTGGTAGTAAATATGCAACCGAATTTCCTCTTTCAATTGGTGTTTCGATAAGCTTTGAACAAGTATATGGTATGGTTGAAGGTGATAGTGCTTCACTGGCCGAAACAGTTGCAATTATTTCAGCAATTTCAAACATACCAGTAAAACAATCAATTGCAGTTACAGGATCCATAAACCAACATGGTATAGTGCAACCAATAGGTGGAGCAATTGAAAAAATTGAAGGATTTTACAGATTATGCAAACACAGGGGATTAGATGGCTCTCACGGAGTTATTATCCCAGAGGCAAACGTAAAAAACCTCGTATTAAAAGATGAAATATTAAACGATATAAAAAATGGATTATTTAACATTTGGACGGTAAAGACAGTAGATGAAGCAATTGAATTACTAATGGACAAGAAGGCGGGCAAATTAAATACAAAGGGAAAATATCCAAAAGGTACAGTTAATTACATGGTAGTAGAACGCCTCAAAAAAATACACGAATATATAGATGGAAAAAAAGGTAGGAGGTAATAAGATGAGAATACTAAGCGGAATGAGACCAACAGGTAAATTACATATTGGACACCTTTTTGGTGCATTACAGTCTTGGGTAAAGCTTCAAAATGAAGGCCATGAATGTTTTTACTTTGTAGCAGATTGGCATGCTCTAACAACACATTATAACGAAACAGATGAAATAGTTAAAAATTCTGTTGAACTTGTTAAATCATACCTTGCTGTGGGAATTGACCCAGAAAAATCTACAATATTTATCCAATCAGAAATAAAGGAACATGCAGAACTTACACTTTTGTTCTCCATGTTTGTCTCTGTATCAAGGCTTGAAAGAGTTCCAACATACAAAGAAATAAAACAACAATTGAAAGATAAAGATTTATCAAACGCTGGATTTTTAATATATCCCGTTCTTCAAGCATCTGATATACTCATTTACCTTGCTGAAGGAGTACCGGTGGGAGAAGATCAAGTTTATCATATTGAACTTACAAGAGAAATTGCAAGAAGATTTAACTATCTTTATAAAGAAGTCTTTACAGAACCTCAACCTATTCTATCAAAGGTTCCAAAACTTCTTGGAACTGATGGCAGAAAAATGAGCAAAAGTTATGGAAACATCATACCACTTATTACAGAAGAAGAAAATTTAAAAAAGATGGTCATGCCTATGGTAACTGATCCTGCAAGAAAAAGAAGAACAGACCCTGGAAATCCCGAAAATTGTCCAGTATGGAATTATCACAAAGCTTTTGGAATAAGTGATGAAGAAGCTGAATGGGTAAAAGATGGGTGTACAACCGCAAAAATTGGTTGCGTAGATTGCAAAAAACTCTTGCTAAAAAATATGAAAGAAAAACTGGAACCTATTTGGGACAGGTATAATACATTAACAGATGACTATGTTAGGAATGTTATAAACGATGGAAATCAAAAAGCAAGAAATGTTGCAAGAAAAACCATGGAAAAAGTAAGAGATGCCATGAAACTTGATTATAAATTCTTGAGGAAGTGATAACAATGAAAACTTTTTTATCAACAGAATTGTGGAATGAAATTATACTATCAACTATTACTATAATTCTTTCGTATTTTATATACAAATATTTAGATAAATTTATACAAAAATCTTTAAAGGCATTTGGTAAAGACGTAAAAGCTCCAAAGACGATACGTTTTTTCATTGGATTAATTGTTTCTGTTTTTGCAATATTAGTACTTTTAAGTATCTGGAATATTGATTTATTACCTTACATTACTGGACTTGGAATCTCTGGGATTATTATTGGACTTGCATTGCAGGAACCCCTTACAAACTTTGTATCTGGTATACTAGTTATGACAACAAGAAAATTATTTGAAGGAGAAGTTGTAGACGTTAACGGAATAAGCGGAATAGTAGACCAGATAAAAATCAACCACAGTTACTTAAAAACATTTGATGGAAAATTGGTTCTTATTCCCAACAAAAATGTTTGGAGTGGAACAGTAACAAAATTCTGGCCAGGTCCAGTAAGAAGAGTAACCATGGATGTAGGTGTATCATATGACTGCAATCTTGAAACCGTAATACAATTGTTACATAAAGCCATAGATGAAGAAGCACTTGTTGTAAAAGATGGTGTTAGTAACTTTATAGCTTTCAAACAATTTGGTTCAAGTTCAATTGACTTTACAGTATACTTTTGGGTAGAAAGAAATTCATATTTTGATGCGGTTAATGCTCTTGCAATGAGAATAAAAAAGATTTTTGACGAGCATAATATAGAAATTCCATTTACACAAATTGATATTCACACAAAATAATTTTTTATTTTTTTTTATTTTTATGGTAAAATTTATTATGTAAAATTCAATTAAGTTAAAAATAATTTAACTTTAGGAGGTGTTATTTATGTTTAGGAATATGTCCATTAAATCTAAACTGTGGTTACTTATTATTTTAGCATCAGTTGTTCCTCTTGTGATTATTTCAACAGTAGCTATAGTAAATTCATTCCAAGTTGGGAAAGAACTTGGAATGGAATCATTAAAAGCCATTGCCAGGCAAGGTTCTTCAAACCTAGATAACTTTTTAAAAGGGTATATAAACCTTGTTGATTTTCTTTCAACTGATGCAAATGTAATGGGTGCTTATGAAAATAAATACGATGAAGTTACTTGGATGATGAAAACGTTTAAAAATATAAAAGAAAAATATCCCGATGCTCTTTGGATATATATGGGACTTTCCGATAAAAAATTCTACATTTATCCTGAAAGTGATGACCTTCCACCAGATTATGATCCAACAGTACGACCATGGTACAAAGATGCCGTTAAAAACAAGGGAAATGTGGTTATCACTGAACCATATGCAGATGCATCAACAGGTGATATAGTTATAACAGTTGCAAAAGCTGTTGTAGTCAACGGTAAAATCAACGGAGTTGTGGCAATAGACTTTAAAGCATCAGATCTTGCAAAAAAACTTTTATCAGCTAAATATGGAAAAGACGGTTATTCATATCTTTTATCAAGCGATGGAAAAACATTACTCCATTCTGACAACTCCAAAATTGGAAAAAGTGTGGCAAATTTTGATTGGTTTAAAAAGATAAAAGACAAACAAGAAGGTGCAATTGAATATGAATATGAAGGCGTAAAGAAAGTAGTTGGATTTTCTAAAACGGAAAATGGATGGATATTCGCATCTGTTGCACTTCAAAGTGAGGTTAACAAAAAAGCCATCGAGATTATGATAGTACTTATTATCATCTCATTAATTGCTATTACTATTGCATTTGTATTTGGTACAATCACTGGAAGTTCCATTGTAAAACCAATAAACAAACTCGTTGAAATAATTGAAAAAGTAGGACAAGGCGATCTCTCAAATAGAGCAGTTATAACCTCAAAAGACGAAGTTGGACATATGGCAAATGAGCTAAACAAAGCACTTGATAATCTTTCAAATTTAATATCAGAAGTTAACCAAAATTCCGTAAAACTAAACAAAAATGCAGAAAAACTTTCAGCACTTTCAGAAGCACAGGAAGAAGAAGTTACAACACTTACCCAAAACATCGAAGAAATAAATTACGAAATTCAAAATGCTTCATCTGCAATTGAAGAAACAACAAGTGGTGTGGAAGAGGTTGCAGCAAGTGCACAAAATGTCTCTAAAACATCTCAAGATTTAACTGAAAAAGCAACAGAAGTATCACACGCAGCTAAAAATAGTGAAAAAGCAATAGATACAATTAATAAAATCATAAATAATATCATGGATAAATCCCTTTCTATGTCAGAAAAGGTTGATTTACTATCAGATAATGCAAAAAACATTGGAGAAATTGTTGAAACCATTTCCAGTATCGCAGAACAAACAAACTTACTTGCACTCAATGCTGCAATAGAAGCAGCAAGAGCAGGTGAGGCAGGAAAAGGTTTTGCCGTTGTTGCAGACGAAATTAGAAAATTGGCAGAGGAAAGTAAGATTGCAACGGATAAAATAACCTCAATCTTAAAAAACATACAAAATGGTTCTGAAGCTGTGAGAAAAGAAACAGACGACATGGTTGAAATTGTTACAAATGCAAGTAAAGAAAGTGAGAATGTAACAGTAAACCTCAGAGGTATACTAGCGCAAATTTCTGATATTTCAGGAATGATTGAAAATCTAGCCGCAATAGCCCAAGAACAAAGTGCTGCAGCAGAAGAAATGGCAAGTGCCATGGATGTTGCAAGTAGAAATATAACAAGTGTTGCAGAAAAAATGGAAACAGTTGTCGAAACAGCCAAAATGCAACTTGAAAAAACTACCGAAGTTAAGAATGCAGGTGATGAACTATCTGAAATCTCTAAAAAGCTGTACGATGAAGTTCAAAAATTTAAATTCTAAATATATTAATCCTCCGCAAATTGTGGACTTACCCCCGAAAGTAAAACAGATAAAAAAATAACTATACACATTTCAAACAGCATGGTTTCGGTATTCCACCGGAGCCATGTTTTTTAATCTTGCTTGGTATCTTTCTTCATTGTAGAATCGTATATATTCTTCTATTAGCTTTTTGTATTCTTCTTTTGTTTTTTCCCCATTTATTCTTACTACTTCTTCTTTAAGATGACTGAAAAAACTTTCTGCTGGTCCATTGTCTTGTGGTACACCTTTTCTTGACATGCTTTGGATTATTCCTTTTTCTTTTAACATCTTTGCTGTCAACATATGTGTGTATTAAAATCCTCTATCTGTATGTAATATACCTCCTTTTCTATATTTCCCACTTTTTAACCATCTCTTTATTGTATTATCTACTAGTTACAGATTATTATTTTCACCTATTGAATATTCTATTATTTCATTATTATACAAATCCTGAATTATTATCAAATACAATTTTCCATCAATTGTTTTTATTTGTGTTATATCACTTACAAACTTTTCAAACGGTCTTTTGCTTTTGAAGTTTCTTTTGAGTTTGTTATCTGCTATATATTGTGCTTGTTAATTTGCGTATGTGATTCTTTTTTCTTATTCTTGCATACAGCCCCATCTCGATATACTTTCTTGTGATTTATTTTCCTTCCTTTCCTATTTAATACCATTGTTATTCTACTATATCCGTATATCCCTTTGCATTTGAAGTATATATCTTTGATTTCTTCTTTAAGTTATCTTTATCTTTTCGTTTCATTGCTCGGTAATACGTACTCTTTGAAATACCTGATATCTTACACAGTAATTCTAAACCAAATCTTTCTTTCAATTCATTCATTACTTCAATTTTTTTACTATTTCCTTCCTCAAGAATTTTTTCATCAAAAGCTTTAAATAAGCATTTTCAGCTCGTAATCTTTCCATCTCTTCTTCAAAAGATTCTTTCTTTGGTTTACCTCTTTTACATTCTGCTTCACCATACAAAAGATAATTCTTAATCCAAAGACGAACTCTATCTGGCGAAATACCCAAAAGAGAAGCAATAGTCTTCTTAGGAAGATTTTCTTCAATGAAAAGTTTAACAACCTGATATTTTAGCTCAGAAGGATACTTTTTGAATTTTTGCCCTTTCTTCGTCAATGAAAAACACCCCCAAAAGATTTTATCACTTCCGGGGGTGTTTTTTATTTCGTCCCTTTCCTTGGGTTCAGTGCAATTGCGGAGGATCTTTTTTTTTAGTTTTTTCATATTTTTCCGATAAATATTTGGGAGGTGTGATAATGGATATAAAAAAAATAGGTGGATATGGATACATTCAAGGAATTAACAAGAAACATATAGAAAAAATAAATAGGAAGGATTTTAAAGCTTCTGACTTTTCCTCTTCTTTGGAAATAAAAAAGTTACTAAAAGATGCCAAGGAAATTCCCGAAGTAAGGCAAGAATTAGTTGATAAACTAAAAGACGCTATTAAAAATGGCACATTTAAGGTTGACCCAGAAAAAATTGCAAAATCCATATTAGGAGGATAAAAAATGAAAGAAATACTAGAAAAACAAATTGAATTATTGGATAAAATAATTTTATCTTTTAAAGATGCACAAACATCATTAATAAAAAAAGAAATACAAAAACTTTCAAAAAACATAGCATGTGTTGAGGAATATTCGTTTGAATTTGAAAAACTAGAGGAGTTACTAACAGACAAAGTAAGAAAATCGGGATTCCCCTCCATTTATCAGTACGTTAATAGCCAAAACGATAAAAATTTATCGTTTTTATTGGCAAAACTTGTAGAAAAATTAAACGAACTTTCTCTAGTAATGACAAACTTTAAAGAGATGTTGGATTTTGAAAATAACTACTTTGAATTTGTTAAATCTTTATTTTCAAATAATACTACATCTACCTATTCAAAAAACGGATACGATAAAGGTAATGCAAATCTATTTAACAAATCCTACTAAGGAGTGGTCAAATGCCAGATATTAGTCTATTTGGTGCGTTAAACACCGGACTTTTGGGTATTTATACAAGTAAACTTGCAATGAACGTTGTATCTCACAATATAGCAAATGCAAATACACCTGGTTTTTCAAGACAGGTGCCTATAATCCGTACAATGCCTCCTATACCAGCAACAACGCTGACACAACCTTCTGTTCCACTACAAATTGGAACTGGCTCAAAGGTAAAAGATATAAAAAGAATAAGAGATCAGTTTTTAGACATCCAATACAGGCAAGTTAACAATAAATACAACTATTGGGATTCGATTACTTCAAATCTTCATTTTATAGAACAACTTTTGGCGGAACCTGGAGACTCAGGAATTAGATATTTATTTGATTCCATGTGGTCAGGTATGGAAGAAATTATTACAGATCCAACCAATAGTGCTGCAAAAAGGGAATTAGTAAGTAGAGCAGAAGAGTTTGTGAAAAATATAAAAGATTTGTATTTCAGACTTGAACAGCTTAGGGAAGACCTTGATTATGAAATATCGCAAAGGGTTGAACAGATAAATTCCATGGTGAAAAGACTTGCTGATATAAATGCAAAAGTAAGACTGTCGGTTGCGTTAAAATCTACACCTAACGACTTGCTAGATGAGAGAGATAGAATTTTAGATGAGTTATCCACACTTGCAGATATTTATTACACAGAAGATGCATCAGGTCAAATTACGCTTAGAATAGGAGATCAAATTGTACTTACCGGTAGTGACATCAATAAACTTAGAGCACTAGAAAGACCTTATGGAAAAGGCTTTAAAGAAATTTTTGTAAGCAATTCAAAAGTTGACATACACGATGGTAGTATTAAAGCTGCATTGGATTTAAGAGACAAGATAATAGTAAAATACATGAATAGATTGGACGAGTTTGTTCTCTATCTAACCGATAAATTCAATTTAACACACAGAGATGGGTTCAACAAAGACGGTAGCGTAACAGGTTTGGATTTTTTCTCACAAATTGAGGCGGATAATATTGAAAACTCTGTATTGTTTAGAATAGCGGGAAGTAAAAGAGTTGAAGGTGGGCCAATAAACTATATCTCCGGCATGTCAAATAGAAACAATGTTAACGATATAACCACTAAACAATTTATCGATCAAGGGTCTATAGTTTTCTTTGATGGCTCCTTAAACACAACCGCCATTTCTGTTAATTCCGGTGATACCATACAAGATTTTATGAATTATGTTTCATCTGCAGGACTTTGGTTTAACTTCGAAACAGCTTTACATAATGGTTCAACCTATTTACTTCGCATGACAAGCTCTTCAAATCTAAAGAACACATTAGCACTTGATTTTAATGGAAATATGTTTAATACAATGGGCTTTGATACTAAAGATGTAAACATATTCGTAATAAACCAATCTGAATTTAATGTTCAAGATGGAACATACAAGATAAAAATAGACGGTGTTGAAGCAAACATAACAATAAATTCTGGATACACTTTAAACGACCTGGCAAATGACTTAAATGCAAATTTCTCCTCAAGTATTAGGGCTTTTATCCATAATAACAAATTGTTGATTTTACCTACAAAATCAAAAGAATTTGACATAAACAGATTGGAAATTCAAGACACTGATGGTTTACTCACACAAGCAAATTTGCATATTGAAACATACAAGGCCTTGAATACGGAAAAAGAAACTTTGGATAACATACTTAACAGGACTGATCCATTTAAAATAACAATTGGTGCTACGGAAATTGAAATAGATCCCACACAACTTACTTTAAAAGATTTTGTAGCTAAACTAAACGAAGCTGGAACTGGAATTTTATTTGATATAACCCCACACAACAAAGTTGTAATTAGAGGTACAAGATCCATGAACTTTAAAATTGACAAAACTATAAAGGGACCTGAAGAATTATTTGTGAAGCTTGGATTTATCGATGCAGACAGTGATCCAACAAATGACTGGAATGAAAATTACATCTTCCTAAATCCATTTGACGAACCTAAAACATTAAGAGAAAGATTTTCAAAAGCAGATACACTTTTTGTGGATAAAATAATAACAAACGAACCCTTTAGATTTGTTGAAAAATTCAAAGTAAATTCCACAGTTTCTTCAAATCCGGAAACAATAGCAGTAGATTACGGAATTATAAGTGATAATACAAATTGGGATGCAAAGGTATTTAACCCAACAGGACAGGCAAATACAACAATCATGGAATATCTATCTTCAATGAGATTTGAAAAAATTTTAAATGACGGTAGAGAAAGTTTTGCAGAATACCTTGGTGGAATAGTTGCGGAAATGGGTGTTGAAGGAGAAACGGCAATGAAAATGAAAAATAATACAGATATAGTAATGAAGGATATAAGTAATGAACGAGAAAGAGTTAAGGGTGTTTCTCTGGATGAAGAAATGGCTAATATGATTAAATTTCAACATGCTTTTAACGCATCAGCACGTGTAATGACAGCAGTAGATGAAATGATAGGAAGGGTAATAGACAAATTAGGTGTAGTTGGAAGATAGGAGGTAATAACATGAGAATAACTAATGGAATGATAAATGAAAGAACTCTATTTAACATACAACACAGTCTGTATAGGATAAGTAAATTACACGACAAACTTTCTTCAGGAAAAGAAATCTCATACCCAAGCGATGATGCAGTGATTGCAACACGTGCATCTAACATCTCAAGTAGAATTAGAGAACTAAAACAATTCAAAAGAAATGTAGACCACACTCAAAATTTTGTAAATATATATGATTCAACTATACAAGAACTAACGAATGTTTATCACAGAATAAAGGAATTAATCGTAAGAGGAGCAAATGGAGTAAATGACGTTGCAGAACGGGAATCTATTGCACAAGAACTTGAAAAACTAAAAGAACACATGGAAGATATAGCAAATACACAATTAGGTGGAGAATATATTTTTGGAGGTGCAAGATCCGATTTAAAGCCCGTTGAAAACGGTAAAATTCAAACCCCACCTGAGGCTGATATAAAAAGAAAAATAAATGTACTAGGATTTAAAATAGAATATGGTGTTACAGTATACGATGTATTTAAATTGGAAAATGGCAAAGATGCATTTACAGTTGTGGATGATGCAATTAAAGCATTAAGAGAAGGAAACTCTTTAAAACTTTCAAACATTACACTAAAAGAAGTAAATCAACTTGAAACATCAACAATGGAGGTTTTTGCACAAATTGGTGCTAATTCAAGAACTTTAGAACTTGTAAATTCTAGGATAACCGACATAGATACATTTATGACAGAATATCTTTCAAAAGAACAAGATGCAGATTTAACAAAGGTATTAACTGATCTTTCCATGCAACAATCTGTCCTACAAGCTGCGTTAAAATCCGCAGCTCAAGTACTACAAAAAACGTTGGTTGATTTTGTACAATGATAAAGTTACCACCATTTGATAAAAATCTTGGTAAAGATATTAAAACTATTGACATAGATGGCCACAAACCGACACATGCATCGGTATTGCTTTTGTGGTATTCAAAACCAACAAAAGATATCAAAAAAGCTTGTGAGCTTGGGACTGGAACTGGTTTTGTATCTTTTGGACTTGAAAAATACTACTCCCTTGAAGTTGTCGGTGTAGAAGTCATAAAAGAATTGTACACAAACGCAAAAAAGGCTATTGAGTTGAATAATTCCAAAAAAGTTAGTTTTTTTAACATAGATGTCAGAGAAATTAAAAAGCAATTTGTTGCAGAAAACTTTGATATGGTTGTGTTTAACCCCCCATTTCACTTTTCTTCTTCCTCAAACAAAAAAATCAGAGAAATTTCTAGAAAGGCATCAAATGAGCTTCTTGAGTCATTTGTAAAAGCTGCTTCGTATCTTTTAAGAAACAAAGGTACTTTTGTAACTATTATTTCTCCATATATACTTTCCGTTTACTTTACCATTCTCTCAAAAAACAAATTAAATCCTCAACAAATGTGCATTGCATACGGAAAAAAGGGTAAACTCGTTCTTTTAAGGGGTAAAAAAAATGGGGGGATACACCTTGAAATTGATCTCCCCGTATTTTTATATTAATTTTATGATAAAATAACACTGAAGGTGAGAATGTGAAAATCCTATTTTTCTTGTCCCTATTATTAGTTATTTTTTATATAATTTCACTTTTTTTCTTTCCATTTATCGAATTTTTTGAGTTAAAGATTATGGATTTGTTCTACAGATTAAGAGGTACAATGAATATAAACCCAAATGTTGTCGTCGTAGGAATAGATGAATATTCTCTAACATCACTTGAGGCACAAAACGATGTTTGGCCATGGTCAAGACATCATTATGGAAAAGTGGTAAAAAATCTGTTTGATGCTGGAGCAAAAGTCATATTGTTCGATATATCTTTTACCGAAGAAGATGAAATAAATCCAAAATATGATAATTATCTTGCAAGTATTCTTTCTGTTTATAAAAAAATAGTCTTAGGAAGTTATCTAATAAACGAAAAGGAAACATACGAAAAATATAATCAAAAAATTAAAGAAAAATTGGAAAAAAATACAACTTATTTTAACTATATATACAAAATGAAAAATTTCAAAAATCTAAATTACATAACTCCCATTGAAATTTACAAGGTTAGACCTCCTATTCTAAAATTCTCATCACTTGTTCCATCGGCAACATATGAAATTGGTGAAATTGACATCGACGGTGTGGTAAGAAATATTCCGTTATTCTTCAAAGAAAAATGGGCAGAAGAAAAAGGTCTTTCTTCGGGATTTTTACCCCACATGGATATTTTAGCCATCTCTTTGTATCTAAATGCCAATTTAAAAAATCTAATTGTGGACTTTAAAGAAAGGTATGTTTACACAGGAAGCAAAAAAATACCATTTGATTCAAATGGCCTTTTTCGATTATTCTATTATGGGAAAAATGTATTTCCAGAAGTTTCTTTTTATGACATTGAAATAGGCAATTTCGACAAAAGTTTGTTTAAAGATAAAATAGTAATAATTGGATATACAGCAACAGCAAAAGGACTTTATGATCTAAGAATCACACCATTTTCTAACAACACACCAGGTGTTTACATACACGCCACAGCAATAGAAAACATGATAAATGGTGATACGTTAAAAAGAATTCCCGTTTGGTTAAAACTAATTGTACTGTCCTTACTACTAACATTTGTACTTATATTTTCAAAATCTAAAAATATAAAAATAAATCTTATTTCATTTCTCTCAGTACCATTGATCTTAATCATGTCATACACGTTCTTTTTAAATAAGATTTACGTAGATAACTTTTACTCAATTCTTTCAAGTCTAATAATATCAACGACAAATATTTCAAAAAACCTCATTAAGGAAAATAGGGAAAAAAAGAAAATAAAAGAGTATCTATATAGATATGTTCCAGATAATGTTGCAGAATTGTTAGTAAAAAAAGGTAAAATAGAATTAGGTGGTGAAGAAAAAAATATCGTTGTAATATTTTCAGATATAAAAGGATTTACATCACTGTCTGAAAAAGTTTCTCCTGGAGAATTAGTTAAAATCCTAAATGATTATCTAACAAGGATGAGTAATGTAATTAGAAACAAATACAACGGTACAATAGATAAATTTGTCGGTGATGCAATAATGGCAATTTTTGGTGCTCCAATAGAGTATGGCAATGAAATTGAACGGGCATTAAAATGTGCTCTTGACATGAGAATGGAATTGGAAAAATTTAACAAAGAAAAACAACTAAATCTTGACAGTGGAATAGGCATACATTTTGGTCCTGCAATTGTTGGAAATATTGGCGCACCATTTAGAATGGATTATACATCGATTGGTGATACAATAAATACGTGCTCTAGGATAGAACATCTAACAAGGGAAATTAATGCAAATATAATAGTTTCAGAAAATGTGTACAAGCTTTCAGAGAAAAAGTTTGAATATGAATATCTTGGTGAATACAAAGTTAAAGGCAAAAGTAGACCTCTGAAACTATATAAATTAAAGGGTGAAAAACATGTTTAAAAACATCGTAGTAGATAATATAGGAAAAAAAGGGAAAAAGTTACTTTTAAAACTAAATATAAATAATCACAATGTGGAATTTTACGATGAAATTAACATAGATTCCATATACTTTTTATCGAATTATCTTGGTGTATTTGATCCTAAATTTATTACCCCAATCCTTCCTAAACTTTTAAATTCAAATGACCTTAACGAATCTCTAGATTTACTTAAAAATTACTGGAATTTAGAAAAAATTACTTTATCTGATTCTGTAATGGAAATAAGGTTTGAAGAAAATAACTTTTATTTTCCAATAAAAAGTAAATCATCCGGAAAACTGGGAACTTTGATATTCAAAGGCGTTTCTGAAAATTTTATTGTAAATTTTCTTTCTATTTCAGATACAATAACTTCCATTCTTGAAGGATTAATCATTCAAAAAAGGATATCCATAACCTTATCAGACACAATTGACGCACTTTCAGAAGCTTTAGCAAAAAGGAGAAACATAGATAAAAAAATAAAAAGTATCATCGAAGAAAAAATTATGAATTTAGGTAAAAAATTTGGTTTCAATGAAAGCTTATTAAAACTCTGTGCAAAGATTTACGATATAGGTATGATAGGAATCCCAGATGATAAAGCAGATACAACCGGCAAGCATATAAGATATGGATACGAAATACTTAGCAAAATTGAAAACATTCCTCAGGAACTACTAGATGTTGTAAAATATCACCATGAAAAATTAGATGGAAGCGGTCCTTTAAAAATTACAAACGTTCCATTAATAGCACAAATTGTTGGGATTGTTGTTGAAGTTATAGAAAATAACGCCTCAATAGACTCCCTTGAGGGAAAGTACGATCCAAAACTTTTAAAGGAGCTTAAACATGGATAAATTCATTCATCTTTTCTTAGGCCATCTCTTTGGTGATTATGTTTTTCAAACAAAATGGATTGCCACAAAAAAACAAAAGGAAATCAAGGTACTCTTGGTGCACATATTGATAATTTTCTTAAGTCAAGTCTTTTTCTACCTTGGAAGGGGATTTAACCTGAAAATCTTATTTTGTTTGTTAATTTTATCAACTGTTCATTTTTTTATAGATCTTATTAAATTCATAAATAACGAAAAAACATTTTTTAAATCACATACCTATTATCTAATAGATCAACTATTACATTTTATATCTTTATTCATCGTTACCACTTTTATTCCTCCAAATAGCTTTTTCTTTCCAAAAAAATTATCAGTTATCCTTATTTCAGCTGTATTTAACGCATACTTTTTAGGAATATACAGCTTTTTCTTAAAAAACAACAAAATTTACCAAAGAGATTTATTGGGGTATATTATAAGAGGAAGTTTTCCAATATTTTACCTTTTTGGTCTAACTACATACTCAATATACACATTAGTAACTGGAGTATATTCTATATATTTTCTAAAAAAGCATCAGGTAATTTCTTGGGCACTTTCCACAATATTTACAATGATATTTTTGGAGGTGATGTTATGAAAAAGATAATCTTCTTTTTCCTAACTTTATCCACTTTAATATTCTCAGAATTAACTATAATCCCAGATGCAACACAGATTTATATAGGTGAAGAGGTGGGAATAAAAATTTTATCAGATGAAAGGGTATACGTAGAATTTAATTTAGGTGGCTTTGAAGATCCCGAAATCATCTTTGATGGAACAGAAAAAGAGTATGTAAAATATATAGCTCCACTAATTGAATCGAGCGATACCTTAGTCTTTAAAACTTCAAAAGAAGAGAAAAAAATTACGCTTTACTTTGTAAAAAAAGAAGAGAAAACATTACCAAAAGCATTTGCAAAGGTAAATGATTTCTTTGGAAATGTCGCTATAAAAAAACAAGATGTATGGGAACCAATTACAACTAACACAATAATAGAAGAGGGCGATGAAATACTTACAATGTCGAATTCATTTCTTGAAATACTTTTTCCAGATGGAAGTATATCGAAAATTATGGAAAATTCACAAGTATTTGTTGAAAAACTTAGATACAAAGAAAAAATTGATGTAGTATTAAATTTAAAAAAGGGAGAAAATTACAACATAATACAAAAATTTCTCGTTTCAGGTTCATCGTTTAAGGTTAAAACCTCAAGTGTTACCGCTGGAGTAAGAGGTACAAGATTTTCCGTAATAAACAAAGATGGTAGCACAAATATCATTACATTTGATGGGGTGGTTTTTGCCTATTTCAACAATGGCAAGATAATACCTGTAAAACAAGGATTCTCTTTATCATCGTTTGAAAAACCAACAAAAAATACCATTCCAGAAAACAAATTTGAAAAACCAAAAATAAAAAAAGAAGAAAAAACTAAAACTGAAGAAAAAGAAACAAAAGAAACAAAATCACAAGAAATTCCACCTATTTCTATAGAACCGGTTAATAAAAATGGTATAGACTATATGATATACTCAATATCGCCAGAATTTAACCTTGGAATAATCACATTAGGTATTGGATTTACAGCATATTCAACTGAGGTTGGAGGAACACTATACTATGGGCTACCCTCTTCAAGCCCAAGCACGAATATAATTAATGCATTTACAATTAATTCTGTGTCGTTATCACTATTTGGTGCTACATTAAGATATGGAAACATGTTTCCAGTATCACTTGCCATGGGTTTTACCACACGCGATTATTATAATTATCCTGCAAAGGCATTTGATATCGCATATGAAAATGAGTTAATATATCTATTTTTACACCTTCCATATGAACTATCTAAGATTTTTCCCTTTGAATTCAATAGTTCTGATTCCGTGTTCTTAGGGGAGTTTGCATTAAAATACAATCTCCCATTAATTGGAACATCCAAAATCGGTGTCTCTATAACCTACGATTTTGAAGCAAGTAATACGTATGTTATAAATGAAGCAACACCTATTAATTCAGCATTTAGTCTATTTGTAAAAAAACAACTAATAGATAATGTAGATTTGGGTATAGAACTTTCAATAGAAAATGGTGAAAAAATAGCTTACGGACTTTTTTCAGGAATTTACGGTAAATTGGGATTTGTAAACATCACAGGAGGGATCTATTACCACCTAGATGGATTTATTCCTTACTATTTTAGTAGGAATTATTTATATTTAAAAAACAACAAATCTCTTCCTTCCATGTCTAATGATAGTACATTTGGGTATCTTTTGGGATTTGATTTTGAAACTCAATATGCCGCTGGTAGATTTTATCTGTATGGATTTGATCCCAAATTAGAAGGAGAAGGAAGGGTAATAATTCCATCATTCGGTGCGTTTAGTGGTCTTTTTGTAACCGCATATTATTATGATCCTACACCATTTGTCAACGGATTCTTAAGCTTAGATACTACAACATATATAAAAATTACCTATCCACTTGTAGGAGAATCACTTACTGGTGGTATAATATTAAGTTGGAATGGGTATGAATGGGTAGAAAATGTAATTTTTGGTGCAGAAATTTGGAGGTGAGCATTTGTACGCACCTTATTGGATTCTTGGAATAGAATACAAAAACACATTGAAAGGAAAAAAAAGTAAAATCACTCATAAAATTGGAAATATTACCTTTTACCTTTTAAGCGACAGATTTAATCTAGATATATTAGAATCAATAGCCAAAAAAATAGGAGAGGTAAATATACTTGAAGATTTCGAAAGAATACCATTCATCGCCGCAAATTTAAACAGCAGTATTAGGCTTTCTACATTGCTAAAAAAAATACAGGATAATATATGTACATTAATTGACGCAGAAGCAGCATCAGTTTTGCTATACAAAGATAACCACCTAAAATTTCTATCAACCGTTGGGAAAGCAAGTGGAAAAATTGAAAGTATACCAGTTCCCATGAAATCTATTGCTGGAACAATTTTTCTGGAAGAAAAAACCTTAATATTTAACGATATGACAAAAGCACCACACTTTAAGGGTGTAGATAAGGCAGCAAAGTTTCAAACAAAAAATATTGTAGGAGCACCCATATATTCAGGCGAAAACAAAGTAGGAGTGCTTGAAGTACTAAATAAAAAAGAGGGTTTTTCCAAAAAAGATGCGTTGCTTGTCGAAGAATTTGCAAAGCTTATTGGAAAAAAATTACTCAGTACTTGGGAACTTGAAAAAATGAGTAATTTGTTTAAAAGTATCATCTTATCATTTGTAACTATGATAGATAAGAGGGATAAATATACCCACATGCACTCAAGTAACGTTGCAAAAATCTCAAGAGCAATTGGTGAAAAAATGGGGCTTTCTGAAAGTTTGTTAGAACAACTCGAATATTCTGCTATTGTACACGATATAGGAAAGATAGGTATACCAGATTTCGTTCTTTTAAAAAAAGGAAAATTAACAGATGAAGAATATAAGATAATTCAATCACATACAATTATTGGTGCCGAAATTCTCTCACGAATAAGGTATACCAATAAAAATATTATTTCCGGTGCACTAGAACATCATGAAAGACTAGACGGAAGTGGGTACCCATACGCAAAAAAAGATGGTGAAATAAGTCTCTTCGGAAGGATTATTGCCCTTGCTGATGTATACGATGCACTTACGGCAAAAAGACCATACAAAGAACCTTGGTCAAAAGAAAAAGTTTTAGCAATACTAAAAAACGACAGTGAAAAAGGAAAATTTGATAAAAAAATCTTTGAGGTATTAGAAAAAATAGCCCCATGAAAGGGGCTATTTCTTTGGCTGGGAGGGGTGGATTCGAACCACCACTGGCGGATCCAGAGTCCGCAGTCCTGCCGTTAGACGACCTCCCAAGGCATATTAATTTTATCACATTTGATGATAAAATCAAGATTAGGAGGTGAAAATAATGAGCATTTTAAAAGTACTTGGTCCCATTATGGTTGGACCTTCAAGTTCTCATACACTTGGTGCAATAAAAATTGCACGATTTGTACATAAATTAATAGGTGGGATACCAGAAGAAGTACAGTTTCTACTTCACGGTTCATTTTCAAAGACATATAGAGGCCATGGTACAGATAGGGCTTTACTTGCAGGTATTATGGGCTTACAACAAGATGATCCAAAAATAAAAAATGCATTCGAAATTGCTAAAGAAAAAAATTTAAAATACTCCTTTAAGGTTACCGACCTTGGAGATGTTCATCCAAATACCGTTAGAATAAAATGTACTAAAGACGGTATATCTCATGAAATAGAAGGATCATCAATTGGCGGAGGAAATATACTAATTACAAGTATTGATTCCGTGCCATGTAATCTTTCCTGGGATTTCGATACCCTTGTTATTGTAAACAAAGATGTTCCCAAAGCATTGGAAAAAATTTTGGAAACAATAAAAGTAAATGTAGCAAATCTATATCTTAGGAGAATCAATGCACTACTTGAAAGGGCTCTTACCATTATTGAATTAGATGAACCCATAGAAAATTTAGCCGAAATCAAAAAACTTTCTTGGGTATATGAATGCTATTTTGTTAGGAGGGATACCAAGTGAACACATGGGTTAAAATAACTGAAATGGCAAATTCCATGCCTTTACATGAAGTTATCCTAACAGTCGAAATGCTCGAAAATGGTTATGACCCAAATGACACTAAACAGAAAATTTCAAAAATCTTAAAAACAATATTAGAAGAATCAAAAAAGCAATACGGACAAAAACAAAAAACACTTACAGGACTCACTGGTGACAATGCATACAAATTTAAAAATTATAAGCCAAAACTAATGGGAAATTTCAACTATGTAGCCACTGTAACAGCTCTTTCAATATCGGAAAGTAACGCTGCAATGGGAAGAATAGCCGCCTGTCCAACAGCGGGATCTTCAGGAATAATTCCTGGTGCTTTTTATGCTTTACACGTGATTTTTAATCCTCCATATGAAAAACTTCTAAATTCATTCATCGTTTCAGGTGGTATTGGGAATATCATCTCAAAGAAGGCACCACTTTCAGGAGCAGCAGGTGGATGTCAAGCAGAAATTGGAAGTGCAGCTGCCATGGCCGCCGGTGGACTTGCTTACTTTTTTTCTGAAAACCCGGAAATCGTTGGAAACGCTGCCGCTCTTGCTCTAAAATCTTTAATGGGACTTGTTTGCGATCCCGTTGGTGGCTTTGTTGAAGTGCCATGTGTAAAAAGAAATGGAAACATTGTAAATCTTGCAATCTCAAGCGCTGAACTTGCTTTAAGTGGCATTAAGAGTACTATCCCCCTTGATGAAGTTATAGACGCAATGTACAAAGTGGGCAAAAGCCTACCAGAATCATTGCGTGAAACAGGAGAAGGTGGCATTGCGGCAACAAAAACAGCTGTCGATTTAGTCAGAAATATAGTGAAAAATTTGCACTAGACATATTTAAACCTAAATATTACATTTTTTCATACCACTACAACTGTTTACAACATCAATTTAACATGTTAAAATTTCATATGAAAAAAATTAAATAAATATTAAAAAAAGGGGGGATAGTATGTTTGATGAAAATGTTGAAAAATTAAAAGAATGGTTATCTGAAAAAAGAACTATTCAAGAATTAAAAGCTATGGCAAAAAACCTTGGGTTAAAGGTCAAAAGAATGATGAAGAAAAAAGAGGTTATAAAGCTATTGGAAAGTTATATAAAACAAAATGAAGAAATTAAAAAACTTGAAAGACCTTCTTCGTCAACTTCTGCTTCTGACAGCATAAAAAAAGAAGACAAATTATCAAAAGAAGAACTTTATCTTCCAAAATCGTACAACAAAAATAAGCTAGTATTAATGCCAGTAAATCCAAACTGGTTACATGCATACTGGGACTATACCAAAGAAACATTTGAAACCCTCAACAAACTTCCAAAAGAATACAGGATTGTTTTAAGAATTTACGATGTAACATTTATAGAATTTACCGGAAATAACGCTCATAGGACTTTTGAAATAAGAATAACTCCTAATATGAGAAACTATTATATAAACGTACCTATACCTAATGCAGATTATTTAGCAGAAATAGGATATATAACACCAGATGGAAATTTTTATTCATTAATTAGATCAAACGTTTGTAAAACTCCACCAAACTCACCAAGTAACAGTACAAGAGAAAAATGGCTTGATTTAAGAAAAAAGAGAAAAATAGTAACTCCTTCCGACGGTGTTTTAGTAAAAGAAGTAGAAACAATACCAGGCTCTATTTTCAAAATTGAAGAAATACAAAATAAGAGTGAACAAATTTGGGAACTATTTAGTAAACTTAGAAGTGGAAGGGGGATATAACTATGCCAAAAGGTAATGTGGTAATGGTTTTACACGCACATTTGCCATACGTTCACCATCCAGATTATGATTTTTTCTTGGAAGAAAATTGGCTTTTCGAAGCAATCACGGAAACATATGTTCCACTTATTAGAATGTTTAAAAGGCTTGAAAATGAAAACACAAAGTTTAATCTTACTATGTCCATTACCCCTCCACTAATGGAAATGCTTGCAAATAAGGATTTGCAAGAAAAATACATAAAAAGAATGACTAAATTAATAGAGCTTGCCAAAAAAGAAGTAGAAAGAACCAAAAATGAACATCCAAAAAAACACAAAATGGCAAAATTCTACCTAGAAGATTTTAAAGAAATTCTTTATATATTCAAAGACGTATACAAAGGCAATATTTTAAATGCTTTTAAAGAATTTTTAGAAAAGGGTAAATTAGATATTATCACTTGTAACGCAACTCACGGTTTTCTTCCTTTTATGGAACAATACCCTCAAGCAATCAGAGCACAGTTAGAACAAGCAATAAAAACATATGAAAGACATCTTGGAAGAAAACCACGAGGAATCTGGCTTGCAGAATCTGCATATTTCTCGGGTCTTGATAAATATCTAAAAGAATATGGATTAGAATACTTTTTTGTGGATTCACATGGATTATGGTATGCCGATGAAAGACCAAAATATGGAGTTTACCGTCCCGTTATTACTCCAAACAACGTGTTTGTATTTGCAAGAGATCCAGAAAGTAGCGAACAAGTTTGGAGTGCCCAAATAGGTTATCCAGGTGATGGGAGATACAGAGAATTTTACCGGGATATAGGTTTTGATAGGGAGTTTGAATATATAAAACCATATATTGATCCTAGCGGAGTAAGGACAAATACTGGCATAAAATATCACAAAATAACAAGTAAAAATGTAAATCTCAATGAAAAAGATTTCTACGACATAGATGATGCCAAAAGCACGGCAAAAGAACATGCAATTGATTTTTTGAAAAAGAAAGAACAACAAGCAACAAAATTGTTAAACTTATTCAAAGGTTTAGAACCCATTATTGTCGCACCTTTTGATGCTGAGCTTTTTGGACATTGGTGGTTTGAAGGTCCCATTTTTTTAGAAGAATTTATGAGAGCTGCATCAAAAAGCAAAAAAATTAGAACTTTAAAAGCGTATGATGTAGTAGATATGATTGAAAAAATACAAATAGTTACACCTGCAACATCAACATGGGGAGCAAATGGTTACAATGAAGTATGGTTAAACGGTACAAATGATTGGATTTACCCTCATCTACATGAAGCTATTGAAAAGATGACTGAAGTTGCAAATATGTACCCTAATCCAGAAAAAAATCCTAAAGAAATAAATGAAGCATTAAACCAAATGGCCAGAGAATTAATGCTTGCTCAATCAAGTGACTGGGCATTTATAATGACTACTCGTACCAGCGTTGATTATGCTGTTAACAGAACCAAAACACATTTGAAACGTTTTCTAGATTTGTACAACATGGTCATTAGTGGTAAAATAGATATGAGAAGAGTTTCACATTACGTATGGCTTGATGACATATTTCCAGATATCGACTATACCATGTACAAGGTATAAAAATTTTTTGTGAGGAGGGATAAAAGTGCCCGCAAAGTATTTTGAAATAAGATGGCACGCAAGAGCCGGTCAAGGTGCAAAAAGTGCTTCTCAAATGCTTGCAGAAGCAGCTTTAGAAATGGGAAAATATGTTCAATCATTTCCTGAATATGGTGCAGAAAGAACAGGGGCACCAATGAAGGCATTTAACCGTGTTTCAGATGAACCAATTTTGATTCACAGTTCCGTTGACTACCCTGACGTTGTTGTCATTATAGATGACACAATGTTAGGACAACCTGCTTTAACTGATGGAACAGATGAAAACACTGTATTTATAGTAAATACAGTAAAAGATGTAGAATACGTCAGGGAAAAATTGGGTGTGAAAGGGAAGATTTGTACAATAGCCGCAACAGATATCGCACTTGAAGAGCTAAAAAGAGGAATTCCAAATACAGTCATGCTTGGTGCAATAGCAAAAGTTACAGGAGTTATTACCCTGGAAAGTGCCGAGCAAAGAATAAGGAAAGCTTTTTCAAAGAAATTCCCAGAAGAGTTAGTTGAAGCAAATGTAAGGGCATTGCGCCGTGGATTTGAGGAGGTGAAGTGCAATGGCTGAACTCAAAGGTTGGAAAGATATACCAATTGGTGGTGTAATTGACAGACCCGCTACCGCTAAAGAATACCAAACTGGAACTTGGAGGGTTATTAGACCCGTACACCAACCAGAAAATTGTATCCACTGTATGATGTGTTGGCTTTACTGTCCCGATCAAGCAATTGTTATTGAAGTTGTCGACGGAAAACCAAAGATGAAGGGTTACAATTACTACTACTGTAAAGGTTGCGGACTTTGTGCAAACGTATGTCCTAAAACAAATGATAAATTACCAGAAGAAAAAAGAGCAATTGTTATGAAACCAGAAACGGAATTCCAAGATTGAGGAGGTGTTTGAAGTGCCAGAAATAAAAAATAGACAAGCAGTAACAGGTGCACAAGCAATTGCAAATGCAATGCGTCAAATAAATCCAGATGTAGTTGCTGCATATCCAATTACTCCACAAACTCCTGTAGTTGAATACTTTGCGCAATATGTTGCAGATGGACTTGCTGATACAGAAATGATTCCCGTTGAAAGTGAACATAGTGCAATGAGTGCAGTAGTAGGTGCTGCTGCTGCAGGTGCAAGGGCAATGACAGCAACTGCTGCTAACGGTCTTGCGTTAATGCATGAAATCGTATATATTGCAGCTTCTTCGAGACTCCCAATAGTAATGCCTGTTGCAAACAGAGCTCTTTCCGGGCCTATTAACATTCACTGTGATCACAGTGACGCAATGGCAGAAAGAGACTCTGGATGGATTCAACTTTGGGCAGAAAATGCACAAGAAGCCTATGATTTTACGATTATGGCAGTTAGATTAGCAGAACATGAAGATGTAAGATTACCTGTAATGGTTAATTTTGATGGTTTTATCATTTCCCACGGTGTTGAAGTAGTAGACTTTTTAGATGATGAAGTAGTTAAGAAATTCGTTGGTGAACCTAAAGTTATATATCCACTTCTTGATGTTGAAAAACCAGTTACACACGGTCCATTAGACCTATACGACTATTACTTTGAACACAAAAGACAACAAATTGAAGCAATGAAACATGTAAAAAAAGTATTTAAAGAAATTGCTGAGGAATTTGAAAAAATTTCTGGAAGAAAATATGATGTATTGGATAAATATAAAATCGACGATGCAGAGTACATAATGATAGCTCTTGGTTCAACTGCAGGAACTGTAAAGTACACGGTAGACTTATTAAGGGAAGAAGGTCACAAAGTTGGTGTAATAAAACCTCAAATTTTCAGACCATTCCCAAAAACAGAACTTCAAGAATTATTAAACGGAAGAAAAGCCGTTATTGTACTTGATAGAGCAGCTTCTTTTGGTGCTGAAGCTCCTTTATATGAAGCTGTAAAAAGTGCTCTTTATGAAGTTGCTGTTAGGCCACAACTTGGAAGTTACGTATACGGTCTTGGTGGAAGAGATATAAAGGTCGAACATATTAAAAAAGCATTTGAGGATGCATTTTCTGGAAACTTAATCGTAGATGAAGAAAGATACCTTGGACTTAGAGAATGAGGAGGTGTAATGAATGGCTTTTAATATAATGCAACTTGCAACTAAATTTGCAGATAAAAATCCCGGTATTACTCAGGGACATCGACTTTGTCCTGGATGTGCAGCTCCAAATGTTGCAAAATTTGCTTTAATGACAGCTCAAGCTATGGGATATGAACCAATTGTTGGATTTGCAACGGGTTGTATGGAAGTTTCTACAACAATTTATCCATATACAGCATGGAATATTCCATATATTCACAACGCATTTGAAAACGCTGCTGCAACTGTAAGTGGAATAGAAACGGCATACAGAGCTCTACTTAAAAAAGGAAGATTAGTAGATCCAAATAAAAAATATGCTTTCTTTGCATTTGGTGGAGATGGCGGAACATATGACATAGGTTTACAATCACTTTCAGGTGCTGTTGAAAGAGGACATAAGTTTATCTACATTGTTTACGATAATGAAGGTTACATGAATACTGGTAACCAAAGATCTGGTGCAACACCTCCAGGCTCACAAACAACCACTCAACCAGTTGGTAAAAAATTACCTGGAAAGATACAATTAAAAAAGAATATTGTTGAGATAATGGCAGGCCATGAAAATGTTTATGTTGCAACTGTATCCACATCTGAACCTATGGACTTCTTTAAAAAGATTGAAAAAGCTCTGGAATTTGATGGCCCATCATTTATTGCCGCTATATCTCCATGTGTAAGATTTTGGAGGGTAAATGACGACAAAGCAGTGGAAATTTCCAAACTTGCAGTCGAAACAGGTTACTGGCCATTGTACGAAGTTGAAAGAGGAGTCTACAGAGTTACAAAGAAAGTTAAAGAATTAAAACCTGTAAAAGAATTTATCGAAAAACAAGGCAGATTTAGAAATCTTTTAAAAAGACCAGATGCAGATGAAATCATAAATGAACTTCAAGAATATATTAAAAGAAGATGGGAAAGGTTACTTGCCCTTGAAGAAGCCACAAAAGATAAACCAATTAGATAATTGCTAAATGGTTAAATCTAAGCAAGGCTCTACATGGGCCTTGCTTTTAATTTTAAAATCAAAAAAATTGAAAATTTTATAATTTTAAATTGCTTGGAGGGAGTTTATGATTTATTCTTTTCTCCTATCATTCATTTTTACAATAGTCACTATCCCATTTTTAAGAAAAATTGCTTTTAAATTTAACATCATAGATTATCCTGATAAAAACTTAAAAAATCACGAAAAAGCAACTCCATATCTAGGAGGAATGGCTTTTATGGGAGCTTTTTTGTTATTTACACCTTTTAGTCTATTTAGAAAACTTTATGTATTTATCTTGGGAATTTTAGGTTTGTATGACGACATTAAATCATTAAATCCTTGGATAAGAATTACCTTAGAGTTTGTTATAGGGTATTTAGTTGCAATTCGTTTTTTAGATAACCCATTTAAGGTACTTATAGCAACCATATTTTACGCTTTTTTAACTAACTCCGTTAACATGATGGACGGAATGGATGGAATATGTGCAACAACCTCTCTCATAGCTACAGTGGGATTAATATTTACAGTTGCATATCCTAATGATAAATATTATTTAATTGCATTAATTGGAACTTTATTGGGTTTCATCATTTTTAATTTTCCGCCTGCAAAAATATTCATGGGAGATTTAGGTAGTTACACAATAGGTGGAATATTAGGCATCGCAATAATTTCATCATTCTCAAAAAGTTTTGATCATACTATAGCGTCTCTAATAATTTTAGCACCATTTTTTATTGATACATTTTCAAGTATGTTTAGAAGAATTTTACATGAAAAATCACCTTTCTCGGGTGATAGGGAACATATATATGATAAAATATTCAGAATAACAAAAGACAAAAGAAAAACCTTATTGTTTACAGCAGTAATCAGCACAATTTTTTGCTCACTTGGAATGTTTTATCTAAAATCAAAAGTATTTTCAATAATCTTTTCAATAATATTAATAATCTTCCTTATTCTCAAACTAAAACTTTTAAAATATGGTGATTGATGTGAAAAAAAGAATGTTTTTAGTTTTTTTAATAGTAGTTTGGGTCTTAACAATATTCTATTTTTCCTCACGAACACCTGTTGAATCTTCTCAACAGTCAAATTTAGTTACTAAGATACTAAAAAAAATTGATAGTATAATTGATTTTTCAAATACAAAATTATTCAAAAACATCGAACTATTCATGAAAAAACTCTGGTTTAGAACACAATACGTTCCAGCCGAAATGCTAGTTAGAAAAACCGCACATTTTGGACTTTATTTCATTCTAGGTTTTTTAACATATCTTTTATTTCAAAAATACGGAATTATTATCTCTACAATAATTGGTATATCCTTACCAAATTTAATAGCTACAATAGATGAATATACACAACAATATTACAATAGAGGTTCTTCCTTAAATGATGTGATTATTGATCTTTCAGGTACAATTTCAGGAGTACTTTTTGGAATTGTTCTAGTTTTAATATTCAAGTTATTTTTAAAAAAAAAATAAAGCAGGCGAGAATGCCTGCTTTAAAAAAACCCCGGGCGATACCTACTCTTGCGAGGGGGAGCCCCTCACTACCATCGGCCCAAGGCGGCTTAACGGCCGGGTTCGGGATGGGACCGGGTGGTTCCCGCCTTGGTATCGTCACCCGGGATAGGTCACTCAAAAATGCATAGGGATTCTGTAGAGGTGAAGGCCTCGGCCGATTAGTACCGGTTGGCTCCACGCATTGCTGCGCTTCCACCACCAGCCTATCTAGGTCCTCTTCTCGAACCGGCCTTACTCCCTTTTCGGGATGGGAGGTCTCATCTTGGGGCGTGTTTCCCGCTTAGATGCTTTCAGCGGTTATCACTCAGGAGCGTAGCTACCCGGCGTATGCCCTTGGCAGGACAGCCGGTACACCAGTGGCTCCCTCACCCAGGTCCTCTCGTACAATGGGCGAGCCCCCTCAAACCTCCTACGCCCGCAGCAGATAGGGACCGACCTGTCTCACGACGGTCTGAACCCAGCTCACGTACCCCTTTAATAGGCGAACAGCCTAACCCTTGGGACCTGCTTCAGCCCCAGGATGGGATGAGCCGACATCGAGGTGCCGATCCTTGCCGTCGATGTGAACTCTCGGGCAAGACTAGCCTGTTATCCCCGGGGTAACTTTTGTCCGTTGATCGACGACCCTTCCACTCGGAGTCGCCGGGTCACTAGGACCGGGTTTCCCCTCTGCTCGACCCGTCAGTCTCGCAGTCAGCCCGGCTTATGCCCTTGCACTCTTCGGTGGATTTCCAACCCACCTGAGCCGAGCTTTGCGCGCCTCCGTTACTCTTTAGGAGGCGACCGCCCCAGTCAAACTACCCACCTGGCACTGTCCCCCGCCTGCTCTTCACAGACGCAGGTTAGAACTCCGGTACACCGAGGGTGGTATCCCACCGTCGGCTCCCCCGACCCTGGCGAGCCGGGTTCTTCGCCTCCCACCTATCCTGTACACGATGCACCAAAGCCCAATACCAGGCTGCAGTAAAGCTCCACGGGGTCTTTCCGTCTAGCTGCGGGTACTGGGCATCTTCACCCAGATTGAAATTTCGCCGGGTCCCCTGCCGAGACAGTGCCCCAGTCGTTACGCCATTCATGCAGGTCGGAACTTACCCGACAAGGAATTTCGCTACCTTAGGACCGTTATAGTTACGGCCGCCGTTTACCGGGGCTTCGGTTCGGGGCTCTCACCCCTCCCCTTAACCTTCCGGCACTGGGCAGGCGTCAGTCCCTATACTTCCTCTTACGAGTTCGCAGAGACCTGTGTTTTTGGTAAACAGTCGCCAGGGCCTTGCCTCTGCAACCGCCTCGGCCTCCCCCAGTTTCCAGGTCTCCCCTTCCCCTGGGTTCAACCTACCGCGGCACCCCTTCTCCCGAAGTTACGGGGTCAATTTGCCGAGTTCCTTGGCAAGGGTTATCCCGCTCCCCTTAGCTTTCTCAGCCCGCCTACCTGTGTCGGTTTGCGGAACGGGCACCTGTATATCAGTATGCGAGGCTTTTCTCGGCAGTGTGGGATCAGCTCCGTTGGACCATTCGGTCCTCCCCTTCACGGCTCAGCTCAGACAGCGGATTTCCCTACTGCCCTCTTCGCCTAACCGCTTGGAAGGCCTTGCCACTTGACCTCGGAGCCTGCCCTCCTGCGTCCCCCCTCATACTTTCGATATACAGGTGGTACCGGAATATTAACCGGTTTCCCATCGGCTACCCCTCTCGGGTTCACCTTAGGTCCCGACTAACCCTGGGCGGACGACCCTTCCCCAGGTACCCTTAGGCTTCCGGGGGGAGAGATTCTCACTCTCCTCTCGCTTACTCATGCCTGGATTCTCACTTCCGCTTCGTCCAGCAGCTCTCACAAGTCTGCCTTCTCCCTATCGCGGAACGCTCCCCTACCACCAGCTTACGCTGGTCCGCGGCTTCGGGGGATGGCTTCAGCCCCGTTACATTTTCGGCGCTGTGCGTCTCGACCGGTGAGCTGTTACGCACTCTTTAAATGATGGCTGCTTCTAAGCCAACATCCCGGTTGTCTGGGACGCACAACATCCTTCCACACTTAGCCATCTCTCCGGGCCCTTAGCCGACGGTCTGGGTTGTTCCCCTCTCGTCTGTGGAGCTTATCCCCCACAGGCTCACTCCCAGGCTTTGTGTACCGGGATTCGTAGTTTGACAGGGGTTGGAGGTCGCCCCCCTAGCCCTATCAGCGCTCTACCCCCAGTACAGACCACCTGAGGCTGCACCTAAATGCATTTCGGGGAGAACCAGCTATCACCGGGTTCGGTTAGCTTTTCACTCCTACCCACAGCTCATCCGAGGATGTCTCACGATCCACCGGTTCGGGCCTCCAGTAGGTTTTACCCTACCTTCACCCTGGCCATGGGTAGCTCACCCGGCTTCGGGCCTGCCGTACCTGACTGCTCGCCCTTTTCGGACTCGCTTTCGCTTCGGCTCCACCTCCCACGGCTTAACCTCGCCAGGTACGACAACTCCCAGGCTCATTAATCAAAAGGCACGCCGTCACCCCCTCGGGCTCCGACTTCTTGTAGGCACGCAGTTTCAGGTCTCTTTCACTCCCCTTCCGGGGTGCTTTTCACCTTTCCCTCACGGTACTGGTTTCGCTATCGGTCGGCAGGGAGTATTTAGCCTTGGAGGGTGGTCCCCCCTGATTCCCACAGGATTCCTCGTGTCCCGTGGTACTCGGGATCAAGCCCCAGGAAGTCCTTACCCTTTCGCCTACGGGACTTTCACCCTCTCCGGTTGGCCTTCCCAGACCATTCGGCTAGAGTAAGGATTTTTTACTCCCCGGCTTACGCCCGGACTTGTCCCACTACCCCGACAGCTCCCGCCGCCGGTTTAGGCTCCTCCCCTTTCGATCGCCTCTACTCAGGGAATCTCTTTTGATTTCTTTTCCTCGGGGTACTGAGATGTTTCACTTCCCCCGGTTCGCTCCCTCTCGGGTGAGTAGCTTCTTCAGCTACCCAGGTTCCCCCATTCGGGTATCCCGGGATCTACGCTCGCTTGCAGCTCCCCCGGGCTTTTCGCAGCTTGCCACGCCCTTCTTCGCCTCCTGCCGCCTAGGCATCCACTGCGTGCCCTTAATACCTTCACCTCTACTTCTCCCTATGCATTTTTCAATGACCTCTGCCACTCAAAAATGGATAGCAGCGCTACTTCTTTCTCCTTAGAAAGGAGGTGATCCAGGCGCACCTTCCGGTACACCTACCTTGTTACGACTTCGCCCCCCTCGCCAGCCTCGCCCTCAATAGGTATCCCCCCTCTCGGGTTGGATCACCCATCTTCGGGCGCTGCCAACTCGGGTGGCGTGACGGGCGGTGTGTACAAACCCCGGGAACGTATTCACCGCGGCGTGGCTGATCCGCGATTACTAGCGATTCCGGCTTCATGCAGGCGAGTTTCAGCCTGCAATCCGTACTGAGAGTGGGTTTCAGGGTTTTGCTCACCATCGCTGGCTCGCTTCCCGCTGTCCCACCCATTGTAGCGCGTGTGTCGCCCAGGGCATAAGGGGCACGAGTATCTGACGTCATCCCCTCCTTCCTCCGGCTCGTCGCCGGCAGTCCCCTTAGAGTCCCCGGCCTAACCGCTGGCAACTAAGGGCAGGGGTTGCGCTCGTTGCGGGACTTAACCCAACACCTCACGGCACGAGCTGACGACGACCGTGCACCACCTGTGCTGGCTCCCTACCTTACGGTAGAGTCCCTCCCCTTTCGGGTCAGTACCACCAGCATGTCAAGCCCTGGTAAGGTTCTTGGCTTAGCGTCCAATTAAACCACACGCTCCACCGCTTGTGCGGGGTCCCGTCAATTCCTTTGAGTTTCACCCTTGCGGGCATACTCCCCAGGCGGCCCACTTATCGCGTTTGCTTCAGCACGGAGGAATTACTCCCCCACACCTAGTGGGCATCGTTTACGGCTAGGACTACCCGGGTATCTAATCCGGTTCGCTCCCCTAGCTTTCGGGCCTCAGCGTCAGGAACGGCCCAGGAGACCGGCTTCCCCACCGGCGTTCCTGCTGATATCTACGGATTTCACCCCTACACCAGCAGTTCCGTCTCCCTCTACCGTCCTCAAGCCGTGTAGTTTCCAGCGCAGTTCCACGGTTGAGCCGTGGCATTTCACACCGGACTTTCACGGCCGCCTACGCCCCCTTTACGCCCAGTAAATCCGGGTAACGCTCGCCCCCTACGTATTACCGCGGCTGCTGGCACGTAGTTAGCCGGGGCTTTCTAGTAGGATACCGTCATCACTAGGGCTTTCCACTCCCTAGCTTATTCGTCTCCTACCACAGCGGTTTACACCCCGAAGGGCTCCTTCCCGCACGCGGCGTCGCTGGATCAGGCTTCCGCCCATTGTCCAAAATCCCCCACTGCTGCCTCCCGTAGGAGTAGGGCCCGTGTCTCAGTGCCCTTGTGGCCGGCCATCCTCTCAGACCGGCTACCCGTCGCCGGCTTGGTGAGCCTTTACCTCACCAACTACCTGATGGGGCGCAGGCCCATCCCTCAGCAGTGCTTAACGCACCCTTTCTTCCCTCTCGGGAACGTATGGGGTATTAGCTGCAGTTTCCCACAGTTATCCCCCTCTGAGGGGTAGGTAACCTACGCGTTACTCACCCGTCCGCCGCTAGGCCCTCTAGCTTCCTCCCCGAAGAGAGTCCACTAGATGCCCCGCTCGACTTGCATGTGTAAGGCACGCCGCCAGCGTTCACCCTGAGCCAGGATCAAACCCTCCAGCTCTATCTGAAAGGCTCTTCCTTCTCTTCCATTGCGCTGCTATCCATTTTTCAATGACCTCCCTAACCACGCATCTCCTAATTTACCACATCACCCCCCCTTAGTCAATTGCTCCTCTTTAACATTTTCTTTGACTCTTTGTTAATACTTTACACATCTCCAGGTGTTTTGGAATAAAATATGTAATCTTTGTAAAATATGCAATGGAGTTTCTTATATATTGAGAAAATACTAGAAACATGGCTTAAACAATCTGTAAGTATTTGTTTGTCTTTATATTTCAGTTAGACAAATAAGTTCCTCAAAACTTGAACAAGATAATTTAGTTTTTTTGATAATAATATTGAATAATTTAAATTTGAAATACAATGGATAAAATAGGATGAACTTTTAAAAATAAAGCGGAGCCTACCTAGCTCCGCTTTATTGGTGGCGGCGATGGGACTCGAACCCATGACTCACTGATTATGAATCAGTTGCTCTAGCCACTGAGCTACGCCGCCGCATTTGCTATATTATCATATTTTGCTTTTAATGTCAATAGTATTATCTATAGCTTTAGTCAGCAATTGCAGTATATCTACCTTCCCCATATCACAAAAATATTTCCAAAAATTCATTTTTAAACTTACAGAATGTTGTATTTAAAATTTCAAAAGTCGAAAAAAGACACAAACTGGGAAATCACTATTACAGACATGTCAAATCCCTGGGTTTTACGTACACTTTTCAATATTTGCTCTCTTACATTAAAATTTACACCTTGAATCCTCTCACACTTTCTCTAAGTTTAGCAACTATGTCTGAGATATAATCTATTTTGTTCTTTGCAGAAATAACTTGTTCGCTTTGTTCGTTGATAGCTTTGTTTGTTTCGACCATGTGGTTCGATGTATCCTCGACAAGTCCCGATATTTCCTTAATACTACTTGCCATCTCCTCTGCAGATGCACTCTGTTCTTGCGAAACTGCTGCAAGATCTTCTGCTTTCCTTGCCGCATTTTCAACATTTTCACGTATAGTAATAAATTTTTTACTCATATCCTCCATTTTCTCAAGTACTCTGTTTATAGAGGCCACCATTTCTCGGCTCGAATTGGCCGTCTCTTTGGACCTGTGACTTATATCTCCCAACTTTACAGCAATTTCATCCGCGGATTTTTTAGTTTCCTCTGCAAGTTTTCTGATTTCGTCAGCAACAACGGCAAATCCTTTTCCTGCTTCCCCTGCTCTTGCAGCTTCAATTGCAGCATTCAACGCTAGCAAGTTCGTCTGCTCTGCGACACCACTTATAACGTTCAATATCTCACCTATTGCATTGACCGATTTTTCAAGTAGCTCGGATTTTTTCGCCATCTCACTTGTTTCAGAATTTACCACATCGATACTTTCGTTTACTTCTTTTATTATATTCATTCCACTATCTGCTTCTTCAAGTATCTCATTCATATTTTCCGACAACTCCGTTGCTGCTTCTGCTACTGAAACAGCGGATTTTGCAACTTCCTGAACATTTGCATCCATTTGATTAACTATTTCATTAACCTGTTGAAGATCTTCTGTAAATTTATCTGTAACTTCACGTATATTTTCTGATTTATCCCCAACTATATTAAGGAAGTTTTTTAGAGCACTTGTAGAAGAAGCTACTTCATCTGTGTTTTTCATAATAGACACCGCAACATTTTTAATAACTTCCATAAACCTATTAAAGCTATCTGCTATCTTTCCTAACTCATCTTTCGTAATAACAGGTATTCTCTTGCTAAGATCTGCCTCTCCCCTTGCAAGTTCTTGTGATACTTGGAGAAGTTGTTTCAAAGGTTTGTAGATGACATTCCAGTACAAAATAATAAAACCCACAACAATACCTAATCCAGTTATTGCCAACCATCCTTGTATATGTTTCATCCATTTGACTTTTCGTTCCGCAAAGTTCTGGAAAAGTAACACCGCGGCGTTCATTTCTGAAAGAAGTTTTTCGTTATTATCTATTATATACTTGATCGCTTCTGGATCTTTACCGTTACTATTAAGAATTCTCTGCTGAATAACATCTTTAAAAGGTAGGAAAAGTTTTTCAACAACGTTCAATTGTTTTTTTATTTTTTCGGTTCCCGCCGGCGATATTTTTACCGGTGTTTTCATCGTAAGATCTGTGTACGTTTTTCCACCATCTCTTAATGCGTACAAAGTAATCTCAAAAAGTTTTAGAGTCTTTGTAAGTTTTTCTTTGTAACTAACTTCACCGTGCGAAACTATTAACGCTTCCTTGGACATCTTCTGTGTTAACATACGTTGTCTTCCTGCAAGATTAACAATCAACGCATCAAACTTTTGAGAAGTTGTTATTACGTAGGTAGTTATAAATATTACAATAATCAAAGATGCCAAAATAATTATTGGTGTTACCAACTTAAACAAAATACGTTGTCTCATACAACTTCCTCCTTTCCAACATGTACCTGATCGTTTTTATTTTATCATACTTATAACTTAAATTTAAACATTTATTCTTGTTTTTAATAAATTAAAAATACAACCAAAACAAAAGTTAAAACAAAATAATAACAGTAAAGCTAAAATCTTTTGTTAAAATATAACCATTGTTTTGTCTAGATTATTTTAAATCAACCCAAAAAATATATTTTTCTCATTAAAACAATTGAAATCAAAATATCTATTTCTCTACTTCGAAACCCTATCAATAAATTTGTAAAATAATCAAATCCCAATATCTCAATTTTCTTCTAAAGCTAAAAAATTTAATAAGCTACACTTACTTTTTAAAACTTCATTTCAATTCCTCCAAGGTAAGGTAAAAACAAAAAGCACTCAAAACGAGCGCCATATTTCGCCGTTAATTTCAATTCCTCCAAGGTAAGGTAAAAACGCAGGAATGGCTAATTGAAACCTTACTGTTCCATCAATTTCAATTCCTCCAAGGTAAGGTAAAAACACGAAAGCAATTCAGAAACTAACACAAATAGAGGCATTTCAATTCCTCCAAGGTAAGGTAAAAACCAAAATAACAATGATGGTTTGTTTAATTGTTTTGTTTCTATTTCAATTCCTCCAAGGTAAGGTAAAAACCAATATTCTTCCCAGCAATCTTGACAAAGCGCAAATTCATTTCAATTCCTCCAAGGTAAGGTAAAAACTTTCAAGTCACTACTTGATGCGGATCCAATATATATTATTTCAATTCCTCCAAGGTAAGGTAAAAACATTCAGCTGAGAACAATAGATACACACACACCAAATAATTTCAATTCCTCCAAGGTAAGGTAAAAACCATAGAATCCATTAATATTCTATCATATTTCTTTCTCAAGAGCAATACTTTTGAAACTATATCATATTAAATTTAACATAATTAACACAATGTATTCCTAAGTTACAAAAATGTTATTCTGTTTTCTGTCGATCTCCCGGAGTTTTTCTTCTATTACACATCGACAGATTTTTCTAAATAAATTTTGTTTCTTCTTTTTTATCTTTTCCTAACACTTCTCTTTTACTGTAAAACATTTGTTTGAAAGTATATATCACTACTGAATCTTCATCTTTAATTATATTTTCCAACTCGATTTTTAATCTCTCCAAGTTAGAAATACTAATTTCACCTTCAAACACAGAATTTTGAACCCAAGTTAGATACTTCCTGCACGTTTTAAGCATTTTTGAAACTCTTTTTTTATTAACATCGTAATACAAAATTACAAACATATTCACCACTCCATAACTAGAGATGTATAAATCTCATCATCCAAAAAATGTTTTTCTAGTTTATAAAGTTCCATTCTTATTAATGTTCTATAACTTACCTTCTTACCTATTTTTTTCATTTTTACAGTTTCTTTAAGCTTATTTTCCAACATCTCAATAATCTTTTTCTTTCCATTATTATTCAAAAAAACTCTATTCAAACTTTTTTCAAAATCTTTTACACCAATAACTTCTTTATTAATTGCACTAAAAATTACCCTATCCCCTAATACTGGCTTAAATATTTCTGCAATATCCAAATTAAGTGAAAATCTTCTAAAATTGGTTGAGTGCAAAAATCCTATCCTTGGATCTAAGTGTGTTGAATATATTTCCCTTAAAACTATGCTATAAATTAAAGAATTTGAAAAACTAATTAAGGCGTTTATTCTATCAATTGGTGGTCTCTTACTCCTTTTTAAAAAATTAAAATCTTCTGATTCAATAATATTATTAAAAGCATTATAATAAATCTTTTTTATTCTTCCTTCTATTTGCATTAGCTTAGGAATATTACATACCAAATTTGTTTCCTTTAAACTTTCTTCTATCTCATGTATATGATTTATTAATTGCTTCCCCCTTCTATTATAGTATTTTAGAACTTTCAAACTATTTTTTACCGCTCCTTCAACAAATTTTTTAGCAATAAAAAGCCTTTTTTCTTTATCTATATAATGTTCTGCTTGTTTTAAAATCATAAATCCCGAATTATAATGTTCTCTTGGATAAAAACTTCCAACATAAAAACCATAATAATTGAAAAACGAAATCATAATTTCTTTCTTCGCAACAAATTCAAGTAATCTTTTATTGCAATTAACCTCTCCAAATATATAAATTTCCTTTAAATTTTCAACAGGTATATGTTTTTTTACATTATCTTTTGTTAGGAATACCAAAGAATTGTCCTCTCTTTTTAAAGTTCCATCAGAAAATATATAAACAGTTTCTTTCATAGTTATCAACTCCAACAAAAATATTCAAAAGAACAAGTTGAACAATAGCTCTTCCTTTCTGGTTTTGGCATTTTTGGATTGTTTATTGTTTCTTCTAATTCATTAACTATAGTTAATAATTGTTTTTCATTATCATCTGTCATTTCAACTTCTATTACCTTTTTTTCTTTTGGTATTCTTATCTCCCCGTAATAAACATTCAGTTTCCACATATAAAACAAAAGTTGAAATTTTGCGCTTTTAATCATCTTTGAAGATTTTTTTACTTCAACTAATTTCAAAAAACCCCTTTCTTTCTTCACTATATCAATTTTTCCACCATCGATAACTATTTCCTTCTTAGAATTTTTATACGACTCTTTTGAAATTAACCTTCCAATAACTATGAAATCATTATCTTGATCTCCTACTAATTGCCTTGAAAGAAGCCATGCTTGTCTTCTACATACAATATATGCTTGGATTAAACTTCCGGTTATCATATAAAATCATACTCCCTTGAAGACTTTAACTTCAAAAATTTTTCAACGTTTAATCCACAATCATAACTGTAATATTTTGAGTAATCTTCTGCGTAATAAAACTCTCCAAACATTTCATCTTTTAATATTTCTTTTATACCCTTTCCTTCAATTCGATAATTAAACAAAGAAACAACAAAATTTGAAAATATCTTTGAAAACAACCTATGTTCTACGTAATTAAAATCGTTATTTCTAAAGATATCCCATACCTTTTTTCCATCCAAAAATTCATCATCTTTATCAATTAATTTAAATTTAAATAATAGATTTTTCATGTTTTTTATTTTTTTCACTGGAATAGAAATTGGAACAAACAAAGAAAAACTATATCCTTCTATTAGATTCATTTCATTATTTATTTTTTCAAATTCTAAATTTCTAAAATAGTCAAAATAATCTTTTGTATATTTATTTATTTATTTTCTTCTTTAAATTTTCAATAGTTAACATATAAAAATCTTTCAAAGTTAAAGAACCATTTTTGAATTTTGAGAAATTTTCCTCCAAAATCTTTTTTCTTACATCACTTCCATAAATCTTCTTCCACATCCCATCGTCAAACAAATACAACGTTGCTCTACTCAATCTTGCATTCCTATTAACCCTCCCCATTGTTTGAATTATTGAATCAAGTATGGAAAATGCCCTAAATCCAACATCAAAATCCAAATCTACTCCTGCTTCAATTGATTGAGTAGAAACAAGAATTAATGGCTTTTCTTTATCATATGACTTTATATAATCTATCAACTCTTTTTTTCTAATATCCAAAAGTGTAGAATTTAAAAGGTATATTTCTCCGTTAATCTTATCTTCTAAATTTTCATAAATCTCGTAAGACTTTTTTACCGTATTTACCACTATCAAAACTTTTTTTGACTCATTTATCTCCTCTAAAACTTTTTCTTCAAAGGTGTGATTTTCTTTCAAAAATAATGTATTTACACGATTGAAAATTTTATGTTCTACAACATCTGGAGATAAATCTTCCACAAAACTTCCTTTATCCACAAATTTAGTAAAATCCGGAAGTGTTGCACTCATAATAATTATTGTTGTATTTAGATATTTACTAAGATAATAAAACAGATTTGAAAGTGTATTCCAAAACTTTGGATTGTACGCTTGTACTTCATCTAAAACAACTACACTGTTTGCCAATTGATAAAAATTAAAGTTATCTGATTTTCCGTTCCTAAAAAACATATCAAAAAATCCCACATGTGTAGAAAATACAAATGGAAAATTCAAAAAAAGCATTTGTGTAAATGTTTTTTCTTTATTTTCATCATCTGTTACATTCAAGTATTTGTGATCATATCTTGTAATATGTTCTTTGGGGATAAACTTTGAAAAATACTCAAAATTTTGCTCTATTATATTTATAAAAGGTATTACGTAAAAAACTTTCTTTTTATTTTCAAGCAATCTACTGATCAACCGAAGTGAAATGTTGGTTTTTCCTCCCCCGGTAGGGATTTCAATAAAAAAAACTTTCTTATTACTATTTTTAAACTTTTCCTCTACCCTTGCTGCCATAACACTTCTTAGTGTATTAATGTCAGAAATATTTTCTTTCTTCATTGCTTTCAACCTATCAAAATTTTCATCTATATATGGATTGAAATTTCCTTCAATATTTCTCGAAGATATATTTTCAAGTATTGCTTTCTTTAATGTCTTATCAATCGCATTTATACTGATTTCTACTCCTTTCATAAACTCTAAAGTCGCAAGATAATCAGAGGTTATAAGAAGGGAATTTATAAGTTTATAAAGTATATAAAATTCAATCTTTTTATATATTTTCAATTGTTTTATCTTCTCAAAAACTTGCTTTGTTTTTTTTACTATTTCTCCTTTATCATTGATTGTTTCAATATTTTCTAGTATATCTTTTACAAACTTTTCCTTATTTTCATTCCATGTAATAACTTTATCGATATCAAATAAAACACTGTGGTGCCTCGAAACCACAGTGGAAAGAAAAAACAAAAACAAAAATTCATCTTTTTTTAAATTTTCGGATAATAATTTATCTGTTAAAAGTGTAGCTATTGTATAAAATCCCACATCACTATGCGTTACTTTGATTTTTCCTTTTATCAAACCTTCTTGAAATTCATCTGTTAATTTTCCAATATCATGGTACTTTATTATCTCTTTTATCGTTTGAATGTGAGAAGAATCTATTCCAATTTCACTAAATAAATTTCCCAATATCCTTTCTAAATCAAATTTATCGATTATACGTTCCAAATATTTTTCCGTTTTTTCTACATGTTCGTAAAAAGTTTCAAAATACATTCCATTTTTATGCGCCATTTTGTTATCTATATTTTTAGAAAACATAAATAACTTCATTATTTGTCCTCCAAAAATTTTCCTTTCTTTTTAACCTTAATTTTTTATTTGTGAAAACAAATACATCTTTGAGATACAAATGATTTTCATTAAAATCGTATGGTAACTCTTCCAGTATAGATATGTAATCTGTTTCTTCTTCAAATAATTCAATATCATCTAAATTTTCTTTAAAAAACTCAATATCTTTTAATCTTACAAGAGAGTTAACGGTTGATTCCTCAAATTCAAGCCTTTCAAGTTCAATTGAACAATAATTTTCAAAATATGCTAAAAACTCGTTTTTCCCAAAATAAATAGGATATTCTGAATAATTCTTTTTTACCATTTTCTCTAATTTTTCATATACATTTTTTTCTTCATCAGTAAATGTCTCCAAACATGGTATAAATATTCTATATCCAATGCTTTCAACTATAACTTGTTCTTTGATTTGCAATACCCCACCAGCTTCTCTTGAAGCATGGCCTGTTGAGTTATTAAATATAACAAGAGTTTTTTTCGGAGGTTTATTATACAAAGGTGTTATTGCTACCTTAAAATTTTTAAATTTCTCATAGTATTCCATAAAATTTCCACTTTTGTCTCTTTTGTATCCTTCTAATCCTAATATTGCTCCAAAAATACCGAAAAGATTTAATTTATGAATAAAATTGTATGTGGCATATACAGTTGCATTTGTATCATTTTTTTTAAAAAAACCCATATCTCCTTTAAGCTCAAAAGAAAAGGCTTTCATATTAGCCCTCCTCAAAGTAAAATATCACCCTTTTCCCAGTTATCTTTGATTCCTGCAACTTTACAAATTGAGTCGTTGTAGTATACTTCAACGTTTTCTATTTCATTCCCATAATTTTCAAGAAGATTAGATATCTTTGTAAGGTCTATAATTTCATCTTTATTTACATCAACTAAATTCTTCATAGTTGGAAGAACCAACTTTGAATTTTCCTTAAGTGTAATAAATAAAAGTAAAGCATTTTCTGTTCCAATCTTCGATGTAGTATTTAAATTTGTTGCAAATTTTTTCAAAGCTTCTTTTAATTTTGATATATCATCATCAGTAAGTTCCATACCATCTGGCAAGTTTTTTGGATTTAAAACAAAATCATATACATAATAAGACTTTAGGTTCTTAATCTCATCCCCTAAGGTTGTTTGTTTGTCACCTTCTTTGTTTCTAAATGGTGAAGCTATATCAACAACAAATGGAATATTAACATTGTATCTATTTATCCCATAACTTATTTGAAAAGGACCTGTTATTGACATTTGACTTTCACCTACTGCAAAGGTTATTCCAAATAATTTTACATCAATAAATTTGTTAAAAAAGTCGTATCTGTCAATATTTTTTATTTCTTCCTCTTTTCCATTTTTATTTTTCTTCTTTTGAATAATCCATTTTATTTCATCTTTTAATACTTCTTGCCAATATTTATCAGTTTCATCAAGAGATCTTGGTTTACCATCTTCTTTAAACGTTCTCCAAACAAATACCTTCTCTCCTGAATCTAAGAAAAATTTCCTTATAGCATATTTTGCAGACTTATCCGTTGCAAATATGGTTGCATTTTCATCGGGAAGTCTTCTTGGATATTTCGTAAAATCGGCATTCCAATTACTATTTTCACTTTTCAAAACAACTATACCATAACATCTTTTTGTAAACATCTATATCCCTCCCGCTATAATTTTCTTGATGAAAAATACCCTTCAAAGAAATAAAACTTATCATTTTTAGATACTTTCTCAGGTAATTTTCCGGAATTAAAATAATTCAAAATTAAACCAAAAATCTTATCAAATTTTTCATTATAGAAATTTATAGCGTGCTTGTACTTGGTAAATAGTTCGTAAATTCTTTCAAGCATGACTTTTGAACTATTTACATTGATAAAAGGTTCAACCAAAGCATGGGTTTTATTAGAAATTTTTGATTGTGATAGAAGAAATCTTGTAAGCTTTCCAAGTAGATAATAGTACTGATAACTATCTTCGATTTTTTCTAAGTCTTCCGTTTCTACCTTTTCCGTTTTTTCCATAAAATCACCCCCAAAGATTTTATTTAGCTTTTTATAACTTTCAAATGCCTTTTCAATTTTCTTTAAAAAATTTTTTTCCTCAGAATATAGCCCCTTTAAATAACAAACTAAGGAATCGTAAAAGATATTATCAATTGTTTCTTTGCTTAATGAGTCATATCTTGCTCTATAAATAAAATCAAAAATATTCTCCCTGTATTTATATATGTTTTTTGCCAATAAGTTATTTTTAATTGTTATTGAACCAAAATAATTTTTCACTAAAAAGTTATCAAACATCTTATCTAAATAATTTTCTATTTCAAAAATATTTGTTTCGTTGTAATAATACCTAAAGTTTGATACATAATCGACATATACAAAATCATCTTTGTAAATTATTAGGTAAAAATCGAGAATTAAATCATTTACATCAACCTCCTTAAATACTTGCTCTAAAATCTCTCGAAATGACAGTTTTTCACCGCTACTTTTCAAAAACTTTATTTCCAATTCCCTGAGTTTTTTCTTAGATAGTAATGGAAATATTGAAAATTTTTTTAAAAATTTTTCTAAAAAAGTTGTAAGTTCAAAGGCACAATCTTTACAAATCATTATGTTGTATTCTGTTTTTCTTCCTAAATGCTTTAAAAACGGCTTTTTCACGTTTAAAGTATGAAAAACCCCGGGTATTGAAATAATATCTTTTTTACCACATATTGGACATATTCCATATTCTTTGACATTTTCAACAGCAAATACTTTTTCTTTTAAATATTTTTGATGAAAATCTTTATAGAGTTCTTTATTTTCTAATTCAAATACAAAGTAGATATTTTTGTAAATTTCTTCGTATTCTTTATTAAAAACCTTTAGTGACATATCATTTACCTTTTCATATAAAAACTTTGCTTCGTCTCCTTTGAAGATCAACTTTTCCAACAAATCTTCTTTAACTCTATTTTTAAAGGATTTTAATGTTTCACTATTATAAACTAACATTATTTTTTTAGTAAAATCACCATTTTTAGGTTTGGGCCCTTGGAATATAAATAAGTTGTATGAATTTGTCCCTTTATTTCCCTTTATACTCTTATTACCTTTCTCATCTCCGGGAAGTTTTGCCGTCAAAACTTTTACATTTTTCAAAATTTCCCTCAAATCATCATTAACATCATCTATCTTTCTCGCGTTTTCTAATAAATTTACTTTATCGTAATATTTTTCATCTAATACAAAGTAAAACTTTTTTTTATCTTCTGGAGGGATAATTACATAAACTAAATCCTGTGCTTTTTCCTCAAGTAAATCATAAAATCTGGAATCTCTTAGTTCTTTTGAAAACTCTATCATTTGGTTTATCATGCTTTCACCCCCTATTCAATAAAACCAAACCCTTGTGAATTTTTACTACCAAGTCCTGCATCATATGCAAATGCTAGAACAGATGGTTCACCTTTCAAAAGAAACTTACCCTTCCAACCTTCGACTACATATTTTTTATCCCCAAATCCATAATAAACTACACTTTTGTTCATATTTCCAAGTGATATTATTTCAATATCTCTGTCCAAGTTCTCTTTGTAAAAAGCTTCCCACTTACTTTTTAAATTTAAATTTATTAGTTTTGAAAATTCTCTTTCAAATGGTGCAAAATACTTCGTCTTATTTCTTCCATTTTCTTTATAAGTCTGGTGAACTTCTATAGGAGTTAAAGCATTCACTTTCAAAATATCCTTTGCAATCTCCTTATAAACAACTTCTACAGAAGATAAATAGATATCATTTTCTCCAAGAAAATATTTATCCCCATTTAAAAGATTCAAAACCAAATTTTCCATTAACTTTGTTACAGGAGATGAAATATAAAAACTTATATTCTTTCCAAAATTAAAAACTTTCATTCTCTTAAAATACTGCCCTTTTTCTAAAATAGAAGAAAAACAAAAAAGCGAAAATTTTCTTTTGCTTCTAAATCCTTCTTCATGAACAAAACGTCTCAAACTATTGCTAAATAGGTTGTATATCAACGCTTGAATATATTTGTTAAAACCTACTGGCAAAATTATATCTTCGATTGAAATAAATCCCACTTTAATTCTCATCTATACCCCTCCGAAAATATAAAAATAACGTTTCTTTTATACTTATTTTTTGTTAAAATTATACCATATTCAATATATTCAATAGTTGTTCTTCTGTTTTAATAGTACTTTTAATTTTTTAGAACATTTCACAATTTATGTTTATATACAAAAAATAATTTGTATGTTATTTTAATATCAAAACTTTTTGCTTTTCAATTAGAAAATATAAACTTCCAAAAAATTGTCCACAATTAAAAAAGGTAGTTTTTTCAATCCAATTTCATAAAAATCTATCCTAAACACTTAAAATCTAAAGAATTTTATTCATACTTTTAAATTTGAATTTCTAAAAATAAGTCTTTTTTAACTAAGAATTTTTTCAAATATTCTTTTTCTACTCATAATATATAACGTTTCACAATTAAACTTTCTGACAATCAAAAAATAATCGGAGATATCAACTCCGGGTATTAAAGAAAGCTATCATATTGTAAATGTTTAGACCTTTTATTATTTCTTACACAACGAATCAAATTTTTGACCAGTTAATTCTTCCAAAAATCTCTTTGTCTTATCATCTACTTCCCTTACATTATTTCTAAATTTTTTGATTTGCTTCATCAATTTTTTATGCTGGAGTTATTTTATGCTTCAATGAAACTATAATACCTAAAACAAGCAAGATAATTGGAAAAATACAAAAACAATCCTCAACCAAAGCAACGTCACTTCAGTTTGAGGTAGATTTGGAACACAACCTATTAAGATCCAAAAGCAGTCCTAACAAAAGTAAGATAATTGCTTGAACAACCTTTCTAATAAAGGGCATCTTTCCAGAATAAAGACGTAATTTTCAATTCTTAGCCTGCTAATAGCATAATTCATAGATTCAAATATTCCAACAAACCAAGGTCTATCCTTTGCAAGTTCTGAACCGGTAAGAAGTTCTACTTTTGCAGGAGTCATTCCGACCTTCACTAATTTTTACCTGCTTTATACGAAGTCACCAGTAAGCAAATTCAGCAACAGCTTTTTTGTTTTTAGATACATTCAGAATGCCCAACCCCCAAGTTCCTCTAACTTGCTTTCTTCGCATCTCCTACAGGTGGTACTGAATAAATTATCTTACCATCTACTAATGATTTTTCTAGATTTTCATGAGCCGGAATTATTGCTAGCCATTGGAACATTGAAAATACTTTGCCCTGATTAAATATTGCTATCCTTTCTGAATGCCCATAACTGTTTGCGCCGGGACATAATTCAATAATTCTTTATACATTTCCATTGCCTTTTTTTATTAAGAACAACTTTATATGCACCTACATCTTTATAAAACTTTAATGGCATTGTTCCATATGTTTCAAACATCATCATTGCTTCACTAGTTAAACCTTCTGATGATTTTGTAAATGGTGCAAATTCATAAATTCATTTTGTTTTCAAAAATTTCACCATATCTATTAACTCATCAAATGTTTTTGGAATTCCCATTTCATAACCGTATTGTTTTTTGAACTCATCTTTGTATTCTTCTATCAAATCATATCTTGTCATCCACACATAAATATCGCCATTAATTGGCAATCCCATAATTTCAGCTCTCTACACAGAAGCAAAAAATACTTGGTCCAAAATCACCGTCAAATCCGGTTTTTTATAATAATTTCCTTCAGGCCAAAGTTAATAAGGTACCAACTTCATCTCTACTTTTATCCATATCTCTTTTTCAAATTCTGGAAGTTTCTCTAAAGCTGCTCTAGTAAGTTCATCATCCCACACTAAAACCTTTATGGTAGTTGCAGAAAAAAACTTAGTGTTAATAAAACAAGCAAAAAGATCAGCGACATCTTCATAAAAATTCCCCTTTCAAATTTATGGTAACGTTATCAGATAACGTTACCATATAACGTACGAATATAACATTCATTAAAACAAACACAAGTTTTAAATAACTATTTATCACTTGCCAAAACTAAAACACACAAACTATTAAACAAAAAATCTCTAAATAAATTGATGCTTAAAAAAGTCATTGACTAAAAAATTTTTTATGATATATTTTTTATGAAAGCCTTCAAACAAAGGCTTATTGACAAATAAAAGATTATATGGTATAATATATACTGCGCATGGGAGTTCCGGCGTAGCTCAATAGGCAGAGCGGGTGGCTGTTAACCACTAGGTTGGGGGTTCGAGTCCCTCCGCCGGAGCCAAAAAAGTAAGTCAAGATCTAAAGAACGGAGCTAAGGCTCCGCTTTTTATTATCATTAATAATATTCTAACTCTCAAAGAAGAAATTAAATTTTTAACCTTTCTTCTTCTATATTCGTATATCCTTTTGCATTTGAAGTATATATCTTTGTTTTCTTCTTTAAGTTATCTTTATCTTTTCGTTTCATTGCTCGGTAATACGTACTCTTTGAAATACCTGATATCTTACACAGTAATTCTAAACTAAATCTTTCTTTCAATTCATTTATTACTTCAATTTTTTTACTATTTCCTTCCTCTTCAGCTCGTAATCTTTCCATCTCTTCTTCAAAAGATTCTTTCTTTGGTTTACCTCTTTTACATTCTGCTTCACCATACAAAAGATAATTCTTAATCCAAAGACGAACTCTATCTGGCGAAATACCCAAAAGAGAACCAATAGTTTTCTTAGAAAGATTTTCTTCAATGAAAAAATTGAAAAATATGTTCATTTGATATAATATCATTGGAAGAATACAGTTAAAAAAATAAAATACATATTGTTCCCGGTATTAGAAGATGTTAAAATAATACTAATGTATAAGGGGTGAGATAGTGTTTTTTTACATTTTTTTGATAGTATTTCTTTTAAACACTATATGGGATACAGTTTTGTCTATTTGGAACGTGAATTACTCATCACGCAAAACAACAGTACCTGAAGTTTTAAGAGATAGGTTTTCAGAAGAGTATTTAAAAAACTCAAGCATGTATTTGAAAGATGTTACTATGGTAAATGTAATCTTAAATTTAATTAATACATTAATCTCTTTGATTTTTATTTTTTGGGGATTTACCTATTTTGAAAATTTTGTTTTGAAAATTACAGATTCTCTAATTTTGCAAGGATTATTCTTTTTTGGCATTATCTGGATAATTTACAAAATCCTTTCCTTACCTACGGAGATTTACAGAAATTTTGTAATAGAGGCTAGATACGGCTTTAATACTATGACACCAAAAATTTTCGTTTCAGACTTTCTAAAAAGTTTGTTAGTTACAGCTATATTATTTATTCCATTAATAAGTTTTCTTCTTTGGATACTTGAAACTGATAACAACTGGTGGTGGAAGATATCTATATTTTTTGTTGGTTTTCAACTTTTGATGTTGTTAATTTACCCTTTGTATTTGGCACCACTTTTTAATAAATTTACACCACTTAAAGATGAAAAATTGAAGGAAAAGATAAAAGATATTTTAAAGAAAGCTTCTATAAATATCAGTGAAATATACGTTATGGATGCATCTAAGAGAACTAAAAAGAAAAATGCGTTTTTAACTGGAATGGGAAAATCTCGAAGACTAGTTTTGTTTGATACAATATTGAACTATCCTGAGGAAGAAATTTTAGCGATAATAGCTCATGAATTAGGACATTATAAATACAAGCACATCCCAAAATTGCTAGGATTAAATTTGATATTCTATACCTTTGTGTTTTACCTTGTAAATTTGGTTTATAACTATCTGGCAAAAGGAAATATTTTTAACGTTTCACAGCCATACTCTTTGTTTGTTTATTCTTTTTTATTTATAGAATCACTAATATTTTTCATGCTTCCATTATTAAACTACTTACAAAGAAAATTTGAATATCAAGCAGATGAATTTTCCGCAAAAGTTATTGGGAGTAAATACATGATATCTAGCTTAAAGAGGATAATAAAGGAAAATTTGATTAACCTAAATCCCTTACCGTTATATAAAATATGGCATTTCAATCATCCCTCACCTGAAGAAAGAATAAAAAAGTTATTACAATTTTCGGAGTGATAAAATGAGAAATATATTAAAACGTATTTTTGTTCTAATTTCAATGATTTGAATAATTTTCAAACCTTTGGGAATTATTTTCAGTCAGGCTATGGAAGAATAGTTATTGGTAGTGGCACATGGATAGCACCAAATGTAGCTATAATAACACAAATCACAATCTAAGCAATTTAGATGAACATCCACCGGAAGAGGATGTAATAATTGGTAAAAATTGTTGGCTAGGCATTAACTCCGTTATATTGCCTGGTGTTATTTTGCGGCCAAGAACTATAGTAGGTGCAGGAAGTGTTGTAACAAAAAGCTTTCCTGAGGGAAACTGTATAATAGCTGGAAATCCCGCAAAATTAATTAAAAAGTTAAATTGTAAAGATTATGGAGGAAAATAGGTGTCCATAAAAAAATCTAGTACTATATTATTAGTTTCTAGGTTTGTAAAAACGTTAATAGATATAATTTCTGTAATGATTTTGTCAAGATACTTAGAGATTGCAGATTATGGGATATACAGACAAATAGTAATATCCCAACAATTGGTAGTTAGTGTACTTACACTTGGAATTCCAAATGCCGCTTTGTACTATCTATCTTCAAAAAAAGAGAAAGAATATTTGATAAATTTGTATACAATGTTATTTTCAATATCTTTTCTAGTATTGTTAATATCACCAATATTAACAAACTTGTTTTATTTGAATTTTAAAGTGATTTTTTTTAGAAAAAATGAACTAATTATAGGCCTGATATATAGTCTTAGTATATTTTCTTCAGTAGCAGAAAATGTATTAGTTGCATTAAATAAGATTAAAAATGTTGCAGTTTATGCGTTAATACCTACAACATTCTGGCTTGTAGGTTTATTGGTATTATATACATCCAAATATACGGTACAAAACATATTAACATTGATGATTTTGAGATATCTTGTGGGGATAATACTGCTAGTAATGTTTACATATAAAGAAATAAATTTTCGATTTTTAAATATAAAAAAAATAAGAGATATCCTAGTGTTTGGAATACCAATAGGACTGTCTTCGATGTTAGGAATATTGAATAAAAACGTAGATAAACTAATAGTGGGATATTTTGTAAATAATACAGATTTTGCAGTATTTTCAAATGGAGCATACGAAATACCATTTTTGTCATTAATAACTTCATCTTTATATACAGTATTAATACCACAGATGGCAAAATTAAATGAAATAAAAGATACAAAAAACATAAAAAAACTTTGGTTACGCGCGGGAAACATAATGATAACAATAATGATTCCGCTAGCAAGTACGTTTATCTTTTTTTCAAAACCATTTATATTGTTTATGTTTTCAAATAAATATTTAGATTCAGTTGAATATTTTAGAATATACCAAATAATGTTGTATTTTAGAATATACGTCTATGGTTCAGTATTTGTAGCAACAAAAAATAGCAAACTTTATTTAACCAATGCACTTTATTCGCTAGTTTTTAATTTTGTTTTGGATATTTTATTAGTAATAAAATTTGGTCCCTTAGGAGCAGTAGCAGCAACGGTTATGACAACTGTATTTTCAATATTCTTACAATTAAAATATATAAAAGACATATTAAAGATAAAGTTTGTAGAAGTATTTCCATGGAAGAATTGGATATTAGCAATAGCTTTAACAATCTTAATCAACTCAGTTTTATATACAATATACCATTTAATTTCTAATAACGTATATATGGGACTTTTATTTATGATGATGTCATTTATTTTATCATTTTATGTGTTATCAAAAAAAGTTAATGGGGAGATTTTAGATTATTCCGTTTCAATCCTAAAGAAGATGTTTAAAAATAAGGAGTGAATTTTTTGAAAATATTTATTGTAGGATACACACATTCAAAGTACGATAAGAGAGTATTTAAAACAGTAAAGCTTTTGTCAAAAAGCAATCAAGTTATATACCAATACCTCACCTTTGATGACGAAAAAGTTCACAAAAACGGAAATATAATCTTTGTTCCAGTGACTTATAAAGCTAAAACAAAAAAGTATTTTGGAAAAACTAGTACTTTAATCAATAATTTTTCATCTATTAAAAAATTTGATAGAAAGATTTTTGATATGATAAAAACATTTGATTATGACATAATATATTTCCATTATTTTTTAGTTTCTATGCCGGTAAAGGCTTTTAAAGTCGCAAAAAATAAGGGGAAAAAAGTTGTGTATGATTTACACGAATACCACCCTGAAAATCATTTTAAAAATTTAAAAGGTTTGGCAAAAAAGGTTAAAGAAAAACTAATGTGGAAGGTTATAAAAAACCAATTTTTCTTTTCAGATAAATTGATTTTTGTGTCAGAAGAGGCAAGAAATGATATGTTAAATATTTTAAAAACACATAAAGATAGTATTGTAATACCAAATTATGCAAATATTAAATTAAAATCTCCTGAAAAAATAAAGGAGATTGTAATTGTTGGAAAAACCCCACGGAATATTCAAAATGAAAGAGAGATATTAAAAAATTTAAACAAAGAAGGCTTTAGTATTAAGATTGTGGGTATAAAAACAAACATACTTAATGATATACCATGTAAATATACAGATGTTCTACCATACGATAAAATGATGGTAGAAGTTTCAAAATCCGCCTTTTCACTTATTTCATATAAATCGTTTGGTCAAGAATATAAAAACTATATTTATTCTTTTCCTCATAAGTTTTTTGATTCAATTGCAGCAGGGACACCTGTTATTGTAAACAGGAGTTTTGTTTCTATGAAGAATGAAGTAGAAAAGTATGGAATTGGTATAGTTATTGAACCTCAAAACGTAAAAGAATCCGTTCGGAAAATATTAGAAGCATATAAAAATTACGAAAAATTTCTTGAAAATATAGAAACATACAAAGATAGATATGTTTGGAACAAAGAAAAAGAAGAAAAATTCATAAAATTTATTTTAGATTAATATTGGAGGAATAGCATGAAATTGATATTTGTAGCTTTAGATTTGAGAGATCATCCAAGTTCAATTGGACCATCTTTGAAAATAAAACAGCAGTGTAATGCTTTTGAAGAACATGGTTTTGATGTTTACGAACTTATGGTTGAAAATAGATTTTTGTATATTAGAAGAAAAGACCATAAAGAAAAAATATACAGCTTTAAAAAGAAATGCTTGCTAAAACAAAGTGACAATCCCATTTTAAGACGGTTTAAATTTCTATTGAGGATGTCTAAAATATTAGATATCTTAGTTGATTTCATTAAAAAAGAAGATATAAATATTACATATGTAAGAAATCTTTTGCCGTGGAATCCCATATCTCTTAGGTTTATAAAACAAGTTAAAAAATTAAAGAATGTTCTAGTATTAGACGTTCCTACATATCCATACAAAGATGAACTATCTAACATTAACAGATTTGTAGATGAAATGTTTAATAGATTTGTGGGAAAGTATGTAGACATCATTGTAACCCCTTCAGATGAAAAAGAGATATACGGTGTAAAAAGCTTAAAAGTGACTAACGGAATAGAGGTCAATAGATTTAAAGTAAAAAATTCTATAAAAAAGGTAGAACGTTTAGATTTAATTGGTGTGGCAAACGTATCTAGATGGCATGGATATGATAGAGTAATAAGAGGAATATACGAGTATAATAAAAACTTTCCCAAGTCAAAAGTTTATTTTCATATTGTTGGCAATGGAAAAGAACTTTATAATTTGAAGAAATTAACAGTTGATTTGAAACTTGAAGATTTTGTAAAATTTCATGGTTTCAAGGTTGGAGACAAATTAGATAGGCTGTTTGATTTATGCGACATTGCAATTGGTTCTTTGGGAATGCATAGAATTGGATTGAGAAAATCTAGTGTTCTCAAAGTTAGAGAATATTGTGCACGTGGAATTCCATTTGTATTATCTTCAGATGATGAAGATTTTGAAAATTTTGAATTTATGTTGAAAGTTCCAGCTAATGAATCTCCAATAGACATAGATGAAATTTTAAATTTTTACAAAGAAATAAAAGAAAAAGATTACGTTAAACTTATGAGAAATTATGCCATGAAAAATTTAAGTTGGAAGAGTAAATTAAAAAGACTGGTAGATGAAATAAAAAATCTAATGTAATTTTTGGATAAAATCATATTTTTCTTTAAGATTATTTTCTAATATGTATTCTTTTAGGTAAATTTTTTCTGAAGTTTTCTTCATGTTATCTATTTTTTCCTTATCCAAAGATAAAAATTTTTCAATTGCAAGAGATATAGTTTCTGGAGATAATTTATCTACTAGTATAGCATTTTCTTTTGCAATTTCACTTATTCCCCCCACATCCGTTGCAATAATGGGAAGTTTCGCAGCACAAGCTTCCATCAATACTACAGGTAAACCTTCACTGCGACTTGTTAATATAAAACAATCACTGTTTTTAAGCTCTTTAGCTAATTGCTCTTTATTTATCCATGAATTTAAAGCTATATAATTTTCCAATCTTTTTTTCTTTACGTATCTTTTTAATTTTTTGTATAGTTTTCCCTTACCAAAAATTTTAAAGTGTATATTTTTAATGTTTTTTTCGTAAACTAAATATTCTATTGATTTTAATAGCAAATCAACTCCTTTAACCTTTATATATCCTGAAACAGATATAAATTCAGTTTTATTGTTAGCTTTTTCTATGTTTTTATTTTTCAATTTATTGTAGAAATCAATACTTACTCCTAGCCTAAATACCTTTATTTTATCAGATGGCACTTTAAATCTCTCAACTAAATATTCTTTGTTTTTCTCTGAAATTGTTAAGACATACTTGCATTTCTTAATTATTTCTTCCAAGTTTTTCGGCGGATGAATATAAATATCAGAACCATGTCCTTGACAAATGAATTTTGTATCGGTGATTTGGTTTAAGATATACGCAATTACCGTAGCTCTTGAAAGCCAATATGAGAAAATAATATCTTCATTTTTTAATTCAATATTTCGTACAATACTGAGAGCTATAAGATATGAATATATGTTTCTCAAAAAATCCTTTAAATTTTTAGAAAAAACAAGCTTTAGGGTAGTAAAGTACCTTTTAAAAAACTTTCTTTTTTTAGGAAATAATAATTCAAGTACACCTGAAAAAATACTAAGATTTGTTATCTTTTTATCTTTTTTCTTGATTTTTGAAAAACTTAAAATCTTAATATTATCATAGTTTTTTAATGCGAAATTTATTTCGCTTGAGTTAAATGTTTCAAATTTTTCTGGGTAAGAGTTTGTCAATATGTAGATTGTTTTTTTTAACACCTTATCCTCCTAATACATTAATTAAAAATTCTTCAAATTGTTCCGATAAAACATCCCAATCTCTGTGCTTTTTTATGTATTCTACGTTATTCTTTCCCATTTTTTCAATCTTATCTTTGTCTAAAATCTTTTTTAATGCAAGGGACAACGAAGTACAATCTTTGGGAGTGAAAAAAATAGCCCCATTTGTATTTTTTAGTATAAGATTTTTTTGATCCACGCTTAATATAGGCTTACCACTTGCCATGTAGTCCAAGAGTTTGTAAGAACTAAAAGCAGGGTATTCAGTATTTTTAAAATATTTCAATGAGAAAAGTAAAACATCGGATTTTTCCTTAAGAAGATAAGGTATACAACTTTTAGAAATAGGATTAAGAAAATATACATTTTTTTCATTTTTTGCCATGTTTATTAGCTTTTGTTTTTCAGTCCCACTTCCAATAAATATAAAGGTAAATCTATTTTTTAAGTTTTCTTCAAGTTTTACAATACACTTTAACACATCTTCAAGACCATTGGATGGATTATGAGAACCAGTATATACGATTTTAATTGTCTTATTTTTGAAACATGGGATTTCATCCAAATTTTTACAAGGATAAGGTTGAAAGAAGTTTGCTAGTGAAACACCATTAGGTATTATCTTCATCGGTATTTTTTTCGAGGTTATTGATTTAAGGTGTTTTTCTATTGATGGAACCAAAGATATAACACCTGATGATCTAGTATAATATTTTTTAGACATGTATTTAAAAAAAGGTACTATAGGATGGTTTCGAGATATCAATCCAGCTTCTATTAAATCATCTGGCCATACATCTCTAAGTTCAATTAGAAGTGGTATATTTTGTTTTTTTGAAATATAGTTTCCCAGTTTCCATGAAAATGGATGAGGTGAAGATGCAACAACAATATCAAATTTTTCATTTTTTAGCTTTTTACCATTTTTGTAAAAATCATAGGAAGAAAGAAACCTACTCAAACCATTTCCTCTATATTTCCTTGTTTTTATTATTTTAAAGATTACACCTTCTTTTTCAAAATCATTTTCAACTAAACTATTCCAATCCTTTTTCAAAAGATGGGAATAATTACCTACTGCTATTGTTATTTTATGGCCTTTTTTTACAAGTCTTTTACCGATCTCAAAATGTCTTGTTTCTGCACTGCTTAACTCTGGAATACTTGCATAATGATTTAATATTAAAATTTTCATAACTTTTCCTCCAAAATCTTTCCAATTTTTTCTCCCGCATTGCCATTTCCATATAGATTTTCTGGATAATTTATGGGAGTTTTATTGAATACTTTTTCGTATAGGTCCTCTTCTGTTGCAAGTATATTCCATTTAGCTTCTATTAATTCTCTCCAGCCTGTATCTGGCATTAATACTACTGCTTGCCTTCTTGCAAAATAACTTTCTTTTTGCAAGCCCCCACTGTCCGTTATTATCTTCCATGATTTTTTAACAAGTCCCATTAGATTTAAATAATCAATTGGATCTATAACAATTAAATTTTTAAGATACTTTTTCAAGCTGAATTCACTTATTCTTTTTCTTGTTCTCGGATGGATAGGAAAAACTATTTTCTTTTCCTTTGAAATTTTATTTAACTCTTTTAGTATTTTTTCAAGTTTTTCCTTCCTATCTACATTAAAATCCCTATGTAATGTTAATAGTATATATTCGTTTTCTCTTAACTTTAATTCTTCATACACATCATATCTAAATCTTTCTTCCATTAAAAGATACAAATCATACATAACATCTCCTACAAAATACACTCCATCTATTATGTTTTCTTTTTCCAAATTCTCCACAGCTATTTTTGTCGGACAAAATAAATAGGTTGATATATGGTCCGTTAGTACTCTATTAATCTCTTCAGGCATATCTTTCGGTTTTTGCCTTATCCCAGCTTCTATATGTGCAACTGGTATTTTTAGTTTGGCTCCAACAATTGCACCAGCAAGTGTTGTATTGGTATCTCCATATACCAATATTAAGTCTGGTTTTTCTTTCATCACTACTTTCTCAAATTCCATCATTATCTTACCTGTCATTTCTCCATGTAACCCCGAACCAACGTTTAAAAAATATTCAGGTTTTTTAATATCAAGTACCTGAAAAAACACATCTGACATGTTAAAGTCATAGTGCTGTCCTGAATGTATCAAAACTTCTTTTATGTTTTCATATTTTTTCAATTCATTGTGTATAACTGCTTCTTTAATAAACTGTGGCCTTGCTCCTACTAGTGATACTATTTTCATCCTTCCACTCCTTGTTAGATTTTTTCACAGAAAATTATATCATAAACACTTTTAAAGTATTCTTTTGGAAAAATATCTTGTTTCATCTATAAATTGAAATTTTTCTACAAATTTTTTAGAGTTTGTTTTTTCGAAAATGAGGTAAAAAATTTCATTTTTTAAAGTCCTTTGATGAGTAATTTCTAAAAATCTTTCGAAAATGAATATCAATTCATTTTCATATTTTTTGAAATTAAAGTTTCTCAAAAAGTTTTCCCAATCTTTTTTTATACTTTCTACATCCGTTGCGATCATTTCTTCTTCTCTGTCTTGACTATATATTAATCTGGTTCGAATAAAGGCTGTTAATAGGTAAAAACTTGGATTGTCTGGGGCACTTTCAAGAAACCTTAATATGTTTCCATATAGATTTTTAATTTTTTCTACTTTTTTTGTTTGAATTACCGTTAAAAGTTTAAACAAAGTTTCAAAATCAAGTTCTTTATACAGTTTCCAAAGCTCTCTTGAAAATGTGGTTTCTTCAAAATAATTTAGTATATATTTTTTTATTTCATTCTCGCCTTTTGCATGCCTTGCCATTTCAATTAAGGCAAAAAGTGCTCTTCGTCTTTGTTTTTCAATCTCTGAATAGATGAACTTTACAAGTGTTTTTATGTAAAACTTATACGATGACTTTAAATCACTATATGGACTTTTTTGCACTTTAAACTCATTTTCACCTAATGAGTATCTTGTAACGTAATTAAATAAATTTTTGTATACGTTATTTTCGGATAAAAGTTCCATTTTTATTTCAAATGTTATTTGGGTATCGTACTTTACCGTATAGTCCTTAACAACACCAAGAATGCTTAACCTATGTAATATTTTTTCAAATATGATTTTACTCCTTCCTTCTAGTGAAACTGTTATGTACACATTTTTATATTTTTGCAATGTGGGAAAAACTTTTTCCAAAAAATTAATCACTTTCTCTGATTCTTCATTTTCACCAACAAATGAAGATTTGTGAAAAAATACTTGCGTTGTTACATCATCTTTTATATCTTTCATTTGTTCATTATATAATTTAATAGCATAGTCTGCACTTTTGCTAATATCCAATACAGCATTTGTTATATTTTCATCTTTTTCTGTGAATATAAGGTAGCAAAATGCTGGGTTTCTATCTCTTCCTGCGCGTCCTGCTTCCTGATAAAATGCTTCAAGTGACGAAGGTAGTGTATAGTGTATGGTGTATCTTATATTTGGTTTGTCAATACCCATTCCAAAAGCCTTTGTCGCAACAAGTAAAGAAACCTTATTTTCTTTAAACTTCTTTTGAGTTTTTAAATTCTTTTGGGCATGTTCTTTTTCACTTAACCTTGATTTTTTTGGCACTTTTCCAGAATATGTTAAATGGTGAATGCCAAGACTTTTTAAAATTGTGGATATATGTTCCGTTCCGTTTTCACCATCTACAGTTGATGAAAAGATAATTCCTGCTATATTATTTTTCCCAAATTTTTTTGGAAGGTTTGTTAAGAGAATTTTTTTTAGTATTTTTTCTTTATTAGATGTTTTGTAGATTATAAAATGAAGTTCTTTTCTATCAAATGACTTGGGATATATTTTTGCACTATTAGAGAAGATTTCCAATTCCTTTTGAATATCGTTTAATACCGCATATGATGCGGTCCCAGTTAGAGCTAAGATTTTTGGTTTGTAATTATTTTTTTGTGTAATAAGTCTGATATTTTTAGAAATGTTTAAATATGAAGGCCTAAAATCATGACCCCATTCTGAAACACAATGCGCTTCATCTATTACAATAAAAGGAATAGTAGTTTTTTCGGAAAGTGCACTTAGACTTTTTCTGAAATCCTTTATTTGTAATCTTTCAGGAGCAATAAATAAGAATTTATAATTTCCATCTTCAAGCTTTTTTAGTATCTTATCTCTTTTTGAACGTTCAAGATCACTATTTAGATATGCACAAGAATTAATTCCCAATTTTTCAAGATTGTCTACTTGATCAACCATAAGTGATTTGATAGGGTCTATTACAATTATTATTCCAGGTTGTAAAAGTCCGCTCAATTGATAGCAAAGAGACTTCCCACCACCTGTAGGTAAAAGTCCAATAGTATCGTTTAGAGAAAGAATTCTTTTTATAATCTTAAGTTGGCCTTCTCTAAATTCTTCTTTAAAAAATACGTTTTGAAGAATAAATTTTAGGGCATTTTCTTTTTCTTTGTTGCTTTCATTTGCTTTGAAAAATTTTATCGGTTTAAAGTTGTAAAATCTTGGAAGTGTATTATCCATTTCAGTTTGTTGGATGAATATGTATGGTGCTCCTATTGTCAATGGTTGCCTTTTTTTAAAGCCTATATCAATAACTAAGTCAAAGTTATTGAATTTGTTTTCTGGATTATTAAAAATTTTAACATTGAATTTAGGAAATGTATATTCAAGAAGTTTTGATATATTTTCCATGTATAAGTATAAATCCTTTATTGCAATATGAGAAAAGGATATATCTCTTTCAATAATCGCAATATTAAGGTTTTCTTCGGTTAGTATACCGTTTACTATGGAAAATATAATTACCCTGTGCAACCATGCAGAAAGAATGGCTTTATAATTATCTTTGGTGTTTTCAAAAAGATATTTTGAGGCAAATGTGGGAATTCCTCTCATTATTATGTTATTAACTATCTTTGCCGTGAGTATAAAATTATTATCCACAACTTTATTTTTTGATATATTAAACGTTTTTATTTCATATGAAAAACCTGTTATTTTCATACTTTCATCAAAAATATAGGCTGCTTTATCATAATAGGTATTTTTTTGTATTTTTTTCTTAGTTTGAAAGTCGTATGTTTTTCCTAAAAATACACCAATAACATTTTCTGCTCCAAATTCAACAAGCTTATTTGCTATGGTAATAAAACTATTTCCAGTTGTTATGATATCATCAAAAAGTAGTATAGTTTTGCCTTTTATTTTTTTCTTGTTGATGGATATGTATTCTATAATATTTCCTTGGAATTTTTCAAAGTGTTTGTTTCTTCTATTTTTTTTATTTTGGATGTAGGAAAAGCCATTTTCAAAATTTAGTTTTTTTGAAAGAGTTTTTGTAAAATATTTAAACCTTTTTTCTGTATCAACAAAATTAGATGCTGGAATAGCACATATCACAGGTTTTTTTACATTCACATTCTTTAAAAGTTTTACAAACACAGATGCCATTTTTTCAGAGATTTCTTTATTTCCTTTTTTGAACTCATATACAATATTTCTAAAAACCCTATCCTCAAACTCTATGTCTTCATCGCGAAATTTATTTCTTGGAAAGTAGGTCTTTAATGCAAAGAATTTAAAGTTATCTATTGCACTACTGTATTCAAAATTATCAAAGACAATATTGTTTAAATTTGTGGAGTTATCAAAATAACATTGTTCTATTTTAAACACAAAATCCCCCCATATAGCATAATAATATAGTATAATATTAAGTGTTGTATTTTTATTATACATTATTGGGGGAAAAATATGTTGTACAGTGATATTCATTACATAGCCTTTAGTATTATTAGTTCAAAAGTAAACAATTATCCCGTTTTCAACCATAAAAATCTTTCGAGATTATTTTTTTTAAGTTTGAAAAATAACATAAATCTATTCATGTTATCTGAAAAACAACTACGAGAATTTTTGTATACACACAAAGAAAAAATATTTTCAAAAAGACAAAAGGATGTAGAAAAGTTAATAGAAAGATTTATATTGATTTTTGAAGATAAAAACCTTCTTAAACAGGCAGAAAGCGAAAAAAAGCTCTGTTTTGAAGAGGAAATTCAATATGTGGTGTATGAAAATGCTACATATCCAAAAAAATTACATGCTCTAAGAAAACTAGATCATCCTGTTTATGTTTTGTTTTACAAAGGTTATTGGAAAGATTTCGATAAATTAAAAATAGCTGCGATAATAGGCTCAAGAAATACCAGTAGTGAAGGTTTGGTTTTGGCTAAAAGTTTAGGAAAAGAGCTTTCAATGAACAAGATATACAACATCAGTGGATTAGCTTTAGGTGCAGATGCCGCAGGACATGAAGGAAGTATGGGATTTACAGGGGCTGTTTTAGGACAAGGGTTAAGTAAAATAGAGAAAAGGTTGTATCCAAAGGAGAATATAAAATTACTCTTCGACATATTAAATAAAGGGATTGTTTTATCAGAAATTCCACCAAGTAAAAAGCCTATAAAATATTATTTTTTATGCCGAGATAGAATAATATCAGCTTTGGCAGATAGTGTAATTGTGATTGAGTCTAGAAAAAAAGGTGGTACGATGAAAACATTTCAATATGCAGCAAGTCTTAACAAAAAAATTATTGTCTGGAAAAAAAACATTGACGGTAATTTATTCTTATTGAAAAAATACAATGCACATTCCTTTAAACAATACTTTGAAGTACCTAAAATAATAAATAGCCCCATAAATGGGGCTATGTTGTTTTAGGCTCATACACCTCTTTGGGGGCGATAAGTAAAAACACAAATGTTATTAGAGAAGTTAATATTGTCGCAAAAAGAAAGATAAAGTGTGCAGCAATATGGTCCAATAAAAAGCCGTATATCACTGCACCTAAAGGAACCATAATTTGTGAAAATACCTCCAATGTGGAAAATACTCTTGACCTTATATCAGAGGGGGTCATGAGTTGTAAATTTGTCGATATTGGAACGTTAACCTGTACATTGAAAAAACCAAATGTAAAGTATATTGCAGCTGTCAACCAGAAAAATTGTAAAGTTGAAAATCTTGTTAAAACATCTGGGAAAATAAAGTATGTAAAAATAAAAAGTAAGGCAATTTCTACCGCAAGGCCTTGAATCATTAGTGGTTTATTTTTCATTTTACTAAAAAACGATATAAGCGCAATATTTCCCAACAGCATACCAATAGTAAAAAATGTTTGTACAAGACCGTATTGTTGTGCACTCATCTTAACAATCTGTCTTAATATATATGGTTCAACAACTTGAAGTAAAGGTGCAATTAGAAAATTTGTAAACATGGCAAATGTAAACAATATTTTTAAACTTCTCTTTTTCACAATAAAAACTAATCCCTCTTTAAATTCTATAAAAAAGGATTTGGCAGAAAGTTTTTCTTTTGTTTTAAATAAAGTGTTATATTCAATAAACATTTCACTAATTGCAGATAAGATAAAGGAAATACCGTTGAATAGAAAAACTAGAGAAATACCGAAGAATCCATATATTACCCCACCAAGAATAGGTCCAATTATCATTGAAAATGAATTTACCGTACCTAAAATGGAATTTGCCCTTCTAAGTTGTTCTTCTGAAACAATATCTGGTAGCATAGCACTAGTTGCAGCTCCGAAAAAGCCATCCAATACAGATACAATAGCCTGTATAATGAATAATATAATTAATTGTAGCATATTTCTAAAAGATAATATGTATAAAAGTATAATTAAGATACCTCTAATAAAATCAGTTAATACCATTATGTTTTTTCTATTGAATCTATCACCAATTACTCCTGAAAAAGGTGCAGCAAGGAGCCGTGGAAGAATCCCAAGAAGCGTAAATATTCCCATGGCTGTACCTGAGCCCGTTTTGTCTAGAATATACAATGGAATTGCAATCATTTGTATACCGGAACCAATTAGTGAAACAAGCCTTCCTAAAATAAAAAGCGTGAAATTTTTATTTAAGGTTATTTTCCTCACAAGACAACCCCCCGGTATTTAATTTTCCATTGCCGGAAATGGTTTCACAATGGACAAATCCAGCGTTTAGCGTTCCGTTTAGGATTATATCTTCTGCTGTTACATTACCTGTACTAATTGCGGCGTTTTCATCCACTTCTATATCTTCTGCATTTATGTTTCTACATTTTAATGTTCCGGAGACCTTCAATGTTTCAACATTTACATCGTCACAAGATACTCCACCTTTTATTTCCATATTTTCTGCAGATATATTTTTCCCGTGCAGTGCACCTAATACAGTAATTTCTTCTGATGAGATATTGTTACAATTTACTTTTCCCATTACTTTAATGTTGTTGACTCTTAAATCTGAACAATTTGCTTTCCCAAGCACTTCCAAATGTTCTGCGGTTATACTGTTTCCCTCAAAAAATCCATTAACTATCACTTTTTCTGCCTCAATATCATCATCTGTTTTAAATATATCATCTACAATTAAAACATCGTGTTTTTTCTTTTTTCTAAAATTTCCTTTTTTTACTTCAAATCCAGACATAAATGGTTTTATTATTTTAAATATCCCCTTTAAAAATAAGTTGTTTACCCTTGTAAGGCCTCCATACACTTTTGGAGGTGTCCCTTTTTCTTTACATGAAACCACATTTAATCCACCATGTATTACACCACCCTCCCAATTTACTTTTGAACCAACTACATTAAGATCACCGTCTATTTCACCTGAAAATGTTAGTTCCCCAAATACCACGGAACAATCTCCAAGAACTTTTCCACGTATAATTGCTTCTCCATTTACTATGTTTAGATCTCCTTTAAATTCCTCTCCTTCTTCTATTACCGTAACATCTCCCATTATTGGTTCTTCTGAATTATTCGTTTCGTAAAAATCATAGCCACGTTTTTCTTCGTTTTCTTTTTCCTTTATAGCTTTAATCAATGCTTCCGCATCTTCAACAGATATTTCCCCCTTTTTTAACGATTCAAGTACTTTTTTTATTTCATCCATTCTTTTCCCCTCCCTTTTTCTTTAAAATATTTAAAGCATCTTCTACAGAAATTATTCCTTTTTTGAGTTTCGAAAATATATCATCCGTTTCTTCCGAAGATTCTTCAAGAGGAGTAAGGCCCATCTTGTTAAGTAATTTGTCTAGTTTTCCCCTGAGGGTAAAATAACCTATTCCTGTAATTCTTTCCATTTCTTTAAGATTTCCTTTACTCCTTAAAAACAAAATAATGAATTTCATATCCTCTTCTTCTAAAAATGCAAGGGGAGAAACAGTAAACTTTCCAGAAACAATTACATCGTCATTTTGACACTTTAGTTGTGTTACTATCATTGTTTTTCCGCAAACAGGACATTTCGGTAACAATTTTTCACTCCTTTCAAATATTTTTTGATGTTGTTTAAAAAATTTTTGTGCAACTTCCGGAAAAAGGATAATTTTTTATCCGTATTACAAAAATTATTATACTCTTCTCAAAAAAATAAGTCAAGTACTTCAAAAATTTTGTTTTATTGACAACAAATTTATTTTTGATAAAATTACACTAGGAGAGATAGTGCCAATGTAGCTCAATCGGTAGAGCGGCGCATTCGTAATGCGTAGGTTGCGGGTTCGAGTCCCGCCGTTGGCTCCATTCCCCCTATTTTAGGGGGAATTTTTGTTTTGGTAAAATAATATGTGAGGTGATATATATGGAAAGAAGTGATTTTGTTGACAGGGTTATTATTTACGTAAAAGGCGGAAAAGGCGGAGATGGCTCTGCAAGTTTTAGACACGAAAAGTATGTCCCAAAAGGTGGACCAGATGGAGGTGATGGTGGTAATGGAGGTTATGTTTTTTTAAGAGCTAATAGCAATTTATCAACCCTTTTAACAGTTGCTGAAAAGAAAAAATATATTGCAGAAAATGGCGAAAATGGTAAGGGGAAAAAAATGCATGGTAGAAATGGAAAAGACATAATTATTGATGTTCCCCTTGGAACTGTTGTAAAAGATTTTGAAACTGGTGAAATAATAGCAGATTTGGATAAAAATGGAATGGTTGTTTGTGTCGCAAGAGGTGGAAAAGGTGGTAGAGGAAATGTTCATTTCAAATCTTCTACAATGAGAACCCCAAAGATTTCCGAGAGAGGAGCAGAAGGTGAGGAAAGAAAATTAATTTTAGAATTAAAACTTCTTGCTGATGTTGGGTTAGTTGGTTATCCAAACGTAGGAAAAAGTTCTTTTATATCTAAAATAAGTAATGCAAAACCTAAAATTGCAAATTATCCATTTACCACACTAATTCCAAACCTCGGAGTAGTCCAAGTTGATGATTTACAATTTGTAGTTGCGGATATTCCGGGGTTAATAAAAGGTGCAAGTAAAGGCGTGGGATTGGGAAACGTATTTTTAAGGCATGTTGAAAGATGTAGTGTAATCGTTCATATTGTTGATATTTCAGGTTTTGAGGGTCGAGACCCCGTAAATGACTATTTTGATATTAGAAGAGAATTGGAATATTTTAGTGAAGACCTTGCAAAAAAAGAAGAGATTATTGTAGCTAACAAGATAGATTTATTAAGTAAAGAAGAGTTAGAAGAAAGGATTCAAAAATTAAAAAATGCAACGGGAAAAGAGACTTTTCCAACAAGTGTGCTTACAGGTAAGGGAATAAGGGAAGTAATTTACAAAATGGCAGAAATGGTAAAGGAAAGTAAAAAGTTAAATGTTGAGGGTGAAATTGTAAACGAAAGGGTAAAACGACCCAAACCCATATGGAAAGAGTTACCTGAAAAGTTTGTTATTGAGATTAAAAGAGACGGTGATGACTTTGTGGTGGCAGGACCTTATGTAGAAGAGTGGGCAAAGAGGTTGAATTTAACCCAAAGAGATGGATACAACAAGTTCATGGAGTTGCTTGAAAAAAATGGCCTTGATAATAAATTGAGAGAGGCGGGTGCGAAAGATGGCGATACAGTTTGGATTGCCGGAAGAGCTTTTGAGTTTAAAGAATAGCTTAGTTATATACGGAGGCTCATTTAATCCGCCTCATAACGGACATATAATTATTGCGCAACTTGTAAGGGAAATGTTTAGGTTTGCGGATTTCCACGTGGTTACAAGTTCCACCCCACCTCATAAGAAGGTTGATGTGTCATTTAAAGAAAGATTTTTTTTAACAAAAAAGGCTTTTGAAAAAGTCGAGGGTATTACGGTAAGTGATATAGAACATAGGTTAGGCGGTGTAAGTTACGCAATTAACACTATTGAGTATTATGAAAAAAAATACTCACATATTTTCTTCCTCGTAGGAGAAGATGCACTATATTCAATTGAAAAGTGGTATAGGTATGAAGATATATTAAAAAAAGCACATATGCTTGTATATCCAAGGTTTAAAGATGAATTAGTATATAAAAAAGTAGAGAGAGTTTTGGAAAGTTTGTCAAATTCTATATACATCTTGAAGCTTCCGTTGATACAGATTTCTTCTACTGTTGTAAGAGAGAGAGCGATTAAAGGGTTAAGTTTGTATGGATTTGTTCCACAGCATATAATTTCATATGTGGAGGAGATATATGGTAATAGGTAAAGTAGGACTTGCTCCAATGGCCGGTATATCAAATTGGAGTTTTAGAACTTTATGTTTTAAATTTGGAGCTGAATTTGCATACACTGAAATGATTAGTGCAGAAAGCATAGTACGAAATTTAAAAATTAATGAAAAGTACTTTCCGAAGGATATAGAAAAAAAAAGGGTTGCAGTACAGATATTTGGTTCAGAGCCATACATAATGTCACAAGCAGCAAGTATGGTAGATGGAAAAGGCGCATGGATAGATATTAACGCGGGATGCCCTGTGAAAAAGGTGATAAAAAAAGGTGCAGGCAGTGCTCTTTTGAAAGACTTAAAAAAATTAAAAAAGATAATAGAAGGTGTTAAAAATAATGTGAAATCTAAGGTGTCTGTGAAGGTTAGATTGGGGTTTGACGAAGACAACTTTGAGAGGATTTACGATGCTGCAGTAGAAGCTGGTGCCGATATGATAGCAGTTCACGGTAGAACGGCCAAACAGATGTATTCAGGCCGTGCAAAGTGGCAGATAAAAAATAAAGGCTATATTCCTTTATATATTAATGGTGATATCTACAATAGTGATAATATAAAAATAGCAATGGAATTATCTGGAGCAGATGGAGTGTTAATAGCCCGTGGTGCAATTGGCAACCCTTGGATTTTTTCAAATATAACTCCTTCTATTTTTGAAAGAAAAAATGTGGTATTACAACACATCGATTTATTATATCTTGAGGTTGGTGATATTCGTGAGTTTAGAAAGTTTGTTGCCGGATATACAAAAGGGTTACCAGGAGCAAGGCAGTTTAGAGCAAAAGTGATGAAGATTGAAGAAATTGATGAATTAAAGATGGCATTTGAAGAATATTTTTTATCTATATCTAATTAAATTTTGCTTTATTTTTTGCAGGTTTATTTGTACAATTTTTAATGGTAATTTTTTTGTTATGGAATAAAATATAAATAGAGGTGATATTGTGAAAAAATGGATTTTGCTTTTTTTATTAATTTCCTATATTTCGTTTTCCAACATAGTAATATTTATATACCACAGGTTTGACGATGAAAGATATCTCTCCACAAACACTTGGACAAGTGAACTTGAAATGCATATAAAACTTGTAAAAAAATTGGGGTATAGTATCTGGACATTAAAAGATTTGGAAGACTATATATATGGTAATAAAAAAGAGGAAAATGCGGTTATCTTTACAATAGATGATGGATATATAACTACATACACAAAGGCATTTCCCATTTTTAAAAAGTACAATGTTCCATTTTCAGTATTTTTGTATTTTGGTGGGGTAGGCCACTCAAAAGAATATTTAAGTTGGGATATGGTAAAGAAAATGGCAGATTACGGCGTGGAATTTGGTCATCATTCAGTTTCACATGATAAGTTTCCATTTAAAAACATTGATTATTTTGAAAAAGATCTAGTTGAGGGTTTAAAAATTTGGAAAGAACATATGGGGACAAGTTTAAAGTATTATGCATATCCTTATGGATATTACAACCAAGAGATGATTGAAGTATTAAAAAAGCATGGTTTCAAACTTGCATTTATACAGCTTTCAGGAGCGTACAGCAAAGAAATTTCTCCATATGAAATACCACGTGAACCTTTACTTCAAGATTGGGCCACAGAATCACATGTAAGGTATATTCTTTCCAGAAAACCTTTGGTATTAAAGGAAAAACCGTATTACTGGAAAAATGGAAAACTTTATATAAAAGCACACCTTGAGGGGTTTAAAAATCCTGTTGTGTATATAAGGGAAAAAGGTATAGTAAAAAGTGAATTTAAGAATGGAGTATTAACTGCAGGACCTTTTGAAATAGAAAATGAAATTAACAGTTTAATGTTAAGTGTTAGGGGAGAAAATAAAAAGGAATATGTGCGATATTATTTGATAATAAGGAGGTCTTTTGATGAACATCATTGATGAAATTCCCCAATCAAAAACCTTGGAAATAAATGCTCTTGCAAGAAAACTAAAAATGGAAGGAAAAGATGTTATCAACCTTACAACCGGTGAGCCAGATTTTCCTACACCTGATCGAATAAAGAAAAAAGCCATCGAAGCATTGGAGGTAGATTTTACAAAATATACGGATAGTAAAGGAATTCCAGAGCTTAGAAAAACTATATCAAAATTTTTGGAGAAAAAAGGGATACATTTTACAAGCGAAGAGATAATAGTAACAAACGGTGGAAAACAAGCTCTATTTAATTCGATTCTTTCAATTGTAGAAAAAGACGATGAAGTTATTTTAATATCACCATATTGGGTAAGTTACCCTCCAATGGTTATGTTATCGGGGGCAAATATTAAAATTTTGGAGACAAAACTTGAAGAAAATTTCTATCCAAATTTAGAAAAACTTGAAAGTTTAATTACTGAAAATACAAAGGCAATAATCGTAAATTCTCCAAATAACCCAACAAGCACAGTGTATCCCAGAAAGATTATAGAAGGACTTTCGAGAATATCAAAGAAATATGATATGTTCGTAATAGCAGACGAAGTATATGACGTGCTTGTTTATGATGATGAATATACATCGCTTACCGAATTTGTAGAACCACAAAAGCTTATATATATAAACGCATTTTCAAAATCATTTTCAATGACGGGCTGGAGAATAGGTTTTGTGGCCACAAAAAATAGAGAGGTGTTAAAAAGAATAGCAAAGGTACAAGCACACAGTACTTCAGGTATAAATTCAATTGCGCAATATGCAGCACTTGAGATTCTTAAGGTGGATAACTCATATATGATAGAAGAGTTTAGAAAGAGAAGGGATTTTGTTGTTAAAAAAGCAAAAAGTATTGGGCTTGATTTTGTAAAACCAAGTGGTGCGTTTTATCTTTTTTTCAAAGTCAATACGGACGATGAAAAATTTTGCAAAAAACTCTTAGAAGAAAAAATGGTGGCTTTGGTTCCAGGAAGTGCGTTCAATGCCAAGGGTTTTGTGAGACTATCATTTGCAAATTCCATTGAAAATATTGAAAAGGCATTTGAAAGGATAAAAGAATTTTTGGGGGCATAAGCCTCCAATTTTTTTAAAAGGTGATATGATATGATAGATGTAAAATTTTTACCTGAAAAATTGAAAAGTGCTCAAGTTATTGTAGTTATTGATGTGTTAAGGGCAACAACGACAATGATAACTGCTATAGCAAATGGCTGTGAATATATTATTCCCGTTCAATCTGTAAATGACGCAAAGGTATATGGAAAAGAATTTTTGGTATGTGGGGAGAGAAATGGGATAAAACCAGAGGGGTTTGATAAGGGAAATTCCCCTTTGGAGTATTTTGATGTCGAAGACAAAAAAATAGTTTTAACTACCACAAATGGTACAAAAACGTTAAAGATGGTTGAGGGATTATCTGATAAAATTATTTTAGGAGCATTTATTAATTTTTCCGCTACGTTAAATGTTTTAAAAGATTATTCAGATATTTTGTTCGTATGTGCTGGAAATGACAATGAAATATCTTTTGAAGATCTTCAAGTTGCCGGTGCTTTTGTTGATAGACTTTTTTGGAATTTATCAGACAGTGCAAAAGCTCTAAAATATATGTGGAATGCTTTAAAGAAACCTAATTTTTCTGGAGTTCATGCTTTAAAGTTAAAAGAATTGGGATTTGAAAGAGATTTAGATTTTGCAATGAGTATGGATTTATACAATATAGTGGTAGAATATAAGGATGGGAAGGTCGTAAAGGGGGGATAGCATGAAAAAGGTATTTTTGTTTTTTGTTCTTTTACCTATTTTTGCATTTTCAATATATACAGGAGAATCAACAAAATTGACTTTTGAAAATAATGGAAAAATAGAAATTTTTGTAGAAGATGTAATTGGAGGAATTCTTCCAGAAGAGTTGTTACTTAGTAAACAAACATTTGAAAATGTGGCAACAATTACTTATATAGCACCAATTGTTCCAATTCAAGGGTATTTGATCTTGGAGGTAAATGGGCAAAGAAAGGTACTCAAATTTAATGTAGTTGAATATGAATATCCAAAAGATGTTGCACCAGCTTTTGTTAAAGAATTTTCTGGAAATGTTGCATATTCAAAAGATGGTAAAAGTTGGATTTCAATTTCTAAAGGTGAAAAATTATACGAAAATTATTATATAAGGACCTTAAAAGATTCTTATGTGGTAATTTCCGGTAAATGGGGGAAAGTATACATTAATGAAAATACCTTAGTAAAGATTAAAAGAAATAGAGAAAAAGGAGATAGATTTGATTTTAAATTAAAAGTAGAGAGAGGAAACGTTGTAGCAGATGTGGTGAAATTTTTGATGTCAAAATCAAGGTTTCAAATTGAAGGCGGTTCTGTAACTGCAGGTGTGCGCGGTACAAAATTTGGTTGTAAAGGAGAAAAAAATAATTGGAAATGGTTTGTTTTTGATGGAGAAGTTTACATTTTTAACGGAAAGAAAATAATAGAATTGTCAAAAAGAAAGATGATAGAAGTTATAAATAAAACATATTTAAATCCGCAGGATTTTGAAGAAAAATTTGATGAGTTTATAGATGTTTTTGATAAAGCTTTTGAGGATTTGGAAAAAGAGATAAATAATTATTTAGAGGGGAATTTATGAAAAATTTGTTATTTTTTTTATTGGGTTTTTTCGTTATAATACTTGGATTATTTTACATGTACGATAGGTTCACATCTAACTTACCGGAACCAGAAACTTTGGTTCCATCTAGTCTTATTATTGAATTTTCCGATGGAACACCTTTTTATTTTCCAAGGGCATATTGGTATAACTTAGAAGATTATCCAGAAAAACTTATAACTGCACTCATAATTTCAGAAGATGAAGACTTTTTCTCACATCCAGGAATTGATATCCTAGGAATGATAAGGGGCATTTTTTATACAGTTATAAGAAAAAACACACAAGGGGGAAGCACATTAACACAACAACTTGTAAGAAGTCTTTATTTAACCCAGGCAAGGACTATTGAAAGAAAGATAAAGGAAATATTTATATCTTTATACCTTGAAAAAATAAGAACAAAAGAAGAAATTTTAGAATTATATTTAAATTCAGTATATATGGGGAACGGAATTTATGGATTTGGTACTGCTGCAAAATATTATTTTGGTAAAGAACCAAAAAATTTGAATTTAGCGGAGATAGCACTTTTGGTGAATACTGTAAAATCCCCGGAAAATTTTAATCCTCAAGATTTAAAGGGAAGGTATAAAAGGGCAAGTGTTGTTTTAAAAAGGTTATTGGTTGAAAATTATATATCTAACGAGGAATACGAAAAATACTCAAAACTTTTAAATAAAGTAAAGTCATACAACGTTTTTGAATCAAAATATGATGAGGAAATATTTTGGAGGATAATAGATGAATTAAAAGAAAAAGGATTTACACTTGATTTGCTCAGAAAAGGTTTTGTTGTAAAAACCACTTTAAATAGAAAATATTACAACTTATTAATTGAAAATTTTAGTGAAAATAATGCGGGAATAATTATAAATTATAGAACAGGTGAGATACTCGCAATGTACGGAAAAGGAGTGACAAACGGTAGAAGGCAAATAGGGTCATTGATAAAACCTTTTTACTATTATAAAGCAATTCTGGACGGATTCAATTTAGATACAAAGTTATTTGACCTTCCAATAAAAATTGGAGATTGGACACCAAAAAATTTTGAAAAAGACTATTACGGTCAAACAAAATTGGAAGATGCATTAATTCATTCTAGAAATATCCCTTCTGTCAACCTATACCTTATGTTAGGAGATGTAATGGTTAGAGATTTCTTGAAAAATGAGTTATACATTAACGGATACTATCCTCCGGATTTAACTTTGTCTTTGGGTACCATTGAAACTTCACACGAACAAATTGCAAAAGGTTTTTCAGGTATATTAACGGGAATAGTGGTAAAACCTTACATAGTAGATGAAGTAAGAAACAGTAAAGGGGTAGTTGTATACAAAGCAAAACCAGAAATCTTAAATATCATTAAATCTTCAAAAAGATATCCTATGGAGGCAAGTTATTTAATTATTGATTTATTGAGAAAGGTAGTAAATTATGGCACGGGAATTAGGGCAGATATTCCAGGTAGAACTATTATTGGAAAAACAGGAACTGCAGAACAATTTGCTTGGTTCTTTGGTGCAGATGGAAAACTAATGATGATTATTTCACAGGATGGAAGAGATTTACTAGGGGGAAGAGATGTAGCACCAATTTTGAGAAAAATTGCTTTAAAAACTGATATGGGAAAAACACCTTTTTCCATTTCATCTGTTTATAGGAAACTAGAGGTTGTAAAGATCGATCCTTTAAGGTACATTGATTACAAATATTTAATTGATTTAATTAAAGAAGGTAAATTTAGTTTAGAAGAATTGATAAAGATTCTACGAACATTTGATAGGGAGTATTTAATAGAATTTCTTTCATATATGAATACAGTTTCTCAAGAATTTACAATAAGGTTATGGAATATGCTTGGAGGTGGAAAGTAATGAAGTTTTTTTACAATTTGGAGAGAACAGATTTTGGAGAGTATATAACAATTGAGATTACAGATAATAAAAACAGCGGGATAGGAGCTATAGTCCCTGAAAGGTACAAGGGAGAAAATTACAAGGTAATAATGGGTGCAATTGAAGAGTATAGATATGTGGTGGAAAAAGCAACGATAAAAGACACTTTTAGTATACCTTACATGTTGGAAGAACATTTTCCAAATCATCCAAAGGTTATTTTTGCAATTGATGCGGCTTTTAAAGAATTATATTCAAAAACGTATAATATTCCTTTACAAAAGCTTTTGGGAAGAGAAAATATTCAAGAATGTAAAGTAGAAAACGGAGAAAAGATTTTTCCAGAAGAGTATGGGATTATAGATTTAGTAAAAGTTCTTCCCTTGTTTGATGATTACGTTTTTATGCTCACCAAATATCCAAAGGGAGAAATGCACGAGGTGCTCAGGGCACTGTCTACAAATTTCAAACACGTGGAGGTGTTTTCATGGAAAGAACGTTTGTTTATTTAAAACCAAATGCAGTAAGAAGGGGACTAGTTGGAGAAATAATAAAAAGATTTGAGCAAAGGGGAATAAAAATTGTCGCTTTAAAATTGTTTTGGATGACTAGAGAACAAGCAGAAAGGTTATATGAAATGCACAAAGGAAAGAATTTTTACAACGAACTAATAGAATTTGTAACAGGTGGTCCAGTTGTAGCAATGGTGGTTGAGGCTCCAAGGGTGATAGAGATGGTAAGACATATTATTGGAAACACAGACCCTTTAAAAGCAGGAACGGGAACAATTAGAGGAGAATTTGCATTGACTGTGACAAAAAATCTCATTCATGCAAGTGATTCAAAAGAAAATTTTGAACGTGAATACAAAATCTTCTTTTCAGAAAACGAAATAGTAGATTATTATTTAGATGTTCAGGATGATATTTAATTATTTCATCCTGAACTCTTTTTTTATAGTAAGCATCATTACCAAAAAAGAAACTACGGATATTAGAGTTAGGTATAAAAGTTCAGAGTTTATTGGTATGCCGTTTAGTTGGTAGTTCCTTAGTGCATATGTAAGTTTATACGAAGGAGTATAGGAAGCAACCTTGAACATAAGTTTTGGAAGTGTTGTAACAGGTGTAATACTTCCACTTGCAAAGAAAAAGAACATAGATAATGAAATACCAATTATATTTGCCATTGCTTTATTTGGAGAAATACTAGAAATAAGCAATGCCAAAGAGCTATGAAAAATTATTGCAGTTAAAGACAATGGAAAAAATATGGAAAAAGGTATTTTTATATTTAACGTGATACCTGCCACATAGACACCTATTGAAACCACAATCCCAAGAAAAAATAATGCGAGAAATTTTACTACTGTGTATTTATACCACTTTTCATTGTTAACCTTAAATATATTTATTAAACCCAATTCTCTATCATTTATTATTGTTAATACACCAATTGCGATGATCAGGAAAATAACAGATAAGAATAATATAGCGGGGGAAAAAAGCGTTCCAAAATCAGTTTTGAAATTTTTTGTTTTTGGAACAAATCTTGGTGCGGGAGTTTCTTGACTTACAAATAAATATCTTAAAACTTGAGGATTAAAAAAAGGTGAACCACTTAAATCGTTAAATATGGAATTTAAAACGTTGTAAATTCCAACGGAAAGTTGTAAATCTACTGGACTAGGTATAAAATCAATATCTACTCTTTGGCCGTTATATAAGGCATCAGTAAAGTTTTCTGGGATAATCATCACGGCATTTAATTCACCACTTTGTAACTTTTCTGTGTAATTTTTATCTACATAGGTTAGTGTTCCACCGTTGAAAAATGACATAACAAGCTTTATTGTAAATTGAGAAAGAGGAGAGTCATCAAGGTTATATACCCCAAGTTTTACATTAGTCACCCCAAATCCATTGAAGAATATTATGCTGGCAATTGTAAGAACAACTGGTAGGAGGATTATGAGAATGATATTTAGAGGCTTGCCTATTAGTCTTTTAAATTCATACCATATTCTCATAATTTCATCCTTTCCATTTCAAAAATACGACGGAGTTTTTCCCGTATATCCTTATGGCATCTTCAACAAATTCAGCGTTATGTTTTGATGAAAGTACAAATAAAACTCTTCTTTTTACTACAGGAACATCTACATGTCCATCGGTAAATATTATTATTCCCTCCACATGTCTTTTTGATTGAGCAAGGTCTACTGCTGGTTGTAAGTTCGTTTCTCCACCACCATATATTTCTAAATCTTTCCACTTTCCAGATTTGTACTCAGTTACCATAGTTACCGTTTCATCTACTTGGATTAGTGTAAGCTGAGTATCTAATTTTGAAAGTTTTTCGATCTCAGTTAGAAATTGATTCATTTCCTCTTCGATAATACTTGCACTTGTGTCTAAAATAACTGCAAGCTTTGATTTGTATTCATACTTCCATCCAGGTTGATCTTCGTATCTTCTGTTTGGTCTTAATGGAGTTCTGTATTTATCTCCTTTAATTGTAGCATTTGAAAATCTTCTAAGGATTGTTTCCCAATTAAGTGTGGATTTTTGTAATATCAAATCTATATTTTGTTTTATATTTGACTCCAAGCTTTTTCCAAACATGTTAAATGCCTTTCCTACTTTATCTTTTGTTATTTCCACAATCATCTCAACGGGTATTTCAGATTGGAAATTGTGATCATCTATTGAATCGGGAATTGCTTCTATATCAAAATCACCTTTTTTTTCAAATTCTTTCACTATCCATTCAAAATATTCTTCAGCTGTTTTGTTTATCATAAATGCCGGTGGAGCAACAAACATAACCTCATTGTCTACTCCATGCCCTTCTTCTATCAGAACATTTAAAGGAATACTTCTGCCATCAAGTTCTGGTATATATTGATTGATTGCTGCATCCATAGCAAGATCCCAAATCTTCTTCTCCCTTTTGTTTTTTGGTTTGATTCTAAAATGCTGATTTATTATATGCATAAGTTCGTGTAGTATCAAAGCTTCTACAAACCAAATTGGTTTTTTGTTTATAGAGGGGTTATACAAAAAAACAATTTCACCATGTTTGGTGAATTTTATGGAAATGTTTTTTATTCTATTATCACTTTGCAAGGAAATTCCTAATAAAAGATATGCATAAAAAGGACTTTTTTTAATTAAGTTTTCAAACGCTTTATTTATTACCATATGTTTCTACCTCTACACCAAAACTTACAAATTGATCGCTAAAAAGAGGAATGGAAAGATAAGAAATCCATTTATACTTTGTTGAAATATCCAAAAACACTTTGAGATTTTCTGAAATCATATACGTAACATTTATGGAAAAACTATACCTTAATATATCTTCGGGGTTAATAACGGAAAGAAAAGCTGCCTTTATTCCGGGATCATAGTAGATATATAACCAAGAAAATTCAAAATTAAAGCCAAATGTTAGATTTTCAATGCCATACTTTGGGAAAATACCAATATAGATTCTTCCCGTTTCTGTAGAAGAATCCGTAACAAATTCCCTGTGAAACGTCATTTTTAAATAGCTCGAAAAAGAAAAATTATTAATTTCCGTATTTAGAGAAAAATCAACTAATGACGTGTCGTTATTGAATATGTAACCTGCAAGTATTTTGTAATCAAATATATCATTTCCGAAAGAAAATGAAACATTAGAAACCGGATAACCTATTTTATATTCAAAATTATCTATCTTACTCCTGAACCAAATACCTTCTTGGGTTGAAAATCCAAGCTTTATAGAAAAAGACAATATACTCGACAAAAGCAGTAAAAAAATAAAAACTTTTTTCAAAACCTTTCCCCCTTTCCAAAAGGAATTATATCATATTTTGCAAAAATATACCCCCAACTGGGGGGTTATATTTTAATTTCTATATCACTTTCATTAACTTTTCCAATTATTTTTCCGGGAAGTGAATTGGGTTTTTCGGTTACAAACAAAAGACCATATCCCATATTAAAAGTTAAAATTGCTTCACCAAAATCTACAAATTTTAAAATCCATTCCACAAAATCCTTCTTTTCAAGTTGTATTTTACACCCAAAACCGCCTAACAGCCTTTTTAAAGCCCTTAAAATACCACCGCCTGTAACATGGGCAATTGCTTTGATATCATCAAAGTATTTAATCATCTCTGAATATATCTTTGTTCCCTCAAGTAAGTTAAAAGGCAGTTCTTCGATGTTTATTTCTTCTTCCTTTATGATTTTTCTGATCAAACTCCATCCGTTTGAGTGAAATCCAGACGAATCAAGTGCCATTATATAATCACCAGATTTTATATTTTTATGATCAAAGAGTTTGATTATTTTACCAATCGCAAATCCAGCTGCATCCATATGGTTTTCCATGTATAAATCTGGCATTTCCGCAGTTTCACCTGCAATAAGGTACATATCATGTCTTTCAAGTTCCTTTATCAGAGAAGTAATAAATTTTTTTGTGTTTTCGTCTATTTTGTGAAGACCAAGGTAATCTAAAAATGCAAGTGGTTTTGCACCAACGCATATTAAATCGTTGTAATTCATTGCAATTAAATCTCTTGCAGCATCATCCCACGTTTCGTGCTCTATATGGAGAAGTATTTTTGTACCGATGCCGTCTGCGGTAACTGCTATCATGGGTGTTGTAAAGTTTATGATAGTCGCATATCCTGTTGGTTCTTTCACAATCCAAGAGGGTATATTTGCAGTATTCTTTATATTGTTTGCAAATTCATCCCCCCTTGCTACATCAACCCCGGCAGCTTTGTAAGTGTATTTCATGCATAGATCACCCCAATGTCCGTTCTAAATTGCTTTCCTTCAAAATCTATTTTTTCGGCAATTTTGTATGCAATGTTTTTTGCTTCATCTTTTGTTTTTCCAATTCCTACACAATGTAAAACTCTTCCTCCGTTTGTGTAGAGTAAATTATTTTTTCTTTTCACTCCTGCTCCAAATATTACAAAACTTTCTCCTTCCGTTTCTTCCAGATTTTTAATTTCCTTTCCTTTTTCATATTTTCCAGGGTACCCTTTACTTGCAAGTACAACATCCAAAGCGTAATTTTTGGGATGAAATTGCGGTATGCTTTCATTTTGTATAGCTTTAAGTAATGTTTCCACAAAATTTCCCGGATTGGTTGCAACAATTACTTCCGTTTCTGGATCACCTAGTCTTACGTTGTATTCCAATATATATGGTGTTTTTTCAAAAATCATAAGTCCAATGTAGATAAAACCTTTATATGTTATCCCTTCTTTTTTTAATCCATATAGCGTTTTTTCAAATAACTCTTCTATCTTTCCTTTTAACTCACTGTCGATTTCTATTGGCCCAAAACTACCCATTCCTCCTGTGTTTGGCCCTATGTTTCCAGTATTTAACTTTTTGTAATCTTGTATAAATGGAAATAAAGAGAAACCTTTTTCATTTACTATAGCCATTGCGGAAAGTTCTCTGCCTGGAATAAACTCGTCTATTATGATTGGACCGGAAACATCTGATATAAGCTCACCACTTATAAGCTTTCTTCCTATTTTAATAGCTTCTTCTTTTGTGTCAACTATTACCACACCTTTTCCCTTAGCAAGACCGTCTGCCTTTAAAACATATGGAGGATAGAATTTTTCAATTTTATTTTTAAGGTCTATTTCACTTTCCACAATTTCAAACCTTGGAGTTGGCAAATTGTAAGTATTCATAAATATCTTTGCATATATTTTCGAACTTTCCAATTTTGCACCTTTTGATGTTGGGCCAAAAACATTATCGTATTTTTCAGCTATACCTTTTGCCAAATATTCTTCAGAACCTGGTATGATTATACCTTTAAAATCACCTACGTTTTGTAAATTATTCCTTGTAAGTCCATTCCCTGGAGAGTAATAAACTTTGAACCCTGCCTTTTCAAATGCATAACCTATTGCATGTTCTCTTCCACCAGAACCTAATATACAAATTTCCATTTTCTCACCTCAATGTCTAAATACTCTTCCACTAGCTTTGTAAAAAGATATACCAAATCTATTTGCACTTTCTATAATTTGCTCATCTCTTATTGAACCCATAGGTGCTATTACTGCTTTAACTTTTGCGTTTGCAAGTATTTCAAGACCATCTGGGAATGGGAAAAATGCATCTGATGCAGCAAACGCTCCTTCTGCTTCTTTTTCTGCTAATGAAGTTGCTATCCAGGCAGCTCTTTTTCGTGAAGGTTGACCAGTTCCAATTCCAACTGTTGTTAGGTTTTTGGAGATAAGTATAGCATTTGATTTTACACCTTCTATTACTATGTATGCAAAAGTCAATTCCTTCATTTCTTCTACTGAAAGTTTTGGACCTGCAACGTGTTCAAATTTTAAATTTGGTAACTTTCTTTCTCCGATTAAATATGCACCAAACGCAGGTTTTCCTACTTTAGGTTCATAATTATTAACTTTTAATATTCTTATCTTCTTAGACTTAAGTATTTCAATAGCATTTTCCGTAAATTTTTCCGCTATTACCACTTCTAGATATTTTTTCTTTATGGCAAGAGCACATTCTTCATCAAATTTAAAATTAACAGATAAAATTCCTCCAAAACTTGATTCTTCATCTGCTGATATTGCCGAAATGATAGATTCAATTTTATTTTTCTTTATAGATGCACCGCAAGGAGTTTGATGCTTTACCACAACACTACCATATCCATCAATATATTTTAGATGTTTTGCAACTACATATGCTGCTTCTGCATCTAAAATGTTGTTAAATGAAATCTGTTTTCCTTCATGTAAGATTTCAAAGGAAGGTTTCCCAAAGATTTGGGCATTTTCATGGGAATTTTCCCCATATCTTAGTTCAAGGTTATATTTTTCGAGATACACCCCCGCTCACTCCTTTCAAGAGTTTAATATTTTTTGAATTACTTTAGGATAATATTCGTGCTCTAACTTGTGTATATTTGTTTCTATTTCATCCAAAGTTAGTCCATCTATTTCCAAAGCTTTTTGGAAAATTATAGGACCTGTATCTACACCTTCATCTACATAATGGATTGTAATTCCGGTAACTTTTACTCCATAATCATATGCTTGTTTTATAGCATCTTTTCCTGGAAATGCTGGTAAAAGTGATGGATGAATGTTGATAATTTTAAAGCTATTTACGATATTTGGTGGAAGGATTTTCATAAATCCTGCAAGAACAACTAAATCTGGATTGAGTTTTTTTAAAAGGTCGTACAAATCTTTAGACCAATTTTTTCCAAGCCTTGTAATTGGTATATTTAAGCATTTAGCTCTTTCTTCGGCAAAACATTTTTTATTTGTAATTAACATAAGAATATTGGCATTTAATATACCATTTTTTGTTGCTTTGACAATTGTTTCAAAATTAGAACCATTTCCCGATGCTAGAATTACTATATTGGGTAGTTTAGGTTTAGACAACCTAGACATAAATTATCTCCCCCAATGGCTTTTTTTAATCCATCGATTGATAAGTAATGTAGTTCATCTGCATTTATTTCTTTGATTATTTCATCTAATTTTTTTTGGCTTGCAATTAATTCGTTCTTTCTAGATGTATCTATTCCATAAGGACAAGGGCCAATTACAGGTGGAGAGTGTATCCCCACTTTTACTTTTTTTGCTCCATTTTCTCTTAGCATTTTTACTATTTGTTTCATGGTTGTTCCTCTAACAATTGAGTCATCTATTAATACAACTTCTTTGTCTTTTATTACTTGTGGTATAGGGATTAATTTTCTTTTTACTATTTCTTCTCTTTTTTCCGGCATAATAAAACTTCTTCCTAGATATCTATTTCGCATTAATCCTAATTCAATAGGGATTTTAGATGCAGCGGAAAATCCCAAAGCACCTGAAAACCCAGAATCTAAAATAGGTATTACTACATCTCCTTTCATATTGCTTTCTTTGAAAAGAATTTCACCCATTTTAAATCTTACTTTGTGTACATTTCCGTAGAAAAAATTACTATCTGGTCTTGAAAAGTATATATATTCAAATGCGCAAAAATGCATTTTTGTAGTTGCAAATTTTGTTTTTTCCATACCATTTTCTGAGAAAATAACCATTTCACCTGGGATAATTTCTGTTATATCTTTGGCTCCTATAGAGATAAGTGGAGCATCTTCAGATGAGATTACATAGCCATCTCTATATTTCCCATAAAAAAGCGGTCTAAACCCAAAACTGTCTCTTGCTGCAATTAACATTTTTTCAGTTAGTATTAGGACAGAAAAAGCTCCTGGAATTCTCGAAAGCGTCCATTGAACGGAAAGTTTTGGATCAGCATATGGTGCAAGGGAAATGTAATGTAAAAATATCTCTGTGTCAATTGTAGTGTTAAATACAGCTCCCTTTTCAATTAACGATTTCATTCTTTGCATTGCATCGGGAATGTTTCCATTATGCGCAATGGCAAATTTTCCTTTTGAAGTTAACCCCATAAGTGGTTGAATTTCAGTATTTTCACCAAATGTTGAATATCTTACATGACCTATCCCTATTTTTCCGGGTATGTAATTTTTTTGTGTTAAGACCTGCGAAACAAGCCCTTTTTCTTTTACAATTCTAAAATTTTCCAGAATAATCCCCGTACTTTCTTGCCCCCTATGTTGAAGCCCTAACAAGATATCGTGTAAAATGTTGTATGAGGCATCCACGTTCCAAACACCTGCTATCCCGCACATAACACCCCTCCACATTTTTGAATATAATGAAAATGAGGAGCAAATGCTCCTCATATATCGACAAAATATATTACTCCCTTACTGGGAAAAAGTAATTGTATTCAATTTTTTGTATTTTTGGTGAACTTTTCATTTTACCCCCTCCTGAATTTATTTTAAATCCATTTCCAAGTGTAGTCAACAAAGATTTTTATTCTAAAAGAAATCTTATTTATTTTGTAAAAAATTAAAAGTAAACATATTGACGGAATTTTAGAAATATGGTATATTATTTTTCGGAAAAGATTCCGGCGTAGCTCAATAGGCAGAGCGGGTGGCTGTTAACCACTAGGTTGGGGGTTCGAGTCCCTCCGCCGGAGCCAGTGAGAGAAACTGTTTAGGGGTTACAGCTTGATATACTAAACGGAGCCAAAAAGGCTCTGTTTTTTGTTTTGTGACTTTCAGTTTTCCTGAAATATTTTAAATCACTGCTGTTCAGTTATCTTTATTGATAATGGAGGATTAAAATTATAAATTCTTTCTAGTTTCCTTGTTCTATAAGTCTCATCTGCATAATCATAATATGTATAACTTGTACGAACTAATAAATTTGTTATTCTAACTTCTGTAACTGTAGCATCAGTTAGCCAATTATAACGAAATTGTATGGGCATTTTTATTCCGGGGAGTATCGGTATTTCACTGCTAGGAAAGCTTGATTTTCTTAAACCAGTATGAGTTGCACCATTGCTAAAAATCACTTCGAAATTAAACGCAAAATAATCTATTTTTTCCAAACCTAGATTTTCTATAGAAGTATAGCCAATCAAATACTTGCTATTCCCAATATAAACATCGGTAAAATACATAGCGGCACTTAGTATTTCTTTGGTTGTGGTTTCTCCAATACAACCAAAAATAAATAATATAACGAACCCAAGCAACATCAGAATTTTTTTACTCATATTCCTACCTCCAACCAAGGCCTTAGCTTTTATCTTTAAAATTCTCAAAAAATGTTTATCTTTATCATTTTTTCAAGAATTAAACAAATTAAAATTTTTTACTTAATTTGATTATTGCCCATCATTATAATTACCAGTGTTTCTATTATTCTTTTGAAATTTTGGCCAAGGTGAATTTGCTAGCCCTGGACTATCAGTTTCAATAGCGTATAAATTATCATCCCAACATGAAGCATACAAAGTACCGTCAGTTGATAAAGATAAATGTGATTCAACAAGCGATCTTGAAACACCTTTGAAATTACTAAATTTCCACAGCAATGTGCCATCTTTATTCACTGCATATAAATAGTAATATGTACTCACATAAATTATCCCATCAGAACCAATAACAGGGCTACTATAAATCAAAGAACTCACATTAAATTTCCATTTTAGCGTGCCATCTGGATTTAATGCATACAGATTATCATCCCAACTTCCAACATAAATAGTCCCATCTTCACCAATTACTGGACTTGTTGTAATATCATCACCTGTTTCAAATTTCCATTTTAAAGTACCATCTGGGTTTATAGCATAAAGATTATCATCATTTGAACCAACATAAATTGTTCCATCTTCACCTATTGCAGGGGACGACTTTATAACATAATTTGCTTCAAATTTCCATTTTAAAGTACCATCTGGATTTATCGCATAAAAATAATTTGTATCAGATGAACCAACATAAATTGTCCCATCTGGGCCTATAGCTGGACTTGAACCTCTGAAACTTACATTATCATCAAATACCCATTTAATACTTCCATCTGGATTTATTGCTTTAAAATCATAAGAACCTCCTGCATAAATTGTTCCATCATCTCCAATTGCTGGGCTTACTGGTTCACCAATATCATAATCTTTTTCCCATTTTAAAGTACCATCTGGGTTTATTGCATAGATTTTATACCAACTTACCACATAAATTGTTCCATCAAAAGAAATGGATGGTGAAGAATATATAGGCGATCCTAAATTATATTTCCACTTTAAGCTACCATCAGGATTAATCGCATAAAGATTGTTATCGTTAGATCCAATGTAAATTGTCCCGTCAGAAGCTATTGCTGGTCCAGGAGTTATAGTATTATACGTTTCAAACTTCCATTTTAATCTTGCTGGTTTACTAGTAGTAAAACTCCAAATGGGGCTTGGCGTTACTCCTCCTTTGCTATCTTTTGCAACTACCATCCAATAATATGTTGTTTCGTTTTGTAATTCCTTATATCCTGATATTGTTTCAAGAACTAAACTTGTTGAAGGATGGTCATCTTTTATCACAGGAAGTTTGTTAGGATCAGTACCAAAGTAAATATCGTAAGATAAAGAATCGCCATCTGGATCTGAACATTCCCACGAAAGTGTAGGAGTAATATTTACATTTGTTGCTCCATCTAAAGGAAACGGAATAGAAGGAGCCAAAGGTGGATTATTCAATAACACTGAAGGCTGAGAACACCCATACAATACTATCATAATTACAATAAGTACTAAAATATAAAAAAAGCTTGAAAAATTTTTCCTCATTTTCTCCCCCCTTATTTAATTAGAATTTATTTGTAAGTTTTACGTTTTTCTTACAAGTCATTATACAAAATTTTAAATTTAAAAGTCAAATTTTATTTTTATCCAATTTTCTTTATTCTTTACTTATCTTAGTAATTACCCGCCGATAAAGTTCTTTAAAAAGGTATCATCAAAAAATTTTTATAATAAAAAGGAGGGATTATCCCCCTCTTGTTTTTTAATTCTTCGAACAACTATTTTTCTCATCTTTCTCTTGCTATTTCTTCCTTATATGTTAAATTCCAAAGATCATCTGGGGCGTAAATGCGGACTAAGGTTGTTCTTTTTGAATCGTTCCATTCCATTCCAATAAACTGAGTTTCTTCAGACAGATCAATAATTGATTCATTTAAATATGCTTTTACATCTTCATCGTTGATATAATCTGGAATGTCGACTTTAATAGTAAACATAGCCCACACCTCCTTAATAAGATTGGTACAGTACATATTTCGTCAAGATATATGTAAGGAGGGGGTGGGGCAAAAATCTCACCCCTTGGTGCCCGAAAGACTGGAGGGAGGGAGTATACCTATGCTCTGTGGGCATGTAATTCAGGTTCAGGTTATAGATATACTTTCGGTTTGGAATGATTAAAACTACTGTCTTCTGCGTGATTATTTTAATATAAAACATAAACGTTAAACTTTAGCCTTTTGTACGTATTAAAAATAAAAACTTTATATAAATCTGCTAAACATTGAATAAACTAATGTAAGATTTTTGCAGTATCTTAAAGCCTCAAATTCTTGATATTGTAGATTTACAATAATACAACAAAACCCCAAGAAAAATCTCTCCTTGCCATGTGGATTAATAGTTTAAAGCCCGGAGAATACTCCGGGACATAATAAGTGGAATAAATGATAAGAAGTAAAGCGGTATTATCATTTGCTTACCACTGAAAAATTACTTTATACCTTCCCAAACTTGTTTGCTGTTAAATTTAAGCCTGTAAATGTTATTTTCGTTTTTTCTTCATTCTCATATAATCTCCCAAAAACACTCCGAAAACTATTACGAAGAGTAATATAAACGTTATAAATCCAGAATATTTTTCTGGATTATATATTACTATTAAGATGTAGGTTAAAAGTACAGTAAGCAATAAAATTCCAGTAATAAGATTTTGATGTTGTGCATTTTGATGATGCCTCCTGATAAGGTGGTAACAAAGTATACCTCACAAGCGTTATTTATTTCGTTATATCCTCTAACTTCATTATGCTTGTTGGCTTAAGTTGTTCTGCCATGGTAAAACCTCCTTAATTTCGAATTCGTAAATACGATGTTCTTTTGGTAGATCTAATTCCTCAGTCTCGCCGTACATGTATGCGATGATTGAGTTTACTATCTTGTAGCCGTGCCATTTAAGATAAGTAGGACTATAATCATCTTTAAACATATCTATGACCCCGATAAAGAAGTCTGCATCCGCCGCAATGACTTTGTCTACGTATTCCATTAACGTGTTTTCCCAAATACGCGCACCTATTTTGTGCTTTGTTTCAAAAATTGGATCTATCGTTTCTACTGAACCTGATATTTCAAATATCTTCTGGATTACTTTCTTAATAGTGCCACGTTTATCTTTATACTTTTCATCTCTGGAAATAAGATAATCAAATAATTCGTCCGCCAATTCTGTGTATGCTATACTTAGGCCAGAATGATATTTCTTTATTTTTGAAGTAATAACATTGGTAATTTTATACATCTTTTTCAGGTTTTCTTTAATACTAAATGTTGCAAGATCTGATAGCGTGAGCTTAATAATCTCTGGTCTATTTTGGAAATATTCATATAATTTTTTAAGCATTGGTAATAAACTAATACCGAAAGAAAAAGGATTCACCCGGTTATCAAGCAAGGAATACAATGTATAATGATATATGATGTTATCCTTTGTAATTGCTAAAAGTTCGTTTTTTTTAACTACTTTCTTAAGCTTAAACTGTTTTGGATCAACAGCAAAAGCATTTAAAGACATCTTATAACCAGGATATTTATCTAACAGTTTTTCGTAAGCATTAACAAACCTTAGTTCTGATTTTGTATACGATTTTTTCCAATTGTTTTCTACTTGTTTTAATATGCGCCTTGCAACGCTGGATTGTCCTTTTGAGATGTGTTCCCATAATCTAACAACGTAATAGAAGATTCTATCGTATGCTTCAAATCGAGTATCAAGATTAAACAATCTTGTGTAAAGTCTTCTATATGCATTTTGATCTTTAATGAAGTGTTTCAAACCGCGCAAGTACAAAACGGTTTGTGCCGTTCCAACGGCATAAGGGACATAACCATATACGAGTGCGGCAATTGCCGCTTTAATATACGGCTTGTCTTGTCTAGGTGTTTGTAGGTTTGCAAAAGTGTGTATTATTTGATCAATTTCTTTTATTGTTTCTGGATTTACTATTGTTTTCAAACTTTCTTTATCGGACATGTCTTTATTAAATATTTCTTTCATCATTTCCTTATACAGGTCAATAGCTATTTCCCTTTTTTCTTCCAAGGTAAATAGATGATTCAATAACATCGCTTTTTGAGTTAAAAGAGAATATAGTTTTGAATACGACTCTGGAGTTTTCGGTGATCCTATTTTAACTGCGGGGCAATATCTAATACTTTCAGTTTTTTTCACATCGACAAGACGATCATATTCGGCGGGCAATTCCATCTTAGTCAGTTGTTTAGCATGTTCTACGCTTTGAATAGCATTATATAACTTGTCCAGGTCTATATATTCGTTAATAAACTCTGTAATATAACGCAAGCTATAATAGCTACACTCGTATGTATACATCTTATTATTTCGTTTGTCATGGTAACGTATGACTACACCTTTCTCCTTCATTTGTACATCATAAGTTTCATTCGCTACCATAACGCTAAACGCAGAAGGCACACCTGAAGGAAAGTGACCATTATTTTTATTTGGCAAATTAATACGCAAGGCGCTATTATATGTTTCGTAGGAAACGAACGATTGTTTGTCAACTAACGTTTGTGTGTTGACTAACGTTTCATAAGACAACGTCTTAGTATTACAAGTATATGTCTCCTCTTCGAAAGGATAATCGCCAAGCGAATTGTCATTCAATGAAGGAAAGTTATTACTTTCAGGACTGGTTTCACGTTTGAAGGTTAACATTCGTTTGTCATTTGAGAAGCTAATAGGCTCAAAATGAAGGGTTGACTCATCAAGAAACAACACGTTTCCGTTTAAATCTTTGAACTCAAAGTACTTTGTGTTGTTTAGATTTTCAAAATACTCTGAAAGCTTATTTTTGAAAAAACTAACATCATACAAAACTAAGTCATATTTTATCGTTTCGTTATTTATGACAGGTTTGTTTTTTGTTAAAAAATTCATATATATATAATATATTACGTAGTAATATATACCAATTATACTAAATAATATATTAGGCATGAGCGAACCATTTTTACCTGATTGGACAAAAAGCTTTTCTTTGTAATTGTTCTTATAAACCGTGTATGCCACGGCGGCGAGATCAATCTCGCTTTGTTTTGGTTTATATTTTATATTCATGATTTTTATTGATGTTGTTCCTTGTGCAAATGAATTTTGAAGTTTTATATACCCAGCAATTTCAAGGTAATTCAAAATTGGATCAAGTGATTTGTCGGATACACCCGTTTCTTCGGATAATGTCTTTTTTGTAATGTGCACTTCATGATTTTTTATAAGTTTGTCAAGTTGTACTAGGAAGTCATAAACCTTTATGGCTTTCGTGCGCCCTAATAATTTCAATTATTCGTTTCCCCTTTTGGGTAGAATATTTTTTTCAAATGCTGTTTATCGTTCTAGACATATTGTAAATTAACATGCCAATGATAACTTGAATTGAAAACTTGTCAAAAAACTCAACAAAGCGTTATAATAAAATATGTTAAGAAAAAATTTTTGGAGTGATATGCATTTGAAAAATAGAACTGCTGTGGCTTATATTAATAAAACAGTAGAAGAAATTACGGCACAAGAACAGAAACAAATAATTGAAGATTATTGTAAAAAGAAAGGAATTGAAATTAAAGGTATCTTTCACTATTCATTTAACGAAGTAATCAGCTTCGTTAGTAAACACAAAATTGACTGTGTTATTGTTGTAAAATACAAGTATATTAATAAAGATCCTCAAACAAGCTCTTTCAACATTTACGAACTTGAAAGACAAGGGATAAAAGTTTTGAATATTGTAAAAGAAAATACTGATAAGAAATATAATAACAAAAGGAGTATACAAAAAATCCACGAAGAATTTCAAGAAGATGTAAAAAGATCAAAATTAAATTACGTTCTTTTGAATAAAAAGAAACCTTCAGGATATTACCCTTTAGGTTACAATGCAGACGGCACCGTCAATGACAATGAAGCTGATTTAGTGAAAAAAATTTATGAAATGTATTTGAAAGGATATTCATCATATAAAATAGCAAAATGGTTAAACGAAACGGGATTAAAAACAAAATTAGGCAACAAATATAGTGGACAAACTGTTCAATACATACTTAAAAATGTATTTTATACTGGAAAGGTTAAGTACGAGGATATAATTATCAACGGCAGGCACAATGCAATAATTGATGAAAAAACTTTCAAAAAAGTTCAGAAAAAACTAAGAAAAAACCAAAAACGAAAATAAATTCGAAAAAGAAAACAGAAGTAGGTTCTATTCATCTTATTAAACAAAAAATTTGCATTTTAAGTTTTTCTACTTACCAAGAAGAATATATAAATTATTATTTTTACTTATTCTCCCCTTTTTTACTTTTAAAAGCGGCGCACGGAATTTCTGATAACTCGTTTATATACGCATTGCGATTATACCCCACATTTGGAATAATATCCGCAATATTACACATATATATCCTTCTAAATGAAATCATACTCCTTTATCAGTGTATCAAGAGGATTCTCAATCTTTTTAAGGGTTGCTTTACTTACATAGGTATAAATCTTTGTGGTACGATATTATGTTTTATTTCCTAAATGTACATTATATAAGTGTCATATACTTCTCTTAATAACAATTCTATTTTATTTCTGGTTTTTGTAAGATATTCAAATATTTTATCGCGTAATTGTAGTTTTTGAATATTCTTATAATCTTTGATTGAAAATTCAATCTATTTAATTTGTAATATATCTGTTGTGTGTTAAGATCATAAAGCTTTTCTTTGTAAGATATATTCTCTATATCATTAAGATTTCCAGTACACATCTTCACAGACACTTAATATTTTCTTGTGATAGTGTATGGAAGCTAATTGAGCTGTTGTTTATATAACCTGATCAACTGATTGAATAAATTATTCAAATGGCATTATATTCTTTAATTGTGAGTATCTTTTGTACAGTGCATCAATCAATAAATTGAACCTGTTGCCTGTTGCAACCATTGGAATACCTAATTCACTGCTTATTTTTTTTAACGCATTGGCTACAGTATTTGTTGATATATTCAAGCGTTTGCCCAATCGTCGTTGGCCCAAAGCATTTGCGGACGAACCTTCTAACACAAAATAAGCTAACAGACGCGTTTCTATGGCTCTAAACTGTGTATCTTCAGTTATTAATTTTATTAACTGTAATTTTAAAGCATTCTGTGTTGGCTGGTTTGTTGTGGCTGGATTGTTACAGTTTTGTGTTTTTTGAATCTTTGTATTGTTAATATCTAAGATATTTATATCATGCCTATCATGAAATACTTTTTTAAGTAATTCGTCCATTACTTCTATAAGATCTTGTATATTTTCAATAGCTTTCGGTTCCACATTATTTGTTTTAAGAATGTTGTAGAAATTGATTTTGTTGTTAAGTATACTGTTGTATAAATTGTGTTTACCAATATGTTTGGTTATAATGCCTTCAAACCATAGTGAGAAGAACGACAACAAATGTTTGTGTAATTTATATCTCATATCAATCAAATTAGGAACTAAAGCTGCTATTTTCAGATCAAGGTTATGTTCTATTGCCATTGATAAAAAGTCGTGTAATAACTGTAAATTGTAAGTTATAACTTTGGCTGGAACAATAGGAATGATAACACTATCTGACGCCAATAAGCTATTTCTAGTAAAAATGTTTAACGATGGCGAATTATCAATTAAGATTAAATCATACTGATCTTTTATTGGCTCAAGGAGTCGTTTTAGTTTTGTATCTGATTCCATATCCCAGCCTTTATAAACATCGTATTTTGCAAGTTCAAGTGTTGAAGGGATAATTTTTAGGTTAGGAATATTTGTATCAAAAATGATTGAATAAATATTGCGAGCTTTACTTTCATCCGCAAAAAGCATAGATATATTACCAGGAATCTTAAACTCTAATATTTGCGGAAATAAATACTCAGTTAAATTAGGTTGATAATTTAAATCTATAGCAAGCACTTTATACCCCTTAAAAGCCGCATATGTTGATAAACAGTAAGTAATAAATGTTTTTCCAACACCTTTTTTGATGTTATAAACTGAAATCACTTTTGCCATAAATAATCGCCTCCTTAGATCAAATTATCAGTTAACTAACAAACGAATCTGTTTTTTCAATTCTTGAATTAATCTAGTACTTGTTGGCACAATTTAGCTTTTGGTACTATTTTATATGTATTTTTTGGCATATTTAATTTATCTAATTGTTCATGTATTTGTGTTATGCTTAATTCATGTATTGCATCTTCATTGTTAAGAGTTTTGATGCTTTTAATAAGAACGTCAAGTTATTTTTTGCTCGGCGGTTAAATTATCGTATATTTTATCATTGAATTTTTCAATGGGTACTTCCACGGGTGCTTTATGTTTTATTGTGAGAGCGTATAGTAAATCGATGACAATAAATTTTGTTTCGTTCCTAGTACATACATTTGTATTTTCCAACTCTTGTTACCTGTTTGCGCATTGTCAAAACATTGCTTTATTTCTTTCAGCACATTAGTTGACAACCTGTTTAGATTCATGCTAAGTAATGTATTTTTGAAGATGAAATCCGCAATTGCTTCTTCCAAGAAACTGTCTTTTTGTCTTGTTGAGATTGAGTTTAATTGTTTCACCATCGTATGTATGTTTTTTATATTATCACTAATTGATTGATATATTTTTCACTTTGTTCCTTATTTTCCATGTCATATCACTCTTTCCAATTTTCAGAGTTTTTACAAAAATTTTCTTGGTTTAATTTCAACATATCCACCTGGATAAACTATAACCTTCTCTATTAATCTCTTTATTACTTTCTCAATAACTAAAAGATTGTCACTATTTAATTGCTCCATGAATTCAATGTAGATTTCTCTTACTTGTTCTTCAGTATACTTATTAATAGTCTTGTTGTGTAAATTTTTAATTTCCTGGTTTACTTTGTTTAATTCAATTTCCAAATCTTTGGCTTCCTTTTCCAGCTTTTCTATTAAAATACCTTTTTCTATGGCTCGAACTAAATTATTTATTTTATTTTCTAAATCTGATTTTTTCATTTGTAGTTCTTTGAATTGTTTTTCGTATAGTTGTTCTCTTTTTGCTTCCGTTTTGTTTAGCTCTTTTGTGAGTTTGCTAAAATCAATTTTATCAATGGAGAGCAGTAAATTTTTTATATAAGATATAACCTGCTTTTCTAGTTTAGTTTTTCCAATACTAACAAGTTTTGTTGATTTTTTGTTTTTCCAGTCTTGACAAATATATTTCGGATATTTTCCTCCTGATCCTGTAAGTCTGCTTCCGCACGCCCCGCAGTATGCTATGTTTAAAAGTAAATAATGATGTTTTTTTTGAATATTTCTCCTTCTTTTGCTCAGTTTTTCCTGTACTTTATCAAATAAGTCCCTATCAATAATGGTCGGAACAGCTCCTTCAACTTTTATAACATCATCATGCTCAGATCTTATACGTGTTCCATGCTTGCTTTGATTATAGATATAAATGCCTCCATACTTTTTATTGCGTAGAATTTCTGAAATTGAAGAAGCCTTGAACTTTCCACCATTTTTTGTCTTGTATCCTTTTTGGTTAAGAGACTCGGCGATTTTTTTGAAACTTAAACCTTCAGCGTATAATCTGAAAATTTCTTTAACAATTATTGCTTCTGCATGATTTACAGCATAACGTTTTCTAGTTTTACCATATTCATCAATTACTTCTTTGAGATCATATCCTAAAGGGGGCATTCCCCCTAAAAAATATCCTTTCATAGCTGCATACTTTGTCTTCGTTTTTACTTCATTTCTTAAGTTATTAATGTACCATTCATTAACTGATTCAATTATTGATTTTACTAATTCACCTGCAGGGTCATCCGAGAATTGTTCTGTAATAGAAATTAATTTAACATTCGAGTTCTCTAGTAAATGAGAGTAGGTTAGTGAATCATATCTGTTCCTTGAGAACCTATCTAATTTGTGTACTAAAATAACATCGAATTTATGTTTTTTTGCATCGGATATCATCCTTTGGAATTCAGGCCTATCGGCGGATTTTGCACTTTTTGCCTTATCTACATATGTTTCTACAATAACTATGTTATTATTTTTTGCGTACTCTTTAATTTCTGATAGTTGTGCTTCAATGGATAGTTCAGATTGGTTGTTAGAAGAATATCTCGCATATGCGGCTGCTTTCAACGGAAGCGAGTGTTTGTTATACATAGATATTCCCCCCTGAATTTTCAAATACAAAACCTGTTCCATTTTCGGAAAGCACTTCTTCAATTTTTGAGGAAGATTTTTCGGAGTGTTTAAGGCCTTTTTGAGGGGTTTCAATGATGCTTTCCTGAATTAATTCATAAAGTAATTCTGCTAATTCCTAAAGCATGTTAAAACCTCCTTTCATAATATGAACATATTAATGTTAATTACACTAACATTATAATACATGATTATGTTCTTGTCAATACCCTGCTTATGTTAAAATTATTAACATAATATTATTAAGATTTTGAAAACACACACTTATGGGATATAATATATTTGAAATTACTTGAGGAGTGAACTTTATGGATTTAGGAGAGAAAATAAAGCAATTAAGATTGGAGCGTGATATAAGTCAAGAGCAGCTTGCAAAAAGGCTAGGTATTTCAAGAGAATCGATTTCTCATTATGAAAATAACAGAATAGTTCCACCTGTACATATTCTCAGAGAAATTGCCAAAATTTTCAATGTTTCTGTAAATTATTTTTTTGAAGAAGAACATTACGATAAGAATGTAAAAGGAGAAAGTGAGCTTGTTGATTATAATATTCCGCAAAACTTTATGGGATTTATGGTAGTTGGCTCCCATTCTAGAGGCAAGTTATTAAATAATAAAATTTCAAAAAAACAAAAAGGTATACCTGTTTTAAGATTTCCTAATCCTAGTGAAGGAGAACCTGAAAATCAACTAATAAAAGTGAGATATATTGATTATTTACAAAAAAAAGATATAGATTATGCACTTAGATTAAACTCTGATATTATAGAACCCTTAATTCCTAAAGGTGCTCTTCTATTAGTTAGTACTAGAAATAATAGACTTCCTCAAAATGGTGAGTTAATTGTTTATTACTTGAATGGTAAATTTGGAGTCAGATGGTATTTTCAAAAGGGTGATAATGTAATTTTAATTGCTGAAAACAGCAAGTATTTACCTATAATAACTACTCGGGTTGATTTTAAGTTTGCTGGAATTGTAAAGGATGTAATATTTGATTTTAAACCTCAGAAAACGACTTTTCCTGAAGATAGAGATTAAAACATCCAGGAATCCAATAATTATTAAGGAACTGATAATTAATTTATTTGGCTATATCTTCCAAACTGAAATGTTTCTTATTAGACAATTTTCTATCAAGTATAAAAATATAAGCTCCAGTAGAGTTCTGGGGCTTTTTTGAGATATTAACATAGTGTCTTTCGATAGTTTATCCAACAAATACTTGATTATTTCTTCTTTATTACCAACTAATTCTAAAATTTTTTGGAATGTAAAATAGCTGAGAGAATTATCTTTTCTAATTAAACCCGATAAAAATAAATCAATTCATCTTCATTAATCTATTGTTCTATTGTATGTTTTTCTACTTTTATATTACACAGGATTTTAAGTAAAAAGATGTAAACCCTAATAAAGAGTTATAAATTGTATTATCAAAAGCTAAAGAACGAATGTGAATATTTGATGATGCTGATGATCTATTTAACCTAATGACTTTATTAAGCAAACGACCGGCAATTATAGCAAAAAATAAAATTAAAAACATTAAATTACAAGCAGAAAATGCATCAGAACTTGGCGGGCATATATTTGAACCTATGTTTCAGATATTAACAAACCAATATGGTGCGGAAACACTTAAACAAAACTTCGCTTTATTTGCCAATGATACCAAAGTAAAGCAAGTAAAGTTCTTACATACTATTAAAATTACTGGAATATCAAAGCATAACACAAAAACAACCATAACAAACCATATTAACCAAAAACCTATTAGTAAAATGTTTGACATAAGTAATAACTACTTTGGAATCTTTAGTAAATAATTTGTCTACATATTTCAAATAAAAAGGAGAAAGGAAAGAAATTGAATACGAAATAAATTCTCTTAGTGGAGAAACATGCATTTTGTTAATTGAACTTCGATCAAAACAAATTGTATTGTTAGACGACTATTATGAAAAATTTATAATAACCCCAGAAGACATTGATATCAGTGCTTGCGATGAAGATGAAATTACATTATATGGAGATAGATCACTTGGGAGTTTTACAATTAGACTTTCTGACGGAGAATTAATTGGAATAGATGGTTACAAACTTTAGCCTTCTGAAAGAGAATGCATTGAAATTAATGGATACAAGATTTTTAGAATTGGTCATCCAATTTAAATAAAAGAAAGAGTTTTTTATTAAGTATTTTACATTTTTCCTGAATTTCATTATACTTTAATAACTCTTAACTCTTAATTTTACTTCAACTCTAAAATATTTCTAAGATTTTAATAAATCTTTAAATTATTTCTTGTTAGCAAACCCGAAAAGTGAATTTGCGAAAGCAGGAAAGGAGTTTTGTACACTGCCAAAATTGAACATATTTTTGATTCTACAGGATAAATTCGTTTAATTGCCTCCGGTATATTTTCCATTTTGGCAAATATTTGCTCATTAATTCTTTAAATCGTCCGTTGTGTTTTTTCTCCAATAAGTGTATAAGTTCGTGAACAATCACATATTCCAGGTACTCTGTTGGTTTTTTTATGAGTTCTAAATTCAGCCATAATCTTTTAGCATCTGGGTTACAGCTTCCCCACTTAGTTTTCATTTTTTTTATTCTTATTTCGTTTATTTTCACCCCAATTATTTTTTCCCATTTTGGTACCAGAATCTCCAACTCTTTTTTCAGCTCTTTTCTTAACCATTTTTCGTAATAGTTTTGCCGTTGTTGAATCGTATAATGAGCTGGCACATAAAAATAGATGTACTTTTTGTTTTTTACTTCTATTTTTGGTCTTTTAGCGAATTCTATTCTCAGGATATATCTCCTTCCTTTAAAATAATGGCTCTCACCCGAAACATATTCTCTTTTAGTCTGTCTTTCTTGCTCTTGGAAAGACTTGATGTGTTTTTTTATCCAATGATACTTTTTAATGACCAGTAACTTCACTACCTCATCCGAGACACCTTCTGGAACGGAAACCCTCACTTTTCCATCAGGTGGTAGAACATTCAGATGGAGATTTTTAATTCGTTTCTTATAAACCGTAACCTCAATGTCTTTAACTCTTATAATTTTCCCTTTCTCCATTAATACTCACCCTGTTTTAACACTATCTGAAAGATTTTTTCAGTGAGTTCCTCGAGACCCTCATCTTCTAGGATTTTCTTAATGGCATTTCTTACCTGTCGCTCTTTTATCTTATGCCCTCTCCAGTCATCTTTTTTGGTTTTTCTTACAGCTTCATCAATAGCATTTGTAAGTTTCTCTCTATTTTCAATGCCTTCTAAGTTGTCATAAATAGCCTTTTTCGCCATACTGCTTCTTATGCTTGGGGGGTAAGGTTCTTCATTAAATTCCCTATTTATGAGCATCTTGGTTAATTTTTCAACTTCCTTTAGGTACTCCTCGTAACTGATAACTTCTTTTTTCCTTTTTTCTACCAGTTCCTTAAGTATTTTGGACATTTTGTCGTAATAAGCCGGATTAATATCTCTCTTGTCTACTATCAACTTCCTTATATTGTTCTCTATTGTTTCAGCAAGTGCTTCCTTGTTCTTTCCGATGGCACTTGGTAATGTTTCTAAAGCCTTCTGAAGACCATTAAGTGCTATTATTTCCAGCAATGATGTTTCTTCGAACGATGCTAATGTTCTGCTTTCCTCCGCTTGGATGTAAGAGTCTATAAGATACCTCATTGCAGGATCAAACACCTTTAAATCTAAGTAATCGCCGCTCATCAGTTTTAGCTCGTCTCTTATTGCTGCGTAATGCCTGACTTTTTCCTTGATTTCTTTTTGTTCCCTCTCGGAATATCCTGCTTCGGTTAATTCGTTAGCTATATTCGTGTAAGCTCTCACAAGGGAAGATACTCGCTTGTAAAATTCTAACCTGAGCTGTTGCTTTTCCTCAGAGTTATCTCCAACAAAATATTCCCTATACTCATTTATGCCCTTTGGTGGCTTTACGCCCTCCACCAATAGTTCAACTTTCTCAAGAACTTCGTCAAGTCTCTTTTTCGCATCGGTTAATCTATCCTTTAACAATCCTTCAACATCTTCCTTATCAAACTCTGCGAATGCTCCTGATGTGTAATCTTTAATGGCTTTTTCCATACTGTTGAATAGATCCCTATAATCCACAATGTAACCATAATCCTTGTCCAACTCATCTCCTTTGTCTTTATTATCCAACCTGTTTACCCTACAGATTGCCTGAAATAAGCCATGGTCCCTCATGGGCTTGTCTATGTAAAGATAAGTAGCGCTTGGCGCATCGAATCCTGTTAAAAGTTTATCTACCACGATTAACAATTTCATCTGTCCGGGCTCTTCAATAAATTTCTTTTTAACATCCTTCTCAAATTTCTCTATCCGGTAATCTTTTACTGCTTCTTCTTCAGAGATGTTATAATAATCGGCTATCATCTTTTTGTAAATTTCGTACTTCTTTATGTTTTCCGCCTCTCCTTCCTCTCCGGTCTCTTCCCCTTTTATGCTCACAATACTTGGACGATAGGATGTTACAATGGCAACTTTGTCAAATCCTCTCGACTTAAAAAGTTCATAGTACTTACACGCTTCGTATATGCTACCTGCCACAAGCATGGCGTTGCCCCTGCCAGTTGCCAATCTTGGTTTTGTTTCAAAATCGAAGATTATGTCCGCAACGATCTTCTCCATCCTACTTCTCGAACTGTAAAGTTTCTTCAATGTCCCCCATCTCTCTTTAAGTTGAGCCTTGGCAATATCTGACAAGCCTTTTGTTTTTACTTCAAACCACTTATCTATTTTATCCTCTGACACGACTTTGATATCCACATCCCTCGCTTCATACCTCAAATCAAGGATTACACCGTCTTGGACACCTTCATCAAACTTGTATGTATGGATATACTTACCAAATGTTTCCAAGGTTGTAGGTTTATCTTTTTTGAGGAGTGGCGTTCCTGTAAATCCAATAAAAACAGCATTGGGTAAAATTTCTTTCATGGCTTTATGTAGCTTACCTGATTGAGTTCTATGGCATTCATCCACAAAAACAAATATGTTACCCTTAGGCTTAAAATCACGTGGGAGTGTTACCTTTAGTTCATGGATATATTCATCATAATCCTTGTCCGTTGCCTCTGCTTTTCCGAATTTATGTATTAATGAACACATAAGATTCTCATCTTTTCTGTTTAGTTGTTCAATTAAATCCCTTGCTGATTTTGTTCTATATATATTTTCCCCTACACCCTTGAATACTTTTTCAATCTGCTCGTCTAACTCTATTCTATCGGTAACAATCAAAACTCTACTGTCTGAAATATTCTCTATAATCCATTTTGCAAGCCACACCATTATGAGCGATTTCCCGCTTCCTTGAGTATGCCAAATTATGCCACCTTCTCTCTTTTTTATGCTTTTCTGGGCTGCCTTTACAGCAAAATACTGGTTGTGTCTTGGAACCTTTTTGATACCAGCATCAAAAATTATAAAATCGTGTATAATTTCCAAGAGCCTATTTTTATTTAAAAGCCTGTAAATATCGCAGTCAAGGATATTATCGGATACTTCGCATTTATCCCTCGGTAGTGCTCTGGGTATGGTTGTTTTTTTGTTATGATCATACTCCGGATTCTCCTCTTTCCATTCAAGATAGTACCTTTCCGGTGTTTCTATCGTTCCATATCTTAAACCCTGCGTATCGTTTCCAGCTATGATTAACTGTACGGTGGTGAAGAAATCTTGAATGAACTCCTTCTTCTGGTTGTCAAGGTTCTGCCGTATTCCCTCGCTTATGGAAATACTTGACCTTTTCAGTTCCAAAACTCCGATGGCGATCCCGTTTAGATATAGAACTATGTCAGGTCTCTTGGTATGTCTTCCCCTTATTGTTACCTCCTCGGCTATTGTAAAATGATTATTCTCTGGATTCTCCCAATCTATGAAATTGACATGTATGGATGGCTCGGAAGGATGAATTTTTACATCTGTTCCATATCTTAAAAGTTCGTAAATTTCTTTATTTCTATCATAGAGCAATTTTTGCTGGTTCTCGGATATTTTCTTCAGCTTTTCAATTGCTTTTTTTATAACTTCATCATTGTATCCCTGCTTTCTTAGAAAATTGATAAGATATTCCTTCTCAATATTTGAGTTTCCTTCCCTCTTCTCCCAGTTCCCAAGATAATCATAACCAAGAACCTCAACAAAGAAGTTTATAACTCTCTCCTGAGTCTTTTTCTCTAATTCGTTTACGCCGATGCTCATTTTAACACCTCTTTTATTCTATCTTTAAGTCTAACTTTTCCTGTCAAAAGCAATTGCATCATTCCCTTTTTTATCATTTCATACTTTGCCTTTTTCTTCTCCAGCGCCTCAATCTCTGCATCCATATCACTGAGGATTTGGGCGATGGCGCGTTGTTCTTCAATGTCAGAAGGATAATGAATTATAAATTCAACTAGTGGTTTTCTAATAATTTGAGGCTGCCCTGAACCAGTAATTAATTTAGTAAAATCCTGAAATTTTAATAAGTAAAACATAAATAACTTGTCTATAGATTTATTTTTATCAACATTTATAACCATTGCATTTCCTGTTATCCAACATTTATCAGTAGTTCTATTGACCATTCCACAAGTAGAACCTCTACAAGTTATTATATTTTGCCAAAATTCGTGATTATATTTATGATATTTCCCAATTATTCCATTAGCACCATAAACATTGTAACCAACATTAGACAGTTGACTTTGTGAAATAGTTTCAGGCTGGTAGATTTCCGCAACCTCCCCCAACTTCTTCCTCACCCACTCGCCTTTAAATCCAGGCAGGCGTTTTTTGCCTGTTAGAAGCTCCTGCATCGCGCCCTTTTTGATGAGTTTTTTCTTCTCTATTAGCTTGTCAAGGCTTTCTATTAGCTTGTCCACATCAGAGAGAACACGGGCAATGGCGCGTTGTTCTTCAATGGTTGGAGGGTAAGGTATTTTCGATTTTCTTAGTACAATCATTCCTACAGATGACCTAGTTGAGCCAGTCATAATTTTATTGAATTGCTCAATTACGTATTTAGATTGTAATATATAATAAAGATATCTCCATTCTATGTAATTACTTTTAATTATCCCCATCGTCGGGGAAACGGCATATTTGCCTTCCTTTAATTTAACAACTTTCCCTATTGAAGCAACACGTCCAAGACCTATCAAATTATCATACAAATTATATCTTTTCTTGTGCTCTTCCAATATTTTTGGATGGACAATTCTAACATTATCATTTATTATATTTCCATTTTCATCTAAATCACCAATTCCTACAAAAGGAATCCCTCTTGAAACTTCAGGAGGAGCACGATGACTGGGATGAGGATCTATTACCTCAGCAATTTCTTCAAGTTCACCAATTTTCCAATCTTCCGGAATTATCCCAATTTCCGTTTTCTTGTAGCCGGGCGGGATGCGATCGGCCATGCTACAACTCCTCCCATTCTTCTTTAAATCGATCTCCGTTCTTCTCTATCCAACAGATATCAATCTTACTTTTAAGCACACCAATGAAAACTCCTAATTTGTAATCTAAGGTGTCGTAGAAATACGTCTTCAACTTCTTCACATCTGCTTTTGCCTTCTTGCTGTTTTTTCCAGCATGTTTAACTTCAATAACCACCAGATTATCTTTCTTGCCTCTCTTATGAACAATGATGTCCGGCCTTACTGTTTTTCCCTTTGAATTTCTTTTTGATTCTTCCCCCATCCTATTATATTCACAATCAACATTGTAATCCCCAAATTTCCCATCTAAATAAACTGCTATCTTATGACTTATTGTAGGTTCGTAAATTCTCACTCTTAAAAGCTCATCTCTATCGTTGTCAGAAAATTCTTTAACAGCTGTTCTGATTATTTCCTTTATCTTTTCTTTATTCATATTTCAAACCCCATCACTTTCAAATGTTCCTTCACCTTTTTCTCGTATTCTTCTACCTCTTGCTCAATCTCTGGTAAAGTTTCAGCGTATCTTTCTGCGAGTTCTTTTATCCTATTGACCATCCCCAAAATTATATTATCCAGCTCGTCTTTTAAATCTTCCTCGAGACGCTTTAACCACTTCTTTTCCACTACCAGGTACTTAACATCGTCTTCGGTAAGCTCTGCGTACTTTTTTAGAAGTTTCTCGTCGAGTTCTTTCTCTTTTTCTTTTATTTTTTTCTTTATTTTAGATTCTTCGTTCATGAGGTTTTGATATTTTATCAAGATTTCCAGCTCTTCTTTAAACTCTGAGGGATTCCATTTCAGTTCGTTGATTTTTAATCGCAAATCTTTTTTTGTTATATTGCCCTTGTCATTTTTGACTTCTTCAAGAATACCTTCTTCTCCGCCATATTCCTCTTTCATTTCCTCCATTTCTTGTTGTATCTCTTCCATTTTTTCTTCTAATTCTTCAATTTCTCTCATTTCCTCATTGAAGAACTCATTTACCACGATTTCCTTTGGTAGTATGTCGCATGTCCATCCCTTGTCCTTATTTTTCTCAATAGTCCTGCATGTTTTTGCGTTCCAACCGTTTTCAATTATCATGTAGACATCGTCCTTCATTTCCTCGTCCCAGTAATCCATTAGAGTTTGATAAACCGCATATTCGTCAACGAATGCGGCAGATTTGAACGCGTCGAGCAGGCTTTCAGACAATTCCTTTATGAAAGGTTTAACTCGTGTATTATTGTCTATCGACTTTAAAAACATGATTTTCTCTTCTTTCCAGTTTTTGAATATCATCAAAGCATTATTTTTGAACTTGTCTATTTCTTCATGGATCTCTATGAATTCTTGTAGGAGCTCTATTCCTACTTTTAGGCGATAGTAGCAGTCCTCCTTTTCCTCAAATAGTTCCTTTTTCAAACCTTTGAAAATTTTCAACTCTTCTATCTTGTCGATGTCTCTCTTCGGTATTCCTCCATGTAGGTGTGCATGTATGTCTTGAATATCTTCCTCTTCGGTACTATCTACGTATCTCGGAATGTTGAGGTTGTAATCGTTCTTTTCAATCTCTTCCAAGCTTACCATTCTGGAGTATCCGGGTATCTCTTCAAAGTTTACAAAAGTTGTAACTATCTTGTGAATATCCCTCTCTCTTAATCTGTTTTTAGGCCCATCTTTCCTAAATCCCTTTGAAGCGTCAATCATGAAAATCCCTTTTCTTGCATGGGCATTTTCTTTGTCAATTACCATAATTATGGCAGGTATACCAGTGCCATAGAAAAGATTTGGAGGTAGCCCTATAATTCCCTTAATATAGCCTTTTTTTACGAGGTTTCTTCTTATCTCTGCTTCGGCATTACCTCTAAAAAGCACTCCATGGGGTAGGATTATTGCTCCTCTTCCCTTTCCAGGTTTCAGTGATTTTATAAAATGGAGTAAAAAAGCATAATCTCCGTTTTTCGCTGGGGGAATACCATCATCAAATCTATGAAAAGAATCATTCTCTGGATCAACTCCGTTCATCCAATTTTTTTGAGAAAAAGGCGGATTCGCAACAGCAAAATCAAATGTTTTGAGTGAGCCGTCTTTATTTTTAAATTTTGGATCAGATAGTGTATTTCCTTGTTCTATAACCGCATCAGGTTTACCGTGTAGAATCATGTTCATTCTCGCCAAATTGGCAACATCAATATCAATCTCCTGCCCGTATAAACTGATTTCAACCGGTGCTTCATCGGCAACTTTTAAAAGAAGAGAACCTGAACCGCAGGTAGGATCATATGCAGTTTGATCGGGAGAATTTGCATTTTCTATACCAATAATCTTTGCCATGATTCTTGATACTTCGGCAGGAGTATAAAATTGTCCCTTGCTCTTACCTGCCTCTGTTGCAAACTTTTTCATAAAGTATTCATACACATCTCCGAGGATGTCATCCCCATCTGCTCGGTTTTTGGAAAAGTTAAGTTCGGGATTTTCAAAAATAGCTATGAGCTTGGTGAGTTTATCAACTTTGTCTTTTCCATTTCCAAGTTTAGTACTATCATCAAAATCTACAAGATCAATAACTCCTTTAAGTTCATTCTCTTCTGCAAGTCTTGCTAAAACTTTGTTTATCCTTTCGCCAATATCCGGTTTACCTTTTGCCTCCACCAATGCATCAAAGCTTCCATCTTCAGGAACAACAAAATCAGCGTAGGGATCGTTTTTGTACCTGTCAGTTACATACTTAACAAATAAAATTGTAAGTACATAATTTTTGTACTGACTCGCGTCCATTCCGCCCCTGAGCTCATTTGCCGCTTCCCAAAGATGGGTGTAAAGTTGAGTTTTTCTCATTGCCATTGCTTATCATCCTCCAGATCGTTTATCCTTTCATTTTTACGAGACAATATGTCCAAAACTCAATTAGCTTAACTATAAACTAACTTATATACGTAATATTATAGTTTAATATGTAAAGTATTGTGTAGATTCTTTTGCTTGTCATTCTTTGATATTATACATAAATAAAAAATTAAAAGTCAAATTCATTTGAGAGAGTTAGAAAAAATTTTTAACATAAAATCCCAAAACAAATAAAAAACTATTATCGTCAATTGTAGAATATCATCTTTGCCCATATCATTTTCTTTGCTATTTCTATTCTCTTTGTCCTTTCGAAAATACAATACACGTTCTTCAGCTTTTCTATTACCTGTTCTATTATTTTTTTCTTTGTGTTTGTCTCTGTTATTTTTGTGCATTTTTTTACTTTTGTATCTGTATTATCTTTTTTCTTAACTAATGCGACTTTTCTTTCGCAATAAATACCTTTAGTACTCTACAATTCTAATGTATGACGCATATTCCATTATACATTAATGATAAAACTCTCATAACACATTCTTGGCCTATCACGTTTTTCCTTTTTAAAGATTATTTCTTGAATTCGTAAATTTCCCATTCTTTAGCTAAGATTTTATGTCGAATATGGTTCGTTTTTGAATTTTTAAAACGTTCAAAAGCATAAACATATGTCTTTCATCCATTAATTAGTGGTTAATCAGGCTACGCTCCGCCGGAGCCAGTGAAAGGAATTTTTAGGAGATTAAAACGGAACCATATGGTTCCACTTTTTATGTTTTGTTAATTGATTTTTAAACATACTTCAAAAGTATAGTCTCTATTTCTTTATGCTCTCTAACATTTAGCTCGCCTATCTTTCTACCTTTTTGAAGTATTACTATTTTATCTATCTTTTTCAACTCTTCTATTTCATGTGTTGCAAAAAGAACTATTTTCTTTTTTTGAACCAACTCTTCAATAAGTTCATATATCTTTTGTTGCGTTTTTATATCCACACCACTTGTTGTCTCATCAAATATATATACTTCTGCCTCTTTTAGTAATGCTCGCGCTATGTCTAGTCTTCTCTTTAATCCTTTTGACAATTCCATGTATTTTATGTTTGTATATTCTGAAAGTGCTGTTTCTTCAATTACCCTTTCTACGGTCATTTTTAAAGCTTTTCCAAGTAAGCCATTAAGCATTCCAAAAAATTCTAAATTTTGTTTTACTGTTAACCTGTAATAAAAACTTCTTTCTATACCTGTTGATATTGTTATTTTTTCCTTAGCATATTTTTGATTTTTTAATAAGTCTACATTATTTAGTAAAATTTTCCCACTATCTGGTATCAAAAACGTTGCTATTATTTTTAAAAGGGTTGTCTTTCCTGCGCCGTTTTCTCCAAAAAACGACATTGTCTCCCCTTTTCCTATCTTTACACTTACACCTTTTAATGCTTCAATTTTATTTTTGTATCTCTTTCTTATTTCTTTAATTTCAAGCACAGTTTCCTCCCTAATACCAAGTAAGTGTACCTTCTTTTCTTGCTTTATTAAAATTTGTATTAAATAGCCATACTCCTAATGGGAAAATAATTAATCCCATAGTCAGCATGATTAGCAAGCCCTTTTTTATTTCACCAATATTGTACCCTTTTAGCAAAGTATTTCTTAAAAGATCCATACCATACGTTGTTGGAAGAAAGTATGATATTTTTTTTAGAAAAGTTGGAAAGATTTCTATTGGATAATATATTCCTGAAAAAAGTCCAGAAAGAGTAAAATATATCCATCCAACTGGATCTCCTCTCTTTGTCACTAGTATCATTGCAGCAGAAAGGAGTCCTATCCCTGAAAGTGAAAATGTCACCACTATTAACACTAAAAAAGTTGAAAAGACATTTACCTTTACTTCAACCGAAAAAAGAAAAACAAGAGCAAAAAATATAAATAAAATATTTAAAGTTGTAAACAAAAAACCACTTAAAAAATTAAAAATAAACAGTTGCCAGAATGATGTTCTTGAGAGTAATAAATATTCAAGTGTGCCCATGTTTTGTTCTCTTTGAATTGAAGTTTTGAAGGTAGATAAAGCAAGATTTGTATATGACATAAATACAGACCCTGTAATGAAGTATGCAAGGATATCTCCTCCATATTTTTCTATCAATGGAAAATAATTCCCACCTGCTATAAATTTACCTATGAGACCAAATTGTATTATTCCTACAAATCCACTTAAAAGTCTCAATATAAATTGTGTTCGGTATGAAAACCATATAATTATATCTCGCTTTATAAAGATAAATAACTTTAGAAAGAACTCTATCAAATCTTTCCCCCCTTTATCTCTACTTAACTCTTTACCGAAAGTCTCTATTTGAACCTTAGCAAAGAAAACAGTTAATTTTCCCATAGGCAACATTAACAACAAGTTAATCATCTTTATGGAAATATTTTGAACTTAAAAAATAAAATATTCCACACCATGAGTTTAAAATGACAAAAAGCTTGAAATAATATAAATTTGTGAATATAGTATTTTTACATAAATCACACAATATTAATTGGTTGTAAAAAAAATCACGTACCTGTAAATAACTTTGTGATTTATAGAATTATAATTAATAAATTTAATTTTATGAATAGGAAAGAAGGAAGGGGATTTAAAATTTTAAACACTACAAACAATTAATACGGAGCTGGTAAGATACCTACACCACAAATATCATAGGGGCATATTTTATCGCATATTATAAAATCGCATATGTCCTCTCCTCCACAAAATCCGTCACCGTCTCCGGGTGTAAGACATGCTTCTGGAGCTATTTCTTCTTCTGGATTATTATTTAACAATTTTAGTTTCAATTTTTTCACCCCCCTTTCTTTAATCCCCCTTCCTTCTTATAGAACAAAATTAATTTAAAAAATATTCAAGTTTTTACCTATTTTCAATAAGTTTTATTGCTTTTTCAAGCAATGGATCAGAATTGCTAGTTATCCATTCTAGCTTTTCTTTTTTTGTCATTGCAAATTCATAATCCAGTGTTATTTCGTGATATCTTGGAAAGTACTTATATGAACCAGGAATATAAACGTAAAATCCTACTCTTGGTAGGTAATATATATTACCAGACATAGTACTATTTATTGAGTAAACAGGTCTTTGGCCAATTACCTTCCCAAGTTTATTATTTTGAACAATAGCTGTAAAGACTAACGCTGCAGATGCTATATTTCTATCTATAAGTATCCATACTTTTCCTTCAAAAGTTGGAACGTTTGGCTTTATTATAAGAGCAGAACTTTTCTCAATTAATTTCCCTAGTTTATTATTTTGAACAATAGCTGTAAAGACTAACGCTGCAGATGCTATATTTCTATCTATAAGTATCCATACTTTTCCTTCAAAAGTTGGAACGTTTGGCTTTATTATAAGAGCAGAACTTTTCTCAATTAATTTCCCTTTTGTGTTTTCATCATAACGAATTCCTGCTGCTTCTAAAATCTTTATATTGTACTTAGAATTTTTAATACGTTCTTTGTATTTTACATAAAGCTCTTCTTTTACCAAATATCCCAGTACCTCTAATACACTATTTAAAGATCCTCCTGAATTTCTTCTTATATCTATTACTAAATCTGACATATCCTTGTTTTTTTCAAAAATTTCTTTTAAAAATTCTTTGAAATCACCAAACAATCTTCCTCCAAGTTTAAAAGTAGATATTCTCAATATTCCTATATTTCCTTTTCTTTCAAAATTATAAAGTGTTCTTGAGATTTTTTTATCCTTTTGAACTTTCTTTAATGCTTCTTCTCTTGTCATAGCATCTATCTTTATTTTTTTCTTTACTCCATTATATTCAAACTCTATTTTTACACTCTTTTTGCTCCAGAAAGTTGGTATATAAGTAAGATATCTGGACAAAAAACGTTCTTTGAGATCAGCATTGTTTTTTATGTAAAGATATTGTTCAAATTCTTTTATAATTTCTTTTGAAGAAATATCATCTATTTTCAAAATTTTAGATTTTACTGGTACATCATCAATTAAAGAGAAAGACACATAAATATCATTATCTATAACATAAAGTGTAAAAGGAAAAACCAGAATATCTGATGGTATTTCAATATCACAGTGGTAATCATTAAGATAACGAAAAAGTGGTACAACTGTTTTGTAAAACTCTAATTTATCCATAGGTTTCTCAAGTTTTTTTCTTATATCTTCAACAACTTCCGTAAATTCCTGATTTTTAACCAGGCCATCTGGATCAATATATGCTTCTTTTAAGAGGAGAACTAAAAAATCAAAATCCTGTTGTAATTTTACCGACTCAATTTTAATTGCAAATGTTAATGACGAGAAAAAAATACTTATTAAAAAAATCACAAATAGCAACCTTTTTTTATGTTTTTTCACAAAATTCCCCCTTTTTAAAGAAATATTCTTGATAAGCCTCCTGATTTCCCACATATACTACTTACCAAATCGTTTCTCAAACTAACCCTTTTCCAACTAGATCACTCTTTTTGAATGTTCCAACATTCCTTTAGTTAATTATTTTGTTGTTTTTTGAAAAGCTATTTCTTAGTTCATCAGGTAGATGCGCATATAATATTAGCCCTAATTCAATTAATTTCTTTCTGAAATGACAACTGTACTTATCAATGGAATTCCACTTATTAGTTTCAATCAGTGATTCATGATAACATCTTCCAGCACAAATGTACTTTGCCCAGCAGTTAACACAGTCTTGTAAATGATCCACTTCATGAATTTTATTAGAAAACAATCTTTCTGCATTTTTAATAATTTCTTCACGAGTATTCTTAACTATATTTCCTACTTTGCCATTATCACTCCCATCCAATCTATGGCAAATATAAACGTCTCCTATTGGATTTACAACCAAAACTCTTCTACCACCACCGCATGGATAAAACCTTTTGCTTCTTCTTCGAAGAATATCCATAGTAAATTTTATCCAACCAAATGTTTGAGTGAAAACTTTTTCATAGTCTTTTCTCTTCGCTAAATTTATAATATATTTTCCATACTTATCAATTGTCGAAGATAATTTATCAAGGTTAGGCCTTAATCCTAATTCTTTTTCTGTAACTAGTTGAATTGTGAAAAGTAAATTCATATTCACAAAATGTTTTACTAACTCAATTAAATCGTTATTTACCGAAGTTAAGGTAGCATGAACACTAATTCTCCTATTTATATCATGTGAAGTTAATGTTTTAATACCTTCTATAATACGAGTATACGTACCTTCATTATTTTTTGTGCGGCGCAATTTATCATTGTTCAATTTATTGCCATCCAAACTTACCATAATGTTAAAATCATTATTTTTCAAAAAACTTGCTATATCATCATTTATTAAAGTTCCATTAGTTGTTATCCCAAATCTTACATTTTTCCCAAGATATTTTTTTGCAAATTTTACAACCTGTCTTATAACTTCAAAGTTAATTAGAGGTTCTCCACCAAAAAATGAAATTCCTACATTTGATTGTTCTTTGTCAAATAATTTTTCAATTGCCATTTTTGCAATTTTAAAGTCCATTATCCCAGCGTTGTTGTAAGTACCAGAGTTTCCATAACAATATTTACATTGTAAATTACATTCATGAGAAATTGTCAAAACAATTGCATCAATGTTGAAATTTTTTTCAGATTTTGCAAAATTATTTTTCTGATTATTTGGTATTTGTTTGTATATTTCTTCTTTAACAAAACTTGGCAAAGTATCTCTATGGTATAATAACGAAAATAACTCATTATCAATTTCAAATAATAAAATTTCATTTGGCAAAAAGAGAAGTTTCTTTCCAAAACGATTTATAAGTTTAAATTCCATGATTCTCATCCCTCCTATCATTTAATAAATAAACGTTTATTAAAGCATCACTAAAGTTATCTCGATAGATATATGAAAAATTTCGCTTGCAAAGTAAAATATTTGAAAATTTTTTCTACTTATTTTTTCAGCATTATTAGTACTTTAATCTTAAAATACATTTAAAATATCTGCAAACTCTATTAATATGAGTTATAAAAGATTATTTTTTTTTTTTTTGAAAAATATCGTATATTTTCTTTTAAATACTATAATTTTCTATATAAACTTATAGAATTTTTTGATTTTTATATATATATATTCAACATTATAAATATTATTATTTTAATATTTATTTAATACTTAATACTTTTTCAATTTTTTAATTTATATATTAAATTTTTAATTTATATAATTAAATAATTTTTTACAAACTATTAATATAACCCATTTCTATGCTCCATATAAACAGCTACATCTCAACTTTAGAAAAAATGGGATTTTAATTAAAAGAAAAACCAAAAAATATGTCGGTGAATTCAAATTAGTTGAATATGTTTCAATAATTTTTCGAAGTATCGACATAAGAATTGTGGCTCGCTCTTATTTAATGGAAATTTTATTGCAAACAGGCCAAACTGTCCATATGGTTATAAAAGAAGGGTTTGAGGGAGTTTATATAGAAAAATTAGAAAGTTTTAGAAGTTTACCAATGATTTTAAGAACAGGAATGAGAGCACCTCTTTACTGCACGGCATTTGGTAAATCAATCTTAGCATATCTATCCCATGAAGAACTAAAAAAATACATATCAAGTGTAGCGGCCAAAAAAAAGACTCCTAATACCATTACAAACGGAAAAGTTTTAAAAATGGAATTACAAAAAGTCCGGAAACAGGGTTATGCAATTGACAACGAAGAAAATGAGCAAGAAGTAACATGTATAGGAAATCTTATTTTAAATCATAAAGGATAGCTATCAGTATATCCGGAGTATCAAGAATACCAAACCTAGAACAAATGAATTCGGTAATTTAGTCAAGCAATGCGCTAAGAATGTTTCAAAAATTTTGAGGTATAAGCAAGATGCTTAAAAAATAGAACTTTTTATCTATAATTGTTTAGCACAAAAATTCTTCAGTTTCTAGTTCTCAAAAACTCTCATTTTATTTTACTTATTACTCTATTTTGATACAACGTTTTATTAGTAAACTTAAACAATTCTTTATTTATATCAGATTTGTGAATATTCCCTAACTTTATATATTTAACTTTAACAACCTCATATAAAATCGGCCCTTAGTTTAAGGCTTAATGTTTTATCCTTATGTTCGCTTATATCCTAACTTCTAGTAGTAAAGCCTCTTTGTAAATTTCAAATATTAATTTTAACATGAAAAATTCCTTCTTATCAACTAAACTTTTTCATTCTTAATGTCTAGACCTGAAAAAAACAACAATCAATACAAAAATACTAAATCAATTAAAATATATTAGTTGATTATATAAACAACCATTTAGTGGTTAATCAGTCTATGCTTCGCCGGAGCCAGTGAAAGGAATTTTTAGGAGATTAAAACGGAACCATATGGTTCCGCTTTTTATGTTTTGTTAATTGATTTTTAAACATACTTCAAAAGTATAGTCTCTATTTCTTTATGCTCTCTAACATTTAGCTCGCCTATCTTTCTACCTTTTTGAAGTATTACTATTTTATCTATCTTTTTCAACTCTTCTATTTCATGTGTTGCAAAAAGAACTATTTTCTTTTTTTGAACCAACTCTTCAATAAGTTCATATATCTTTTGCCGCGTTTTTATATCCACACCACTTGTTGTTTCATCAAATATATATACTGTTGATATTGTTATTTTTTCCTTAGCATATTTTTGATTTTTTAATAAGTCTGGCCAATTTAATAGTTTTCATACAAAAAGCATTTTCCTAGTAATTTCCATTTTTAAAAAAAGGGTTTATTTTAAATAAATCTGAGATTTTACACACTTTTTCATGCCCTGGTAAAATAAACATATTTTTGTTAAGTTTTAAAAATACATCGTTTAATCTTTTAATTGCTTCATTCATCAATTTTTTTGACCCACCCAAATCGCTTCTCCCTACTGTATTGCAAAATACAGTGTCTCCTGTAAATATTAAATCTTCGAATATAATTATCCTAGACCCCAAAGTATGCCCAGGAACCTTTATTGTTTCAAAGAAAACATCAATATCTTCTGCATCTTTCTCATATATAAACGTTGTCCCAAAAAGATGAGAAAAATTCTCATTTGGATCATACAACATTTTCTTATCTTCTTTAGAAATATAAACTTTTTCCACATTAAGTTCTGTAAGACCAGCAATATGATCATAGTGCCCGTGAGTTAAAAGCACACAAACGGGTATATCACCTAAATACCTACCTATTCCAAAACCTGGATCCACAACATAAATTCTTTCTTTTTTGAAAACATAAGTATTCGTCCCTAAAAATCCAGATGTTTTGTACAATTTAAATTCCATAACATCACCCAGAATAATTTTATCATAGATAGAAAAGTTAGTATATACCTCAAAAAACTCCCAAAAATATTCTTTTACATGATTTTATCCAACTTGTAACATTTTAACACGAACCCGAAACATATGTTATCAGTCTATATATGTGACTGATAAAACAAAAAATAATATTGGAGGTGGTTAGATGAGATATTTAGATGAAAAGATGCAAGAGTTAGTTCAGCAAGCAGCTGAAAATCTGGAGAACAAAAGGCAAAACCTTCTAAAACCGGAACACGTATTATACGAAGTACTTCAAGAGGAAACCATTCAAAAAATTTTATTAAAAGATAAAGGATTAAGTTTAGAAGAGATTTTTGATAGATTAGAAGAACTAATAGAAAGTCAATACGGGGTATACTATGGTTCCGGTTCAGGTGTTTACATATCAAACGAGTTATCTAGAATTTTTGAACTTTCAAGAAAAGAAGCAAAATTATTAGGTTCAAACAAAGTTTCTCCTGTACATTTTCTTTTAGCACTGCTAAAAGACGGTTCCACACAAGCTGCATCAATACTATCTAGATATGGTATAACCTACGAAGAGATAATTAAGAAAGTAAAAGAATTATCTGAAAGTGGTGAATTAGATGGAGAAGGAAACGTACTTACAAAATATACAGTTGATTTAACTAAGCTTGCAAAAGAAGGAAAATTATCACCAGTTATTGGAAGAGAAAAAGAAATAGAAAGGGTTATAGAGATTCTCTCCAGAAAAACAAAAAACAACCCTGTATTAATTGGTGATCCCGGAGTTGGTAAAACTGCAATTGTGGAAGGTCTCGCACAGAGAATTGTCGAAGGAAAAGTACCAGACAAATTAAAAAACAAACGTATTTTAATGCTTGACTTGGGTAAAATGCTTGCAGGAAGTAAATATCGTGGTGAATTTGAAGAAAGACTTAAAAAGGTGATGGAAGAAATAAATAAATTAAAAAACAACGTTATATTATTTATTGATGAACTTCATACAATTGTCGGAGCGGGTGCTGCTGAAGGTGCTATGGATGCATCAAATATGCTAAAACCTGCACTTGCAAGAGGAGAATTACATGCAATAGGCGCAACAACATTGGAAGAATATAGAAAGCATATTGAAAAAGACAAAGCTCTTGCACGAAGATTCCAACCTGTCTTTGTAGAAGAGCCAAGTGTTGAAGAAACTATAAGAATATTAAAAGGTCTAAAGGAAACTTACGAAAAACATCACAACGTAAAAATCACAGATGAAGCTATAGAAGCTGCAGCAAAATTATCTTCAAAGTACATACAAGATAGATTTATGCCAGATAAAGCAATAGATTTAATAGACGAAGCTGCAGCAAAAGTAAGTTTAAAGTCTTCCGACCCAAAAATCTCTGAATTAAAAGAAAAGATAAAATCTTTAAGTGAAAAGATTGATGAATTAACCATCAATTCAAAATATAAAGAAGCAGCTGAAATGAAACAACAAATGTTCAAATTACAAAAGCAATACGAAGAGCTCGAAAAAAAATATGGTACAGATACCGTCTCCGCCGAAACTGTAGCAAAGGTTGTTGAATCTTGGACTGGAATTCCAGCAACAAAAATGATGGAATCTGAAAAAGAAAAATTATTAAAGTTTGAAGAATTAGTTCACCAAAGAATGGTTGATCAAGAAGAAGCAGTAAGAGTTGTAGCAGATGCAATAAGAAAAGCAAGAGCAGGAATAAAAGATCCAAATAGACCTATCGGAACTTTCCTATTTTTGGGGCCAAGTGGTGTCGGTAAAACAGAACTTGCAAAGACTATTGCAGAGTTGTTGTTTGGTTCAGAAAACGCATTAATTAGGATTGACATGAGTGAGTATATGGAAAAACATTCAGTAGCAAGACTTATCGGTGCACCTCCAGGATACGTTGGATATGACCAAGGAGGGCAACTTACTGAAGCTGTTAGAAGAAAACCATACAGTGTTATCTTGTTAGATGAAGTTGAAAAAGCACACCCTGAAGTTTTCAACGTGTTATTACAAATGTTTGATGACGGAAGATTAACCGATGGAAAAGGAAATACTGTTGATTTCAGAAATACAATAATAATCATGACAAGCAATCTTGCAAGTGATAAAATCTTAAGAAAAGTAGAAGCAGGTATAGACTTTGAAAAGATAGAAGAAACGGTAAGGGAAGATTTAAAACATTACTTTAGACCAGAGTTTATAAATAGAATAGACCACATTGTAATCTTTAAACCTCTAACTAAGGAAAATATGAAAGAAATTGTCGAAAAATTAGTTGCAAAGCTTGAAAAAAGGTTAAAAGAAAAGAAGTTAAAGATAAGCCTAACAGATACTGCAAAAGAATATCTAGCTAGCAAAGGATATGATCCTGCATTTGGTGCAAGACCTCTAAGAAGACTTATAGAAAGAGAAATCGAAACACCATTATCAAGAAAGATAATAGCAGGTGAAATAATCGAAGGTGATGTTGTTCTTGTTGACGAAAAAGATGGAAAATTAATAGTTGAAAAAGAAAAACAGTTAACAAAATAAGGGGCAAGCGCCCCTTATTTTTAATTATCACTTTGTGAAAAATTGTTTGAGTTATTTTCATTTTTTAGCAATATATAGTATAATTTTATATGTAAGTAAGTGAATTTTTTACCTTATATAGGGGGGGTGAAAATATGAAAAGATACGTATGTTCCGTATGTGGATATGTATATGATCCAGAAGTAGGAGATCCCGATAATGGAATAGAACCAGGAACATCATTTGAAGAACTACCAGAAAATTGGGTATGTCCAGTATGCGGTGTAGGTAAAGATCAATTTGAAGAAGAATAGGAGTGGATATAATGAAAGATATTACCGTAAGAACTGTTATGGCTATATTAATCGATAACAGGGAAAAATCAGCTACTAAGGTTCAAGAACTACTTACAGAATATGGTTGCTACATCAAAACAAGGCTGGGACTCCACGAAGGTGTGCCACAATATTGTTCAAATTCCGGTTTAATTATTTTGGAATTAGTAGACAACGAGAAAAAACACGAAGAACTCATGGAAAAATTAAATCAAATTCCTGGAGTAAAGTCGGATTTAATGAGATTAAAGTTCGATTAAAAAAGTCGGGGAACATCTCCCGACTTTTTATATATCAACTTTATTTAAGTTTTCTTGAATGAGTTTTAAAAGATTTATTGTTTGTGTTACATTCTCAAATACACTCTTAATTTCACTTAAGAATCTTTGAATGGATGCACTTATTTCCTCTGCAGTTGCAGAGCTTTCCTCTGATATAGCCAGAAGGTTTTGTATACTATTTGTTATGTCATCTAATTTAGCTGCTTCGCTATTTAAAGCGTCAATAAGTGAGTTTAATTGTTGGGTTATACCGGAAATTACGTTACTTGATGCTTTACTCTTTTCTGAACTTTCCGATAATGCTTTTGTTTGCTCTTTTAAACTTTCATACCCCGATATAATACCGGCGTTCAAATTTTTGATTCCATTCGAAATTCTCGAAAGAAAATTTGAAATTCTGTTTGCGGATAACTTACTTTCTTCTGCAAGCTTTCTAATTTCATCTGCAACCACTGCAAAACCTTTCCCAGCTTCACCACTTCTTGCAGCTTCTATTGCAGCATTCAACGCCAAAAGATTTGTTTGTTCAGCTATGTTCATTACTGTATTAGCTATCTTTTTAATCTCATCTGCATCGTTTCTTAAATTTTCGCTTTCATTTGCTATCTTTTCAAAATCATTACTTACCTTTCCAATGTTTAAATACGCATTCTCAACACTTTGTGCCGCAGAAACTATGTTATCAACAGCCTCATTTAAACTTTTTATTATCTCATTCTGTTGATTAATTGTCTGTGAAATAGTTTCAACATTTGAAGAAACTGTTTCGGATATTCTCTCTGCATCGTTACTAATCTGAATAGCTGTATCAGCAACTTGTGTTGATAAATCTTTCATAGTATCTATTTGTTCTTGAACAATATCTATGGAATTCATGGTTTTTTCAGAAAAATTAAGTAACTCTTCCGTATCACCTTGAAATGATATAAACATCTCTTTAAATTTTTCATTTGCTTTGTTTAATTTTTGACTAATTTCCTCAAAATTTCTTTCCCCAGTGATATATGTTACTGAAGATAGGTCATCAAATTTTAAAGATTTAAAACCTTTCTTTAGATCAAAAACAACTGGAATTGAAAGTACAAACGATGAAATAGCAATAATTATAGATGAAACTACTGGTGGAGTAAAAGAAGAAGATAATAACGAAATAACAAACAAAATTAACGGAAAAAATATTAAATTGTTATTTAATATATTTTTCAACAAACCAAAAGACACTAACTTAAACGCCTTTAGTCTTATTAATTTTCCATATGGTTTTGTCGCTTTAACCTTAATTTCAATAAAAGCTCCAGAACTATTTGAACCTTGATTTAAAATCTCAAGTTCAACTGGATCATCAAAAAGCTTCGATGCACCCTTTGTTAAACCTATAAAGTAACTTCTAAAATCCCTTTTAGACTCATATCTTATCCTTGCAGTCTTCTCATCTATGTAAGTATAAATAATTCTTGGAGGCTTTGCACCTTTTATCCTTCTTGTAAGTGCCCTATGTACCATATCCATAACACTTAAAAAGGAAAGAATACCGTCTTTTTTAAAATAACCAGGATAATATGAACGAAAGGTAAAAATATTCTCAAATCCTGTTTCTTCCCAGAGTTGCTCGTATGTCTTTCCAACCTTTTTTGAAAGTTCTTGCGAAAATTTTACTACAAAGTTATCTTCCACATCGTTTATTGGATTTAAAAGTACTTCAGTATTAAGATTGAAAGATTCAATAAGTTCGTTCACCACCTTTTCTCCATAAAGCTTTTTCCAAGTATTTATCCATATATTCATTACAAAACTTTTCATCTTAACACCTCCTTCTTTTTATTTTACCATAAATGTTAAAATATTAGATGAAAGGAGTTGATAATATTAAATTACAAAGGATTCTCCAAATATGTGGCTTTGCAAGAAGAAAAGCAGATGAACTTATATTTTCAAAAAAGGTAAAAGTTAATGGTAAAATAGTTACCAAACCCTGGTTTGATGTAAAAGTAGATGATGAAATAACCGTAGAAGGAAAAAAGTTTACACTTCCAAAGTTTGAATATTATGTTTTACACAAACCAAAAGGTTATGTAACAAGTCTATACGACCCAAAAGAGAAAAACACGATAAAAGAGTTTTTCAAAGATAAACCTTTAAAACCAGCTGGAAGACTGGATAAAGACGTTTCTGGTGTCTTAATATTAACCAATGATGGAGATTTAATTGATGTTTTAACAAATGCAAAATATGGAGTAAAAAAAGTTTATATAGCAAAAATAACTGGAAGGGTTAAGTTTGAAGACCTTCTTTCTCTAAAAAAAGGCATATACGATAAAGGTGACTTTTTAAAACTTGAACACTTTGACATCCTAGAACAAGGATTCAACTATTCAACAGTAAAGGTAGAAATGATAAAAGGAAAAAAACATGAAGTAAAAAGACTCTTTGAGAAAATAGGTCATAAAGTTTTAGAATTAAGAAGAATAAAACACGGTCCTGTAAGTATTTCTCTTGCTCCAAATCCCGGGGATATGAGAAAGATAGAAGGAGAAATTCTAAAGAAACTTTTAAAATTAAAAAGGAGGAAAAAAGCATGAATGTTTTAGTTGCAGGTGGTGCTGGATATATTGGCTCTCACGTTTGTAAGAAGCTTAACGAAAAAGGATACCATGTGATTGTAATTGATAATCTTTCAAACGGTCACAAAGAATTTGCAAAATACGGTGAATTTATTTTAGGGGACATTTCAGATAAAAAATTACTTGAGATAGTTTTTAGTAATTATCATATAGATGCTGTTATGCATTTTTGCGCATACATTGAAGTAGGGGAATCCGTTGTAAATCCGCATAAATACTATGAAAATAACGTCTCAAGTACCCTTGTTCTCTTACATTCTATGTTAAAACACAATATTAAAAAGTTTATTTTTTCATCTACAGCAGCAATATACGGACTCCCCAACAAAATCCCTATAAAGGAAGACGCCCCCAAAAATCCCATAAATCCATATGGAAAGAGTAAATATATGGTAGAAGAAATTTTAGACGATTTTGATAAGGCTTATGGGTTAAAAAGTATACGATTTAGATACTTTAATGCAGCAGGTGCCGATGAATCAGGAGAGATTGGAGAAGCACACAATCCCGAAACTCATCTTATTCCACTAATTTTAGATGCAGCAATGGGAAGAAGGGAGAGTATAAAGATTTTTGGAACGGACTACGATACCAAAGATGGGACTTGTATTAGAGATTTTGTACACGTTAACGACCTTGCAGATGCGCATATAAAAGGATTAGAATATCTTTTAAGTGAAAACAAAACAGATTATTTTAACTTAGGTAGCGGCGAGGGTTTTTCTGTAAAAGAGGTTATTGAAAAAGTAAAAGAAATAACAAACGTGGATTTTAAAGTTGAAGAAACTGATAGACGACCAGGTGATCCAGCCTATTTAATAGCAGATAACAAAAAGGCAAAAGATATACTTTCTTGGAAAATAAATTATTCACTAGAAGATATTATTAAAACCGCTTGGAATTGGCATAGGGTGAGATACAATGGGGATAATTGAAAAGATAAAAGATATAAATAAAAACTATTTTATCTCTGCATCAGCTGGGACAGGCAAAACATATACCATAACACATTTTTATGTAAAAATACTCAGTGAATACGAAAAGCAAAACTATCCAGAAATAATAGATAGAATAGTTGTAACCACCTTTACAAAAAAAGCGGCTGCTGAAATGAAAGAAAGAATTTTTAAACTTGTTGAACCTCACAATTCACCATATTGGCACAAAGTAAAAAATTATCTTCCAAGAGCAATTATTTCAACAATTGACAGCTTTTGTCAAAGATTACTTAGAGAAGAAAATATTAATGCAAATATCGATCCAAATTTTACAATAATAAGCGATTTAAAAATGTCAAAATTGATAGATAGAGCTGTATTTTTAACGTTGAAGTTGACATTTCAACTATACGACTTTGGAAAAACAAATGTAAGATTAAATATATCAAAACATCGCAAAGAAAATATAGAAAAACTTTTGGAAAAATTAAAAGATGTAAAAGAGGGGATTAAAGAGTTGTTTAATATATACAAAAGTATAAATGAAATAGAAAAAATACTACAAGAAACCTTGAAAAATTGGAGAACTGAAATGAAAAGGTCTACAGTCTCTGAAAAAATATTGGAAAATGGTGAAAGTAAATCCCTTGCACTACAAGCATTCAAATACATGGTACTAATATCAAAAGAAATATATGAAGGATTTACAATTGATAATTTCGAGTTTGATTTTAAAGGGGTTCTAGAAAAAACTTTAGATGTTTTGGAAGATGAAAACATAAGAAAAAAGTACCAGGAAAGATTTAAATATATAATAATCGACGAATTTCAAGACACAAATTATCTTCAAAAAGAATTATTTGACAAACTACATACCAGTAAAAATTATCTATTTTATGTTGGAGACAGAAAACAATCCATATATAGATTTAGAAACTCAGATGTTTCCGTTTTTTTAAAAACTCAAAAAGATTTCGAAAAAAACAACGAAGAAGTATTGGCTTTAAAAGAAAACTACAGATCAAATAGTGCTCTCGTAGAATATTTTAATTTCATATCTAAAAACAAAATATTCAACAAACAATTAGTAACTGGTGTTGAAAAATATGAAACCTTTAAAACTCTTGAACCTGATATCTACGAAAAACTATGGTTTGATGAAAAAATGGACTTATCAATTTCCACAATTTCCTGTGAAGGAAATATTCCATCATTAAATGACAACGAAAAGGGAGGTAGGATTAAATATATCATTGTTGAAGAAGAAACAAAAAATCTATTGGAAAAAGAAGCAGAAATAGCTGCATTTATTGTCAAAAAACTAGTCGGCAAAAAAATCACGGTAAAAGGACAAAACGGAACATGCATCGACAAAGAAATAACATATGGTGATTTTGCAATATTAAGATCCAGATTAAAAGATGCAGAAGATGTTTACAAATCTATTTTTGAAAAATACGGTATACCACTACATGTAATTGGCGGAAAAAGCTTTTACAAGCAACTTGAAATACTAGCAATCTTAAATGCCTTATTTGCAGTTCAAAATCCAAACAACAACTATTTTTTTACAAGATACTTTTTTTCTCCTCTTGTACTAGGAACTTTTAAAGAATACGATGAAATTGTAAAAAATCGAAGAGAAGATGAAACACTTTTTGAAACGGCTAAGAGAATAAAGTTTAAAAGTGAAAGAGATAACGCAATAAAAATCCTCGAAAAATACGCACAACTTAAATACTACATTAGGCCAACTGAGATCTTAAAAGGATTAATAAATGATTTAAATTATCTTGAAAAACTTGCATTTTTTGAAGATAGAGAATCGGCTATACTAAACGTAAAAAAATTACTTTTAGAAGCACAAGAATTCGATCAACTTGCAGATTCATTTTTAGAACTTGTAAAACTTATACAAAAAATAGGTGATACTCAAGAAGCAGAAGCATCTATAGAAGATGAATCTTCTGAAAGCGTTAAGTTAATGACAATACATGCATCTAAGGGCCTAGAATTTAAAATTGTAATATTGGGGGATTTATACGATAAACAAAAGGAGAACTCAAATCATTTGAGATTTTACAACAAAAAAGGAACAAGCTATTTCATGTTAACTAAGATAATGAATGAATTTCCCTTTGATATAGTTAAAGAATTTTACCTCGATGAGATATACAATGAAACAGAACTTTCAAGAAAAATGTACGTTGCAATAACAAGGGCTTCTGAAATGTTTATTCCTATAATTTTTTCAAGGGATTTTTCAAATACACTTGCAAGTTATATAATGTTAGAAGAAAAGGAATTGGAAAAATTAAAGGAAAAAGTAAAAAGTTTTGAACTTATAAAATTAAAAGATGTAAAGTTATATGCAGAAAAACATGAAAATAAAAGAAAAAAAGAAACCATTCCGTTAGAAAATTTAACTGATTTTTCACATCTTTCATACAAATCTTATATTTCTCCAACTACCCTTTATGGCTTTTTAGGCAACGAAAAAGAAGCACAAGAAGAAGATATAACCTTTGCACTTTCTGATAAAACCTTTCAAGGTTCTCAAATTCACAAAAAGCTTTCAAACATAAACACTTTATCACAGTTAAAATACCTTGAAAATACGGACATTTTACCCGTTAAAATCTCCACTAAAATAGGGTTTTTATTTGAAAATTCAAAAGTATATTCGGAATGGAGGCTTGTAAAACCATTTTATCATGAGGGTAGAAAATATATGCTATTTGGTATTCCTGATAAAGTTATCTTTAAAGATGAAAAAATTTACGTTATTGATTTTAAAAATGTGGAAAATTTAAAAGATGAAAAATACAAGTTTCAAATACAATTTTACATGTACCTTTTACATGACTTTGGCAAAGTACATAAGGGTTATATTTTATCAACAAAGACCGGTGATATTTTAATGGTAAAATACGAAAATAACTTCGAAGAACTCATACATAAAGCAATTGAAATTTTCGAGAAGGTGAAATTATGAAACATGCAATAATTACAGATTTAAACGAAAAACATTTTGAATATATAGCAAAGGAAATAGAAAAACACTATGATCCTTTTACGTTCTTATTTATAGGTCCTACAGGTTATTACGTCAGACAAATTTCGGATAAATTTTCTGAAAATATTTCAAAAACAATTAACAGAGATGCTTTCAGAGTTGTTAACCAATACGTTGTAGAAACTTTGTTATTAAACAACATGGATGCATCCTTTTTTGATAGAGATTTTTTTAAAGCGTTTATTGCATCACAAATTGAAGAATATATAAGAAAAGAAAAAAATGAGGAATATGGGGTTTTTTTAAGAACAATTTCAAAATCCAAAGGTATACTTGACTACATACTTGACTTGTTTGAAAAAGCATGGGAAATAAAGGTTTCTAACAGTGATTTCTTGCCATCCTATTACTTTGAAATTCAAAAACTACTTGAAAGAGAAGAAAAAATTTCACAACTAATTTCCAGATTGTTAAATGATATAAGTATAATTTTACAAAAATCGGGAAATATATTTGAACAAATAACCGCATACAAATGGTACGTGGAAGAATTTCTTGAGGAAAGAAAAAATACACTTGTTTTAAGTGGATTTTTCGATCTTACACCTATGTTAAAAAACGTTTTTAAGAAAATGTTTGAAAGCTTTGAAAACGTTTTTTTCTACATTTGGCCTAAGATTAATGATAGGGCTTTTTACCAATTAGAAGATATATATAGCTTCCTGGAACAAGAAAATTTTTCTTTCTCTGGAAAGTCAAAAGGTGTATTTCATATAAAAGATAAAACAAAGGTTTTTGCATATAAAAATTCTATTATGGAAATTTATGAAGTTTCAGGAAAAATAAAAGAGTTGGTAAAAGATGGATGTTCACCAAGTGATATTGCAGTAATCGTTCCCAACGTCAATGTTGCAAAGCAAATTTCAGAAAAACTAACAGAAATGGGAATACCCAACAACGTCAATTTACAATCAAAGCTTTCAGAAAGTAAAATTGTTAGAATATTACTCCAGCCACTAAAAACAATATACTTTAATTACGAGATAGAAGACATCTTGGCATTGATAGAGTCACCGTATATTAACACTAGAGAACTTACAATGGATAAAGTGGAAAAATTTTTCATGGAATTTAAAATGATTGATGATGAATTTTCCAAAGAAAAAATAAATGAGATTACGGAAAAGATAAAAAAACTAGAAGAAGTGGAAGATGATGACACATATCAAGATAGAATGGAAAAAATAGAAGAATATAAAACCTTTATAGATATACTAAAGGATGTATTTACACTCTTGGACAAAGTAAAAGAAGGATTAAGTGGTGATTTCATAAAATGGTTCTTGGAATTTGTAAAAAACTCCATAGAAGATTTTAAAGTGTTTCTTTCCAATGAATATGAAATAATGGAAGAAAGAAATGCCCTTTTAAAATTTGTAGAAGTACTAAACAATTTGCTATCTTATGACCTTGATATAAAATCTTGGCGAACCTGGTTTAAAATAATAAATTCAATCATTGGAGTTGAAAAGTATAGATTTCTAGAAAGAAAAGAAAATGCTGTAGATATATTTGACATTACCCAAGCAAGATTTGTAAAAAAGAAGTATAAATTTTTTGTAAGCTTTTTGGATACTTACTATCCTTCATTCGACCTAAACCCACTAATCTTAAATGTTCTTTCAAATCCAAATAAATTAATGGCGTTTAACGAAGAAATAGAAAGACGAAACATATTTCTATCACTTATTTTCTCGGATACTAATTACATTACATATCCTCATTCCACATTAACTGGTGAACCACTTTTACCTTCTGTGTACGCAAATGAATTTGGAATAATTGAAAAAGTTGACTCAACATTCTACATTATTCCGCCCGCAAATAAAGTATATTCATATATTGATAAAAAACTCTATGAAGCCTTTAATGATGAAAAATCATTAAAATTAAACGAAACATGGCAGACTAATTTTAGTGTAAAAAAGTTAAGTCATACTTTGATATCCAAATATGTAGGTTGTCCATTTTACTTTTATTTAAGTGAAAAAGGAAAAGTAAAAAATTTCGACGAAAATAAAGAAAGTTTGTATAAAGGAATATTGTACCACAGGGTTTTAAAAAAGTACTTTGAGGAAAAACCTAATGTAATTCTAAAAAAAATAGTTCAAGAAACATACGATGAGATATTCACAGATGAATTTTCTCAGTACTCCATACCAAAAACCGTTAACATAGAAAAATATCTAAGTTCAATTTCAAATTTTTTTGATAAAATGGAACACGAATATTCTAAACTCAAGGAATATGATCCTCAAAGTATCTTTAAATTGGAACAAGTATATTCTTCAAAGCTAAAAGATTTTTTAGTAGAAGTAAGAGTCGACAGAATAGATATCTTAAAAAAAGAAAACAAAACAGTTTATGCTATAATAGACTATAAAACCAAACTAAACAAAATCCCAGTTGAACAATTACTCATATATGATTATGTGTTTAGGAAAAATATAAAAAGCAACGAAACTTTACTAGTATTTCTAGGAATAGAGAATGAAAATAGTACAGGCTATTTCCTAAAAAGAATTGATAATACATTGTATTACAAATTTAAAAGAAAAGAAAAATCAATAAATTATGAATACTTTGAAGCTTGGATAAATAATGTTATTGAAAATATTACTTCTGGTAACGCCAAACCAATATTTTTCGAAGAAAAACTACGACCATTTTTGGGTTATCTTTATGATTCCGGAATAGAGGTTCAAAAATCTAAAATATACGAAAAAAAGTGCAAAATATTCAAAAGAAAATGTGATTATTACGATATTTGCAAAAATTTCGAAATTTACAAAGAAATACGGCTAAATGAAAAATAAAAACTCATCCAAACGGATGAGTTTTTTAAACAAAATTTATGTTTCTAAAAAGTAACTACATGGTTTACTAATTGTTAATATCTTGAAAACACAAAATATTATTGATATAATCCCAATGTAACTTACAATAGGGGGGGGAATATGAAAAAAATTATATTAGCCGAAGATATAGCCATGTGTGTTGCTGGCAAAAAAAGGGAACCATTAAGGTACAGGGAAAAATATGAAAATTTCTACAATGCCGTTAGATTATTTTTAGAAACACGCGATGAAGAACTTGTAAAACACGTCTTAGATGAGGAATTTGAAAATGTGTTTTTCACATTTAAAGGAATAATTAGCAAAACAAAATATTTTAATTTTATAAACCCGACTCCTAAAAAATTTACAAAAAGATTCTTGATAAACAACCAATATTTCGAAATAGTACTTTTTACTGACTTTTACGTAAAAAATAGAAAAAAGGTATTTTATTACTTCATCCTACCTGATGCAATGGGATGGACGGAAGCTGCTTTAAAACATTTTCACCGTATAGGTAATGATATAATCAACAACACATTACCACCAGAAAAATCAGAATTTAGAATAATAAACCTCTTCAAAAAAGAAATAATAAAAGGAAATAACGTAAGCTACAGATACCATCAGAAAGTTTCAAACATAGTCTCCAAAATAGTAAATGTTTCCTAATAACCAAAAAGTCCCTAGCATGGGGACTTTTTTCTTTCCTAAAAGTTGCGCTAATTTTCCAAGAATAATACCAGAAAAAACATTATTCCCAATTATCCAAAAATAAATCAAAAAAAACTCTCAGTTTTTACATTTTGTTTTATTTGGTAAATATGATTTAATGTCATTAGTGATGTTAAATTTTAAACGTATAACCATGAAGAAATTTCGAATGCTTTGGTGTTAGCTTCTTTGCATTTAGTTTTTCCAAAGATAAGAATAGATATAAGCGATAATACATTGGCTCCCACACCAGAGAAGGTATTTAAAATAATAAATTGCCTTTCACTTGGTAATACGGAATTATTCCTACTAAGTCTTAAATACCTACAACCAACTGGTGTTATTTTGATTATCCAAACGTAAAAATCAACAGATATAAATTCCATATAAATTTAAATAAACTCAACCACAGGAAAACTCCCACATGCCGTTCTAAAAATTAAAAAATTTTTTAGTTGATAATAATAAAAATATATCTTCTTATATCCTTTGTTTAGAAAAACAGTAATGTATCGCATCTAACAAATTTGTTAAAAATATTACACCTAAAAAGTTAAGAATAAATTAGATTTTCAATTACAGATAGTAGATCCAAACAAATGCAAAAAGAGAAACTTAAAGGAGGGAAATAATGAAGATATTTGGAAACAATTTTGATGGTGAATATATAGAAATAGCAAATAATAAATACACCCTGAAATTAAAAATAGAAAATATACCTGAAGGTTATATTATTCGAGGAAAAATAAAAGGAAAGTTGAGAAATATAAAACTATTTGAAGATAACTCAGATGAAGAGTTATTTATCAACAACTGGCAAAGTTGGGGACCAGCTAAAAAAATATGCTTGTCAAAATATGAATACAACGTACCTGAAAAGTGGAAAAAAACTGCAAAATATAGTATTCATCCAATTCCAAAATACTTAGAAAATAATGTTATTTCTGACTACTTCATAGCTAAAAGAAACAAGGTCTACGGCTTTTTAACTTCAAAAACTGCTCATCCATTTTTTAAAGTTAAAAATGATAAGATAGTTGCTATTCTAGAATATTTCGGCAAATACACAGATAAATATATTGATATTGAACCTTTGATAATTTTAGAAAATGAAAATATTGAAAAACTACTTGAAATATATGCAGATTACGTTACTTTTGAAAATAAACCTCGTTTCTCAAAACAAAATCCAGTTGGTTGGTCCTCCTGGTATTACTACTTTGAAAAACTTACTTGGAACGACGTATTGAAAAACCTGGAACTTTCAAAAGAATATAACTATGAGATCTTTCAATTAGATGATTCCTGGCAAAAAGATATAGGGGATTGGATTCCCAAATCGTCTTATCCAAATCTGGAAGAAATCACCAAAAAAATCAGTGAATACGGATATATCCCTGGTCTATGGCTTGCACCTTTTAGTGTATCTGAAACATCCACTATCTACTCAAATCACAAAGATTGGCTAGTAAAAGATGAGTCTGGAAAACCCAAGGTTGCATACATCAATTGGAATAAAAATATCTACGCATTAGATACCACTCATCCAGATGTACAAGAGCATTTAAGAAAAACGTTTTTTAACTTTATGAAAGTTGGTTTTCATTACTTTAAAATAGACTTTCTCTTTGCGGGTGCTATCCCAGGAAAAAGGCATTTAGATGTAACTCCTATTGAGGCGTATATTATGGGAATGAAAATAATAAGGAAAACCACAAAAAACAACTTTATATTAGGATGCGGTGCACCTTTATTACCTTCTGTGGGATATGTAGATGGAATGAGGATAAGTGCGGATACCGCACCTTTTTACGATAGTCAAAAATTAGATTTCCTATATCCAAATGCATTCTACGCTTTAAGAAACGTTATTACAAGATATTTTGTGAATGGAAAGTGGTGGTGGAACGATCCCGATTGTTTATTGTTAAGGTTAGAAAATACAAATTTAAGTGAAAATGTCATTGAAATGTATTCATATGTGTCAGGTGTGCTAAATAATATGATCATCCAAAGCGACAATTTATCAAAAAATATTAGAAAAAGTATATTCAGTAACACTTTAAAATTAAGAGGGGGAATTCCACATGTAAAAGGATTTATGGATGAGAATCTGATATTCGAAATCAACTCTTTTGGCACAACAAGTGGAAATATCAAGATGCTGGTAGATCTTAAAAAGGAAAAGTTTGAAATGGAAAAAGATGAGGATTATCCTCATCTAAAAAAAGAAACAGTTGTAAGAAAAGATGATATGAGATTATTCCATTATTACAAGGAGAATGATAAAGATGCTTGAAAGAAGGTATAATCCAATAACAGGAGAATGGGTAATGATTTCATCATCTAGACAAAAAAGGCCAAACTTACCTAAAGATAGCTGTCCTATATGTCCAGGTGTCTTGGAATTACCTGAAGAATATGATTTAGTTAGCTTCGAAAATAGATTTCCAGCATTAAAAAGGGATGCACCTGAAGTAGAAAAAAATAGTAATATTTTAATAAGGGAAAAATCACAGGGTATTTGTGAAGTTGTTGTATATACCGAAAATCATGATTCGGAATTATCGCAAATGCCATTAAAACAAATTGAAAAACTCATTAATATGTGGGCAGATAGAACAAAAGAATTATCATCTTACGAATTTATAAAGTACATCTTTATTTTTGAAAATAAAGGAAAAGAAGTGGGTGCAACTTTACCTCATCCACATGGTCAGTTGTACGCATTCCCATTTTTACCACCAAGAATTCAGTTAAAAATGGAGGCTTTGGAAAAATGGTATACAAAAAGAAATTCATGTGCAATATGTGATGTTATCAAAGAAGAAAAAAACAGAAAATCAAGAATAGTTTATGAAACTGATAGTATAATTAGCCTTGTACCATTTTATGCAAGATATCCATATGAAGTTCATGTTTATCCTAAAAGACATGTTGAAACCATATACGAATTGTCAAATAAAGAAAAGAAGGAATTTGCACTTGTGCTAAAAACTATTACCAATAAATATAATGGACTTTTCACCACGCCATTTCCATATATGATGATGTTTTTCCAAAAGCCTTTTAATATTAACAGAACTACTCATTTTTTCCACTTCCATGTAGAGTTTATCTCTCCAATGAGAGGACCAAATTTAATAAAATGGGTTGCAAGTGTGGAAAGTGGAACTTGGGTATTTATTAATCCAATTGAACCAGAACAAGCTGCAAAACAACTAAAAAATGTTGAGGTAAATTTTGATGTATAGAGCACCTGGAAGAATAAATATTATAGGTGAGCACACAGATTACAACGATGGATTTGTTTTGCCTTTTGCAATTGATAAATACATAACTCTACACATTGAAAAAAGTAAAAAATTTATATTTAAATCTAAAAACTCAACTCAGGAAATCCAATTGGACAAATTAGAAAAAACTAACACATGGGCAGATTATATCGTTGGGGTAATTTTCGAAATTGAAAAAAACCATGGAAAGGTTAGTCCTTTTAAATTTTTTATTAATTCAAATCTTCCCATCGGTGCTGGACTTTCCAGTTCAGCTGCTTTAGAAGTTGTTTCAGCATATGCAATTAACGACCAGCTAAATTTGAATTTATCACTAGAAGTAATTGCTTTAATAGGTTGGAAGGCAGAAAATAACTTTGTGGGATTAAATTGTGGAATAATGGACCAATATGCAGTTGCTATGTCTAAGAAAAATCATGCGCTTTTTATAGATACCTACACAAAAAGTTATGAGTTAATCCCTTTAAATTTAAAAGATTATAGCTTTTACATCATAAACTCAGGGATAAAACATGAACTTGGAAATTCCGAATACAACATTAGAAGAAACCAATGTAAAGAAGCTTTAAAAATAATTGGCAAAAAAACTTTTAGAGAAATATCTTACAAAGATCTATCAAAATTAGAAGGCGTTTATTTCAAAAGAGCAAAACACATATTAGATGAAAATAAAAGAGTATTAAATGTAATTAAATCCCTTAAAAACAATGACATCGAAACTGTAGGAAATTTGCTATTTGAATCTCACGAAAGTTTGAAAAATTTGTACGAAGTTTCATGTGAAGAAATTGATTTTATTGTAGAATTTCTAAAAAACAAAGTTACAGGTGCAAGGATTGTAGGGGGTGGATTTGGTGGATCAGTCTTAGTTTTATCCAAAGAAAACGTGTTTGAAAACATTATAGATATTTTAAAATACGAATATGAAAAAAAATTTCATATTAACCTCGAATACTTTAAAGTTGAAAGTACAAACGGAGTAGAAAAAAAGGAGGGAACAGTGTAAACAAAAGAGTTGCTATAATCTTCATTACCATAATGCTTATTTTTCTAAATGCCGATCAAATGGTTATATCTCCAAACATCGATCTAATTGAAGAGGAATTTCACATTAACGACGCACAAATTGGACTTGTTGCTTTTACTTTCACCATATTAGGTGCTGTTATTAGTTTATTATGGGGGTATTTATCTGACAAATACAACAGAAAAGTTTTACTTATTCTATCTATTTTTGTAGGGAAAATTCCAGCATTTTTATCTGCATTTGCCGGAAGTTATTGGGAACTTTTTCTTTGGAGAACACTTCCCGGTATTGGCGTAGGTACTTTATTTCTCATTGCTTATTCATTAGTAGGTGATATGTACAAACACGATAAAAGAGGAAACATTGCAGTCATATTATCTCTTTCCATAGCAATGGGAAGTATCTTTGGAATGATGATAGGCGGATATGCTAGTAGTATATATGGTTAGAGATTACCGTTCATATTAGTATTCGTTTCAAACTTTGTATTTTCAATATTATCTATATTTAAAAAGAACCAAAAAGAGGTGCTATGGAAGTTGCAATTGGTGAATTAATTGAAAAAGGCTATGAGTATCCTGAAAAACCAAAATTAAGCGATTACTTAAATTTGTTTAAAATAAAAACAAATTTTCTATTATTCTTGCAAGGTATAGCAGGAACTATACCTTGGGAAGCAATCCCATATTATTTAGTTGAATTCTTTAAAAAAGAAAGAGAATTAACTGTTTCCCAAGCAACAACAATCCTTTTAGTTTTTGGAGTAGGAAATATGATTGGAACTCTTGTTGGTGGATTAATTAGACAAAATTTGTACACAAAATCTCCAAAAAAAGTTCCTATATTTACCTCACTCACAACTGCAGCAGGAGCAATTTTCTCTATTTGGACATTCACATACACTCCAAAAACATATCTTCTGGAATGCTAATTCTATCTATCTTAGGATTTTTTGCATCGTTACTTGCATCGTTAACCAATTCAAACGTGAAAATGATGTTGTTAAATGTTAATGAACCACACGACAAAGGTAGAATCTTTTCCATATTCAATTTAACTGATTCATTGGGAACTGGTATTGGAAAATTTGTTGGTGGGGTAATTTCCATTTCACTTGGTTCATTAGTTGTAGCAATGAAAATTTCTCATATTTTTGGTTTTTATGTGCAGTATTTTTGTTTATGTTGTACTGGTACTTTGAAGCAGACATAAAAAAATTAATAGATAAAATGAAAAAATTAAAAAAATCTTTCAGTAACAGCTAATGAATATATGAAACACTTAAACATGGAAGGAACTTGTATAGAAAATGAGATTATAAGATTAATAGTATTACCAAAACTGGGTGTAAAAATAGTATCAATATATTTTAACCCCCAAAACTTTAAAATTCTCTTTCAACCAAAAAGATATTATCTTCCCAAATATAGTGATTTATTCGAAAGGTACGATACATCTGATATAGATGACATGTTTCCAAATATCTATTATTTATTATTTATCTGGGGAATATTATGGAAAAAATTGCCAGACCATGGTGAATTTTGGAGTATTCCATGGATTTGTGAAAAAAAGATGAAAACACCATTGAATGTAAGGTTAAAAGCCAAAATTTTAACTATATATTTACCAGAACAATGAAATTATCTTCAACTACAAAGTTAAAAACATTGCAAACAATAAATTTAGAGGTTTTTGGGTATTTTATGGTTTAGTTGCTACTGACAAAAATAGTGAAATCATATTAGAAGAAATTGACAAAGTATTAAACGTAAAACGTAGTACTTATTTGGAAGAATTAGAGAGTATATGTTCATACCCAATCCATAAAAATTATCATCTTAATGTATCTAATAAAGGTATAAAAAGATTCCCTTTTTGGGTATTTGGAAAAATGAAGGTGGTTTTAAAGGAGAATTTAACCCAGCACTTGAATCAAGCAATGTTTTTTATGATTCTTTAGAAATCGCAAAAAAGCACGGAAAATATCTAACCTTTAAACCATTTGAAGGAAAAACTTAGTCTATAAGCATTGTTTTGTACGAAATTAAGCAAATGAATTTTAATTTAAGCCCCCAATTTGGGGGCTTAAATTATTATTTATTAACCTTTTCTTTGAGCTCTTTACCAGGTTTGAATTTTGGAACTTTTCTTGCAGGAATTTTGATTTTTTCTCTTGTTCTTGGATTTACACCTGTTCTCTCCTCTGCTTTTCTTACTTCAAATGTTCCAAAACCAATAAGTTGAACTCTTTCGCCGTTTGCTAAAGCATCTGAAATAGCTTCAAAAACAGCATCAATAACAGCTTTGATATCTTTTTTCTTTAACTCTGGCATCTTTTCTGCCACCATATTTACAAGTTCCTTTTTGCTCATAACCTTTCCCCTCCTCTTGTGTGATAGTTAAAATACGTATATAATATAGCATTTTTTTGCGTATAAATGCAAATGTAAGGTTATATATATTGCTACTTTTTAAAATTCTTTCTGTAAAAATTATCTATTATTTTTGCAACATCAAATTTTGTTTTGTTTTCCGAAGAAATAACTAAATCCGAGTTCTGAGAAAAAATTGCATGAAAATTTTCGTAAATTTTATCTAAATCTCGGAATTTTTTGGAAACTTTGTGTATTCTTTTTACAAACTTTTCCTTGGGAACTTTTATATACACAATCTTTCCAGAATAAAGCTTTTTGTCTGTAACAAGACCAAGTGTAACAATAATTTTATCATCGAATTTCTTAAATCTTTTTAAAAACCTACCCTCTAAGTTCCTCAACACAGCAAAACCATTTGATAATAATATGCCGTTAAAACTTTTCCCCGTTTCAAGAGATAAAATTTCATCAAAATCCACTATTTCATAACCAAAATCTTCTTTTAATATTTTACCAACAGCAGACTTTCCACTCCCTGGAAGTCCCAGTATATATAATGACAAAATATCCCCCCTAATCGGAAATAATTTTTACATAAACCTTCCTTCTTCTTGGGCCATCAAATTCGCAAAAATAAACCCCTTGCCAAGTCCCAAGTAAAAGATTCCCATTATCAATTATCAAAGTTATACTAGGTGATACCAACGTTGATTTTATATGAGAATCAGAATTTCCCTCTAAATGAGTATATCCCCAATCAGGTAGTATAACCTTACTTAACGTGTTTTCTATATCCCTTTTTACCGATGGATCTGCGTTTTCATTTATTGTAACAGCCGCCGTAGTGTGCGGAACATAAACCACACATATTCCGGAAGTTACTCCTGACTTTTTCACAACCTCGTTGACTTTATAAGTTATATCTACAAGCATATTCCTTGCATTTGTGCTTACTTCAAATGAATATAACATACCTTACCCTCCTTTTTTCTTGATTATTATATCACAAAACTACGTAAATATGCAATTTCTCTTGACTTTTATCCGAATAATGATAAAATAAGAATGCAAATGATTTGCATTTTCAAATCGAGGTGTTTGTATGACAAAATGGAGAAAAAGGATTTTGAATATTTTGGAAAACAGCAAAAGACCTCTAAGTGCTGAAGAAATTTACCAATTAAATGAGTTTAAACCAAGCCTTTCAACAATTTATAGGGCCTTAAATTTTCTTGAAAAGAAAGATATTGTCTCATCAATTTCATTTGAAAATACCACTAGATATTTTTTCCCAAAAGAAAAACACATGCATTTTTTGTACTGTATAAAGTGTGGTTCCATTGAAGTGTTTGAAAACTGTATAGCAGATGAAATAAAAAGTGCACTAGAAAAAAAATACAACTACACCATTTTAGACCATGTTTTTTACTTTAAAGGCATTTGTAAAAAATGCAAAAAGGAGGGAGAAAAGTGAAGAAATTAATAGTTTTCGTTCTTATGATTTCAACTGTTATGCTTTCTTATGTGGTCGTAACTATTAACCCTTACTACTTATTAACTAAAGAAATTTTAGATGGGGTAGATGAAATAAAACTTTTACTTCCTCCTAATATAAATCCGCATATTTATTCTTTAAAAGTTAGTGATGTAAAACTCATTTCAAATGCAAAACTTGTAATTGCAAATGGTGATCTAGAACCTAATTTGAAAAAATTTGACAATGTTATTTATATAAGAAATTTTATTCCTGATATCTTCGTCGAGTTTAAAAATCCTCATTTTTGGCTCGAACCATATTTTGTAAAATTTTATATTGTTCCATACCTTTCTGAACATTTATATAATATATATAAAGAAAAAAAGATAATCGATAATGCAAAAAGGCTTATTAAAGAAATTGACGAATTTTTACGACATGCAAATACAACACTAAAAATAAATGGTACAATCCTTGTGCATCATCCGAGTTTTTACTATTTTTTCAAAGAATTTGGAATAAAAATAAAATGGCTGGAAGAAGGGCATAACGTATCCACAAGTGTTAAAAAAATTATAAATACCATTAAGGGAGAAAAGTTAGTTGCAATTTTTAGTGAAAAACAGCAGTCACAAAGTAAAATAAGTATAATTTCAAAAGAGCTAAAAATACCTTATTTCACATTGGATCCTTTGGGAGTTAACGCAAAAAAATTCTTGGATATTTACTACAATAATCTTGAAGTTATAAAGAAGGCGTTAAGTAATGAGTAAAGTTGTTATTTCAGTGAGTAATTTAAGTTACAAAATCAACGAGAAATGGATCTTAAAAAACATTACTTTTGAGGTAAAACGTGGAGATTTTGTTGGAATTGTAGGACCAAATGGTGCGGGGAAATCAACTCTCATAAAGATTTTGGTTGGTGAAATAAAAAATTTTGAAGGACATGTAAAACTATATGGAAAAATAGGGTACATACCACAATTTCAAACAATCAATAGAGAGGTCCCAATAAATTCATTACAATTTATCAAAATGGGTGCATACAAAAGAAAAGTTAAAGAAAGCTATATAAAAAAATTACTTAACGATGTGGGGTTAGCAGGGAAAGAAAAACAACTTATTGGTACAATGTCCGGAGGAGAACTACAGAGACTATCGCTTGCTCGTGCACTTTTGTATGAACCAGATATATTGATTTTAGATGAACCTGAAGCAGGTGTCGACCAAATGGGAAAAGCTAGATTTTATGATTTACTCTATGAATTTCAAAAGAAATTAAATTTAACAATACTAATGGTTTCACACGACATTGGTATGATTTTTGAAAAATGTAATACAATTATGTGTCTTAATAAAACACTTCACTGCCACGGTCCTTCAAAAGATGTAAGACCAGAAGAAATAAATACTCTGTTCCCCGATTTTGATATTTGGCTACGTTCAAAAAATCATTACGAAAGGAAGCATAAACATGGAGATTTTTGAATTAGAATTTTTGAGAATTGCATTAATTGCTACAATATTTGCTGCCATTTCATCTGCTATTATTTCACCAGTTGTTGTTTTTAAAAAGATGGAATTTATAGGCGATGGCACCGCACACGCAGCATTTGCAGGGCTTGCTTTTGCTTTCTTGTTTGGGATAGATTATAGACTAATAGCAATTCTAACTGCTTTGCTATTTTCTTTTCTCATAAGCTATTTTACAAACAAAAGAAATATTCATGAAAACAGTGCAATTGGTATGTTACTCCCTGTATTTATGTCAATTGGAGTAATTCTTTTGTCAAAGAGTAATACTTATGCACAAGACATATCCAGCTATTTGTTTGGAGATATCTTACTTGTAAATTACATAGACATTTACTTTTTAATATTTGTAATATTGTCTGAAATTTTACTTTTCTTCATCTTTAGAAAAGAGATATTATATTTTCTTGCTGATGAAAAAATGGCAAATTTTTATGGAGTAAAAACAAATCTCTTAAGAATAATACTCTTAGGAATTATTTCTATAACAGTGGTTAGTGTAGTAAAAATTTCTGGTGTAATACTTTTAGGTGCACTTTTAATTGTTCCAGGACTTGTGGCAAAAAAATTTTCAAAATCATATAAGTCCGTCTATTTTATTTCCATCTCATTCAATGTTATTGTATCATTCATTGGTTTTTATATAGCCTACATATTTGATATAGCCCCTGGCCCTTCAATTGTAATTGTTTCTTTTACCACATTTCTAATTCTCTCTTCAATTAATTAAATGGATAACAATCCTCAAACACCCAATTACTAAATAGCATGTATTAAAAATGTAAATTAAAAATTAATTAAGAATACCTCGATTATCGCTTGCAATTTTTTATTTCTGGTATAATATATTTTAGAAAGAAGTTACATTACAAGGAGGTGAAAACATGAGGTATTTGTTATTAATATTTTTGATATTGTCGGTATCTGTGTTTCCATTTTTCTTAGGAGTAGAAGGATTAACCTTGCCACAAATTGATTTTCCAGAGTATCCTGCCCCACAAATAGAATTGTTCGCAAGAATGGATCTTGGTTTGTTGTACTTTATGCTTCCTTTTGGTACTTACAACGAAGATGGAAGTGTATTTATTGTTAATAATATCGATGCAGAGTACATAAAAAGATTCCTAGGAGTTGGACTTCAACTTACACCAAATTTTTCAAAAAATTTCTATATGAGACTTTCAACAGATATGCCCATAATCGAAGCAATTTCAATAAGACAATTTAACGTCTTGGATTTAAAAGTAGGTTTAGGTTTAAAATTTGCAATCTTTAAATTTGAAGCAGGAGCTGTAGGAAGGATGAAAAAACTAACCGACGGTTCACTTGGTATGAAATTTGGTGAAATTTTCTATTTTGCAGGTGGATTTTCATTTTAAAGGCTCTGGTTCCAGAGCCTTTTTTTATATGGTATAATTTTTTTGAGGTGATTTTTTTGAGAGTTGTAACTGTTGGCGTATTTGATGGCGTACACATTGGACACGTAGAAATATTAAGTAGATTAAAAAGACTTGCCGAAGAGTTCAATTCAACGTCTGAAATATACACGATTGTTTTTCCAATGGAATATTACAAAGGACACTTTGATGGTCTATTGATCCCACTTGAAGATAGAATAACCTTACTTGAAGTATATGGGGAAGTATTTCCACTTGAACTTAATGAAATTAAAGATATAGATGCAAGTAAATTTTTTGAAATAATTTCAAAAGACACAAAGGGAATTGTTGTAGGAAAGGATTTCAGATTTGGAAAAAACGCAAAGGGAGATATTTCCCTTTTAGAGAAACTCTGCAAAAAGAAAAATATAAAATTGGAAGTTGTAAATGACTTGACGGAAAATGGAAAAAGAGTTAGCAGCACCTTAATTAGAAAACTAATAAAAGAGGGAAATATAAAATTGGCAAATAAACTCTTGGGAAGAGCATATCCCGTTTATGGAAAAGTATATAAAGACAAACAACTAGGAAGAAAGCTGGGGTTCCCAACGGCTAATATTAGAAGACATAAGGAATTAGTCATTCCAAAATTTGGTGTATACCTTTCAAAGGTCTACACCCCTAAATTATATTTTGGCCTTGTAAATATAGGCTTAAGACCAACTGTTGAAAAAACAAAAAATGTAAAATATGAAGTTTATATCTTTGATTTTAATGAAAACATATACGGAAAAGAAATTAGAGTAGAACTACTTGAATTTTTGCGAGCAGAAGAAAAATTTAAAAACATAAATGATTTAATCAATAGGATGAAAGAAGATGAAAAATTGGCAAAAAAAATACTGGAGGAAAAGTATGCATCTTGAAGAGGTGGCAAAAAGAATTATAAAAAACTTTCCAAGAAACCATAAAGAAAAAGATCCGTTTAAAGTTCTAATAACAACGGTTTTAAGCCAAAGAAGCAAAGATGAAAATACTGAAATCGCTGCAAATAGGTTATTCGAAAAATATCCCACACCTCAAACACTTCTGAAAGCAAAAGAAGAAGATTTATATGAACTAATTAAACCTGCGGGATTGTACAGACAAAAGGCAAAAAGAATAATAGAAATTTCCAAGATTATTGTAAATAAATTTTCTGGAAAAGTTCCAGATACTCTAGAAGAACTTTTAACCTTACCTGGTGTTGGACGAAAGACCGCAAATATTGTATTGTATGTTTCATTCTCAAAACCTGCTTTAGCCGTTGATACTCATGTTCATAGGATATCTAATAGATTGGGGTGGTGTAAAACAAAAAATCCAAACGAAACGGAATTTGCACTTATGAAACTTCTTCCCAAAGACCTTTGGGGCCCCATTAATGGTTCTATGGTTAAATTTGGGAAAAATGTTTGTCTTCCAAGAAATCCAAAGTGCGATATTTGCCCAATCTATGATTACTGTAAATGGGAGGGTAAGAAATGATACCGCTTTTCGATATTACAAGACAATACAAAATGATAAAAGATGAAGTGCTTAAAGCAATAGATAGGGTTCTATCCAGTGGAAGGGTAATCTTAGGTCCTGAGGTTGAAAAATTAGAAAGTAACATAGCAAATCTTGTGGGAGTAAAATACGGTGTAGGTGTTGCAAATGGAAGTGATGCTCTTGTAATTGCACTTAGAGCACTGGGAATAAAAAAAGGCAATAAAGTAATTACCACATCATATACATTCTTTGCCACTGCATCTTCAATTGTAAGAAACAACGCAATTCCTATTTTTGTAGACGTTGATAAAGATACTTATAACATTGATTTAAATCAAGTAGAAGATATATTAAAAAAGGAAAAGATATTTGGATTGATTCCTGTACACCTTTTTGGACAGACCGTTGATTTAGAGGGGTTAAACTTTTTAAAAGAAAAATACGGAATAAAGATTTTAGAAGATTGCGCACAATCAATTGGCTCTGAAGGAGTTGTTAAAGGAAAGATAAAAAAGAGTGGGAGCATAGGAGATGCCGCAATTTTTTCATTCTTTCCCACAAAAAATTTAGGCGCATATGGCGATGGTGGATTAATAGTAACAAATGACAAAAAAGTATACGAAAAATCTAAAATGTTAAGAACACATGGTGCAAAGAAAAAATATTACCATGAAGAAGTGGGATACAATTCAAGATTGGACGAAATACATGCCGCAATATTAAATATAAAATTAAAATATCTTGACACGTGGACAGAAAATAGAATAAACATTGCAAAAAAATATGCAGAAGAGTTTAAAAACAGAAAAATGCCATTAAAATATCCTTATCCCAAAGACAAATTCCATGTATTCCATCAATACGTTGTGGAATTTGAAAAGGAAGACGATAGAAACAAAGTAAGAACTTATTTATCAGAAAAGGGTATAGGAACAAGCATATATTATCCTGTACCTCTTCATCTTCAAAAGTGTTTCAAAGATTTTGGATACAAAAAAGGAAATTTTCCAATTTCTGAAAAACTTTCAAAAACAACTCTTGCATTACCAATATTCCCAGAACTTCGCTTTGATGAAGTTGAAACAATAGTAAGTAAAATAGAAGAAGCTTTGAGGAGGTAGATTATGGAAAATCAAACACTAGAAGAACTATTAAAAAGGTATTTAAAGGTTAAAGAAACCATTAGAGAACTAAACAGAGAAAAAAAAGAACTAGAAGAGATGATAGTTGAATTTGTTGAGCATATGGATATCGATAATGTAGTAGTTGATGGGGTTTTGGTTGAATTCACACGGAAAACAAAAATAAATATTAAATAATTTACCTATATCTCAAGGGGGAGGAGAAACTATGGATAAGTTTTTCAAACTGCACGAAAGTGGAACAAGTGTTAAAACTGAGATTATTGCAGGTATTACAACTTTTCTTACCATGGCTTATATCATCTTTGTCAACCCAAACATATTAATTAATGTAATTCCAGGTTTAAACCCAGATAATCCTTTATATGCACAATTTTTTGGTGCATTTATGGTAGCAACAATTCTTGGAGCAGCAACTGCTACATTAATAATGGGATTTTGGGCAAATTATCCATTTGCACTTGCACCAGGAATGGGACTAAATGCGTATTTTGCATTTACCGTATGTGGGAAGTTAGGAATTGATTGGAGAATTGCTCTTGCAGCTGTTTTCGTTGAAGGTATATTATTTATCCTACTTACTATAACTGGTGTTAGAAGTTTTGTTGTAAAGGCTATACCAAATTCTGTTAAAATTGCAACAAGTGCTGGTATAGGTCTGTTTATTGCATTTATAGGTCTAAAAAGCGCAGGGATAGTGATAGCAGACCAGGCAACATTCGTAACTTTAGGTGATTTAACTTCTCCCACTGCATTAGTAGCAATAATCGGATTTTTTATAATAGCAGTTTTATTTGCACTTAGAGTTCCTGGTTCCATACTAATTGGTATTTTGGCATCTACATTTATTGGGGCTCTACCTATTTTTGGCGTAACAAAATTCCAAGGAATTGTTGGGAAAATTCCCGATATTTCCCCTACATTCTTTAAGTTGTTTGAAAAATTTTCTTGGGCAGATCTTGCTTCTGGAACATTTTGGATTGTTGTATTTACATTCTTCTTTGTAGACTTCTTTGATACACTAGGCACTTTGACTGGACTTGCAGAAAGTGCTGGATTTATAAAAAACGGTGAATTTCCAAGATCAAATAGAGCATACTTGGCAGATGCTGTAGGTACATCAGTTGGTGCATTATTTGGAACATCAACAGTTACTACTTACATAGAAAGTAGTACTGGTATTGCCGAAGGTGGAAGAACTGGACTTACTGCTGTAACCGTTGCAGTCTTTATGCTTTTAATGCTCTTTTTTGCACCTCTTGGTTTAACTATACCCGCTGCAGCAACTGCTCCAGCATTAATTTTTGTTGGTGCATTGATGTTAAAAGGTTTAAAGTTAATTAATTGGGATGACATAACAGAAGCATTACCCGCTTTTGTAACTATGATTATTATGCCTCTAACCTATTCAATTGCCAATGGTATTGCATTGGGACTAATTGTTTATCCAGTAGTTAAAACATTCAGTGGAAAAACTAAAGATGTACACGTACTTAACTGGATCCTTGCTATATTGTTTGCTGTTTATTTAATATTTTTAAGAGGATAAACTCTAAAATTTCTCATAAAAGGCTTTGGATTTAATCCAAAGCCTTTTTTGTCACTTGGTATGTTACAATTTTATTAAGTAAATAAAAAATCACTATTTTTGAATATTTTCAAGCTTTATATTTAAAGTTTTATAAAATATTTTTTGACAAATATCTTATTTTTTGTTATATATAAATTAGGTTATAATAAATTAGCAAAATAATTTATAGGAGTGAGAATTTGAAGAAAGGTTCAATAAGTATTATTTTGATTTCACTGCTAGTTGTATTTTCGATTTTTTCAATATCTATATTTTCAATCTTAAAAAATACTCATGATGTGTTTTCTAACAATTTTAAAAAATTGCAAGCGGAAAAAATTGCAAACAATCTTTTAGAATTTTCCATTGCTACAGTAAAAATGGGAATAGACGCCATGAGTAATTTAAGAGATGATGTATTTTCATTTTCGGATACATCCAGTGATGTAAAAAGTATAAAAAACGTTAATTGGACATCACAAACAAAGAAATTTATAAATAAATATGTTGATACATCAAAGGCAACTATTATTTTTTCAACCAATGGATATTCTTTAGATTTTGAAAAGCTCTCTTTGATGGACTTAAAGAAAAGTTTCGAAGATTATTTAAGTAATTTTTCTGAAGGAATTAACACCTTTTCCGCTATCTACAAAATTAAAAAAGGCGGAAAATATCTAGTTTACGCAAAGGTAAAAATTGATAACATTTCATATGCAAAAATCGCAATAATAACATCCGAGAAATTAAACAAATACGTTTATTATTCAGAAGAAGAACCTAAATTTTATTTTACAAGCAACGAAGTTATTTATGGACCATTAAAAAGTAATGCAGTAATACATACTTGGCAATATGCTGGAAATAATAAAAAGTTTACCGTTATGGGAACACTAGAGGTTCCGGGAATAAGACATTATGATGAAGAAAGCAGAAAACACATAAATTACAACGCGAATAATAACCCTAATGAAGTTTACAATGTATTTAATTTAAAGGGTAATCCTCCAATAAAATTTGTTAATTCAGATGTGAGATTTTCAGAAATATATAATGATTATTCAACAGCTGTTTCTTCACTTTGTATGCCAATTGAGGAAATTATAGACACAAACTTTGGTGAGGTAGGAATAGCACTTTCAAAAGATACAAAAATTGAATCTAATATAGAAAATGGAGAAAATATCTTGTATATAGATACTTCAGATAAAATGTATATCATATCTTGGAAAATAGGCAAATTACCTGATGCACGTATACAATATAAGAAAAACAACATATGGAAACAAAAACATATAAAATTCAATGGTGTAATTTCTTCCGAAAAAAATATAATATTAACCAACTCTAACGATTTACAAAACAGACGATTTCTGTATGACGGAAATTTAACTATTTTTTCAAAAGAAAATATATACATAGATGCAAGAATTATACCTTACAAAACGTTTTCAAAATTTTCCACCACAGAAAAAGATGAAATATCTTTAGATGAACTGGAAAACATAAAAGAGTTTGTTTTGGAGAAAGAAACATCTTCACTAGACTTAGTATCAGAAAGAGATATAATTATAAAATCATCAACACATAATTCCAGAATAAATAACCACAAAATATTTGCCAATATATACTCGTTTGATGGCTCCTTTAAAGTAGAAAATTATAATTTAGGGAATAACAACGGACAGTTGTTTGTTTTTGGAAGTATTATGCAAAAAGCTAGGGGGGTAGTGGGAATTGTGGGTAATAACCAACCTGGATATTACAAATTCTATGTGCACGATTCTAGAGCATTATTTGGAAGAATAGGTACAATTGCAACTCCCGCGAAAAAGAAAAGTATAATGATACTTTATCTGGAAAATGCTTTCGAAAGGGGATAGGGGGGATTTTTTTGAAGAAAGGTTTTAGTCTTACTGAAACTCTTGTTGCCATATTACTCATTTCTTTGATTTCTGTAAGCGTATTTTCTTTGGTAACTTTTTCTACCTTTCAAAACAATAAAATAAAATATGAAAATATGTATAATGATTTAAAAAAAATTGCATTTAATGAAATCATAATTCGAGGTGTAAAAGATGAGGGAATTGAAAATCTCGTAGATTATATAAACCAAAAGTTTTATGGAGGTAAAAACATAAGTTATCCAAAGATCTCAGAAATAAAAATAGAAAAAACTTTTGAAGATTCAGGCATCCCAATAGCACGGATTATTAAAGTAAAAGTATTAAAAAATAAAAAAACAAGTGAAGAATTTTTTGTATTTCAAGGGAGGCCATAAAATGGGATTTAATCTAAGTGGTATACTAACCTTTTTAACAATTTTTGTCATTATATTCGCAACAATATTATCACTTTTCACTTTACTAACAAAAAGTCTAGAGATTACATTTAGGAATTGTAGCTTGGAACAATGTGTTTTGTTATCATCAAATGCTTTGCAAAAATTTTTTGAAAATGCAAATTTATCCAATGGAATAAATGTTTCTGATAAAGAAATATCGTTTTTAGTTTCTGCTCCCGATGGAAAAGCAAAAGAATATAAATTTTTAGTTATTGAAAATGTAAATGAAACATTAGTAAGGTTATATTTAGGTGAAAAATACTACAATATAGTATCAATTCCTAACGTAATTTCAATACAATTTGATATTAGAGAAAATTTACCGATAGTAAAGTTTTTATTTAATAACAAAGAAAGAGAATTTATCCTAACTTCAAATATATCAACCTAAAAATAATAGGCCCTTTCGGAAGGGCCTATTATTTTAAAAGTTAAAATCAACTGTTACATCTTTTCCTTCTATTGTCACAGTTCTTGACACATTCTCTGTTGGTAATACCAAATCTTCAGATTCATCTGGTAATTCTAGATTTTTAAAGATTTTTACAACATATGTTCCATTTTTCCATTTTCCCAGGTAAAAACTTCCATCTTTTCTAGTTAATGTTAATCTAAGTATTGTTGATTCATCTGTTGGAAACAATGCTACAACAGCATGTTTTAAAGGCAATGATGCTTCTACAGCAGTTCCTTTAATGGAAAAGACATTTCCTCTCCTAAATGTTGGTTTTAGAACAGGAGTTAAAATATATTTGTTTCCGTTATAATGTAAAGAACGCACCAAATCAAAATCAAGTACAAGTTCACCATCAACAGCAGATATATCTACTTTAGGTAAATGAACAGTTTTATTCGGCAATATTACACTATTCTCCACACCTGCCACTGTTACAGTAGCACTTTCTACTTCAAATCTAATTTGTGTCAACGTAGCATTTTCGGGAAGGTTTATTTTTAACCATGAAACTTCCGTTCCCGCAAGTGAAAGTATATCAACAGATGTAGAAACATTTGTAGGAGTTGCCCAAACTCCTTCATCGGCAATTGCGTAATGATAAGAAAACGATGAAATATCCACTTTTAATTTTTCAATATCTTTAACAGGTTTATCCGCTAAAAGCACTTCTAAAGTTACAATTTTAGGGCCAAACATGTTAACACATGATGAAAAGATGAGTATAAGCAGCACAAGAACAAGTAGTATTTTTTTCATAAAATTCACCTCCCAGAAATTTTTTTAAGAAAATTCAATATATCCTCTTTTGTGGTTAAAGGTGTTCCTTCATCTAAAAGAACGTTTCCCCAATCCTTAATAACGTTTTCCCACATATTATCTGTCATTTCTGAGTATGTGTTAATTAACTTCTCTGCGTTAAATTTTAAATCATTTTCTATTAATTTGTAATGTGCTATGAATCTTGCATAAGATTCATAAATACTTGCATAACTTGGTATATTAATTAATCCTTGTATTTCATTCTTAATATTGATTATTATCTGAGTGTGTACACCCATTTTTTGTAAGTTAGAAAGGAAATTGTTTAAATGTTTTACCATTATCATGCTCCAAATACTATTCTTTGATACATTGTACCAGTCTTGAGGTTTTTGTGAAATGAGTTTTTTCATGTAATCTGCTTCAACTGCAATATAGTTGTATCTTTTAAACTCCTCATTTGCCTTATCAACTGCTTCTTCAAAATTCCTAACTATTACTTTTCGTCCACTACTTGGAATTTCACTTAAAACATTTTCAATATTCTTTGAATATTTTTCTTTTAAAGCTCCAATTTGATTATCAAGTGCTTCTTTATACTTTAAAATCCTCTCACTTGAAATTAAGAAAGACTCTTTGTACATGTGGTGAAGTTTTTCTAAAATATATATTGCTTCCTGTATGGCTCCAGTTTTATAATACTCAAATGAAGTGGCATGCAAGAAATCTATCACTCCATTTGGAACTCCCCAGACATTTTTCAAGTTCATGTATTTAGCCGCTTTTATTTCCATTTTTGCAAGCCATTCTGTAAACTCGTAAACGGGTTTTAGTATTGGAGGTTGTAGTTTGAACGTCATACTGGCAAAAAATCTATAAATATCCTCACCACGTGTTGCTTTTGAAATATCTGGATTTTTCCAATCGGAAAATCTATTCCAACCACCTGGCATGTTGGTTAATGTTTTCTTTGCATACTCAACATATTTATCAAACGCTATTACAACTAACTTTTTGATTTTTTCCTTATATTGTTCTTCATCTATGTAATTTAATAATTCCTTTAACAAAACATGTAGCGAATGAAATCTCATGGCTATTGCTTTGTAGGTATTTCTCTCGTTAAAGCAAAGAAGTGAAGTTTCGTATATACCAATAGAATCTATAACAGCTTGTGCTGTTGCAAAATCAAACTTGTCTAAAATTTCACTGCGATCTTTTATGTATGGTACAAGCACACTTAACCATTTAGTTTTATTATGAATTATTTTTTGAAATTCATCAAAATCCTGGTTAAATATTTTTTCATAATGTTCTTTTATGTTGTTTTTTAGAATATTAATCCTAAAATCTTGCACCGCTAATGTTGCAAGATAAAAGTATGATTTTCCATATGTATGGTTAATAGTAACACTCCTTAGCAAGTTCTTTTTGGCTTTTATATAGTAATCTTTTGCCAATGATGGAAGTTGCGATCTTTGCTTTTTTATCTGTTCAATTTGTGACAAAAGCTGATTTTTTATTTTGTTTATTTGTGCAATCCTTTGATTTTCTATTTCAAACTCATTGTATGGCAAATTCTTGCTTTTGTATTCTTCAATCTTTTGCCTTTTCCATACATCTTTGTTAAGATAATAAAATTCACTTTGTTGTTTATTCAAATCTTTAAGTTTTTCTTCAAGTTGTGATATATAATCTGCCGCTTTTGGATATTCTTCCATTATCTTTGCAAAGGTTAAATAAGCTGCATTTCCTTCTTTGAAATAGACTTCTGAAATAAAGTGATTCCATCTTAAATAAGTTGATGCATATGTTACTGTTAAAATGAATAACATTAATAAAATTGCTTTTGTATTCTTTATTTCTTTTAAAGGTTTTTTTGTAAAATACGGTCCTATAGCTATACCAACAAAAACAATTGCCGCAAGGGCATTTGGAAGAAGATGTCCCGGAAAGCTGAAAAAGCTTTGTATGGAAAAACCGACTATTGAAATAGAAAGTGATAAGAAAAGTAACAAATCATCTCTGTTTTCAATTTTCTTTGGAATGGTAAAAAAGTAATACACAAGAAAAGCTAAAAGGAGTATTATAAGGGAAAGACCAACGATTCCCGTTTCACCAAGTACTTGGAAATAATCGTTGTGTGCTCTTTTAAAATTGTTCCAACCGTAGTATAATTCTGGGTGCTTTTCAAGGTATTCTCCCATCTTTGTAAGTGATAAAAGTTGGTACGTCCCTATTCCCGTTCCAAATATTTTGTGATCTTCCCATAACTCCAGCGACGTAAACCAAGAAAGGAATCTTTCATCTCTACTTGAAACTGAGGCCATAGCAGAAAATCTATTAGTCATATTTACCTTACCTTGTCCAGTCAAAGGATTTTCCGTATTGTATATTAAAACTATAAATACTGAAACAATTAACAAAACTATTAAAAGTAAGTTTGTCAATTTTTTTATCTGTGGTATTGGAGAAGACTTCTTTCTCCAAACAAAGTAGAAAATGACATACATAACACTCATGACAATTATTGCAAGATACTCAGACCTTGTCTGTGAAACTATAACAGCCATTAATCCCAAGATAAAACTTACCAGCGAAGATAACTTTATCAAACTAACTTGCCAAAATTTTTTTACTCCTAAATCATATGCAAGTAAAAAGTAAAGCGCAATTGGGAGAAGCATATCAATGTAGTTTGCAACAAAGATGACATTTCCCACACTTGCTTTTATTGAACCTCTAGAAAGTGGTTGGCCTACTTTACCAAGAAAAATATCATACCCTATATAAAAATTTAAGAGAGCATCTATTGAAATAAATAACCCTGTCAACATAAATGTGAAAAGAAGAATATTTATTCTCTTTTTCTCATTATATTCACTACTTATGTAAAAAGCAACAAGTACGTTAAACAAAACATAAAGACCTATATCAAACGATTGTCTAAAATAAAATGGGTTATCCCTAAGTGTGTTAAAGCTTGAAATTATGGAAGAAATTGCAAAGAAAAACCAAATTATATGAGCAGGTGATATATAGATACTTATCTTTTTTTCTTTTATTACTTTTGCCGCAAGATATGTAAATAAAACCGAGAAAGCAAAGGTTAATATAGCATACTTTGGTACACTAAATTCATACGTTAATTTTGGACTCGCAAATAGTGCAACTAGCACAATTGTAATATTAAGAAATATATCTTTAAAGTACAAAATAACCCCTCCTTTTTTTATTCTACAAAAAATTATACCATTAATTCTGATATAATTATTAAAAATAAAGGAGGTAAAAAATGAAAAAACTTATCTTAATTTTATTACTTCCGACTATTTTATTTTCAAAACCTTTGATAGTAATAAATGTACATACATCAGATTACTCAAATCTTATATACGCAAGTGCATATGGAACTTTAGGTAAAAAAAGATTTGAGATTTTGCTCGAAGATGCTCTAAAAAAACTAGGACTTGAGATGAAGCTTCAAGATCTATTCTCCTCTAAAAACGAAGTACTAAATAAAAAAACTGAAAAACCGCTGGAGCTGAATATATATGTTGAAGATTTAACAATAGATATCTTAAAAGAAAAAAATAACTACATTGAAAATAACGCATCTGGTGAATATATAAAGGTATATGATAAATATATAAAGGTTTACGTGGGAAAATGGTTTGACAAAAACGGACAATTAACAAAAGATGGTTTATACGTTAAAGGAGTTGACGGTAACTTTTACTATCCTTCCACCTTTTATACAAAATTTAGTCATACAATTGAATACTATACAATCAAAGGACACATTAGGTACGTATTTAAAGGTAAAGAAGAAACTATTTTACTAGATAGTAATCTAAAGAAAAAGTGGTACAAATGGAATGAAGCTGTAAAAAGCCCAATAAGTATGGAAAAAAGTTTTAACTACGTTATTGATTATCTTGCAAAAAAAATCGGGAATGATCTGCTTGAAAATTTGAATTACAAGACAAAAGCTAAAATCGCAAATATGAATGATAATAGAGTTATCTTAAACGTTGGAAAAGATGACGGAATAAATACTAACACTGCATTTGAAATAGATGAAAATGCACAGATAATTGTAAAAAACGTTGAAAAAAATTTCTCAGAAGGGGAAATTTTATACTTGAAAAAGGGCACACAACTTCATGTTGGTGATGAATTGGTTGAGGGAAAAAGAAAAATTTCTATTCCAATATCCTTAGGCCTTTATTACTCAACACAAGGTGCATATTTTTCAATAGAATTAGTACAGAAGAATATTCATCATGAAAAAGTGGCATTTTTTGCTTTGGAATTTTCAGATAAACAAAGTTATAGCCTTGGAGTTAGAGTATTAAATTTTGAAGATTTAGATTTATTTTTTACATACAATCCAGGTTATTTAGGATTTTTTGTTAAGTACAAGCTTTTTGATTTGCTTTTTAAATTTAATGGAACAGATTTCGTTCTTGGTGGTGGTATTTCATGGTAAAAAAGATAACTATCTTTCTTCTTTTACTTTCCTCACTTTCTCCTTCAAAAGTGCTTGTACATTCGAAATACAATTTAAAGATAGATACTAATGCATTTGAAAGCGAAAATTTTGTGGTAATTTCAATACTTTCTGTGGAAAAAGAATCTCTTTCAAGAGAAGTAATCAGCTATATAAAAAATGAAAATGGAAACTATATAAGATACAATGGTAATTTCTACTACACCTCAGATAATAATAAATACAGGCTAGTTGGTGAAAAATTTGTAAAGGATGAAAATGGGCCATATGTTTATGCATCAGAATTTTTCTGGGCAAGAAATGAAAAACAAAGATATATCTTAAGCGATTTCTACAAAAAAATAGTAACAAAAGAAAAATTGGAAAGATTTGTTATTTCAGGTTATTTAATTGAAATAGATAGCAGTAATTTTTACATTCTCTCATTTACTCCATTTGTATTTTATGTTAGAGATTTTAACGAAGTAGAAAAGAAGATATTAACAATACAAAAAAATGAAAATCATTTTAGCGTGGATAAATATGACATTGTAGTAAATTTTATCAATACCCCTTCAAAACTTAAGTCATTCATTCTTTCAAAACTCCAAGAAGATGATAGATACAATATATACGATAGAGAATATTTAGAAGAACTGCTAAAAGACATTTCTCTAAAAGATGCTTTGAAAGGTATAAATATTAAATTTAGAACCCCAAATTATGTAATCAATATCGACACTGTAGAATTTTTAAACGATAAATTCCAAAAAGATTACATGATATTTTTAAAAAATGATATGAATGGGCAATTTTTAATTACAGGTGAGAAAGTAGAAGTGGGAAGATTCTATCAAAAAGAAAATGATGCGTATATTTTAGACAAAGAAAAAGGGAAATATGTAAAGGTCTTAAACTATCCATGGAGAAAAGAGCGTTTTAAATACGCAAGTGAATTTTACGATATCTCTTTAAAAAAAGGAGAGGGGTACACAAATTATTATCTAACGATTCTTTTAAATGTTATTGATGTTGAAAGTGCAAAAATTGTTTATTCTAATATTTTGGATAAAAATATAGAATTTCCACAATTCTCCTACTCTCTGCACGGAACCTTTCAAAATAGTGAAATTGAAAAGTTAAATAATCTATTTTTAAGTTTATCAGAAGATGTAAAAGAAAAATTAAGAAAAGTTTTCTATTTAACAAGTGTAGTCAAAGATGTAGATGGTTTAAACGTTTTTCTTTATGATGGTAAAAATATCGGCATAAAAGAAGGACAAATCTTCAGGATTTTTGATAATCATTTTACACAAGGATATTTAAAAGTAAAAAGTGTTGAATGGAATGAATCAAGTGGTAACGTATTCTATTTGATTGGTGAAATTAATAAATTTAACCTTGCCAGCGAGTCTTTTCATTATCCATCAAGAATTGGTATCTCTTTTACTTTGAATAACCTCCTCGAATTAGGTGCTAAAATAAAATTTCTAGATCTGTATGGATTTGAGAATTTTTCTTTTTTATTTGGCATAACATACAAAGAACTTTATGTAGGCTTTTCAAAAAGATTTAGCTTTATTGACACTTCTTTAAAAGTGTATTATAACAGTTTAACAGATAACATGTCATTTGATATTGGTATTTTTCTAACGTCTTTTTCTAGAATTTCTCTTTTTAATTCCTCTGGCAACGGAATATTTATAGGCTACAATTTAACAAAACAAAAAATCTCCTTTGGATATGAACTTGGACTATAAAATCATGATATAATTTTTTGCAGGGAGGTGGGATTATGAAAAAGTTAATACTTGTTCTTTTGGTTTTGGTAAGTATTTCATTTGCAATTACAGTTAGCGAAAAAACGGGGATAGTTATTTTACCTGCAAAGGTTGGTAATGGATGGAATATGGATGAAGCAGATTATTTGATTTCACTGCTTGAAGAAAAGGCATTATCACTTGGAAGGTTTAGAGTATATTCAAGAAACGATCTAGATGCTATTGTAAAAGAAAGAAATTTATCTGAACTCGGTATTGTTGAAAAAACTTTTGAAGCTGGAAAAATTCTTGGCGCAAAGTATGCAATATTACTTACTCTAACTGAATTAACATCTCAATATGAAGATAATGGATACACAGCAAGCTTAAGGTTATCGTTGAAATTGTATGATTTAAGTAGTGGTGAGCTGCTTGCCGCAAAAACATTTGATGATAGCACATACGTCGAAGAAGAAACCGCCCAAAAAGCTATAAATAGTCTTTTAGAGTTGGTTTCGGAAAAAATTTGGCTTACCTTAAGAGAATTTTTCAAAGTGGAAGCTTATGTAAAAAGTGTTGAAGATGGAAAGGTATATCTCGCTGGATTAGAGCCAAATATTGTAAAGAAAGGATTTATATTCAAAATTGAAACTTCCGATGGTGATGTTGCTTATGTAGAAGTAATTGGAATTGACAGAAAAGAAAATCTTGTAGTCACAAAATTCAAATACGGTGGAACTCCAGAGGTTTTTGATCCAGCTATAGAATATCCCATATCTGGAACGTACGGAGGATTTTCAATTGGAATGTACTCTGGAAAAATATCAATTGGAATCTCTGGATTCCAAAATAATTTGTTTGTAGATGCTGGTATTATTCTTGCATCTGAAATGGGTTATGTTCCATGGTATACAACTGTTGGTGGTCTTTTAAAGTTTGCTGAGATGGGACAAATAAGCCTCTCTGGTTTTGGTGGCCTTCAACTACTTGGCATTTACAACACCAACAGTGATAGTAATGATTCGTTTTTAAATGTTTTTGGTATAAACGCAGGAGTGCAAATAAAGTATGAATTTGAACCAAAAAATGGAATTTTTATCAATGCAGGATACACCATGTTATTTCTAGGAGATGTTGTCCAAAATATTTACAATATCTTGTTTGGTATTGACAATACATCTTTTGTACAATTTAACATTGGCTACTTTATGGCATTTTAGGGGGATGTGAAATGAAAAAAATTTACATATTTTTGATAGTAATAATATTCATTTTATTTTCCTGTGATAATTCTCAAAACACCACAAATTCAACATCAAATACTTCTACTAATTTTGTTATACCTTACGGCTTTATTGGCGCTTTTGGTGAAGGATATGCAGAATCTGAAGGCCTTTCCGAAGAAATTGCAAGGAAAGAAGCATTAAAAAAAATATCCGAACAAATTTTTGTAGAAGTAAAAAGTGATACTACATTGTATGAAACTCTCAATCAAGTTACAAAAGATGAAAAAATAAAAGAAGAGGTTGAAACAAAACTTGAAAGTGTAGTGAAAACAACTACAAATATAGAGCTTGTAAACGTAGATTTTACTTTGGTTGATAAAAAATATAAAAATGGAAAATACTACACAAAGGTTTTGGGATTGATAGATAAAGAAACTGCATTAAATACATACAAAGTATATTTTGCAGTAAAGCTTGGCCAAGTATTGCTGAAAGATAAAATGATTTTTAGTGCTCAAAAACTGGTGGAAGAATACTCGGAGCTCTTAGAAAAAAAGAGGGAAAAGCTACCAGCAAATATGTTTTCAGAGCTCTCGAAAATTGTTTCAAATATAAAACTTGAGTGGAGAAAAGTAAATAATATATACAATCAACTTTCTGAAAAAAACGTTTCAAATATAGTTGAGGCACTAAAACTCCTTGAAAGTATAGATAGAATAAAGGATATTGCAAGAGATTTTCCAAATGAAAAGCTGGTAACTTTACAAAACAAAGCAAAACCATTTATTAAAGACATAAATATAAAAATAGAGGGACCTAACAAAGTTTCTGTTGGAATGAGAATAGACTTAATTGTAAAACTAACACCAAAAGTTGACAGTATAGTTTTAAAGGTAAACTCTAAAAACGCTAATTTTCCAAATAGTATATCCCTAAAAGACGGTGAAGGGCAAATAAGCGGTATTGTAAAAGATACAGAAATGGAAGTAGAATTTTCTTTGGGAGGATTACTATCCAAAAAATTTGTTCCTGGTACAGTACAAGAAAGTGGAATTTCATCTCAAGATATAGGTAAAATTATTAGAATTGCAGTAGAAGGAGTAGATATTGACAGGAACAAAGCAATTGAAAAAGGATTAACTTTAGCAGTAAAAAAAGCAGTGGGAATTTTATTCTCAGAAGACGTAAACCTTCTTTTGAGTTTACCTGTAGATAGCGAATTAATAGATGCTTTAATGGGAGTCCTCCAATACGAAATTGTGAATGAAGCACTAAAAAATGGTTCTTATCACCTAGTTATGAATGTAAGTTTCAAAAAAGAAGAATTTAAAAAACTACTTAAAGAAGTTATTGAAAACAAACCTACAGGATACGCCGTTTTAGTTGTAAATAACGATGAATATGGTTACATTGAACCATATTTTGAAGAAAAATTGATAAATTTGGGTATAAATTTAGTTTCTAAAGAATATTCAAAAAAACTAGTTGGATATAACAATCCAAGTGTTTTATCAAAACTCGCACTGCTTTCCGCAGCAAAGTATGTAATAAACGTAAAGGTTTCTTATGGTGAAAAATATTTACAAGATTACGATCTTTGGTCCGTAAGAATACTTTTGTCCGTGCAGTTAATAGACACCTTTACTGGAAAGATATTAAAAAGCTTAACGTTTGAAGAAACAAGAGCTGGTGCTACAAAACAATCTGCGCTTTCCAAAGTGTTAAACAGTGATAAATTTAATATATTCATCGAAAATTTAGTTGGAATGTTAAAAAGTAATGAAGGTAAAATAAATGAAAAAATAAGTTTGGTATTTAAGGTATCAAGATCAACATTTGTACTAGTTTTAAAAGATTATTTAAAGGAGATTTTTGAAAGTGTTACATTGATTAGAAAAACAGATAATGAAGGTTTTTTTATAATTCAAACAGATAAAAGCATTGATAATGTAATTGATAAAATATTAATGTTTAAAAATTTAGAGATAAACGTTTTACAAGTTAAAAACAATGAAGTAATATTTGAAGTAAAATAACCCCCCAGTCGGGGGGTTATTTTATAGGTTTTTTAGCTCTTGCGACTTTTCTGAAATTTCTTCTATTATTTTTTCTATTTCCTCTTGGCTCTTTTTTAAATCTTTGAACTTTTCAAATAAATCCTTTGCAATATTTTCAATTTCAACTTTTAAATTATTTGAAATATTATTTTGTTCTTTGTTCATTTCAACTATTTGTTTGAAACTTTCAAACATACTTGTCATTTCGCTAGTACTTTGATTTATTGAATTTAAAGTTTCGTTATTCTTTACTATTGCCATAGATAATTTCTCAGAAAGCTCATATACAAAATTATTTACCTGCTCAAAATCCTTTTCTATTACCGAAACAGTTGAGTTTATATTATCCACTAACATTGTTGTATCCTGTGATAGTTTCCTAATTTCATCTGCAACAACTGCAAAGCTTTTCCTAGCCTCTCCTGCTCTTGCAGCCTCAATTGCTGCATTCAAAGATAACAAGTTTGTTTGTGTAGCAATATCTTGAATCTTTGAGGTTATACTTTTTATATTCTCCACATTTTTCGAAAAATCTTCAAAGGCTTTTAAAAGATTATCCTTAACATTAATTAGATTTTCTGACAGTGTAATAACTTGTGAAAAATTTTCCAAATTATTTTTTGATGAACTCTCTATTCCTTCTCCCATTTGGCTAACGAAAGATATCTTTTCCGTTATTTCTTCTGTTTTTAATTGCACATTTAACAAAAACGAGTCAAATAAATCGAGTACATTTAAGAGATTGGATATTTTTTCATCTACTTCTTCTGTCTCTACAGCTAATTTTGATTAATTGCGTTTACAGCCTCAGTTGCGTTAAATACAACTTTTGAAAATTCCTTTGCACTTTCTGACCAATTTGTAAGTTTTTTTATGTTCTCCTTTTCTTGCTTAAGAAGCTCGTTTACTTTTTTTACTTGTCTCAATAGTTTTTCTGTTTATTTCTATTATGTTTGTAAAAGCGTAAATACCAAGTGTAAGTCCAAATCCCGTTTGCGCTATGTTAAAAAACATGTAATCTATGTTTACCATGTTCAAAACAGAAAGAATCGACAAAAATATACCTGCTACAACCGCTCCAAGACCCATTGTAACAAATCTTTCTGAAAGAACTTTTGAGTTTTTTATAAATAGATATGAAATATATATAAGTGACAATATCGCAAAAAGATAAAATTGTGAGTAATTTGTACGGACCGTTGTCAAATTTTTTGATAAAAGTACTCTTAAAAAGAACAACCAATACATAACTATATATACCTTGAAAAATAAATGCCTTTTTAATTTAAATATCTCATGTGAAAATTCTAACGCAAAATACTTAGACAATGCCACACCTGAAATTACTATTTTTTTCCAAAACAATATAGGATGCAAAAATAAATTCATCTCATCTTTTGTATATCACTTAAATTCCCCACAAACCACTTACTTTCTATTCCGCCTATTTGTCGCGAATAAAAAACTATTTTTGTATTTTTGTCTAATGGAATATAATAATACCTATGCCAGGAACTTAAATCTGGACCTTCTACAACAAATATAACCTTTTCACCTTGGTAAACTTCTACTTTTTCGTTAGCCGTAACTGCAAATGCAAGGTATCCACTTGTCTCATCTACATCCACCTCAAATCTATGAATATTGTTGTCTGTGAAAGTCATAAGCTTTTCATTTACTTTATCACCATTAAGAATTAAATTTGGTGTGTACAAGGAAACATTTGCTTGAATGTACGTATTAATTGAGAAAATAATAACCAAAATAACAAATGCGCCAATAACGTAGTATATGATATTCTTCAGCATAAGAACCCTCCTTTCCAAAAATTCCTTTTTATTTTATCATTTTTATGGTAAAATATAACTGACCATGTGGTCAGTTTTCTTGATAGGAGGTAGATGTATGATTGTTGTACAAAATTTAAAAAAGTACTACGGAAAAAATGTAGGAATAGAAGACGTAAGTCTTGAAGTAAAAGAAGGAGAAATATTGGGGCTTATCGGCCCAAACGGCGCAGGTAAAACTACCACCATACGTATCTTAATGGGCTTTTTATCACCAGATGCAGGCAAGGCACTTATCTCTGGGAAAAGTATGCCAAAAGAAATAGACTTTGTTAAAAAAAATTTAGGATATATACCAGGTGAAGTAAATTTCTATGGTGATATGAAAATAAAAGAATTCTTAAAATTCAACAGGGCATTTTACAAAAAAATAGATTTAAAATATGAAAGATACATTGTTGAAACATTAGGGATAGATTTAAATAAAAAATTCAAGGAACTTTCTTTGGGAAATAAGAAAAAAGTAGCAATACTACAGGCATTAGTACATAAGCCGAAATACCTCATTTTAGACGAACCAACAAGTGGACTTGATCCCATCATTCAACAGAAATTCTACAAACTTCTTGATAAACACAAAAAAAATAGGGCAGTTATTTTATTCTCATCACATATCCTTTCAGAAGTGGAAAAATTATGCGATAAATTTGCCATGATAAAAGATGGGAAAATTATAATGAGCGGAGAGATTTCAAAGTTAAGGGATATATCCATAAAGCAAGTACATATATATGGTTTGAACTTTTGCAATTCTTTGGAAAAATATCCATATAAAAAAGAAGATATGGATTACATTTTTGAAATAAAACAGTCTCAGATGAAGGAATTTTTAAAAGAAATTTTAAATTGTGAGTTTAAGGACATAGAGATAAAAAATCAAGCACTTGAAGACATATTTTTGAAGATGTACAGGTGGTGATAAAAGTGATTATTATAAAAAAAGAGTTAAAATTTAATTTGAAAAACTTCATAATATGGGTTATTGTAGTAGTATTATTTGTCTTTATGTATGCATCTGTTACTAAATTTTTTACAGATCAAAATAGTCCTGCAATAAAATTTATCGAAAAGTTTCCAGAAAATTTACTAAAAACATTTAACATTGACTTAGAGGCCTTCTCGAAAACAGAAGGAATTTTTGGAACGGAAGGTATGTTGTTTATGTTTTTGATTTTTGCAATTTATGCTATTGTATTATCAAGTAAAATCTTTGCAGGAGAATTTGATAATAAAACTGTTGAATATTTATTTATAAAACCCATAAATAGAAAAAGAATCTTTTGCGAAAAATTATTTGCAATTTGGCTTTATCTAATAACATTCTTTTCTTTTTTCCTTTTATCCGAGTTAATGTTTTTTAATATGTATTTAGATGATTTTAGAACAAAAGTTTTATTTGGTTTTGCCGCATACGTTTTTGTAATATCGATTCTATTTTCTTCTATTTCAATATTTTTTTCTATCCTTTTCCAAAAAAGAAAATTTGTAAATTCACTCTCTATAGCCCTTTTATTTTTGTTTTATTTTTTCAATAGTGTAACCCAAGGGGTTGACACATTTGAATTTCTCAGAAAGATAAGCGTTTTTCACTATTTGTCTTCCGTGGATTTAGTAAATACAGGTAAAATCAATTATCTTTCAATGTTTGTCATACTATTTGTTTCACTTACATTACTTTATTTTTCAAAGAAAAGATTTGAAAATCAAGACATTTTAATTTAAGGGGTGAAGATAATATGTTATTCTCAAAAGATTTGAAGTATAACCTTAAGACTTTCTTTATATGGTTTGCTGTACTATTTTTATTTTCATATATGATAGCACCATTTATTGATACAGTAATGCATGATTCAAAAGAATTCCTCAAATTCATTGATTCCCTTCCAAAATTCATGATTAAAGCCTTTAACATATCAGAAAGCTTTATTACACCGGAAGGTTTTTTTGGAGTAAAGATGATGTTGATGGCTCAAATTTTTGCAGCAATATTTTCCATTTTAATTGCCTCAAGCATATTCTCACAAGAGTTTGAAAACAAAACAATGGAATATTTGTTAGTAAAAACCTATTCACGCAAAAGAATATTCATAACAAAATCTTTGGTAGCATTTTTGTTTTATACATCTTTTGCTTTATTTTTTGGTATTAGTATTGTAGCATTATTCAACATTTACGTTAGTTTCGAATACAATGTAAAGATTCTCTGGGGATTTTCTCTTTATATTTACGTAGTAGAAATATTCTTTGGTTTTTTAGCAATTTTTTTCTCAATTATTTTTCAAAAATCTTTTCCTTCTATTTCTCTTTCTATTGGCTTATTTGTAATTATGTACATAATGGATCTTTTCGGTACCGCTGTTGAAAATTTTAAATGGTTAAGATATCTAAGTATTTTTAAATATATTTCAGTAGGTGATACTCTAAAGTTTAACCAAGTGTATGTTTTTAATTCTATACTTTTAATACTTTTATCTTTTTCTTCATTGATAATAGGTATATTCATATTTAACAAGAAAGATATTATAACGTAAGGAAGGATTTTATGAGGGAAAAAATATTAAATATTGCAATTGAAGAATTTGCAAAAAAAGGTTATTTTGGTGCATCAACTAATGTTATCTCAAAAAAAGCTAATGTCTCAAAAGGAGCACTCTTTTATCATTTTAAAAGCAAAGAAGGGCTATATATTGAATGTTTCAAAAGCTTTATCCAATTATTTGAATTGGAATTTCTTAAATTTTATAATGAAAATGATAACTTAGACTTTTTTACTTTCTTATTAAAATGGTCTCAGAGAAAGGTTGAAATGACAAATGAAATGAAATACGTACTAGATTTTTTTGAAACAATTAAAAACATACCAAAGAATATTGAAGAAAAAATCCAAGATATTTTAAGCAAAAACTATGAAAAATATATCCCTTTTTTATGGGAAAAGTTCGAAAAGTTAAATCTGAGAAAGGAATTAGATAAAAAATTTGCATTTTCTATGGTTTTGGATTTTTTCGAAACCTTCTCTAAAAGGTACTATAAAACTACTATTGAACCTAAAAAAATATTTTTAGATTTCAAAAATGTTATGGAAATTATAAAATATGGAATACTTGAGTAAAATTGTGGTATAATTTTTTAGAGTTGTTTGGAACCGTTTCTATGGAGGTGTTTAAATGTTAAAAGAGTTGGAAAAATATCTAAAAGCCAAGATAACCGGTCACAAAAATTATGCTATACCAAAACTTTGGATTAAAGGTTATGAGTATTTATACGGTGACATCTTTGAAGAAAAAGGAGAAAATCTTTTCGTAGATCCTTACGAATTTTTCTTTAAAGTTATCTCGCATATAAATTCACAAAGGGAAAAAATAGATTACTCAAAACCAATTTCTTACCACTCAAAAGAAAAAAATTGGGAAAAAAATGCAATAATGTATGGAACACTCCCAAGGATGACTACTTCTTTCAACCACAAAGGTTTTGGAAATTTTGAAGAAATCGATATTCTGGGTTTTAAAGAATCTGGAACATTTTTAAAGATGATAGCGCTACTTCCGTATTTAAAAAATTTTAATGTAAATACAATCTATATGCTTCCAATAAGTAAAACAAGCGATTTGTTTAAAAAAGGAAGTATTGGCTCACCATACGCAGTAAAAAATCCACTAGAGTTAGACGAGTCATACCACGATCCACTCCTTGCAGATTTCTCTGTGAAAGATGAGTTTAAAGCATTGGTAGAAGCCGCACATATCCTTGGCATGAGGGTTGTTCTTGATTTTATACCACGTACCGCTTCAAGAGATTCTGATCTTATTAAAGAACACCCAGATTGGTTTTACTGGATTAAAATTGATGATTTAGCAGATTACAAACCACCGCGTGTCGATGAACTTTCTTTCAAAATACCCGATAAAGAAGATATCCCCGTTTTGTATAGAAATACAGAGGTTAGAAAACACCTAAATCGGTTTGTTGATTCACCAGATAAGATAGATCCAAAAAAATGGGCTAAAGTAAAAAATATGCCTGGAAACATACTCGTTAATATAATCAGAGAATTTGAATTGGTAACCCCTCCAGGTTTTTCTGACTGGATAAACGATCCACAACCAACGTGGGACGATGTAACCTTTCTAAGACTTTACCTTGACAACCCAATTGATGCACAAGAATATATTCCAGAAGATCAAAAACCATATATATTGTTTGATGTTATAAAATCAAGCAAGTTTCCCGGGAGTATACCTAATAAAGATCTTTGGGAATATATTTCCAACATTATTCCAAATTACCAGAAAAAGTTTGGAATAGACGGTGCAAGAATAGATATGGGACACGCACTCCCTTCAAAGCTACAAGAGATGATAATAAAAAAAGCAAGGGAAATAGATCCATTCTTTGTTTTCATAGCAGAAGAGCTAGAAATGGATAATGACATAAAGGCAAAAGATGATGGTTACAATGTTATACTAGGCAATTCCTGGTATGCAGCGCCAAGAAAAGAGGAAATGTACAAATTACTAGAAGAAAAAGCTAAAAATTTAGCAATTCCATTTATTGCCTCTGTTGAAACACCAGATACACCAAGAATAAGCACAAGAGAATTTGGTGAAAAACTAAAATATCTTGCAACATTTTTGCTTTATTTTTCACCAAATGGTATTCCTTATATAAACTCTGGACAAGAAATAGGTGAAATACAACCAATGAATTTAGGGCTTGATAATACAGTCTGGGGAAAAACTGTTCTCCCACCTGATGATGAATTTTATGGAAAGCTTGCATTTTTCGATCATTATGTGCTCCATTGGAATGATTATGATGAAAAGCTTTTTGAATTTTTAAAGACCTTACTATTTTTAAGGAAAAAATACAATGATTTTGTTTTGAATGGTGAATTCAAATATGTTTATTTTAACTATCAAGATGGATTTTTGGCAAATTATTCTTACTGGGTCGAAGATAAGGGACTAATCGTAGTTGGAAACTTAGACCTATCGTGGGAAAGAGCTTTTGATATATACTTAGAAAATACTGCCGAAAAAACCTTAAATGTAAAAAGTGTAAAGATTTGGGATGGTGAAGAAAAAACTTATGAGCCTCAAAAAATACTCAACTTAAAACTTGCCCCAGGAGGTTTTGCTTTAATAATTATTAATTAGGGAGGGGAAAAATATGAAAAGATTGTTAGTGTTTTTCTTTGTTTTGTTATCTTTTATTGCAATTTCATCTACAACCATAATTGTACATTACCATCGTTTCGATGGTAACTACAATGGATGGAACTTGTGGATTTGGCCTATGAAACCCATAGCAATGGAAGGAAAATCCTATCAATTTACAGATCAAGATAATTTTGGTGTAGTAGCTAAGATAACACTTGACCTGGATCTTGAACAGGTGGGAATAATCGTAAGGCTCAACGATTGGCAAGCAAAAGATGTAGCAAAAGATAGGTTTATAGACATAAAAGATGGAAAAGCGGAGGTGTGGATTTTGCAAGGAGTCGAGGAAATTTACACAAAAAAACCTGATACAAGGCCAAGGGTATTTTTCGCAGCTGCAAAAGCAGATAATGTAATTGAAGCATATTTAACAAATACAGTTGACACAAAGAATGTAAATATAAAAGTTAAAGTAGATGGCAAAGAAAAGAAAGTATTAAATGTGGAAAAAGCAGATCCAACGGATCTTTCTAAGACAAATTACATAAGAATAACTTTAGCAGATAAATTAACTGAAGATGATTTAAAAAAAGATGTTAAAATATATATCGAGGGCTTCTCTCCGTCTACTGTTTATATGTTAGATGTTTTAGACAAATTTTATTTTGAAGGTGAGCTCGGTTACATATACTCCAAAAACAGGACCATATTTAGGACCTGGTCTCCTGTTTCAAAATCTGCACAAGTTTTATTGTATAGAAACGGAGAAGACAAAAAACCATACAAAATAGTTAATATGAAATACATGGGAAATGGTGTATGGGAGGCCAGGGTTGATGGTGACTTAGATGGTATCTTTTACAAATACAGATTTGAAAATTACGGCAAAATAAGGGAAACAGTAGATTATTATTCCAAAGCTGTATATAAAAATGGATTAAAAAGTGCAGTTGTTGATCTTTCAAAGACAAATCCTGATGGTTGGTTCAATGATAAAAGACCATACATGAAAACACCCGAAGATGCAATAATTTACGAAATTCACATTGCTGATATAACTGGCCTAGAAAATTCAGGTGTAAAAAACAAAGCAACGTATCTGGGATTGACAGAAGAAGGAACAAAAGGGCCAGGCGGTGTAACTACAGGATTGTCTCATCTTGTAGAGCTTGGGATTACTCATGTTCATATCTTACCCATATTTGATTTTTACACGGGCGATGAGGAAAATAAAAATTTCGAAAAAAGTTATAATTGGGGATACGACCCATATCTCTTCACTGTACCTGAAGGAAGATACTCAACAGATCCAAAAAATCCATACGCTAGAATAATAGAAGTCAAAAAAATGATTCAAAAGCTTCACGAAAATGGAATTAGAGTAATACTTGATATGGTCTTCCCACATACATTTGGAATAGGTGAACTTTCCGCCTTTGATCAAACAGTACCATATTACTTTTACAGACTTGATAAAACAGGAGCATATTTAAATGAAAGTGGTTGTGGAAATGTGATAGCAACGGAAAGACCGATGATGAGAAAATACATAGTAGATACAATTTTGTATTGGATTAATGAATATCACGTGGATGGATTTAGATTTGATCAAATGGGCCTAATAGATAAAAAAACTATGCTAGAAATTGAAAGAAAAGCACACAAAATTGATAAGACGATTATATTATATGGTGAACCTTGGGGAGGTTGGGGAGCACCAATTAGGTTTGGTAAATCTGACGTTGCACATACACACATTGCAGCATTCAATGATGAATTTAGAGATGCATTAAGAGGTTCTGTATTTGATGAAAAGGTAAAAGGATTTTTAATGGGGGCTATTGGAAAAGAAACACGCGTTAAAAGAGGAGTTGTTGGAAGTATTCAATATAATTCACGAATAAAAAGCTTTGCGGCAGATCCTGAAGAAACTATTAATTACGTTGCATGTCATGATAATCATACATTGTGGGATAAAAATTACCTTGCGGCAAAATACGATAAAAAATATAAATGGACAGATGAAATGTTAAGAAACGCACAAAAACTTGCTGGTGCTATACTTTTAACATCACAGGGAATTCCTTTTATTCATGCTGGTCAAGATTTCGCACGTACAAAGAATTTCAACGAAAATTCTTACAATGCACCTATTTCCATTAACGGATTAGACTATCAAAGAAAATACGAATATTTAGATGTATTTGAATATTACAAAGGACTTATTAAACTAAGAAAGGGGCACCCGGCATTTAGAATGACAAATGCACAAGAAATAAAAGAACACATCAAATTTTTACCCAGCAGAAAAAGAAGAATAGTTTCTTTTGTCATATCCAATCACGCAAGAAATGACGAATGGAAAGATATTTTGGTAATATATAATGGAAATGTTGATTCTGTAGAATATGAACTTCCTGAAGGCGAATGGAATATGATAGTAAATGGGAAAATTGCAGGAACTGACATTATTGAAAAAGTTTCTGGTAAAATAATACTCGAAGGAATTTCTGCATATGTTTTTTACAAGAACAAATAAATTGTGGTATAATTTATTCAGTAATCCTGTAAGGGGTGAGAGTATGTCAAAAAAAAGAATATTGGTTGTTGAAGATGAAGACAACATGAGGCTTTTAATAACTGAAGAGTTGGAAGAAAGTGGCTATGAAGTAGATGAAGCAAGGAACGGACAGGAAGCTCTTGAAAAATTTAGGTCTAAAGACTATGACCTTGTTACTGTTGATATTGAAATGCCAGGCATGAACGGTCTTGAAGTCGCTGGTAAGATTCGTGAAATGAAAAAAGATGCAAAAATAATAATACTTACTGCTTATTCCCATTACAAAAGCGATTTAGCATCTTGGGCAGCAGATGCATATGTGGTAAAATCTTCCGATCTAACGGAACTTAAAGATACCATTGCAAAGATAATTAATATGTAAAATATGCCCTCCCCCAAGAAAAGGTGGCGGGAGGGCCACCTTTTTTGTTAATAATACAAAATAAAATAAATGGAGGTGTAAAGATGGATTACAAAGAAACGTTGAACTTGCCTTCAACTGAATTTTCTATGAGAGCAAATCTTGTAAAAAAAGAACCAGAGATGATTAAAAAATGGCATGAAATGGATGATTACAACCTAATTTTGAAATCCAGAGAAGGCAAACCAAAATTTGTTTTGCACGATGGACCACCATATGCTAATGGAAATATCCACATTGGGACTGCAACAAACAAAATCTTAAAAGATATTGTAATAAGATACAAAACAATGAGGGGATATTATGCACCATATGTACCTGGTTGGGATACGCATGGACTCCCCATTGAACACAGAGTTTCAGTTGAAATGGGAGAAAAAATAAAGGGGATGTCTCCCGTTGAAATAAGGCAAAAATGTAAGGAATTCGCACTTCACTTTGTTGATGTCCAAAGGGAACAATTTAAAAGATTGGGAGTTAGAGGAGATTGGGATAATCCATATCTTACGCTTGATCCAAAATATGAAAAACACATTTTAAATATATTCAAAACGTTAGTAAAAAACGGCAATGTGTATAGGGGAAATAAACCTGTATATTGGTGCCCAACATGTAAAACGGCGCTAGCAGAGGCAGAAGTTGAATATCACGATCATTCTTCGCCATCTATATACGTAAAATTTGAGCTAGAAAAAAACACATACATAGTTATCTGGACCACAACCCCCTGGACATTACCTGCAAATGTAGCTATAGCTGTGCACCCTGAATATGATTATGTAAAAATAAAGGTAGGTAACGAATATTGGATAGTTGCAGAAGGACTTTTAAACAAATTTGCAGCTGAAACTGAGATAGAATACTCTGTTGTCGAAAAGTTTAAAGGCAAAGATTTAGAACATAAAAAGGCAAAACATCCATTCATGAATAGAGAATCGCTAATAGTACTAGCAGATTATGTAACGTTGGAAGATGGTACAGGTTGTGTACATACAGCTCCAGGACATGGTGCCGAAGACTACCTTACAGGTATAAAATATAATCTACCAGTATTATCACCAGTAAATGAAGAAGGAGTATTTACAAAAGATGCGGGAAAATACGCCGGATTAAAAATTTGGGACGCCAACAAAGTGATAATTGAGGATTTAGAAAAATTGGGAGTTCTAATAAAGTCACAAAAGATAGAACACAGCTATCCACACTGTTGGAGATGTAAAAATCCTGTTATTTTTAGAGCAACTCCCCAATGGTTTATATCCGTTGACAGAAATGGTCTTAGAGAAAAGGTACTAGAGGAAATTAAAAAGGTAGAATGGCATCCAAAATGGGGAGAAAATAGAATTACCGCTATGGTTAAAGAAAGACCAGATTGGACCATTTCAAGACAAAGAGTTTGGGGAACACCTATTCCTGCAATTAAATGCAAAGAATGTGGAGAAGTGTTTTTGGATGAAAAAGTTATAGATAATTTCGTAAATATTGTAGAAGAAAAAGGAACAGATGCTTGGTTTGAACTTTCTGAAGATGAATTAATACCAGAAGGTGTAAAATGCCCAAAATGTGGAAAAAACTCTTTTGAAAAAACATACGATACATTGGATGTTTGGATTGATTCTGGTTGTTCTTTTGAAGCTGTAATCAGATCCAAAGGAGAAAAATTTCCTGTAGACCTTTATTTAGAAGGTGATGATCAACACAGAGGGTGGTTCCAAAGTTCCATATTTATGTCCGTTGCCCATACTAATATAGCACCATATAAATCTGTTGTAACCCATGGGTTTATAAAAGATGAACATGGTAGAAAGATGAGCAAATCATTAGGAAACGTCATTGATCCAAAAGAAATAGTTGATAAGTATGGTGCAGATATTTTAAGACTTTGGGTTTCAAGTATCGACTTTTTTGACAATATAAGGGTGGGGAAAAATATAATTCAACAACAAGTAGAAACATACAAAAAACTAAGGAACACATTAAGGTACTTGTTAGGTAATTTAAACGATTTTGAAGAAAATATGATTGTTCCGTTTGAAAAGTTACTACCTCTTGATAAATGGGCATTAGGTAGACTTCAAGAAGTTATTTCACAAGTTACTGAGCATTTTGAAAAATATGAATACTCCAAAGTGTACAGTTTGCTCAATAGATATTGTACTGTGGAGCTAAGTGCAACATATCTTGATATTATCAAAGACAGAATATACGTAGAGGCCAAAGGCTCAATTTACAGGCGCTCTGCACAAACGGTTATGTACTACATCCTCCAATCATTGATAAAAATGCTTGCGCCAATTTTAGTATTTACTGCAGAAGAAGCATATCAGTTAAGTCCATTTAAAAAGTACGAAACAGTACATTTGGAATATTGGCCAGAAGTAAAAGAAGAATATATAGATAATCAAATAATGGAAGATTTTAAAATGATACTGCTAATTCGTGATGATGTATTAAAAGCTCTAGAAGAAGCCAGAAAACAGGATATTATTGGTCACTCTCTTGATGCAAAAGTTACAATTGAAGGATTAAACGATAACGTTCAAATGATAATTGAAAAACACAAAGATTATCTATCAGAAATATTCATTGTTTCAGATGTAGAAATAGGAAATGGACAAACCAAAGGAGAATTCGTAAGTGTAACCGTGGAAAAGGCAAAGGGTGAAAAATGTCAAAGATGCTGGAAATACAGTGAAGATGTTGGAAAGGATGATACTTACAAAGATGTATGTCCAAGATGTGCAGCTGTTTTAAAAGGTGAAAGAAAATAAGCGGGGAAAATTCCCCGCTTTTTTGAAGGGGGATTATATGAAAAAGGTAGCAATTATAGGATATTCTGGAAAGATTAGTAAAAATCTTGAGAGTATTTGTATTTCTCTTGGCGAAGCTTTGGCTGATAAGTATATTGTATTAACAGGTGGTAGAGACGGTGTAATGGAAGTAGTTGCTAAAGGTGTTAAAAAAGCCAATGGTATATGTATCGGAATATTACCCTTTGATGAAAAAGGAAATCCGCATAATTCTTTAGACATAGTAACAGGTCTTGATTTTCAAATGCGCTCTTTTATTTTGCTAAAAAACGCTAATGCCGTAATTTCAATAGGTGGTGAAATTGGAACCGCAATTGAGATTTTGGGAGCATATGCATATGCAAAACCTACTATTTTATTTAAAGGGACTGGGGGATGGACAGATAAAATTCAAAATGTTTTGATAGATGGAAAATATTTAGATAACAGGAAAATTATGGAATTAAGATTTGCAGATAATATCGAAAAAATATTGAAATTGTTGGAGGAGTTGATATGAAGTACATCCCTTTAACCTTGGTAGTATTTTTCTGGGGACTTTCCTTTATTGCAACAAGCGTTGTTGTTAAAGAAATGAGTCCACTTGTTGCCGCATTTCTCCGCTTTCTAATAGCCTTGTCAGTACTTTTTGTAGTTCCTAAAAAAAGAAAAATAAGTCTGTTTAACATACACAAAATCATGGCAGGTTTTTGGGGTATTACCATGTATTTTGTAGCAGAAAACTTTTCCCTAAGATTTACAACTCCAACTAATGCTGCTATGATAGTATCAACAGCGCCAATTTGGTATGTTCTATTTACACAACTCGTACATAAAAAAAGAACACATCTGTTCCAATACTTTGCATCTATTGTGGCTATTTTCGGTGTGGGACTTGTTATTTTAAACGGAAGATTATACCTAGATGTAAATCCAATTGGGGATTTACTGGCTTTTGGTGCCGCCTTTTCATGGGTATTTTACACACATCATATATTGAAACTATCTGATCATGCTTCAATTACTGCGGTTTTTGAGATCACTTTTTGGGGAGTAATTACGTTAATTCCGTTTACATTAATAGAATTCTTCTTTTTCAATGCTAAGATTAACTATTCAATAAACATTATTTTCGGACTTTTGTATCTGGGAATACTTTGCTCAGCAATAGGTTATATCATGTGGAATAAATCCATAGAAACTTTGGGAGACAGAACCACTACAAATGCCGTCTATGTCATACCAATCATCACTGCCATTTTTGAAAGTATCATTTTCAGAAGGTTACCAACATTTTTACTAATTTCGGGTATAATATTAGTTGTAATAGGACTATATATTTTTGAAAAGCACGAGGAAAGGGGAGAAAAATATGGGCAAAAATGACTTAGGAATAGACCTTGGAACTGCAAATTTTTTGGTTTATCAAAAAGGAAAAGGAATAGTTCTTTATCAACCTTCTGTCGTTGCTATTTCAAAGAAAACAGGCAAAATTATTGCAATTGGCGATGAAGCAAAAGAAATGATTGGAAAAACCCCAGAAGAAAGTATTATTGCAGTACGACCTATGAAAGATGGAGTAATTGCAGATTATACAATTATCTCAGAAGTTTTAAGGATGTTTATAAAGAGAGTGACAATAGGATTTTTCTTAAAACCCAATATGGTTATTGGTATACCAGCAAAGACTACAACTGTCGAAAAAAGAGCAGTTTTCGACGCAGCAATAAGTGCCGGGGCAAAAAAAGTATATGTGGTTTCAGAACCACTTGCAGCGGCAATTGGTGCAGGTATAGATGTTACAAAACCCGAAGGAAACATAATAGTTGATATAGGTGGTGGAACTACAGATATTGCCGTTATTAGCCTTGGAGGCGTTGTAGTGGGAGATTCTGTTAAACTTGCTGGAGATGCCATGGACGATATGATAATAAAAAGTGTTAGAAAACTCCTTGGATTAATTATCGGAGAATCAACAGCCGAAGAAATTAAAAAAAGAATAGGAAAGGCACATCCAGAAGTGGAAGATTTTGAAATGGAAGTAAAAGGAAGAGATGCAGTGACTGGATTACCAAGAACAGATAAATTAAACTCTTTTGATGTATACAAAATTTTAAAACCTATACTCGAAAACTTAATTGCTAGAATAAAGGTTGTTTTAGAAAAAACACCTCCAGAACTTTCCGCAGATATTATGGAAAAAGGTATAGTAATCACAGGTGGTGGAGCACTTCTGAGAGGAATTGATAAAGCCATTTATGATGAAATTGGTGTACCTTGCAAAATTGCTGAAGATCCGCTAACATGTGTTGCACGAGGTACAGGAATTTTACTTGAAGACGAAGAACTATTAAATGAGGTAGCAGTAACATACGAATGAGGTGAAAAAATGTATAGAGGAATATACCTTGCTTCAATGGGAATGTTAGCAGATATTACTAAGTTAGACACTCTTTCAAACAATATATCAAATGTAGATACAGCTGGATACAAATCTGATTCTTTGGCTTTTAAAGCCTACTTTGAAAAACAGCTATATTCCTTCAACCCTATGCCACAAAAAGAGGAAGTTGAGGTAAAAAAAATTGGAAGTTTCGAACAAGCTCTTATTTTAGATCAAGTAAAAACAAACTATTCTCAAGGAACGTTGGAATATACGGGCCATTCTTTGGATTTCGCCATCGATGGTAAAGGTTTTTTTGTCGTAGAAAATGCGGGAAAAAGGATGTATACACGTGCTGGGAACTTTAAAGCAAATGAAGAAGGATATTTGATAACACCAGAAGGGTATTATGTATTAGGAAAGAATGACCAAAAAATAAAACTAGATGGTAATGTACTGGAAAAATTACTGGTTGTTGCTCTAAAAAATCCCAGAAAGGTTGGATACACATTTTTTAAAGGTGAAGAAGTGAGAAAAGAAAATTTTAGGATTTTACAAGGTTATGTAGAAAAATCAAATGTGAACATAGTTAGAGAAATGGTAAAAATGATTGAAGCAACACGACATTATGAGACACTTTCAAAAGCAGTAACTGTACATGATGAATTACTTAATAAATCTATTAATTCCGCGGGAAGTCTAAAGTAGGAGGTGCTAAACAATGATTAATGGTCTTTATACCGCAGCAACAGGAATGTGGGCTCAACAATTTAAATTAGATACACTTTCTAACAACATTGCAAATGTTGATACTGCTGGCTACAAAAAGGTAAAAACAGAATTTCAAGACTTGTTGTACGATTATTCAAAAAACGCTGGCGCTGCAACCGCGCAAAATTCTATCCATCCAACTGGATTATATGTTGGTCATGGAACAAAACTTTCGGCAACTACGAGAATATTTACACAAGGGAACCTTGAAAGAACGGGAAATTCATTGGACATTGCAATTTCAGGAGATGGTTTTTTCCAAATACAACTTCAAGATGGTAGAATTGCATATACAAGAGATGGTCAATTCAAAATTGATGGAAACGGAAGAATAATAACAAGTAATGGTAATCTGCTGTCGCCGAATATTGTTGTACCGCAAAATGCTGTTGCCATTAACATCTCCCCAGATGGTATAGTTACCGCTGAGCTTCAAGATGGAACTCTACAAAATTTAGGGACAATTACACTTGTAAGGTTTATAAATCCATCTGGATTGAAAGCTATTGGTGACAATCTTTATCTTGAAACACCCGCAAGTGGTGCACCAGTAGAAGGAACCGCAGGACAAGACGGTTTTGGGTCAATTCTTCAGGGATATGTAGAAAAATCTAATGTGGATATTGTGAAAGAAATGGTTGATATGATAAGTGCAATGAGAGCATATGAGTTAAATTCAAGAACAGTACAAACAGCAGATGAAATGTTAAGAACTGCAAGTAATATGAAGAGATAAAAATATTAAATGGAAAATAAAGTCCAGGTATGAGGATACCTGGACTTTTTTATTTTGATATATGATATAATCTTTACGGAGGTGTAGAAATGAAGAAGCTGCCGATAGGGGTACAGGATTATAGAGAAATAGTAGAAGAAAATTATGTTTATGTGGATAAAACAAAATATTTGTATGATTTAATGACAAGTGGGAAGTTTTACTTTTTATCACGACCAAGGAGGTTTGGGAAGAGTTTAACGATATCGACGTTGTATTACATATTCAAAGGGGAGAAAGAACTTTTCAGAGGAACATACATATACGACAAGTGGGATTTTAAAGAGTATCCCATTATTAAACTTGATATGTCAGATAATACGTTAAGTACATACGAAAAATTCTTGGAATCACTACATAATAAATTTAACGAATTATATAGCAAACATGGCTTACAAGCAACGACAGACGATTTACCAACAATGTTTGGTAACTTAATAACTGAATTAAACGCGAAATACAGAGAAAGAGTAGTGATATTAATAGACGAATATGAAGCACCGATATTAGAACATATAAATAACAAAAAAGAAGCGGAAAAGATAAGAAGTTTTTTAAGAGAGTTTTATAAAAAGATAAAGACAAAAGATGAATACATAAAATTTGTTTTTATGACAGGGATAACGAAGTTTACAAAGACAGGGGTATTTTCGGCATTAAACAATTTGAATGACATATCGTTGAACAAGAAATATTCACAGATGCTAGGGTACACACAAGAGGAGCTAGAGTATTATTTCAAAGAACACATAGAAGAGACGGCAAGAGAGATAGGGATGGGGAAAGAAGAGTTAATAGAGAACCTGAAAGAATACTACAATGGATTTTCATTTGATGGGAGGAGGAGTGTATACAATCCATTTTCGATATTGAGATTTTTTGAAGAGAGAGAATTTAAGAACTATTGGTTTGAGAGTGGGTCACCATCGTTTTTGTACGAATACATAAAGGGGAGGAAAGTGACATATGAAGAGCTAGTGAAATATCCGGTAAGTGCAATGGATTTTACGACGAGGGAGATAGAAGATGCGAATGCGAACATATTCTTTGCCCAGGCGGGATATTTGACGTTTAAAGGAGTAAAAAAAATAGGATTAAGGGAAAAATACATATTAGACTATCCGAACATAGAAGTGAGGAACAGCTTTTCAAAGTTAATATTAGAGGCAAATTATGGGATAGAAGGGACAGAAGAGATTGAGAATAGGATATATGAGAAGATAGAAAAGGGAGAGATAAAGGGATTAATAGAAGAGATAAAGAGGATAATAAGCAGTATACCATACAATTTACACAGGGGAGAAGAGAGATATTATCATTCATTGATATACACGATAATAGCGTCAGCGGGAGTGAATGTGACAGCAGAGGAATTAACGAGTATAGGTAGGAGTGACATAGTGATAGAAGAAAGGGGAAAGGTATACATATTTGAGATAAAGATAGACAAAGGAGCAAGGGAAGGGATAAGACAGATAAAAGAGAAGAGGTATTATGAGAAATACGTAGGGAAAGAGATATATCTGATAGGGATAAAGATAAGTTCGAAAGAGAGGAATATAGAAGAGTATGTGATTGAGAAAATCAATAAATGACCCCTTCCAAAAAATGTTGGAAGGGGTTTTTTACAATATATGTCTTAAAAATTCTTTTGTTCTTTGTTTTTTTGGATTTTTAAATATTTCCTCAGGAGTTCCATCTTCTGCTATAACCCCTTGATCCATAAATATAATTCTATCTGCTACTTCTCTCGCAAACCCTATTTCGTGGGTAACAACTATCATTGTCATACCAGATTTTGCTAAATCTTTCATTACTTCAAGTACTTCACCAACAAGCTCTGGATCAAGTGCAGATGTAGGTTCATCAAATAGCATAAGCACTGGATCCATCATAAGTGCTCTAGCTATCGCAACACGTTGTTTTTGACCTCCTGAAAGATTATCGGGATAATAATTTATTTTTTCCAATAGTCCAACTCTTTCTAGAAGTTTTTTAGCTTTTTTAATAGCCTTTTCTTTATCCATTTTTAGTACTTTCGTTGGTGCAAGAATTAAATTATCTAACACCGACATATGAGGAAACAAATTAAAATGTTGAAATACCATACCTATTTTTGTCCTTAATTCATTTATATTTTCAGACTTATCAACTTTCTTACCTAAAAATATTATTTCACCTTTTTGATAATCTTCTAAATGATTAATACATCTTAAAAACGTACTTTTCCCACCACCACTTGGACCTATTATTACGATAGTTTCTCCTTTCTCAACTGTTAAGTTTATACCTTTCAACACTTTTAAATCTCCAAAGCTTTTGTGTAAATCTCTTACTTCCAATATCATGATATCTCCATCCTTTTTTCCGCAAATCTCACTAATCTTGATATAGTAAATGTCATCACAAAATATATTAGAGCAATACCAAAGTATATGGAAAATGTTTGAAACGTCCTAGTAATAACAAATTGCCCTCTTCTCATTAATTCAGTTACACCAATAATTGAAGCAAGTGAACTATCTTTGGTAAGAGTTATAAATTCATTACCAAGTGCAGGTAAGATATTTTTAAACGCCTGCGGTAAAATAATATACCTCATCGTTTGAAAATGTGTCATTCCAAGAGATCTTGCTGCCTCGTATTGACCTTTCGGAATAGATTGAATACCTGCCCTTACTATTTCTGCAATATAGGCACCACTATTCAAACCAAGTGCAACAATTGCAGCAGGATATGCTTCCAGTTGTATACCAAGTTGCGGAAGTCCAAAATACACTATTGATATTTGTACCAACAACGGTGTTCCACGCAAAAATTCCACATATACAGTTGACGGTATATTTATCGCTTTTATTTTTGAAAGGCGGCCCATTCCAATAAACGTTCCAAGAACAAGTCCTATAAGCACCGAAAAAAATGTAAGCTTTAAAGTATCCCATGCCCCAAGTAGCAAAAAAGGTAGATTCTCTATTACAACAGTTATTGCTTCCATGTTTGGCCTCCTTTAAAACCATTTTTCAACTAACACATCATACGGGCTTTTAAATAAATTCGAAATTACCTTATTTACAAATTCAAGTAATTCGGTATTTTCCTTTTTAACCCCTATTCCATATTTTTCTCCTGTATCTATTACCGTGGAAACTTCAAATTTTGGAAATTTTTTTACATATGCCCTTGCCACAGCCTCATCCAAAACAACTGCATCAACACGTTTGTTTTGAAGTTCAAGAAATGCATCGGTAAACTTCTGAAATCTCGTAATTTTTATTCTCTTAATATCAGATACGACAAGATCACCCGTTGTACCAAGTTGTACTGCAACGCGTTTTCCAACTAATTCATTAAGACTTTTTGGAGAAAAACTTTCACCTTTTCTAACAACAATTGATTGGTTTGCATTAAAATATGGGATAGAAAAATCTATTACTTTTGCTCTCTCTTTTGTTATAGTCATACCAGCTATTATTAAATCAATTTTGTCAGACATAATAGCAGGAATTAGAGAATCAAACGGTAGATTAACAATCTCAAGTTCTACTCCAAGTTCTTCTGCAATTTTTTTGGCAATATCAATGTCAAAACCAACTATATTGTTATCTTTATCCACATATTCAAAGGGCGGAAAAGTTGGCTCAGTACCAATAATAAGTTTTCCTCTTTCTTTTATTTCTGATAAAGTGCCTCCAAAAATAACTCCTACAATTATCAAAAACACAAAAACAGCAACCCATCTTCTCATACCCATCCCTCCCTTGTTAATATTGCAAAAATATTTTAACATATTATATACTTTTTTTAAAAACATGAAAATAAACAAAAATAAATCCCCCGATCGGGGGATTTATTCAACAGTAACACTTTTTGCCAAATTTCTCGGTTTATCTGGATCATATCCTCTTTTATCTGCTATCTGGTAGGCAAATAACTGTATTATTGGGGATATTGTTAGCGGATACATATCATCAGGACTATCTGGAACATATATTATATCATCTGCTACACCTTCAAGTTCCTTGTTACTCTCATTAGTCACGGCAATTATTCTTGATTTCCTTGCTCTTGATTCCTCTATATTATTTTTTGTCTTTTCAAATAGTTTATCTTTAGGTACAATAGCAAATACGGGAAACGTTGGATCAAGTAATGCTATAGGTCCGTGCTTTAATTCACCTGCAGGATAGGCAGTTGCATTAATATAACTTATCTCTTTTAATTTTAATGCACCTTCGAGTGCCGTTGGATAATTAATTCCTCTACCTATATACATAAAATGATGATAGTTTTTATAATACGAAGAAACCTCATCCAAATTTATGGTAGTCAAAATCTTTCTAAACACATTTGGAGATTTCTTTAAAAATTGAAAGTCTTTTTCTAGCTCTTCATTCCAGATATTTTTTGATTTCAATATATACATTCCCAAAATATAAAGAACAACAAGTTGGTTTACAAAGGTTTTTGTAGCAGCAACTCCTATTTCAGGACCGGCGTTCATAAATATAGTAACATCACTTTCCCTTGTTATTGTAGAACCTACAACATTCGCAATAGAAACTATTTTTGCACCGTCTTTCTTAACAAGCCTTACAGATTCCAATGTATCAGCCGTTTCACCAGATTGTGAAATTGCAATTACTAAAGTTTTTTTATCTATATGTATATTCCTATATCTAAATTCTGATGCAACATCAACTTCCACATCTACGCTAACATACTTTTCAAGGAAATATTTAAAAACAAGTCCCGCATGATAACTTGTACCACAAGCAACAAGTTTTATCTTCTCTACGTTCTCTACATTAAATTCTTTTAACTCGTTTAACAACGGCCCTTCCATAGTAATTCTCCCAACCAAAGCACTTTCTATTGCTTCCGGTTCTTCCATTATTTCCTTTAACATAAAATGCTTGTATCCACTTTTTTCTGCAGCCGTCTCATCCCAATCCACGTGGTGTACCTTTCTCAAAAGAATATTTCCATTTATATCTGTTATTTTGTATTCCCCGTTCCTCAAAAATACAACATCACCATCTTCCAAGAATACAACATCTTTTGTATATCTAAGTATTGGAGTAACATCTGAAGCCAAAATAACCTTATCCGTTCCCTTTCCAAGCACAAGTGGACTTCCTTTCCGTGCCGCAACTAACGTATCATTAAAGTCAGAATGCATAACTACTATAGCATAAGCCCCTTTAAGTTGTTTAACTGTTTCCAAAACCGCTTTGTATATATCACCTCTAAAAAGTTCTTCAATAAGATGGGCTATGACTTCCGTATCTGTATCTGATTTAAATTTATGCCCCTTTTTTATTAGTTCCTCTTTTAACTCTGCATAGTTTTCTATAATACCATTATGAACAATAGCAATTTTACCACTGCAATCTGTATGTGGGTGTGCATTTTTATCATTAGGTGCTCCATGCGTTGCCCACCTTGTGTGAGCAATACCTACACTTGTAGACTTATCCGGGATTTTAGATTTTAAATTTTTAATTCTTCCCAAGGATTTTTCAACTGAAATTTTACCATTGTCATAGAATGCTACTCCAGCAGAATCATATCCTCTATATTCAAGTTTTTGCAAATCTTCTACAAGTTCATCTATCTTAAACTCAGTCCCGACCATACCTACTATTCCACACATTTCTAATTGCCTCCTCTATATTTGAGGTAAGGGACGCTTCTATTCCATCTTTTGCAACCTTTAATGCATGATATATTGCAATTCTATCAGAATTCCCATGTGCTTTTACAACTATTCCATTTACACCAACAAAAAACGTTCCACCATACTTTCGTGGATCTAACTTCTCTTTAAGTCTATTAAAAACAGATTTCATAAGTAGTGCACCTATAGCAGATATTATGTTTTTCTTTATGTTTGATTTTAATACATCAACAATTAGTTTAGCCGTACCTTCCATTGTTTTCATGGCTATATTTCCATGAAAACCGTCTGCAACAACCACGTCAACTTTTCCCATATTTATATCATTTCCTTCTACATTTCCCATAAAATTTTTTTTGAAATGTTCCTTAAGCAATTTAAAAGCTTCTTGTTCTTTTTGTGTCCCTTTGTTTTCTTCGGTTCCAACGTTCAAAAGCCCAACTTTCGGATTTTTAATTCCCAAAAATTTTGCATATTCTACTCCCATTACACCAAATTGCAAAAGTGTGGAAGGCTTTACATCGATATTTGCACCAGCATCTGCAAGAACACAAAAACCATCTTTGGTTGGTATTGGTACAGCCAAAGTTGGTCTTTCTATGTTTTTCATCCTTCCAACAACAAAAGTTGCGCAGGCAAGAAGAGCCCCGGTATTTCCAGCACTTACCACTGCGTCCACTACGTTTTCCTTAACCAGCTTACAACTCTGATACATTGTACTTTTTTTTCTTCTAAGCGCTTCGGTAGGTTTTATATCCATTGGAAGATAATCCTCAACTGTAACCTTTTTACAATTTTCTGGAAGAGATACATTTTTGAAGTTATCCTCTATACCAACCAAATAAAGCTCAACATCTTTGAAATCTTTTGCAAACGACAAAGCGCCAGCTAAAATCTCAGCTGGCGCAAAATCACCGCCCATTAAATCAATAGCTATTTTTTTCATAATTATTCGGCTACTTCAAACACTTGTTTTTTACCGTAGTGGCCGCAGTTTAAGCAAACTCTATGTGGGAGTTTAGGTGCTCCACAATTTGGACATACAGATACTGGAACGGAAAATGCTTTGTAAATTTTTGCCCTCTTGTGATGTGTTCTACTTCTTGACCTTTTTTGCTTTGGAACTGCCATGTAAAATCCCTCCCTTAATTAATTATTGTTTAACTTTTCTTTTAAGTGTAATAGTTTCTCGAATCTAGGGTCTATTAAAGCTTCTTCCATTGCTTTACATTGATGGTTGGGATGTAAATTCAAATTCTCACCGCAATATGGACACAAACCTTTACAATCTTTTTTGCATACAAAAACATCAGGAGCACTTACTACAAGTGCTTCTATTATTCTTTCCTCAAGATCTATTTCTTCTCCTTTGTAGTATATCACATTTTTTAAATTTTCTATTTCAGAATCTTTAAAATTTGGTTCATTTTTTAAATCATAAATTGCTTCAATAGTACCTTCAAGTTCAAGTATCCCCATCTCAAGACATCTATCACAAGGTCTTTCTATTTTTCCTTTAACAAAACCGCCTACAACAATTGTATCATTAGTATATACTATTGATATTTTAACATGAAACCTATTATCTATAACCTTATACGTTCCTGTATGTAGTTCAATAAACTCCGTTACATAATCTCCTTCTATTTTTGAAATCTTCTCAGATATAATATCCTTAATTTTGATTTTCCAAGTCATTTAAATCACCTCTATTTTATGGTATCATATTTAAATAGGAGGGATGTTATGAAAAAGAACCTTTTTCTAATTTTTTTACTAATCTCTGCAAATTATTTTTCATTTATGCTTGATCCTTTGAACTATATTACCAAAACCAACCTTGGATTGCAAGTACAATTTTATAACAATGCTGGGAAAATATCTATATATAATCCGTTTGTTTACAGAATTGTTTCATATGATACATTTACCAACACAATGCGATTTCCTGAGATAGTAAAGGGACTTGCATACATTGAATCGGGCTTCAATATCCACGCACTTTCAAATGTTGGAGCAATGGGAATAGCACAATTTAAAGCAGATGCAGCACTAGATTATGGTATTAACAATGCCTGGAATCCAAAACAAGCACTTCTTGGTGCAGACAGAATGATAAGATATTATTATCAGAAATACAACGATATATACTCAGTTCTTGCGATATATAACATAGGAGAGGGAAATTACAAAAAAGGTAAATATCTAGATGAAGGCAAAAATTATGCAAATAAAGTTATATCAGCCTCAAGAAAAATAAGTAGAAATGTCTACCTAAAAGATAAATATGTATTATATCTTCAAGCAGGGTTAGATAGTACTAATACTACATTCTTTGAAATTGGTTCTATCTTTGACTATTTAGGACTTTTATACTTTGATTTATCTACAAAATTTTCAATTGAAGAAACTGGATACCCAATTGAATTTGGAGCAAAATCTTTTTTTAGATTAGACCATTTCTCTTCAATTGTGTTTGGATATAATTTAAGGTATAATAATAATATATCAGTTGGTCCGATAATTGGTTACTCCTACTTTGAACCAGTTGGCCCAAACTATGAAATTTGCTATGATTTTTCGAAAGGCTTTGATATGAAAAACTTTCAATTTGACGTTGGTTATGGAAACAAGTATTGGCGAATTAGCTTAGGATATGACACTGATTTCGAGAATTTTTATCTGAGGTTTTTATATTGAGGTGATTTTCTTGGAATGGTTTAGAAAATTTTTAGATAGTTTTTCAAACTTTCCAACTTTCTGGAAAAATCTCAAAAAAAAACCAGAAAATTGCGTTTTTATCGTTAATTATTGCAATTGTTTCTGCAGTTGTTATTACTGTTATTTTGAATGCTCCTAGATATGTGCTTTTAATAACGGCAAATAACGAAACCGATGCTGGTGCTATTGTTCAACAACTTGAATCATCAGGGATACCTTACAAAGTTGAGGCAGGAAATAGGATATTAATTCCTTCTTCATATAACGTATATGAAGTAAGAATGAAATTGGCTTCAAGTGGTATTTTAGGAGCTTCTTCAAAAGGTTTTGAAATTTTGGATCAGACAAGTTTTGGGGCTACAAGTTTTGATAAACAAGTAAATTATCAAAGAGCTCTTCAAGGAGAACTTGAAAGAACAATAGCTACCATTAATGGAGTAAAGTATGCAAGGGTTCATCTTACACTCCCAAAGTATACATATTATGTGCGTGGAGATATGGCTGAAACAAGGGCATCTGTGCAACTTGTATTAGAACCAGGGGCAAGTTTATCAAAGGAACAAGTAAAAGGAATAATTTATCTTCTTACTGGTGCTGTCGAAGGGTTAAAACCTGAAAATGTTAAAGTTGTTGACAACTTTGGTAGGGCGTTAAGCGACCTTGTTAATTTTGATGAAAATACGTATGCTGCAAGCACAAAAGCAGAACTGAAAATGCAACTTGAGAGATACTATAGAAGTAAAATTCAACCTGCTCTTGAAGCGGTCTTTGGTCTGGGAAAAGTTGAAGTAATTACCGATATAAACTTAAACTGGCAAAAAACTGAAAAGACCATAACTACTTATTCATCTCCAAAAGGAGGTTTTATTAGAAGCAAAGAAACAGAAAGTGAAAAATCTACAACCTTTCCCTCCGATGGGGGACCTGTTGGAACAGAATCAAACATTCCAACAACTTATTATCAAAGCCTTGAAAGTTCTAATTCCACACTTTATGAGAAAAAACACGAGATAACAAATTATGAATTAAACCAAATAGTGGAAAATATCGTGCAAAATACAGAAGGTGAAATTGAAAATATATCTGTATCGGTTATAATAGATTCTTCATCTACAGTATTTAATAAAGTATCAAAAAATGAAATCAATAAAATGGTAGCAGATGTTATACAAAAAAGCATAGCAGCAAATGCAAGCCCTTCTAATATTTCCTACTCCCTTGCATTTATACCATTCAGTAGAGAACTCGAAGAACAATACCAAAAACTTATACAATCAGAACAAACAAAAAAAGACATAATTTTTAAAATTAGTCTTCTTTTAATTGCCACTGTTTTAATGTTCTTTAGCTCATATGGAATATTACTACAAATTAGAAAGTCAAAAGCAAGAAAACTTGTATTGCAAAGGTATAAAATGTTAGAAGAAGAAGCACGTAAATTAGTTGAAAAAGAAGGGCAAGAAGAAGCTGAAGAAATATTGAGTGAAGCACAAAAGGTTATAGAAGAGTTAAAAAATTACGCTCAACAACTTGCTGTAAAATCCCCAGAGGAAACTGCGGCAATAATAAAGATATGGCTTTCTGAAAGAGGGTGACATAAAATGGCCGAGAAAACAGGTATACCTGGAAAACGAAAAGCAGCAATATTACTCGTTTTAATGGGGCCGGAAAATGCCGCAAATGTTTTAAAAAACCTAGATGAACAAGATGTAGAATTGCTAACAATCGAAATTGCAAATTTAGGAAAAGTTACAGATGAGGAAAAAGAAGTAGTCTTATCCGAATTTAAAGAACTTTCCAAAGCAAGAGAAATGCTCCTCTCAGGTGGTATTGACTATGCAAAAGAAATGTTAATCAAAGCTTTTGGGCCAGAAAAAGCAATGAAAGTAATAGAAAGACTTGTTTCCAATTTACAAGTTAAACCATTTGAATTTATGAAACTTGCTGATCCCATGCAAATTGTTAATTTCTTACAATCTGAACATCCTCAAACCATAGCTTTGGTATTAAGTTTTTTAGAACCCCAACTTTCGGCAAAAGTTTTGTCAGCATTGCCTGAAAACATCCAAGCCGAGGTTATCAAACGTATCGCTCTACTAGAACGCGCATCTCCTGATGTAGTTAGAGAAATTGAAAAGACACTTGAAAAGAAGTTCAGTGGTATTGGTATGCAAACCTTAAGTCAAGTAGGTGGTGTAGACACTGCAGCAGAGATTATTAACAATATTGATAGAGCTACGGAAAAGAGTATTATGGAAAAACTTGGGTATGAATCACCTGAGCTTGCGGAAGAAATTAGAAGAAGACTATTTGTATTTGAAGACTTGCTTAAGCTCGATGATAGATCTGTACAACTTGTACTACGTGAAGTAGACACAAGAGATCTCGCAGTCGCCTTGAAAGGTGCATCCGACGAATTAAAAGAAAAGATATTCAATAATATGTCCAAGAGAGCTGCACAACTCTTAAAAGACGAACTAGAATTCATGGGTCCTGTAAGAGTTAAAGACGTTGAAGAAGCACAACAAAAGATTATTAACATCGTTAGAAGGTTAGAAGAAGCAGGTGAAATAGTAATAGCAAGAGGTGGCGGTGAAGAGTTAATAGTATAGGAGGAATATTGTGATAGATGAAAATGTATACTGTGTCCTAGACACAGAAACAACAGGATTAAATCCTTATTTCGGCGATAGGATAATTGAAGTAGCAATTGTTCCTATATACAAAGGAAAGATAATTGAAAGTTGGATATATCATTCTCTTGTAAATCCGCACATAAAAATCTCTGCGTTGTCGGAAAAAATACACGGTATTTCAAACAGCGAAATTGAGAGTGCGCCTGGACTTGAAAAGATTTTAGACAATATAAGGGCATATGCAAAAGATACTATTTTTGTCATGCATAACGCACGAATGGACCTTTCTTTTTTGGACATCGCAACAAAAGAGGTAGGACAATTTCCCATAAATGTAAGATACATTGATACATTGGAAATTTCCCTAATTTTGTATGGCAAAAAAAGGAGTCTTGAAAGCCTTGTAAGAGAATTTAAATTTGGAGAAAAAGTACCTCACAGGGCATTAGGAGATGCCATATTAACTGCAAAAGTTTTTTTAAAATTATCGGAAAAAATAGCCAACTTAAATGAATTTGTTAGAATCTGGGGGGATAGGTAATGTTAAAAAATTTTGTTTTGGACACAAATGTATTAATACACGATCCAGAATCTATTTATTCGTTTGAAGATAATGCCGTAATAATTCCACTACCCGTTTTGGAAGAACTTGATAATTTAAAAAGACACACTGGAAGTCTGGGGAAATATGCAAGACAAGCTATTAGAGAATTTGACAAATTAAGACAAAAAGGAAAATTATCTGAAGGTGTAAAACTTGAAAATGGAGGATTGCTAAAAGTCATACACTTAAAGAAAAACGAACATGAAAACATAGACTTTTTATTTGAAAAATACATAGATAACTGGATTCTAGTTTACACACTGCACATAATGAAAAATTCAAAAGAACCAACATATCTAGTTTCAAAAGATATAAATCTAAGAGTTAAAGCTGATGCATTGGGAATACCTGCACAAGATTATCTTACCGATAGATCTGAGCTTGCAACGTTAAATCCCGGATATTTTGAATTTAGAAATGTAGATATGGTTGATAAAGAAATGCTTTATCCAAATATATATATAGATAGTATAGGAACCTATTATAGATTTAACGGAAGGGATTTACTACAAATAAGTAAAAAGATAGAAGCTTGGAATGTTAAACCAAGAAACAGAGAACAATTTTTTGCTATGGATGCATTGTTAAACGACGATATAAAACTTGTTTCCTTGATAGGAATAGCAGGTACGGGAAAAACGTTTATTACCCTTGCATGTGCATTGCAAAAAGCTGTTACAGAACAAAAATATGAAAAGATAGTAATTGCAAGACCGCTTGTTGCAATGGGTGGAAAGGATATAGGGTATTTACCCGGAAGTTATGAAGAAAAGATGAAACCATGGATGTCACCTATATATGACAATTTAGAATACCTCTTTAGACTTTCCAATGTAAATATGAAAGAATTCATGAAAAAAGGTATAATTGAAATCGAGGCATTGACATACATACGTGGAAGATCTATCCCCGATCAGTTCATAATAATTGACGAAGCACAAAATCTAACGCCTCACGAAATAAAAACCGTCTTAACAAGGGCTGGTGAAAATACTAAGATAGTCCTTTTGGGAGATCCATATCAAATAGATACGCCATACCTGGACAAAGATAGTAACGGACTTGTATATGCGGCTAGTAGATTTTTGGAAAGTAATTTATCAGCACATATTGTGTTAAAGAAAGGTGAGCGTTCAATGCTTGCAACAGAAGCAGCCAATCTTCTCTAAGGGGGTTTTAGATATATGGAAATAAAAGTTGCAAATTTAGAATTGTTTTCCATACCATTTCGTGTGAGTATATTTTGGAACATAATTTATCACTTAAAGCTTTCGGTACTAGATATTTTATCAAAACAGTACCCAGATGCACACTTTTCATTTTACAATGTACTAGGAGAATATGGAACATACGATAAAGTTGAAGAAATTTTGTCTGTATATTTCAAAAATTTTGACATTTATCCCGAAAAGCTTGATTTTAACAGCTCACCTATTAATAATGTTCCAGTTATAGAAAAAGATGGAACACGTCAAAATGTTGATTGCGAAACATTAGGAATATACTACCTAGATAATTTAAACAAAATTCCAAAGATGGAATATACAAAAAACATACTTGTTATAAAAGAATTTACTGATAAGAAAAAACTGGAAAATTTAGATTACACCATTATATCTCAAACAAAAGAGCTGGATTTCAAAAATCTTTTTGAAAAAAACATAATTGAAAATGTAAATGACGACACCACCAAAGCTGTTTTATTGGATCTTCTGAGAGGTGGTAAAGTATGTTAATAAAATCGTTAAAAATAAATGGGTTTGGTAAATTAAAATCTAAAGAATTAAAATTTAAACCAGGACTAAACGTTATATTTGGTCCAAATGCATCCGGTAAGACTACTATTGCATATTTTATTTTAAATGCTTTATCAAAACCTGGAGACGAATTAAAAAAATACGAACCATGGGATCACTATGAGTTTGGTGGTGAAATAACCACTGATGAAGGAACCTTTAAAGTGGATTTTTTAAATGGAGAATTCAACACTTTAGTGGATAGAGATCTTTTTGAAACTGTAGGTTTTATTAAAGAAGATGAAAAACTCGATACATTAAAAGAAAAAGATTCTTTTGTTATTGGATATATGAAAAAAAAGATGCAAAAAAATGAATGGGGGTTAAGGTTAACAGAGGCAATAGAAAAAACAAACTCCTATGTTGAAGAAGTGCAAAGTTGTATAGAAGATTTAAATAAAGAAATTGTAAATTTGGACAAAGAAATTGTAAACCTAAAACAAAAGCTTGATAAATACAATGAATTTATCATTAAACAAAAACGCCTAAAAAAAGAAAAAGAAGAAATTGAAAGTAAGATATGGGAGAAAAAAGAAAAACTTGAAGACCTTAGAATATCATATACAAAAGACCTAAACGAAAAAATTAAAGAATTAAACTTGAAAAAAGAAGAACTAAGTTTAAAGTTACAGGATTTCGTTAGAATATCTAAAATAGATAGAGAAAAAGTAACAAACGCAAAAGAATTAATTGAAACTATGGAAATTATAGATAGAAATCTAAATGGAATACTTTCTCATTACAACGAACTACTAGAAAATTTAGAAACTTTAGAAAAACAATTAAAAGAAAAGATGAAGGGATTAAACATAGAAAATGAAAAGGAGCTTGAAACCGTTAATCTAAAGATTAAAAATTTGAGTTTACTAAAAAAAATGTACGATGAAAAAAAGCATAAATTAGAGGATATTTTAGAAGAAAACCCTCTCTGGAAACTATTTAGTGAAAAAGAAAATTTATTAGAAGAAGTAGAAGAAGAAGAAGAAAAACATAAGGAATCACAGCAGAAGTTACAAACAAGAATAGATGAACTAAAAGAAAAACTAAATCACATATTTTCTTCTGCTAAAATTCATAAAGATTTTTCTTTTGTTTTCTTTTTCGCTTCGGTTATTTCTCTACTACTTGGTTTTCTCATGACAAATGTAAATATGTGGCTCTTTACCGCCGCAATTGTAACGGGATTTATTGGTCTTATTGAAACAGTTATATGGAGAAAAAAAGAGGGGGTCTCTGAAACAATAAGAAATGAGATTGACGAATTAACGAAGAAAAAAATAATACGTCCGAGATATTTAAGTATACTTAGAGAGCATAATCTAAAGTCTTTAAAAGAGCTTAGACAAAAATATTATGAATTTATAGAATGGAAGGCTAAAAAGAAAGATTATCAAAGCACAAGCGAAGAATTTAAAAAACTTGAATCTGAAATTTTAAAAGAGTTGAAAGATTTCAATCTAGGAAGTGCAGCGCAGATAATAGACTCTGGTATTTCTTACCTTGAAAAGTTGGTTAATGAAATTCAAAAATTAATTATATCTAAATCATCATTAGAAAAACAAACAATCGAAACAAAAAATGAAATAGAAAACTTAAAAAGAAAAAAAGAAGAATTAACTATTTCTTTGAATAAGTTACTTGAAGAATTAAAACTTTCCTTAGAAGAAATTAAAAACTTTGATACCTTGTACGATGAGTACTTGAAGATAACAGAAGAAATCTCAAAGCTAGATACAAAAATAGAAAAGTATGAAAATATGTTAAATAGTGAAATATTACCTGAAAATATGAAAAACCTAGAATTTGATTTAGAAAAACTTAAAAAAAGACTTTCAGATATTGATACATTACTTCTCGAAAAGTTTGAAAATATACCTTCTTTTGAGGAAATTTTGGAGAAGATAAAAAAGAAAGAGGAGTTAATTGGTAAAATCGATGCATTAAAGGCATACTCCTCAAAGATATCAACTGCAAAGGAAATTTTAAAGAAAAAGCTGGAGGAGTATGTGGAAACTTATGGAAAAAAATTCAAAGAAGAATTTACAAAAATACTACATTCTATTGTAAATGAACCCATGCCTATAATAGTTGAAGATAATTTGTCCGTAAGATTAAACATCAACGGTGAAAAATTAAATCCTGAAGAATTTTTAAGTGCAGCAACTTTTGATCAAATGCTCTTTGCATACAAAGTTGCACTATTCAACACCATGTCAGAACACAATCTTCCTTTAATCATAGACAACGCATTTATTAGATACGATGATGAAAGGTTGAACAGGGTTTTAAAAATACTACAAAATGAGGCGAAAAGGCGTCAAATTATATTATTAACAAGTGATCTTAGATTAGCAGATAAATTTAAAGAGGTTGTAGAATTGGAGGGATAATATGTACAAAAGAGTCCTTTTAAAACTTAGTGGAGAGGTTCTAAGTGGGGAAGGGGAAAAAGGTTTCAACCACGAGAATATAATATACCTTGTTGATGAATTAAAAAAGATACTCGAATATGGAACAAATGTAGGAATTGTAATAGGTGCAGGAAATCTCTTTAGGGGTAGAGAAATGCAGGAGTTATCTCCTACCATTGCAGATCAAATAGGAATGCTTGGAACGGTTATTAATGCCCTTTATTTAAAAGACATCTTTGAAAAAAACAATCTAAGAACTGTTGTGGTATCGCAGGTAAGTTCCCTTCCTTCCATAAGGCCAATACACTACGATGATATAAACCTTTATTTTGATGCGGGATATCTTGTTATCTTTGCAGGAGGTACTAGTAATCCGTTTTTCACAACAGATACAGCAGCAGCACTTAGGGCCGTGGAAATGAAGGCAGATATATTGATAAAAGGTACAAAAGTAGATGGTATTTACGATAAGGATCCCAAAAAATTTACTGATGCAAGGAAATTTGATACATTAACGTATGATGAGGCAATAGATAAAGGTTTAAAAATAATGGATACAGAAGCATTTTCCATTTGTAAAAGATACGACATGAAAATACTCGTTATGGATTTCTTTAAAGAGAGTAATTTACTATCGGCAGTAAGAGAAGAAAATGTGGGAACTCTGGTGGTGCCAAAATAAATGTGGTATCCAGGGCATATAAATAAAGCAAAAAGAAAGATAAAAGAATATTTAAAGGCAGTGGACACAGTCCTCATTGTTTTGGATGCAAGAGCACCTTTCGCAACTACTGCTTTTGAAAGAAATATATTTACAGGTAAAAACATACTTTATGTTTTAAACAAAGCAGATTTAGCAAATAAAAAATATACAAAGCTTTGGATGGAAAAGATAAAGGAAACTTCACCTGTAATTTCTTTTTCAAAAGCTGAATCTGTAAACAAGATAAAAGGATTTATAAATTCTCATTCGAAGAAAAAACTAGGAGAAACACGGGTATTAATAGCTGGTGTTCCAAACGTTGGAAAATCAACTATAATTAACAAGTTTTCCGGTAGAAAACTTGCAAAAACGGGAATGGCACCTGGTATAACCAGAGGGCTTCAATGGATAAATTTAGGTAGTGTTAAATTACTTGATACCCCAGGAATTTTGTATTCAAAACTATTTAATAAAGATGTAGCAGCAAAGTTGTTATTAATTGGTTCTCTGCCTGTAGAATCTATAGATAAATATGATATAATTACTCGGGCGTATGAAATATTTAAGGTGGAACTCAACCTTGATAAAACTTTTGAAGAATTTTTAGAAGAATATGGTAAAAAAAGAGGATTTATATCAAAAGGTGGAAACATAGATTTTGAAAGAACAAAAAATAACCTTTTTAAGGCAATCTCAGAAGGAAAGTTTGGTTTCTTTACTTATGATAAGGAGGTGGCATTATGGATGCAAGAATAATTAATTCATTAATTTCTGCTGTAAAATCAACGTTTAATATGGTATTAAAAGTTGAACCAAATATCGCAAAACCATCAATTGCAAAAAGTATAGAACCAAAATACCCAATTGTTACAGTAATAGGTTTTAACGGAGATATAGATGGTAATTTGATATATTCTTTTAACAAAGAAACGGCAATTAAAGTCGTTAGTACAATGATGGGAATGCCATATGAAAATCTAGATGAACTTGCTCTTAGTGCTTTAGGTGAACTTGGAAATATGACAAGTGGTTCTATTGCCATGGAACTTGAAAAAAATAGTTATACAGTTGATATTACACCACCAACAGTCATTACAGGTAAAGAAATCCAGGTAACCGCAGAAGGTGTGATATTAAAACTTCCTTTAAATATATTTTCAGAAGGCGATTTTGAAGTACACATGGTTATTAGAGGTGGAGGGAAATAAATGATAGTAATTACAAGTGTGTTAAGAGACGAGATATTAGGCGCATTTAGAGAACTTTTACCTGTTTTGGAAAATGGCGAAATATTAAAAAGACCATATGTAAGGGGACTAATTGGTGTAAATGAAGTTTTACTTGTTTATGGTTTAATAGGTAAAGTAGAATCAGCTATGATGGCGCAGGCACTAATAGATAGATTCAAACCGAAATACTTTATACACTGCGGTTCTGCAGGAGCTATAAATAAAGAAAGAAAAATAGGTGATATTGTTTGTGGAACTGAGTATATAGAACACGATATTTCGTTTAGAGAAAAAAATGTAAGAATTTTTAAAGCATCGGATGTCTTAATGGAAAGAATTTACGATATATTCAACGATATTAAATTTGGTGTAATAGCAAGTGGAGATGTATTTGTAGACTCAGAAGAAGAAAAAGAACGGATATACAGGGAAACAAATGCAGAGGTCGTCGACATGGACAGTGCGGCTATTGCAAAGGTATGCGCTGAAAACGATATTAATTTTTGCGCTCTGAAAATAGTAGTAGATAGTAGTATGGAAGGTAGCGAAATTGAAATAAAAAGGAATTTAAAAAGACTAGCACCATTTCCTTCTGCGATTATAGCTGAAATGCTTGAAAAACATCTTTTGTAGGAGGTAGTTATGCTAAATATCGGTATATTTTTTGGCTCAAAAAGTGTAGAACACGAAATATCCATAATAACTGCACAGCAAGTACTTTCTTCCATTGATAGGAAAAAATACAATGTTATCCCTATTTATATATCCAAATCTGGCGAATGGTTTACAGGAAAAGTTTTAGAAGATTTAGAAACTTTTAAAGATTTTGATAAGTTAGAAAAAAAAGCAAAAAAAATAGATAGTTTCAGTGTAAAGAATAACAAACTTCTTCTAAAATATGGACTAAAAAAGCAAACGATAGATTTCTGCTTTTTAGTTTTTCATGGCACAAACGGTGAAGATGGAACTTTTCAGGGAATGTGTGAAATTTTTGGGATACCATACTCTGGTTGTAATCATTTTTCATCAGCTTTTACTATGGATAAGGTAGTAACAAAACTTTTGTTGAAGGAGAAAGAAATTTCAGTTGTAGATTTTGAATACACAACAGAAATAAATGAAGAATTTTTTAAAAGATGCGAGAAAAATTTAGGCTATCCTATGATTGTAAAACCTGCAAGACTTGGTTCAAGTATAGGTGTATCAAAAGTGGTAGATAGAAAAAATTTCGAAGAAGCAGTAAAAAATGTACTCTTATTCGATAACAAAGTATTAGTTGAAAAATGGATAAACGCACGTGAAATCAATTGTGCCGTCATGGGATACAAAAATATCTTTGTTTCTGAACTTGAAGAAATAAACAAGAAAAACGACTTTTTTAACTTTGAAGAAAAATACTTTAAAAAAGGAAAAAAATTCTCAAATCACATTATTCCTGCTAGAATAGATGAAAATTTAAAAAATAAGATAAAAGAAATTGCAAAAGACACGTTTAAAATTCTAGAATGCTCTGGAAACGTACGCATAGATTTCTTGATAGCAGATAAAATATACGTTAACGAAATAAACACTATACCTGGTGCTTTATCATTTTACATATGGCAGAAGAGTGGATTTACATTTTCGCAGATAATTGATAACATGATAAACATGGGACTAGAAAGATTCAAAGACAAAAAGATAGTTTCAATAGATACCAATATTTTGAAAATAAAGGTGGGCAAATGATAAAACAACTACATTATGAAATTATTCCAGGAAATAAAAAAAACATCTTATTCTTGCACGGTTGGGGTGCAAGCTTTTTGTATTATAAACAAATTGCTAAAAAACTAGAATACACATCTATTCTTTTAGACTTACCGGGTTTTGGTAAAAGTCCTATTCCAAAAAAGATAATGACAAGCTTTGATTATGCAAACGTTATCTCTCAATTTGTTGAATTTTTAAACTTAAAAGATGTTGTAGTAGTTGGTCATTCGTTTGGTGGTAAAATAGCTGCTATTTTGGCATCAAAGAATCCAGAATGGATGGATAAATTGGTAATAATCTCTGCACCAGGCATCAAAAGGAGGAATTTAAAATTAAAAACAAAAGTTGCAATCTATAAAATACTATTTAGAATCTTTAGAACATTCGGATTTAATGTAAACAGATTGAGAGAAAAATTTGGCTCTGAGGATTACAAAAATTCTAAAGGTATAATGAGGGAAATTTTAAAAGGTGTAGTTAGCGAAGATATTTCAGAGGAAATAAAAAAAATAAACAAAAATACACTTATAATTTGGGGAGAATTTGATGATGCTGTTCCAATTTATGTGGCAAAAGAATATAAAAGGTTGATAAAAAATTCTAAACTCATTATATACGAAAATGCTGGACATTTCCCATTTTTAGAAAATATTGACAGATTTTTAAAAGATCTAAAAAATTTTGTAGGAGGTTAATATGGTTGAAAACATCTTTCTTGCCTTACTTGTTACAAATTTTGTGCTTAGATCTTTTTACTCTTTACATATGCTACAACTTGAAGAATACTCCGAGAAAAAGTATTTTAAATGGATTTTTTCTCATGTAAAAAGATACTTAATAAATATTCTTTTGGTATTATCACTCATATTCTATTTTGTTAACACATACATAGCCCTTGTTTTTTTGGTTATGTCCATATACATTGATTTAAGATATTTTGTACTTGTCAAAAAGAAAAAACCACTTGTATTTACAAAGCGTTTAAGAAGACTCATTTACATTTCTTACATCTTTTTTGGAATCGCATTAATTTGGGCAGTTCAAACAAGTAGTATTTTTTCTGAAAGTGTCCTATTCATGTTTGTTGTGTTTAATTCCTTTTTTTACTTTTTAACAAATGCCATAATGACACCTATAGAGAAATTGATTAACGAATATTACTACAAAGATGCAAAAAGAAAGATTAAAAGATTAAATCCAGAAGTTGTTGCAATTACAGGAAGTTATGGTAAAACAAGTACAAAGTTTTATCTTTATCACCTAATTAGTGAATATTACAAAACGTTAATGACACCTGGTAGCTACAATACAACTATGGGAATTACAAAAGTAATACGAGAAAAATTAGATAAATCTCATGATGTATTCATCGTAGAGCTTGCAGAAAATGATAATTATGGATTTGAAAAACTCCTTGACCTTGTCAACCCAACTATTTCGGTTATTACATCTATTGGAATACAACATTTTGAAGAATTCGAAAATGAAAGTAACATCTTGGACAATTTTAAAAAGTACATTAAAGATAGTCGCTCCGGGAAAAAGTTTGTGGTAAACTTTGATGATGAGAATATAAGAAAGATAATAAAAAACAAAGATATAATATCTTGTGGAATAGAAAACAAAGAAGCACAATATAGAATAGTGGATTTAAAATTGGATAAAGATGGTTCAAATTTTGTTTTGGAAACTCCAAATAACCAAAAATTTGAATTTACAACAAATGTCTATGGCAAGGAAAATGTATTGGATTTACTACTTGCAATTGTAACTGCATTTGAATTAAAGGTCCCCGTTGAGGAAATAATAGAAAGAGCCAAAAATATTGTAAAACCCAAACACAGGCTTGAGGTTATAAGAGATGATACTATAACCGTTATTGACGATACGTTTAATTCAAACCCAAAAGGGTTTAAAATGGCACTTGAGTATTTGTCGCTTTTTGGAAAAAGAAGAAAAATACTAATAACTCCTGGGTTTGTAGAACTTGGAGAAAAGGAAGATGAAGAACATTATAAATTGGGGAAACTCATTTCAAAATACGTTGATGTTGTGTTCTTAGTTGACAAAAAAAGAACAAAGAAAATTTTAGAAGGTCTAGAAGATTCAAACTTTACAGGCGAAATATATACCGTTAATTCCTTAGATGAAGTAACAGAAATGTTGAAAACCTTTTTAAAATCTGGGGATGTTGTATTGTTTGAAAATGATCTTCCAGACAATTACACATAACCCCCACAAACGTGGGGGTGGGATGGTGTGGTGTCCATGTTGGCACTTTTTACTTTTTAATCACGTGCTTTATTGAAAGAATTCCAGACGTTATGTCTTGATTTTCAACTATTATTGTTTCAGGTACTTTTAGCGGAACAGGTGCAAAATTCCACAACGCTTTTATACCTTTTCTAATGAGCAAACTTGCCACTTTTTGTGCGCTTTCTTCTGGGACACAAATGGCTGCAATTTTTACCTCGAACCTTTTAATCGCTCTTTCAAGTGAAGATAAAGGGAGAACGGACAGTTCTCCCACAAAGCTACTGATTTTTTTGGGGTCGTTGTCGAATATTGCAACAACCTTTACACCAATTTTTTCAAATCCCGTATACTTTGCAAGAGCACTTCCCAAATTTCCCGCTCCAACGATTATTATATTTTCCATGACCCCTGTACCAAACAACTCACCAAGTTCCTCTATAAGTGGAGGGATATGATAGCCAATCTTTGGTCTTCCCGTAATATTAAGATAAGTAAAATCCTTTCTCACCTGTTCCGGCCTTATGTTAAATTTTTTTGCAAGTTCTTCCGATGAAATGTATTCTAAATCTACCTGCATAAGATATGCATAATACTTTTTTAATCTCTCAAGTGTAGGCCTCGGAAGTTGTATAGGCCTTTTATCGTTTTTTGGCATCCTCCTTTAACACCTCTTTTATTTTTTCAATGCTTGCTTCATCTATTATTTTATCATTTACCATAACGTTTGGTGCATTTCCACACTTTTCCAAACAAAATGTTCCTTTTATCTCAACATTTGAAAGTTCTTCTTCATTAGTAAGTTTAATAAGCTGTGAAAGAAGCTCGTATGACCCTTTTGCATAGCAAGATGTTCCAAGACATACCTTTACTACTGTTTTTTTATCCTCATCAACTGGTAGAGGAATTATTTCTATATCCCCATTTTTTATTCTTTTCCTATTTTTGTAAGTTGTATGTAAAAGCTTATGAGATTCGTGACTCAAAGGAGCTTTAAGGTGATTTTCATATAAAGATAGCATGTGATAATTCTCCGTAGGTGAAATTAGTACATCTATACCAACTACTTCATTAAGTATTTTTGCACGTTTTATCCTTATTTCTGTATCATTTGGATACGGTTGGCCACCTCCACCAATACATCCATAATCACAAGCCATAACTTCTACTATATCTACATTCCAGTCGTTTAATTTCTCCATTACTTTTCTTACATTTCCAAGACCAAATACCACTACTCCGTTAATTGTTTTTCCATCTTTAGTTGTTGCATTTGTTATCCTTATTCCTTTTTCTACTTCTTTTGTTTCTACATTCTCTAACCCTATTTCATCATTTAGAACTTTTAGAACACTCGAAAATACTCCTCCAGTCTTTCCAAAGCTTAGACCAGCTTGTGATGAAAGACCATATGGTCTGTCAAATGGAATCGGGGGAATACTTTTTAGATCAAAACCACTTGACCTAATTATTTGTGATAACTCTTTTGTAGTAATAACCACATCAACTTCTCCAGCAAATTCTTCTCTTTCTGCTTCAAACTTTTTAGCTGTACATGGCATTATGGATACCAGGAATATATCTTTCGGATCTATTCCCATTTCTTTTGCATATATCCTCTTTATTACACTTCCTAGTGCTTGTTGTGGAGATTTCACAGACGATAGATTATCCAAAAGTTCAGGATAATTATGCTCTGCAAATTTTACCCAACCTGGACAGCATGAAGTAAATTGTGGTAATTTTTCTCCTCTTTCAAGCCTTTCTTTAAATTCGTGCGCTTCTTCGTATGCAACCAAATCCGCCGCAAACGAAACATCAAACACTTTCTTAAAACCTATCATTTTTAAAAAGTTAACAATTCGCCCTGCGGTAACAACATCTCCATCTAATCCAAGTTCCTCCTGGATAGAAGCTCTAACTGCCGGTGCAATCATTCCAATTACAAATTTTTCTTCCTCCATTGCTTTGTATACCTTTTGTATATCATTCCTAAAAGTCAATGCTCCAGTTGGACAGTGAGCTACACATTGGCCACAAAGCACACACGCTGTATTTGCAAGTTCTTCACCGAAAGCAGGCATAACTTGTGCTTCAAAACCTCTAAATGCAAAATCAATAGCACCTATTGATTGAATCTCATCACAAACTCTCACACAATCACCACAAAGAATACACTTTGAATTATCCCTAATAATTATGGAAGAGTAATCTATGATGTTTGGTTTGTCAATCTTATCAAACCTTACCTTTCTAATACCAAATTCTTCTGCGTATTTTTGTAATTTACAATTTCCATTTCTTTCACAAGTTGTACAATCTCTATTGTGTGATGCAAGTAAAAGTTCTAATATTCCCCTTCTCATTTCATATATCTCAGGTGTATGTGTTTTTACGTTCATTCCTTCATATGGCTTTATGGAACAAGAAGTTGTAATCTGATTATCAACTTCAACTAAACACATTCTACATGCACCATATATGGATGTTTCTGATAAATAACAGAGATTTGGTATTTCAATTCCCACTTCTTTTAAAGCTTCTAAAAGATTTTTTGCATTATCATTAATAATGGTTTCTTTTCCATTTACTATTATTTTCATTACAATCGCCTCCTATACCAATTCTATAGCGTTGAATTTACATTTTTCAAAACATATACCACACTTAATACATTTCTCCTGGTCAATTACGTATGGTTTACCCCTTTCTCCACTAATAGCGTTTTGTGGACATGCCCTTGCACAAAGACTACAACTTTTACAAAGCTCTGGATTTATTACATACTTTTTCAACGCAGTACACGTACCACTTGGACACTTTCCATTTATATGCTCTATATACTCTTCTCTAAAATGTTTTAATGTGCTTAGAATTGGATTTGGAGCTGTTTTACCAAGACCACATAATGACGCTGTTTTAATAATCTTTGCCAAGTACTCTAGATTTTCAAGGTCTTCTTCTGTAGCTTTCCCCTGAGTGAATTTTTCTAGAATGTTGTACGCTTGCATAGTTCCTTCTCTACAAGGTACGCATTTTCCACACGATTCTCTCTTTGTAAAGTCAAGGAAAAACCTTGCAACTTCAACCATACAACTATCTTCCGTTATTGCAACTATTCCGCCTGAACCTACCATAGCATCTATAGATTTTAAAGTGTCATAATCAAGTGGTAAATCAAAATATTTTTCCGGAAGACATGCACCTGATGGCCCACCAATCTGTATCGCCTTTATCTTCTTTCCGTCTGTTGTACCACCACATATATTTTCAAGTACATACCTTATTGTAGTTCCAAACGGTATTTCAATTATTCCCGTAAGTTTAAGCGGACCAGTAACTGAAAACATCTTTGTGCCTGGTGATTTTTCAACGCCATTTTCTCTGTATTTTTTTACCCCATCTCTAATTATCTTTGGAACATTTGCGTATGTTTCCACATTGTTTATCAAAGTGGGATAACCCCAAAGTCCTTTTTGTGCGGGAAAGGGGGGTCTTGGTCTTGGCACACCTCTTTTTCCTTCAATAGATGCAAGAAGAGCCGTTTCTTCACCACAAACAAATGCTCCTGCTCCTTCTTTAACCTCTAAATCAAATGAAAACCCCGTACCCAAAATATTTTCACCAAGTAATCCCAAAGCTTTAGCATCATTTATAGCCTTATTAAACATTTCAACTGCAATGGGGTATTCCGCACGGATATATGCATAACCTTTTTGCGCTCCCACTGTGTACGCGGCAATAATCATACCTTCAAGTATAGAATGAGGATCTCTTTCAAGTAACGTTCTATTCATAAATGCACCTGGGTCACCTTCGTCTGCATTACAAACAACAAATTTCTTATCACCTTTTGCTTTGTAGGCAAATTCCCACTTAAGGCCTGTAGGAAATCCTCCTCCACCTCTTCCACGAAGACCGGAAGCTTTTATTGTCTCTATAACTTCTTCTCTTTTCATAGAGGACAATACCTTTAAAAGAGATTTGTATCCTCCACGCCCCATGTAATCTTCTATTTTTTCACACTCACTTGTTCCAATACCTTCCATTATGTAAAATTTTTGATTTTTAAAAAACGTTGCATCCTCAAGTCTTTTTATCTTTTTACCAGTTACCGAATCGGTAAGCAGCAATCTATCAATTATCTCTCCTTTTTCCACTGTTTTTTCCACAATTTCTTCAACATCATCTACTGTAACATGATGATAAGTAATACCTTCGGGTGTTATCTTTACAAGAGGCCCTAATGAACAAAGTCCACAACATCCTGTTTTTTTCACCGTTGGATGTTCGTCTTCCGCCTCAACTTTTACATCTAAACCTTTGTTTGTAATGACCTCAACAAATTTTTTATACACCTTTCTAGAACCATTTGCGGTACAACCTGTCCCCACACAAACATATATCTTTTTTTCTTTTAATCTTTCCTCTCTCAATCTTTGTTGTTTTTCAATATATTCAAGTGCTTCATTTATTGTCTTAAACATATTACCTATCATCTCCTTCTTTTAGTTTTCTTAAAATTTCCTTTGTTTTCTCAGGTGTAAGTTTTCCATATACTTCTCCATTTATTACCATTGCCGGAGCAAGTGCACAAGCACCTAAACATCCGACCTTATCGAGGCTAAATTTTAAATCTTGAGTAACTTCACCAGGCTTAATCCCCAACTCTTCCTCAATTGCCTTAACAAGCCCCATAGACCCTTCCATATGACAAGCCGTACCATCACATATCAATATGGTGTATTCTCCCTTTGGCTTAAGGGAAAATTGCGCATAAAACGTTGCAACCCCAAAAATCTTTGCTGGTGGTATATCTAAAGCAACAGAAATGTAATTTACCACTTCTTTTGGAATATGCCTGTATTCCTTTTGAACATCAAGAAGTATCTTTATTAAATTTTTCTTTTCATAGTTATGTTTTTCCAGTATCTCTTCCACCTTAGAAAAGGTCCTTTCCACCAAAGTCACCTCCTAAAAATATTCAATGTTAATAATCTTTCCCTTTTCTTCCAATATCTTTGCAATATCGTGGATAAGTCTAAATTTTAAAGAAATGTCGTGCGTAAAAAGGGGATTTTGATGCGCGGGGTTTATTGCCCGACCTACAAGAAAATTTATTACATCTGCCCAATCAAGCAGGTCTATTATCTTTTTAGCTCCAACACCCATTTCTTCTATCTGATTTTCATAATATCTGAACACCTGTGTTAATGTAATTATCCCTTCTGTTACTAAATCTATCCCTTCCATATATCCAACTGGTGGCGAAATTTTAGATATACTCCTTACATCTATATCTATCTTCTTACCCGTTACCCTTTCAACTATTTGCCCTGTTGTTCCACCACAAATTACCTTTTTCCCCTTTGAATTAATAAGTTTTTCAACTACTTCTTTGTCTTTTTCCTCTTGTTCGGGCGGACCCACCATAATTGTCAATATCCTTTTTTCTCTAATCTTTAAACCTGCAATTAATGCATCATCACCTTTTGTACCTTTATCCAACTTTTTTGCCAGTTTTATCATATGTTCCACAATATTCACATGTTCCACTTTATTTTTTATTAGATTTCTCAGTTCAAACCTTATATTTTCCTCTCCAAAACCAAACGGAAATTTTTCACTTCCCATCCCCGCCTGGGATATCCCATCAGTCATTAAAAATATAGAATCTCCAACGTTTATATCCATCTCGCTTACATAAAGATATTTGTTACTTACACTTTTTTTCACCTTTTTTAAGGGTATCAAATCATCGTTTTTAAAATAAAAAATCAACGGAAATTCATATTCAAATATTGTACATCTCTTTTTTTTGTAATCTATTAGACAAGTGGCAAGCGTTGAGTAACTTATCCTTCTTACTTTACAAGTTGGAAGTGTTGACAAAATGGAACTAAAAACTTCTTCTATAGACACATTGTTAAAAACCATAGTAGTGGACATAGTAGATGTTAGCGTTGATAGTATATTTGCCTTAACTCCACTTCCCAGACCATCTGAAACACTTACCACACATTTTTCTTCGTTTCTCTTTATATTAATAGAATCTCCGCAAACCCATTCTCCACCTTTATTTTTAAATGCATAATTTATTTCACAGGTAATCATTTTATTCCTCCATAAATTTCTTGAACTCCACAAAGTGAGATTTTGTTTCCGCAATAGATTCTCCAAGAAGACTTGCAATTTCCTGTGCAAGAAGCATTTGCTTGTTCAATACTTCTTCTATCTTTTCTATGGTTTGTTTTTTCAACATTTTCATCTTTTCTTCTTGTTCTATTTCTTTTGTTATATCAGTTAATATAAATACTTCTCCACTGTTTTCAGGTAGTAAAAACCTTTTCGTCAAAAATTTATACCTTCTCCCATTAATTTCCATCTCTTCTATCTGGTTATTATTAATGTTTTTAACAAGTTCCATAATTTTTACATTCGAAAGAGACATAAATTTCAATCTTGCTACTTTGTTTTTGTATACTATCTTTCCATTATGAGTGATAATTATTAAATTCGGCGTTTCCTCAACAAGCATATTACTCACACTTGATACCTTTTCAATTAGATATGTAATACACATTTCTTTTTCTGCTTTTTTTTCTAAAACCGCTATTGCCTTTTCTTGACATGTATCATACCCACATGCACTACAATTTAATTCCTTTGATTTGTCAGACTTTCCCATGGATATGAGAACTTTTTGAATTTCTTCTTTTGAATATTGCACTTCCTTTTTCTGTGATAAAAATTTTCTTTTCAAATCTATATCAAATTCCGTTAAATCACCTTTTGGAAGTTTTTTTATGCTTTTTAGAAGCCTCGTTTTTTTCTCTATAAGACTTATATCCTTTCTACTACAGGGACCTTCAATACACCCCCCTACACATGCAGACATTTCAATAAAATACTTTTCATCTATCACATCTAATCTAGATAAAAACTTCTTAATATTTTCAACACCCTCTATTGTAATGTGATTTTGAAAATTAGTGTTTTTTATAATTCCACCTGTTATTGGATAATACCTTCCCATATTTGGATATGGTGCATCAGGAAATGCTTCATCAAAATTTTCATCAAAAACTTCTTCAAGCTCCTCAAATGTTATCACCACATCAAAATATCCTTCAAGCTCTCTTTTTTTAGCAATACATGGACCCAAAAATACCAAAGGAAAATCATAAAGTTTCTTTAAAATCTTTGCATGTGCAACTGCAGGTGATACAACATTTGCCAAAAAGTCTATTTTTTCTGGAAAGTATTTTTCAATAAGTTCTACAACAACGGGACAAGCAGTTGAAATTACTGTTTTGTCAAATTTTTCATATTCTCTTGACACATATTCGGCACCAAGCGATGTTTCATTAACAATCGCTCCGTTTTTTTTGAGAAACGCAATTACCTTAAATGGGTTATCAAAATGCGCAAAAAACGATGGGGCAATTGAAACAACAAATCTATTTCCAAAGAGCAAAAGCAATTTATCTAAATCTTTCTTGTAATTTTTCGCGTTTTGTGGACATATTTCTATACACGTTCCACAAACTATACATTGTTCATCTATAACTATTGATTTATTTTCAGAAAACGATATGGACTTCACTGGACAATTTCTTAAACATTTGTAGCAATATTTACAATTCGCATCATTTGAAATAATATACTTTTCCATTGCTATTACCTTTCTTTCATGAATTTTTTCACAATCTCTTGAACATTTTCCGGGGATACATGCGATACCAGTTCACCATCTATTTCAATGTTTATTCCACTTTCACACTTTCCAAAGCAGAGGGAACCATAAAGCTTTAAATTTTTTATATCTAGCTCTTTTATTTTTTTTACTACATCATATGCACCTTTCAAATGGCAAGAACTTCCCATGCAAATCCTTATTCTCATAATATCACCTATCGTGAAATAAATAACGTTATATTTTTCACGATTATTTTAACGCGAAAAAATCATTTTGTCAAGTAATAAAGAGTGTGTTCAAAAAAACTATATTCCGACTTCCAAAGATGAGGGGAAAGAAGATAAGGGAAGTGTCTTCTCACGTGAAGATGGAACTGATGGTGGGCAGGAAAGAAAAAGGAGGTAATCCCATACTGGTTGGTGTAAATATGGGACCTGCATACAGTGACGAAAGGAAACTTTTGCTCGAACTGATGAAGGGTATAAAGATAAAAAACAAAGTGCATGATGGGAGATGCTCTATGAGTATTGAAGTGCTGAAAGATTTCATTGAAAGGTCAGAATTAGTCGTGGTAAAAGACGAAAAGCTTTGAGAGAGTGGTGAAGAGCATTTGGGCGAAACTGACCCTATACAACTGGACAATAGTAATTTTTTTGTTTGCGTTGTTTGCAATGGTTAAAAGGAATTTTCAAGGTAATCCAAAGGTTACCATCTCACTGAAATAGTGAATAATGCTTATTTTTGAAACACACTCAGTAATAAAAAATTGGCAATGTAAGAAATATTACTAGGAAGGAAGATATTATGGATGGAGAAATTTACCTATTTCATCGAAAAATATTTCAACTAGTCTTGGGTCAAATTTCTTTCCGGCATTTTCTTTAATATATCTCAACACTTTATCTTTTGGCCATGCTTTTCTATATATTCTATCATTACTCAATGCATCGTAAACATCTGCTATTGAAACAATTCTGGCTTCTATTGGTATATTTCCCCATTTTAACCCTTTTGGATAACCGCTGCCATCCCAATTTTCATGGTGGTAAAGGGCAATATTTGCTGCAATATTAAAAAGAGGGCTATTAACAGATTTAAGTATATTGTATCCTATCTCCGTATGCGTTTTCATTATTTCCCATTCTGAATCAGAAAGCTTTTCAGGTTTATTAAGTATTTTATCTGGTATTCCTATCTTCCCAATATCATGTAACATCGCGGCAATACTTAGCAAATTTACATATTCTTCATCTTTAAAAACATTTTTCGCGATCATCTGGGTTATATTACTTACCCTTTTTACATGCTCTCCCGTTTCAAGAGAGCGTGTTTCTGTAATTTCTGAGAGTACGTATATTATCTGATACAATGTATCAATTTTTTCTTTATATAGCATGTTATTTTCAATATCAAGTATTAATTTTTCAAGTACAAGTGAAATCAATCCTTTGTTTTTTGGAGACGTTGCAAAATCTATTATATAATTTTCGTCCTTTATATTGAAAATAACTTTATTTTTGCCTATCCACGAAATCTTTACAAAGTTTTTTACATTAAAATCACTTTTAATGATTTTTACTGGCATGTTCAAAATATTTTCTATCTTTTCTCTAAGTTGATTTACTGAATTGATATCTTCAGGATTCAACATGCTAAATCTTTCTAAAAGCTTTCTTTGCTCATACAGATTCTTTAGCTCCGCATATTCTCTAAGCCTTGCTATTATCATTGTAAAAAGTCCGTTACTTGATAATTCACTTTTTTCTCTATAATCGTTTATATCGTACTTTAAAATAACTTCTCTTGGGGGTGCATATCCAGGTTGTCCCGTTCTTATAACTATCCTCATTATGTCATTCTTTAATGTCTCACGTATATACCTTACAAGTTCAAGACCTGCTGATTCCGTTTCCATAACTATATCTACTATGGCCAGAGCAATATCAGGTTCTTTTTCCAAAATCTTTTTGGCTTGTTTTGCAGAATATGCACTGATTAGTTTTACATTTTTATTTTGAAACGCTATATCTTTGAGTATTATTTTCGTTAAAATATGGATATCTTCTTCATCATCTACAAGTAATATCTTCCAATTATTCATCTTCCACCTCTATTGGTATAATAATTTTAAAAGTTGTCCCTTCATCTTTTTTACTTTCCAAAAATATAGCACCATTTAATACTTTAGTCACAAGATGATGGACTATACTTAGTCCTAAACCACTACCAACTCCTTTTGTTGAAAAAAATGGTTCAAATATTTTTCTTTGCAATTTCTCATCAATTCCCTTTCCATTATCCTTTATTATTATCTCCAAGTTTTTAGACTTTCTGCAAGCTAAAATAGTTAATATATTATTATCAGATTTATCAAAAGCATGTACTACTGCATTACTTACTATGTTCATTATAATTTGGGAAATTGCCCCAGGATTTGAGTATATTTCAACATCATCTATATCTAGCACCGCTTTTATATTTTTCTCTTTTAACTTTGGTGAAAGTGTAGTAATTATATCCTCAACTAATTCCTTTATATTAATATATGACTTGTTATTTGAAATCTCATAAAAAGTTGTCTTTTTCAGACTTTTTATAAGTTGAGATATCTTTTGAGCATTCTTTATTATTATATTCACCAATTCTTTATTATCATCATCTAGCTTATTTTCCAGTTCTGTTGCAGCTGTATATATAATTCCAATTGGAGTATTCATATCATGCGCTATACTTACCATTAATTTACCAATTGCCGCAAGTTTTTCGGATGTAATGAGAGATTCTTGCGTTCTTTCAAGTTCTTTTAAATTTTCTTCTAACTCTTCGTTTGTTTCAAAAAGTTCTTCGTTTATATCCATAAGCTTCTTATTTGTCGCCAAATTCTTTAATAAAAGCAGGACTATGATGTAAAACATAAGAGAAATTGAACCAATATAAATAATCGTTAATAAAAGCCTTATATATGAAATTTCATACACAACATTTCCCAGAAATACACTTTCAAAAAATATAGGAATAGAATAGTCAAATGAAATAAAATTTCCATCGTTCTTTTCAAGCAGAAGGTTTCCGTTAAAGTTATATATCTTCACAGATAAAATTTCTTTATCCTCTATTATCACATTTAATATTTGTTCGATTCCTGATTCATCCAATAACCAAAGAGGATATTCTAAAGACTTTGTATATGCCGTTACCTTTTCATCTATCTGCTCTTTCCAAAAGCAAAAATAAAAAAGAATTACTAAAAATGTAGCTAAACAAATTAAAACAAGAACTATTTTTTTATTCATCTAGCATATCCTCCCGGAAAGTTAAATTGTACTTTTCGTATATTCTTTCATAAGTTCCATCTTTTCGAAATTGCTTAAAAATTTTCGAAATGCTTTCGGATAAGTACTTTCCAAAAAAACTTCTCGAAAACGATAAATAATACTTAAAATACGCTATAGGCTCTGAATACTCTACATCTATTCCAAGCTTTTTTGCGTAAAACATTCCAACACAAAAATTTGTAACAAACACGTCTATCCTTTGTTTGGAAAGTAGTTCCATACCCTTGTAATCTGAACTAACAGGCATTAATTTATATCCAGATTTAAAAACCTTTTCATTGTATGCATATCCATTAACATATCCAAGAAATATCTTTTGACGAGGCAAGTTTTTTAAAGAGAAAAAAACATCTACACCATAACTTATTGGAACGGATGTATAATACATATACTCTTTTCTTTCATCTGTAATTATTAAAGTCATTGTACCATCAAAGGCCTTTGATTTCACAAGCTCAAGACATCTCGTCCAAGGATACTCTTTAATAATTAAATTAAAACCTAATTTTTGAAATGCCAACTTTGCTATTTCATAATCTATCCCCTTCCAAACACCATTTTCTTTGTATTCGTATGGAGGCCATTGAATAATTGCAAAATATACTTCATTTCCCGGCGAAAATGCAGGAAATCTTTCAAATATTTCTTTGTACACAGAAGAAGTAAATATCTCTTTTAGAGCATTATCTACTATTGAGATTATTTTGTCATCTACTTTTTTTGAAAACGCAATATATTGCCTATATCTTTCAGTACCTAGGGGCAAAAATCTAAGGTTGTATAAATTTGCATAGTAACTTAAAATTCCTTTGTTGTAAATTACATAGTCTACTTTATCCGATAAAAGAGCATTCACTGCAGCTTCTATATCTTCATAAGTTTTTTGAACTATTTGCGGTATCATTTTTTTTACCTCTTCAGCTGTTTTAGTAGATTTAATAATACCAAATTTTTTATCTGTAAATTCTAAATTACTACTCTTAGATAAAATTCCAAGCTGCGTACTCCAAAGAGGATAATTTGTAAATTTTAAATTCTTTGATCTATCTTCGCTTTTTGCAAGACCAATAAAAATTTGGATTTCATTACTTTTAAGAGAAGAAAGGATTTGAGAAAGATTTTTTGGCACATTATCCTTAAACTTTATCTCTATATCGTACTGTTTTAAAATCTCATTGAGTTTTTTTATAAACTCACACGCTATGCCATTCAACTGCTTATTAACCCCTATATATTTTGCAACCACATTTTGAGGGTAGGTATATAATGTTAATGAAAAGCAAAAAATAGAAACAATTAATAACAACAAAATTAATTTTTTCAAAATATCACCTCATTAATATTTTAACATATTTTATTTACAAAAAAAATAGCTTCGGTTTTACACCGAAGCTATTTTCCCCTGAAAGTTGTTACTCTCTATATACAACTTTTCCTTCAATAAATACCATTTCAGCTTTGGCCCTAAAATCAAAAGGATGTGTATTCCAAACTACAATATCTGCATCCTTTCCCTTTTCTAAAGATCCTACCCTATTATCAATTTTTAGTATTTTTGCTGGATTTATAGTAAGCATTTTCAGAAGATCTTCTTCTTTTGCACCGTATCTAAGAGCGGTAGCAGCTTGTATGTTCGCATGTTCAAGATGAATAACAGGATGATCACACATCAATGCAGCGAGTATTCCATGCTCGTTTATTATTTTTATAGCTTCATAAGTCATATCAATAAGTTCAAGCTTTGTTCTAAAACCAAATAGTGGTCCTAACACCACAGGTATTTTCTTTTGTTTTAAAAAGTTTGCTATCTTATATCCCTCTGTAGCATGTTCAATAACTATGTCAAAATTAAACTCTTCTGCTATTCTAATTGCAGTTACAATATCATCCGCTCTATGTGCATGACACCTTGCGGGAATTTCTCTTTTTAGAACTTTTACACCTATTTCCAACTTAAAATCAATTGGTGTTTTTGGATCTTCTTCCCTTTTCTTCATATAATCTTTTACCCTTGTAAAATATTCCCTAATAACTGCCGCAACACCCAATCTCGTCGTAGGCATTTTCCCCTTTGAACCATATACCCTTTTCGGGTTCTCACCAAACGCCATCTTTAACCCCGCAGGTTGTCGTATAACCATTTCATCTACAATGTCTGACTTAAATTTTAGTATAAACCCCTGACCACCAATAGGATTTGCACTTCCAGGTACTACCATAGCAGTCGTAACACCGCCAGATAACGCCCTTCTTATTGCACTATCGCCTGGATAAAACGCATCGAGTGCTCTTACATGTGGGGTTAATGGCTCTGAATATTCATTTCCATCTTGATAATAAAATTCACCTACCCCTTCTTCAAAGACACCAATATGAGAATGGGCGTCAATAAATCCTGGAAAAATGTATCTTCCACTTACATCAATAACCTCAGCATCTTTCACCTCAATATTCTCACCAATTTCTTTTATTATTCCACCATCAATCAAAATATCCCCTTTAAATGGTTTGTTTGTTATTGGATAAATTGTTCCGTTTTTCAACAACACCATCTTCTCACCTCCAAAAATATTATACCATATTGTTAGCAAAACAAACAAATCCCCCTCTTCTTTTAGAGGGGGATTTGTTTATGCCATTTTTTCTTTTTGAGCAAGCCTCGGCGTCTCTTCTATTTGAATATTTGCAAACATATCCAGACCTGTTCCTGCGGGGATTAGTTGCCCAACAATTACGTTTTCCTTTAATCCCAAGAGATGATCTACTGATCCCTCTATTGCTGCTTCCGTTAACACTTGTGGTGTTTGTTGGAAACTTGCCGCACTTAACCAACCAACTCTTTCAAGCGAAGCCTTTGTAATCCTAAGCAATCTTCTTCTGTATTTTATAGGCTCTTTTGGAAGAATCTGGTAAGTAACTATCTCTCCATCACCATTTTTTACAATAATTTCTTTGATACCAGATTTTATAGCCTTTTCCAATATTTCTTCCGTAACTTCAACACCTTCAGGGGCTATTTCCACAATTTCTCCATTTTCGTCTTCCGCTATTAGATGTTGATGTAATATTTTTCCAATCACGCGTTTCCTATTTGTTTCAACGTGTACATTTTCTTCTAAAATCTGTTTGTTAATTCTTTTAACCATTTGAAGCCTTAAAAGATCTCCTGGTAAGTAATCTGTATCTCCTGGATCGATTACTTCTACTTTGTCAAGCATTTGTTTTATTATAATCTCAAAATGTTTATCGTGAATATCAACACCCTGTTCCACATAGACCTTTTTGATTTCCTTCAATAGATACAACGCCGTTGTATCCACATCTAGTGTTTCAAGTATCTTTCTAGGTCTAATTGCACCAGTTGATAGCGATTGACCAGGAAGTATTTTTTGCCCTTTATTTACTGAAACCTTCACTTTTGTTGGTATATCATATTCGTGGATGTCTCCTGCTTCATCTTCTATGTACACCTTTTTCTTTCCTGTTTCATCTTCTACTATATCTTTTACATATCCTTTCACCCTTGAAAATATACCTTCAGGTTCTTTTAATTTCTTCCTTGCCTCAAATAGTTCTTCCGCTCTTGGAAGCCCTTGTGTGATATCTGCAGTTGTTGCAATACCACCTGTATGGAATGTTCTCATAGTAAGTTGAGTACCTGGTTCACCTATTGATTGTGCCGCAACAACACCAACAGCTTCTCCTACACCTATAATTTTATGGTTGGAAAGATCCATTCCGTAACACTTTGAACAAACGCCATGTTCAGCTTCACACGTGAGCACGGATCTTACAATAATTTCTGGTCTTACCTGTACGGATTCAACGTTATGTCCTTCTAAAATTTTTGCAGTAGTTGGCATTATCAATTCCTCATCTACTACTAGTTGTTTTATATCTTTTTGACTTACCACTGTTTCCACAGAAACTTTTCCTACAATTGGATATTCTTTCACTGTTAATTTTTCAAGCCCTGAATTTTTAGCCTTTCTAATTATATCCCAATTCACTTCTGTTCCTTCATCGTAATGTACACCATCGTAAATAAAGTCTGTAATTAACTCACAATAATTTTCCGGAAGTTCAGGATTTGTAAGATTAATTTCAAGCTCTCTTGAAACTGGTATTCTAACGGAATAATTCCCCAAGAATTTTGCATCATCATCATCGATCATTGTATCTCTGGTGTATTCTTTACCATTTTCTGGATTTACTAATACACTATTTGTTTTTGGATCGTATACATCTTTTGCAAGGACCCTACCAAATAAGAAATCTTCTAACTTTTCAACTGTTAATCCATCACTACTCTTTAACACGGTTGCCCTTACTCCGTTTTCAGTACCACAGTCAGTTGTAGTTATTACAACAGATTGAGCCACATCTACAAGTCTTCTTGTCAAATAACCAGCAGAACTTGTTCTAAGAGCTGTATCTGCAGAACCTTTTCTTGCACCGTGTGTACTAATGAAGAATTCCAAAACAGAAAGCCCTTCTCTAAAGTTTGAAATAATTGGAATCTCGATTGTTCTTCCAGAAGGATCAGCCATTAGACCACGCATACCAGCAAGTTGTTTAAGTTGGTCTTTGTTACCCCTCGCCCCAGAATCTACCATTATATACACTGGGTTAAATGGATCTTTTCCTATGTATTCAAATGTAGCATCTTGCACCTTTTCAGTTGCATCTGCCCAAATCTTTATTGTTTCTCTGTATCTTTCTTCATCGGAAAGAAATCCTAATGCAAATAATTCTTCTACTTCTGATATCTTCTTCTTTGCTTCATCTATTATTCTTCGCCTTTCTGGGGAAATGTAAAAATCGGTTATACTTACCGTAAGCCCTGATATCGTAGCATAGTGGAACCCTAAATCTTTTATATCATCCAATAGATCAGCGGTTCTATCAACACCGTATTTCTTAAACGTCTTATATACTAAGTCTTTTATTGCGCCTTTGCCATAAGTTTTGTTATAATCTCTAAATTCTCTTGGAACGATATTTGCAAATACTAATCTTCCATATGTGGTTTTTATAACTCTGTCATCAACTTTTACCAATATTGGATCGTGAAGCCTTATATGACCAAATTCATATGCAAGTTCTGCTTCATCAATGGAAGAAAATTTCCATTTTATGTTTTCTTTTTGAACCTTATCATAATCTTTTCCAACCATTGTAAGATAATAGACACCTGCAACAATATCTTTACCAGGCATAGATATTGGTTTTCCATGTGCAGGTGAAATTATGTTGTATCTTGAAAGCATCAAGAATTTTGCCTCAGCCTGTGCTGCAGCAGACAATGGCACATGAACAGCCATTTGGTCCCCATCAAAGTCTGCGTTAAATGGTGGACACACAAGTGGATGAAGTTGTATTGCATTACCTTCAATTAACTTTGGTTCAAATGCCTGAAGTGACATCCTATGCAATGTAGGTGCCCTATTTAGAAGGACCGGGTGACCCTTTATTATTTCTTCAAGTACTTCATATGCTTGAGGCATTTCCTTTTCAATAATTGCCTTTTTCATCTTCCTAGCAGTTTTACTTGTTTCATCATCTTTATTTAAGAGTTCCGCCAATACAAATGGCTTGAATAATTCCATAGCCATTTTCTTTGGAAGCCCACATTCATGAATCTTTAGATGAGGCCCAACGACTATTACAGCACGTCCAGAATAGTCCACACGCTTACCAAGTAGATTTCTTCTAAACCTTCCTTTTTTACCTTTAAGCAGGTCTGTTAGTGATTTTAATGCCCTTCCATTTCTATCCGTTACAGCTTTTCCCATTCTTCCATTGTATATTAGACTATCTACTGCTTCTTGTAGCATCCTTTTTTCGTTTTTTATAATTATCTCCGGAGAATTCATTTCATAAAGTTTTTTCAATCTGTTGTTTCTGTTTATAACCCTTCTGTACAAATCATTCAAATCTGTAGTGGCAAACCTTCCACCTTCGACCTGTATCATCGGTCTAATGTCAGGTGGAACAACTGGAATAGCTTCAAGTATCATCCATTCAGGTTTCGTTTCGCTCTTTAACAAATCTTTTACAATTTTTAATCTTCTAAGAAGTTTTTTTGCCCTTCCACTGCTTTTAGAGACCTTTTTTAATTCTGATTCGATTTCTGCTTTCAACTTTTCAAGATCTAATTTTTGTAAAAGCTTCTTTATAGCAGAGGCTCCAGAATCCGCCTCAATTTTATCATTATACAGCGTTCTATACGCACTATATTGGTGATCAGTTATTATATCACCTATCTTTAGCCCTGTCTCAACAGAAACTTCATCATCAATTTCTGTGATTACCACTATGGGTCTATCATTTTCAACTTCCGATTCTGCTGTAAACATTGCAGGATAATGTTGCTCGAAAATTTTGTACTCATCAAGTGTTAAATACTCATCTTCAAATAAAAATCTATCTGCTATTGTTTGACCTTCTGAAATTTCATCACCATCTTTTACGTAAACAAATGCCCCTTCAAATAATGGATAATGCTTTTCCTCCACAACATTTTCTACATACACACTTCCACTTGTTAATACCTCGTACTTTCCATCTTCTAGAGGTCTTACATTAAGTTCCTTTCCAAAGCTTATATTCCCACTAACAGATGCTATTACAGCTGGTAAAACTGTTCCATTTGTTAATTGATCACCTTTTTTTACCTTGCTATTATTAGGAACTACAGGTTTAACACCATATGGCAACGAGAAGGTAACTGGCATATCTTTACTTGTTGTTAAAGGCTTTATTGTAATGGTATTCGATATTTCATCTATCTCAACTGTTCCATCAAAAGGAGCATAAATTGGGTCAATTTGCATTTCCGAAACAATCTCATCACCTTGGTTCACATAATCCCCATTTTTTACATTCAAAACCATTCCATTGTATACCCTATGCTCTGCTCTTGAGATCTTTCTAACATCTACCCAAGTAATTTCTCTGTCAGTATGTGTCTTTTCGTGTCTTATTTTTACTTCACCAGATATACTACTTATTACAGGAGCTACAGGTGATTTAATAATAACTCCAGGCATAACTTCAAAATCCAATTTTTGATTGTATATTTCATATTCTGTTTGATAAAGTAACGAACCCTTTATGAAATCTGTATCTTTGGGATTAGTTACTATCAATATCTTCTCTATTATTCTTTTACCACCGTAATATATTACATTCTCCAACTCTTTTGCCTGAATACCAAGAAGTGATGAAAGTATACTTGGACTACTTTTTAAATACCAAACATGGACCACAGGAGCAAATAAGTCAATATGCCCCATTCGTTTTCTTCTTGCTTCTTTTGATTCTACTCTAACTCCACATCTTTCACATACTGTACCTTCATACTTCTTTCCTTTATACTTTCCACAAGCACATTCGTAGTCTTTCGTAGGACCAAATATCTTTTCACAAAATAGCCCATCCTTTTCTGGTTTAAAGGTTCTATAGTTTATGGTTTCGGGTTTTTTGACCTCACCACTTGACCAGCTTCTTATTACTTCTGGCGAGGCAACTTTAACCGTAACTTTAGAAATTTTTCTCTTAAAAGTTGAACCCATCATTTTCCCTCCTTATGGGGCATTATAACTTTTCAATGTCAATTTCGTTACCTTCATCGTCGTATACTCTGACATCTAGTGCAATTCCTCTTAGTTCTCTTACAAGAACCTTGAAACTTTCGGGAAGACCTGGTTCTGGAATATTCTTACCCTTCATTATCGCCTTGTAAACTTCATTCCTTCCCCTAATATCATCACTCTTTACTGTAAGCATTTCATTTAGTGTGTGTGCAGCTCCATATGCTTCAAGTGCCCAAACTTCCATTTCACCAAATCTTTGACCTCCAAACTGTGCTTTTCCACCCAATGGCTGTTGGTGAATGAGAGAATATGGCCCTGTTGACCTTGCGTGTATTTTGTCTCTTGCTATGTGTATGAGTTTCATTACATACATATATCCAACCAATATTGGATGATCAAATTCTTTACCAGTTCTACCATCTCTTAATATAACTTTACCACTTGGATTTTCTTCAAAATCTCCCATCTCAAGTCCAAATTTTTTTCTCGCCTTATAAAGTTCAGGTAAAATATCTCCTTCTTTTGCACCATCAAACACAGGAGTTGCAAACCATCTGTTTGTAAGCATAGCAAGCCATCCAAGGCTTGTTTCCAATATCTGTCCCACATTCATACGCGATGGAACTCCAAGAGGACTCAATACAACCTGTATAGGCGTCCCATCTGGTAAAAACGGCATATCCTCTTTTGGTAATATTTTAGAAACAACACCTTTATTTCCGTGTCTTCCAGCTAATTTATCTCCAACTTCAAGTGGTTTTCTAATGGCAACATATACCCTTATCAGTTTATTTACACCTGGTCCTAAATCACCGTCTTTTTCTTTGTCAAATACGTGTACTGCAATTACCCTTCCTTCAATACCATGAGGCACCCTTAAAGAAGTATCTTTTACCTCTTTACCTTTTTCACCGAATACGGATCTTATAATCTTTTCTTCTGGTGTTGTATCACTCTCGCTTTTTGGTGTTACTTTACCAACAAGGATATCCGTCTCTTGAACATAAGCACCTATTCTTATTATCCCATCTTCATCTAAATTTCTAAGTTTTTCTTTACTTACGTTTGGAATATCTGGAGTAATTTCTTCAGGCCCCAACCTTGTATCTCTTGCCGTTGTTTCATAAACTTCTATATGAATAGATGTATATGTTTCTTTTTCAAGAAGTTCTTCACTTATTAATATAGCATCTTCAAAATTGTATCCTTCCCATGGTACAAACGCAACTAAAACGTTTTTACCCAATGCAAGTTCACCCATATCTGTTGCAGGACCATCTGCTATTGGTTCATCCTTTTTCACTATTTCCCCAACATTAACAATTGGTCTTTGGTTTATACAAGTATCTTGGTTTGTTCTCGTAAATTTCAAAAGCTCATAAATGTCTAACATTGGATTTCCCATTGAATCATACATTTCTTTTCCGTTTTCATCTATTCTATGAATTACTATTTTTTGAGCATCGACTTTTTTTACAATACCATCGTGCTTTGCAAGAATTAACGTACCTGAATATTTTGCTGCTTCCCATTCCATTCCAGTTCCAACTCTCGGAGCTTCCGTTTCAATTAATGGAACTCCTTGTCTTTGCATGTTAGAACCCATTAATGCCCTGTTTGCATCATCGTGTTCCAAGAATGGGATCAAAGATGTAGATACACTAACAATTTGGTTTGGGGCAACATCTATAAATTGAACGTTATTTTTGTTAACATACAAAACCTTTTCTTCATACCTTACAGTAACATTTTCCGGAATTATATTTCCTTTTTCATCTATTGGAATTGTAGATGGAGCAATTTTGTAATTTTCTTCCTCATCTGCGGTTAAATACACAATTTCATTTGTCACCTTACCCTTTACTACTTTAACGTAAGGTGTAATTAAAAATCCAAATTTATCTATTGATGAATAAACTGAAAGAGAAGTAATAAGCCCGATGTTGGCACCTTCTGGTGTTTCAATTGGACACATCCTTCCATAATGCGAGTGGTGTACGTCACGCACTTCGAATCTTGCACGTTCTCTTTTCAAACCTCCAGGCCCAACTGCCGTTAACCTTCTTTTGTGTGTCAATTCTGCAAGTGGATTTGTTTGATCCATAAACTGAGACAATGGATTGGTTGCAAAGAAAGAATTAATAGTTGCAATTATTGATTTAACATTAATTAAACTTTGGACAGATATTTTATCTAAAGAAGTATATGTTGCAAGTTTTTCTTGAATCATAAATACTGCTTTTGAAAATGCCCTTTCAAACTCTATTCTAATTAATTCACCAACTGTTCTAACCCTTTTATTACCAAGATGGTCCTTGGTATCCATCGTACCTGGGTGTTTATCTATCTCAATTAAATTTCTTGATGCAAGCACTATGTCCATTGGCGTTAATACATTTGAAGTTTCGTCGTACTTTACTTCTTCAACTCCTTGAGGATCCTTTCCCTCAACTTCTATCAAATACTTTCTATACGCTTCTTCAAGTCTATTGTTCATTTTAAATCTTCCTACTTCTGAAAGTTCAAATCTTTCTTCGTTAAAATAAAGATTCCTAAGAAAGATTTTAGCGGCATTAATTCTTGGAAGCTCACCAGGTCTTAATTTTCTAAATATTTCTATATATGCCCTGTTTTCTTCTATATTTTCCCCGTATACGTGATTGAGTTTTTCTAATGTGTTCACAGCATATCTATGTGCCACTTTAATCTTTTGTATATCGCTGTTTTCAAGTTTTTCTATAAGCCCTTGGGTAATCACGTCACCTCTTTTTGCAATAAGCCCTCCATTTTTTGTCTTTACATCTTCAAGGATAATAAGCCCCTCGGAATGTTGTAATGTATATTCGTCTTCAACATCTATCCAATATGGGAATAATGATAACAATTCCAAATCTTCACTGTAACCTAACGCCTTTAAAAGCAAAAAGAGATTTATTCTTCTTTTTCTATCAATTCTTGCATAGAATACTTCATCATTTAGATTGAGAAGGATCTCAAGCCATGCACCTCTTACTGGTAAAAAATGTGCAACATATATGGGTTTTGTCCCACTTGTTTTTTTTGCTTCTTCAACAAAGTAAATCCCAGGACTTCTAACAAGTTGGTTAACTACAACCCTTTCCGCTCCGTTGATTATGAAGGTGGTTCTTGGAGTCATATAAGGAATATAGCCCAAAAAGGCTTCTTCTTCTATCATCTCGTTGGTACTGTTATCTGTAATACGCACGGTTGTGTATACAGGAACCGTATAAGTAAGTAATCTTTCCTTACATTCTTGGACAGTATTTTGAGGTTCGCCAATTCTTACAGAAACAAACTCCAGGGAAAAACCTTTTTCCTTTCTTAAGTCAGATTTTGAGGATGTTATTGGAGAGAATTTTTTAAGAACCTTTAGTATCCCATTCTCGAGGAAATCTTGGTAAGATTTTGTTTGGATTTCCACAAGATTGGGAACTGGGATAGGTGTTTGGACCCTTTCAAAAGAATATCGGGTCCTTTTTCCTCTTTTAATTTCTTTCATCCTATCACCTCAGTTAGAAAAATTTAGGGGGGTAAAATTATACCAATTATATATTAAAACACAAAAAAACCCCATACACAACACTGTGTACGGGGTTGATACAAAATCTTTTCTTTTTAGAAACTTATGTTACTATTATTTAAGTTCTACTTCTGCTCCTGCTTCTTCAAGTTTCTTCTTAATTTCTTCTGCTTCGTCTTTGTTTACTCCTTGTTTAATTACAGCATCAGGTGTTCCTGCTTTTTCAACTAAATCTTTTGCTTCTTTAAGACCAAGACCTGTAATTTCTCTTACTACTTTAATGACATTTATCTTTTTTGCACCAAAACTCTTGAGAACAACATCAAATTCCGTTTTTTCTTCAGCAGCTGCTCCTCCACCTGCTGCAGCTCCTGCAACTGGCATTGCCATAACTGGCGCAGATGCACTTACTCCGAATTTGTCTTCCAACATCTTTACGAGTTCTGCAAGTTCTGCTACTGTTAATTGTTCAATTTCATTTACAATTTGTTCTAATTTTTCCATGATAAACACCTCCTAAATTATTCTGATTTTTTATCTTTAATTGCATTAAGAGCATAAAGAAGACTCTTAAGAGTACCGGATAGTACATTAACAAATCCTCTAATAGGTCCTTGCACTCCACTAACAACCATAGCAAGAAGCTGCTCTTTGGATGGTAGTTTGGATAGATTTTCAACTTCCTCTGCATCAAAGAATCTACCATCTAAGTACAGACCTTTAAAAGAAGGCAATCCCTTTGTTTCCTTCGAGAAATCATAAATAATTTTAATTGCTTCAATCGGATCTCCTTCTTCAACATATAAAATTGCAAGAGGGCCAGAAAAAACTTCTTCAATTTCATCAACAGAATATCCCGCTTTTTTCAAAGCAAGATATGCAACACTGTTTTTTATAACTCTATACCTTGCTCCATTGGCTAACTTTTCTCTTAGTTTTCTTCTTAATTTTGTAATTTGTTCTACGTTAAGGCCTTTGTAATCCGAAAAAAGAATCAATGATGATTTTTCAAAAATAGCACTTAATTCCTCAACAAGTAGCTCTTTTTGTTTTCTTGTCAGCAATTTCTTCACCTCCTACAAAAAAATAAACCTCGGAATACCGAGGCGCAAAAAAGGAAAGCAACCACTTTCCTTTCTGCCTCGGGCAGGCGGCTTTCTGCCTTTATTTAACCTGCCGTCTTCAGCACTGGTTAGATTTTAACATATTTTCCTTTCTTTGCAAGTGGATTTTGTGTTAATACTTTGTAAATAAATTTAAAAAAATTTCTTTGACGAAATTATTTTCGAAAAAAGTAATTAACAAAAAAATTTTTTAAAACATCAACTTTACTTTTAAAAATTTTAGGACGTTTTTGCGCTTTTTCGTTTATTTTGAAAGTTTATCTACTGGTTATAAAAATGAAAAATAGGAATACAATAACAAAATATAAAAATATAAAGCAGAAGAGCGGTTAATATTCGTATGGAAAATCAAAAGTTAAAAAATGTTTAAATATAATTTTTACCAAAAAATATATAAGTTGAATCTTTTAGTTACTTCTTTATTTGACTTATAATAAAAATAAAGAAAAATAAAAGGATGGCGATAAGAATTATGAAAGTAGCTATACTTCAACCAAATTACTTGCCTTGGAAGGGCGTTTTTGACATGATTAATAAAGTAGATTTTTTTGTTTTTTTGGATGATGTACAATATACAAAACATGATTGGAGAAATAGAAATAAGATAAAAACTCCAAATGGTTTAAGATGGATTACGGTACCCGTAAAATCAAATAGTATAAAACAAAAAATAAATGAAGTAGAAGTCTCTCAAAGAGTTAATTGGCAAAAAAAACATTATAATTCATTTATAGCAAATTATTCAAAAGCAAAATATTTTAAAGATTTTGAGTTTTTGTTGGAAGATTTTTATATAACAAATAAATGGAAAAAACTGTCTGATCTTGATATTTATACAACAATAAAAATTTCAGAAATTCTTAGAATAAATACGAATTTTTTGAAAAGTTCAGAGTTTAAGATTAAAGAAAAAGATAAAAACCGTAGATTAATAGAAATAATAAAGTTATTAAAAGGAAAAATTTATATAACAGGCCCATCGGCTAAAAATTATTTGAATATTGAACTTTTTGAAAAAAATGGTATAGAAGTACGTTTCATGGAATATAAATATCCTGAGTATCAACAGTTATATGAAGGTTTTATACACGAGGTTACTGTTTTAGATGTATTATTTAATTGTGGGGATAGATCACCATTTTATATATTTACATAGATAAATTCATTTTTTGAGGAGGAGTGTTATGAAAAAAAGGTTTGATGTTTACTATGATGAGGAAAAATTAAAAAAAATATTACTCCAAAGAATACAGGATGAGAACAAAAATCTTTTTCCGTCGGTAGTGTTAATTGATAGTATTTCATATTGCAACTTAAAATGTGCAATGTGCCCACATAAAGATATGACACGTAAGCCAGGGATAATGTCGTGGAAGCTGTACAAAAAGATAGTTGATGAGATAGCAATTGAAAAACCCGAAGCACGTGTGTGGATTACCTTTTTCGGTGAAGGGTTAATGTTAAATGATCTGGACAAAAGAATAAAATATGCAAAAGAAAAGGGGTTAAAAGATGTTGTATTAAATTCGAACGGGAACTTGTTGAACAAAAAATGGGCTGAGCGTTTGATAAAAGCGGGATTGGATGTTTTATATATTGGCATTGACGCTTTTGAAGAAGATACATACAAAAAGATAAGGGTGAAAGGTAATTTAACTAAAGTAATAGAAGGTGTTTTAATATACAAAAAACTTCTGGATGAAATTGGAGAAAAAACTCAAAAACTAGTTGTTCAATTTGTTGAGATGCCTGAAAATGAAAATGAACTGGAAAAATTTGTTGATTTTTGGAAAAAACAAGGGGTGTATGTAAAGATAAGGCCAAAAGTAAGTTGGGCAGGAAAAGTTAAGGCAGAAAATTTAAAAGATTTTAAATTTAGATTACCATGCAATTGGGCGATGAATTCTATAAATATATCTGATCAGGGAAAGATATGCATGTGTGCGGTAGATTTAAACTGTGAAGTAATATTCGGTGATGTAAACAAACAGAGTATTAAAGAAATTTGGAATACAACTTTGAAAGAATTCCGATTAAATCATTTGGAAGGCAAATGGGATAAACTACCAAAACTTTGTAGAAACTGTAAAGATTGGCAATCAAGTTATGCTTCTTATATTGAACCAGGAGGTGAAAATACATGAAAAAGTACTATAAAATATATACAGATTTTTTAGTCCACGTACCAAAAGAATATAAAATGAAAGAAGAAGCAAAGGAATTTCCATTGATGATAGTCTTAAGTGTTTCTTATGTTTGTAATGCAAAATGTCCAGCCTGTCCTTATACAATTTCAACAATCAGAGAAAAGTATAAAAACGCACAATTTGTTAGTGAAAAATTGTTTAAAAAAATAGCAGATGAATGTGGAAAATATGGAGCTTTTATAAGGTTAACAGGTGGCGGTGAACCAATGTTACATCCCAACATAGTCGAATTGATCGAGTATGCAAAGAGCGTCGGTGCAAAAATAGGATTAATTACAAATGGCTCTATGTTTAACGAAGAAAACACGAAAAGGTTGTTAAAAGCAAATGTAGATATGGTAGAATTTAGCGTAGACGCCGCTAAAAAAGAAGATTATGAAAAAATTAGAATCGGTTTGAATTGGGAAAAATTAGTAGAAAATATCGAAAGAATGGTTTCATTAAGAAATGAAATGAACAGCACAACTAAAATCATTGTTAGTGCAATTGTTCAGCAGGGAATCAATCCAGATGAAATCTTGGATTTTTGGAAGAAGAGGGTTGATCACGTTCAATTGAGAAAATATTTGACTTGGGGAATGGGAGATCCTTCAAAATCAGCCGATCCGACCCCTTATTTACCTTCCACAGCCCCTTGTCCTTGGCCTTTTGAGAGAATGAATGTGGATACTTTTGGAAATGTTGCGCTCTGTGGATATGATATAGCTTTTAAAACAAATTTTGGAAATGTTATGGAAAAAAGCATAAAGGAAATATGGCATAGTGAAGCATTTGAAAAAGTTAGGCAATTACATCTATCAGGTAGAATGGATATGATACCATTATGTAGAACGTGCACTGATAGAAAATATAGAACTTGGAATTATAATTATTATAAGTTGGTAGAAATCGCAGAAAAGAATAGAAAAAATAATTTAAAAAGTGAGGGATAAAATGTGTGGTATAGTTGGATTTAGTGGGAAAGGAAATCCAAATATTTTGAAAAGTATGAACGACGCGATTTATCATAGAGGTCCTGATGAAGAAGGGTTTTATCAAGATGAATTTATGAATCTTGGCTCTAGAAGATTGAGTATAATAGACATTGAAAAAGGAAAACAACCAATACATAATGAATCAAAAGATGTTTGGGTAGTTTGGAATGGTGAAATTTATAATTTTTTGACATTAAGAAATGAACTAATTGAAAAAGGACATAGTTTTTATACAGATCATTCAGACTCAGAAGTAATAGTACATTTATACGAAGAATATAACCTTAATTTTGTAAATAAGATTAATGGAATGTTCGCAATTGCAATTTGGGATAAAAAAAATAAAAAATTAGTATTAGTAAGAGACCGAATGGGACAAAAGCCATTATTTTATACAATAATTAATGGAAATATAATTTTTGCGTCTGAAATAAAAGCAATTTTAAAACATCCTATGGTAAAAAAGGAACCAAATTTTGAAGCTCTTAACCATTATTTTACATTTAAAAATATTCCTGCACCTTTTACTGCATTTGAAAACATCTATTCCATTTTTCCAGGCGAAATGTTAATATTCGATGTAAACATTAAAAAACTGGAACACCTTAAATATTGGAATATAGATTTTTCAAAACAAAACAACGATAAATTTGAGGAAGCAATTTATAAAATAAGAAAATTATTGGAGGATTCAGTAAAAAATAGAATGGTAAGTGATGTCCCAATAGGAGCTTATTTAAGTGGTGGATTGGATTCTAGTTCTGTTGTAGCTTTCATGATAAGGAATTCTAACAAAAGAGTAAAAACATTTTCTTTGGGATATACAACTTTTTTGGAGCATAAAGCTCATGACATTATTTCTGCAAGAAAAGTTGCTAAAATTTTTGGCACAGAACATTATGAATATTTTATGTCTCCTGATGAATTAATAGAAGATATTTCAAAAGTTTTGAGGAGTTTTGACTCCCCATTTTCTGGAGCAATTTCTACATTTTTCCTGACAAAATTGATTTCTAAACATGTTAAAGTTGCTTTATCTGGGGATGGAGCAGATGAATTATTTGGAAGTTATTTAGCACCAAGACTAGCACAACCGTTAAGCTACCTTGAAAATATTTATGAAAAACTGAAAAAAGGCTACAAATTATCCGATAAAGATTTAAATAATTTAAGACCATTTGAAAATAATATTGAATTTCTGGAAAAACTTTATCTTTATTCAAAAGGAAGTCTTGAAAAGTGGAAATATAAAATTTTATTGTTTAAAGACGAGGAAAAGAGGTTGTTGTTGAATCCTAAAATTTTTAAATTTAATAAATTTAATTCTTACGAACTATTAAGTAAGGATGTTTCCAATCTAAAAGCTTTAGACCCATTAAATAAAGTATTAGAATTAGAATGGAAAACTTTGCTTCCTGACCAAGTTTTAGCTTTTGTTGACTTTCTATCTATGGCTCATTCCGTTGAAGTGAGATCACCTTTTCTTGATTATAGATTAGTTGAATATGTTGCTTCTTTGCCAGGAAGTTGGAAAATAAAAAAAGGGATTATTAAGTATATTTTAAAAGAAGCACTTAAAGGAATATTACCAAAAGAAATAATAAACAGAAAAAAAGAAGGGTTTGTTTTGCCAGTTTTTTGGTGGATAAAAAGAGAGTTAAAGCCCTTTGTAATGTGTCATTTAAATAAATCTTCGTTAAAGAAAAGTGTTTTTAATTTCGAATATATAAATAAGCTGTTGTCAGAATATTATAACAATAAAAACAATGATTTTCAATTAGCGGCTAAAATCTGGAACGTTGTATCTTTTAAAATTTGGTGGGATTTATATTTTGGATAGGAGGGAATATTTTTGGTTTTTTTTAACAAAATCTTTTACAATGATAAGGAATTGAGGTATATAAAAGAAGCAATTGAAAGCTCAAAAATAAGTGGGGATGGGCTCTTTTCAAAAAAGGTGCAAAATTTGCTAGAAAAAAAGTTTAAAGCAAAGAAAATTTTGCTTGTTACTTCAGCAAGTGCTGCTTTGGATATGGCAGCAATATTAATTAATTTAGAGTTAGATGATGAAGTAATAATGCCTTCTTTTACCTTCGTTTCAACAGCAAACTCTGTTTTGTTAAGGGGAGCTAAACCTGTGTTTGTTGATATAGAATCAGAAAATTTAAATATTGATGTTGATAGTATAGAAGAAAAAATAAATTCTAAAACAAAAGCCATAATTCCTGTACATTATGCAGGACATTCTTGTGATATGGATAAGTTAGTTCAAATTGCCAAAAAACATAATTTGAGAGTAATAGAAGATGCCGCTCAAAGTGTAAATGCTAAATACAAAGATAAATTTTTAGGGACCATTGGAGATATAGGATGTTATAGTTTCCATGAAACAAAAAACTACACTTGTGGTGAAGGAGGAGCTTTAGTTCTAAATAATGAGTTTTTTTTCGAAAGAGCAGAAATTGTTAGAGAGAAGGGTACCAATAGAAGTAAATTTTTTAGAGGGGAAATCGATAAATACACTTGGATTGATGTAGGTTCAAGTTTTGTTCTTTCAGATATATTAGCTGCCTTTTTGTTAGCCCAACTTGAAAGAATGGATGAAGTTTTAAATAGAAGAAAAGAAATATATAATACGTATTATGAAGGCTTAAAGAATCTCGAAAAAAGAGGAGTTTTAAAATTGCCAAAGATACCACATTACTCTTCTTCAAATTACCACATTTTTTATATATTACTAAATACCGAAAAACAAAGAGATAAATTAATGAATTTTTTAAAAAAACGTGAAATTCAAGCTCTTTTTCATTATATACCTCTGCATGAATCACCGATGGGAAAAAAGTTGGGATATAAGAAGGGTGATTTACCCGTTACCGAAAAAATAAGTAGAACAATATTAAGACTACCTTTGCATTTAAGGCTTTCAAAAGATGAAATTTATTATATTATCGATTCAATTTACGAGTTTTTTACTAGTACTAGGAGGTAAGATATGAAACTTTGCTTTCTTGTTAGTGGGAATGGAGGAAATTTGAAATTTTTTCATTTAGCTTTAAAAGAAAAAAAAATAAATAATATCAATTTATTTGCTATAGGCTATAAAAATTGTAAAGCTCTAGAATATTGTAAAGAACAAAATTTGAAATTTAAATTAATTAACTATGCCAGAACTTATAACAAGGAGTTAGTTGAAGCACTAGAAAACTTTGATTGTGACTATATTGTTACAACTTGGCATAAGGTTATTGATGCTACAACTGTAAATTTATTTAAGGGTAAGTTGATAAATTTGCACTATTCCCTCCTACCTGCATTTAAAGGAACAATTGGTACACAAGCAATAAATGAAGGTTTTTATAAATTAAATACACAATATTTTGGAGCAACTGTTCATTTCGTCGACGAATTTGTAGACAACGGAAAGATAATCTCTCAAGCCATTGTTAAAAGAAAAAATAATATAAATAAAATAATAAATCTTGTGTTTAGAAGAGGATGCATGATTTTGTTAAATAGTCTTATAATCCTGAGCCAAAAAAACAATATTATTAAAAGTGATTATAATGAAAAACTTTGGTATTCGCCATCTTTGTTATTTAATGACGAAATATTTGATGAAACATTCTGGAAAAAACTCTCTTTGTTATAGTTTTAGAGGTGAAAATTATGAAAGGAATAGTTTTGGCAGGTGGTTCTGGGCTAAGATTATACCCTATTACCAGGGGAATTAGTAAACATTTAATACCAATATATGACAAGCCTTTGATATTCTACCCTTTATCAACACTTATGCTGGCTGGCATAAAGGATATTTTGATAATCTCAAATCCTGAATATATTGATTTATACAAGAATTTACTTGGAACAGGGGAAAATTTAGGTATAAAATTAGATTATTTAATACAAGATTCTCCACATGGTATTGCTGAAGCTTTTATAATAGGGGAAAATTTTATAAAAGATGATAAAGTAGCTTTAATTTTGGGAGATAATTTATTTTACGGTCAAGGTTTTTCCAAAGTATTAAAAAAAGCAAAAAGTTTGGAAGAAGGAGCTTTAGTGTTCGCTTATTATGTTAAAGATCCATCAAGATTTGGAGTTGTTGAATTTGATGAAAATTATAACGTAATAAGTTTAGAAGAAAAACCAAAATTTCCGAAATCGAATTATGCCGTTCCTGGTTTGTATTTTTATGATAATGAGGTTATTGACATTGCTAAAAATATTAAACCTTCATTTAGAGGAGAATTAGAAATTACAGATGTCAACAAAGAATATTTAAAACGTAATAAATTAAAGGTTCAGGTTCTAGGAAGAGGTTTTGCATGGCTTGATACAGGTACACCTGAAGGATTATTAGAAGCATCAAATTTTGTTGCTACTATACAAAAAAGACAAGGATTATATATAGCATGCTTGGAAGAAATTGCTTTTAGAAATGGGTGGATAGAAAGAAGTGATTTATTAAGAATGGGAAAAGTTTTAAAAAACACCGATTATGGAAAATATTTAATTTCGTTGGCCAATAGTAATTTATAAATAGGAGGTAATAATGACATTATTAGTCACAGGTTGTGCAGGATTTATAGGGAGTAATTTTGTATATTACTACCTTGAAAAATACAAAGATAGAAAAATAGTAGGACTTGACAAACTTACTTATGCAGGAAATCTTGAAAACCTTGGAAAATTAACAGTTGAGCAAAGAAAAAGATTTAAGTTTATAAAAGGCGATATAAACAACAAAGAATTGTTGGAATACATATTTGAAGAATATGAAATAGATGGAGTAATAAATTTTGCAGCAGAAAGTCATGTTGATAGGTCAATATATGATCCACAGATATTTTTAAAGACAAATATACTTGGGACACAGACACTTCTTGATGTAGCAAAAAAATATTGGTATAGAGATGGAAAATGGAAAGAAGGAAAGAAATTTTTACAAGTATCAACAGATGAAGTATATGGTTCACTTGGGCCAACAGGTTACTTTACAGAGAAGACACCACTTGACCCGCACAGTCCATATTCAGCAAGCAAAGCATCAGCAGATTTAATTGTAAAAGCATACCATGATACATATAAAATGCCAATAAACATAACAAGATGTTCGAATAACTATGGGCCATATCAATTTCCAGAGAAATTGATACCATTAATGATATGGAACACGTTAAATCACAAAGAACTTCCAGTATATGGAGATGGGAGACAAATAAGAGACTGGTTGTATGTAAAAGACCATTGTAGAGCAATAGACATGGTATATGAGAAAGGGAAAGTTGGAGAAGTATATAACATAGGAGGGCATAATGAAAAAGAAAACATATACATAGTAAAAAAGATAATAGAGATATTAAGGAAAAAAACAGGAGATAAAGAGATAAACGAAGGATTGATAAGACATGTCAAAGACAGGCCAGGGCATGATAGAAGGTATGGAATAGATCCAACAAAGATAAAAGAGGAACTTGGATGGGAACCAGAAATAATGTTTGATGAAGGGATAGAGCTGACAATAGAATGGTATTTAGAAAATATAGACTGGATGAAAAAGGTTATAAAATGAACATTTAAATATTTAAGAAAAAAGGAAAAGAGGAGGACTTTTTATGAATTTGAAATGGTATGAAGAGTTGAAAAATAAAAGTAAAACTGAGAAGTTAAATTTAGTATTAGATTTCTATTATAATGGAAAACATAATAAAGCTTTATATATATTAAAAAATATGTTGAAAGATGAACCATACGACTTAGATGTTCTTTTCAATCTAGCTAATATATACTACAGAAAAAAAAATTGGAAAAAGTTAAAAAAAGTAGCACTGAAATATTATAAAAAAGATAAAAACAATTGGGCTATCAATGATATGTTAGCAGATTTATGGTTAGTAGAGGGAGATTTTGATAAAGCTATTCTTTCTTTAGAAGCTGCTTTGAAAAATGCTCCATCAGAGTATCTTAAAAACCTGAAAGAAAAACTAGAGATATTTAAATACAAAATAAAAAATGCTAAAAACAAGAAGAAAATAGCATTCATTTGTTTAGATGGTTTAGATAATTTTATAGATGATATTATTGTAGCCTTATCAGATGAGTATTGGAGTAGAAAATTTGTTATAAGTGATAAGTTAGAAATATATAAAGCCATAGACTGGGGAGATATAATATGGTTTGAGTGGGCAAACAACGTTGCTATTTTAGGAAGCAATTTTGAGGGATTATCAAACAAACCAGCAATTATCAGATTACATAGTTATGAGGCTTTAGGAGATTATCCAAAAAAAATTAATTGGAAAAATATAGATAAATTAATATTTGTATCAGAACATATTAAAGATATTCTAAAAATTCACATTCCAAATATAGAAAATATTGTTGATATTGATATTATAAACAATGGAATAAATTTAGAAAACACAAAATTTTCTGAAAAAAATAAAGGTTTTAATATTGGTGTAGTAGCAAATATATCTCATAAAAAAAACCCATCGATGATGCTACAAATAATAAAAAAACTTGTTGAAATCGATTCTAAGTATAAATTGCATATAGCTGGTGAGCATTTAGAATTAAGATATATGATATATTTCCAACATATGATAAAAGAAATGGGTTTAGAAAATAACATTATTTTTTATGGGTTTATAGAGGATATCAATGAGTGGTTGGAAGATAAGAATTATATACTATCTACAAGCATTCATGAAGGCCACCCACTTAACATTATTGAAAGTATGGCAATGGGTATTAAACCTGTGATACATAATTATTTTGGTAGTAAAAAGCAATGGCCTAACGAATTGATTTTCAATACAATTGACGAAGCCGTTGATATAATTCTAGAAGAAGACTATGATTCAAGAAAGTATAGAACTTTCGTTGAGAAAAATTATGATTTTAAAAAGGAAATTTTAAGAATAAAAAATTTGATAAACACTTTGAATAAAGAAAGGAAAAATATAAAGGTTATTCAAAAAAAACTTATTAGTAGACCGGATTATTTAAAAAACAATGAATATCTTCTAAATTATTATTTAAATAAAAACGAGATAGAGAAGTATATAAAACTTGTTGAATATCTATTAATTAACGGAAAGTTAGAATTAAAAAATAAAATTGATTATTTTTTGAGAAATTTATATTATAGAATGGAAAGTTATTCCAGATTTGAGTATTTGTCAGAAGAACCTTTCAAATATTTGGAGAATATAGGTTGGGAATATTTCGATAAATTCTATAAAGTATATTTTAATAATACAAAAACAAAAAATAATGATAAAGATAAAATACACTTTTTATATATATTAAATGGATTAGATTATTTTCAAATTTTATTTAGATTTGTTTTTGAAAGCATAGTTAATAGTCCAAGAGAAAATATAGAATACCATGTTTTGAGTTTATTGGATGAAAAGTCTTTTAACAATGCTGATTTTGCAAGAAAAATACTAGAAAAGCACAAAATTGATTACTTTATACCAGAACCAACTGAAAAAATGGAATACCGCTTAAAGCAGTATTATGAATATATCTCAAAGATTAATCCAGATATTGCGTTTTTCCATTCTTTTTATTTTTCACCATATGGAATATTAATATATCCATTATTGAAACAAACAGCAAAATTAATAGGGAGACACATAACTCAGGATATTGAACCATATTTTGATAAAAAATTGGATTTTGTTTATACAGGTTTAAATGAGCCAAATATTCCAACAAAAAATATATTCTTTAGATTACCACCTGTAGATTCGAATATTATTAATAAAAATTTAGATATTAAAAAACAATTGAAAATTCCTCGAAAAAACAAAGTGATAATTTCAATAGGTAGGCCTATAAAATATAAAAACAAAAAATATTGGGAGGTAATAAAAAAACTTGCAGATGAAATAGAAGATATTACGTTTGTATTCTTTGGTCCAAAATATGATAATTATTTTAAAGAATTAATTCCGAAATCATACATTGAAAGCGGGAAAATAGCATTATTAGGTCCAGATTTAAATGCAAGATCTTATTTAAAAAGTTGCGATTATTATATAAACTCTGCCCCTAATGGTGGAGGAATATCGTTTAATGAAGCATATTATGCGGAATTACCTATAATAACATTCATTAAAGATCTTGATCCCAGAAAAAAAACAATTGAAACACGAGTAAACTATCTGCCGGCAATGTTTTATCATGACGCATTCAAAATTTTTCCACATTTGGGCGATTATCATGGATTTTATGAATTTGCAAAAAGAATAATCATGGATGAAGAATTTAAAAATTTTATACAATCAAAACGAAAAATTGATAAAAATTATTTAGAATATAAAAATTTTGTTCAGGAATTTGAAGATTATATTTTAAAGCTATTAAGATTAAAATAGGTTGCATTAAATTAATAAAGTGGGCCGTTTTGGCCCACTTTATTATCTCAAGAGTTGTAATACATTTTGTGGTTGCGCATTAGCCTGTGCAAGCATCCCCATACTGCTTTGTAAGAGTATTTGCTGCTTTGTAAACTCCATCATCTCTTTTGCCATGTCTGCATCTCTTACACGGCTTTCTGCTGCTGTCAAGTTCTCTGCCGCTACTCCTAAGTTCGATATTGTGTGTTCCAACCTGTTTTGTACCGCACCAAGTGCTGCCCTTTGTGAACTTACTTTGTGAATCGCTGCGTCTACTACCATTATTGCCCTTTCTGCCGCATCTTGTGTCGTTACATCAAGTGATGTTGTTGTTATTCCTAATGCCCCTGCACTCATATCATCTATTCCTGTAAGCATATTATGTCCTTCGTTTGAACCTATTTGGAATATCAATTGATTTGCCGCTGTATTTATCGCTTCAACCCTTGCTACCGCACTATCTACTACTTCTCCACTTGGTAATGCCCCTCCAAAATCGGCAAAATTAACATCAAAAACCGTAGTATCCCAAGTAATACTTACTCCACCAATTGTCGCTTCCCCATTTGTATAAGTTGTTGTTACACTGTTCGATCCACCTGCTGTAAAGAGAGTAACTTTTACTTCTAAAGTTGTATCTGTATTAAACTGACCAACTTCTACTATATATGTCCCTTCTGTTACTGTTCCTGCTGCTGATGCATTTATAGCTATATTACCACCTGTAACCACCTTAATATCTTCCGTTGACCTGAAGCTTTCGAGTTTACCATCAAGCAATTTTTTGGTATTAAATTCTGTTGTTCTTGCAATTCTGTCAATTTCTTCTCTTAATTGGTCAAGTTCTGCTTGAATTTGATTCCTATCAACATCTGTATTTGTGTCTGAGGATGCTTGAACTGCTAATTCTCTCATTCTTTGTAAAATAGAATGTACTTCTGTTAACGCCCCTTCTGCTGTTTGAATCAATGAAATAGCATCTTGTGAGTTCTTTATTGCCATGTTAATACCCTTAATTTGTCCTCTCATCTTTTCACTTATTGCAAGACCCGCTGCATCGTCTCCTGCTCTATTAATCCTAAGACCTGAAGAAAGTCTTTCTAATGTCTTTGACATGGACATGTTTGTTTGTCCTATACTTCTCCACGCATTTAATGCACTTATGTTATGATTTATCCTCATACCTTACCCACCTCCGTGTGTGTTTTTTTATGTCCAAGGCACTCCGCAATTATATTATCGGATTGTTTTAGAAAAATTTTAATATCTTTCAAAAATTATTGTTCTAAAGTAATTCTGTGGAACAATTTCAACTACTCTATATCCTAAAAATTCAAAATCTTTTATTATTTGACTTGTTGTTTTAATTATACGAATTTCAGGGTTATACCATACTATATCATCTTTATCTTCAAAATCAGGTTGAAGATAAATAAATGCACCTTTTTCAACATTTGATGGTATAGTCAAATCTGGATATTGGTTTAAAAAAGTAATCCCAAATATTGTAGTACTTTCTTCATCTTCTAATATAGAAAACTCATCTAAAAGACTTTTTGGAACCTTTTCATCCAAAAACCTAATTTTTTTGTCTTTCAATCTAGTAATAATCTCAGTTAAATAATCTTTATCTATATCAAATGGCCAATTCTTAACTGATTTTTTCCTTCTTTCTTTTGCAATTTTTATTGATTCATTTGTGGGATACGGATATGCATAAAGGAATTTTTTAGATTTTTTCCACATTCTAATGGGATTAATTACTCCAAAACCAGAAAATCTCTCAGATATATTTTTACACCAAACTATTTCATCTGTTTCACTTCCAAAATTTGGATTGGAATTTAAATACAATCCATCATATTCATATTTTCCAAATGAAAGATCTCCTATTTTTGGATTTTCCTCACAGGCTTTCACGTGAAGTAAATAAGCCCTTTTGTAATTTCCTTTTTCTTCAAATATTTTTGCAAACCTATAGTAATAAAACGGAAAATCTTTTATATTCTGAATATTGGATAGTAATCTTTCTTTTCTTTTTAAATTTTCTGTATTCAATGCTGCAACGTACTTGGCATAATCAGAATCTGATATTAAATTTAAATAGGAAAGCTCCTTTTTCTCTGCTTTCATTTCATAAATAAGTTCTTTTAACTTACCATAGTAATTTAAAAGCTCTTCAAAAGTTCCATCAATCTCTTTATCAAGTTTTGTTTTTAAGTCGTCTAAAACCGGCTTTATAAACACTGAAATAAATTGGTTTAATTCTATGGCTTTCTTGTAAGATGATATTGCTGCATTGAAATTTCCTAACTTTAAATAAGTATCACCTATTAAAGATAATATTATTCCTCGATTCTCCCCTTCGAATTTTTTTCTTAAATTTGCAAGGATTTTAAGAAGCCTTTCTTTATTTTCAGAAAAATGTTTGAATAAAAACAAAACCTCTTTTATGGAGTTTATATCTTCTTCTAAATCTTTAAAGGCAAAATCTATTAGATAATCTTTGTTTTCATTCAATCTTTTCATAACAAACTTTTGAAAACGTGTTTCTACGAAATCTTCTATTCCCTCTATAACTATCTTATTATCTAAAAATAGATATATTACATTCCAAATATCAATTTTAATGTTATTTTCTTTCATATAATCTAATAAAAACTCAACCGTTGATTTTATATCCTTAAGAAACTTAATATCATCAACTTCACTTAAATGTTTAAATATTGTTTTAAGGAATTTCTTAATATTTTCACCTGTTTTAGGGGCAATTTTACACACATTTTTGATGTGATATTTGAAATCTTCCGCATTTCTTTTTAGAATACTATACTTTGCCATAATCGTATGTGCTGCAGCTTTATATTTAAACCCTACTACAGTCCATTCAAATTTTTCAGGATTTTTTTCCGCATATTCGAGCTTTTCTAAAAATTGTTTTGCATATTTATATTGATTTTCCAAATCTTCTTTTTTCTCATACAAAGCCATTAAACCAAAGTATGGATCAGGATAATCCGGTGAAACATTTATAGCTCTTTCAAAAATCATTTGCGAAAATTCAAAAAGACCTTTATTTAAAATATCTAAACCAAATAAAAAGAGAAATTCCAAACCAATTGCAGGAATTTTTTGTATTTTGTTTATTTCGTTTAACGTTTTTAAACCAACTTCGTGCTTTCGGTGTTTGTATTTTGATATTGATTCAGTTTTGTAAAGCTGCACAAGATAGTAAATTCTTTCAATAGGATTTATATTTTTATTTTCAAGATGTCTTAATATTAAATTTCTTGTTCTGTTATACTTTTTCTCTCGTAACTTTCTTGTCCAAATATAACCATAATGATAAATAGTAAATGGAGCGTGTACCACTTCCCCTTTGTATACCGCTTGGTTATGTACAATGTTCTTATATTTTACCGTACCATTTCTAAAAACCCGAGGCGTAGTGGCAATTTCTGTTTTTTTCAAATCCCAATCTAAGTAACTTAGTGTAGGAAGATATACCGTATTAATTTCCTCAGGAAGATTTTGCAGAAATCTTCTTATACCTTTAAAATCTTCTTTTACTTCTTCATCAGCATCTAGAATTATTACCCATTCACAAGTGGGGTACCTTAACGAATTGTTTCTTGCCTCTGAAAAATCTCCTTTCCATGGGTGAAAATATAGTTTATCAGTATACTCTTTAACTATTTTTGGAGTTTTATCTGTGGAGCCTGTGTCAACAACAACAATTTCATCTACTATATCTTTTATACTTTCTAACAATCTCCTTATGTTATGTTCCTCATTCTTAACTATCATAGCAACAGATAAAAGACATTTCCCCATATTTTCACACTCCGTTTACTTTCTTACGTAATTTTCTTTCTACGCTTTTTGGTACCCATCTTGATATATCTCCACCAAAATATGCCACTTCTTTTACCAAACTTGACGATATAAAAGAATATTTTTTATCTGTCATCAAAAAAACTGTATCAACATTAGGACACATTTCTTTATTAGCCATAGCCATTTGTAGTTCATACTCAAAATCCGTAACTGCCCTTAGACCTCTTATTATAACGTCTATTTTGTGCATTTTTAAATAATCTATAAGAAGACCTCTAAAATAGTCTATTTTTACATTTTTAATATTTTCTGTACATTCCTCTATCATTTTTATCCTTTCCTCAAGTGTGAAAGTATAATTTTTTCTTTTATTTTCCATAACTACCACATAAACTTCTGAAAATATCTTTGTTGCACGTTTTATAATATCCAAATGACCGTATGTTATTGGATCAAAAGATCCAGGATAAATTGCTTTCATATTTTAACCTCCATGTGCTAAATCTATGTTGTAAAATGCGGTGTATTTTGGATCAAAAGAAAGTTTTACAGTACCTATTGGTCCATTTCTTTGTTTTCCTATTAAAACCTCTGTAATATGAGGTTCCGTTGTTTTTTCTTTTTTGTAATATTCTTCCCTGTACAAAAATAGCACCATATCCGCATCCTGCTCAATTGAACCTGACTCTCTTAAATCACTTAATCTCGGTCTTTTATCTTCCCTTTGCTCTACTGCACGAGACAGCTGTGATAATGCAACTATCACTATATTTAATTCCCTTGCAAGAAGCTTTAAAGAACGGGAAATTTCAGATATTTCTTGTTGTCTATTTTCCCTATACGATTTTGTACTCATTAATTGCAAATAATCAACAAATATAACCTCAACTCCGTACTCCTTTTTCATCCTCCTTGCTTTTGCCCTCAATGACCTTGGATCAAGATTAGCTTCATCATCTACTATTATATTCGCTTTGTATAACCTATCTGTTGCAACTAAAAGCCTTTGCCACTCCTCGTCTGAAATATTTCCCCTCCTGATTTTCTGTAATTCAATGAATGCTTCCATGCCCAACAATCTTTGAGCAAGTTGCTCTTTGCTCATTTCCAAACTAAAAATACCCACAGGTATATTTGCCTCAATTGCCATGTTCCTGGCAATATTAAGTGCAAAAGCAGTTTTTCCAACACTTGGCCGTGCAGCTAGGATAATAAGGTCTGATTTATGAAAACCTGATGTCATCTCGTCCAATATTGTATATCCAGTCGGAATTCCTGTAACTGGCTTTAAAGTTCCAGATTTGTTCTTTTCTCTCAAACTTTCAATGTTTTCAAAAACTTGGTGCAGAATGGTATTCATTGGAAGGTATGTTTTGGAGGTTTTAGATTCCGCAATTTCAAAAATTAACCTTTCTGCATCGTCTAAAATATCATCTACATCTCTATCGGAAGTTGCATCTTCCACTACTTTAGAAGCCGCTGATATCAAAGCTCTTAAAATTGATTTATCTCGCACTATTTGTGCATAAGTTTCAACATGTGCGGAAGTAGGAACAATATCAGCAAGTTGTGCTACATAGAGTTCCCCACCGACAAATTCAAGCTTTCCTTTTGTTCTTAACCTATCACAAATTGATATCAAATCAATGGGAATGCCCTCATCATAAAGCTCTTCTATGACCTTGAATATTTCAACATTTTTTGGATCATAAAAATCCCTGGAAGATACTATGGGAACTATCGCTTCCACTGTTTCTGGATTTATTAAAATACTTCCAATCACAGCTCGTTCGGCCTCTATATTGTGCGGAGAATTTCTCATATAATTCCTCCCTTTTAAGATTATACCACAAAAACAAAGCCCCAGATGTAATATCTGGGGCCTATTTCTTGGAAAACTGGTTCCAAGGGGGGATAGGGGGTCGCTGCTCGTTATAAAGGTTAGCATATGTTTTGTTACATCTCAATACATGTGAAAAAAAGATTAAGTTAAGAAAGTTAAAATTTGTTAATTATTTGGAATATGAAAACTTATTTATTTTTGCTAGCTAATTATCATTATTTCCACTTTTTGAAAAATTTCTCTGTTAATAGCAAAAAAATAATGAAAAATTAACTTGAAATTTTGTTAACAACATCTAATAAAAGCTTTGTGGCTCTTACATCATCCTCATTATATTTCAAAATTTCTTTCAAAATTGATTTATCTTTTGTTCGCAAAAATTCTTCAAACTTTTGTACGACGTTGTTTCCATTTAAGGTTGTTCTCCAGTTAAAACCAAAATATTTTGCCAGTGATTTTAAAGAATATGAAATAGTTGGTACCGCAATGTTTCTGGAAAAAATTGTGTACAGATCAACAAATACTAACTTTGGATTTCTTAATTTGTATTTTTTTATTAACTTGTTTATTTGCAAAGGTTCATAATTATAATAATGATATACAGGTAAATTTTTTTCCTTTAAAAATTTTAATAGATTTTTTACTGCAATTTTTTCCTCCTTTTTTTTGGTGGATAAAAACGGAATATATCTATCATTATATAGAACTCCAAACAGGAAATGAAAATCGTTGTAGCTTTCTATATCAAGAAATATCCCGGAACTTAATCTAGATATTGAATTTATCAATATCACCTTTTTTTCTAAAAAAGCTTTTGCCTGTGCAATGATTTTATTTGTTTTCCCCTTAAAAATTTCTTTAACTTTTTTTTGATTTTCAACCAAATCATCCAATGTATTTATACCGTATTCTTTTAGCTTTTCAAGCCTATACTTTCCAATTCCCCTTATTAAAGAAATATCTCTATACGCCATAAGTTCATTAGTACATTCAAAACTGTACTTGCAAAACTTACATTCAGGGTTTAATTTAGGTCTAAAATAGTTATTTTCGGAAAAATACTGAATAGCGTTTTGAAATGAATTTATGTATTTTTCCCAAGGCATTTTTACGTTGTAGTAGTTACTCTTAAAAATTACTTCTATTTCCTTATTCGTAAATTTTGAAACAACATAGGCATATCCAGCAGCCTCAAGGTAATGATACTGATAAAGCCTTTTTCCCCTTCTTCTAGAAATAATTGTTATTTTTTCACCAATTATTATTTCAACGTTTTTTACAACTAAAGTCACACCAAGAAAATCATACGCCAAAGATATATTCTCTTTCCCCTTTTTAGGTAAATAGCTTAATGTATTATCAAAACTTTCATTTTTTGATTCTAAAAAAAATTTCTTTGGACAAAAAAAGTAAGTTCTAATTTTCGATATGTTAAATATCATTTTTTCACCCTATTCTTTTTGGTTTATGAACACCAATACAATTGTACATCATATTTTTTTCTTTGAAAATGAGCAATGTGATATAATCTTTACGGAGGTGTAGAAATGAAAAAGCTGCCGATAGGGGTACAGGATTACAAAAAGATAATAGAGGGGGATTACGTTTACGTAGATAAAACGAAATACATATACGAACTAATAAGCTCAGAAGTACCAATATTTTTATCACGACCAAGGAGGTTTGGGAAGAGTTTAACGATATCGACGTTGTATTACATATTCAAAGGGGAGAAAGAACTTTTCAGAGGAACATACATATACGACAAGTGGGATTTTAAAGAGTATCCTGTGATAAAAATAAGTTTATTAGATGTAGTTAGTGAAACAGAAAATGATTTAAAAGAAGGGTTACTAAGAATAATTAAAAAGGAAGCAAAGAAATATAATCTAAGCCTTGAAAGTAATCATTTCAAGTATTCATTTGATGAACTAATTATTACATTATCAGAGAAAAAGGGGGAGAAAGTAGTAATATTGGTAGACGAATACGAGAAACCGATACTAGACAATGTAACGAACAAAGAGAAAGCAGAAAGGTATAGAGAGATATTAAGGGATTTCTACGTTACGATAAAATCGAAAGATGAATACATAAAATTTGTTTTTATGACAGGGATAACGAAGTTTACAAAGACAGGGGTATTTTCGGCATTAAACAATTTGAATGACATATCGTTGAACAAGAAATATTCACAGATGCTAGGGTACACACAAGAGGAGCTAGAGTATTATTTCAAAGAACACATAGAAGAGACGGCAAGAGAGATAGGGATGGGGAAAGAAGAGTTAATAGAGAACCTGAAAGAATACTACAATGGATTTTCATTTGATGGGAGGAGGAGTGTATACAATCCATTTTCGATATTGAGATTTTTTGAAGAGAGAGAATTTAAGAACTATTGGTTTGAGAGTGGGTCACCATCGTTTTTGTACGAATACATAAAGGGGAGGAAAGTGACATATGAAGAGCTAGTGAAATATCCGGTAAGTGCAATGGATTTTACGACGAGGGAGATAGAAGATGCGAATGCGAACATATTCTTTGCCCAGGCGGGATATTTGACGTTTAAAGGAGTAAAAAAAATAGGATTAAGGGAAAAATACATATTAGACTATCCGAACATAGAAGTGAGGAACAGCTTTTCAAAGTTAATATTAGAGGCAAATTATGGGATAGAAGGGACAGAAGAGATTGAGAATAGGATATATGAGAAGATAGAAAAGGGAGAGATAAAGGGATTAATAGAAGAGATAAAGAGGATAATAAGCAGTATACCATACAATTTACACAGGGGAGAAGAGAGATATTATCATTCATTGATATACACGATAATAGCGTCAGCGGGAGTGAATGTGACAGCAGAGGAATTAACGAGTATAGGTAGGAGTGACATAGTGATAGAAGAAAGGGGAAAGGTATACATATTTGAGATAAAGATAGACAAAGGAGCAAGGGAAGGGATAAGACAGATAAAAGAGAAGAGGTATTATGAGAAATACGTAGGGAAAGAGATATATCTGATAGGGATAAAGATAAGTTCGAAAGAGAGGAATATAGAAGAGTATGTGATTGAGAAAGTAGGAGGATAGAAGGAAGAGGTGTAGAAATGAAGAAGCTACCGATAGGGGTACAGGATTATAGAGAAATAGTAGAAGAAAATTATGTTTATGTAGATAAAACAAAATATTTGTATGATTTAATGACAAGTGGGAAGTTTTACTTTTTATCACGACCAAGGAGGTTTGGGAAGAGTTTAACGATATCGACGTTGTATTACATATTCAAAGGGGAGAAAGAACTTTTCAGAGGAACATACATATACGACAAGTGGGATTTTAAAAAGTATCCCATTGTACGTATAAATTTACTGGATGTTGCAACAGATAACGAAGAAAGATTAAAAAAAAGCTTAGCAAAAATAATAAAATTAGAAGGGGAAAGGAATGGGATAGAAATAAAAGAGGAAGATTATAAATTTGCGTTTAATGAGTTGATAATAAAGCTTTCACAAAAAGGGCGAGTAGTAATATTGGTAGACGAATACGAGAAACCGATACTAGACAATGTAACGAACAAAGAGAAAGCAGAAAGGTATAGAGAGATATTAAGGGATTTCTACGTTACGATAAAATCGAAAGATGAATACATAAAATTTGTTTTTATGACAGGGATAACGAAGTTTACAAAGACAGGGGTATTTTCGGCATTAAACAATTTGAATGACATATCGTTGAACAAGAAATATTCACAGATGCTAGGGTACACACAAGAGGAGCTAGAGTATTATTTCAAAGAACACATAGAAGAGACGGCAAGAGAGATAGGGATGGGGAAAGAAGAGTTAATAGAGAACCTGAAAGAATACTACAATGGATTTTCATTTGATGGGAGGAGGAGTGTATACAATCCATTTTCGATATTGAGATTTTTTGAAGAGAGAGAATTTAAGAACTATTGGTTTGAAAGTGGGTCACCATCGTTTTTGTACGAATACATAAAGGGGAGGAAAGTGACATATGAAGAGCTAGTGAAATATCCGGTAAGTGCAATGGATTTTACGACGAGGGAGATAGAAGATGCGAATGCGAACATATTCTTTGCCCAGGCGGGATATTTGACATTTAAAGATGTAAGAAGGTATGGATTTGAAGAAGAATACATATTAGACTATCCGAACATAGAAGTGAGGAACAGCTTTTCAAAGTTAATATTAGAGGCAAATTATGGAGTAGAAAAAGAAAAGATAAAAGAGGTAAATAGAGAGATAATAAAGTCGTTAGAAAAAAATGACATAAGAAGAATGATAGAAGAGATAAAGAGGATAATAAGCAGTATACCATACAATTTACACAGGGGAGAAGAGAGATATTATCATTCATTGATATACACGATAATAGCGTCAGCGGGAGTGAATGTGACAGCAGAGGAATTAACGAGTATAGGTAGGAGTGACATAGTGATAGAAGAAAGGGGAAAGGTATACATATTTGAGATAAAGATAGACAAAGGAGCAAGGGAAGGGATAAGACAGATAAAAGAGAAGAGGTATTATGAGAAATACGTAGGGAAAGAGATATATCTGATAGGGATAAAGATAAGTTCGAAAGAGAGGAATATAGAAGAGTATGTGATTGAGAAAATAAAAAATCAGGAGGTGTAAAAATGCAATTAATTAATCCAAAAAATGGCCCAAAGGCTATAGGTCCATATTCCATAGCCGTTAAAACGGGAAATCTGGTATTTGTATCTGGACAACTTCCAATAACAGATTCTGGTGAATTAATAAAAGGAAACATAAAAAAAGAAACAGAGATAATTATGAAAAACATTGAATTAATTTTAAAAGAAGCGGGTAGCTCTATTGAAAAAATTGTAAAGGTAAATGTTTATATGAAAGACATCTCAAAATTTTCTGAATTTAACGAAATTTACGAAAAACTACTCAACGGTCATAAACCTGCAAGGGCTGTTGTAGAAGTTTCAAAACTTCCAAAGGATTCTGATATTGAAATAGAAGCAGTAGCGGAGGTATAAATTTGAAAAATTTGTATAATTTACTAAAAAAAGAATATGGAAAATTGGGAAAATGGTGGCCAGGAACTTCAACTGAAATATTAATTACTGCAATACTAACCCAAAACACCAATTGGAAGAACGTTGAAAAAGCAATGGAAAATATTTATAAATTTACCACAAAAGATAATTTACTATTTTTCCTTTATGACACACCAAAAGAAAAATTAGCAGAGATTATTAAACCTGCAGGTTTTTTCAATATAAAAGCAGAAAGGATTAAAAATTTACTTAATTTTCTAAAAAAACGCAACTTTAACCTAAAATATGTGGAAAAAGAACCAAATCTAAGGGAAAAACTATTAAAAATTAAAGGAATCGGCAAAGAAACTGCCGATTCCATTTTGTTGTATGCATTTGAATTTCCCATTTTTGTTGTTGATGCATATACAAAAAGATTATTAAAAAGAATATATGGCTTAAACATTGAAGATTACGATAAAATACAAGAATTGTTTCATAAAAACTATCCTAAAGACACAAGACTTTATCAAGAATTTCACGGATTAATAGTAGAACACGCAAAAAAATACTGTAGAAAAAAACCGTTGTGTAGTAAATGTTTCTTTGGTAAAAAATGTAATTACTTAACATCTCCTCTTCGTACATACTGAAGGAATATTGTCGCAATTACAAATGAAACTGTTGAAAAGTATATCAAAGAATCATATCCCAACTTATCTATGAAAAAACCAGAAAGTGGAGGAGCAATTATATTAGCACTCATTGAGAAAAAGTAGTAAAGACCCGTATATCCTCCTAATTTTTCTTCACTTGTCATATCAACAACTGTAGGTAAAGAATTAACATTAACCATAGCCCAACCTATACCACCTAATGTAAAATATATAAATAATAATCTTGTTATTGTTCCAGTATCTTTAAAAATATAAGTTGAAATTACAGTTAAAAGAGAAATCAATGCAACTATCATTAGCCCAATAGTCATTGTCTTTTTTCTGCCTATTTTTGAGCCAATAATACCCGCTGGTATGGAAAATAACATAAAAGTTAACGAAAAAAATCCAAGTATAAACGCACCAGTACTTTCACTAATACCAACTCTAAATTTTGCATAACTTGTGAAAAAAGTTTCCAATGCATTGTAACCAACAAACCAAAATAAAATAGCAATAAGAATCATTAGTAAACTTTTTTCCTTTGAAAAGAATACTTCCTTAAGATTTATTTTTAATTCCCCAAAACTTTTTGAAAACACACTTGAAAATTTTACTTTTTCTCCAGTCCTTATTTTATATTTTTCATCCTCCTTAATAAAAATTACCACTAAAAGAGAAGCAACTAACATGATTATTGCACCAAGCCAAAATGGCAATGCATAATTTTTATCATAGAGGGGCTTTCCAGCAAAATAAGCAAGAAGTGCACCTAACCCTCCCATGAAATTAATTATGCCATTTGCTTGACTTCTATATTTTGGAGGCGTAATATCAGGCATTAATGCAATTACAGGGGATCTAAAAAGTGCCATAAAAAAATTCATGAATATGATGTTCAACATAAAAAACCACAAAAGGTGGAGAGTTCTTGCAAAGGGTATAAGCGAGAAAAACAAAGCACCTAAAGGAGCTCCAATAAGGATATACGGCATTCTTCTTCCAAATCTTGAGCGTGTCTGATCACTTAATACCCCAATAAGTGGTAGCATAAAAATAGCAAAAATATTATCAATTGTCATAACAAAACCTATACTTGTTGAAGAAAGTGAAAAATCTTTTAAAAATATTGGTACATAAGCATTGTACAACGGCCAAAGTATACTAATACCAAAAAAACCAAAACCAAGTAAAAACAACTTTTTGTAATTTTTCATACCATCCCCCCTAATAAAAAATTCGTATTTATTATATCACAACTGTGATATAATAAATAATAATGTGAGGTGAGAAAATATGTGAGGTGAGAAAATGCTAAGAGTTGCTCTAATTGCACACGATAAGAAAAAACTCGATTTAGCTATGTTTGTAAAGGAATGGAAAAGTGTATTTGAAAAATGTGTGCTATTTGCCACTAAAACTACGGGTAAAATTATTGAGGAAAAAATAGGATTAAAAGTAACAAAATTAGAATCTGGTCCATATGGTGGAGATTTGCAAATAGGGGCTTTAGTGGCAAATGGCGAAATTGATTTTGTTATTTTCCTAAGAGATCCATTAACTGCTCAACCTCATGAACCAGATGTTTCTGCACTTCTTAGAGTTTGCGATGTTCATAACGTACCACTTGCTACAAATTTGGCTACAGCTGAAGGATTAGTACTAGAAATTAAAAGAAAACTAGAAAGGTGATTTTATGGTATTTGTATTTGATTTAGATGGAACCCTCTTAAAAAAAGATTATACTATTTCAACTGAAACAATAGAATTTTTAAAATCGCTGGAAAAATGTGGCCATAAAATCGTCTTTGCAAGTGGTAGAATGCTTGTTTCTGTAAGAAAGGTGATAAACAAATTTTTTCAAAAAGAATATCCCATAATTGCATATAATGGTGGTATGCTTCATTTACCAAACAAAGGAGTTGCATATGAAAAAAGTATAGATTTCGATAATGCAAGTAAGATAATTAGCTTTTTAAGAGAAGAAAACGTTCATAGACAGGTATATGTTGATGACAAACTCTATGGAGAAGAAGATAACGATGAAATAAAATCATATGCAAAGCATGCAGATGTAGATTACTACATAGTAGATGATTTGGTAAAATTAATTTATAAAAAAACCCCCACAAAAATACTATCAATAGCACATTCAGAAAAGATAAACACTTTAAAAGACAAAATAAAAAAGTTGAATTTAAATGTAGACGCTTTTAAAAGTATGGATATATTTTTAGACATAGTACCAAAGAATGTTAGCAAGGGAAAAGCTTTAAAATTTTTGCTAAAAAAATTGGAAATAAATGAAAAATTAGTAGTGTTTGGAGATAATCACAATGATATTTCTATGTTCAAAATAGCTGACATTTCCATAGCAGTAGAAAACGCTGTGGCTGAACTTAAAAGGGAGGCGGATTATATTGCCCCTTCGAACGATCAAAATGGCGTTTTTTTTATTCTTAACAATTTATTTTCAGATCTTATTATCTGCTAAAATTGCGTATATCCCACTTGAAAATATTTTAAAGAACGTTTCATTAATTTGTCTTGGAAGTTTAGGTGATTTAACATTATCATATAATGCTGGAGTTGCAGCGGGATATATACTGAAAAATGAAGGTTATGATGCTTATGTGGTTGGTGTTCTTGATTCTTTGAGTATCGATGATAAAGAACCATTTCACAGGGTAAATTCTTCTGCTTTTATTACGGCACATGTGTATTCATTATTTTCAAAAGGACTTTTAACCGCAGGAGTTATACCTTTATTCAATGGAAAAATAATCGATACAGAAATCATATACTCTTTAAATACAAGAAATGCAACATACCCTATTTTTGTAGAATCTGAGCTTGAGTTAAAAAAAATAAAAGAGATGGGATATAAAGGTACAGTGATTTTAAAAGAGGATTTGGAAGATTATATAGATAAAATCAAATTATTTTGGAAAATAAAAAGTCTAAATACTGAAGATATAAGGATTAAAATTCTTAAAAACTCCGCAATTTGGCTTGGTGGGGAAAAAAAGATATATATAAATGAAATATTTAGAGAAAGTGGACTAATTATTTTTTCAAAAGATATTTTAGACTATGCTCAAGATGTTCTAGATGGCTATAAGCAACCAACGGGAAGGAAGCCTTGGTAAAAATAGGAGGTGTTAAGCATGTGGGTTTACATTAGAGATTTAAAAAATTACGTTGGAAAAGAAGTAGAGTTAAGAGGATGGGTCTGGAGAAGCAGAAGTAGCGGGAAAATTGCTTTTATAAACATGCGTGATGGTACTGGTATAGTTCAAGTGGTGGTTGAAGCATCTTCCGTAGATGAAGAAACGTTTAAAAATACAAGAAAACTCAGAATGGAATCGTCATTAATTGTGAAGGGAATAGTAAAAGAAGAACAAAGAGCTCCAGGTGGTGTAGAGATTCACGCAACTCATGTAACTCCTGTACAAATACCTAGCGAAGATTTTCCCATCAATAAACCAGATCATAGTATAGAGTATTTGATGGATCATAGACATTTATGGCTCCGCTCACGAAGACAAATGCATATTTTAAATATTAGAGATACTGTGTTAAAAGCCATTAGAAAATTTTATTGGGAAAACGGCTTTATACAAGTTGATACACCTATTTTCACAGGAGCAATAGGAGAATCTGCCGGTAATTTATTTAAAATAGATTACTTTGATTATGGAAAGGTATACCTTGCCCAAACTGGGCAATTATATTTAGAAGCCGCATGTATGGCACTTGGAAAAGTTTTTAATTTGGGACCAACCTTTAGGGCAGAAAAATCAAAAACAAGAAGACATTTAATAGAATTTTGGATGAACGAAGCAGAAGTAGCATATTATGAACACGAGGATAATTTAAAACTTCAGGAAAATCTTGTAAGTTATATTATTAAATACATTTTGGAAAATGCATCAGAACATCTACACGCACTAAATAGGGATACATCCAAGTTAGAAAAGATTGAACCACCATTTCCAAGGATTACATATACAGAAGCGGTAAAACTCCTCCAAAAGAAAGGATACGATATAGAATGGGGAGACGATTTTGGTGGAGATGAAGAAACGGAAATTGCAAAACAATTTGAAAAACCTGTTTTTGTAACGCATTATCCAAGAAAAGCAAAGGCATTTTACATGCAACCAGATCCAGAAAATCCAGACGTGGTTCTTTGTGATGATCTTATTGCTCCAGAAGGTTATGGTGAAATAATAGGTGCATCTCAAAGGATTCACGACTATGATTTACTTGTAGAAAGATTAAAAGAATTCAACCTACCAGTGGAAGCATACGATTGGTATTTAGACCTAAGAAAATTTGGTTCTGTCCCACACAGTGGATTTGGGTTGGGTATAGAAAGAACAATAGCTTGGATTGCTGGATTAGAACACATAAGAGAAGCTATACCATTCCCAAGAACCTTGTATAGAGTCCATCCCTAATAAAAGTCCAAGCCTTTTGGCTTGGACTATTTTTTGCTGCTCTTTTAGTAACAAAAAGACCGTTTATAACCTAATGAGTTATCCTATAAACCTTTGAATATTTTTCTTTTATATAACTTACAAAGTAGTTAGGATTTAACTCTTCACCTGAAATTTCCTTAATAAGTTCGTTTGGTTCAAGAACTTTTCCTTTTGAGTGTATCTTATTTCTTAACCATGAAAGTATTTCATCAAACTGACCTGATTGTATTTTTTCCTCTATATTCTGTATATCTTTTTTCATAGCAAATAATATCTGCGATGCGTATAAATTACCCAACATGTAAGATGGAAAATAACCAAAAGAGCCATGTGCCCAGTGAACATCCTGTAATACACCTTCAGCATTATTTTTTGGTGTTATATTTAAATATTCTTTCATCTTTTCATTCCAAAGCATTGGCAATTCTTCAACGGTTATTTTGTCATTTATTAACGCCTCTTCAAGTTCAAATCTTAGCATAATATGAAGGTTGTACGTTACCTCATCAGCTTCTGTACGTATTAAAGACCTTTCAACAATATTTATTGCACGCCAAAATTCTTCTACTTCTACATCTTTGAACCTTGGGAAATACTTTACAAATGTAGGATATACAAAATTCCAAAACTCTAAGCTTCTTCCCACAATATTTTCCCAAAACCTTGACTGACTTTCATGTATTCCCATTGATGCCCCATCGCCAATAGGAAGCTCTCTGTATTCTTCTGGTATTCCTTGTTCATATAAAGCATGTCCACATTCATGGATGGTACTAAAAATAGAATTTTTAATATCATATTTGTCAAATCTAGTAGTAATCCTTACATCATTATGAGAAATTGAAATTGTAAATGGATGTGCTGATGCATCTAACCTTCCAGATGTCAAATCATAGTTTAGCATTTTCAAAAGTTCTAAAGAAAATTCTCTTTGTTTTTCTACATCGTATTCCCCTTCTAAAATATCTGTGTTTGGCTTTTCACCATTCTCTAATTCATCTACGAAATCCACTAAAAATTTTCTAAGAGTTGGTATGATCTTTTTTAATGTTTCTGTTTTAAGTCCAGGTTCGTAATTGTCTAAAAGTGTGTCATATCTATTCTTTTCATAGCCAATATGTTCTATTACTTCTTTTTGAAGTTTAACCACCTTTTCCAAATGAGGTTTAAATATATTGAATGCTGCCTTTTCCTTTGCCTTTTGCCATGCTTGCTGTGACAATGCATTTGCAATTTGAAGTTCTTTAAAAAGCTTTGGTGGAATTTTTTCAACCTTTTCCAACTCTTTTTTTACTAGTCTTATTATAGCTTCATCTTCTGAAGTTTTCGGATTTGCTGATTCTAAATATTCTTTTGTTTTCTCAGAAACAAATTCTTCAAAAACATAAGTTGATATTTCCCCTATTATCTTTGCCCTTCTTTCCGCAGCATTCGATGGCATATACGTTTCCATATCCCAATGTAGAAGGGCTAGGGCATTTTCAAATTTAGATAATCTTTTTAAATGATTTTTAAGTTTCTCCATAAATATCCCCTTTCATTACAATTTTTTACGCATTTCAGATTGGGTTAAAATTGATTCAAAACCATTTTCTTTTAGTGCATTAAATAATGGATCATCTTCAGGAACAGAAGTTGCAGAAACAATACTGCAATTTGTTTCGGTATTTAAAAAGTTTAGCGCACATTTTGCAAGTTCATTCCACTCTTCTTTGGTTCCCATATCTACAATGTACACACTGTTATCTTCATTTTTCCCCCACACAAGGTAGCCCTCTGTATTCTTAGTTATTAATCTTACATATTTGTATCTACCATCTGCAAGTAGTAAAGTAACTGGTTCTCTTTGCCAGTTCGGCTTTCTACCAGAAAGTTGTAAGTTTAAAGAAACTGTATACACATACCTTGGTTCCACCTTTATAGCCCGAAATTCCACAGGTTCAAAATCCATATCTTTTTTTACCATTAGATGCAATTTTCTTATTTCTCTAAAACCGTGTTTTTCATAGAATTTGTATGCCCTTAAATCTTTTGTAATTACTTCCAAAGATATGTTTTGAATACCTTTCCATTTTAGGTAGTTTGTAGCATGTTCTAAGATAAAACTTGCTGTTCCAGTACCCCTCTCTTCTCTTATTACTCCCATCGCATCAATTCTCGCCCTTTCATGCCTTATGCTATTTACTATAAATCCCACTGGTTTTTGTCCTTTTAAAAATATGAAGCTATCTTCAAGTGAAATAGAATTTTCCCTAACATCCATTTCAAAATTTACCACATTCCAATTTACTGGCACAGTGTAATCTTGAAAGACTTTATTTACCAAGTTTACAAAATCAATAAGAGAATATTCATTAAGAGTTAATATTTTCATTGTTCCCCCCCTCTTTGGAAAAAGCTAATATACTTTTCACCATACTTTCATCTAAAACCCCTAAAACGGATATGTTGAACATCCCCGTAGCCTTTGATAAAATTTCTTTTGTTGCAATTTCTATATATGGAACATTAGAAATTTCACATCTTATTTTCACGTCTTTTTTTACTCTTTCACCTGTATCTTTTGCCATTACTATTATTTTATTCCTTAATTTAGTATTTTTTATATAGTCTCTTATATTATCCTTACCATATACCAATTTTTTTGCTTTTGAGGCAAAACCAAGTAATGTTAAAATTTTTTGTTCGTTCACACTTACACCTCCATTATTGTTGAATCTACACATGCAAATGCATTATGATTATGTATTGATTCGTAGCTTTCCACCTCAACCTTAAACCAATTAATCTTTGGATTATCTTTTAACCTGATTGCTATATCCCTTGCCACATCTTCAACAAATTTTGGATTTTCATAGGCTTTTTCTGTAACAAACTTTTCATCTGGTCTTTTTAACAGCGAAAATAAAGGAACACTTGCGGAATCTTCAGCAATTTCTATAAGTTCCTCAAACCATACAAGTTCAGAAGTTTCTACCTCTATCCTTACGTTCGCTCTTTGATTGTGTGCATTATATTTACTTATCTCTTTTGAACATGGACACAATGTTTGAACTGAGACTTCAACTATTGTATAAAATTCACATTTTTGTGGACCATCATATGCACTAAAACCACATAAATATTCCATGTAGCTTTCTATTTTTGTTACAGGTGCTTTTTTCTTTAAAAAATACGGGAACATTATCTCAATTTTTGCACTTTGCGCTTTTAATGTTTGTTTTAAATCGTCTAAAATCTTTTTAATCGTTTTAGGGTCTATTTTTAAATGAAATTTGTTAAACACTTCCAAAAACCTGCTCATGTGCGTTCCTCTAAAATCCTTTGGAAGATCTACATACATATTTATATCTGCTACTGTATTTTGAACCTTATTTTCCCTATCAAGCACCTGTACGGGATATTTCAATTTTTTTATTCCAACATGTTTTAATGGAATTTCTCTGGTATCCTTTTCACTTTGTACGTCCTTCATACCTACTTCCTTTCTAATAAATAATTTAGTTCGTCTAATTTGTTCTTTGTAATATAATCCTCAAACCTCACATCACCGTTTACAAACATCTCATACGCTTTATTTAACTTTTGCGCATATTCATATTTTTCCTTTACGTTTTCGTATGAAAAAAATGTAAATAAAAACAATATTCCAAATACGGTAATGAGAATAAGGTAAAATTTCTGCATTTACTCACCCCATTTGTTTTTCAAAAAATTCTGGAAGAATTACATTTTCCTTTTCTATCAAATTCAGATATTCTTTTGCACACCTTTCCCATGTATACTTTTCCATTACTCTTTTATAACTTTCTTCGCTCAATTTTTCGTAATTATCTTTTATTTTCAACGCTGCTTCCTTGAATTCTTCATGCGTTGAAACAAGATGCCCATACTTTCCGTTATCTAATATTTCTACAGGTCCCCCATTTCTTGTTGAAATCACCGGTAATTTACATGCCATTGCTTCTATTATTGCAAGGCCAAAAGGTTCATAATGTGATGTTAAGGCAAATATACCTCTATGTTTTGCTGCAGAGTTATATAACTTTGCCAATTCTTTTTGGGAAGTGATTACTAAAAATTTACCTTTAGCTTTTTTGGCTTTTTCAATTAATTGCCTTTCATATCCTGTGTATTCTTCCGGTTTTTTTCTCAGTACAATAATCAATTCAAAACCGTCTTTTAAATATTTGTTGAAGCTTTCTATAACAAATTCAATGTTTTTTTTTGGGTCTAACCTGCTTGAAACTATAATTGGCAGCTTTGAAAATTTATATTCATCTGTATCATCGGGATAAAAAATATTTGTATTTACCCCAGGTGGTATTACAAATATCTTATCTTTTATCTCAGGGTATACATCTATATACTCGTTGTGCGAATATTGTTCTTCTTTTTCTTGTTGTGTACTTGTTACAATAAAACTTGCATATTTCATTGCAACCTTTTCCGCGCTAATCCTTATTGAAAACCTGTATCTTTCCTCTGCATCTTTTGCATTTTTGAATTTATCCTTTTTTTGTGCGCCGAGAGAATGAGCCGTAAACGAGTAAGGAATGTGGGTTAGTTTCTTAAACATTGCTCCTGCAATACCACCATCACCATAATGAGTAGTAACAAAATCTGGAAACCCTTCCTTTTGATAAAATCTATATATGTTCTTTACATATTCACCCAAAAAGTCCCATAATCTTTCCTTATTTAAAAATTTATCTCCTCCAAATGCAATTCTTACAATCCTTACGTTTTCAGCATCTGGGTAATAATCAAAGTCACCTGAAAACTCCGGCCATTTTTTGTCAATTATTTTTCTTGTAATAATATCTACTTTATTCCCCATTTTTCCCATAGCTTTTGCTAATTCTTTAACATATATCAGTTGACCCCCAAAATCTGGGTGCTCCGTAAGGTGGCTATCTTTTTTGTCAAAATTTCCTTGTGGATTAAAGAACGCTATTTTCATATCTTTCCACCTCTTCAAGATATTCTGATATATCCTTTAGTTTTACAACCCCTCCTACTTCTCCAATAACATGCAATGAAATTATTGTTCCAAATAATGCCGCTTTAAATATTGAAAAGTTGTTTAATAATCCATAATAAATCCCAGACCAAAAAGCATCTCCTGCTCCTGTTGTATCAACAACTTTTTTTGCTGGAATTTTTATATGTTCTATCTTTTTGCCATCTGAAACTAACGCACCTTCCTCTCCCATTGTTAAAATAACGTATTTTATTCCAAAATCGTGTAATAACTCTATATATCTTGTTCTTGGTAATGGCCCAAAAATTTCCCTAGCATCATCAAGTGAAGGCTTTACAATAAAAGTATTTTTTAAAACCTCGTACACAAAATCAAGATTTATCTTTTTACATGGAAAAATTTTCTTCCTACAATTGGGATCAAATGCAATTTTAGTTTTAGTCAAAATATGTTTTATTTTTTCAATTCCATTTGTAATAGCCCAGCAACTTAAATGAATAAATTCAAATTTTTCAAAATCTAAGTTTGGAATTTCCAAGTTCATATCTTCATCTCTGTAAGGGATAAAATCAGGCGTACCTTTAGAAGCAAACACTATAACCGTAGAGGTATTTCCACTACCAACTTGTATGTAATTGGTTTTAATATTTTCCCCTTCAAGCGTTTGAATTATTTCTTTTCCAAAAAAATCATTCCCCACCCTTGAAATTACCACCGTTTTTATGTTAAATTGATTTAAATTGCGTGCAATATTTAATGGACTTCCCCCTATTCTTTTAGTAAAATTTTCACCATCACTTGATATTAAATCTACTAAACTTTCCCCTATAAAAGCTATCATCATATCACCTCTTTTTTATTTTATCACAAATTTGTGGTAAAATATTAAGAAAAGACATTATAAGGAGGGATTTGATGTTAAGTTTCCTAATAAATAAAAGTGAATTAGAAAAGAAAATATCAGTAGCAGCAAATGCAGTAGGATCAAAGACAGTAGACCCTATTTTGCAGTGTCTGCTTTTTTCCCTTGAAAATGAAACACAAATATACGCCACAGATATGCAAACATTTGTCATCTCAAAATTAAATGTTTATGAAATTAACGGTAATGGAAAATTCGCAGTAGACGCAAAATTATTAGAGGAAATAGTAAAAAACGTTGATACAGAACAAATATTGTTTAGCTATGATATGGGAAAACTCGTTTTAAAAAGTGGAAAAAGTTCATTTAATCTTTCAACACATTCGGAACCTGACAAATTCCCACAAATAGAATTAGAGGAATCTGGTATAAAATTTGAATTGGAAACATCAATATTATCAGAAATGATTGATAGAGTTTTATTTTGCGCTTCTACTGAAAGTGCAATGAGAGCTTTAAATGGAGTTTACTGGGAAGCAAAAGGTGGATATTTAAGGCTTGTTGCCAGTGATGGTTATAGATTAGCCTTGACAGAACAAAAAGTGAATATAGATGCGGATTTTGATTTCATACTTTCTTTAAAAAGCATGAAAGAGTTAGATAATTTAATTAAACAAACTGATGAACCTATATTAACCGTAAAATTTGACCACAAAAAAGTATGGATAAGTGCCGGAGATATAACGGTTATAATGAGAATAGTTGAGGAGGTATTTCCAGACTACAAAAGAGTTCTACCTAAGGTATTTAAAACAAGAATAATATTTAATAAAGAAGAGTTCCTTGAAGCATTGAAGAGGATAATGATAATCTCAAAAAGAGGCGATGAAAAAGTACGATTGCAAATCAATGACAATATCCTGGTATTAAACAGTCAAAGTCCAGAATATGGTGAAGTAAACGAAGAAATTTCCATTGAACAAGAAGGAGAAGATTTATCCATAAATTTCAATCCAAAATTTTTAAACGAAGCTGTAAAAAAGATAGAAGAAGATGAGGTGGTTTTTAATTTTGTTGATGACCTTAGTCCTATGCAAATAAATTCAAAAGATGTTAACGAATATTTATATATTGTTTTACCAGTAAGAGCTTGAGAGGATGACAAATATGAAAAAAGGATTTACTTTAGTAGAGTTGTTAATAGTTTTAGCGGTTATTTCTGCATTGCTATCAGTTGCAACTCCAGTGGCATTAAGGGCAGTTGCAAAGGCAAAAGCAACACAGGTTGCTATGAACCTTAGAAATCTATCCACTTCATTGGAACAAGCACTTTTACTTTACCCCGAAGAATTCAATAAACAAGAATTAGATGGTAAAAATGTGGTGTTTGAGCTCTATAAAAGAGGGTTTATTAATACAGATTTATCATCAAACGGTTATGTAATAAATATAACAAATGATAAGTTTATTATAAAATACCTCAATTCGGATATTGATTTAACACTAGTTAAAAGTAGTTATCCAGCGGTAAAAAGCGGAACGAATAATGGAAAAGAATATGTTTACGTGGAGGTTAATATTCCGTGATTGATGTAAAGAATGTAGGAAAAAGATATGGAAACACTTGGGTTTTAAAAAAAGTAAGTTTTTTCGCACACAAAGGTGAAGTAATTGGAGTAATAGGCAAAAATGGCAGTGGAAAAACAACATTGTTGAAAATAATTTCTGGTATATTAAAACCAACTGAGGGAAACATATATTTAAACTCACATTTAATTTCATACATACCTGAAAAACCAATATTAATACCAGAATTAACATTACTCGAAAATTTAAAGTATTTTGCAAAGTTGAGAAATATAGGAGATGAAAAAATAAAACATGAGATTTCATTCTTTAAACTTGAAGAACATACAAAAAAAAGACCTAATGAGTTATCAAAAGGATTAAAACAAAGACTTTCCATGGCTATATCCCTTTTGATAGAACCTGATATTATATTACTTGATGAACCAACAAGTGGTTTAGACGTAGAATCCAAAAAAATTATAACCAACAAAATTTTAGATTTAAAAAAGAGTGGGAAAACTATTTTGTATATAACTCATGAAGATGAAGAAGTAGAAAGAATATGTGATAGGATATTAATTTTAGAAAATGGGTTAATGAAGTTTCTTGGTACTATTGAAGAATTTTGGAAAGAATATGAAAGATTTGTATATGTAACTTTTTCAGAAAACAAAAAAACAAAACTTTTAAGAATAGAAGATTTAAAAGATTTAGAAGAAGATTTTATTCATGTCAGAAGTATTGGTATAAGGGAATTTTTATCTGGAGGGATAGAAAATGAATGATATAAAGATAAAAATAATTGATGGATTGAATAAAAACTCAGATGTGTATTTCCAACTTGAAAAGGATAAAGAAAACATAGGAAAAATTTTCCTAAAAAATTTAGATTGGATTAATAGAAGCACAGAAGTTATTTTCAACATCTCAAATCAATATTTAGAAGATAGCCTAAAGTTATTAATGAAACAATCCTTTGAATTTTTAAATTTAAATAGAATTTATATAAAAGTTCCTGAATACGAAAAAGATAAAATAGAAATTTTAAAAGGTTGTGGCTTTTTAAAAGAAGGCCTAGAAAGACAAGGAATTTTTTTTAAAGGAAAATTTTGGGATTTACTATGCTTTTCTATTCTAGCAGAAGAATATTGGAGATTATCGGAAAATTTTGAAAAATAAAGTGGGCCGTTTTGGCCCACTTTATTATCTCAAGAGTTGTAATACATTTTGTGGTTGTGCATTGGCCTGTGCAAGCATCCCCATACTGCTTTGTAAGAGTATTTGCTGCTTTGTAAACTCCATCATCTCTTTTGCCATGTCTGCATCTCTTACACGGCTTTCTGCTGCTGTCAAGTTCTCTGCCGCTACTCCTAAGTTCGCTATTGTGTGTTCCAACCTGTTTTGTACCGCACCAAGTGCTGCCCTTTGTGAACTTACTTTGTGAATCGCTGCGTCTACTACCATTATTGCCTTTTCTGCCGCATCTTGTGTCGTTACATCAAGTGATGTTGTTGTTATTCCTAATGCCCCTGCACTCATATCATCTATTCCTGTAAGCATATTATGTCCTTCGTTTGAACCTATTTGGAATATCAATTGATTTGCCGCTGTGTTTACCGCTTCAACCCTAACAACAGCACTATCTACTACTTCTCCACTTGGTAATGCCCCTCCAAAATCAGAAAGGCTGAATACAGATGAATCCCAGGTAAATGTAATATTCCCTAATGATGCACTATTTGCACCCAAGGTGACAACTGTCGAAGATGTTCCTCCAGCAGTTATCAACGTAATCTTTACATCAAGTGCTGAAGTTTCAGAACCATTCAATTGACCAACTTCTACTATATATGTCCCTTCTGTAGCTGCAGAACTTACATCTCCAAGTTGAAGATTAATATTTCCACCAGTAACTACCTTTGCATCCACATCTGCCCTGAAGCTTTCGAGTTTACCATCAAGCAATTTTTTGGTATTAAATTCTGTTGTTCTTGCAATTCTGTCAATTTCTTCTCTTAATTGGTCAAGTTCTGCTTGAATTTGATTCCTATCAACATCTGTATTTGTGTCTGAGGATGCTTGAACTGCTAATTCTCTCATTCTTTGTAAAATAGAATGTACTTCTGTTAACGCCCCTTCTGCTGTTTGAATCAATGAAATAGCATCTTGTGAGTTCTTTATTGCCATGTTAATACCCTTAATTTGTCCTCTCATCTTTTCACTTATTGCAAGACCCGCTGCATCGTCTCCTGCTCTATTAATCCTAAGACCTGAAGAAAGTCTTTCTAATGTCTTTGACATGGACATGTTTGTTTGTCCTATACTTCTCCACGCATTTAATGCACTTATGTTATGATTTATCCTCATACCTTACCCACCTCCGTGTGTGTTTTTCAGAGTGCCTTGGACATTTATTTTATCGGATATATTACAAAAAACTTTAAAAGTTTTTTGTGGTATAATTTTAAAGGGTGGTGTTAATTATGAAAAAAATGGCTACTTTTTTTGAAGAAACGGATGGGGGATTAATATGCAAACTTTGTCCAAGAAATTGTTTCTTAAAAGAAAATCAAACAGGATTTTGTAGGGTGAGAAAAAACAAAAATGGAGTTTTGTATACTTTAAACTATGGCGAAATTAGCGCAATAGCTATGGACCCTATTGAAAAAAAACCTCTTTATCATTTTAAACCAAAAGACAAAGTCTTTTCAATAGGAATGTGGGGATGTAATTTTAGATGTAACTTTTGTCAAAATTGGGAAATCTCACAAAGTATACCTAGTGTAAAGAACGTTACACCATTACAAGTGGTAGAAATGGCTAAAAATAGTAACTCGAATGGTATAGCGTTCACATACAACGAACCCATAGTTGGATATGAATTTGTTCTTGACACGAGCCGTATCTCACATAAAGAGGGATTGTATAACGTATTGGTAACCAACGGTTATATTGAGTTTGAACCATTGGGAGTTTTAATACAAAATGTTGATGCCTTAAATATCGATTTAAAAGGTCCAGAAAGTTTTTACAAGGAATTTGGTGGAAGCTACAATCATATTTTAAAAGTGATTGAATTTGTAAAATCCAAAAATATACATGTTGAAATTACAATCCTTGTAATTCCAGGCAAAAATGATAACGAAGAAGAATTATCAAAAATATTTGAGGATATTTCAAAAATTAACAGGGATATTCCATTACACCTTACAAGGTATTTCCCTGCATACAAATACGAAATTCCTCCTACACCCATTAAAAAATTAGAAAGTTTGTACTATATTGCAAAAGAATTTTTGAATTTTGTATATTTAGGAAATGTTTTTGACAAGAAATTCGAGACAACTTTTTGTCCCGATTGCTATACAGAGTTAATTGTGAGGGAAGGATATAATGTAGAAATAAAAAATCTTACAGAAGGAGGAAAATGTAAAGTATGCGGAAGAGAAGTAGTAGTGATTTGAATAAACTATCAAAAATTTCACTAGCTTCTACTATTTTATTAATTTCAATGATTATTATAGTTTTAGTTGTAGTAGTATTTTTTAAGAAAACATCCAGGTATGAAACTTTTGAAACTTTTTCGCTTGGAACTTATGTACAACTAAGAATATCTACAAAAGCCAACGCCTCAATTATTGCTAGGGAAATATTCCAAGAATTTGATAGAATTACAAAAAAATTTAATCCTTATAACCCTGAATCGGTTATTTACAAGTTAAATAATAGCACTGATTGGGTAGAAGTTGATGACGAAACATTCGCAGTTATAGATTTGTCTTTACAGTATGCAAAAATGACTAGAGGTTCTTTTGACCCAACTCTTGGAAGACTTATCAAACTTTGGGGATTTGATAAATTTTCAGAAGAAGATAAACAATTTAAAGTTCCAAATAACGAAGAAATAAAAAATGCTTTGGAAAATTCTGGCTTTGAAAAGGTAGAGATAGATTACAAAAACAGAAAGATAAAAACCAATGGCGTTTGGTTTGACTTAGGTGGAATAGCAAAGGGTTATGCACTTGAAAGAGCTTATCAAATTGCTAAAGAAGCTGATAGAGAGTGCACAGGTTTTATTGAAGCAGGCGGAGATATAAGGATTTTAGGCCCAAAATTTGGAAAAGACTATTGGATTATAGGTATTAGAAATCCTAGAGGAAATGACAGTATAGACTATATATATTTAAAAAATGGGGCAGTTGCAACTAGTGGAGATTATGAAAGATATTTTGAAATAGGCGAAAAAAGATATCACCATTTACTTGATAGAAATACAGGTTATCCTGCATTAGGAGCTATAAGTGCAACAGTTATTGCAGATGACGCAATAAAAGCTGATGCTTTTTCTACAGCCGCTTTTATTTTAGGAAAGGATAAATGGCTGTACACACGAACTATATTACCCAAAGAAAATGCAGAAATATTTTTAGTTACAAATGAACAAAAAATTTTAAAAACAGACGGATTTGAATATTATGAAAATACATATTAAGGAGGTTTAAAAATGAAAAAATTAAAGAGTTTTGGTGGCAAAAACCTTGGAGGAAAATCTATGAATCAATTACAAAAACTTCAAGAAGAGATGCAAAAAAAACTTCAAGAAGTTGAAGAAGGTTTTTCTAATGTTGAAGTAGATGTAAGTGTTGGTGGTGGCGCAATAAAAATCTTTGCCACAGCAGATAGAAAAGTTAAAGATATCGAAATTGACGAGGATTTATTAGAAGATACTGAAACATTAAATGATTTACTAATAGCAGGAATAAATGAATTAATGGAAAAAATTGAAAAAATACGTGAAGAAGAAATGGCAAAAATAACACAAAACTTTTTACCTTTTTGAGGTGAGTTATGAAGAAAGAAAGCTTTTATTATCTTATTCTAATTAACATAATTATTCTTTTATTAATCGAAATATTAAAGTTTTTTATACCAAATGAAGTTATGCTTTATCTTTTATTCGGGGCACAATATGGCCCCCTTGTTTCTAGTGGACAATGGTATAGGATTGTTACTGCAATGTTTGTTCACGGTGGTTTTATTCATCTTGTTTTTAACATGTATGCGTTATATTTTCTCGGTCGTATAGTTGAAAACGTATATGGAACAGATAAGTTCTTGTTTTTTTACTTTTCAACAGGTATAATCGGGAATTTAGCAACACAATTTTTCTACTATAACTCATTTTCTGTTGGAGCAAGTGGCGCTATTTTTGGACTTGTTGGCGTTTTGTTTGCAGCAGGTTTTAGAAGAGACACACCATATACTTTAAAACCAATAACAGGAACGGCATTTCTTCCCATGATACTAGTAAACATTTTTTTGGGTTTTATACCCGGTTCGAATATTAATAACGCAGCTCATTTAGGTGGTTTTTTAAGTGGAATGGCATTGGGTTATTTTATTCCTATATATGAATATTCTTGGAATATAAGAAAATTGTGGAAGATTTTAAGTAGAGTTTTAGTTGGAGTTATTATTGTTTCTTACATATTCCTTATCATTGAGGGTGTGAAAGGATGAAAAGATTCATAATTCTTTTTTTGTTTTTTTCTGCTACTTTTTTTGGAAATTTCCTAATACTTTATCCTTCACATGGAATATTAGTAAAAAAAATTGAAGATGGTTTTATCTTACCAGAAAATTGGGAGATAAAGAACATTGATACAACATACCATATAGAAGATTTTGTTGTAGATGAAATGCTCAAGTATGTACCAAATATATCTGGTGAATTTGTTTATAAAGACAATTTACTCATTTCTAAAGATGGAAAATATTACAAAATCTTAGACGGTCATTTTTTTGAAGTAACCCAAATTCCCAAATTAGTAAAGAAAATATTTATTGATTCTCCAGAAGCAACAGCAACATTTTTGATAAATGGTGGTTTTGAATTTTCATATATACTTAAAGAAAGCGAATTATACCAATTTTTAAATATATTTGCTGATATAGATAATGCATTTGTATTAGTTGTATCTGAACCACGAAATACATACCGGACATTTTCCGCAAAACTAGAAGAAAAAAATATTGAAGGAAAAAAAATTTATCAGCTAGGTCAATTAGAAGGTTTAAAAAACAAAAAGCACGTACTTCTTGATAAAATAAATATTGTACGTTCTAACTACAATTTAATCGAAATAGGTGATTCTAGTGTGGATTGGCAACCAACTAATAGGTTAGTGTATATAAAAACCCCTAAACAGATTCCTAGTGGAAAAGTAAGTGTTTGGGAAAAAATTTTTAACAAGTTTTTACCTTTAGACGAGATTTTCTTACCCGACATAGATAGCGAAGCTGAAATATCACTAGGGAAATCTTGGGAAAATTGGTATAAATGGGAAATAAAGATGTCTTTGAATTTGGGAAACAGAAAAAAGGTTATAGGTAATCTATACCTAAAAGGAAATGGTAATTATAGAATAAAAATTTACGGGAAGAATATTGATATGAAAACCTCTGCAAAAATTATCAAAAAATTAGAAGATTACGTGATTCTAAGTGTTTCAGGGCCACAAACTGTATCTATTGAATATGAAAAAGACAAAAAATAAGCCTGAATCATTCAGGCTTATTTTTTCCCAATTGGATCTATAAAAGTCAAAGTGTTAAATACTCTAAGATAATAATTTGAGCTGTTATTCCAAAAATTTAAGGTTTCGACTATATTGTAATTGGTAATGTTTTTCAATATAAGATATAGGTATCTATATGCTATTCTTATTTGTAACCGTGGAAATTTAATAAGTTCGTCATGCGGAATGTTTTTTATTTTGTCTTTTAGCGAAGGAAAAAATGTTGTAACATAATCAACTGCAGATTTGTGAAGTTGACAGTAACCAACTGCATGTCCACTATCACCATATAAATTTTTAAAACCACTTTCTGATACAATTAATGCCACAAAAATTTGATATGGTACTTGTGGAAATTTTTCGTATTCTTCTGAGACAGTGCATGCTATTAATCGTGCCCTTTGCTCTGAAACTCCATAGTATTTTGCAACTTTGTATGTATACTGATACGCTTCTTTAAACATATTGTTTGAAAAAGCAATTAGTGAAAATATAGCAATTATCAAAAGTGTTATCTTTCTCATAATCATCCTCCTTAAAAATTTCTTTGCATCTTGGATTATAATATATATTTTCTTTAAGTTCGTGTACCTTTGTATACAGTATAAAAACAATAATTCTACAAATGTTAACTACTCAAGAATATTATTAACTTTAATATATGATATAATTAAAATATGAAAAAATATCTCTTATTTCTAATAATGCTAATTTTCTCATACTCTATTTTTTCTGCTCATTACGTAGAAGTTGAAAACGTAACATCCACCAATGTTACTTTAAGAGTAACACCATATTATGATGCAATAGTAAATCCAAAGGTATACATATATGGTCCTACAGGATTTGTGAGAGCAAAAAATATCAAAGATGATTTGTACGAATTTGAGGATGGATTGTATAAATGGGTAATTCCCATAATCTTTGGGAAAAACAAATTTGGACAAACAGTTACAGGAGTACTACCTCATCCCATTGTTGATATTTATCAATATAGAAAAAACATAAACATTAAAGTCATTACAGACCCAGAAAATCTATCTTTAACAGTGAAAGTTAACACGGATTATGAAGTTATTTCAGGGGAAATTGATAAAAACAGGATGATTTTAATAAAAACAGATGAAGGCTACATTCTATACACAAACAAACAAAGAAAGAATTGTCAAAACACTTTAAAGATAAAAGTTAAGGTTAGCAAGGAAAAGATAAAAGAAATATCTTTCAATTTATTCACTTTAAATGGCTTTACAACATACCTTAGGGGAGACTTTACACCATATGTAGTGGAAAAAATAACCACTCATGTGGTAAAGAAAGGAGAAACACTTTGGGAAATTGCAAAAAAGTATAAAGTTAGAACAGCAGATTTACAAATTATAAACAATTTAGATGAACCTGACAAAATATACGCCGGTATGAAACTGGATATTGGAACTGTGCAATTTACAGAAGGATTAACTTCGGTTGTAGTTAACCTTGCAACATCTAGACTTGCCGTATATTATGCAAAAAAATTAGTAAAGGTGTTTCCCGTTGCAATTGGTAGAAGTGATTCAATGCCCCCTGGAATCTACTGGATTCTTGATAAACAAATAGATCCTGCACTTTACTGGTTCGGTGAATACATTCCTCCTCGTTCCCCCATAAATGGGCTTGGTACAAGATTTTTACAACTTTCAAATCCAACATACGGTATCCATGGAACTACAAAACCATGGGAAATTGGAAGAAGAATCTCTCATGGTTGTGTAAGAATGTTTAATAAAGATGTTGAAGTCTTAGATGCATTTGTAAATTTAGGAAGTCCTGTTTTTGTAATAAAAAGTTTTGAAAGTTTTCCTGAAAAACTTTCAGATATTCCTGAATTTAAAGAATTTAAATCTCAGACTGAACAAATAAAAGAAAAAATTAAGGAGGGATAATATGACAATCTTGGTAACCGGTGCAAACAGGGGTATAGGATTAGCATTGGTAAAAGAAGCCAAAAAACGTGGTCATATGGTAATACAAACAATGAGAAAATCGATTAATAAAGCATATTACTTGGATTTATCAGATTTAAATTCAATTGAAAAGTTTGTAGATGAACTACCTTTGGAAATAGATGTTTTGATTAACAACGCAGGGATATTGTACAAAGATAAATTTGGAATACTAAATTATGAAAATTTTTTAAATTCCTTTAAAGTAAATACACTTGGAGCACTATTTTTAACTGAGACACTGTATAAAAGAAACAAATTGAGAAAAAAAGTTATAAATATAACTTCTATATTAGGTTCCATAGAATTAACAAATAACACTCCTAGTTTTTCATACTCCATTTCAAAAGCTGCACTTAATATGGTTACAAAACTTTTATCAACAAATTTAAAGGGAATTTCTGTTATTTCAGTCCATCCTGGATGGGTAAGAACGGATATGGGGGGAAAAGAAGCTCCAATCTTTCCCGAAGAATCTGCAAAAGGAATACTTAACATAGCAGAACAAGTTGAAGATACAGGAACATTTATAGATTATACGGGAAAACTGCTTCCTTGGTAACTTTTTTGACTAATTAGAACAACAGAACTTTTTGGTTGGGCTATATAATTAAAACCAACTTGTTCTGGCACATCTAAAAAATCGTTAGGTGAATCCTTTGAAGTATCTACTACCCTGTACCAAGTTTTATTGTGAAGAATTGGCAAGGTAAATTGTAATGGTTCTATCCATTGGTTCAAAATCACAAATATATCATTATCTTCTTTTGCATTTTCACATAAAAAATCACTTCCGCTTATCATAAAAGCAATAGAGTGAGAATTATATGACCAATCTGGTTCAAATGGCATAATACCATGCCAACTAATATCTGCTATTCCATCTCCTGTCAAATCTTTACCGGTAAAAAAATGTCTTCTTCTCAATGCGTGATGTTTTTTTCTAAATTCAATCATTTTTTTAAAAAATCTAAAAATGTCATAATGCTTTTCCTTTAACGTCCAATCAAGCCATGTCTTTTCATTATCTTGACAATATGCATTGTTATTGCCATATTGTGTTCTGTAGATTTCATCACCCATTAAAATCATAGGGGTACCGTGCGATATCATAAGAATAGTAATAAAGTTTTTTACTTGTTGTTTCCTAATTTTTATTATTTTTGGTTCGTCAGTTTCTCCTTCAACGCCGTGATTGTAACTAAAATTTTCATTGGTACCATCTCTATTATCCTCACCATTTTCCTCATTATGCTTTTCATTATAACTAACAAGATCTCTCATAGTAAATCCATCATGACAAGTAATGAAATTTATACTTGCTTGGGGATTTCTATTACCATACAAATCCTCACTACCTGTTATCCTTTTTGCAAGTTCTATTATTACTCCTTCATCTCCTCTTACAAACTTTCTTACTATGTCTCTATATTTTCCGTTCCATTCCGCCCAACCCTGTGGAAATTCACCTAAAAAATACCCTCCTGCTGCATCCCAACCTTCTGCAATAAGTTTTAAATTATGTAATATGGGATCTTCAGAAATATCCTTAAGAAGTGAAAAATCACCTATCCACCTTCCATCAGGGGTTCTACCCAACACAGCAGCAAGATCAAATCTAAAACCATCAACATGCATTTCAGTAACCCAATACCTAAGACTATCTATTATAAGCTGCTTTACAACAGGATGATTACAGTTTAGTGTATTTCCACACCCCGAATAATTTAAATAATATCTTTTATTCTTTGGGTTAAGCATGTAATATATTTCATTATCTATTCCCCTAAAGTTTAAAGTGGGACCTAATTCATTACCTTCACCTGTATGGTTATAAACAACATCAAGTATAACCTCAAAACCATTTTTATGGAGTTCTTTTACAAAATCCTTAAATAAAAATACTTGTTCACCAAGTTTAAGACCAACAGAGTAATTACCAGTCACCGCAAAAAAACCCAACGGATTGTAACCCCAAACATCTTTTAATTTTTTACCAGTTATGGGATTAATTCTGTCAATTGAATTCACATTAAATTCAAAAACTGGCATTAATTCAATCGTCGTAACTCCCAATTCTTTTAAATGATCAAGCTTCTCAATTATTCCCAGAAACGTTCCACGGAATTTTACATTTGAAGTAGGGCTTATGGTAAATAACCTTACATGCATTTCGTATATAACAGTATCTTCCCATGGAATATGTAATTGTTTGTCATTACCCCAATCATATTTTGAATCATCTATAACTATTGATTTTGTGGGACTTTTTGCAGAATCCTCTGTAGAAAATGACAAATCTTTTAAAGGAGAATTTTTATCATATCCATATACAGATGATGAATCCCAATCAAAGGAACTTGAAATTGCCTTGGCATACGGATCAACTAACAACTTATTAAGATTAAACCTTTTCCCCTCTTCTGGATTGTAGGGACCATCCACCCGCCAACCATAGTATTGACCATGTTTTACACCATAAACGTATATATGCCAAATATCTCCCGTCTTATTCAAGATAGGGTCTAACTCAAAACTATGAGATGGTTTTTCATCGTAATAGTTTTGATACAATTCTAAAATTACCCTTTCGGCATGCCTTGAGAATAACGCAAAATTTACACCAGTATCATCTGGTGTGGCACCAAGCCTTGGATATCCTCTTTTGGTTTTTAATTTAACAGTTGAATCAGGATTATCATATTGTAATGGATAATCTGCCATATTATAGATAAACTATTTCGTGTGTAAATTCTGGTATAACTTTCTTTAACATTGCAGAAACTGCACAATACTTATCCTGAGAAAGTGTAACAGATTTTTCAACCTTATCCTTTGGTGGTTCTCCATCAAATTTGAAAATATATTTTAAGTGCATTTTTGTAAATACCTTTGGATGTTCCCGCGCCATTTCATATTCTACTTCTAATTTAAACAATTCCATTTGATCAATTACTTTCATTTTTCTAAGTAATGATACAACATCCATCCCAGTACAACCCATAAGAGAATATAAGATTAATTCCTTTGGTCTTACACCTGCATCTTTCCCTCCAACATTTTCTGAAGCATCAAGTATTAAATCATGTCCCGATGTTGTTTTTGTATAGAATAACATTTTGTCATAAAAATTTAGCTCAGCTTTTGCCACAATCTTCACTCCTTTCACACCACCATTTTTCCCATAATTATTAATATCCCAAGAAGGATTAGAAAAACTCCACCTACCACTCTTAAAAATATCTCCCACTTTGTACTTTTAAATTCCATTGTTAGTATCTTTGAAACAGAAGCACCAATAGTAAGAAAAGGAATAGAAATTCCCAAAGAATAAACAAACAACAAAATTGCACCCTTTGTTGAACTTACACTTGCGGCAATAGAAAGTATTGAAGCCAAGATAGGACTACTACACGGAATCCAAATTATTCCAATTCCTCCGCCAAGCAAAAAACCCGTTAAAAATCCACCACCTTTAAATTTCCAAACGTTTACCCTTCTTGGCTTAAAAAATTCCTTTTGTAGAATATACAATATCCCCATTACAATTATTATAAAGCCAAGTACATAATTAATTATACTACCATATTTTGCAAAAAAAAGTCCAAAAAGAGATGAAAATATTCCAATAATTGTAAAAAATATGGAAAACCCCAAAAAGAATCCAAAAAGTTTAAAAAACTTATTCTTTGCAGTAAAAAGTATGCCAAGAAAAGCAGGAATTAACGGCAAAACACACGGACTAAAAAAAGATAAAATCCCATGCCCCAATGCCACCCATATACCTACATCTTTGTAAAACACAATTTCAATCCTCCAAAAGAAGTATTCTTAATACTCCTTTTTCAAATAATTTATCCGCAATTTCTCTGGAATTTGTTAAATATGTTTTGTAGATATCTATCTTATCTTTAATCTCTTTTAGTTCAACTGAATTTTTATCCATTTCTTTTACAAGATCAAAGTCTTCTTTTGAAACCTTAATTATTTTACTTTTTCCAAGGCAAAAATCTTTCTGTTTAGAATACGTTTGAAAACTTTCTTTGTAATTTTCAAATGTGACTTTTAGTATATACATAAGTGCCTTTTTAAAGTCTTCTAACGACATATATCCTGGTATAGATGTTATTCCACTATCCATATATAAAAATACAAAAGTTGGTGTTCCTCTTACTCCAAATGCAGAAAAAAGTTCCATGTTTGTAAACTCCTCACTCATAAATGTTGTTTTTTGCGTGTTGGGATTTATTTTTGCAAATACGTATGATGCTCTTAAAATTTGCTGAAAGTCTTCTGAAGTTAACACTTCATTTTCGAATTTTTTACAGTACACACATGAAGGCGAAGAAAAATATATTAATAAAGGCTTATCCTCAATTTTTGAAATTTGGTGAGCAATACCCAAATCGTAAAAAGTATAATTATATGCAAATATAAACGTTGCGAAAATTATTAAAGTTAAAAAAAATACTTTTCTCATAATTTAACCTTCTTTCCAATTTTGAATCTCTTTGAATGTATTTTACTTAAAAACCTAATAACTGGGCATTTTAATCTTAAAAATTTAAAAAATCTCATCTTACCGCTCCCAAAAACTAAGGGCAGGTTACCCTGCCTTAGTTTACATTTAATAACCTATCTATTTTTGCTTTATCAAATCCCACTATTACTTGATTCCCTATCTCTATCACTGGAACCCCAAGTTGTTTGCTTTTTTTGTACATTCTTTCAGCAGCTTTTTGGTCTTTCGATACATCATATTCTTTGAATTTAAAACCAAGTTGCTTAAAATACTGTTTTGCTTTTCTGCAGTATGGACAAGTGGGAGTAGTATATATAACTATTTTTACGTGTTGCACGTTGCCACCTCCTTAGAAATATTTTTTTGCAGCATGTTCAACGGCAATTGCCCCATCTGCGGCAGCTGTCACAATTTGTCTTAAATTTTTCTTCCTCACATCTCCAACTGCATATATACCAGGCACATTAGTTTCCATATTTTCATCAGTCAATATATAACCGTATTCATCTACTTCAACAATTTCCTTAACAAGGTCACTATTTGGTTGAAGACCTACGTATATAAACACGCCCTCTGCTTTTATAACAGTTTCTTTTCCTGTTTCGTTATCAACCACAACTACTTCTTCAACTTTATCTGTACCTCTAATTTCTTTTACAAGGGAGTTTAATATAACCTTTACGTTTTTATTTTGGAGTAATCTATCTTGTAAAACCTTTGCAGCGGTAAGATAAGGTAAGTTTTGTACCATAGTTATGCTTTTTACCATTTTTGCCAAAAAGTGTGCCTCATCACAAGCACTATCTCCTCCACCAACGACTACAACATCTTTTCCTGAAAACAAATACCCATCACACGCTGCACAGTAAGTCACGCCTCTCCCCCTGAACTCCTCTTCACCGGGAACTCCCAATTTTCTGGGAACTGCACCTGTAGCATAGATAAGAACTTTTCCTTTAACCTTTTTTCCATTATCAAGCTCAACATATCTGTATTCATCATCATACGAAATTTTCATTATTTCTGTAGTAACAATTTCCGCTCCAAAAGCTTTTGCGTGTTCCGCAAACTTTTCTCCAAGTTCTCCGCCTTCTATTTTTATAATTCCAGGCCAGTTTTCCACAACATGAGTTTGCGTTACAGCACCACCTTCAAGTGCTTTTTCAAACACAACCGCAGAAAGACCCGCACGCCCTGCGTAAATTGCGGCAGTAAGCCCAGCAGGTCCGGCTCCCACAATTAATACATCGTAATACTCTTTCGGACCAGTTGAAATATTTCCTAAATCGAAGTGGACCATACTTCACCACCTCACTTTATAGCTTTTAAAACTTCTTCAAGATATTGTGCTTCAGGATATGCTCCTATAAAGAAAGTGTTTGGATTTCTATTAATGACAATATGTGGAACAGATGAAACACCAAATTCATTACTCAGTTCAAAAAACTCATTTGCTTCAATCATTTCTGCTTTGATAAGAGGATTTACCAAAGCAAAATTATGTGCTGTTAGTACCGCACGTGGACAGTATGGACAAGTTGGTGTAACAAAAACACTTATTTTTACTGGTTTGTCAATTTTCTTAAGTTTTTCAATAGTCTCAGGAGAAAGTTCAGGATTTGCTCCTTTTCCAAATGTCACTATATCTTGAACAAGTGTACCAAACTCATGACCAGAAGGTATACCATAAAATCTTACGCCTTTATCTTCTCCATCCTCCAAAGTTAAAATAAGAGCAGGGGTCATTTCCACTTGAAATTTCTCCGCCAAATCTTTGTGTTCATTAACGTTATACTTTTCCACAACTATCTTATCAGAGAGCTCACGTACTTCATCTAAAATTTGTTCTTCAAGGTCACAATATTCGCAATTATCCTTTGAATCTCCAAAGAAAATGAGTTTTACCTTGTTGTCAAGTTCTTTTGAAAATAAATCCTCTAAATATTCCCTATCTTTTTCTGATAAAAGCGCCATTTTAAAACACCTCCAAAAAATTTTTCCCTTTGGGTTAACTCTATTATACACTAATTTATGTAAATTAGTCTAAACTTAATGTTACAATTTAGACAAAATAGGTCGGGATTAAATCAAAAAAATAACAATTGAAAAATTCCTCTATTTATGGTATCATATCGGTGATTGGAGGCGTGCACCGAACTGGCTAAGGGGCCGGTCTCGAAAACCGGTGGGCTTTTTGCCCTTGTGGGTTCGAGTCCCACCGCCTCCGCCAAAATGGCAGGTTTTTACCTGCCGTTTTTTTATAGTATAATAAAGGTAAAAGATGAAGAAAAGGAGGAAAATAATGGAAAAACTTTTAGAAAGCAAAGAAATCTTTAAAGGTATTTTATTACACGTAAAAAAAGATGAAGTACTGCTCGAAAACGGAAAGAAAAGCACCAGAGAATATGTTTTACATCCAGGTGCTGTTGCAGTTGTTCCAATTTTGGACGATAATAAAATTGTGATGGTAAAACAGTATAGATATCCCGTTAAAAAATATTTGCTTGAGATACCAGCAGGGAAATTTGATTTTAAAGGTGAAAACCCATTGGAATGTGCAAAAAGAGAGTTAAAAGAAGAGACAGGATATGAAGCAAAAAAGTTTAAGTATTTAGGAATGATTCATACTACTCCCGGTTTTTCTGATGAAGTTATACATATCTATCTTGCAAAAAATTTGGTTAAGGGAAAATCAAATCCAGATGAAGATGAGATAATAGAAGTGGAAATTAAGGATATTGACGATGTTTTAGAGAAATGTATTAATGGAGAAATAACTGATGCAAAAACCATAGTTGGTATTTTTAAGACATATTTTCATCTAAGGAGTGAATAAAATGATTAAATTGAAAGTTAATGGAAATCTTGAAACGTTTGAAGCTTCAAAGTATAACAACTTTGGAGAACTTTTGGATGATGTTTCCAAAAGATTAAAAGGGATGGTACTCAGCGAAGTAAAGGTCAACCAAAAAGATGTTCCCATCAACAAAATTGATGAACTTAGAACGGCCATTTTGGATGAAGAACTGGAAATAGAAATGAATTTTGTACCACTTCAAGAATTCTTTATCACAACTCTGACGGATGTCATTAAATATATTGATAATATTTCAAACCTTCTTAAAGAAGTTTCCAATAACATTTTATTAGGCGAAAATGAAGGGTTTAACAATATAGTAGATTTGGCGGAAGGTATATCTGCGATGGAAAACCTAAGAGTTAACGCAATGAAAATGACAGGTTTTACTCCATCTGATTTTGAAAACAAAATTAGCGGAAACAAAGTTGCAGAAATTCTTCAAATTTTCGTAGAAGCCCTTGAAAGAAAAGATTTATTGGAACTTTCTGATATCCTCTTTGAAAAAATACCTATAGTTTTAGAGTATTACAAAAGTTATTTCCAAAATATACTCACAACTCTAAAGCAAAATAATTAAGGAAGGTGAAATAATGGATTACACCGAACAAATGGTAAAGACTGCAAGTCCTGCTAAACTTATCGAAATGTTATACCAAAGAGCTATTGAACTTCTTGATATGTCTGTTGAAAGTATAAATAAAAAGGATTTCATTAACGCAAATGAATATATTAAAAAATGCCAGGACATTATCACAGAACTTAATTTATCTTTAGATATGGAAAAAGGCGGCGATATTGCTAAAAACCTAAGATCACTTTACAACTACATGTTTAAGGTTCTAGTGGATGCCAATATCAAAAAAGATACTTCAAAAATAAAAGAAGTAAGAGAATATCTCTCTGAACTTCTTGAAACATGGCGTGAAGCAATGAAAAATGTTGGAAATACTGCAAATCAGCTTCCAGATCCAAACAGACCAAGACTAAATATAAGCTTATAAAGGTGGGATGAGATGAAGATAATTTCAAACGTATTTTTTGTTATAAGCATTGTGTTATTTGTTATTGCAGCAGTATTTTTTGAAATCTCTTTAAGATACATGAGAAAACAAAATGAAAGAAAAAAAAAGGAAAGTACAAAACTAGGAATAAGGTTTTTAATTTATGGCAGTATTGCTTTTGGAATTTCTGGGTTATTTGCATTTTTTTCGTAAAAAAAGCCCCATTAGGGGCTTTTTTACATTAAATGAACTATAATTCCACTTTTTAGCTTTGGCTCAAACCAAGTAGATTTTGGTGGCATCGTCTTTCCTTCGTCTGCAACTTTTAGAAGATCTTCTATTGATGTGGGATATAGCGCAAAAGCTACCTTATACTCCCCAGAATCAACAAGCCTTTCAAGTTCATCTATACCTTTTATCCCGCCAACAAAATTAATTCTTTTATCCGTTCTTGGATTTTCAATACCCAAAATAGGTTTTAATAGGTTTTCTTGGAGTATTGCAACATCAAGCGATGAAACTACATCATTTTCGTTAAAAATTCCCGCTTTTGCAGTTAATTTGTACCATTTTCCTTCAAGATACATTGCAAATTCATGTTTTCTAGAAGGTTTGAATTTTTCTGTTTCTTCAACTTCAAATTTTTCTGATACTTTCTTTAAAAATTCTTCTTTTGTGTTATTATTCAAATCCTTAACAACTCTGTTATAGTCCAAAATGTTCAATTGAGTGTGTGGGAATAATACCGCAAGAAAAAAGTTGTATTCTTCATTTCCCGTATGGTTGGGATTTTCCTTTGCTAATTCTTCAGCTGCTCTTGCGGCTGCAGCGGCTCTATGGTGCCCATCTGCTATATAAAATGCCTCTACATCTTTAAAAGCATCAACAATTTCATTTATTTCTTTTTCGTCTTTTACAACCCACAACGTATGGTGAATTCCTGAGTCATCGGTATAATCATATTCAGGTTCTTTTGTTGTATGTTTCATTATTAAATTATCAATTTCTGGTCTTGAACGGTACATCAAAAATACTGGTCCAGTGTGTGCTCTCATTAATTTCACATGTCTTGCCCTTTCGTCTTCTTTGTCTTTTCTCGTAAGCTCGTGTTTTTTTATTTTTCCCTCTGCATATTCTTTGGTAGAAAATGTTGCATAAAATCCCGTTTGTAAATACCCTTGCCATTCTTCCCTATATATGTATATAGCTGGTTTATCTTCCAGTATCATTACACCTTCTTTTTGAAATTGTTCTAAAACTTCTTTTCCTTTCAATATTACTTCATCTGAATGAGTATCCACTTCTACATCAAAATTAATTTCTGGACGTGTAACTTTATAGAAAGTGTAAGGATTTTTTTGTGCCTCTTTTCTTGCTTCTTCTGTTGTTACCACGTCATATGGTTTGGCTGCCACTTTTTCTATCATATCCCTTCTTGGCCTTAAACCTCTAAAAGCTCTTACAATCATTTTCTTCCCTCCTTACATTTTTATTTTGCATGATGATTTTAGCACAATAGTTCTATGTTTGCAATTTTGGTTAGATTTAAAATCATATAATAATCATATGCTATCTTTTGTTTTCTAAAATATACTTAAAAAAAGTCCTAGTTCCAAGGAACTAGGACTATATTTTTCCTTCTGCAACCAAATAACATGAAACATAGTGTCCATTACCCATATCCTTTAGAGGAGGATGCGGATTTTTTTCACAGTCCTTTGTTCTAAATGGGCATCTATCATAAAATCTACATCTTGGTGGTGGATTTATGGGTTTACTAACAGACCCTATTATATTTGGTTCACCTTTAACGTAATCTGGATCTGGTATTGGAACAGCAGAAAGTAACGCTTTTGTGTATGGATGTAGCGGATTAAATAATATCTCTTCTGCATCTGCATACTCAACTATTTTTCCCAAATACATTACGGCTATTTTATCACACATATACCTTGCTACAGCAAAATCATGCGTTATATACAAATAACTCATATTGTATTTTTCCTGTAGCTCCATTAGAAGATTCATAACTCCAGTTCTTACCGAAACATCAAGCATAGATGTTGGTTCATCTGCAACTATAAATGTTGGTTCTAAAACCAACGCCCTTGCTATTGCAACTCTTTGCCTTTGCCCACCTGAAAGCTCATGTGGATATCTCCACAAAAAGCTTGAAGGTGGTGTAAGCCCAACATCTTGTAACAACTTTAATACTTTCTCCTCTCTTTCTTTTAAATTTCCTATATTGTGAATGTTTAATGGCTCAGCGATAATATCAAATATTGTCATCCTAGGATTTAGAGATTCATATGGGTCTTGAAAAATCATCTGTACCTTTTTGTGATACTCCAATTTAGATGGAAATCTATATATTTCTTTTCCCTCTATGAACACATTCCCTGCAGTAGGTTTTTCAAGACCAACTATTACCTTTCCTGTGGTAGTTTTTCCACATCCAGATTCACCAACTAATCCTAATGACTTTCCTCTTTTTATTTCAAACGATACATCATCAACTGCGTGCACAAAATGTTTAACTTTTGAAAATAATCCTCTATCTGCAGCAAAGAATTTTTTCAATCCATCAACTTTCAATATTATATCCGTTGCTTTAGAGCTCAATTTTTGCATCTTTTCTCACCTCTTCACTTAAAGGATGCCAACATGCTACAAAGTGTCCATCCTCAATTTCTTTATATTCCGGCTCTTCATTCTTGCACTTTTCCGTCGCCCAAGGACATCGCGGTGCAAATCTACATCCCTTTGGTGGGTTTAAAAGATTTGGAGGTTCTCCTGGGATAGTTAACAATTTTTTCTTTTCACCAATTGTACTTGGAAATGCATTCATAAGTAAAAATGTATATGGATGCATTGGATTTTTAAATATATCACGCGAACTTCCAAGTTCAACAAACTTTCCAGCATACATAACAGCTATCTTATCACTAACTTCGGCTATAACAGCTATATCATGTGATATATAGATCATTGCCATATTTAGTTGTTTTTGTATTTTTTTCATTTCCTTTAAAATCTTATCCTGAACTATAACATCCAGTGCAGTTGTTGGTTCATCAGCAATAATTACCTTTGGATCACAAGATAGAGCAAGCGCAATAACAGCTCTTTGTTTCATTCCTCCACTGTATTGGTGTGGATATTGTTCCATTCTTTTTGGATCAAGACCAACTAGCTCAAACAACTTTGCAACTTTCTTTTTAGCATCGTCAATACTCATTTCTGGATAATGAGTTAATATAGCTTCAACTATTTGATCACCAACCTTGTACACTGGATTCAACGAATTCATAGCAGCTTGAAAAACCATGGCAAGACCTTTCCATCTATACTTTCTCATCTCTTCTTCTGAAAGGGAAACAAGATCAACAATTTTTCCATTGTCATTAAATAATACTTTTCCTTCTTTAAACTCACCATTTTCTGGCAAAAGTCTTAACATTGTCATTGAAACAGACGTCTTCCCACATCCAGATTCACCCACTATTCCCAAACTTTCACCACTATCCAAGGTGAAATTTATTCCATCAACGGCTTTTACATACCCCATTTTAGTTTTATAGTGCATCTTTAAATTTTTTACTTCAAGCAATGCCACTTCAAATCACCTCTTTCTAAGTCTTGGGTTGACAATTTCTTCGAGACCTCTTCCTAAGAAATAAAATCCTGAACAGAATATTGTTATTATTAACCCCGCAGGTATCCAAAGCCACCAATATGCACCTATATTTCCCGATGAAAGATAACCAGATGTCCATGCTGTATTGATCATTATACCCCAACTAATCCTTATCCTCAAAAGCCCGAAAAAGCTAAGGGATGCTTCTGAAAATACAGCCCCTGTAACGTTAAACATCATATATAGGAATGAAAGAGGCATGACATTGGGAATAATGTGATTGAATATAATATATCTGTTGCTCGCTCCTGCAACTTTTGCAGCTTCTATATAAGGTTTCACTTTTATAGTTAACGCCTGCGCTTTAATAACCAAAGTTATTCCTCCAAATCCTCCAAGAAGACCTAAAATCAAAGCAAGCCAGAAAAGATTTAATTTAAAGAATCCCGACAAAACAATTAAAAATGCTATACCAGGAAACAAGAGCATCAAATCCGCAAGTCTCATAAAAAATGTATCAATTATTCCACCGTAATATGCTGCAGTAGTTCCTATTATTGTACCAATAGTTACAGTAATAACTGCCGCAAGAAATCCCAACATAAATTCACTAGGCGTACTCCTCCAAAGCTGCATAAATATATCTCTTCCACCTGGATCAGTACCCAAAACATGCCATCTATTTGGAGGAAGTGGATGTTGAATTCCCAATTTTGATTCAAGAGCAAGCTGATTGTATATTGAAACCAATAACTTTTGAGCATCTTTCTGCGAAAGATTAATTGTTTTTTTCAAATTATCAACAACTGTTGAAATATCATTCTGGGCCATCAAAACATTACTGTATTTTTCTTCCCAATAACTTTTATCTTCTAGATTTTCTATGTATTTTTTTATTAAACTTTTCATAGTTTGTTTTGATAAAATATCATACTCGTGGAATTTGTTTATAAAGTTTATCTGTTCAGTAAGCGCTAAATTACCTTCCAGTTTTTCTACTATATCTTCCCTTTTGTAATTTATATCCCCAGCACTTTTTATGTTTTCCACTATTAAATCAAAATGCTTTGTTCCTTTTGTTGCATATGACAAAAGCGCCACCATAGGTTTATCCAAAGCGGGAATAAATTTAGTATAATCCATTGAAAGATACACCTCTGGAACTTTTATTTGTTCAATTGATTTGTTGTAAATATCTGATATTATTGACATCATGAAAACTCTCGAATTTGCTACAAGCTTGAAAAGATCTTCTTGTTTTTTTCTAAAACTTTCCTGTATATCTTCAAAATCTTTTAGCTTATTTTCCAATTTTGCTTTAATATCTGATGACAAATCAAAACTTATCGTTGCAAGATTTATTCCTGATAAATAATCTAATATTATTTGTGGATTTTTAATATCAAATGTTAAACCTAACTGAGTAAAGGTCTTTTTAAGCTCAGAAAAATACTGCTCTATTCTATTCAAATTTGATTTTTTATTCTCAGAATTTTCCAAATCAGGGACCTTAGTTTCAGCAAATGGCATTAGATCTTTGTAATGCGAATTCTCTAATTTTGAAATAATTTCCTCATTTTCTTTTATCTTTGCATATGTAATTAAATCTACCAATGTATTAAAGACCGTTGCCTTTGTTAGATCAAATGTAGAAATTTTATCAAACCTTATTACATCCTCTAAATCTTTCTGATTGGAAACCGAAACTTGAACGTTTATTTCTCCCTCTTTGTACAACTTTTGAACTGCTTTAAATATTTCTTCTTCTGCTTGTTTTATTTCCTCTTCATTATAGTTTAATCCTAAAAGCTCATTGAATTTTTCTCTTTCATCTCTACCCTTTGCTATTTTTATCCAAAGACCAATGGTAGAAACTTCCCTTTTATTTTTATAAACGGATAACGCTTTTGCCAACGTTTCAACATCTACACTTTCTAAAAGCTTTTTAAAAGATGTTAATGAAAATTTCTTTCTGTCACCAATTTCAACCACATCAGATAAGGGTTTAACAATAATTAGATCCTCTTCCAATAACTGAGATAACTGAGTTTGAAATCTCATTCTTTCTTTTATGGGAAAATAACTATCTACTATTGTATCTAGTATATGTCTAAAGGCTTGTGCATAATCCAGATTAACAAATTGCCTTTGAGCAATATCTATCCTTTTCTCAATTTCTTTTTTAAATGCTTCACCTTGATCAAGAAATGAATAGGTAAAAAGTTTTGAAGAAGGAATCTCTATTCCCTTAATGATATTTTGAGCTGACATGTGCTTTGAAATGTATGAAATATCTTGAACCCGTGGATCAGTACCAGTAACAGGATGATAGATACTATGATCTACAAATTGCCACGCAATCGGATAAGTAAGTGCAAAGATACCAAATATGATTATAATGGTTAACCCAAAAACTCCCATTTTACTCTCTTTAAAAAGATTCCAATTCTTTCTAAAATTTTTTATGAAAAGTTTTAATTTTATTTTAGTAATAGATTCATTTGCCATCAAATTTCACCCCTCAATATCTAATTCTAGGATCAAGGATTGCATATAGAATATCAGCTACCAAATGAGCCACAAGAATAAACACACCGGTAAAAGTTAAACATCCCATTGCAAGAGGTGTATCTTGAACAAGTGTAGCATTTAATAAAGTAAGTCCCATACCTTTCCAAGAAAACATAGTCTCTGTAATAACACCACCACTAACAGTAGTTGCAAGGGATAAAACAAAACTAGTAACTAACGGTAATAACGCCGTTCTTGCCGCATGTTTGTCTCTCACAACTTTATCGGGAAGTCCTTTAGCTTTTGCTGTTGTAATATAATCTTCTTTTATTATCTCAAGCATAGTATCTCTCATAACCAACATACTTCCCGCAAAACCAAGAACTGTTAATGATAATACTGGAAGAACAACATGATACACTATATCTAATGCATAATACCCATATCCATTAAATATCCAATAAAGAATTACAATAGCAATACCAAAAAAAGTAATGCTTAACATAGATATTGATTTAGCCTTTTTTGTTTTCATAAATGCTGCAACTATTAACCCTACTACCCAGAAAACAACTAGTAAAAACGCACTTAACAAAAGCCTTATAAATACATCTTGAGTAGAGAATTTAACGTTCAACCATTTAGATGGTTCTATAAAACCGCTTATTGGGAATATTTTCAACACAACACCAAAAAGCCAAATCATAATAAGCATAAAAAACGGAGTAAATATAGTCCAAAAGACTATTCCAACAAATGTGGCAATTTTATCTGAAATGCCTCCACGTTTCCAAGCAATTCTTTTTCCAAGGTTATATCCCAAAACATACGAAGAAAGTGTGGTCATTAAAAACAAAAATACAGTTCTTGGAAGCCTTTCTGCAATTATTTCTTCCACTCGTTTGGGATATTCCGAAAAAGATATTCCAAGTTCCAAATTAAAGAAATTTCGCATATGTTTTGCGTATTTTACATACCACGGATCACCTACACCAAACAGTTTTTTTATTCTCTCCATCATTTCCGGTTGTTTCATAATTTTCGGGTCAAGAAACTTTGAAGTATAATCTCCTGGCATTGCTAAGAATATAAAAAACACAACAGTTACATATATCACAAGTAAAATTAACATTTGATATATCCTGTTTCTTACAAATTTAAACAATCCAGGAAGTGGTAGTGAAAATAAGTACAAAACAATAGAAAGTAAATAGTTAAATCTTGGACTAAAAACAAATAGGTATTTAAACCCAAAAAACGCAGAAAAATAAAGTAAAAGAGATATAAAAAGAAAAATATAATGATAAACCTTTTTCGTATTAAATATAGTTGTCACAATTGCAAACAAGGGCAAAACTAATCCAAAAGCAAGAGTTTTGGAGAAAAACAAAAACACAAAAAACAACAATCCTATTATTAACTGTGTCCAGTGTTTTGTATTCATTTTCACCTCTCCTTTTTGTAGTAAAATTCCCCCCTCGAAAATCGAGGGGGAAGAGAATTATTTTACTTTCATTACATTTTCCGGGAATCCGTTATAGTTTTGAATACCATCGAGTGTGTCTGTGTACGGGAATTGGATTGTATCTCTGTAAGCCTCGTAAATTGGTGTTGTAAAGAGAATGATATATGGAAGATCTTCTGCAAGAAGTTCTTGTGCTTCTTTTATCGCTTCAACTGCTTCATCAAAGTTATCTGCCATTTCAAATTCTTCTACTAATGCATCAAATTCAGGATTATTGTAACCTGGAGTGTTAAATCCTTCTGGTGCCATTTGGTCTGATGCCCAGAAGCTCTTAAAGTATGTTGGTACTCTTCCTATACCCCAACCAAGCATGTACATATCAAAATCAACCTCATCAAATGCCCTTGTAACTATTTCATTGAAATCTGTAAGTTTTACATCAATTGGAATACCAAGATCTTTTGCCCATTGCTCAATATATATTGCTGTTGTTGCTCTCATTGGGTCGTATTCACCTGATGGTGAAAGAAGTTCAAGATCTGGTACGTAGTTTCCATCTGGACCTTTAAGTCCTTTACCGCGTTTGGAAACTGGATTTGCAGGATTATCTGGATTTATAACTGGCTCTTGATCCCAGCTAAAGCCCGCCTTCTTAAGAAGATCTACGGCCAATTGATATCTTTCCGCTCTTGAAAGTCCTTCACCTATGGTCTTTACATCCGTATTAAACCAGAACGTATTTGCTGGTGGTACAGGTGTTGCAAGAGGAATTGCCTTTCCTTGAAGTACCCTATTACAAATATAGTCCCTGTCTATTAATGCTGCTATTGCTTGCCTAAATTCCTTTATATTGAAAGGATATTTTCTCATGTTAAATGCAAGATATCTAAATCCAAGTGAAGGATTAACTGTTAATTTTATGCCAGGTACACCCTTAAGAGATTCAAATTCTCCAGATGTTAAACCATTTGGATTCAGTACGAAATCAACATCGCCTTTTTGAAGTGCTTGTAGCGCAACAGACTTGTTCCCATAAATTCTATATATAATTTTATCAACATATGGTCCATTAACAACTTCTAACTTTACATATCCATTTGGCTCTGGATTGTTACTTGTCCATTTGTAACCACTGTTTGGATTTTCAACTACAAATCCACCATTTTCATAGTAAATAGATTTTTCACCTTTTGCCCAATAAAAGTTATCATCAACTTCTTTTTTCACTTCAACAAATGCACCTTTTTCTATCTTCCCAAGGTTTAATGCAGTAATACCAGGATCTACAACTTCTTGACTTAGTAACCAATTAACAGGATTCTCTTGTTGTTTAGCTTTTTCTACATATGGTTCCCAGAAATTTTTACATACCAATGCTGTCATAAGTGTATCGTAATATATTGTCATTGTCTTTTTTTCTTCAAAGTAGAATTTTACAGTCCATGGATCAATTTTTTCAACCTTTTTGGGTTCATATGCACCCGTCCAGTTACCACCTGGTATTTGCAATTCTTGAATGGTATTATAGGTAAACACAACATCATCTGCTGTAAATGGTGAACCATCACTCCATCTTAAATCTTTTCTCAATTTAACCGTTACTGTATACATTCCATCTTCTTCTACTATTGTTGGAACTTCTAACGCTGCAGATGGTATCAACATTCCATCTTTGTTCATGGAAAGCAATGATGGATATTTCCAAAGCTGCACATAGAAATTCCACGCCGATGAACCAGAACCTAACAGATTCCAAATATTTGTTGTCGTAATATCCTCTAGTAAAGCATAGTTCACAACTGTTTCAGCAAATATAAATATACTCAATAAAATAGTTAGAAAAACTAACAAACGTTTCATCTTAAGACCCCCTCCTTTTTAAAAATGTAACAAAAACAATATTTTGTTAACCAACAATATATATTATACATAAATTGAAACAAAAAAGTCAAATAAACTCAATAAAAAAATCTACACAATATGTTTATACTTAAACATGAGGTGATATTGTGTTATTTATTGAGTCTGGAATTTTTAAAGGTTCAAAAATTGAAACAGTTCCAAATTTCAAAACAAGGTACACTCCTGGCATTGTTAGATTAGCACTTGTTAATATGTTAGATTTAAACGATAAAAAGGTTTTAGATTTATGTGCAGGTAGTGGAATAGCAGGGTTGGAATTTTTAAGTAATGGAGCCGGGTATGTTACTTTTGTAGATATATCAGATAGAGCAATAAAAACTATTAGCAAAAATGTTAAAAAGTTAAATTTGAAAGAAAAAGTTAACTTAATAAAAAAAGATGCAAGAATATTTTTGAAAAGCATTAAAGAAAAATATGACATAGTTTTTATGGATCCACCTTTTGGATTAGGCATTGTAAACGAAATATTGCAATTAATTTGCAAAAGCTTGGAAGATGATGGCATTTTAATTGTTGAACATTCAAAGAGAGAAAAAACAACACCTCCAGACTGTCTGGAGGTGTTGAAAATAAAAAATTATGGTGATGTTGTTATCGATTTGTATAAACTAAAAGATATATCTCAATTGTTTTCTCATTAAAAAGCTTATACCAATTGTCCCAACAAGCATAATTGTGGAAATAGCATTTATTGTTGGAGTTATTCCAAACCTAATCATTGAATAAATTTTCAACGGTAAAGTAGTTGAACCAGGACCTGCAACAAAAAATGTTATGACAAAATCATCAATTGAAAGTGTTAATGACATAAAAAATGCCGCAAGAATACCAGGAAAGCTTGCTGGGACTATTACCCTTAATAATGTTTCGAGCTTTGATGCGCCAAGATCATATGATGCATCTATTATACTCTTATCAAAATCCTGTAACCTTGAAAAAACTATCATCATAGCATATGGCAAAGAAAAAGTTGTATGCGCTATGAATATTGTAAAAAGACTCAATTTTGTTTTTATCATGACAAAAAAAATCAGTAATGAAATACCAATGATTATATCCGGTATTATTAACGGTAAATACGAAATAATCCAAATATATTTTTTGTACTTAAACCTCTCCAAATATAAACCTATTGCGGCAAGAGTACCAAGTACGGTAGCAATAACACTGGAAGAAACCGCCACAATTATGGAGTTAAAAAATGCATTCCAAATATCAAATGAATTGAAAAACAATTCTTTATACCAATGAAAACTAAAACCTACCCAAACGGGAGATTTTGAATTGTTAAATGAAAACAACACAACAATGAATATTGGTATGTAAAAAAATATAATTACAAATATCGTTATGATTTTTGAAAAACTACCTGGTTTCATTTTAACTCCCCTTTTTGCGTTTGTTTTACAAATAAAAGTACACTCATTAATGTTAGTATTGTTAATATCGCTGAAATCGCTGTAGCTGCCGGCCAATTCTTTGCAACGGTTAATTGCCTTACAATTTCATTTCCTACCATTTTGGAATTTTTACCACCAACTAGATCGGGAATTGCATAAGAGCCAAGTGCTGGAATAAAAACAAAAATGGTAGCGGTTATTATTCCCGATTTTATGTTAGGAATTAACACCTTAAAAAAAGCTTTTAATCTACTTGAACCTAAATCTAAAGACGCTTCCATAATTGTTTTATCTAACCTTTCAATAGAAGCAAATAATGGTATGATAGCATAAGGTAAGTATGTATAGACTATTACTAATATTACTGCAAATGGGTTGTACAAAAATTGTATATAGTTACCCGTCAATTTTGAAATTAGCTGATTAACTATTCCATTGTTTCCTAACACGAAAATCCACGCATATATCCTTATTAATGAGTTTGTCCAAAAAGGTATTACAACAAGTAAAAGTAAAAAATTTTTAATTTTACTATTCGCAATAAAATATGCTGTCGGAAGGGCAAGCAAAATAGTAATTATTGTAGCTAAAACTGATATCCAAATACTTCTCCAAAGTATTTTCAAGTATCCAACAGAGAACAAAGTTTTATATCCATCAATCGAAAAAGAAAAATCAATCCCACCATAAATAGATTTTTCCATAAAACTATAGCTAAGAACTATAATAATCGGCACTAAAAAGAAAATCAGCAACCAAAATGAATAACCCAACGTATATTTCATCATTCCACCTCAACAATATAACTATCATTTGGATCCCAACTTACAAAAATCTCATCTTTCCAAGTTAATATAGTTTCATCCAACAAATAATTTATATGCTGTTTATACACCTTTAAGATATAACCTTCATCTAATTTTACAAAATATTTCGTTTGATATCCCATGTAAATTTCCTCTTCAATTACCCCATGAAATACGTTTTCACCTTTTAAAGGCTTTTTCGATATCTTAATTTTTTCAGGCCTTAATGTAATCAAAATATGAGCATTTTCATTAACTTCCTTATCTTTATAACACACAAATTCACCTATTCCAGGAGTAGTTACCTTAATAAACTCATTATTAACTTCTTCAACCTTACTTTTCATAAGATTTGTTTCTCCAATGAATGTTGCTACAAATTTATCCGCAGGACTTTCATAAATTTCGTAAGGAGTACCATATTGTACAACTCTTCCTTCATTCATTACCGCAACATGATCAGATATACTCAATGCTTCAGCTTGATCATGTGTTACATATATAAAAGTAATTCCCACCTGATCATGAAGATTATCAAGTTCGATTAAAAGTTCCTGTCTAAGCTTTGCATCCAAAGCACTTACGGGTTCATCTAAAAGAAGCACTTTTGGTTCATTTGCAAGAGCTCTTGCAATAGCTACTCTTTGTTTTTGCCCCCCGGATAATTGATTCGGCTTTTTATATGCATGTTCTTCCAACTTTACAAGAAAAAGCAATTTTTCAACCTTTTCCATTATCTCATTTTCATCCATCTTTTTTAGTCTCATAGAAAAAGCAATATTTTCAAACACATTTAAATGCGGAAATAAAGCATAATTTTGAAATATTGTATTAGCAGGTCTCCTATTTGGAGGCATACTCAAAACTGACTCACTATCAAACAAAACATCTCCACTATCAGCACTTTCGAGCCCTGCAATTATTCTTAAAAGCGTAGTCTTGCCACATCCAGAAGGACCAAGAAGGGAGAAAAATTCTCCCTTCTTAATTTTTAAATTAATATCCTTTAATACTTGAAAATCATCAAACCATTTATTTAGATTTTTTATAGTTACAGAACTCCCAATCATATCTATTCCCCTTACATTATTATTTCTTGCCAAGCTTTATTGTAAAGTTCTATTGCTTCACCAATATCATTTATAAATTCACAATTTTTCAAATCCTCTATAGTATAAATGGGCTCTTCTGTTGTATATTTTCTTGCTTCAACATTTGGTGAAGGTAATGCTAAAAAGTCAGCAATTAAAGCTGCATTTTTAGGTTCAAGTATATGGTTTATAAACTTATACGCAAGATCTACATGTTTTGCGTCCTTTAGTATTACCATATTGTCTATCCAAAGTGTACCACCTTCTTTGGGGATGAAAAAATCAAAATCATCTTCGCTGCCTTCTGGTATCCTTTGGAAAATATCTTCACCATAACCGTGTACAACCCAATATTCTCCATTAACTATTCCATTTGCATAAGATGATGCATCAAACTTTACTATATTCTCCCTCCACTTTAATATTAACTGCTTTGCCTCTTCTATTTCTTTTGGATTCGTTGTATTTACAGAATATCCCAAGTATTTTAAAGCACCACCAAATACTTCCCTCATATCATCTAATAGAGTCATTTTCCCTTTTAATTTTGTATCTAAAAATATGCTCCATGAATGTTCGTAATTCTTGACAAATTTTTTGCTAACACATATCCCCGTAGATCCCATCATATATGGTACGCTATATTCATGATTGGGATCGTATGTGGTTTTTTCCAAAATGTTCTTATCCAAATATTTGAAATTTGGTATCTTCGAAAGATCCAACTTTAGCAATAATCCTTCTTTTTTCATTATTGAAACGTGGTCACCAGAAGGAAATACTATATCGTATCCTCCTCCACCGGCCTTAATTTTCGCATACATTTCTTCGTTAGAAGCAAATGAATCATAAATTACTTTACAATTGTACTTTTCTTCAAAAGATTTAATAACCTCGTCGGGAATATATTCCTCCCAGTTGTAAATATAAAGTACCTTTTTCCTTGGAATAGCAACAAAGGTAACTACAATAAAAACGGCAATTAATACAACCGCAATCCAAAATTTTTTCATACATACCCCTCCTTTTTCAACAAAAATGGATGGACTTTTAAGCCCATCCATATTTTAATTAATTCTCCAAACATTATAATTCTTCTAATTCTTTTTTTAGAAATGTTGGTAGTGCAAAAGCTGCTCTGTGAATTTCTTCATTGTAATATTTTAATTCTTCAGAAAAGTTTTTAACTTTTTCAGGCTCAAAATCCTTTAATGGATCAATTCCTTTTGATGCAAATGTATATGACCACATTCCACTTGGATATGTTGGCATAAATCCAAGATAAAGTTTGGTAATCGGAAATACCTTTTTGATTCTAGAAAATGCCAATCTCATCCATGCACCATCATATAACCAATCTTCAGATTCCGCAGAAAGAGTTCCATTTTCAGTTAATGCGTCAAAACATGCTTTGTAAAATTCTTCAGTAAATAAATGACCACCTTCACCTGCAGTTGGATCTGTAGAATCTATTATTATTACATCAAATTCATTTTTAAATTTTCTTACAAATTGTGAGCCATCTTCAAATACCAATTCTACCCTTGGATCATCCAATTTAGAAGCAGTTACTGGTAAATATTTTTTAGCTGCTTCAACCACCATCTCATCAATTTCACACATAACAACTTTTTCAACACTTTTATGTTTTAGTACTTCTCTAACGCTTCCACCATCGCCTCCACCAATTACCAATACCTTCTTTGGGTTTGGATGCATAAACATAGGAACATGAACAAGCATCTCATGATAGAAAAAATCATCTTTTTCCGTTGTCATGGTTATTCCATCCAACGAAAATACCCTTCCAAAAAAGTCCGTTTCAAAGATATCTATTCTTTGATATTTGCTTTGTGCAGAATACAATGGCTTATTAATTTTCATAAATATTCCCGTATTACCTGGTGTATAGTATTCAAAATACCAAAGATGTCTGTTTGGAACAAAACCATATTGAAAATCTTTCATTATCTTTTTTTCTATATTTTCACTCATAATTACACCTCCATCTTGTGTGGGGAATTTTCGGGTATACCAATTTCATCATATTTTCCTCTTAGATGTTCTACAACATGAACCCTTTGAGATTTTAAAATTTTTTTCAAATAGGAAAATGCCTTCCAAGGATCTACATCATCACCACATGTAAAAAGATCTACCGCAGCATAACCGTATTCGGGCCAAGTATGAATGGTAAGATGAGATTCGGATATTACCACAACACCACTAACTCCATATGGGAGGAATCTATGGAATGAGGAGTTTACTAATGTAGCACCTGTTTCGTACGCTGCTTCTTTCATTGATTTTTCAATAGCTTCAACATTATCCAATATTTCTTTGTTACAATCGTAAAATTCTGCAATAATGTGTCTTCCTAAACTTTTCACGTTAATCCCTCCCTTTCTTTTTATTCTATATCAATCCATATAAACTTAACTTTTTCTTTGTATGGATTTCTTATTTTATGTTTCCTATCAGCGCAATAATAAAAACAATCTCCTTCATTAACTTTATATTTCTTTCCATCCAAAATCAATTCCAACTTCCCACTAATCACAAAACCAAATTCATCACCTTCATGTGGTTCTTCTTCCTCTGTTTCAGCGCCTGGTTCCATCTCAATCAACTTTGGGTCTATAGATTTATCTTCAATATTATCCATTAAAATAAATCCTTTTATACCCAATTCATCTAAATACATAGGAACTCTATCTTTGACTTTAAAAACTATTTTCTCTTGCCGTTTATCATTTGAAAAAAATGTTTTTAAATCACTTCCCAAAACCCTCAAAATTCTTTCCAATGTATCTATCGATGGAGAAACCTGATCATTTTCTAGTTGAGAAATAAAACTTCTTGAAAGATCACATCTATCCGCTAGTTCCTCTTGTGTATACCCCCTTGCCACTCTCAAAGTCCTTATTTTCGAACCTAATTTCAACATCCCACCCCGTTAATGTCTATAATACTAAACAAAAAATGTTTATGATACACAACATATTATATAATTTTTTTCTGGGGTTTCAAGTTAATTTTGTGTAAAACAAAAGTAACGAAATCATTCTGGATGATGTTAAAAATAAGTATTAAAAAGATATTTGATGATATAATAAAAACAAAAGAAAGGAGGTTTTACAGTGATATTATTCGGCACAGGTGGAATAAGAGGTATTATGAAAGAAGGTGAATTTGACGAAAAGACAGTTATGGTAGCTAGTAAAGGCGTTTCAAACTATATGAAGGATAACAATTTAAAAAGTATGGTTATTGCATATGATACAAGGAACAACTCTCAAAAATTTGCAGAAATTTCAGCTAGTGTGTTTGCCGCAGATGGACATAAAGTTTATATATTTCCCGAACCCGTTCCAACACCTGCTTTATCTTTTGCAGTAAGAGAGTTAAAATGTGATATGGGAATAGTTATCACGGCAAGTCACAATCCACCTGAATATAACGGTTATAAGGTATATACATCAGACGGTGTACAAGCTGTACCTAAGTTAACAGATATCTTAGCTAAATATGTTGAAAGAGCTTGGAATACCCCTATTGAACTTTCTAAAAATTTCAACTATTTAGAAAAAAAAATTCTCAATAATTATGTTGATAAAGTAGCAAAACTTATTTCTACAAACTTAAGTGGCCTAAAGATAGTATATACTCCCCTTCATGGCACAGGATTAAAACCAGTTGTATCCGTATTAAAAAACCTTGGTGCAGAATTAATCCTTGTTTCTGAACAAGCGTTTTTTGACGGAAACTTTCCAACTGTAAAAAGTCCTAATCCAGAAGATGATGAAGCATTAGTTTTGCTAAAGGAATACATGGAAAAATTTGAAGCAGATTTAGGAATTGCAACTGATCCAGATTGTGATAGAGTAGGTGTAATTTGGAAGGGAAAAAGATTAACAGGGAATCAGGTAGGAGTACTAATTACAGACTATTTACTTGAAAATGCAACTGAAAATGATATGATTATCAAAACAATCGTCACTACAGACATGGTAAAACCCATGTGCAAAGAAAAAAATGTAAAACTTTTTGAAACTCCTACGGGATTTAAGTTTATTGGTCATCTTGCAGAAAATAGCAATCACAATTTCTTATTCGGCTTTGAAGAAAGTTGTGGCTATCTAACGGGAAATCTTTCAAGGGATAAAGACGGTGCAGTTGGGGCGGCATTAATTGCGGCAGTTTCCAAAAAATTTGACTTAATTGAAAGATTAAATTCTCTGTATGAAAAGTATGGGTATTATATGGAAAAACTTTTAACCTATAAATTCAAAAACGCCGAAATTGCTAAAAATATTTATAAAAAGCTAAAAACAATAAACTTTAGAGAAAAGATAATAGATTATTCAAAAGGATATGAAAATATCGAACCAAACGAAACAATTGCCATTATTTTTGAGGAAGGAAAGATCTTTATAAGGCCCTCTGGCACAGAACCCAAATTAAAAGCTTATGTTATGACAGTCTCAGATTCTGAAGAAACGTCATCAAAAAATTTGGAAATACTTGTAAATAAATTTAACGATATACTAGACAACTTAAAATAATGGGGAAAGTTCCCCATTATTTTTCATTTGTTTTTTCTTTCATTGAAAGAATCACCTGTATAAATGAATCATATAAAGAACACAATTCTGGAAATTTTGTACAAAAAAGTTCCATTTCTGCATTAATTATCTCTATATCTTCTCTAAAAATAGGTCCAGTAATAGTTTTTAAAGTGCCACTTTTTTTGATATTTTTAATTGTATTGTTTAAAAGGCTTTCCATTACTTCTGTAAATAATTCCTTAGGTAAATTTGCATCTTCGTAAATACTTTCCGCAAGATAAATAAGTGAATGCGTAAAATTACTCATTATAACTGCAGCAAGATGGTAATGTGTCTTAGATTCAGAAGGAATAACATATGGTTTCCCTTCTAGCAATCCCACAATTTTTTTTGCTATTTCAATATTTCCCTCTATACCAAAAGGTACATCCTTAAATGAAATTTCATTTCCAATAACCGGACAGTTTGGATGAATAGAGGCAGGATGCCATTTTTCTGGAAATATAGTAGAAGGATAAAAACCACTAAAATGTATTACCGTAGTATTAGAAGTTACAAATCTCTCCAACTTTTCTTTTGCTTCTGGTAGTGCCTTATCAGTATAACCAACAAACAAAATTCCCTCAAAATTAAAAGAATCGTTATACGTAACTGGAATTCCCTGTTTAAGTTCTTTTGAAATTTTTTCAGCTTTTTCTTTATTTCTTGAGAGTATATATCCAATTTCAACTTTATCTTTTAGATTATATAGAAGTGCCGTTGTTACTTTTCCTACTCCTGCTATGTTTATTTTCATTAAAAACCACCTACCCTTTAAAATAAACCAGTTATATATACCAAAAGCGGAGCAATTAATAAAGCAGGGAGAAAGTTTCCTACCTTTGTATCTTTTATATCAAGTATTTTTAGCCCTAATCCAAGTATCATAATTCCTCCCGTTGCAATTAAATCGTTCAAATATTGAGGTGATGTTAAAAAAGAAAGTTTCGAAGCAAAAAGAACAAACAATCCTTGGACAACCAAAACGGAAAAAGCAGACAATAATACTCCTAATCCATAAACCGATGACAAAACAATAGAAGAAATTCCATCCAAGAGGGATTTCATGTATATAAGAGAACCATCTTTTGTAATCCCAGCGGTTATTGAACCTATTATAGTCAATGGTCCAACCAAAAATAAAAGAGATGATGTCACAAAGCCCGTTGAAAAATCTCCTTCTTTGATAGAATCACCTAACTTTTTTAATTTACCTTCAATATTTAACAACTCCCCAATTATTCCGCCAATTGCAAGGGAAGAGAGAAGTATTAAAAAATTGTTGCTTTTAAGTATCATAGAGATAGATAATCCCATAGTGGATAATCCAACTGCATAAAATAATATTTTTTGAGCATTTTCTGGTATGCCTTTTTTTGCAAAAATTCCGACAAAACTACCAATCACAATGGCAATTGCATTTACTATAGGCGTAAACACATATATCACCCCATATTAAATGTAAATAATGAACGCTCCCGATATGAGTATAGTTGCTCCAAAAAATCTAAGTTTTATATTTTCTTTAAATATAAAACGAGCTACTAAAATTGAAACAAGCGAAGATAACATTGATATTGGCTCTGCGATACTCACATCAATTTTTTTGAATGCCATTAAAAGTGCAAAATATGCATATGCATTACACACCCCACCAAAAACCAAAGCAATAATTTTTGACTTTACAATTTGAACGTATATTCTTAAATTCCTATTTTTAAAAAAGCTTATTAAAAAAAAGTAAACACTTATAACTAAATACACACCTAAAGAATACCCAAGTTTATCAAATGACTTTGTTAAAAAACCATCAATAGTTCTCCCAATAGCCATTAAAAAGGAAGATATTATCATAGAAATTGCGCCTTTGCTCTTCAATAAGTTTTTGTAAGAAAGCTTTAAATTTACGTCTTTTTTTAGATACGAAACACCGTAAATCATAAAAAGGCTTCCAAGTATTTTTTGAATCGTAATCTTTTCCTCAAGAAAGATAGAAGTGGTAAAAATTAAAAAAATTGCATTTACATTGTAAAGGGGTGCAACCACAGATACATCTTCATATTTTAATGCATACATGTATAAAAAAAATGATAATGCATATATTGTGCCACTAAACACAGAAACTTTTATTATATTAAAATTTACCTTTCCTAAAAAAGGTAACAAAGTTAATGTAGAAAAACTAAAAAATCCCCACGCAGAAAGTATAGGAGATGTCTTTCTAGTTATTATCTTTCCAAAAATTCTCTCAAAACCAAGAAGTACTATTCTAAACGTTATCCATTCCATATTTTTTTAAATACTTTTCGTAATATCTTTCTTGTAAATCAAACATCTTTTTTGCATTCGTTTTATCATACTCATGATCATATCCACTACAATGTAAAGCTGCATGTATCAATACCATTAAAAGTTCCTTTTCATATGTATTTGAAAATTTTTTGGCATTTTCTTCTATTACATCCTCACAAAGATATATTTCCGCAAATAAGTCGTCATCACCGTAAACAAATGTTAGAACATCTGTTTCGGAATTAATATTTCTAAATTCTCTATTTATTTTTTTTATTTTTTCTTTTGAAAGGAAAACAAGATTTATATTTACTTCTTTTCCCAATTCGTTTCTTGTTACTTCGTCCACCGTTCTTATATATTTCTCCTCTATATTCTTATTCGTTGTTACCATTTGCTTGCACCACCTTTTTTATCTCTTCTTTTGGATATTCTATCCTAGTCTTTGTAATATTTACAACTACCTTAATAAATTCATCGATTATCAGTTCCAATTCTTTTAGTGTTAACCCTGACTCATCAAGTTGTTTTTCATTGTATATTCCAGAAACAATTTCCTCAACTTTGTCCTTTATCCTTTGATAATTTGATGTATTTATACTCTTTAAAGCAGCTTCAACACTATCTGCAAGCATTATAATCCCTGCTTCTTTAAATTGCGGTTTTGGCCCTGGATACCTAAAGGAATCTTCTAGTACGTTTTCTTCTAATTCTTTTGCTTTGTAGTAAAAGTATTTTTGCACCCGTGTTCCATGATGTTGGGGAATAATAAATTCTATCCTTAAAGGTAGTCTATATTTTCTTGCAAGTTCAACACCTGATTTCACATGGTCTTCTAAAACAATATGACTCAAAAAAGGACTTATTTGATTATGAGGGTTTTCTTCACCATTTTTTAAATTTTCAACAAAAAAGTACGGCCTAATCATTTTCCCTATATCGTGAAAATACGATGCAACTCTTGCGAACGTCGAATTTACCCCAATTCTTTCCGCTGCTGCCTCAGCAAGCGTTGCAACCATTATACTGTGATAATACGTTCCAGGAGCTTGTAAAGATAATCTTTTTAACAAAGGATGATTCATATTTGCAAGTTCTGATAAACCAATATTCGAATAAATTCTTGAAAAATATTCTATATACGGAAGAATCCCCAATATTATCACAGTTGAAACAAATGGATTTAAAATGCTATAACCAATTGAATAGATGTTAAGATAAACGGGTTTTAACGGAAACTGCGATATAGATAAAAGAAGGGCAATCAAAGAAGTAAATATAGCTGCTTTTGCTATCTCTATTCTTCTTACTATATTTCTAATAAGATAATTCATAATAATAATCTGCGGAATAAAGTAAAATAGTGAATAGAAGTCTCCAAAATGAAAGGAAAGTAAAACACTTTGAAGAATACCCGCGGTAATTCCAACCTCGTAAGTAATTAAAAGCGTTAACAAAAGAGATGAAATCAAAAAAGGAGATAAGCTAACATCCCAATTTTTCATGGAAGGATATGTAATAAAAATTCCCGCAATGAATATAACGTAGAATGTATATTTGTATATTTTATGTAATTTAAAGTAATATATATTTTTATAAAGGAAATAAACAATAAAATACCATGCAAAAACCAAAAGAATAAACTCATTCAAAGCTTTTACAAAGTTAAAATCAAACAGGTTTATTAGGGTAACCGAAATTAACGAAACAAACAATCCTTCAAGATTAATTCTTTTCATCTCTTTCTCCTTTTTCATATTTTTCATACGCTTTTATTATTTCCTTTACAAGCGAATGTCTTACAACATCTGCCTCCGTAAGATAAACAAAACCTATTCCCTCAATATCTTTCAGAATCTTTTCCGCCATAACAAGTCCAGAATTTTCCCTTATATCTATTTGGGTAATATCCCCCGTCACAATAGCTTTTGAATTAAACCCTATTCTAGTTAAAAACATCTTCATTTGTTCATATGTGGTATTTTGCGCCTCGTCTAGTATTATAAACGCATTATTCAAAGTTCTACCTCTCATATAAGCAAGGGGAGCAATTTCAATTATATTTTTCTCCCTATATGAAATGAACTTTTCAAACGGAAGCATATCCATTAATGAATCAAAAAGGGGTCTAAGGTATGGGTCAACTTTCTCAGACAAATCGCCCGGCAAAAAACCCAATTTTTCCCCAGCCTCAACAGCAGGCCTTGTAAGAATTATTCGATTTACCTTTCCGCTTTTTAGATAATCAACCGCCAAAGCAGATGCAAGATATGTTTTACCGGTACCTGCTGGACCAATGACAAATACTATATCGTTGTTTTCAACAGCTTCAATATACTTCTTTTGCCCTTTAGTTTTAGGTTTTACCCTACCTCTTACAATCGTCTTTGTTACAACATCTGTTAGAATTTCTGAATTTTTCTCACTTTCTTTTTCTGAAACAAGATATTCAAACTCTTGTCTATCTAAAAGATGTCCATCACGTGTTATATTCACCATTTCTTGGATTATACTTTCCACCGTTTTTAAATCTTCTTTATTTTCACCTTTTATAAACACTTCATTTCCCCTTACTGAAATATCAAGCCCAAATCTTTTTTTCAAATACCTCAGTCTATTATCATACTGCCCAAAAATTTCAACAACTAAAACATCTTTTGGAATAGTCAATCTCTTTAACACCTAAGCACCTCACTTTAATTTTTCTAAAAGTTCGCTCGCTTCTTCTTTTGCCTGTTTATCCGTTTCTAATAATAAAGGGTGGGGAGGTTCTTTCAACACCAATTCATATTCTTTTATTGCCAACTCTTTTTTTCCCCACTTCTCATATAATTTCCCCATCTCAAGATGTATATTTGGATAATTTGGTAAAATTTCTAAAGCCTTTAACAAATATTCTTCGGATTTTTTGTAATTACACAATGGCCATGGTACATCTCTATATCTCATTCCCATTGCTAATAAAGAAAGCGCTTTGTAAAATTTATCATCTGTTAATTCAATTGCTTTTTTTGTATATTTATCAAAATCCCCCAACATAAATAGACTCTTTACTATTCCTTTGTACTGTGCAAGTCTACCAATTATTGCTCCAGCAACGTAATACGCTCTACCATTTTCAGGTTCTTTTTCTATTGCTTTTTTTGCATACTCCAAAGCTTTTTCATACAACGCTTCTTTATCTTCGTCTTCACCAGCTCCCCATAAAGCATATTCCATTAGAGATTCAGCAAATAAAAGATAATTATCCGTATTCTCCAATTGACTAATTAAAACCTTTATAAGTTCTACATCTTGATTCTTCCGCGCCTCAATAAAATTATCTTCAACATTTGCCAAAAGAAATATAGACAAAATCAAACAGAATAATACCCCAAGCTTCCTCATAATATCCCCCTATCCTCAACTGTCTCACTAAATTATATCACACAAGTTTTTAAAAACCTTACTTACCATCTTTGAAATTTTTTCATCATATTCTATATCATTAACTACTTCCTTTACTTTTCTAATTACTATAGTTTCTACATGTTTTTTTAACCTTCTTTTCTTTCTATTTTCAAGTTCCCCATTATTAGTATAATCATCTAATATTGTATTTATCTCTTCATATAACTTTTTTACCCCTTTACCAGATGTAGCTACAGTTTCAATAATCTTTTTTTGAAAATTAGAGAATGAAAGAGTATGTTCAAGCTGAATTTTTAAGGATGCTGCTCCATCCAAATCTGCCTTGTTTATTACATACACATCTCCTATTTCCATTATTCCCGCTTTTAACAACTGTATCTCATCACCTGTACCTGGTGACAAGACCAAAACCACAACATCAGATACATTTACAATATCTATTTCGCTCTGCCCTGCCCCAACTGTTTCTACAATAATATAATCAAATCCATATGCATCCATTAATTTGATAACATCAAATATACCCTCATTGAGTCCACCTAAGCTATTTCCACTTCCCATACTTCTTATATAAACCCCTGGATCAAGGAAATGGTTCTTCATACGTACTCTATCACCTAGAAACGCTCCACCTGTAAACGGACTTGTTGGATCTACAGCTATAACCCCTACTGTTTTATTACTCTTTCTCATCTCAGTTATAAGCGAGTTAACCAGAGAACTTTTTCCCGCTCCTGGACTCCCCGTTATACCTATCACTTTAGAATTATTTGTCCATAAATCATCAATAAACGAATTTTCTAAGTTATTCTCCACATAAGTGATTAATCTTGCAAGCGCTTTTTGATCTTTTTCCTTTAATCTTGTCAGAAGTTCTTTCAACTTTTTACCCCCGTAAACATTTCTCTAATCTTTTCAACAATTGTATTTAAAGGAGTCCCAGGACCAAATACCTCTTTAATTCCCATTTTTTTAAGCTCAACTACATCATCAGCAGGAATTATACCACCCACAAAAACAGGTACATTGAAATTATTTTCTTCCATTAAGTTGAGAATTTTCCTGCATATGCTCATATGCGCGCCAGATAAAATAGAAAGGCCAATTATATCCACATCTTCTTGTATAGCGGCACTAATTATTTGTTCAGGTGTTTGCCTTAGACCTGTGTAAATCACTTCCATTCCCGCATCTCTCAAAGCTTTTGCAACCACTTTAGCCCCTCTATCATGCCCATCAAGTCCTGGTTTTGCAATAAGTACTCTTATTTTCTTTTCCATTTTACCCCTCCTATTCAAGCTCAATTAGGGCTTGTCCAGTATCTACATTATCTCCTTCTTTTACTAAAATATTTTTCACTTTGCCACTTGTTTCAGAAATTATTTCATTTTCCATTTTCATTGCTTCCAAAACAACGACTTTATCACCCGGATTAACATTTTGCCCTTGTGATACCAATACCTTTAAGACGATTCCAGACATAGGTGCATTAATAGCTTTTGTACCGGCACTAGCAGGTTTAGGTTGAATATCTTGCACCTTTTCTTCTGCTTTAGCTGGAGCAGCTGTTTCAACCTTTATCTCGTTTTTAACTTGTGTTTCAGTTGTTGTAGTATTTGGTTGTAAATCCTCAACTTCTACAATATATTCTTTCCCATTTACTCTAACTCTGAATTTCCTGACCATCCTTTTACACCTCTCCATCCAGTTTTTTTCCATACCACCCAATTTCTCTTTTCCTTCTTTTTATATATCTTTTTAATAGAAACAGGTCCAAGTATAGCATATATAGCGGCCATAACAGCAGCTATCTCAGCTTCATCAGCACCAACTTCTTCTTGAGGTTCTATCTTTTTAGGTAATTTTACAGCTGCTTTCTTTGAAAAAAAACCAAATAGTAAAAAGACAAAATACAAAACGGTAAAAACCAAAAAAACCGTGATTAAACCTATAAGCATTATTGTAAGCATTTATTTCACCTCATAATGGTATATTTCCATGTTTTTTCTTCGGTCTTGGCTCTACTTTCGTTTTTCCATATTCTATCGACTTTGCAATCCATTTTCTTGTATTCTTTGGATCAATCACTGCATCTACATAACCTCTTGATGCAGCAACATATGGATTAGAAAATGCATTTTTGTATTCTTCTATTTTTTTTGCTCTGGTTTCCTCAGGGTTATCAGATGACTCTATTTCTTTCTTGAATATTATGTTAGCTGCACCCTCAGGTCCCATAACTGCAATCTCTGCCGTTGGCCAGGCTGCAACAAAATCCGCTCCGAGATGTTTGCTACCCATGGCAATGTATGCGCCACCATAGGCTTTTCTTAATATCACAGTGATTTTCAAAGTAGTTGCTTCACTGTATGCATATAGCATTTTTGCCCCGTGCCTAATAATACCTCCATGTTCTTGTTTGGTTCCAGGAAGATATCCAGGTGTATCTACAAATGTAACAATGGGTAGGTTAAATGCATCTAAAAATCTAATAAACCTTGCTGCTTTGTCAGAAGAATCAATATCTAAAACTCCTGCAAAAACATTTGGTTGATTTGCAATTATACCAACGGGATGTCCATTTATTCTAGCAAAACCTACAACAATATTTTTCGCAAAATGTTCGTGGACTTCAAGAAATTCCCCATTATCAACTATTTTTCTTATCACATCTTTTACATCATATCCTTTTTTAGAATTAGGAGATACAATGTTTAGTATTGAATCATCAATTTCAAGATTACCTCCGCCCAAAACCTCAGGCTCTTCCATATTATTTTGAGGTAAATACGATAGTAAATTTTTTATTAAACCTATTGCTTCTTCGTCATTTTTAGCAATAAAGTGGGCGTTCCCACTTTTTGAATTGTGTATAAAAGCGCCTCCTAAATCTTCCTTTGAAATCTCCTCACCAGTAACTGCTTTAATAACATTAGGTCCTGTAATAAACATTTGAGCTGTTTGGTCCACCATGATGACAAAATCTGTTATTGCCGGCGAATACACCGCTCCACCAGCACAAGGTCCAGCAATTAAAGTTATTTGTGGAATAACTCCGGAAGCTAAAGTGTTTCTAAAGAAGATCTCACCATAACCATATAATGAATCAACACCTTCCTGTATCCTTGCTCCCCCAGAATCGTTTATACCAATAATAGGAATTCCAAGTTTTAAAGCTAAATCCATTAATTTTACTATTTTTTTTGCATGCATTTCGCCTAAAGAACCGCCCATTACTGTAAAATCCTGGGAAAATACAGCAACAGGTCTTCCATTAATCTTTCCGATACCAGTTACTACTCCATCTGCGGGTAGCTCTTTTTTATCAAGACCAAATTGTGTATTTCTATGTTTTACAAATTTATCAATTTCTTCAAACGTACCTTCATCAAACAATAGAGCTATTCTTTCTCTTGCAGTTAACTTTCCCCTTTTGTGTTGCTTTTCAATTTGGGATTCTCCTCCACCTTTTTCTATGTTTTCTTCCATTTCTTTTAACTTTTTGATCAACTCTTCCATTTTCACTCCTCCTTTTAATGTTCTCCTTCTACCAATTCAAGTAAAACTCCACCAGTTGTTTTGGGATGCAAAAAAAGCACTCTCGTATTTCCCGCACCCTTTTTAGGAGTTTCAGACAAAGGGGTAAATCCCATACTTTTTGCAAGTTCAACCGCCGAATCAATACCTTTAACGTTTATCGCAATGTGATGAATACCTTCCCCTTTCTTTTCCAAAAACTTAGAAATTTCTGAATTTTCACTAATAGGTTCCAACAATTCAAATCTTGTTTCACCTATCTTTACGAAATAAACTCTTAATCCCCTTTCTGGTAGTTCCTCTATATTCGATATTTCAAGCCCTAAAAAATCCTGGTATAACTTTAATCTTTCCGACGCATCTTTAACTGCAATTCCAATATGATCTATTTTGTTTGTTTCCAAATTAATCACCTCCGCCTAAATTCTAACATTAGGATTTTACATTATCAAATATCAAAATTATTGATTAAATCCAGCCAAGTATTTTCATAGTCCTTTTGGTAAAGGATTTTAACGCTTTTTTCTCAACATCTGTTCCACTGTACAATTCTTTGAATTCTTCTGGAGAAAGTTGTGTAAGTTTTACTTTGTTTTTCGCTATTGCTGTCTCCATATATGGCTCTCTCAAAAGAGCTTCAATACCTATTATCTCATTTTGCATCAAAACTTCCTCAAATTCTTCGTATATAACTTTAACTTCCCCAGACTTAATTATGTAAACAAAGCCTGACTCTTGACCTTTTTCAAATATAGTTTCGCCATCGTTTATTTCAACTGTTTTCATTTTGTTTCACCTCAACATATTTCGATAATTCCGAATAAAATATCCACATAATATTTCCCTCCTCTTTGTATACTAAAGCAAGTAAGTTGAGGGCATTGTGGCAAGCCTCTAAATTATCAGAATAATGTAAAAGTAATTTCTTACAAAGAAGTTTTGTAATATATCTATCTCCAATTGTCGAATACACTTTCTTAGCTGTATCTAAAATTAATTCAGCACCTATTTTCGAATTTGGAAATTTTTTTATGAAATTTTTTATATAATTTACCTTAGTAAGTAATTTTGACTCATCGATATTTTCAATTAAGTGCATTGCCGCTTCCTCATCATCAGGAAGTTCCCCAACACTTAATGACAGCAGTGTTTCCATGTGATTAATCACATTATCAAGATCTTCATCTTCAATTAGAAAATCTTCAAGTGAAAAAGAGTTATTATTTATTTTTGTTTTTCTTAAAAAAACAAGTCTTGAAAGTATATTTTCAAATTCATCGGTTAAACTAACCTCTTCTATTTCAGATTCTTCAATAGCCGAAACATCCCCCGTCAAAGGAATCTCAAGCAAATACTCCGGAAGGGCTACAAAATCACCTGGTTCTAACATTACAGGTCCTGATTTTTTCATTTCCCTTACTTTTCCACTTTTTATCTTATAAAGTTTTCGTGGAACTTCGTTAACGGTAAAAATTATTCCTTGGATTTTCAAAATTCTCACCTCTTAACCTTTAACCTTTTTTTCCCTTTCTTTTCTGCTGTTCTTCTCTCTTTTCTGTTAACAAGACTAAATTCATCGTGTTGTACGTATAACTTTTCAAGTTCCTTTTTAGATTCTTTTTCCGCTTCATCTGTTATTTTTCTTATGTTTAAGGTATACACAATAGATTGTTCATATATTCTTGCCATCATTTCATCAAACATTCTAAATGTTTCCTTTTTAAACTCGATTATTGGATCCTTTTGGCCATATGCTCTAAGGCTTACTGCTTCTTTCACATGTTCAACTTCTTCAAGATATTGTCTCCAATTTTCATCCAAAACTCTAAGAGCAATGTATTTTCCTATTTTTGAAAAATCTTCACCTAATTCTTCTTTCTTCTTATTATATCTCTTTAATATAATATCTTTTAAATATTTTTTTGTTTCTTCTCTTGTATCCGGTAATTTTTCGTCTATATTCAAAATTTTCAACGATTCGTTTATCTTCTGAGTATCACACACTTCTTTTTCACAAAATTCTTCCAATATCCTCTCTATGAAATCCTCCATTGCATCATAAAAGTGCTCGTCTAGATTTCCAGAAAGTAAATATTCTCTATAGCTGTAAATAGCTTTTCTTTGAGCATCTAATACTGTATCCATTTGTAATAAATTCTTTCTAATTGCAAAGTTTATACTTTCCACTTTCTTCTGAACCCTTTCAATGAGCTTTGTGAGCATTGGATGATAAATAGGTTCTCCTTTTTCAATTTTAACCAAATTCATTATTTTTTCGAGCTTTTCTCCACCAAAAATCCTAATTATATCATCCTCAAGAGAAAGAAAGAATATAGATTCTCCTGGATCACCCTGTCTACCCGCTCTTCCCCTAAGTTGATTATCTATCCTTCTACTTTCATGCCTTTCTGTACCTATTATTAACAACCCGCCAAGCTCTTTAACACCCGGCCCCAATTTTATATCAGTACCTCTACCTGCCATATTCGTTGCTATAGTTACAGCTCCCCTTTGTCCAGCTCGTGCAACAATTTCCGCTTCTTTTTCATGATACTTTGCATTAAGAACGTTATGCGGTATATTTTCCTTTTTTAACATTTGACTTAATCTTTCACTTTTCTCAATAGATGTTGTTCCAACTAACACCGGTTGACCTTTCTCATGCCTTTTTTTTATTTCACTTACTACTGCCTGGAATTTCTCCTCTTCTGTTCTATATATTAAATCATCCCTATCTTTTCTAATCATAGGTTTATGAGTAGGAATTACAACTACTTCCATTCCATATATTTGTTTAAACTCTTCTTCCTCAGTCTTTGCCGTCCCAGTCATTCCCGCCAATTTTTTATACATTCTAAAATAGTTTTGATAGGTTATAGTTGCATATGTTAAAGATTCTTCTTTTATTGGCACACCTTCTTTTGCTTCTATTGCCTGATGGAGGCCTCCGCTGTACCTTCTACCAGGTAACAATCTCCCAGTAAACTCGTCAACTATAATAACTTCTCCATTGTTGACAATGTAGTCAACATCCTTTTTAAATAAATGATGAGCTTTAAGTGCATTTAAAAGAAAATACATTTTATTCACATGTTCTGGATCGTAAAGATTCTCTATGTTCAGCAATTTTTCAACATACTCTATCCCTTCATCTGTTAAAACAACTGTCTTTTTCTTCTCATCCACTGTAAAATGGACATCTTTTTTCAATCTCTTTGCAACTTGGTTGAACCTTCTGTAATCTGATGCTTTAGTCTTAGAAGGCCCACTTATTACTAATGGTGTTCGAGCTTCATCAATAAGTATACTATCTACTTCATCGACAATCGCAAAAAAATGGCCTCTTTGAACACGAGAATCCAAATTAATCACTAGGTTATCTCTTAAATAATCGAATCCAAATTCTGTATTTGTCCCGTATGTAATATCGCATTCGTATGCTTCTTTTCTAGTAATTTCTTTTAATTCTACATCAAAACAATCTGTATTTACCTTTTTATCATCAGGCAAAAATTCTTCAGCAAAACCTTCTGGCCATACACTTAGATTTTCTCTAATTGCCTTCTCGAAAAGTTCTTTATTTTTCCAGACAACTTCATAAGATTTGTTTTGGGTATTTATAACAGCTACTCTAAGTCCCAAAGCAAGATAAATAGGCCCCATCCACATAGCATCTCTTTTAGCAAGATAATCATTTACTGTAACAAGATGCACACCTTTTTTAAGCAACGCATTTAAAACAATTGGCATTGTAGCTACTAGTGTTTTTCCTTCACCAGTTTTCATTTCTGCTACCTTTCCCTCATGTAACACCATACCACCAATAAGTTGCACATCAAATGGTCTTAATCCTATTGTTCTTTTTGCAATCTCTCTAACAATTGCAAAAACATCTACAAGGTAATCATCTATGTTTTCCCCTGTTATATTGTTTTTAATCTTTTCCATATTTAATATAAGTTCACTAAATGGCACATTAGATAAGTTAATTTCATTTATCTTTTTTACCCTTTTCCAGTACCTTTTTAAAACTCTCTCATTCTTGTCGAATAATTTCATAAAATTCCTCCTTTTTTAAAAAACAATATCTTCTATCTCATCAATCCATTCACCTAAGTCTATGTTTTCAAAGTTTTTTAACTTCTTTTTAAGATCAAAAAATACCTCTCTAAACAACCGTTCCTTATTTCCCGAAAATATTTCAAGCGAACATTCAAGTAATGCAGCAAAATAATCTGCAGTTCTTACTATTTGACCTGTATGATTTGAAAAAGGGTCTGAAACGATATTTTCAAACTTTTTTAGATAAGATATTTTTGGGTTTTCCTTTATCCATTCGTTGAACATTTCTTTTTCAACCTTTGACACTAAAGCATCAAGTTCAGGTGTCTTTTTCTTTGTTGGGGTTATAACATCACCTGTAAATGCCTCAGGCAAATCATGAAGAAGAGCCCGTTTTATTATCTCTTCAATTTCTTCTTTCCTCATTTTTAGCTGTAAAGAAATAATATATGCAATGGTTACAACAATAAAAGAGTGCCCTGCCACAGTAGTTTTAATATTTCTATACATTCTATTCCATCTTATCATGGAAACCATGTTTAATACGATAGAAAAGATTATCTTTGGAATATCTTTTACTTCATCAAAATCTTTTGAAAAATTATCCAATTTTTCCTTAAGCTCCTTTATTGGCTTTTCAAAATCAAAAACTTTTCCATTTACCTTTGCCTCGAAAAGACTTGTAATTACATCAGCATATTTATCAATATTATCAAATTTATGCATAATTAAACCTTCTATAGAACTTCTTCCAGTTATTTTATATAATTCTTGAAAAGCTTTTTGTCTAACTTTTTCCCAAACATCTGGTGATAACCTTTCAACTCTTTCTTTTAGCTCAAGAGAAATATCTGATAAAACTAATTTCGGTAAAACCCTGCTTAATCTCCATTTCAATGAAGATTCTATATCCATATGATAATATTCCCTCAAAGCAAAAGATATTAACAAAGAAGAAAAAGCATTATCCGCTTCTGAAAACTTCACAATTGATGGCTTGTTATTCCATCTTTGAATGGTAAACAAATTTCCAAGCATGAGTATTAATTTGCCATATCCCAAAATTTCCCCTCCTTCATATGTATTTTAACATATATAAATTAATCTAAACATTTTGTTTTAAAAACAAAATATTGTAAAATACATATAGGGGAGGTGAAAAAATGACAGTAAACGAATTATTAGGCGTTGCATTAAAAATCGAAGGAGCGGGTTATTCATATTATACAAAACTTGCTAACATTTCTACTGGAAAACTTAAAGAGCTCTTCGTCGAGCTTGCAAATGAAGAAAGGGAACATGCAAAAATTTTTGAGGAAATACTCAAATCTTTCGAAGAAAACCAAACCTTATCTTTAAACGAAGAAGAGATCGGTTATTTAAAAGCCTTTGCGGATGACATTATATTCCCAAAACTAAGCATTAAAGTACCTCAAAGTGTAAAAGAGGCTTTAAAATTGGCAATAGAAGTGGAAAAAGATTCTATAATATTCTACACAGATATAAAAGCACTTATACCAAATAAAGAAGCATTTGAAAAGATCATAGAAGAAGAAAAAAAACACATGAAAAAACTAACATTAAAATTGAACGAAAGCGATACATTTGATATGTTTAGCGAAGGAAGCAAAATTTAAATAATTACAAGCGGCACGAATAACTCTTCATAACTCAGTGAACCATGCATTCCTTCCAATTTTTGTTCTCCACCAGTATACATGTAAGTAAAAGAGTAATTTTCTTTGCATAAAAGCACATAATCTCCTATTCTATGCTTCGTCTCATGATGCATCTTTCCTTTTCCAAAATATCCTTCTTCAAGAGCCTCTATAGAAGGAATTATCTCAAACCTTCCTCCATAATTTTCCTCCATATAATCTAAAAAATCTTTCTTTTTGTTTTTTTGAACGTAAAAATACATCATCCTCATTTCTCCAGTGGGAGGTATTCTCAAAAATTTCATAAGTTCATTTCCCAAAAAAACGTTTTTCTCTCTAGGAGTAGTTACCATTCCGTGGTCTGCTAGCAAAAATACTCTAGTTTTTTTGTCAACATTTAACTTTTTAAACCAATCTAGTAGATATCTTGCTTCATATTCATATGAATCACTATCCGGACCTTTTTTGTGCCCTATTCCATCTAAAATTCCGTAATACACAAACAAAATACCTTTAAAATCCTTTTTTAAAAGTTTTTCTAAATTAGAAAACATATCAAGCATAGAATAATAACCAAAAACATTTGCATCTTTTTGGGTAAAATAAGAAAGACCCGAATTTGTAATATTCTGCGCAGTTAATATACCTGCAAATACTCCTTCTTTTTTCAAAAGTTGAAAAACATTCGGAAGATGCTTTAAAGACTTTTTTACAATTGTCGAAAAACTATTTTCTCCCATTCCCGGAAAAACTAAAATCTATCATGTTAACCAACGTTCCAATCTCTCTTAGAAATTGTATATACCCCAAAACCCCATGCTCTTGTGGGGTAAGACCCGTCATAATACTAGTAATAGCTGCAGCCGTTGTAGTAGGAAATATACTACTTAACTTTGTATAATCTTCAAAACCTACTTTAAGCTCTTCAAACTTTTTGTATCCCAAACTATCCAAAATAAATACAACTATTTTTTCTTTACTATCAAGGTATGGTAAAAGAAACTCTTTCATTTCTATAAATTCATGGTTGGGTGACACACCAAAATGTTTCAACAATACATTAACAAACGAAACTATGCTTTTTTCATATTCTGGTTTTAATAAATTTCCCATTTTTTCCCTCCATATAAAATTAATCCCCGGTTATATTTTACAATAACCGGGGATTAATTTCTATCCTTTTACTGAACCCTTTGTAAGTCCACCAACCAAGTATTTTTGCATCGAAAGGAATAAAATTACCATTGGAAGCATACCTACAAGCGCTGCAGCAGAGAAAAGGCCCCACTCAGTTTCAAACGGACCCGTGGAAAACGTCCAAAGTCCTACTGCATATGTATATTTTTCCACATCCTGGAGTATTATCTTTGCAAGTACAAATTCATTAAATGTACCCATAAAGGTTAAGATAACCACAACTGCTAATATAGGTGATGCAAGCGGAAGAACAATTCTCCAAAACGTTTGCCACCTTGTTGCTCCATCGATCATAGCTGCTTCCTCAAGAGAACTTGGAATTGTATCGTAAAAACCCTTTATCAAATACATGTTAAAAGCAATATTACCCAAGTAAACAAAAATTAAACCTCCCAATGTATTTAATCCAAGCCAAGGTATATACCTTCCCATGAAACTTAAAAAACCATAAAGTGCAATCATATACATAATCGCAGGAAACATCTGTATTAGTAATAAAGACATAATACCATATTTTCTTCCCCTAAACCTCATTCTACTAAATGGATATGCCGCAAGTGCATTTACAAACGTTGTGATTACAGATACAAGGCCAGCAACTACTACACTGTTGAGTATCCATCTCCAAAGATAATGCCTTTGTTTTTGTTTCCAAATTTGATCAAACCTAAACAATCTTTTATCTATTTCCTTAAAGTTCTTATCCAAATCATCAAACGGAAAAATATCCATCAAGTCAGCAGCCGCCTTTGAAGCTATACTCATGCTTGAAGCAATTTCTGCTGGATATTTTGACTGAACCTCTGTAAAGAGCTGTGATAACACCAAAATTCTAATTTTTACACCATTTTTTGCAGAATAAATTGCATTTTTTCCTGTTAATTCTATACTTTCAACATATTTATCGAATTTTTCCAAAAATTCTTTTACATCTTTGCTATATTTTTCATATCTTTTAATTAAATCTCTATAATCATCTATCCACTCTAATTTTCTAAGATCTTTTCTCATACCACTTTTAACTTCTTCATTGGAAATATAGGTTAAAAAGCTATTTACACTCCTTCTTAAAGATTTAAGTGATATGTATAACCTATTTATATCCCTTGGAAGTTTATATTTTGAAACCTTTTCTATAAATTTATCAACATCTTTAAAGAAATCTTCCGTTAAAATATATGCCTTTGCATCTAAAAGCTTTTGCTCCTTTAAATTAAGTTCATTTCTTTTAACTTCCAATTCTTTCTTTTCACTTTCTAATCTATTGGAAATTAGAAGTAAGCTGTTTGATGATTTCAGATATTTTTTCTCTACCTCCTGAAAATTCCTTAAAACATTTTCCGCCTCATTAAGTTGCTTAAACGATTTTAAATTAAATTGATTAATTATCGAAATAAAATCACCATAACTTGCAAGGTTCTTTTTGTCATATTTTTCCCAAAGTTTTTTTACTTTAGACGCATTAGTCATCAACTCATCAACTAAACTCTTTATTTCTTTATTTATCTGCAACTCAGAAATTTTCTCAATTATTTCATATATCTTCAAATATTGTTCAAATTCACCATTTTCCATAACAAGTGCATTTATTCCCACAGATGGTTTTTCCAAAATTTCATATGCCGCTTTTAACGTTTTGTTAAAACTTTTAACTTGAGGTATAATTGAATTTTTGATTATTGTACTTAACCTTCTGTACTCAATCTGATATATATCCATATCCTTTTTTATACTCCTCAAACTTGTTTCTAACTCTTTTATCAACTTTTCCTTTATTTTTATTTCCATCTTTACATTTTGAAATTCTCTTTCCCACTCTTCCCTGTATTTTGAAACATCTATTCCCTCAAATTCCTTTTCTTTCCCAAGGGAAAGTATAGCAAACGAAAGGTCTTTTTCTGATGTTTTCTTTACTTTTACTTTTTCCTTTATACCTTTTGAAACATTCAAAATTGTTTCTATAATCTCATTTGATTTTTCTTTAACATAAGATTGTATCATACTAAAATGTTCATCTGTAAGTTTTATTAAACTTTTAGATTCTTCTGAATAATTCTTCAATTCCTGAATATCTCTTCTAAATTTTTCAACAAGGTATTCTACTGGTTTCTCATCATAAGGTCGAGAATTAGTAGTAATAGCCTCAATATCACTTAAAAGTCTTAAGACATTATCTTCTGGAAATAAAAGATCTTTATAATTTTGCAAACTCATTCTTGAAGAAAAAAGTTTCGAAGAAAATGCCGCGTTATCTCTTCTTAAAGAAGTTGATACAACCCAAACAACGGGAAATAATATGGCTACTATTAAAATTACCAAAATCAAATGTGTTAACCAATTGCTTTTTTTCACAACCATTATCTATTCACCTCTTCAAATGAACCTGAAATCTTGAAATTTACAAAACTAATTCCAGCAACTATAAAGAATATTAAAATGGATATAGCACTAGCAAATCCAAAATCTTGTCCTCTTCCCGCTTCAAACGCCAACTTATACGTATACGAAATCAAAATATCAGTTGCACCTGCTGGTGTACTTGTATTTGGAATGGCAGGACCACCAGAAGTTAAAAGATAAATATTAACAAAGTTGTTAAAATTAAACGCAAAACTACCTACAAGTAATGGAGCAACTGTCGTCATCAAAAGTGGGAATGTAATCTTCCAAAATCTTTTTGACCTTGATGCTCCATCTATAGATGCAGCCTCATAAAGTTCATCTGGAATACTTTGTAAAGCACCTAAACTTACTGTCATCATATATGGAAACCCAAGCCAGGTATTAACAATTAAAACTGCAACCTTTGCCCAAAAAGGATTTGTCATCCACTTAATGGATTCTCTATTTAATAAACTATTTACAACAAACCTATTTAACACACCATATGTTTCGTTAAAAAAACCGTTTTTCCATATGAGAACAGAAATAAAAGCAGGGATTGCCCAAGGAACAATAAGTAATGTCCTATACAACGCTCTTCCCTTTAAAGTATTGTTGTTTAATACAAGAGCAAACGCAAGTCCAATTGCAAATGTAAATAGCACACTAAGTGCAGCATAAGTAAAATTCCAAAGAAATATTTTTGTAAATGGACCTGAAATAGTGGGATCGGTAAATATCTTCGTAAAGTTTTTTCCACCTACGTATGATATATAACCTAAAATTGGGACTTTTTCACCTTTTTCGTCAAAATCGTAAAAAGTACCATCCTCTTCCAAAAGTGGTTTGTTCGTTAAATCATTAACTAAAGTTGTTTTAACAACCGTTTTTCCGTTTTCAATAACCTCAGAAAGCGCCATTCTGTAAAGATGTTTAATTTGAACCAATTTTAAAGTACCATCATTACTAAACCTTAAAGATAACCTTTCTTTTCTACTATTAACAATTTCAACTTTACTTAGAATCGGGAAAGCAATTTTTGATTTAAAAAATACTTCGTTGATAGCTGTTTCTTTATCAAAAGGCGAATAAAAATAGTTATAAGTTTTATTTTCATCAACAATAGCTATTATCTTTCCGTTTTCTTCCATTACATCGAATTTTTCAAGTGGAATCAATTCAGCCTCACCCAAAATTATATTTCCCGCCTGCATCCTTATAGGCTTTATATTTCCAACAACATATTTTTCTTCACCTTCACCATAAACTAACACTTTAAAATCATCAGTTGGCTCTATTCCTTCATATCTTACAAAAATTTCATACACGTAATTTTTGCTTTTATCGGGTACATAAGTATACACAGGATCTGTTAAAAGCCTATCGATAACTTCTTGACGTGTCATTATGTGACCAGTTCCGTAATTTGTAAAGGCAGTCTTAATGGTAAAAGCAATGGGATATAATACCAAAATAAAAAGTAGAACAACAGCAGGTATCATATACCTGTAAGGATATGCCCCTTTGTTAAAAATAAAATAGTCAATTAAAAATACTAAAACAAAAAATGTGATGGCTAATTCATAAAATCCTCTAGAAAATAAAAATAATGCTCCCCATATAGAAAAAGCATTAAATAAAGCTAAAAAAACATAACCTACAAACTTCCAAAACTTTATCATTTCATCTCCTCCCGATAAAAATAGGGGGGAATCCCCCCTTTATTCTTTATTTAATTTATTACTTAATTCCTGCTAAAATTGTATTTACAGCTTCTTTTAAAGCTTGTTCGACTGGAACTCCTTGGTCAAGAACTTTAGAAAGTGCATCGCCCATTGCCCCCCATACACCGGCCATTTCTGGAACATTTGGCATTGGAAGTCCATAATTTCCAAGAAAATCTGCAAATGCAGCTGTTACCTCATCAACCATTGGTAATAAGTCTTTCCTAGATGGAACTCTTGGATCGGCAAGATATATTCTGTACATTACATCCTTTGTAGCAATAAACTTGGTCAAAAATTCAATTGCATAAAGTTTGTTTGGAGATTTTGCATTTACCATAAATCCCTGTGCACCAAAGAATGGTTTTGGTTTTACGCCTGGTTCAAGTTCTGGAATTGGTGCAACCCCAAAATCGATACCTGCTTCTTTCCATCCAGGCACTGCCCATGGCCCATTAATTATCATAGCAGCTTGACCATCTTTGAACATATTATCCATAACATTATAGTTATCTCCAGATTCAAGAAGACCTTCATCAACTAATTTTTTAATCAAAGTTAACCCTTTTACTGCTCCTTCATTTGCAAGTCCAATATCTCTTACATTAATCTTTCCATCTTTTTCACCAAAAACGTATCCTCCAAAACCAAAAATTGCATAGCTGCTGAAGTAGAAGTTTTTAAAGTCATAAACTAATCCTCTTACTTCTCCTTCATATTCATCTTGAATTTGTTTAGCAAGTCCAATTAATTCATCAAATGTCTTTGGTGGTTCTTCAACATAATCTTTGTTGTAAATCAAAGCTGGTCCATCAAATGCATACGGTATACCGTATAACTTTCCGTTGTAAGTAAATGCTTTAAGTGGAGTTGGTAAGTATTTGTCTTTTTCAGGAAGAACAGGAATTGGTTCTAAAAGACCATTTGCTGCTAATTCTCCTACCCAGTCGTGTGCACCAACTATAATATCTGCACCTTCACCAGCTGGTGCCGCAGTTAAAAACTTGGATTTTATATCATTAAAATTAACTTGAACAACTTCTACATCAATACCGTAAATAGACTTGAATTCATCAGCAAGTTTTGTTAAAATAGGTGCTTGTGCCTCTGATGTCCAAATAGTAATCTTTGTAGCAAAAACACTAAAAACCATAATAATCATTAAAAGAGATACCAATAGTTTTTTCATACACTTTCCCCTCCTTTTTTAAAATACTCCATAAAATATTTTACTACAAATACTAAAGTATCCATAAACCACATTGGAAACTGTTCCAATATCATATTATATCATAAATTATTCCAGAGTCACTTCTTTTAAAGATTATTTTTTGACCTTCTTTTATCTTCTCGTCTATAATTAAATTTGACAATGTAAATTCTATTGTATTTTCAAATAATCTTCTTAAAGGTCTTGCACCCATAGATGGCACATATCCTAAATCCGCCAAATAATCTTTTACGTTCTCGTCTAGTTCAACTGTAATGTTTTCCAATCGCTCGTTCAATTCCTTTAAATATATGTCAACTATTTTCTTTACATATTCTTTCTTTAAAGGTTTAAATATAACAACAGCATCCAATCTGTTTAAAAACTCAGGATTCAGCTTTTCTTTTAAAACTTTTTCAACGTATTGTGAGATCTTATCTTCACTTTCTTCATCTATTGCTTTTAAAATTTCTGAACTTGCAAGATTACTAGTCATTATTATTATTGTATTCCTAAAATCAACTGTATTTCCTTTTCCACTTGTTAACTTTCCATAGTCAAACACTTGCAACAATACGTTAAAAATTTCTGAGCTTGCCTTCTCAATCTCATCTAACAACACAACACTGTACGGTCTTCTTCTTACCGCTTCTGTAAGTTGTCCACCTTCTTCATACCCTACATATCCAGGAGGTGCACCTATAAGCCTTGAAACAGAATGTTTTTCCATATATTCGCTCATATCAAGTCGTATTAAACTTTGCATAGAACCAAATAATATATCTGAAATTCTTTTAGCAAGTTCTGTCTTCCCAACTCCCGTAGGTCCTAAAAACAGAAAGATTCCTGATGGTTTTTCTACACTTTTTAAACCTGTTCTTGACATTCTAATAGCACTTGCAACAACTTTTACCGCTTCTTCTTGATCTACAAATCTTTCATGAATCAACTTTTCAAGATTTTTCAGTTTTTCCTTTTCTCCCTCCATAATTCTACCGATTGGAATACCCGTCCATATTTCAACAGTTTTGGCTACATCTTCTTTTGTTACTTTATCAGCGCCCAATATTTTTATTCTCGAAGCAGATTCATCTATTAAATCTACTGCTTTGTCAGGAAGAAATCTATCTGGGATATACCTTGCGGAAAGTTTTGCAGAAGCTTCAATTGCTTCATCTTCTATCTTTACACCATGGTATTCTTCAAATTTTTCTTTTAATCCCTTTAATACTTCTATTGTTTCGTCTATTGATGGTTCATTCACATATATTGGTTGAAATCTGCGTTCCAATGCCTTATCTTTTTCAATATACTTTCTATATTCTTCCACTGTTGTTGCACCTATGCATCTTAATTCTCCACGTGCAAGTTCTGGCTTTAAAATATTGGCCGCATCCACAGAACCTTCAGATGCACCAGCACCTACAACCATATGTATCTCATCTATAAACAGTACTATATTTGGTGTTCTCTTAACTATATCCACAATCTTTTTCAATCTCTCTTCAAACTCTCCTCTAAATTTTGTACCAGCAATAACTCGAGCTAAATCAAGTTTTAAAATTCTTTTATTTTTTAAAAATTCCGGTACTTTTCTTTCTACTATTCTCTGTGCAAGGCCTTCTACAATCGCAGTTTTTCCAACTCCCGGATCACCAATAACAACTGGGTTGTTTTTCAACCTTCTACCAAGAATCTCCATAATCCTTAAAATCTCTTTTTCTCTACCAACAACTGGAAGCAATCTATTTGTCCTTGCAAGTTCTGTCAAATCTTCCGTAAATTTTGTCAATACGTCTATATTTTCTTCTTCAGAAGTTGCTCCAGAAGTTCTTATCTCTTTTATTGCCTGGTATATCCTATCTTGAGATACTCCATATCTTGACAGTATTCTATAAGTCATACTTTCCGGAATTATAGTCATTGCAAGAAGAATGTGATCTGTACCTATCTTTTCATCCCCCATCCTTTTTGCTTCTTTTCTTGCTTCTTCAAGGATATGTCTTGCTTCAGGAGTAATAAATATTTGACCCGCAGGAGCGTTTGCTTTTACTCCATATCTTGAAATGAATGCTTCTATTTCCTTTTTTAATTCAAAAACTTCCACTTTTAAATGTTTTAAAATATCTTTTGCCGCATTTCTTTCATCTTCTAAAATAGCAAGCAATATGTGTTCAGAAGACATCTGATTTTGCTTATACCTTGTCAAAACATCAGTAACTGCCATCAAAACCCTTTGCACATTTTCTGTATATTCATTCATATCAAACATTTTATCCCCTCCTTACAAATTTTCCTTTAGCTATTACTCCTTCTATTTCCATATCTTCATTTAAGATTACTATATCCGCATCATTTCCGGATTTTATTCTTCCTTTATTTTTCAAACCTAAAACTTTTGCAGGATTTTCCGTAATCATTTTTAAAAGTTTTTCAAAATTCAAACCTTTATTAGCAGCATATCTGACTGTTTCAAACAAAACTGAAACACTTCCAACATTTAACTCTATAAGATTTCCATCTTCACCAAACTTTGGTAAACTTCCCTGACCATCTGATGTCATAGTCATATTTGAGTATATATTCTCATAAATTCCTATCTCAAGATACTTTACCATATCTATAGAGGCAGTTAAATCTATAAATCCACCTTTTTTAGCAAATAATATTCCTTGAGAGAATAGTTCATCTGACCTTCCCATATGTGTAGGATACATATGTTTTGCAGGGATTTCATTCTCTTTTAATATGTTCAATAAATATTCTATCTTGCAACTACCAGAACCAACATGAAAATTTACAACTCCAGCTTTTCCTGAAATTAATCCTCCTACCCTCGCTTTTGCAACTATCTTTTTTATCTCTTCAAAAGATGGTTGTGAAGATCTATGATCTGATATTGCAATTTCACCAACGCCAATAACTTTATCTATTAAAACTAAATCTTTCTTTATACTCCCTGTAAAAGTTACAGGTGGCACCGAATATGAACCTGTATATATATAACTAGTAATTCCCCGCAATTCAAGTGCTTTTGCCTTAGCATATAACCCTTCTAAATTCCTTGTAATATCATCTGTCCCCAAACAACCTACTATCGTTGTTATTCCAGAATTAACTATTTCATCAAAAGTTATTTCAGGAGTCCTTGTAACAAATCCACCTTCACCTCCTCCACCAGCAATATGAACATGCGCATCAATAAACCCTGGAACAACTATTTTACCTGTTAAATCATAAATTTCACCATAAGGGCAGATTATAGTATCATCAAGTAATTCAATCTTGTCATTTGCTATTAAAATGTCTTTCTCTCCTAAATAATCTGGAGAAAATACTTTTCCTCCTTTAAGCGTATATATCAAAATACCAGCTCCTTTGTGTATAATAAATTATGAGGTGATATCTTGGATTTAATAATTATAATCTTACTCTACATAATACTTACAATAATTTTTTCGAAAATCACAAAATTTACAGACGTTTTCAAAGCACAATCAATATTTTCCCTTATATCTATATTATACTCCCTACTTTCAGGTAAATTATTAAATTTAAATTTTATCCAAATGGGAATTACTTTCGGAAAACTCAAAAATGGAATACTATCTTTAATCTTTTTAGGAATACCGTTTATTACAATCGCATTTTTTTCATCGAAAAATGCGAAAAAAAGTATAAAGTACGTTTTTTACAAAAGTAAGTGGCAAATTATTTATATTTGGATCTTAGTTGGTCCAATTGAAGAATTATTTTTTAGAGGTGTTATTCAATCTTACTTAGAACTTAAAATCCAAGGAACAATTTTTACAATTTCATATGCAACAATAATCTCAAGTTTTATATTCTCTTTCTTTCATATATTAAATGTAAAAACTAAAAATGAATCCTTTAAAAGTTTTCTCAAACTCTTTCCTTCACGATTTATTGCCGGAATGACATTAGGATACATGTTTCAGGTTTCTAAAAGCATATTGTATCCAGTAATAATTCATAATTTAGTAGACGGCATAACTTTTGAAAATTTAAGAAAAAAATTATTGATTTTATATCAATATTAGTATATAATTGTTTTTGAGAAATAAATACAGGAGGTGGAAAAGTGGTTATAGCTGTTCCCATTATTGAAAATAATGGGGAAAATTCAGTTATATCTGAACATTTTGGCCACGCCCCATATTTTGCGTTCTTTGATACAGAAAAACAACAATTAATTATTGAAGAAAATCCATTGGAAGAACATAATCCCGGAGACATTCCAAATTATATTTACTCTAAAGGTGCAAATGTATTAATAGTAAGAGGAATTGGTCAAAGAGCAATTCAACATTTTCAACAGCTTGGCATTGAAGTAATTAGAGGTGCAAGTGGAACTGTAAAAGAATTAATTCAGCTATACCTTGAAAATAATTTAAAAAATATCGATTATAAACCTAATGAAAAATTTCACAATTATTAATGGCTCCTTAAGGAGCCTTTTTATCCTTGTAACAATCCTTTAATAATCAATTCTGTTGCTTCATCTTCCGTAAGACCTTTGGCCATTAACACCTCAAGTTGTTTTTGATTAACTCTTCCAATGGAAGCTTCATGTGTTAATTCTGATAAATCGTTATTTATTCTTAACACAGGTATAGTTGATACATTTACGTACTCCCCTTTGGTTATTTCCTCACAGGAGATATGTCCCTTTGAATATGGTGCACTTCCATATGCTTCGTTTATGACTTTCGCTCTTGAATTATCGAGCGCAACTACTACCGTTTTGGCCAACCCCTTGGAATGTTCACCATTTAATTTTAAGATTTCATTTATATTTACTTCATCGTTTTTGCTTGCCTTAACCTTTGAAAATAATTCTCCAACTGCTTCTTTTTCTAAAGTTAATTTCATTTCAACAGTTAACCTGCCAACCCTTGTCTTAGTCAAAGAAAAACTATTTTTGTACACTCCATTTTTCCTTACAACAGCTATAGTCTTTGTTAAAAGATTTATATTCCCATTATCGCTGTGATAATGTTCATCTTCATACTCCATATATGCATCTTCTTCAACAATTACATTTGAAATTGCCTCATGTGTAAACTCTTCAGCTTGTGGAAAAACACAATGTGATAAAAATTTTACTCTTGCATTTTTCTTCACCGTTATATTAAAAATAACTCTTTGTAAACCTTTTTTTTCTACATAACCAGTACACACATGCACTGGTAGAGGTACATGAACATTCTCATGAATTATCATATCTACTTGTACTCCATTTTCAATTTGCTTTGGTACAAGTTCAATTCCTTCAATGTTATTCAATCCAAGAACTTTATCACCACTTATAATTATTGAAGCTATTCTTTTGTCCAAAAATTTCGATGCATCTGTTCCCAACTTCTCAACTGTTTTTACAATAGTTTCATATTCACGTTTAACGTCCATCTATTTTCAACTCCTTACTTACAGGAACATTTGGATGATCACAAGTATTACAAATATTTTTGAATATTTCTATTACTTTATTAGTTTCACCATTGACTAATACCTTACCAGCACACAAAAGATATGCCTCTTCAGTGTTATACGCCATTTCTTCCCTATGGGTAATCACTATAGGTGTACCACCATAAGATGCAATGTAATTAATAATACTATTAATCATATCAAGACTCATGATATCAATTCCAGAATCAGGTTCATCAAGTACTACGTATTTTGGCCTTAAAAGAATAATTGATGCAAGTTCAATACGTTTTCTTTCTCCTCCACTCAAACTTCTATCCACAAATCTATTCATATATAATTTTGGATCAAGACCTACTTTTTCCAAAGCATCTTCTATTTCACTTCTAGTAATATCTAATTTGCCCCCTAAAGTTAAATAATTAGTCACAGTTAATCCTTCATACCTCGCAGGTTCTTGCCACATTAATGTAATTCCAAGTTTTGAACGTTCATAGACAGTTTTTTCAGTAATATCTTCTCCATTAAAATATACTCTTCCATATGTAGGTTTATAATCCTCCAGACCCATTATTAAATAACCTACAGTACTTTTGCCTGCTCCATTTGTTCCCAAAATAGCATACTTTTTACCTACATTAAAACTCATCGAAACATTATCAAGAATTTTTTTCCCGGAAACATAATACGATAAATCTTTTAACTCCAACATAAAAAACACTCCCAATATTCTTTTTCAATAACATTTTACCATAACTTATCTGTACAAAAATTAACAAAACTTAAAAAATTGACAGATTTTAACTGAACTGATTAAAAAAGCAGGAGATGTCCTCCTGCTTCTAAATCCATCCTCTTGCTTCCATAGCTTCCACAATTCTACTTACGGCTACTATATATGAAGCAATTCTCGAATTAACTTCTCTTTCCTGCATTGTCTCATATACATTATGAAACGCTCTTGTTATAATTTCATCTAACTTTTGTTGAACTTCTCTTTCACTCCAATAATACCCCATTCTGTTTTGTACCCATTCAAAATAAGATACAGTAACTCCTCCAGCATTTGCGAGAACATCTGGCAAGATAAAAGTTCCTTTTTCGAACAAAATATCATCAGCTTCAGGGGTAATTGGTCCATTTGCCAATTCTAAAATATACCTTGCTTTAACCTTATCTGCATTTTCTTGTGTAATAACATTTTCAACCGCAGCAGGTATTAAAATATCGACATCCAATTCTAATAACTCTTCATTAGTAATATTTTCTGCCCTATCAAAATCTTTAACACTCCCTGTTATTGATTTATGTTCTATCAATGAACTATAAGGTAAACCTTGAGAATTAAAAATTCCACCTTTTGAATCAGAAACAGCTACAATCTTTGCGCCGGCTTCACTTAAAAAACGGGCTGCAAAAGATCCGGCATTACCAAAACCTTGAACAGCAACTGTCAACCCTTTAAAACTTTCACCTTTAATCTTTAACGCTTCTCTTAAAACAAAAAAACCACCTCTAGCAGTTGCAGTACCTCTACCTTGGGAACCACCAACGATTTTTAATTTACCAGTTATTACTCCCGGAACATATTTACCCACTAATTTTGAATATTCATCCATCATCCAAGACATGATTTTTGAATTTGTATAAACATCAGGAGCAGGTATATCCTGATCAACTCCGATATATTTATAAATTGCATCAATATATCCACGAGAAAGTTCTTCTAATTCAGATAATGATAAACTTTTGGGATCAACCTTTATACCACCCTTTCCTCCACCATAAGGAATAGCAACAAGCGCATTTTTAATAGACATCCAAGAAGATAAAGCCATAACTTCATCTTTAGTAACACTTGGATGATATCTAATCCCCCCCTTAGTAGGCCCAAGAGCATTATTATGTTGAGAGCGCCAACCTTTAAAAATTTTAATAGTACCATCATCCATCTTTACAGGAATGTTTACCTCAATAACTCTTAAAGGAGATTTCAAAATTTCAAACACATATTTAGGATAAGAAAGATATTTCGCAACATTATCAATCTGCTTCAAAAAATTTTCAAATGGATTCAACATAAAAATCTCCCCTTTTAATTAAATTAGTAAGTAAATTATATACTCAACAAAAAAATATAAAAAATATAAAAAAAGGAAGAATTATTACAATAATGATGTATATATGCATAAAATAAAAAAAAGCCTCTCAAAAGAGAGGCAAAAAAATAAAGCAGGCGAGAATGCCTGCTTTAAAAAAACCCCGGGCGATACCTACTCTTGCGAGGGGGAGCCCCTCACTACCATCGGCCCAAGGCGGCTTAACGGCCGGGTTCGGGATGGGACCGGGTGGTTCCCGCCTTGGTATCGTCACCCGGGATAGGTCACTCAAAAATGCATAGGGATTCTGTAGAGGTGAAGGCCTCGGCCGATTAGTACCGGTTGGCTCCACGCATTGCTGCGCTTCCACCACCAGCCTATCTAGGTCCTCTTCTCGAACCGGCCTTACTCCCTTTTCGGGATGGGAGGTCTCATCTTGGGGCGTGTTTCCCGCTTAGATGCTTTCAGCGGTTATCACTCAGGAGCGTAGCTACCCGGCGTATGCCCTTGGCAGGACAGCCGGTACACCAGTGGCTCCCTCACCCAGGTCCTCTCGTACAATGGGCGAGCCCCCTCAAACCTCCTACGCCCGCAGCAGATAGGGACCGACCTGTCTCACGACGGTCTGAACCCAGCTCACGTACCCCTTTAATAGGCGAACAGCCTAACCCTTGGGACCTGCTTCAGCCCCAGGATGGGATGAGCCGACATCGAGGTGCCGATCCTTGCCGTCGATGTGAACTCTCGGGCAAGACTAGCCTGTTATCCCCGGGGTAACTTTTGTCCGTTGATCGACGACCCTTCCACTCGGAGTCGCCGGGTCACTAGGACCGGGTTTCCCCTCTGCTCGACCCGTCAGTCTCGCAGTCAGCCCGGCTTATGCCCTTGCACTCTTCGGTGGATTTCCAACCCACCTGAGCCGAGCTTTGCGCGCCTCCGTTACTCTTTAGGAGGCGACCGCCCCAGTCAAACTACCCACCTGGCACTGTCCCCCGCCTGCTCTTCACAGACGCAGGTTAGAACTCCGGTACACCGAGGGTGGTATCCCACCGTCGGCTCCCCCGACCCTGGCGAGCCGGGTTCTTCGCCTCCCACCTATCCTGTACACGATGCACCAAAGCCCAATACCAGGCTGCAGTAAAGCTCCACGGGGTCTTTCCGTCTAGCTGCGGGTACTGGGCATCTTCACCCAGATTGAAATTTCGCCGGGTCCCCTGCCGAGACAGTGCCCCAGTCGTTACGCCATTCATGCAGGTCGGAACTTACCCGACAAGGAATTTCGCTACCTTAGGACCGTTATAGTTACGGCCGCCGTTTACCGGGGCTTCGGTTCGGGGCTCTCACCCCTCCCCTTAACCTTCCGGCACTGGGCAGGCGTCAGTCCCTATACTTCCTCTTACGAGTTCGCAGAGACCTGTGTTTTTGGTAAACAGTCGCCAGGGCCTTGCCTCTGCAACCGCCTCGGCCTCCCCCAGTTTCCAGGTCTCCCCTTCCCCTGGGTTCAACCTACCGCGGCACCCCTTCTCCCGAAGTTACGGGGTCAATTTGCCGAGTTCCTTGGCAAGGGTTATCCCGCTCCCCTTAGCTTTCTCAGCCCGCCTACCTGTGTCGGTTTGCGGAACGGGCACCTGTATATCAGTATGCGAGGCTTTTCTCGGCAGTGTGGGATCAGCTCCGTTGGACCATTCGGTCCTCCCCTTCACGGCTCAGCTCAGACAGCGGATTTCCCTACTGCCCTCTTCGCCTAACCGCTTGGAAGGCCTTGCCACTTGACCTCGGAGCCTGCCCTCCTGCGTCCCCCCTCATACTTTCGATATACAGGTGGTACCGGAATATTAACCGGTTTCCCATCGGCTACCCCTCTCGGGTTCACCTTAGGTCCCGACTAACCCTGGGCGGACGACCCTTCCCCAGGTACCCTTAGGCTTCCGGGGGGAGAGATTCTCACTCTCCTCTCGCTTACTCATGCCTGGATTCTCACTTCCGCTTCGTCCAGCAGCTCTCACAAGTCTGCCTTCTCCCTATCGCGGAACGCTCCCCTACCACCAGCTTACGCTGGTCCGCGGCTTCGGGGGATGGCTTCAGCCCCGTTACATTTTCGGCGCTGTGCGTCTCGACCGGTGAGCTGTTACGCACTCTTTAAATGATGGCTGCTTCTAAGCCAACATCCCGGTTGTCTGGGACGCACAACATCCTTCCACACTTAGCCATCTCTCCGGGCCCTTAGCCGACGGTCTGGGTTGTTCCCCTCTCGTCTGTGGAGCTTATCCCCCACAGGCTCACTCCCAGGCTTTGTGTACCGGGATTCGTAGTTTGACAGGGGTTGGAGGTCGCCCCCCTAGCCCTATCAGCGCTCTACCCCCAGTACAGACCACCTGAGGCTGCACCTAAATGCATTTCGGGGAGAACCAGCTATCACCGGGTTCGGTTAGCTTTTCACTCCTACCCACAGCTCATCCGAGGATGTCTCACGATCCACCGGTTCGGGCCTCCAGTAGGTTTTACCCTACCTTCACCCTGGCCATGGGTAGCTCACCCGGCTTCGGGCCTGCCGTACCTGACTGCTCGCCCTTTTCGGACTCGCTTTCGCTTCGGCTCCACCTCCCACGGCTTAACCTCGCCAGGTACGACAACTCCCAGGCTCATTAATCAAAAGGCACGCCGTCACCCCCTCGGGCTCCGACTTCTTGTAGGCACGCAGTTTCAGGTCTCTTTCACTCCCCTTCCGGGGTGCTTTTCACCTTTCCCTCACGGTACTGGTTTCGCTATCGGTCGGCAGGGAGTATTTAGCCTTGGAGGGTGGTCCCCCCTGATTCCCACAGGATTCCTCGTGTCCCGTGGTACTCGGGATCAAGCCCCAGGAAGTCCTTACCCTTTCGCCTACGGGACTTTCACCCTCTCCGGTTGGCCTTCCCAGACCATTCGGCTAGAGTAAGGATTTTTTACTCCCCGGCTTACGCCCGGACTTGTCCCACTACCCCGACAGCTCCCGCCGCCGGTTTAGGCTCCTCCCCTTTCGATCGCCTCTACTCAGGGAATCTCTTTTGATTTCTTTTCCTCGGGGTACTGAGATGTTTCACTTCCCCCGGTTCGCTCCCTCTCGGGTGAGTAGCTTCTTCAGCTACCCAGGTTCCCCCATTCGGGTATCCCGGGATCTACGCTCGCTTGCAGCTCCCCCGGGCTTTTCGCAGCTTGCCACGCCCTTCTTCGCCTCCTGCCGCCTAGGCATCCACTGCGTGCCCTTAATACCTTCACCTCTACTTCTCCCTATGCATTTTTCAATGACCCAATTATTGGTGGAGACGAGGGGATTCGAACCCCTGACTTCCTGCTTGCAAAGCAGGCGCTCTCCCAGCTGAGCTACGTCCCCATGGTGGTGGGCTCGGGAGGAGTCGAACCTCCGACCTCACGCTTATCAGGCGTGCGCTCTGACCAACTGAGCTACGAGCCCACTTCAGCCACTCAAAAATGGATAGCAGCGCTACTTCTTTCTCCTTAGAAAGGAGGTGATCCAGGCGCACCTTCCGGTACACCTACCTTGTTACGACTTCGCCCCCCTCGCCAGCCTCGCCCTCAATAGGTATCCCCCCTCTCGGGTTGGATCACCCATCTTCGGGCGCTGCCAACTCGGGTGGCGTGACGGGCGGTGTGTACAAACCCCGGGAACGTATTCACCGCGGCGTGGCTGATCCGCGATTACTAGCGATTCCGGCTTCATGCAGGCGAGTTTCAGCCTGCAATCCGTACTGAGAGTGGGTTTCAGGGTTTTGCTCACCATCGCTGGCTCGCTTCCCGCTGTCCCACCCATTGTAGCGCGTGTGTCGCCCAGGGCATAAGGGGCACGAGTATCTGACGTCATCCCCTCCTTCCTCCGGCTCGTCGCCGGCAGTCCCCTTAGAGTCCCCGGCCTAACCGCTGGCAACTAAGGGCAGGGGTTGCGCTCGTTGCGGGACTTAACCCAACACCTCACGGCACGAGCTGACGACGACCGTGCACCACCTGTGCTGGCTCCCTACCTTACGGTAGAGTCCCTCCCCTTTCGGGTCAGTACCACCAGCATGTCAAGCCCTGGTAAGGTTCTTGGCTTAGCGTCCAATTAAACCACACGCTCCACCGCTTGTGCGGGGTCCCGTCAATTCCTTTGAGTTTCACCCTTGCGGGCATACTCCCCAGGCGGCCCACTTATCGCGTTTGCTTCAGCACGGAGGAATTACTCCCCCACACCTAGTGGGCATCGTTTACGGCTAGGACTACCCGGGTATCTAATCCGGTTCGCTCCCCTAGCTTTCGGGCCTCAGCGTCAGGAACGGCCCAGGAGACCGGCTTCCCCACCGGCGTTCCTGCTGATATCTACGGATTTCACCCCTACACCAGCAGTTCCGTCTCCCTCTACCGTCCTCAAGCCGTGTAGTTTCCAGCGCAGTTCCACGGTTGAGCCGTGGCATTTCACACCGGACTTTCACGGCCGCCTACGCCCCCTTTACGCCCAGTAAATCCGGGTAACGCTCGCCCCCTACGTATTACCGCGGCTGCTGGCACGTAGTTAGCCGGGGCTTTCTAGTAGGATACCGTCATCACTAGGGCTTTCCACTCCCTAGCTTATTCGTCTCCTACCACAGCGGTTTACACCCCGAAGGGCTCCTTCCCGCACGCGGCGTCGCTGGATCAGGCTTCCGCCCATTGTCCAAAATCCCCCACTGCTGCCTCCCGTAGGAGTAGGGCCCGTGTCTCAGTGCCCTTGTGGCCGGCCATCCTCTCAGACCGGCTACCCGTCGCCGGCTTGGTGAGCCTTTACCTCACCAACTACCTGATGGGGCGCAGGCCCATCCCTCAGCAGTGCTTAACGCACCCTTTCTTCCCTCTCGGGAACGTATGGGGTATTAGCTGCAGTTTCCCACAGTTATCCCCCTCTGAGGGGTAGGTAACCTACGCGTTACTCACCCGTCCGCCGCTAGGCCCTCTAGCTTCCTCCCCGAAGAGAGTCCACTAGATGCCCCGCTCGACTTGCATGTGTAAGGCACGCCGCCAGCGTTCACCCTGAGCCAGGATCAAACCCTCCAGCTCTATCTGAAAGGCTCTTCCTTCTCTTCCATTGCGCTGCTATCCATTTTTCAATGACCTCCCTAACCACGCATCTCCTAATTTACCACGTTTCTTACCCTTTGTCAACCCTCTATCTTTGTTAATTTTTATTTACATTAAAAACCCCGGGCGATACCTACTCTTGCGAGGGGGAGCCCCTCACTACCATCGGCCCAAGGCGGCTTAACGGCCGGGTTCGGGATGGGACCGGGTGGTTCCCGCCTTGGTATCGTCACCCGGGATAGGTCACTCAAAAATGCATAGGGATTCTGTAGAGGTGAAGGCCTCGGCCGATTAGTACCGGTTGGCTCCACGCATTGCTGCGCTTCCACCACCAGCCTATCTAGGTCCTCTTCTCGAACCGGCCTTACTCCCTTTTCGGGATGGGAGGTCTCATCTTGGGGCGTGTTTCCCGCTTAGATGCTTTCAGCGGTTATCACTCAGGAGCGTAGCTACCCGGCGTATGCCCTTGGCAGGACAGCCGGTACACCAGTGGCTCCCTCACCCAGGTCCTCTCGTACAATGGGCGAGCCCCCTCAAACCTCCTACGCCCGCAGCAGATAGGGACCGACCTGTCTCACGACGGTCTGAACCCAGCTCACGTACCCCTTTAATAGGCGAACAGCCTAACCCTTGGGACCTGCTTCAGCCCCAGGATGGGATGAGCCGACATCGAGGTGCCGATCCTTGCCGTCGATGTGAACTCTCGGGCAAGACTAGCCTGTTATCCCCGGGGTAACTTTTGTCCGTTGATCGACGACCCTTCCACTCGGAGTCGCCGGGTCACTAGGACCGGGTTTCCCCTCTGCTCGACCCGTCAGTCTCGCAGTCAGCCCGGCTTATGCCCTTGCACTCTTCGGTGGATTTCCAACCCACCTGAGCCGAGCTTTGCGCGCCTCCGTTACTCTTTAGGAGGCGACCGCCCCAGTCAAACTACCCACCTGGCACTGTCCCCCGCCTGCTCTTCACAGACGCAGGTTAGAACTCCGGTACACCGAGGGTGGTATCCCACCGTCGGCTCCCCCGACCCTGGCGAGCCGGGTTCTTCGCCTCCCACCTATCCTGTACACGATGCACCAAAGCCCAATACCAGGCTGCAGTAAAGCTCCACGGGGTCTTTCCGTCTAGCTGCGGGTACTGGGCATCTTCACCCAGATTGAAATTTCGCCGGGTCCCCTGCCGAGACAGTGCCCCAGTCGTTACGCCATTCATGCAGGTCGGAACTTACCCGACAAGGAATTTCGCTACCTTAGGACCGTTATAGTTACGGCCGCCGTTTACCGGGGCTTCGGTTCGGGGCTCTCACCCCTCCCCTTAACCTTCCGGCACTGGGCAGGCGTCAGTCCCTATACTTCCTCTTACGAGTTCGCAGAGACCTGTGTTTTTGGTAAACAGTCGCCAGGGCCTTGCCTCTGCAACCGCCTCGGCCTCCCCCAGTTTCCAGGTCTCCCCTTCCCCTGGGTTCAACCTACCGCGGCACCCCTTCTCCCGAAGTTACGGGGTCAATTTGCCGAGTTCCTTGGCAAGGGTTATCCCGCTCCCCTTAGCTTTCTCAGCCCGCCTACCTGTGTCGGTTTGCGGAACGGGCACCTGTATATCAGTATGCGAGGCTTTTCTCGGCAGTGTGGGATCAGCTCCGTTGGACCATTCGGTCCTCCCCTTCACGGCTCAGCTCAGACAGCGGATTTCCCTACTGCCCTCTTCGCCTAACCGCTTGGAAGGCCTTGCCACTTGACCTCGGAGCCTGCCCTCCTGCGTCCCCCCTCATACTTTCGATATACAGGTGGTACCGGAATATTAACCGGTTTCCCATCGGCTACCCCTCTCGGGTTCACCTTAGGTCCCGACTAACCCTGGGCGGACGACCCTTCCCCAGGTACCCTTAGGCTTCCGGGGGGAGAGATTCTCACTCTCCTCTCGCTTACTCATGCCTGGATTCTCACTTCCGCTTCGTCCAGCAGCTCTCACAAGTCTGCCTTCTCCCTATCGCGGAACGCTCCCCTACCACCAGCTTACGCTGGTCCGCGGCTTCGGGGGATGGCTTCAGCCCCGTTACATTTTCGGCGCTGTGCGTCTCGACCGGTGAGCTGTTACGCACTCTTTAAATGATGGCTGCTTCTAAGCCAACATCCCGGTTGTCTGGGACGCACAACATCCTTCCACACTTAGCCATCTCTCCGGGCCCTTAGCCGACGGTCTGGGTTGTTCCCCTCTCGTCTGTGGAGCTTATCCCCCACAGGCTCACTCCCAGGCTTTGTGTACCGGGATTCGTAGTTTGACAGGGGTTGGAGGTCGCCCCCCTAGCCCTATCAGCGCTCTACCCCCAGTACAGACCACCTGAGGCTGCACCTAAATGCATTTCGGGGAGAACCAGCTATCACCGGGTTCGGTTAGCTTTTCACTCCTACCCACAGCTCATCCGAGGATGTCTCACGATCCACCGGTTCGGGCCTCCAGTAGGTTTTACCCTACCTTCACCCTGGCCATGGGTAGCTCACCCGGCTTCGGGCCTGCCGTACCTGACTGCTCGCCCTTTTCGGACTCGCTTTCGCTTCGGCTCCACCTCCCACGGCTTAACCTCGCCAGGTACGACAACTCCCAGGCTCATTAATCAAAAGGCACGCCGTCACCCCCTCGGGCTCCGACTTCTTGTAGGCACGCAGTTTCAGGTCTCTTTCACTCCCCTTCCGGGGTGCTTTTCACCTTTCCCTCACGGTACTGGTTTCGCTATCGGTCGGCAGGGAGTATTTAGCCTTGGAGGGTGGTCCCCCCTGATTCCCACAGGATTCCTCGTGTCCCGTGGTACTCGGGATCAAGCCCCAGGAAGTCCTTACCCTTTCGCCTACGGGACTTTCACCCTCTCCGGTTGGCCTTCCCAGACCATTCGGCTAGAGTAAGGATTTTTTACTCCCCGGCTTACGCCCGGACTTGTCCCACTACCCCGACAGCTCCCGCCGCCGGTTTAGGCTCCTCCCCTTTCGATCGCCTCTACTCAGGGAATCTCTTTTGATTTCTTTTCCTCGGGGTACTGAGATGTTTCACTTCCCCCGGTTCGCTCCCTCTCGGGTGAGTAGCTTCTTCAGCTACCCAGGTTCCCCCATTCGGGTATCCCGGGATCTACGCTCGCTTGCAGCTCCCCCGGGCTTTTCGCAGCTTGCCACGCCCTTCTTCGCCTCCTGCCGCCTAGGCATCCACTGCGTGCCCTTAATACCTTCACCTCTACTTCTCCCTATGCATTTTTCAATGACCCAATTATTGGTGGAGACGAGGGGATTCGAACCCCTGACTTCCTGCTTGCAAAGCAGGCGCTCTCCCAGCTGAGCTACGTCCCCATGGTGGTGGGCTCGGGAGGAGTCGAACCTCCGACCTCACGCTTATCAGGCGTGCGCTCTGACCAACTGAGCTACGAGCCCACTTCAGCCACTCAAAAATGGATAGCAGCGCTACTTCTTTCTCCTTAGAAAGGAGGTGATCCAGGCGCACCTTCCGGTACACCTACCTTGTTACGACTTCGCCCCCCTCGCCAGCCTCGCCCTCAATAGGTATCCCCCCTCTCGGGTTGGATCACCCATCTTCGGGCGCTGCCAACTCGGGTGGCGTGACGGGCGGTGTGTACAAACCCCGGGAACGTATTCACCGCGGCGTGGCTGATCCGCGATTACTAGCGATTCCGGCTTCATGCAGGCGAGTTTCAGCCTGCAATCCGTACTGAGAGTGGGTTTCAGGGTTTTGCTCACCATCGCTGGCTCGCTTCCCGCTGTCCCACCCATTGTAGCGCGTGTGTCGCCCAGGGCATAAGGGGCACGAGTATCTGACGTCATCCCCTCCTTCCTCCGGCTCGTCGCCGGCAGTCCCCTTAGAGTCCCCGGCCTAACCGCTGGCAACTAAGGGCAGGGGTTGCGCTCGTTGCGGGACTTAACCCAACACCTCACGGCACGAGCTGACGACGACCGTGCACCACCTGTGCTGGCTCCCTACCTTACGGTAGAGTCCCTCCCCTTTCGGGTCAGTACCACCAGCATGTCAAGCCCTGGTAAGGTTCTTGGCTTAGCGTCCAATTAAACCACACGCTCCACCGCTTGTGCGGGGTCCCGTCAATTCCTTTGAGTTTCACCCTTGCGGGCATACTCCCCAGGCGGCCCACTTATCGCGTTTGCTTCAGCACGGAGGAATTACTCCCCCACACCTAGTGGGCATCGTTTACGGCTAGGACTACCCGGGTATCTAATCCGGTTCGCTCCCCTAGCTTTCGGGCCTCAGCGTCAGGAACGGCCCAGGAGACCGGCTTCCCCACCGGCGTTCCTGCTGATATCTACGGATTTCACCCCTACACCAGCAGTTCCGTCTCCCTCTACCGTCCTCAAGCCGTGTAGTTTCCAGCGCAGTTCCACGGTTGAGCCGTGGCATTTCACACCGGACTTTCACGGCCGCCTACGCCCCCTTTACGCCCAGTAAATCCGGGTAACGCTCGCCCCCTACGTATTACCGCGGCTGCTGGCACGTAGTTAGCCGGGGCTTTCTAGTAGGATACCGTCATCACTAGGGCTTTCCACTCCCTAGCTTATTCGTCTCCTACCACAGCGGTTTACACCCCGAAGGGCTCCTTCCCGCACGCGGCGTCGCTGGATCAGGCTTCCGCCCATTGTCCAAAATCCCCCACTGCTGCCTCCCGTAGGAGTAGGGCCCGTGTCTCAGTGCCCTTGTGGCCGGCCATCCTCTCAGACCGGCTACCCGTCGCCGGCTTGGTGAGCCTTTACCTCACCAACTACCTGATGGGGCGCAGGCCCATCCCTCAGCAGTGCTTAACGCACCCTTTCTTCCCTCTCGGGAACGTATGGGGTATTAGCTGCAGTTTCCCACAGTTATCCCCCTCTGAGGGGTAGGTAACCTACGCGTTACTCACCCGTCCGCCGCTAGGCCCTCTAGCTTCCTCCCCGAAGAGAGTCCACTAGATGCCCCGCTCGACTTGCATGTGTAAGGCACGCCGCCAGCGTTCACCCTGAGCCAGGATCAAACCCTCCAGCTCTATCTGAAAGGCTCTTCCTTCTCTTCCATTGCGCTGCTATCCATTTTTCAATGACCTCCCTAACCACGCATCTCCTAATTTACCACATCACCCCCCCTTAGTCAATTGCTCCTCTTTAACATTTTCTTTGACTCTTTGTTAATACTTTACACATCTCCAGGTGTTTTGATTTTTGTTTTTTTACATAAAAATCTTTTACATAGACATTTTTCGGTAAAACCTATTCCAATTTCTCAGAACGGTTACACACAATATATAGTATGCGTTACAGTTAAGATATACAATATATTGTGGTTTAGTGATATATTGGCTTTATTTTGATTTTAAATTACTTTTAGGGGGGATTTTAATGTTAATTAACTTTGGATATTTGGAAGAATTCAATAAAGTTTTCTACAATATTGAAAAAAAATATGGTCATGAAATGTTAGAAATTGAAGGATTAGGTTCACACTTAGATATTGACAAGTTTAATAAAACATTTTTTCAATCTAAATTAGTAGGCGATGTTTCAATAGATTCAAATGCCAATGTCCGTTCCAAACATATAGGTACATATTTTACTGAAATCTATAAACCATTTACCAAACTTAACTCACTATATGTAATTTGGAAGGAAATGAAGAAATACTTTGGAATTGATATAGCAAATAAATTTCTTGAATATCAAATAAATGGTGCTATTTATTTACACGATGCTCATCATGCGGCATTTATGCCATATTGTTTTGCCTACACACTACAACCAATAGTAGAAAAAGGATTGCCATTTATAGATACAATTCAATCCACACCTGCAAAACACCTATCAACATTTATTCAACATGTGATTCAATTTGTTATGTTTGCATCTAACCAGTCAAGTGGAGCAGTAGGATTACCAGACTTTTTTGTTTGGATGTGGTATTACATAAAAAAAGACTTAGAAGATGGTGTGATACCAAAAGATAAACTTAACTGGTATATTGAACAACACTTTCAAATCTTGACTTATTCATTTAACCAGCCAATTAGAACTAATCAATCACCATATACTAACTTTACATATCTTGATAGAAACTACATCAAGGCTATCTTTGAAGGAGAAAAATATCCAGATGGAACACTAATTACTGATTATGTAGAAGATATAATCAACCTTCAAAAGCACTATTGGGAATGGGCCGCAAAAGAAAGAGAAAAACAAATGTTCACATTTCCTGTCTTGACTGCGACATTACTATATAAAGACGGGAAATTTGTTGATGAAGATAGTGCAAGATTCATCAATAAAGTAAACATGAAGTGGCAAGACACAAACTGGTATATTTCTGATTCAGTCGATGCTGTTGCCTCTTGTTGTAGACTTACGAGTTCAACGAAAGATCTTAAAGTGTCACTTTCACTAAATACCGAAGATGAACCTGTTAAATTATCAGGTATGGCAAACTCTATAGGAGGTTCAGATCTTAACATTGGTTCGTTTAAAGTTATAACTATAAACTTGCCAAGAATAGCACTTGAAGCAAATGGGGATAAAGATAGATTTATAGAAATCCTTAAAGAAAGAGTCGACGTAGTCCAAAAGACATTATTTGTAATTAGAAAAATCATTGAAGAAAGAATTGTACAAGAAGTTTTACCGCTTTACAGCGTTGGTTTAATGAAGCTTGACAGACAATACGGCACTATTGGAATCACAGGTGTGTGGGAAGCAGCAGACTTTATGAGGTATACAGAACTTACTCCAGAAGGGCTTATGTACACAAAAGAAGGAGAAAAATTTGTAAGCGAAATACTTGATACAATTCGTACAATGGCAGAAGAAGGTTTACAAAAGTACAAATTTACATTCAACATAGAACAGGTACCGGCAGAAAAAGCAGCAGTCACATTAGCAGAAAAAGACAAACTCATGTTTGGCAAAGAAAAACAACCACACAGACTATATTCTAATCAATGGATACCATTAATTGCAGATACGGATATGATGAACAGAGTCATGTATTCCGGTATGTGGGATAAAAAGGTATCAGGCGGTGCTATATTACACATTAACCTTGGCTCTCCATTTAGAAACGAAGAAGAATCTTGGAAAATTGTAAATTCAATCGCAAAAATGGGAGTAATGTATTTTGCTTTTAATCAAAAAATAAGCACTTGTAAAGATGGACATTCCTTTATTGGAAAAAAATGCCCAATATGCGGTAAGGAAAAAGTAGAAGAATATATCAGAATAGTCGGATATCTTGTTCCTTCATCTTCTTTTAACAAAATAAGAAGAACATACGAATACAAAGAAAGAAAATTTTACTACGTTTGAAGGTGAAAGTATGAAAGTACATATTTATAGAATCTTTTTCAACACTTTAGATCACCCAAAGCATTTCGCATTATCCATATATTTCCAAGGATGTGACAGAATTCCTAAGTGTCCTTTCTGTCACAACAAAGAGACATGGGAACCATTTAGAGGTTTTGAATATAACGTGGAAAAACTAATAATTAGAATAAAGGAAAAAATAAACGATATTATTGACCTTCACGAAAAAATAGCAATAGTTTATCTAGGTGGTGAACCACTTGCACCATACAACAGAAGAGCATTATTAGAGATATCCAAATCACTAAAAGAAGAATTTTCTGAAAAAATAATAAACACACTATATACCTGGCGAACACTTGAAGATATTAAAAATCAAAAATTAAGCAGTTTTATTGAATATATAGATGAAGCCATTTTAGGACCATATGACCACGATCAAAGGAATACAGATAAAGATGGGAATCTGCTTTTTCCAGCTTCAAAAAATCAAAAATATATAATTTTAGGGAGGAATAAGGTATGTACGAAAATATATTAAACAAATGGTTAAATGTAGAACCATCAAAAAACGCATATAAGATACTTACAGAAAGATATTTCTTCAAGAATTTAAATGGTAAATTTTTAGAAACAAAATGGGATGATGTATGTAGAAGAGTAGCAAGGGTTGTTGCTACTGCAGAGCTTGTAAATAATCCAAAACTATCTAACAAAAAATTAGATGAAATAAAAGAATTAGAAGAAACGTTTTTTAAAATGTTAAAAGCAAGAATTTTTATTCCAAACAGTCCAACACTATTTAATGCCGGAATGGGGGTAAGACATGAACTACTATGGAAACCTATAGAAGAAATGACATTAGAAGACTATGAAGAAATTTACAAAACAAGGAACCACTTGCACATGTTGTCTGCATGTTTTGTAGTACCAATTGAAGATAGTATAGATGAAATATTTGAAGCCGTAAAAGAATATGCACTAATAACAAAAGCAGGAGGTGGAATTGGTTCAAACTTCTCAAATCTTAGACCTAAAGGTAGTTTTGTTGCAGGTACTCACGGACAAGCTTCTGGGCCTGTATCATTCATGCACGTTTATAATTCTGCTATTGCGGTAGTTGAACAGGGATACAAAAGAAGGGGAGCATTAATGGGGATCTTAAACATAAATCATCCGGATATTGAAGAATTCATAACAGCAAAAGAAAATAACGATGGTGAAAAGATTTTAAAATACTTTAACATATCAGTTGGTATACCATTTGATAAAAAAGAATTCTTAAAAATATACGAAAACGACGAAGAAATAACATTAACACATCCAAAGTTCAAAGAAACTAGAAAAATTAAAGCAAGACATATTCTAAAAAGAATAGCAAAAAATGCGTGGAAGACAGGAGATCCTGGTCTTGCATTTTTACACGAAATGAATAAATATTATCCACTCTACCCTGAAAAAGAAATAATTTCTACAAATCCATGTGGCGAAATAGGTCTTGCCCCATACGAAGCATGTAATCTTGGCTCAATAGACGTTTCAAAATTTGTAGAAAATAATCAAATTGATTGGAAAGCATTAGAAACAACAGTAAGACTTACTGTAAGATTTTTGGATAATGTTATAGATGTTAATGTATTTCCATTAGAAAAAATAACAAAAGCAGTAAAAGAAAGTAGAAGATTAGGCCTTGGAATTATGGGTTTTGCAGATCTACTATATAAATTAAACGTGCCATACAACTCCGAAAAAGGTAGAGAAATAGCTGCAAATCTAATGGGATTTATAGCATTACACGGACATGATGAATCAAATAAATTAGGAAGGGAAAAAGGAAACTTCCCACTTTTTGAGAAAAGTAGATTCTTTAAAGAAGAGAATTTTGTACCATTTGCAATGGGAATGAGTAAATATGATGATGAAATAAAAGAAGTTATGAAAGAAGCTAAAAAAGGAAAACGAAATGTAGCAGTTTTAACTATTGCCCCAACTGGATCTATTTCAAATATAGCAGATACAAGTAGCGGTCTTGAACCAAATTTTTTACTTGCATATGTAAGATATATGAATAAACACGATGGAGGAAAAGAAGCATTATTTTACATAAATAAAGTACTAGAACAAAAACTTGATCCTATAACACTTGAAAAAATAAAAGAAAAATTAATAGAAAAAGGTTCTTTACAAGAATTAGATGTTCCAGAAGAAATTAAAAAAGTCTTTGTAACAGCAATGGATATATCACCTATGGATCATCTTCTAATGCAAGATGCATTCCAAAGATATGTGGATAACAACATATCAAAAACAATTAATATGCCTTCAAATGCAACAGAAGAAGATGTACTAAACATCTACCTTGAAGCATTTAAACTCAATGTGAGAGGGCTTACAATTTACAGAGATGGATCACTACAGACACAAGTGTTAACAGCTGCAAAACATGTGAAAACAAAAGATGCTCCAAAGGTTCAATTCTTCCTTTTAGATGAAAAACATAAATTACGTCCAAAACCAAGAAAAAACACATTAAGAAGCGTAACAAGAAAATACAAAACCAAAGATAATACTACTTATATAACTGTATCATTCGATGACAGTGGAGAAGCTGTTGAAATCTTTCTTTCAAATGGAACAGAACTTGCCGAATCAATTGGAAGACTTTCGTCTATTGCACTAAGGGCAGGAGTTTCCATAGAAGAAATACTAGAACAACTGCAAAAAGTAAATGGGCGATACACAAAAGGTTTAGCAGAAGAAATCAAAAAAGCAATAGATGACTTTGTCGAACTTTGGGGAAACACAGAAGTAGAAGAAGATGAAATTTTTAAAATAGATGGAACAATAAAAACAGCAGAAGAAGTAGAAAAATTTGTTATGGCAAATGATTTAGAATGGAGTGAAGGATACTACGTAGATGAAAACGGAAATGTATATTGTCCATCGTGCTTGTCTAAAAACAGTATAATTAAACAAGAAGGGTGTATGAGTTGTAAAAAATGCGGTTGGAGTAAATGTAGTTAATATGATATAAACTATTTAAAAAAGGCGCATTTTTGCGCCTTTTATTTTTTTAAAATTTTTCAACCTCGTTTTTTGTAACTGCTAACGCCGCCGCTTCCGTAGCAAACTTCAAAGAAAATTCAATATCAAACTTCTCATCTAGAGCAACAGAAAACACTCCATTAAACACTCCACAAGCTGCATTAGTGTCAACTGCTCTAACCTTGAAAGCTGGTATTTTTATTTTGACATTTTCATCGAAATAAAAGCCAAACCATTGCTATCATTAACTATCACATAGTCCTTAACACTCAACTTACCATACTGTTCTCTTAAAAATTGCCCGTAAGAATCATTTTCGATACACGTTGAATTATTATTTGAAAGTTTCACTACAGCTTGATTTGAACATTTTCAACCAGGAAAAAACTCTAATTTCAGTGCTTTTTGAGTTTCGCCAGGCAATGTGAATCTTTCAACTGTCGATACCGCATCCATATCTGAACTTCCAACTATAGCAATCACTTTACCATCTCATTTGTGGAATTTCTAATAACTATTTCTGATTTAAATATTACGCCTTTATTTAAAAAGCTATTTCCCACTATTATTTTTAAAAGCAATTCTGCTGCTTCTCAACCATCTCATAAATTGGCTATCTAACTGTTGTTAAAGGTGGTTTAAAATGCTTACTAAAAGGTATATCATCAAATCCTGCTACACTAACATCATCTGGTATTTTATATCCCATTTCTTCAATTGCATCAATAACACCATAAGAAATTAAATCATTTCTACAAAGCTATTGTATATGGCAACAATTTCACTTTTTTAACAAACTTATACCTAGATTCAGTAGTAAATGTCAAATGAGTTTTCTGGAGAATCTTTTAGAATTATTTTTTAATCAGCATTTTCTCCCAAAACTAATAAAAATTTTATTTTCTAAGACAGTTTTAAGGAAATTATAAGGACATTCTAAGTTTAAAAAGATATCATTAAGATACAAACTATCAGGAGGTGAAAGTATGTTCAAAAAACTAGGTATTATTTTATTAAGTGTATTTGTTTTATCCGGCTTGTTTGCTTTTGGCTATAGGCAAATAAATACTACATATCCTATGTATCGTAACTTACCTGAAAATTCTACTATCTCTGAAATTTCTTTATCTGGAATTGTAAAAGAAATCAAAGCTGAAATAGGAGAAGGAGTTAGACTAATTATTGAAGTAGATGGTAAAGAATATACAGTACATGCAGGCCCCATATGGCTTTACAAAAACTTAAAAACAAATGACGAAATACAACTAGAGGGTAGACTTGTTAGTACCGAAAACGAAGAATTCATTGTAGCAACAAAAATTATTTCAAATGGCACAGAACTTGTGCTAAGGAAAGATCAGAAACCTGTATCTTCACAAACCAATAAAAGAAACAATAATAAAGGAAATAATAACAGAAGAAACAATAAATCTATGGGCAGAAGAAATAACAGACGGTAAAAAACTAGGCTTCGGAACATTCCGAAGCCTAGTTTTAAAATAATACTTCTCCAAAAATATCAACGAATATAGAGGACAACTCATTTCTTATTTTCAAACCTAAATTATAGTCTTCCTCATATTGAGCAAATCCTAAAACCCACTTGCTCAGTATTCTGGTTTGTTCAAATTCTCCAAAAACTTTATACGTCTCCCAAAAAGGCAATTGTACACCTAATTTATAATTACCATTTTCAAAGCTATACATTCCATTCATTTCATAATCAAAAATTGAAATATTCACATCAATATTTCTCAAATAGTATATAATTTTCAGATTCCCATCTCCAAATACTGCATCAAAATAAATAATTGGATCAAAATCTTCCAAAAATATTCCTCCTATTAATCTCATATCAACAAAGCCACCGCTTAAATTGTAACCTGTTAAAATAGAATCACTTGCATTAAAATATCTATTTCCATACACCAATTCAAAATTGCCAATTTTTGCTCCTGCAAGAAAAGGTAGAGAATTACCAGCAACACCTAAGTCTAAAAACACTGTATCATTGTAACTTACCAATACACCTTCAGAAATACCTTCTATTGGAAAATCAATATATGATTTGTAGCGTGCATTAAATTTAAATCTATACAAATTAAATTCCAGATTGGCATAATCTATATTTGCACCAGAAAATCTCAAACCAAATTCTATTTCATCTGAGGGCGTGTATACAAATTTCAGAAAATTTGACAAACCTTGACCTATCAATAAACTAGAAGAATCGTATTTGTAAGTCATTACAAAAGAAAATTCTCCTGAAATTTCTACTCCTTCGCTAGTTTCTTCTTTGGGTTTCTTTATTATTAATTCCCTTCTTCTTCAATCAACTCAAAAACAGAATTTTTCCCACCATATCCATCAGGAACATTGGAACTCGTTCCATAAAAAATAAAAAATAAAGAGGCTGAAAAGCCTCTTTGTTTGGCGTGCCCGGGGAGATTCGAACTCCCAACCTTCAGATCCGCAGTCTGACGCTCTATCCAATTGAGCTACGGGCACATAATTCAAAAATGGGGGAATAAATCCCCCTAAATCTGGCGGAGAGGGAGGGATTCGAACCCTCGGTGGGGTTACCCCCACACTTGCTTAGCAGGCAAGCGCCTTCGACCACTCGGCCACCTCTCCGAAATATTACGTATAAAATTTTAACGTAAAAACGAACAAATGTCAAGAAAATTGTGGGATTTTCAAAAATACTTTTTTGCATTCTAAGGTAAAACAATTTCGTTTGGACTTCTTAACAAAATAATTGGCTTTTCATCATCCAACCAAAGCTCTCCATAAAACTTCACCGTTTTACCTTTTAATTTATTTAAATCATAATTTTTAAAAAAATAATAAAACTCTTCTTCTCTTATTTTTATAGTAAACCAATCAGAATTTATATACCACATACCACCACTTTTGTATACACTACTTACTGTTCCTTTCAAAAAGACAATCTTACCTACATATTCTCTCGAAAAACTAGTTAAAACAGGTGCGGTATTCCACTTTGAAAAAATCCCTTTTTTATGGCCAAAAGCATATTTATACGCTTCAACTATTCGAAAAGTCAATTCTGAATCTACATTTTCAAAATATATTAATGGTCTTGCAAGTCCTTCTTTTAATACTTCTTCTTCATAAAAAACTGTTCCACTAGCAGATTTTCCAAACACATACGCAAGTGTTCTACCATAACTATCTTTTCCTGCTTTTTTCAAATAAACTTCATATTTTCTCACGAAGTTTTCCAAAAAATTTTTGCCTCTTCCCCAAACTCACCAATTGGTTTACTCCCACTATGAATTTCCGGAGTATCTATACCAACAATTCTCACTTTTTCTTCGTTTGCCGTATAAAACGTATCACCATCTATTACAGTTGTTACAATTTCTAAATTTACACAGGATGTAAGTAATAAAACAAAAGCAAAGAATAATACAAAAAGTTTTTTCACACTATAGCCTCCTTATAAAAGCTCCGCAAAAGCGGTGCTTTAAATTATTGAATTATGATAATATCCTCTTGATATCTTGGTAAAATTTCATATTCACCTTTATAAACTGTTAACATTCCTTGAACCTTAACTTTTTTCCCTACCTCAACTTCTGAAATATCTATATTTGTTCCCTTTTTCAAGTAAATCTTTATCAAAAATTCCCTTGTATCTACAATGAAATCAAATTTCCTTTTTTCCTTTACAACGCCTTCAACATAAACAAAACTAGATATAAAGGTTTTTGACAAACTCGTCAAAACATCAGGTCTTGGCGTTTTTCTACCCACTTTTTCAACATTTTTTGCAACAATTTCAATTATACCATTCCACAATTTACTTCTTCCGTTTACTACTACAACATCACCAACTTCTAAATTTTCCATTAAAGAAGGAGCATATATCATCAAACCTGCTGTTTCGTCTTGAATATAAAAGCTTCCTTTACTAAGTAAATCTTTTGGAGAAGCGATAATACCCTTTACAACATACGTTTTTCCTTCTTCTCCCAAAATTACATCCATAACAGTATTATATATTTCCGCGGATTCCTTGTTTTTCTCTACAACAATAGGAGAAATTTCTTTTTTCTTTGAGCCAAATAAAGATATCCTATCAAATTCAAGTGTATAAAAATAATTCAACTCAACTGCTATTTTTTGCTCTCCTGAAATATTTGCAATTAAATCTCCATTACCTATCTTAAATACAAAATCCTTAAACGATACTTTTAAACCATATAAAGGTAAATAACTTGGATTAGATGCCCAAACACTGTTATATCTCAAAAATAATCCGAAATTGTAATCATTCAAAGTGTAATCTATATCCATATAATATGCCCACGCATCTGATGAAAATGCAACACTATTGGGATCACCATCTAAATAATCCGCATCGTATTTGTTAGCACCAAGTTTTAAATACTGAGTACTAAAAGCAAAATCACCAAAATTAACCCTTGCTCCTATTAAATATGAAAAATTGGCAATATCCGTCGTCTTTGCAGATAATGCTCCCCAAGCAAATATCGAAAATTTACCAAAATCAATAGATTTAGTCAAATCAAATGATACTTGATTATATTTTGTTTCATAATACCCCCCAAAATTGAACCCAAACAATTCAATTTGTAAATACCCTGCAAAATTATTATAGTCAATATCATATGCTACTCCTAAAGAAAATTTATCGCCTTTTATATCCATTCCTACTCCATAATAGTCAAATTTTAATCCACCTAATCTTAATCCTTCAAATTTCTCTGTTTGAGTTTTTTTCAACCTTGCCTTTAAAATATCCATTTTAAAATTGACACCAAAAATATCAAATTTTGTTTCAAAATAATAATATCTTGGTTTAAAAATCGAATTCATTCCCAAATCAAAAGAATCATGTGTTAACTTCAAATAATCTGTCACTTTGAACGATAAAAAATCAAAAGGCTGATAAGTTACATAAAGTATTGGAAAATAATCAAGTGTACCATCATCTACTCCTATTGTTGTTAAATTTAATACCGACAAAGAAAAGTTTGAAAATGACAAAATGGAAAATAATAAAACAATGAAGATAACTATTTTTCTCATATATTCACCTCCGATAAAAATAGGGCCTTTCGGCCCTTGTAGTATTTAATTTCTTTTAACTAAAATTCAACATTCGAAGCATCAAAAATAAACAATTCCCATTTGTCGTAAAAACCTTTCAGAAAACCTGTTAAAGTAGCTGGCTTATCTATTATTGTTTCTGTTGCCAGTCCTGAAGGTATATAAACATGCAATGTTGCTTCTCCTGTTTCTATTGGATATTTTATCTCAAAATCTTTAATCGAATCTTCTTTCATATAATTTAACGTTCCATTTACAGTAACAAAATTAAAGTTCCATTTTGCAAAAGCCTCAACATCAGTTGTCGTTCCACTTTTTAACAACCAATTATTATCCAACTTAACGTTTAAAAGAACTGGTGAAGGATTATCTCCCGTTGTTGTGGAAACAAGCGTTGGATTTTCTAATTGCAAGTTATCGTAATAATAATCCAGCGTTCCTGTAACAGTTATTTTATCGCCTACTTCCACAGTTGCTGGAAAATCTCTATTGTATATATCTAATCCCGTTACACCATCAAAAATAACTACTTCATCACTATCTTTGTAAATAACTACCCCTGTGACTGATGCATCTGTAGTACCGCTAAAATAACCTAATTTTGCATTGTAAATACTTGATGTTTCACCACTTCCACCATTATTATCAGGTGGTAAAAACTACATACATCCAGAAAAAACAAAAAATAAAAGTGCTATTCCTAAAAAAATTGCTAAATATTTTTTCATAATATCTCTTTCTTTTTAAGATATTAGCAATAGTATTATATAACACCATACAAGATTTTTCAAAAAATATTCCATAAATTTTCCTTACTTGTTGAAACGGCAATTGCACCCGCTGCTAAAATTTTTTTCACTTGATTTTCAGTACTTACAAGTCCTCCGGAAATAATGGGTTGTTCTACACTCTGCTTTATAAACCTTATCATATCTGGTATAAGGCCAGGTAAAACTTCCACAAAATTAGCTTTATGCTTTTTTATCTGCTGAATACCCGTTTCAACAGCTTTTGAGTCTATTAAAAAAATCCTTTGAACTGTCATTAATCCTATTCTGTTTGCAAAAACAATAAGATTGGATCTTGTTGTGATTATTCCATCTGCGCATACAAATTCTTTTACAAGCTTTACACTTGCTTCATCCCTTCCCAGACCATTAATAAGGTCAATATGTACAAAAACTTTTTTTCCATTTTCCTTTAACTTTTGCGTTGCATTTTGTGTATTGAATATATCTCCCTCTAGTAAAAAAACCGAAGACACGGGAATTTGTACAATTTTTTCAACAAATTTTAAATCTCTTATTGCAGGCACTATAGGATATACAAATGGATGCACGTCATTCACTCCATTTCATCGACCTTTTCACTGCTTCTTTCCATTTTCCATATAACTTTTTCCTTTGCTCTTTGTTAATCTTAGGTTCAAATCTCTTATTAAGATTCCACTTTATTTCTTCCTTAGTTTTCCATACACCCGTTGCAAGCCCTGCAAGATATGCTGCCCCCAAAGCAGTTGTTTCAGTAATCTCTGGTCTTTCCACAGGTATTCCAAGAATATCTGCCTGAAACTGCATTAAAAAGTTATTATTGGAAGCCCCGCCATCAACTCTGAGCGTTCCCATTTCAATTCCAGATTCCTTTGCCATTACTTCTAAAACATCTCTTGTCTGATAAGCTATTGATTCCAAAACCGCCCTTACAATATGAGCTCTTGTTGTACCTCTCGTGATTCCGATTAAAAGCCCTCTTGCATACATATCCCAATATGGCGCACCTAATCCTACCATTGCAGGAACAAAGTAAAGCTCCCCTGAATCTGGAACAGAAAATGCTATTTCTTCCGTCTCATAAGCACTCTCAATAATTTTTAGATTATCTCTCAACCACTGTACGGCTGCACCGGCAATAAATATACTTCCCTCCAACGCATAGTCTACTTTATCATCTACTCCCCAAGCTATCGTCGCAAGCAATCCAGAATTTGAGTAATAAGGTTTTTCGCCTGTATTCATCAATATAAAACAACCTGTACCGTACGTATTTTTTATCATTCCCTTATCAAAGCACGTTTGTCCAAAAAGAGAGGCTTGTTGATCTCCCGCATCCCCTGCTATTGGTATTCTCCCACCAAAAACTTCAGTATATCCATACACCATGCTGGAAGGAACTGGTGTAGGTAATATACTTTTTGGTATATTCAATATCTCTAAAATTTCTTCATCCCATTTTAGAGTATTAATATTAAATAGCATGGTCCTTGATGCATTTGAGTAATCTATAACGTGAACCTTACCACCTGTAAGGTTCCAGATAAGCCAAGAATCTACTGTTCCAAAAAGTATATTTCCCTTTTCTGCTTCTTCTCTTACCCCTGGAACATTATCAAGTATCCATTTGATTTTAGTACCTGAAAAATAAGCATCTATAACAAGCCCTGTTTTTTCTTTTATTAAATTCTCATATCCATCTTCTTTTAATCTTTCACAAATATCTGCTGTCCTTCTACATTGCCAAACTATTGCATTATATACAGGTTTCCCAGTTCTTTTATTCCACAAAATGGTTGTTTCTCTTTGATTAGTTATACCAATTGCAGCTATATTTTCATATCCAACAGTATCTACTGCTAACTTTGCCACTTCAATTTGGGAGTTTAAAATATCAAATGGATCATGTTCTACCCAGCCAGGTTTTGGATATATCTGTTTGTATTCTTTATTCTTTACAAAAACACTTTGTCCGTTTTCATCAAATAATATAGCTCGTGAACTAGTTGTTCCTTGATCCAGCGCCAAAATGAACACCATATCCCCCCTTGGTCTTTTTTAATTTTTTCTCAATACTGTTCTTGTTGCAACGAGATTAGCACCTGTTCCCAATATATCCTTAACTATTATATCACCTCTTTTCACAGGTGCACTAACTTTAAGTGTTTTTACATAACCTATTATTTCATTCAACCTCTTTTTGGGAACTGGTTTATCAGTTTTAGTCGATGCAAGTTCCATGAACCCATTTTCAACTTTTACACTAATTGTTAAAATCCTCTTTGGATCAATCATTTCGTTTTTTGCATATTCAAATCCTCTAGGACATCTATTACCTTCAACTTTTATTTCTTCGCCTTCCATGTAAACCTTTAGCTCACAACCAATGGGACAGGATATACATGTTAACTTTTTAATCAATTTCATTCACCTCCACGGTGATGTCTTTCTTGTCAAGATTTTTAACTACAAAATCTATCATCTCGCTTGGTCTAATCCTCCAATTAAATTTTCTAATTATTTTATCGTTAAATTTTAAAACAGACCTGTTAAAACTCCTCTTCGGTCTAATATATATCTTAAAAGAATGTTCACCGGAAAATTTTTGGGGCAACAAAACACCAATATTTTTCCCTCTCAAAAATCTATTGTTAGATTCAGGAAATTTTTTACCCCTTGCAACAAGCGAGGCATAATATCCTGCAATCTTTCCCTCATCATATACAAAATCTACAAGATCATGTATAGCTATGTTATTTCCAGCTGCAAATATCCAATCAACACTTGTTCTCATAAATTCATCAACAACTGGTCCTCTGTTTATTGGATCCATTTCAACGAAGTCTTCAATTAATTCATTTTGTGGTATCAATCCGACTGATGTAACGAGTGTATCCACTTCTATTTTCTTTTCCGTTCCTGGTATAGGATTCCAATTTTCATCTACTTTTGATATAGTTACCGCCTTTAATCTTTCATCACCGTGTAAATCAATTACTGTATGACTTAACAAAAGGGGAATATCAAAATCTTCCAAACATTGTACAACATTACGGATAAGCCCACCTGGTTCTGGCATTATTTCCACAACACCAACAACATCCATTCCTTCTATTTTTAACCTTCTTGCCATAATAAGTCCAATATCACCAGATCCCACAATTAAAACCCTTTTCCCAGGTAATCTATTGTAGATATTAACCATTCTCTGGGCAACACCTGCTGTGTATACTCCCGAAACTCTTACTCCAGGAATTCTTAGGGAACTTAATGGCCTTTCTCTTGCCCCAGTTGCCATTATAAGTGTTTTTACCTCAAAAACCACTATTCCATCCTCAGATAATGTAACTACTTCTTTTGAATTTGGATCAATTTTTAACACTGTAAAATTTGGTCTTATAACATCTTCTTCAAGTTCTTCCCACATTCTTTCCATAAATTCCGGTCCAGTAAGTTCTTCTTTGTATACGTGTAATCCAAACCCATTGTGAATACACTGGTTTAACACACCACCAGTGTTTCTATCCCTCTCAAGTAAAACTGTCTTAACACCTTGCTTTGTAGCAGAAATAGCAGCCGCAAGCCCAGCAGCTCCCCCACCTACAATTAAAACATCTACTTTTTCCCTTCTCATGCTCTCACCTTACCATCCATTATCCATGAATTTTCATAATTTTGTTTTACTTGTTCAATGGGAATATTAAGTTCCCGAGATAGTATTTCCATTATCTTCAAACTACAAAACCCCCCTTGACATCTACCAAAAGAGGCCCTTGTTCTAAACTTTACTCCATCTAATGTTCTTGCCCCTCTCCTAATAGCCTCAACTATTTCTCCCTCTGACACATTGTTGCAAAAACACACTGTTCTTCCAAAACGTGAATCTTTTTTTATAAGTGCTTCCCATTCATCTAGCGAAACCGTCTTAATATTTGGTATTTTCTTTCTGTATGGGTTAAAGTCCTTCTTTTTCATAAGTTGTACCCTTAAATCTTCTGGTATTATCTTTTCAACAATGTATTTTGCAAAAGCAGGTGCCGCTGTAAGTCCTGGAGATCTAATTCCCGCAACATTTATAAATCCCCAAACCTTTGTAGGACCTATTATAAAATCTTTATCTTTTGTCTCAGGCCTCAAACCTGCAAATGTTTTAACCGTATATGCAATATCAACTTTTGGTACTAATTTTTTTGATTTCATATATACTTCGTTTAATCCTTCCTTAGTTGTGGAGAGATCATCCTTTTTATCTTTTGATAAATCAATTGCATTTGGACCTAAGAGTATTCCACCATCCACAGTCGGAACAACAAGGATTCCCTTTGATTTTTTTGTAGGAGTGGGAAAAATCACCATGTTTATAAGCCCATTTAATTTCTTATCTAATAATATATATTCTCCTTTTCTCGGAAAAATTTCAAAATCAGCTACTCCAGCCATCTTTGCTATTTCGTCTGCAAATAATCCTGCTGCGTTTATTATTATATCTGCATCATATTCTCCTTTATTTGTAATCAATTTTGAAACCTTTCCTTTACGCACCATAATATCAACTACTTTTTCACTCAAGTGTAAAAATGCACCATTTTCCATCGCATTTTCAACCGCAGCCATTGAAACATCCCAAGGTTCTGTAATACCCGCACTAGGACACCATAGTGCAGCAATAGCTTCATCGCTTATATTTGGTTCCTTTTCTTTTAACTCTTTTTTGTCCAATATTTCAAGTTCTTCTACCTTGTTTTTCTTACCTCTATCTTTCAGTTCTTTTAAATACTCTAGATCTTTTTCTTTAAAAGCAACAACAAGTGAGCCTGTTCTCATAAAACTAATATCTAGTTCTCTAGCAAGTTCATCGTAAAGTTTGTTACCTTCTGCTGAAAACATTGCTCTTATCGAATTTGGTGGATCATCATATCCACCATGAACAATTGCGGAATTTGCTTTTGTAACTCCCCAACCAATATCTGGTGCTTTCTCTACCAAATGCACTTCAACATCATATTTTGAAAGCTCACGAGTGATAAGGCTTCCTGATATTCCCGCACCAATAACAAAGACTTTCATGGTTACACCTCCAATAAATAAAAGATGCCATGTACCACCACGTGGCCTATGGCATCTCCTATTCTCCTGCCTAAAAATTATTAACTTTCTGTTAATTCATTATAACAAATTATATCATAATCACTTTTTATATTTCAAGGCTTTTTGCTGTTTCATTTTGTATAATTTCTCATCCGCTTTTTTGTACGTTTTTTCAAATTGTACATATCTAGAAATACCATATGAAAAATCCAAATTTATTTTCTCTTTTACTTTCTTTCTAATATTTTCTATTAATCCCTTAGGATCTTCTAAATGCGTTACTATTGCAAATTCATCTCCACCTAACCTAATAAAATAATCGTTTGTAGAAAGATTTCCTTCTACTATTTCTGAAAAGCTCTTCAATATCTTGTCTCCGTAACCATGACCATATTTATCATTCAACAACTTAAAATCATTCAAATCTATTAAAATAAAATACCCACCAGGTTTTAATCTATCAATTATGTTTCTATTAAACGCATTAGTCAACGGGTCTTTCAAAATTTCATTTGATAAAAACCTATGTTCCAAAACCAATTTTTCAAAATCCTTTGAAAGCATAACAATTACCGAAATCGCAGAAACTGTAAATGCATAACTAGTAAGTAATTCTTTGGTATTTGGAACAAAAAGTGAAACAATAGATTCTATAACAACAATAGCGGAAAAAACCGATGAAAAATAAAGATATTCCACCTTTAAAGCAAAAACACGTATAACTGTATACACCAAAGCAAAAATCATAAATACATTCGTTATTTGAGTAACTTTAACATAAATCGTGAAATCAAATGATATAGATACTAAAATAAGAAATGTTATGAAAACAATTACAATCCACCTTGAAGTAAACTTGTTATTTTTATACGTCTCCACAGCATAAATGCAAAAAACTAAAGAACTATAAGAAGCCAAAGACAATAATTTCAAAAATGCAAAATATAAATTCAAACTAAATGTTGTCTCTCTCACACCAAAATGTAAAAGAAAAAAAGCAGTTAACATGAAAAATATTCCAAAACTGATATAAGAATATCTCAACTGTATATCCCTGATCGCCGTACCAAAAATCCAAGAAACGATGGCAGAAATTATACTTATTCCAATAGAAATATATATAAACTTTTCCTTAAAAAATTCTTTATAAAAAACATATTTTCTAGCATTTTCTTTAGTTGTAAGAAATGGTTTGCTCGATAAGCCAACATCATATATACCAAATATTTCAATAGTTAGATAATTTTCATCTTTTAACTTTTCAAGTTCTATTTTAAATGTTTTATTCCAAATATTTGCCGTTTCACTTCCAAATTTATAAATTAACTCATTATTCAAATAAACCTTTATAATATTCCCAGACACCCTTGAAAAAACTAATGTATCATATCCAACGTTATTAAATTTTCCCTTTAGCAACCAAACACTTCTTTTCCCTGTCGCTTTGTAATAGGGAAGAAAAGGCTCAAAATCTATTTCTAATCTTTCTTTTGGTGGTGGAAAATTTACTAGAAAACTAAATAAATAATATGAAAAAATTGCAAATAATATAGAAATAATTGCTTTTTTTATTTTATCGCCCCCAAAGGTATTCTAACATAAATTTTGAACTTTTGTAGAATTTTTTGGTCTAATTTTGAGGAGAGGGGGTGAAATGATGAGGATTAACAATAGCGTTAATCTTTGGATAACGCATAGACTTCTTTCTTTTCAAGATCAAAATAAAGCCAACATGGCGGAAGTTGTTACTGCCCAGAAACTACTCACAAGTGATATTGCAGGTGCAGCTATTTATGAAAGAATGAGAAGTCAAATTGAGAGATATGGTAAAGTTATAGAAAATATTTATACAGGAGTAGATATGTTAAATACAGCAGACAGTGCTCTCTCTTCAATATATGATAACTTACAAAGAATGCGCGAACTTGCAGTACAGGCTTCAAATGGAACACTTACTGAAAATGAAAGGGCCGCTTTAAATGAAGAATATAACCAACTGCTTGAACAAATTAAAACTACAGTAAAAAATACAGAATTTAACAACAAGCAACTATTAACAGGTAATTTTGAGAATATAGAAATACAAGTCAACCCAAATGGCAAATCACAAAACATAAGTATTCCAAATGTCCAAACAGATGCATTAAACATTGAAGATACTAATATATTAACCATTGAAAATGCACATACTGCCATTGAAAGACTTGATAATGCAATTAATACTATTTCAGAAACAAGAAGTAATATAGGCGCAAATGTAAATGCCTTAAAACAATACGGAGCTGTTGCTGCAAACGCTTTTGAAAATATTACTTCAAGTACAAGTAATATCCATGATACGGATATAGCAAAAACTCTATTGGAAATTACCAAAAACAATATACTTTCACAAACACTTCTCTCTCTCTCCACCCAATCAAATATATCCGCATGGTCTGTATTGCGGCTCTTAGGATGACTCGCAAAAAGTAAAGGGCCGGAAAATCCGGCCCTTTTATTTTTGGTGCCGAGGGCGGGACTCGAACCCGCATGGGGTGTCAACCCCAGTTGATTTTGAGTCAACCGCGTCTCCCAATTCCGCCACCTCGGCATCATTAAATATTTTAACATATAAAAATAGGATGTCAATAAATTAAGTTGTATTCGGATAAGATTTTCCAATTCTTGTTTTTATTATATTCTATTTCCACTACCTTCACAGGTTCATCTGAAAAAATATGTGGAATAAGATGTTTATCTATATCTGTTAAATTTTCATCATTTAACTTTTCTATTTCTATCCACTTTAACTTTCCTTCATCACTCTCTACAAATTTATCCGTAGAAACTTTTCCCCTAAAAATAAATAAAATCCAATTGTAGTTTTCTGGCCCTATTTCTGTTGTTACCATACGCAAATTAATATCTTTCAGCTCTAAACCTGTTTCTTCAAAAAATTCCCTTCTTACGGCATCTTCAACATTTTCTCCAACTTCAACTTTGCCACCTGGTGGTACCAAGCAATTAGCAAACGGTTCCTTTTTTCTTAAAATAAACAATATCTTATTTTTAAACTCTGCATAACATATTACTGCCTCTTTTTGCCTATTATTTTTTCTTAATTTATTAATCATATCTAAATAATCCACATTAATCACCTTTCACAAAGATATTGTATATTTCTTTTTCATTATCTACATGTACAAACTTTATTCCTATTTTTTCACATGCTATATCATTTTCCGTATCACCTATCATAACACAATCAGCTGGATTAATTGATAACTTTTCTACAATTTCCTTAAAAAAACGGGGATCAGGTTTTACAAAATGTGAATTTTCCATATGTGCTATGTAACAAAACCGTTTAGGTGATAAATCTACAAACCTAATTCTCTCATTAACCGCTATCTTTGGAAACAATGGATTTGAGGCAAAAATTACTTCTTTGTCGGTATTTTTAATCAACTCCACTAAAAAATCATTTTTGGTTATTATGTCTTTTAATTTAGAAAACTCTCTTTTGTAAAACTCCATAAACAAATTCTCCCAGTACTTTCTATCTCCATTATCGGAAATTTTTTCAAGAAACTTTTCAAAGAGATTTTTTCCATTATCCGTATCCTTTGCCGTTTCTTCAACCGCTTTCATAACTTTCCGTGATATTTCACTAAGATCTATACCAGAAAATTTTGAAAGCAGAAAAAAATACCTTTCGAAAAACTCACTCTCGGGATTCTTAATTAACGTACCATCGTAATCCACAAAAATATACAAAATATCACCGCCTTAATATATAATAATATATCGAGGTGAAAAATATGAAAAAAGGTATTTATTTGTTATTTTTAATAGTAAAAGAAAAAATTTCAATAAAAGTCGGTTCACTAGGTACTATTACTTTTTCAAAAGGTCTCTATGTCTACATTGGTTCTGCACAAAACAATTTAGAAAAAAGAATAGATAGACACCTAAAAAAAGATAAAAAAATCTTCTGGCATATTGATTATATCACGACAAACCCACATACAGAAATTATCTCAGTAATGTATCTTGAAAACGCCTCAAAAAGGCTTGAATCAACAATAGCATGTAATCTCTCTAAAAAATTCTCCAAAATAAAAAATTTTGGAGCAACTGATGATAAAACATGCAATTCTCATTTTTTCAAGCTCATATAAATGTTTATTATGATGAAAAAAACAAGATACACCAAAGAAACACAATATCAATTTTTTATGATAGAATTATGATGAATCATTTTAAGGAGGAAAAAGTATGGCGCAAAAATTTTGTTCATTTTGTGGAAGATCCTCAGACAAGGTAGAAAAACTTATAGCAGGACCCGGAAATGTATATATTTGTAATGACTGTGTTGAAATCTTCCACGATATACTGTACGAAGATAAAAGATCAAGTAATCAGAAAAAAAGAAAAAAAGAAGACCTTCCGAAACCTTCACAAATAAAAGCAGAACTTGACAAATACGTAATTGGTCAAGAAAGGGTTAAAAAAATCCTTTCTGTTGCTGTTTACAACCATTACAAACGGGTTTTTTCTAACGTGGATTTTGACGATGTTGAAATAGAAAAATCAAACGTAATACTAATAGGACCAACGGGAAGTGGAAAAACATTAATTGCGAGAACACTTGCAAAAATTCTCGATGTTCCATTTGCTATAGCTGATGCAACACCATTAACGGAAGCGGGATACGTAGGTGAAGACGTAGAAAATGTTATACTAAGACTTTTGGAAGTAACAAACTTTGATATAGAAAGAGCACAATATGGAATAATATACATAGATGAAATTGACAAAATTGCAAAAAAATCCCCTAATCCATCAATAACAAGGGATGTTTCCGGTGAAGGTGTACAACAAGCATTATTAAAAATCGTCGAAGGAACCATTGCAAATGTTCCACCACAAGGTGGCAGGAAACACCCATATCAAGAATTCTTAAAGGTTGACACATCAAATATTTTATTCATAGTTGGTGGCGCTTTTGATGGTATTGAGGAAATAATAAAAAGAAGAATCCAAAGTAGCGCTATGGGATTTAACGCTCCTATAAAAAGTAAAAAAGAAATGAAACTTGGGGAAATACTCTCACATATAACACCAGAAGATCTTGTACAATACGGCCTTATACCAGAATTTGTTGGAAGATTTCCGGTAATTGGTGCACTAGAAGACCTCACAGAAGATGACATGGTAAGAATACTTACAGAACCCAAAAATGCTATTTTAAAACAATACAAAAAATTATTCTTAATAGATAATATAGAGTTGGAAGTTACAAAAGATGCACTTTATGCCATTGCACGAAAAGCAGCAAAAAGGGGAACAGGTGCCCGTGCTTTAAAGAGTGTTTTTGAAGAAGTAATGATAGATGTTATGTTTGAAATTCCAGATTTAGACAACGTAGAAAAGGTAATTGTAACAGAAAAATGTGTAACCAAGAAGGAAAAACCAAAGTTAATTGTTAAGGAGACTGCATAAATGATAGTTTTAGGAATTGAAACGTCTTGCGATGAAACTGCAGTTGCAGTACTAGAAAATGAAAAGATATTAAGTAGTGTTGTCTCTTCACAGATAGATGTACACAAAAAATTCGGTGGTGTAGTGCCTGAAATTGCGGCACGCCACCACCTTTCAAATTTACCTGTTGTTTTTAAAAATGCACTATCGCAGGCCAAAATCTCACTAAATGATATAGACCTTATTTCTGTGACATACGGACCTGGATTAATTGGTGCTTTACTCGTAGGAATTTCATTTGCAAAAGGCCTTTCATTAAAATTAAATAAACCTTTAATTGGAATTAACCACATTGTTGGTCATGTCTATGCAAATTATCTAACCTATCCAAATCTTAAGCCTCCATTTATAGTCTTAATGGTATCCGGCGGACACACTGAAATCCTACACATACAAAACGAAAAAATAGAAGTTTTGGGAAAAACTTTAGATGATGCAGCAGGAGAGGCCTTTGACAAAGTAGCAAGAATATTGGGGTTGGGTTATCCAGGCGGTCCTGAAATAGAAAAAATCGCACAATATGGAAATGATAAAGCATTTAATTTCCCTAAACCTCTTTATGATTCAAAAGACTACAATTTTAGCTTTTCAGGACTTAAAACAGCTGTGCTATACACAATTAAGAAATTAGACAAAATTCCAAAAGAAGATGTTGCCGCGTCATTTCAAAGAGCAGTTACCGACATACTCCTACATAAAACGTTTAAAGCAGCAAAAGACAAGAAGATAAATACAGTCGTACTTGCAGGTGGAGTTGCAGCAAACAAATATTTAAGGACAAAAGCACTTGAAATTTCAAAAAAAGAAGGAATAATCTTATTAATACCTCCAATAGAATTTTGTACCGATAATGCCGCGATGATTGCAATAGCAGGTTACAAATTATTTGACGGAACATCAGATTTAAATATAGACGCTATGCCTAATCTTAATTTATAAAGAAAATCATTTCCACTATAACTCCCTTGTCTTTTTCCGAAAGAACAACCATTTTATCAGAATATCTTTTTATATTTGGAAGTCCCATACCTGCGCCAAATCCCAATTCCCTTACGTGATCAGGTGCAGTAGAAAAACCTTCTTTCATGGCAAGTTCCAAATTTTCAATACCTTTACCTTTATCTTCTACCCTTACAACAATACTATCTTCTTTGATAAAGCAATAGATTTCACCTGTACTTCCACTGTGGATAACAACATTTGCCTCCGCCTCATAAACACTTATTGCTATCCTTCTTACCAACTTTTCATCTATCCCTTTTGTAAGCAAGAACTTCTTTAATTGTGCTGCGCCTATGCCTATTGAATTTATGTCATAGTAATCTATCTTAAAGTAAAAATCACTATCACTTTTATTAATACTCGTACCTGTAATCAAAGATTTCTCAATATCTTCATCTAATGCCTTTTTCCTTCTTTCGTCATGTAAATATAAAATACCTAATTTCATAGCAACCGCTTTTAAAATGTCATTTTTTGTTACAATACCAACCAACCTTTTCTTTTCATCAACAACGGGAAACCGTCCATATCCATACTTTTCAAATAGTTCCATAACATCACGTAACGTAGCGTCTAGCTCTACTGTAATTACTCTACGTGTCATTTGTTCTTCAACAAGACTGTCAAGCTGATTTTTTTCTATACTCCTTATTATATCTTCAATACTTATAATCCCAATAACCTTTTTTTGAGAATCTACAACGGGTACACCAGATATTCTCTTTAATCTTAAAATTTCCTTTACTTGCATTATTGTTCTATTTGGCAAAACGTAAATAACATCACTATTCATAAATTCAGATACCTTCATGTGTGAAAATATAGATTGTACTTTTTCAAGTATATCCAATGAATCCACCTCTTTCAAAAAAATAATAGGGGAGTAACTCCCCTATTATTTTACACCAAAAATGTACTTAAATATCTCCAAATCTTTTCCAAAAATTATAGTTCCATTTTTAAATATCTCATCATATGCACTAAGACTTCTCCATAGATCAAAAAATTCCGGGTCTGTTTTAAATGCTTCTGCGTAAATTTTAGTTGCACTTGCTTCGCCAGTACCTTTTATAGCCTCCGCCTCACTTTTGGCTTGAGCAAGTATAACAGCCACTTGTTTATCCGCTTCAGCACGTATTTTTTGGGCTTCTTTCTGACCTTCTGCTCTAATCTGGGCAGCTATACTATATCTTTCTGCCCTCATTCTTTCGTAAACTGCTTGTACATTTTCTGCTGGAAGATCTGCATGCTTTACCCTTACATCAATAACTTCTATACCAAAATCATCTAAATCGTTTTTTGAAAGTAACGTTACTTCTTTTAAAAATCCTTCCCTTTTGTCTGATATAATCTCATCAAAAGTATGTTTTGCAAAAACATTCCTTATATGGGAATATACAATATCGTCTATTCTGGATTCTGCAAGTGATATTGTTTTCATTGTCTCAATAAATTTTCGGGCATCCTTTATTTTCCAAAGTGCATATGTATCCACAATTAACGTCTTTTTATCTAAAGTAATTATTTTCTCTGGCTCTATATCATACAACAATATCCTCTTTTCAAACTTCACTACGTTATCCACAAACGGTGTCTTAAAATGAATACCGGCTTCTGGATAAACTTCTACTATTTGACCAAATCTCAAAACAACCGCCTGCTGAGTTTGATCAACTATAAACATAGAAAGGGAAAGTATTATAATAACAATCACCAGAATTGTTAAAAATGTTATTAACTTTTTCATTTTGTACCACCACCAATCAGTTCATTCACATCTAAAAGCTTTAACGTGCCACTATCATCAAGTACAAAAACGTTCTTTGTATTTGAAAATACCTCCTCTAATCTTTCTATAAGAAGTCTCTTTTTTGTTATATCCGGAGCTATTTCATACTCTTTTAATACACTTAAAAATCTCTGTGTTTCACCTTTTGCTTCTAAAATTTTTTCTTTTGCATATGCCTCTGCTTCTCTTAAAATTTTTTGTGCTTCACCTTCTGCTTTTGGAACAATATCGTTTGCATATCTATTTGCTTCATTTATAAACCTCTCTTTATCCTGCTTTGCGTTATTAACATCATCAAATGCTTCTACTACTTGATCAGGAGGTGCAACTTCTTGCAAATAGACTTTGTTAATTAGAATACCCGCATCGTATTCATCTAATATTTTTTGTACTTGCTCCGCTGTTTCAATGGCAATTTCATCCCTTGCAACAGTTAATACATCATCTATATTTCTAACAGCTACTCTTTCTCTTAAAACAGACTCTGTTGTAAATCTTACTATATCCCTTCCATTTATAACGTTAAACGCAAACTTTACAGGATCTTTTATCTTATATTGCACCGCCACTTCTACACTTATTATATTCCCATCTCCTGTAAGCATTAAAGCTTCTTCATTAATAGTCCTATAACTTATCTTTCCATAGCTTTCAATCGTTCTAAACCCTATTTCTTCTTTTCTTATGGTTTCTACATCAACAATAACATGCGATTGTATAGGGTATGGAAGATGAAAGTGTATACCAGGACCCGTCGAATGTGTGTACTTTCCAAATGTTTTTATCAATGCAACCTCTGATGGACCAACCTGGTACACCCCTGTCCCCAGAAAAATTAGAACAATTACAATTATAATTATCCAAAACACAAGTTTCTTTAACATTAAACCACCTCCAAAATAAAAAGTGGGGACTGCTCCCCACTATTTAAACTCTACAAATTTTTCTTTCGGAGCTCCACATACAGGACATCTTTCAGGAGCTTCTTCTTCAACTGTATATCCACATATAGGACAGATATAAATTTTCTCTGCTGTGTAATCTTCTCCCTTTTCTACCAAATCTTTTGCCTTTTTGTACATTTCAGCGTGTATTTTTTCTGCTTCAAGTGCAAAATGTGTACTTCTTACTGCTTCTTTTTCATCTTGAAATTCCGCAGAATTTTTATACACAGGGTACATTTCTTCAATTTCAAACGTTTCACCATCAATACAGGTTTGTACATTTTCTTTCATCTCATCAGAAAGCTTTTTCAACACCTTAAAGTGATTTTTGGCATGCACATATTCCGCATATGCAATAGCTTTAAATAAATTCGAAAGTCTTACCAACCCCTTCTTTTCAGCTTCTTCAGCAAAAATTAAATATTTCATATGTGCCATAGATTCTCCGGCAAATGCTGCTTCTAAAAATTGTCTCGTCATCTCTCTCACTGTTTCACCTCCCCTTACCATTATATCATTTTTTCTTAAGTAAATTCAAATCTCCTAATTTTAAAAAGAGTCTATCTAGGCTTTTTAAAAAGCCTAATCTATTCATTCTAATATCATCTTGCTTTGTCATAACAAAAACATTATCAAAATAACTGTCTATATATTTTCTAAATTCCACTAAATACAAAAGTGCGGCATCAAAGCTTAAATTGTCCAATGCTTCCAAAATTCTTGGTTTTAGCTCAATGTATTTATTAAACAACTCCTTTTCTGCATTATCAAGAAACTTTGTACTATCAAACTCACATGAATCAAACTTACTTGATATATTATGTACCCTTTCAAAACCTATTAAAAGACTTTGAAATTCTTCTTTATCAACTATATTCATTAGTGCTTGGGCTATCAATCTTCCTCTAAGTGGTCTTTTCCAAAATCTCTTAACCGCTCTTGCTATATCATACCTTGTATTTGAGTTAAACACTTCATATCTTGCTTCAAAAAATTCAAATAACTCATTTGGTATACCTTTTCCAAAAAGCTCAGCAGAAAATTTTACCACCTCTAAAAGATCTATATCCCAGGAAAAAACATTCGGAATTTCAAATAATGTATCTACCTTTTTTCTAATTCCAAATGGATCTTTAGAACCAGAAGGAATATTACCTACGATAAAATTCCCTACAACAGTATCTACTCTATCTGCAATTGCAACTATTGCACCAGTTATATTTTTAGGTACATCGCTGTAATGTTCTTCTATACCCAAGGCAACGTTGTAATCTTCTCCATCCTTTAAAGCATAAATTCTTCCCATTACACCTTGCAATTCTGGAAATTCATAAACTACACTAGATGCAATGTCTGCTTTGCATAAATGTGCCGTTCTTAACACTCGCTTTTTATCAGAATAATCTATTTTTAATTCTTCACATATCTTTTCAGAAATTTTTTCAATCCTTTCTACTTTATCCATAAGGGTACCAAGGGATTTTTGAAACACTATCTCCTTAAGACTTTCATTGAAACTTTCTAAAGGAACCTTTAAATCTTTTTCATAATAGTATTTTGCATCTTCTAATCTTGCGTTTACCACTTTTTCATATCCTTTTTTAATCAAATCCACATTCCCATTTGGAGAATCAATAAAAGATAAAAATTTATTTGTAATTTTCTCGCCTTTGTAAACTGTAAATGATCTTTGGTGATGTTTTATCGTAGTTGTTATAAGTTCTTCGGGAAGTGAAAGGTATTTTTCCAGAAATCTCCCTTCAAGTAAAATAGGATATTCTGTTAACGTCACAACTTCATCTATTAACCCTTCATCAAAGCTTGTCTCATAATTTTTTAGCAATGATAAAACTTTTTCTTTTCTTTCACCATGCAAGGCTATCACTTTTAATCTTCTTAAGTTTTCCAAATAATCCTCTATGCTTTTTACCTCTACTATGTTATCATCAACAAATCTATGACCATACGTCTTGTTTGAGGCTTTAATACCAAATAACTCTATTTCCAGTATTTCTCCTTTATATACCGATAAAATCCAATGGGGTATTCTCACAAATGAAAATTCACCATTCCCCCATTTCATAGATTTTCTAAAATTCAAACTGTAAATAATTTGTGGGATTTTCTCTTTTAAAAGTTCTTCTGTTTTTTTACCTTCTACCTTTTTACTTAAAAATACGTAATTATTTCTTATTTCAATGTCTTTAATACTTGCGTTGTTTGACTTTAAAAAACCATTTAATGCCTTTGTTGGATTTCCATTTTCATCAAATGCCACAGTTTTTGAGGGACCTCTTTTCTCAATTGTTTTATCTTTTTGCTTTTCATCTATTTTCTTTATGAAAAAACCAAATCTTCTTGGAGCGTAAAAAACTGTTAAACCGCTATATCTCAACTCTTCTTCCTTAAAAAATTTTTCTAGCTTTTCTTCAAGCTGTAAAAGAATATTATTTACTTCTGTTGTGGGAAGTTCTTCAACCCCAATCTCAAATATATACATTATCTTTCACCTTCCTCGTATTCTATAAATCTCTTTGCACACAAAGTTGCCATACTCCTAATATCTCTTATATAACTTTGTCTTTGTGCAACACTAATTGCATTCCTGGCATCCAATAGATTAAATGTATGGGAACATTTTATTAATTGCTCATATGCAGGTAAAAATAAGTTGTTTTCTATCAAATTGTTAAATTCACTTCTGTAAATGTCATACAACTTAAATAATTTATCCACATCTGCTTTCTCAAAGTTATAAACGGAAAACTGTCTTTCATTTTCCAAAAATAATTCACCATATTTTACATATTTGCTCCACATAACATCAAACACGTTATCCACTCCCTGCAAATACATGGCTATCCTTTCAAGACCATAAGTTATTTCCAAAGGTATCTTTTTCAAAGGAATACCTCCAACTTGTTGAAAATAAGTAAATTGTGTGATTTCCATACCATCAAGCCAAACTTCCCAACCAATTCCCCATGCACCAAGGGTTGGAGATTCCCAATTATCCTCAACAAACCTAATATCATGTTCCCGAGGATTTATCCCCAAGCTTTTCAAAGATTTTAAATACAGGTCCTGCGAACCCTTTGGATTAGGTTTTATTATAACCTGATACTGCAGAAATCTTTGCATCCTATTTGGATTTTCGCCATATCTTCCATCAGTTGGTCTTCTACTTGGTTGGACAAAGGCAACTTTCCAATCTCTTTGCCTTAAAACTCCAAAAAACGTTGAGGTATGAAATGTTCCTGCTCCCATTTCCATATCATATGGAAGATCAATAAAACAACCTTCGTTTGCCCAAAACTCATCTAATTTTTTTATTATATCCTGCAAATACACTTTTTCATCCTCCTTACCTACCTGGAACATATAAGTTATACGTCTTTTTTAAATTATCAACTGTCATTTTTGTTACATGAACAACCTTAGTTGGATGAAAAGATACACCTACTCCATAAAATAAAAGGTATACTTTTCCTGCTTTACCGACTACAATATCTGCATCAGGAGAAATAACAATATCATAATCTGTTTTTATCCTAGGCTCTTTGAAATAATAAAATCTATACTTTGAAAGGCCGGGATAAAGTTCCCTTGAAAAATAGGTTTTCTCTCCCTTTTTTACAGTAAACCAACTAGACTCTTGCCCAACTACAAAAACCATAAAATATCCTGTTCCAGGTTCGTCTTCTATATTACTTAAAACCTGTTCCAAATCCGCACCAAAGTTTTTCAGATAATTTACAGAAAGGATATACTTATCTATCAAAGAATTAGGACCTAATTTTGAGTCTAAATCCTTCAACTTCGTCTCATAATTTTGGAGTTTACTACTCATATAACTTTTTAATGCATTGTAATCATTTAAAAGTTTTCTATACCGAAAAAAATTTCCAAATGAGAAAAATATGGTCATAACAAAAATTACGACAATAGATATGAAAAGCACAAAAGGCCATATGGATATTCTCTTTTTTCTTACCCTCATCAAATCACCTTCCTACTTTTGTCAGCAAGCGCCATAGATTTAAGAAAAAAACCTGCCATCAAACCAAAAACAAATGTAGAAGTTCCTCCATAACTTACAAATGGCAAAGGAATCCCTGTTACCGGCATAATACCTATGTTCATACCTATATTTTCAAATACGTGAAAAACGAAAACAGCCAAAAAGCCTATAGATACCATTCTCCAAAAATCATCTTTGTAATACCTTATTTTTGAAAAGATTCTAATTGTTATTAAAATATACAAACCTAACAATATTAAACTTCCAATAAATCCAAATTGTTCTCCAATAGCTGAAAAGATAAAATCAGTTTCCATCTTTGGCACGTAATTTCCCCTAACAGCCGGTGAGATAAGAAAACCTCTTCCAAATATTCCACCAGCTCCAACTGTATTTTTTGCCATTATAACATTGTATGCTGCACCTTTTGCATATTTTTCTGGATTTAGAAATGATAATATCCTAGCCCTTTGATAATCTTTTAAAACGAAAAAATAAAAAATTGGCAACATGGAAATCCCGGTTCCAATTAAAGGTAGTATAATTTTTAAGGTTATACCTGAAAATACCAATAAAATAAACCAAATGAAAATATGCAACACCGTCATACCCAAATCCGGTTCTTTCAATATTAAAAGAACCGGTATTATAGTTAACACCATAGAAAAAAGAACAGATTTAATATCTTTTTTCAAAAACAAAACACTCAAAACCAAAACCAAACTAAGTTTAGACAACTCTGATGGTTGAAATGAAACATTTAAAAACCTAAACCATCTTACTGAACCGTATATTCTTACTCCAAAAAACAACACACTAACAAGCAGTAAAATTGATAATGTATATAGAGGAAAAATCATTTTTTTTATAAGATTTTCCTTTGTAAAATAAACAAAAAATGTTCCAAAAACTGCAATTCCATCCCAAATAACTTGTTTTAAAAAAAGCTCTTTTGAAACACTGTACAAATTAAGAAGACCAAAAATCATCAAGAAAATCGTGGAAAAAAATATCATATAATCAAAATTTTTATTCTCTCTCACTGCTTATCACCCAAAAAATTATATCATAAAAATTAAAAGTATAAATTAAAAAAACTTATTGACATAAGAAATATAATATGTTAAAATGTGACTTGCGAGGCGACGTGGCCAAGCGGTCTAAGGCGGGGGTCTGCAAAATCCCTATTCGTGGGTTCAAATCCCACCGTCGCCTCCAAAGAAAGTGGGCTCGTAGCTCAGTTGGCAGAGCGTCCGGCTCATAACCGGATGGTCGGGGGTTCGATTCCTCCCGAGCCCACCAGGAGGGAGCAAATGCTCCCTTTATTTCTGAAATCCCGTTCCGCAAAATTGTTGCGGGACCAAATTTAGGCCGAGGGAGGAGGTGCAAAGATGAGAATTTACGAAACCATGTTCATCATCAAACCAGATATTGCAGAAGAAGAAAGAGAGAAAATAGCACAAGGTGTTGTAGACTACCTAAAAGAGAAATTAGGAGCACATGTAGATAACGTAGACAGATGGGGAATTAGGAAAACGGCATATCCACTAAAAAAATACAACGAAGCAGATTACACTATTGTTTATTTCAGAGGAGAAGGATTAGACATAACAGTTTTGGAATCATACTTTAGAGTTAGACCCGAATTTTTAAGATGGCAAACGTTTAGAAGAATTGATCTTGAAAAGAAAGAAAAAAAACAATCAAGAAAAGAAGAGGGTTCCGAAAATTCCGAGAAGGTGGAAGAGTGAATTATAACAAAGTCGTTCTTGTAGGACGACTTACAAGGGATCCGGAATCAAGACAAACGGTAAATGGAACGCTAATTTCTACATTTACACTGGCTGTAAATAGGAGTAATAGAAATGACGATGTGGATTTTATAAGAATAGTCACGTTTAATAGATTAGCAGAGTTTGTGCAGAATTACTTAACTAAAGGTCGGTTGGTTTTGGTAGAGGGGAAGTTAAGAATTAATAGATGGCAAACAAACGACGGGCAAAATAGAAGCACACCAGAGATATGGGCAGATCAAGTTACTTTCATGGATAGAAAGAGCGATAACTCTTTAACTGATAGTTCAAATGAAACAGTGGTAAGTTACGATGAATTGTTTGACGACAATGAAAGTGATGAACCCCCATTTTGATCTTTGAAAAAAGGAGGTAGTAATGATGAAATATAGAAGAAAAAAGAAACCAAAGGTTTGTAAGCTTTGTCAATCAAAAATTGATTACGTTGACTATAAAGATGTAAAGCTATTAAGGGAATTTTTAACCGAAAAGGAAAAGATTATTCCAAGAAGGGTCACAGGGAATTGTGCAAAACATCAAAGAATGGTTAAAATAGCGATTAAAAGAGCTAGACAGATGGCGCTTTTACCTTACGTGAAGTATTGACAGGTTCTTTGAAATAAGATATAATAGAAATCGCGGCGAGCCAGCGTAGCTCAACCGGTAGAGCGATTGATTTGTAATCAATAGGTTGAGGGTTCGAGTCCCTCCGCTGGCTCCAAGTATAGGTGGTGAGGTGCCCGAGTGGCCAAAGGGGGCGGACTGTAAATCCGCTGGCAGAATGCCTTCGAAGGTTCGAATCCTTCCCTCACCACCAGATTTTTTTAGTAGGAGGGAAAAGAAATGAGAATACAAGTTGCCTTGAAATGTTCTGAATGTGGTAACAAAAACTATTATACGACTCGTGAAAAAAACAAAAAAGAAAAACTATCGCTCAGAAAATATTGTCCGAAATGTAATAAACATACTGTTCACAACGAAACAAAAGCTTAATCCACACGCAGGGGCGTAGCTCAACTGGCAGAGCACCGGTCTCCAAAATCGGGTGTTGCGGGTTCAAGTCCTGCCGCCCCTGCCAATTTTTTTATGGGGGAGATAGCATGGAAAAACTAAGAAAATTTTTTAGAGAAGTTAAAACGGAAATAAAGAAGACTCATTGGCCCAATAAAAAAGAGCTATGGGGAGCAACGGGTGTGGTTCTTTTCATACTTTTGGTGACTGGTGTTTACTTTTTCGTGTTAGATTTGGTATTCTCTGGTGCATTAAGTGCCCTTTTCAAGCTCTTTTAATTTTTTGAGGTGGTATAAATGAAAAAAAGATGGTATATTCTACAAGCTTTGGCAGGATACGAAACAGCTGCCAAGGGTAATTTGGAGGCAAAGATAAAAGCTCAAGGTCTTGAGCATGTTATTTCTCGTGTTTTACTTCCTGAAGAGATTGTTATTGATGCATCGGCAAAGTCTGTTGAAAGGCATGTTGTGTCTTTAAATGCAAAAATTTATGTTTCCAATGGAGATATAGTTAAAAAGGGAGACTCACTAGCTGAAGAACCTTCCATTAGAGCAAGAAGAGATGGAATAGTAACAGATGTAAGAAATGCTAAAAAGGTTGTTATTGAAACTGTAGACAAAAAATTTACAAAAACATATGTTATTCCTCAAAAAAATAAACCCGTCACAGGGTTAAAAGTTGGTGGTATGGTTAGACAAGGTATGCCACTTTCTTCTGATGGAGAAATCATATGCGAAATTGACGGTAAAATAATTCAAACTGAAAACATGAAAAGAATAGTAGTAAAAAATTCTTCAAATGACCTTGATGTCTATGTTGCTCCCATCAGTACTTTTAATTCCAATGCTATTAAAAAAGGTGTCAAAATAAAAGCTGGACAGATTATTGCTGAACCGAAAAAGATTCTTGCAAAAAGTTCTGGTAGAGTGGAGATAACAGATTTTCCAACAAAAAAGGAAATTAGAATTCAAAAGGTAAAGGTTAGGAAACTATTCCCTGGTTATTTATTTGTTGAAATGATAATGAACGATGAATTCTGGCATTTTGTCAGAACTGTACCTGGTATTATTGATTTTGTATCATCTGGTGGGAGACCTTTACCATTAAACGATAAAGAAGCAAAAGTATTGTTGAGGTTATCCGGTGAAGAAGAAATACCAAAAGAAGAAAAATCAAAAGAAGTTAAGATTGAATTTGACTTTGAAATAGGCGATTCCGTTAAAATTATCTCTGGACCATTTGAAGGTTTTGTTGGAACTGTAAAAGAAATTAATCCAGAACATAACGAATTAAAAGTAACAGTTACAATATTTGGTAGAGAAACCCCGGTAACTGTACATACTAGTGAAGTTGAAAAGGTTGTTTAACTTAGTGGGAGGGTTTACCCTATAACCACAAAAAGGAGGTTGTATTATGGCAAAAAAGGTAGTTGCACAAGTTAGGTTGCAACTTGAAGCTGGAAAAGCAACTCCAGCACCACCGGTTGGTCCTGCTTTAGGTCAACGTGGTGTAAACCTTATGGAATTTTGTAAGAAGTTTAACGCTGCAACGGCTGATAAAGCTGGTATGATTATCCCTGTAATAATCACTGTTTACGAAGATAGGTCATTTACATTCATAACAAAAACTCCACCCGCTTCTTTCTTGTTGAAAAAAGCTGCTAAATTGAACTCTGGTTCTCAAGAACCTAAGAGAAAGATAGTTGGAAAAGTCACGAGAGAACAAATTAAGGAAATAGCTGAAATCAAAAAAGAAGACCTAAACGCGAACGACATTGAAGCAGCTATGAAAATCATTGAAGGAACAGCAAAAAGTATGGGAATTGAGGTAGTAGACTAATAAATTCTTAGGAAGGAGGAGGCAAAATGCCGAAGCACTCCAAGAGGTATAACGAAGTTAGAAAATTGGTTGATAGAACAAAAGAGTACGATTTGAATGAAGCAGTTGATCTTGCTAAGAAAGTTGCAACTGCAAAATTTGATGAAACCGTAGAATTACACATAAAAACAAACATCGATTACAGAAAATCTGACCAACAAATAAGAAGTACTATTTCTTTACCACATGGTACAGGTAAAGAAGTTAGAGTTCTTGTTTTTGCAAAAGGTGAAAAAGCCGAAGAAGCTAAAAAAGCTGGCGCAGATTACGTAGGTGCGGAAGATTTAGCGGAAAAAATTCAAAAAGAAGGTTTTCTCGATTTTGACGTTGCAATCGCAACACCAGATATGATGAAAATAATAGGAAGACTTGGTAAAATTCTTGGGCCTAGAGGATTAATGCCAAATCCAAAAGCTGGAACAGTAACAAATGACGTTGCAGCTGCTGTAAAAGACTTTAAAAAAGGTAGAATGGAAATTAGAACCGATAAAACAGGCAATTTGCATATTCCAGTAGGAAAGGCATCCTTTGAAAAAGAAAAACTTACAGAAAATATTAAATCTGCCTATGAGCAAGTATTGAACTTAAAGCCTACGGGTGTTAAGGGAACATTCATAAAAAAGGTCGTTCTTTCAACAACAATGGGACCTGGAATAAAAGTAAATCCTGCAACACTTACTCAATAAAAAAATTAAAACCCCTTTCATTGCGAAAGGGGTTTTTCATTCGTTTAATATTTTTTCAAGATACCTCGATAAAAAAGCACCAATAAGAAAATAAATATATGTTAACCATTTCTGAGTAATGGGAAATATAATTATTGTTCCAGATATTGTTAAACCAATCAAAAAAGCTAATACTTTCTCCCTATATTTTTTTATCAATCTTTCCAGCAATTTAATTATAAGTACAAGCCCTATAATCACACCAATTCCTAATGGAATCAAAATTTTTAAATTCATAACAGATATAGCATCAATAACAGGTTTATATATTCCCATAATTAAAAGCATTGATGAACCACTTATACCAGGTAAAACCATAGTAGCCGCACTAATTATTCCTCCAAAAACTAAATACCATGTGGAAACATTTAAATTACTTATCTCAAAATTTTGAGCAAATTTTAAAAGCATATAGGTAATTAAAAACGAAATGGTTATTATCGAAACATTTCCAATATTTTTTAAATTAACTCTTTTCACTAAATATATTAAACCACCAACGATTAAACCGGTAAACACACCATAAGAATACTCTGGATATTTTGAAAAGATCAAAGATAAAACCTTTGAAAGTAATACAATAGAAAAACCCATACCCAATATTAACAATAAAATAGTTTTAACAGAATCTTTCTTCCAATTAAATGAAACAATATCAGAAGCAGATTTTAATATAACTTCATACCTTCCAGAAATAACCGCAATTGTTCCTCCACTTATTCCAGGTAAAAGATTAGCTATTCCCATAATAATCCCAAGTAGAAAATTATTCACGTTCACTCCTCCTTTATCTTCACAAACTATTATAATATAAATAAAAAACGCTCCGTAAAGGAGCTTTTTTTTTAATCGGTTCTATTAATCATTTTGGAGCGGGCGACGGGATTTGAACCCGCGACCTCCTGCTTGGCAAGCAGGCGCTCTACCACTGAGCTACACCCGCATTTCCATTTTGGTGCGAGAGGTGGGACTTGAACCCACACGGGCGTGAGCCCACTGGATTCTAAGTCCAGCGCGTCTGCCAATTCCGCCACTCTCGCCCCTCTGGTGACCCGGGCGGGATTCGAACCCGCGGCCCCCTGATTAAAAGTCAGGTGCTCTACCGGCTGAGCTACCAGGTCAACCAACACAAACCGATTAAAATAATATCATATCATTCAAGCTCTGTCAAGTTTCTTTGAGAAAATAAAAGTAAAATCTACTTTAATTTTTTGTTTTTATCTTCATACATTTTCCTATCAGCTAAACTAATTATTTTCTCCAAACCTAATTCTTTTTCTATTTTTTGTATTCCAACAGAGCAACCTATTTCAATATTCCTACCGTCAATATTTATCTTTCTTGACAAAACTTTCTTTAATCTCTCAGATATTTTTTCTATCCCTTCATCTGTAGATTTAACAAACAATAAAAATTCATCCCCTCCAAATCTAATTAGCAAATCATCCTTTTTTGTAATCCTTTGCATTCTCTCAGTAACTATTTTCAAAACCTCATCGCCAATAAGGTGGCCAAAATTATCGTTAACAGATTTGAAATTATCCAAATCAATAAATAACACATGGCTAAATCTTTCCCAAGACACCTCTTCTAAATACTGCCTGTTATATAGGCCTGTTAAAATATCTTTATATACATTACCAAGTCTCTCGTATAACTTTAAATAATCGTACAAAATTTTCGATAATACATCTTTTGTCGTATCAAAAACAGCATCGTCTGTTTTTCTCTTTTTCCTCTTTCTATACCAATCAATATTCAAAATAGCATATACCTGTTCTTCATACACAAGTGGTATACCAACCCAAGATTTTACAGGAATATCTTTTAGTTCAATCCAACAATCTGCTTTTGTTACATCTTCTATATAAAAACTAGAAGCTGTATATATTATCTTCCTTAAATTCTTTGGTGTTTGACTTTGAAAAAATTCTCCCAAATTCTCCAAAGGATTTTCATCCAGCGCATGAGACCAAATTAAAAATCTCCACATTTTATTTTGAGGTACAAGAAGCAAAGACCATGAGTCTGCTTCCAAAATGTTTGTTATGTAATCAAAGGTTTTGTATAATCTCTTTAATTCCTCTTCTTTTCTTTCAAAAAAACGAGTAAAAATTTCAAATGACAATTTCTCATAAATCTTTCGTTTTAAGTCAAGAGAAAAACAAGAAAACTTTATACATAAATACACATATTCCCAAAATAACAGAACTAAGATAAAAATAACTAAAATAATAAAGAATATAATCAAAATCTCACCTCAAAATAAATTTCTCCTTTGTAATTTATCGTTTTAAGGTGTATAATTGTTTTGTCTTCCTTCATTATCTTAATTATATCACATTTATAAATAAAATTATCAAAGGAGGTAAACTATGCACCTCATAATGGTGGTTGTTACAGATATATTTGGTGGCTTTACTATAAACGAATATGATCCTATAGATTGGGGATCAATAGAAGATAAAAAACACTTTAGAGATCTTACCACAAAAATAGGAACAGTTATAATGGGGCGAAAAACTTTTGAAAGTATTGGAAAACCTTTAAAAGATAGATTAAATATTGTACTTACAAATAAAAATTTTAAAAATGATAAAAACATTCTCTTTCTAAAAGGCAATCCCCAAGAAATTATATCATCCCTTGAAAAGAAAAACATAAAAAGTGCCGCGGTAATTGGCGGAAAAAAAGTCTTTGAAGAATTTTTTCCATACATAGATAAAATATTTATCACAATCGAACCTATCATATTGGAAAACTCACAAAAATTATCGTTTAAAAGAGAGAATTTTAAATTAATAACCACAAATGTTCTAAATGAAAGAGGAACAATAGTTCTCGAATATGAAAAACTACCCTAAAAATACCTTTTTTAATTTTTTAGGTTCCAATCGAAATTTTGCACCTTCTCCTTGCAAAAAATGATGTTTTTCAAGTAAATGTATGGAAAGTTCACTATACATTATTTTTTCCTTGTTTTCTAAATTCTCAATCGTAACCACCTTTTTTCTGAAAATTCCATCCTCAAATGGACAAGGAATAAATCCCCGAGCTTCGTAAACAAATATTTCAAAATTTCCATGTTTTATTGGCTCACCTAATCCCTTTTCTCCAATTCTTAAAAACTTCCTCATAATTTTGGCAATATATTCAAAATCCAAACCTAATTTAGCCATTTCCCTTTCATCATCCATGATTATATCCATCAAACCTCTATCATCGTCACCTAAAAAACCCTCGGCAGTTATTACACCAGGTCTCATATTTTCTTGTGCTTTAATCATCTCCGGAGGCATTTTCATATTTTCAACTCCTTATGCAAATTTATCATAATAAACCTCATTTATTCCATGTTTTCTCATCAAGGTTTCACAAGCATTTATCATACCAGGACTCCCACATAAATATCCTTCTTTCTCATTTTCTTTGTCAATAACTGTTTCTATATACTTAACCATAACATCTGTTATTACCCCAACTTCCCCTTTCCAATCGCCATGTGGTTCAGAAAGAGCTGGAATAAAATGGAATTTATCCCATTTCTTTTCAAGTTCCTTAAACATATCTACATAAAATAAATCTTTTTCCGTTCTTGCACCAAAAAAGTACCAAACATTTCTATCAAGAATACCCCTTTCATACATGTCAAAAATTATAGATTTTATTGGAGCCATTCCAGAACCTCCTGCAACACATATCATATCTTTTTGAGTGTCTCTCATGTAAAATTCTCCAAAAGGTCCTATAACTTCAAGTTCATCACCAACTTTTAAATAATTGTGAACATAAGTTGTTGCAATACCACCAGGCACCAATCTTATAAGCAGTTCTATTTCATCCTTTTTACTAGGTGTAGATGCTATAGAGTACGCCCTTTGGGTAGGTTGTTTTATTTTTTCATACGGTGGAATAACTACTTGAACATATTGCCCCGCCTTAAAATTGATCTCTTCTGATAACTTCAATCTAACTTCTTTTATGTCATGTGTTACATTATTTAATGATATAACCTTAACTTTAAATTTCTTTACGTTAAATAACTCTTCAGGAAGTTCTATCTTTATATCTTTTTTCACTTTTATTTGACAAGATAATCTAATATTCTCAGATAATTCTTCCTTTGACATATAGGGTAGTTCTGTTGGTAAATAATCTCCTACATCACTTAACACTTTTACCTTACATGCTCCACAACTTCCACGTCCACCACATGCAGATGGAATAAATATATTTTCCTCAGCAAGGGTAAATAAAAGGGGCTTTCCTCCTTGTACTTTTAATTTTCTTTTACCGTTATTGATATCTATCTCCACTTCACCGTAATTATTAACAATTGCATCAACAATTACAATAAAACTTGAAAGTACAGCAGATATTAATCCAACTATTAAAGGAGCAAAAAATACATCCATACTCTCACCTCATTGCACATTAATCATACCAGCAAAACCTATAAAAGCCATAGCCATAATACCTATTGTTATCAACGTAATACCAACACCTTTTAAAGGAGCAGGAACGGGTGCTTTATCAACTTTTATTCTTATTGCAGCAAGTAAAACTATTGCAAGCCACCAACCAATCCCTGAACCTAAACCAAAAAATACAGATTGAATTAAAGAATAATTTCTAAGTTGCATAAAGAGAACAACACCCAAAATTGCACAGTTAACAGTAATAAGTGGTAAAAATATACCAAGACTTATATACAAATTTGGTGAGACTCTGTCTATAACCATTTCAAGAATTTGGACCACCGAGGCTATAACCACAATGTAAACAATGTAACGCAAATATTCTATATTAAAAGAAACAATTATATACTTTTCAACAATCCAGTTTAGAACTGTAGCTATTGTCATTACCATTGTCACAGCCATCCCAAGACCATTGGAAGATTTTAACGACTTTGAAATAGAAATAAACGAACACATACCAAGGAAATTGGAAAGAAGTATATTACTTGTAAAAATGGAAGCAAAAAATAAGACAAAAGGATTTATATTAGGCATTATCACCACTCCTTCCCTTTACAATCCAAATAAACAAGGCGAGCATAAAAAACGCACTTGGTGGCATTACCATTATCGTCCAATTTACAAAACCCTCTGGCATAACTCTATATCCAAAGATCGTTCCAAATCCCAAAAGTTCTCTAAAAAACGCTATCACCATCAACACTAACATATATCCTAATCCACTAGTAACTCCATCCCAAAAAGAAAGTAACGGAGAATTAGACTGTGCAAATGCTTCCGCTCTCCCCATAATTATGCAGTTTGTTATAATTAAGCCTACATATGGTCCCAGGGCTTTACTTACATCTGGAAGATAAACCCTAAGAATTATATCTACTATTATCACATAAAAAGATATTATTAAAACCTGCGTAATCATTCTTACTTTAGAGAGAATTAATGATTTAAGAAGGGACACGGTAAGATTCGAAAACCCCGTAACAAGTAAAACTCCTATTGTCATTATCAAAGTATTCTTCAAATTATTAGTAATAGCAAGCGTTGAACAGATTCCCAAAACAAGCACAAATACGGGGTTTTCATACCATACGTTTTTTAAAAATACCTCTTTGTACTTATTCATTTTGGTCCCCCCTTAAAATATCTCTAACTTCCTTTATCGTGTCATTTATTACCTTTACAAAAAATTTCGAAGTCAACGTAGCACCTGTTATTGCATCAACCTTGTAATCCTGTATCCCTCCATTCTTCCCAGATTTTTGTACAATTAAATCTTTGTCAATCTTTTTTCCCCTAAACTGTTCTTTAAACCAATCTTCCTCTATTCTTCCCCCAAGACCTGGTGTCTCATTTTGTGAAATAATATCAATTCCTACAATTTTTTCAACGTTTTCATCTAACGCAATTGCACCTGTTATTGTCCCCCATAGACCATTGCCTGAAAAAATGTAAACATATACCTTCTTTTTACCATCTAAATTGACAACATAAAATTCATTCCCTGCTTTTCTTAATATACTGACACTCTTTTCGTATCTTAAAATTGCTTCATCTTCATTATTGAAATTTATCCCCGCTGCATTTAAAATTGCCCTTACTTTTAAAAATTCTTCATTAGTTTTAACTTTACCTGTTGTGATGTAGTTAATATAAGATAACACCAAAACAAAAAGAAAAGTAACGGTAAATGTAAATAGAACAACATAAAATCTATTATCCGTTTTCATTTTTTCACCTTCTTTGTCAAAAAGTCAAGAAGGGGAGCAAATGTATTTCCAAGTAATATCGCAAAACTTGTACCTTCTGAAAACAAAGAAAAACTTCTTATCACCGCAATAGAAGTCCCTATTATTAATCCGTAAATTATCTGTGCCTTTTTGTTTTTTGGTGCAGTAATAGGATCTGTTGCTATAAATACAGAAACAAATATTAAACTTCCTGATAAAATTGCAAGTAAAAATGGCATTTTTCCTAAAAATAAATCAAATAATAAAATAAAGGCAGATGCAGAAAGAAAGGTAGAAAGCATTATTCTAAAACTTGCCGTTCTCGTAACAATAAGATATATTGCTCCTAATAATATCAGAAACATTGCACCTTCACCAAAAGAACCTGCCCTTAAACCAAGAAATAGCTTTGCTATATCAACACTACCTCCATAACGTAAAATAGCAAGTGGTGTTGCTGAAGTAATAGCATCTTTTCCAAATGATCCAAACTTTGCCACTAACCAACCACTTGTCATAAAAGTCGGAAATGTAACATATACAAATAGCCTTCCAGTAATAGCAGGATTAAATACATTCCTTCCAAATCCACCGTATGCTTCTTTTGCAATAGCTATTCCAAATACTATTCCTATAACCGCAATCCACCATGGAACATTAGGTGGCAAAGATAATGTATAAAGCATACAACTTACTAGCACTGCTTCTGAAACCTTTTTATTCTTTCGTTTTTCAAACAAATATTCTGTTAAAATCCCTGCTGTAAATATCAAAATACTTAAAAAAACAAGCCTAAAACCATAGAATAAAAATGCATATATGTATATGGGAAATAAAGCATAAATAACCCTTCGCATCATAGGTTGCTTTTGAAAGAAATGCATTATCCCCCTCCTAAGATTTTTTTCAACTATATTTTAACATATAATTAACCAAAAACTCAACATTGTTAACTTTAAGCAAAAAAATATCCCCATCTACGATGGGGATTTACTCTATCTTATTTTTTATATCTTTTATTTTAGAAATACTATCTTTATGTGATACTATTAAATACTCATCTGTTTCTATTACTACTAGGTCATTTACTCCGTTTAAAATTGTCTTTTTCTTGCTTTTCACAATATTTCTCTTTGAATCAAAATAATGTATGTTCTGAGAAATAACGTTTCCATCTTCATCTTTCTCACTGTACCTTTCAACCGCTATCCAACTTCCCACATCATCCCAACCAAAATCTACAGGAATAACATAGATATTTTTTGCATGTTCCATTATTCCAAAATCCACTGAAATCTTATCAACCTTTTTATATGCTATTTTTAACTCTTCATATAGGTCTTTTTTATCAAAAACATTTTTTAAAATACCATAGGTATTTGGTAAAAATTCTTTAGTATTTTTCAATATCGTGTCAATTTTCCAGACAAAAATTCCCGCATTCCAAAGATACTTTCCTTCATTCACATACCTTTCAGCAGTTAATTTATCCGGTTTTTCCACAAATCTTTCAACCTTTAAAATGGATTCGTTAATCTTTACATCTTCTCCCAAAAATTTTATATATCCATATCCAGTTTCCGGCCTATCTGGCTTTATACCCAGTGTAACTATAACATCCTCTTTTGCCTCAACAAATTCAAAGGAAAGAGATAACGTTTTTCTAAAAACCTCAACATCTCTTACAAGATGATCTGCTGGAAATACAGCAAGGTTAACATTACCGTATATTTTTTTTATATAAAACGCAGATAACGCAATACAAGGAGCGGTATTTCTCCCCTCAGGTTCTACTATTATATTTTTCTCTGGTAAATTCGGTAGTTGTTTTTTTACAAGATTTACATATTTTTCCCCTGTAACAATAAAAATATTTTCTATAGGAAGAAATCCGTCTAAGCGATCAACAGTTTGTTGAATCATTGTCTTTTCGCCAAATAGATTGATAAATTGTTTTGGTTTTTCATCAGTAGAATAGGGCCAAAACCTTTCACCTTTCCCTCCTGCCATTATAAGGGCGCAATTCAATATTTATCACCTCCAAAACTATTTTAACACACTAGCTTTTTCCTTTTCAATTTTTCTCTTTATTAATCTGTCAATTACAGGTCCCCAATCACTTATAATTGCTAAATTAGCCATCTTAATTATAGGTGCATTTTTATCTTTATTAATCGCTATAATAAAACTATTTTCATGAATACCTGCAAGGTGTTGTATTGTTCCAGATATTCCTATTGCAAAATAAATTTTGGGTCTTACAGTTTTTCCCGTTTGCCCCACTTGTTTTTCCTTTTCTATCCAGCCATTTTCCACTGCTACCCTTGAACCCGCAACCACTCCACCTATTAAATTAGCAAATTCCTTTAACTTTTCAAAACCTTCTTTAGAACCTACTCCTCTACCTCCACTAACTATTATTTCCGCTTTTGTAATATCCGTTTCTTTTAAACCTTTTTCAATCACTTCTTCTATTTTTATCCTAGATTCTTTGTAATCAATTTTAACTTTTTCAACCTTTCCCAACTTTTTATTTTCCCTTTTTTCAAAAACATTTGGTCTTACCGTAACCATTTGAGGTCTATGTTTTTCACAAATAATAGTAGCCATTAAATTTCCACCAAAAGCAGGTCGTGTCATATAAATTAAACCATCATTTACTTCAAGATTAGTACAATCCGCAGTTAAACCTGTATTCAAACGAGCGGCAATACGTGGTGCAAGTTCCCTTCCAAGTTGTGTTGCTCCTAGTAAAAATATTTCCGGGCTTTCTTTTTTTACTATTTTACATATCACATCAGTATATACTTCAAGGTTATAACTTCCAACATTTTCAACCAAAATAACTCTATCTGCACCGTAATTAAAAAGCACTTCTGCATCCTCAGAATTTCCAAGCACCAATGCCACGACTTCCATACCATGAAATTCTGAGGCCTTTGATATTAATTCATAACTTACAGGATGTAATTTTTCTTTATCGCTCTGGCAATAAACCATAACCATTTTACATCCCCCCTATACTAGATAAAATCTCCTCTATTTTTTCAATACCCTCATTTAAATCTGTTTCAACAATTTCACATTTTTTATTAACAATTTTGGTAAAAGTCTTTTTTACTTTAGTTGGAGAACCTAAAAGTCCCACTTCTTCCTTTTTAAATCCAAAAACTTTGTTATCCAAAACAACTATCTTCTTAGAATAACAACTAAATATTCCACTTAAACTCATATATCTAGGAATATTAATCTCTTTTGAACAAGTAATCAAACACGGTAATTCCGTAGATAAAATTTCTATCTTTTCATCCAATTCTCTTTTCACAAAAACCCTTTTTTCGTTTATAGAAATATCAATTACATATGCAATACTTGGTATCCCTAAATGTTCTGCTAATTCAACTCCCACTTGTGCTGTATCTCCATCTATTGCTTGCCTACCCGTTAAAATTAAATCAAAACCAATTAATCGTGCGGCTTTTGCAAGTATCTTACTGGTAACTAACGTATCTGCTCCAGCAAACAACGGATCAGTTATTAAATAACACATATCGGCACCCATTGCATAACTTTCCCTTAAAATTTCTTCCGCAGAAGGTGGCCCCATAGTTATAACAATAACCTTTGCGCCTAATTGTTCCTTTAGCCTTAAAGCTACCTCCAATGCATTTTTATCCTCTGGATTCATTATTGAACTAACGTTATCTCTTATCAGCGTACCTTTTTCTTTATCTATCTTTACCTCTGATGTATCGGGGACTTGTTTTGCAAAAACTATTACTTTCATACAATTACCTCCTTAAATATTGATTTGCAATAACCATCTTTTGCACTTCATTTGTTCCTTCATAAATTTGAGTAATCTTTGCATCTCTCATCATTCTCTCAATGGGATAATCTTTCATATATCCATAACCACCAAAAATTTGAACAGCTTGAGTTGTCACAAACATAGCATTATCAGATGCAAACTTCTTTGCCATAGAAGCATCCGCACTCTTTAATAGTCCTTTATCTTTTTTTAACGCCGCATCGTATACTAATAATTTCGCAGCACGTGTATTTGTAATCATCTCAGCAATATACCATTGCAAACCTTGAAAACTACTTAAAGGTCTATTAAATTGTTTTCGTTCTTTTACATATTTCAACACCTCATCAATCGCACCTTCCGCAATTCCCAATGCTTGTGCAGCAACACCTATTCTCCCACCATCTAGTGTTTTTAACGCAATCTTAAATCCTTCACCTTCTGCACCTAAAAGGTTTTCTTTTGGAACCATACAATTTTCTAAAACAATCTCCGTTGTCATAGAACCTCTTATTCCCATCTTTTCTTCAACCTTTCCTATTTTAAAACCTTCAAAATCCTTTTCCACAATAAATGCACTAATATCCTTAGTTCCCAACTCTCTATTAGTCGTAGCAAAAACAATATATATATCTGCAACCCCTCCGTTTGTTACAAAAATCTTCGTACCATTTAATATGTAATTTTCGCCCTGCAGCTTCGCAGTAGTTTGCTGATTTGCCGCATCGGTCCCTGCATTAGGCTCTGTCAAAGCAAAAGCACCAATTTTTGCACCCTTAACCAATGGAATTAGATATTTTCTTTTTTGAAAATCATTTCCAAATCTATATATAGGCTCACAACATAAAGATGTATGTGCTGATAAAATTATTGCAGTAGTTGCACATACCTTTGCAAGTTCTTCTACTGCCAAGATATAAGTTAGATAATCCCCTCCAGCTCCTCCTACTTCATTTGGAAAGGGAATTCCCATCATTCCAATTTGTCCCATTTTCTTTACTGTCTCAAAAGGAAAATATTCTTCTTCGTCTACTTGTTTAGCTATAGGTTTTACTTCTCTTTCGGCAAACTCTTTAAAAAGCTTTTGCGCAAGTTTTTGCTCTTTCGTCATTAAGTATTCCATGCAACCCCTCCCATGAGAAAAAATTAACAAACAATTATTTTAGTATATTTCCACATATTTACCATTCACATCTATTATTCTACATTTATATTTAAAACCATATGTTATATCGTGAATAAAATCACGTAAAAAATACATTTCGCTTGTCGACGAACTGTTAACAAAATAAAAACATATCAATTAATACTAGAATCCTTATTTTTTACTTTTAAATTAAAATATTATAATGTATAATAATATAAAAATCCCCAGGGGTGGTTATATGTTTGAAATTATTCCATCTAATGAAAGGATAAAAATAAAAAAATCTCATGGTAAACTCTCTACAGAAGAAATTAAAAAACTATTAATGGATTTAGCCTCTTATGGTGTTAAAGTAAATTTCAATTCCATAAGAAATTTTTCATTAAAAGAAGATGCAGATGAAATGACCTTAAAAATCGAAAAAATACAAATTACAATTTCTGCCGATGAAATGGAAGCATATGTAAAGCTCAACTCAAAAGATATTACTTTTAATGAAATCATAGAATCAATTGAAAAAGAGGGAATTTGTTATGGAATTTTGGAAAACGAAATAAAAAGTGCATTAACTGAAGGAAAAGAAAAATTTCCAATAGCAAAAGGAAAAGAACCAAAAAATGGAAAAGATGGTTACCTTATTTTTCATGTAGAATTACCCAATAAAAAGGTAAGGGAAAACTCCAAAGAAGGAAAAATAGATTTTTACAATCTTGATATATTCAAATTTGTAAAAAAGGACCAAGTGCTTGCAGAAATCATTCCACCAACCCCTGGCGAAGATGGAATGACTGTACTAGGAAGAAAAATAAAAGCAACATTAGGAAAAAAGGCTACGTATACCTTGGATAAAAACACATTTATAGATGGTAATTACATTAAATCAAAAATAGATGGTGTTTTTAGTTTTGAAGAAGGAAAATTCACGGTTTCACCTGTACTTTTAATAGATGGTGATGTTGATTTGAGTACAGGAAATATTAATTCAGATATAACAGTACAAATTATGGGATGGGTTAGAAATGGGTTTAAGATTAGTTCTAAGAAAGACATAATAATTGAAGGTGGTGTAGAAAAAGACGTTGTTTTAAATGCTCAGGGAAGTATTGTAATTAAAGGTGGTGTATTTGGAGGACCTAAGAGTGAAATTTTTTGTAAAAAAAATTTGTACTCAAAATTTCTCCAAGATTTAAAGGCAGTTGTTGAAGGAGACATATATGTAAATGATTACGTAATTAACTGCAACATTCAAAGCAATGGTTCTTTATTTTTAAGTACAAACAACGGTAAATTAATAAACACAAACATTTCTCTTAAATATGCAGCATATGTAAAAGAATTAATAGGTGGAAAAAAGAAAATTAAAATAAAAGGTTTTTCAAGAAAAGAACTCTTAAAACTTATAAATTCATATATGAACGAAAAAACAAAACTAAAAAAGATAATGGTTGATTGGTCCCTAAAAATTAAAAATAACGTACTTGAAATTGCAAAATTAAAAGCAGAAGGAGATGATTTTACACATCTTGTTATTGAACAACAGCGTTTATCGAACGGATACAAAAGAATGTTAGAAACATATTCAAAACTAGAGGATAAAATAAACCAAATAAAGGAAATTTTGCTCCATGTCAAAGGAGAAGGTGCTATATATATCCTCAACAAAGCAGTTGATTTAAAAACCACGTTAAAAACTGTCCCCCTTGAAATAACAGAAATCAAAAACTCTGTAATCTATATTGATGAAAATGAAGAGGTGAAAAAAGAATGATTAAAAATCTACACAAGTTCTCAGAAGTTTTCGGTACCGTTCTTATAGATGAATTTTTAATGAATTCTTTCAAATATACTGTTGTTTTAAGAAAAATCAACAACAATTGGAACATAAGTTATGTAAATGAAGTTTTAGTCGAAGATTTTGTATTCAACAGTTTAGAAGATGCAAAAAAGAACTTTTCCTTCTTACCATTAATATACGAAATTGGAAATGTTGTTATTTTTTCAAAAGAACCTTTACCTAAAGAGTTATTAGAGATATACAAGAAATCCGAACAATTTGCCGCTCTTTTTAATATAGAAGAAAGACTAACAAAATTCTCTTATCAAATAAGCGGAATAGGAGCAATAATTTCGTCACTAACTGAACCCCTACCCATCGATTTAATGCTTCCACTTCTTGCAGAGACTGTAAGTGAGTTGTTTTTAACACCTGTTGGTGTATATAAATTAGTAAAAAATAAAGGAACACTTACCTACTACTCAGGCAAAAATATATTTGAAAAAGAAATCGAAATAAATCTAAACGCAAACTATTACTTTGGAAAATTTTTTAACAACAAATATGGTTTTATCTTTAAAGAGAAAAATTATGACACTTTTTACGTTATTTTAGGAAGGGAAAAACTAGATTTAGAAGAACAAAGTATTTTAAATGCCATTGGAATTGTTTTTCAGAAAGGTAGAGAACTTTTAAACACTACTGAAGTTTACAATCAAACTGAACGACTACTGAATCAATATGAATTCATACTTAAATCCTTATCTGAATTTTCTTTACACGTATTATCATCAACAAATTTTGAAGAACTAAAATCTAATATAACAGACTATATATCAGAAATATACCAAAGTAAGTATGTCCTCCTCTATGAAGGAAAAGAGAATTTCACACTAAAATTTTCAAAACAACTGGAAAAACTTAGTTTCCCAAAAATTGTAAATAAAAAAGAACTAGAAAATATAATTAAAAATTCTCTTGATTACTATAAATTTAAAATACTAGGCAACGAAATCTACATAATACTAGGCGAAGAAATTTTACCAGATTTTTTGGATAAACAAATAAAAACTACACTTAAAGAAATAATATCAACAGAAATATTAAGGGCTATTGAAAATGTCTTAAGCCATCAACAGCTACTTAAAGAAAAAGCTAAAGTAGAATTTTACAACACCACAATTTCTTTCCTAATAGAAAATTTCCTTTCTTTAAAAGAAATGCAACCAGAAAAGATACTAGAAATCTTTGAATCTTACAGTTCAAGCTTTTTTCCTTTTACCATCAAAGGAGTCTCATTATACAACAACTATTTCTTTGGAAAAACAAAAGCTCTCAAGGCAATTGAAATTAAAAACCTAACAACGCCAATAGGAAAAGTTTTTTATGAATCAAAAAGAGATTTATCCTTTGAAGAAAAATCTTTGCTTGTATTTTCAAGCATAATTGTTTTAAGTGCGGTGGAAGATTCTTTTGTGTTTGGCAATAAGGAAATCAAGAAAGAAAATATACTTGAAATAGCAAAACTAAAGTACTTTAGATATTATCTTGAAAAACCAAAAATAATTGAAGGTGAACATGAACTGAGTGTTATCACCATTAAATTTGAAGATAAAACATACAGTATTCTTCCTGAGATGTTCCTAATTTAAAAAAGATAAGCCCAAAGATGGGCTTATCTTTATTCGCTCAATACTATGTATCTTGTCTTTAGCTCCTCCATACTTTCAATAAACTTTTCCTTATCAGTAATTTTTTCTTTTACAACCAAAATTAACTCATCACAAAGCTTTTTTAAAAGTGGTATACTGGAAGAATCAGAACCTGGAAGATTTATTATCACATAGTTAAACTCTTCCTTAAATCTCCTCATCAACTCTTCAAAATCTTCTGAAATTAAAATATCGTTTACATTTTCTCTCCCTTTAATTATTAAATAAAGATTTTCTTCCACCTTTTGTATATCATTATTTTTCTTTAGCACTTCGACAAGAGTTTTTCCACCATTAACATCAAAGATTTTATACATACTATTCTCAAAATCTAAAAGCAAAGTTTTTTTACCACTTTTTGCAAAAAATCCCGCAAAATTTGCACTAAAAATCTCCTTTTCTCTAAAACTTCCAACAGATGTTATGCCTATAACATTTGGATTACTATCACTAACAATCTTCATAGCAATTTTTTCAACTAAATTTGAATATCTTGAACCAGGCGCTTTAAAAATGGAAAGGTTCATATCTGGTTCAACTAAAACAATAGGTTTTTTTCCAATTGTTTTTTCTACATCAAACCAATCTCTTATTTTTTTATCCCTTGCTTCTGCTACAAAAACAAATAAAATTCCAATAAATATTCCCAACACTCCACCAATTGCAAGTGTTAATTTCTTATTTGGTTTTGACGGCTTTTCAGGAATAAATGGTTCATCTACGATTATTGGTGCATTAAAATTAAAACCAGCTGTGGATAATTTCAACTCTTCCAATTTTGTCTTTAACAAAATGTAAGCATTTTGTTTTAACTGATAATCTCTTTCAAGATTTATATATTCCATTTCTATATCAGGTAGCTCTTTCAATTTTTCTTCAAACTTTGCTCTTAATTTTACAAGTGATTCTAAATTTGCTTTTGAAATTTCCAACGCAGCTTGTGTTTCAACCAATTGAGTATAAATATTTGAAAGTACTGGATCATCCATATTAAAACTACTTTTTACAATGTTATCAATCTCTTCTTTTATCTTTTTTTCTATTTCATTTATCTTAACTTCAATCTCTTTTACCTCTATGGAATCTGGAGAATATTTTTGAAGAAGTCCTTGATATTCTATTTGATATTCTACAAGCTTTTCTCTTAACAAAGAAATCACAGGACTATTGGGAACGTAATCTAATTTACTTATAAGTTCTTTAAATTGAGAAATAGATGATTTAAGATTTTCAAATTTTATCTTTAAACCAGTAAGTTCAAGCTGAGCAGAATAGTATTTTTTATCAAACTCTGCTAAATTATCAACTAGCAGTTCAGCTTCTTTCGACGGTAATATAGATTTTTCCTTCTTAAATTTCTTCAACCTTTCTTCCACTTTCTCTAACTCTTTTTCTGTTTGAGGAAGTTGTTTTTCAATAAATTCAACCATATAGGTATTTTGATCTTTATTAAGTTCTTTTGAAACCTCTGTATACGCCTCTAATATTTTTTTAGAAAGTTTATATGCCATTTCTTTGTCATCCAGGCTTACTTTTATTTCTACAAAAGAAGTATCTTTTACTGTTTCAACCGAAATTACTTCTTCTTGCAATTTATCAATAACTGAATTTAAGGTTAATTTTTCTTTGCCTTCTTCATCTTTTATCTTACTTTTAAAATAATCCATAAGATTAAGGTCTTTAATAACTTTTTGCAAAGTTCTTCTACTCTTTATCAATTCCATCTCATCTGAAACACCTAGTGAAGTCATTCCACCACCAAGCATCAAAGCTGCCGCTCCAGACAAAGAACTCAAAGATGGAGAAGAAGATTTAGATGGAATCTTTATCTTCACGCTAACTTCGTAAATAGGAGTTGCAAAAAATACAAGGTAAACACCCGTTGCAACTATTGTTAAAACAAAAACCATCCAAAACCACAATTGTCTTTTTTTAAATATATGTAAAATATCCGATAATGTAAGTTCTTCTACTTGATTTTCCATAATTTTAATCCTCCTTTATTTTACTGCAGTACTTATATTGTTATATAAACTTAGTATATTATTTATGACAGGTATCCAATCAAGTGCACTTTTGAAAGGATCAGAAGGCACATAAACTATATCCCCAGGTTCGACAACTAAATCTTTTGTTTTATTTTTAATTACATCGTTTAAATTTATCTTTATTGCTTTTCCGTTTAACCCTCCTTTATACAGATAAACGGAAGAAAGTGATGCGTTTTGATTGATATACCCCGCCTGTATTACCGCTTCTAAAACTGTTGTACCTTTATTCAGAGAAATTATTCCAGGTTTATTCACTTCTCCTAAAACATACGCTACATTTTGCGGAACATCCAATATTTTTACAACATCTCCAGGTTTTATGATATATCCTAATGTCTTTTCCACATCTGATACATCAATCGAAATTTTAGTACCATCACTCAATACTTCCAATTTTTTGTAATTTTTGTTAACATCAAAGTTTGTTATTAATTCAAACAAGCTAATTGGCTCATCTAAATAAAAGGTATTTGCTTTCCCGTCTTTATCCACTACATAAACGTAATTTTTTCTGTCTCTTTCAAACAAAACCGTTGCACCGTTTTCCAAAGCTACATTTTCATTCCAATCTACAGTTTTTTTACCATCTTTTGTTAGAATCGTTATTTTCTTACTAATTCCCTTCTTTATACCTCCTAATTTTGCTATTAAAGTTTTTAGGTCAAAAGTTTCTCCTCTAGTAAATTTAATCAAACTATATTTTCTTTCTTCGCCATCATAACCAAAAACATATACATGTCCTACTTCTCTACTTGTTACATAAACAAAATCTCCATCTTTTAATTCCATATTTTTCTTTCCTTCAAGAATATCTTCGACGTTTATTTTAGAAATTACTTTGTTATTTCTAATTACATATACAAAATCAGATATAAAATATAGTTTTGGACCTAAATAAAATCCTCCTGATTTTCCAAAAAGTGTGATTAAATCACTTTTTTCTGTATAATTAAATGCAAATGTACCTTCTTTTTTTACATATCCCATAACGGTAACATGAATAGGTTTCTTTAAAGTTATTCTTAAAATTGTTCCGCTATCAATATCTGTATCTTTTGTTACATCTAATTTCTTTCCATTTACTTCTACTCTTTCAATTCTTTTTAAATCTGAAATTCTTGCCCTTGAAAGAACTTTATAAAGTGTTATTTTTTCGTTAAATGGAAATTTCACATAACTTGAAAAATCACCTACTATATATACCACATTTTCACCTAGGTATCTTATTACAACTGTTTCTCCTTTTTCTAATTCTCTGTCTGTTCTGCCAAACACTAAATCCTCTATTTTATAGCTTTTTCCGCTAACATAAACATCTAACATACTTTCTATATCATCAACTCCCAATTTTTTTATCAAATACGATAAAGTTCTAGGCTCTTTGGAAGTTAAATTAACAACTCCTCCCTTATATCCCACGACATTAACCGTAAACGGAGCGTAAATAATATCTACAACATCTCCAGAATCCAATTTCAAATTTTCGTTACCTTTAATTGGTATCTTCTTGTTTCCATTTATAATCGCAAACCCATCATTTAAAATTTCTTGTTTATCAACATCAACCAGCACCTTAGCGACAAGCATTCCCAACGTTTTAGGTTCATCTGGATAAAACTCTATTTTCATTCCATTTGAATACACGTAAAACTCTGAATGTGTTTTTATATTAACAATTGCTCCTCTCTTAAGTTGTATATCCTTTTCCAATATATCAGAAGAATACACTTTTGAAACATTATCTTCTACAATCTCTACTTCTTTTATATATCTTCTCTTTTCATCTAAAATACCTCCCGCTTTTGCAAGTAAAAGAGACAGAGTAATATTTTCTGCTTCTGAAAAAGAAAATTCTCCAGGATTTTTCACAGGTCCTGTAATGTATGCTACTTTATCTTTTTGTATCGGAATATATATTATATCCCCTTCTTCTAACACCACATCTTCATCAAATTTTCCGTTATAGTAATCTTCAAGATTTACATAAAAAACTTTATTGTTTCTTTTTAACTTAATATTTGAAAAATCAAATGTTGTTTTTGTTGAGAGATTTAAAAATGAAACTAGTTTTGAAAGCGTCATGTTATTATCCACAGAAATATCAAATGAAGTATTAATTGCTCCTTGTATATACACATACATAGGAGCATATTTGGAAATGTATACTGTAACTATTGGATCTTTAATAACTTTTTTTACATATTCCCTAATTATTTCTTCCAATTCCTTAGTAGTTTTTCCCTTTACATATATTTCTCCTGCAAAGGGATATGAAATTGTACCATCAACTGATACAACTACTTGTAAGGACAATTCTGGTTGCCCAAAAACGTATATACTAACCTCATCGCCAGGTCTAAGTGTATAGGAAAATAAAAAGATACTGGCTGTAACCATGAGCATAATCAAAAATTTCTTCATAATTTACCCTCCTATTCTATTTTCAAGTATTATTTTAACATAAGTGATATAATTTTTTTAGGGGGTGGAGCATTTGGATTTAGAAAAATTTAAAACAAAAAAGATATTGCACACAACACATAAAATGGCTGATTGCGATGGAATTGCATCAGTTTATTGGGGATTAAAGGTATTTGGAGGAGAATATTATATACCATCTTGTGAATTAAGAAGTGCACATGGACTTAAAAATTTTCTAGACTTATCCGAAAAAACTCACATAAAAGAATGCGATTACATATTCATTTATGACACGGATAAAAGTGAAGATATTGAAATCCCTTTTTCAAAACCATATGTAATCTTTGACCATCATCATAAAAGAGACGAAAAATTCTTCGAAAATGCTATATTTAGTTACTCGATCACTTCAAGTGCCAATGTAATAAATTTATATAACTTATCTCAAGAAATGGGGATAGAATTAGATGAAAAAATGCTATTTTCATTTGCCATTGCACTTTACACAGATACTGGTATGTTCAGAACAGCAAGAAAAAATGAATTTTCATACTTTTCAAAATTTCTGGGCTCAAAAAAATTTGAAGATATATACGAAATAATATATCAAAAAAAGTTATCAAAAAATAGCTTTTTAAACGCCATAACAAATGCAAGATTTATTTCAAAAAACAGTTTGGAAATATGCATAACTGAATTTAAAACCCATGATGAATTCTACGCTTTTATAGATGGATTGTTTAATGTGTTAAACCTAGACATACTAATTGCAACATTACCCGAAGGTCTGCGAATACATATGAAAAAAAAGTACGTACAAAAAATTTATCACATTCTTTTCGTCCCTATTCAAAGGGCGTATAATATAAAAAGATACCAAGGTATTTGGTTGGGTTTTTACAACTACAACATACTTCTAAATGCACTTGATAAATATAAAGGAGAGTGAAAAAGTGTTAGTTGATTTCCACCTACACACTACTGCATCAGACGGAACTTTTTCACCTGAAGATTTAATAAACCTTTTAAAAGAAAAAAACATAGAGTATTTTTCAATAACCGATCACGATACAGTTGATGGTATTAAAAATATAAGGGAAAAAAACTTTATCCCCGGTGTTGAGATTAGTGTGGAATATCCTTCAACACTGCATATACTAGGATACGGAATAGATTTAAACAATAAAAAATTACTTGAAACCCTTGAAATGCTTAAACAATATCGATTAAACAGAAATAAATTAATAATTGAAAAAATGCAAAAGATGGGCTTTGATATTACGTTTGAAGAAGCTCTAAAAGAGGCAAACAGAACAATAATTGGAAGACCTCATTTTGCAAGTTTAATGGTTAAAAAAGGATATGTAAATAGTATAAAAGAAGCATTTGAAAAATATCTAAAAAAAGGTAAACCGCTTTACGAGGATAAAAAAAGATTAAACATGGATAAAGCTATAAAATTGATAAAAGAGGCAAATGGTTTATCTTTTCTTGCACATCCGTATCAAACTACTACCAATAAAGACGAACTTGAAACATTAATTAAAAAATTAGTATCTTTAGGATTAGACGGGTTAGAAGTCTACTATTCAAAACATACGAAAGAAATGATAAGTACATACGAGAAAATTGCAAAAAAATTCAATCTCTTAAAAAGCGCAGGTTCTGACTTTCATGGAACAAATACCCCCGATATTCAACCTGGAATAAATATAGACAAAAAAGACATTAATGATTTTATCAAGATATTCTTTTAAAAATTAACATTGAAATTTTTAAAAATTTGTTATATAATCTTTACAAAGACCCTTGTCAAGGGAGTGGTTTTTTTTGAAAATAAAGGAAATTTTAAAAGCTTTAAACTCAGTGATATTGAAAGTTAATTGCGATGAAAACATGGAGTTTGACTACATTTCCTCAAATTCAAAAGATATAAAAGAAAATACGCTATTTATATGCAGAAAAGGATTCAATTTTGATTCTCATAAAATAGTAGACGATGTGGCAAGAAATGGCGCGGAAATTTTTATTGTAGAAGAAGAGATTGAAGATTACCCTTATATACTAGTCGTCGATTCTAGAATAGCAGAATCTATAATTGCAGATGTTTTTTTTCAAAAACCTTATGAAAAACTAATAACCTTTGGCGTTACAGGCACAAATGGAAAAACAACCAGTGTACATCTTTTTCACCACATAATGCATCAATTTGGTATTAAAGGAAGCATAAGTGGTACCGTATTGAATGATATAATGGGTGACAAATTTTATCACCACAACACAACACCAAGTGCTATTGAAATTACCAAAAATATGTTTAAAACAGTCATAGAAGATGGTAAATATTATGCCATGGAAGTATCGTCACATGCACTTTCGCAATACCGTGTAGAAAGCATTCGTTACGACATTGTAGGTATAACAAATATCACTAGGGATCATTTGGATTTTCACCAAACTTTTGAAAACTACAAAAGGGCAAAATTACATATTTTAAATCTTCTAAAACCAAATGGTATTGCTATTGTTAACCACGAATTAATACACGATATCCCAAAGAAAAACATACGAGTTGTAACCTTCGGTACAGATAACAATTCTGATTATGTTATCCATGAAATAATATCCAACTGGTCAGGAATTTTCTTTAAACTAAAAACGCCATTTGGTGAAAAAAAGGTTGTTTCCCAACTTTTAGGTGATTTTAATGCGTTTAACGTAACTTTGGTAATAGCCGCACTTGTAGAAATTGGTTATGATATTGATGATGTTATTTCCGCTATCTCTACATTTAGAGGAGTAGATGGCAGGCTTGAAATTATCTCAGAAGCAAAAAAGCTGGGAATCGAAATAGTAATAGACTTTGCTCACACACCAGATGCTTTGGAAAAGGCTATTCTGTCCATTAGGAAACTTACAAAAGGAAGAATTATAACTGTATTTGGCGCAGGTGGTCAATCAGATGTGGGAAAACGACCAATGATGGGAGAAATAGCATCGAAATATTCGGATATTTGTATAATTACAACTGATGATCCAAGGGGAGAAGATCCAGTAAAAATAATAAAAGACATAGAGGAAGGTGTGGTCTCAGGAAGTTTAAGTTTATCAATAATTGATAGAAGAGAAGCCATTGATACTGCAATAACCCTCGCAAATAGAGGAGATATTATTTTAATTGCAGGTAGAGGCCATGAACCATACCAGGTGTTTGATGAAAATTATAAAGTGCCATTTAAGGATAGAGATGTTGCAATAGATATCATCTACAAAAAAATTAACAAAGGAGAAAAAACATTCAAATGATATGCACAAAAAACATAAATATTGCTCTTCTAAAAAATTTTTTAGGCCTAGAACTTGAAACATTTCAAAAAGAAGATAAGATTTTCATAAAAGCACCTATCAGTTGTACTATAGAAAAAAACAACGAAATCATTAAAATACACTTAGATAAAGATTATATAATCTCCATCAACGATGGAGATTATTATGTATTAGACTATAAATATTCAAAAAATTTTCATAGATATATTTTCTTTCTAAACGGAGAAAAAGGAATTTTCATATTCAAAAAACAACTTAAAAATGAAGAAGTATTACATTTTTTACTTTCCATTTTTTTTGTAGAAAAGATAATCAAGGAGTGATAACACTGTATTTACTTTCATTTTTCTCATCGGCCATTCTAACTTTCTTCTATATTAATTTTATGAGAAAGCTTAAATTGGGACAATACATAAGGGAAGAAGGTCCTGACCTTCACAACTATAAAACAGGGACTCCTACTGCAGGTGGTGTAGTCTTCATAATTGTTGCTTTGATATTTGGAATAAACAAAATGCAATTCCCTCTTGTGCTTTCCCTTTTGTTATTTGGAGGAATTGGATTTTTAGATGATATATCAAGCATACTAAAAAAACAAGCTCTGGGTCTTAGAGCTTACCAAAAATTTTTCCTACAAATAATTTTTTCCATTTTAATAATATCATACTCAAATTCTTACACTATTTTTGGTACAAATGTCTCAAAAATAACGTATTATATATTTTGGACCTTCGTAATTACAGGTGCGTCAAATGCTGTTAATCTCACAGATGGTCTTGATGGACTTGCAGGTTGGGTATGGATAACATCTATACTTCCTCTTTCCATTTCTACAAAAGATTTTTCAACTTTTTTCCTAATTTCCTCTGTCCTTGCATTTTTACTTTTTAACACTAGACCAGCAAGCTTATTTATGGGTGATACTGGTTCACTTGCACTTGGAGCATTCCTTTCAACATATGCTATGATCCATAGCGTGGAAACTCAGCTAATATTTTCATCAAGTATATTTATCGTGGAAACCTTAAGTGTAATTTTACAAGTAATATCCTTTAAATTATTTAAAAAGAGAATATTCAAAATGTCACCTATTCATCATCATTTTGAGCTTCTTGGATGGAAAGAAGAAAAAATAGTAGGAGTTTTTTCTGCAATTAATCTAATCGTATCTTTATCTATTATAGGTTGGTGAAAAGTTGAGAATAATAATCTACTTTTTGATAACTATACTAATTCTACTAATAGCCAAAAAATACAAAATATTACTTGACTATCCAAACAAAAGAAAAAACCATAACATTCCCACCCCTCAAATAGGTGGTGTTATTCTTTTTACAATACTTTCTATATACTTTAATTTCCCCTTTCTCATCCTCTTGTCCCTTCTCATATTTGGCATCTTAGATGATATGTTTAAACTTTCATATAAACAAAAATTCACATTCGAAGTACTTATCGCGATTTATCTTGTATGGAAATATCCATTTACGTTATTTGGCTATAAAAATATATTTACAGATATTTTTGCTATATTCTGGGTTGTTGCATTTTTTAATGGATTTAACATGATAGACGGATTTAACGGTCTTTCAACTGGTATTTCAATTATATATCTTTCTACTCTTAAAAATTACAACTTAGCTTTGGCTTATTTGCCTATTTTTATTTTTAATTTTTTCGGAAAGTTATTTATCGGTGAAAGTGGGGTTCTAATAACAAGTTATCTGCTATTATTATCTGCACTAAGGTTGGAAAGCGATATGGTTTTCTTAACAATATTCTTTGGGTATCCTTTTTACGAAGTAGTTGCAAGCTTTTTAAGAAGGACATTTTCGAAAGAAAATCCCTTTCTTGCCGACAGAAAACACCTTCATCATGTACTTTACCAAAAATTGCAAATGGCATTTCTTCCTATATCATATATAATTGCATATACCTTTACACTTTTTCCAAAAAGTTATATTAGCATCTTTTTTTATCTCTCAATTTCATTACCTTTATTTATCATACATTTAAAACTTGCAAAAAAATAAATTATTTTTTCTGGTAAACTTTCCCTCCTAAAGCTTTGTAAACACTATCGGTTAAATCTCTTAAATCTGATTTTACAGCGTTTTTTGAATACTCATAAAGTAAATTTTCTCTAAACCACTTTTCCCCAAAACTCTCTGGAATTAAAGATGATTTTGGAACGGTATCGTACATCTTTCTGAATATTTGAAAGAAAAAATTTGCAACAAATTCTTCTGAAACCTTTTTCAATTTATCAACTTTTATTTGATTTACAGATTCTACTTTCACACAAACCACCTCACATCACTTTTATTTCAGCGTATATAGCACCTGCTTTATGTAATTCTTGGATAATGCCTATTATGTCTTGAGGGGTTGCACCAAGGGCTTTTAAAGCGGAAATTAAATTCGATATTGTTGCTTCTTGGCCATCTATTTCTCCATTTTGTATATTAACCACAAAATTTCCATAACTTAGTGTAAAATCGGAAATTTTTATGTTTCCACCAAAAATAACCGTACCAGTTCTTTCGTTAATAACTACTTTTGCAGTTTGATCAGGAATTACTTCAAGTTCTTCAATAATAGACAAAAACGTTATTATATCATCAGAAAATGCATCTGGCACCTTTACAACAATTGAAGCAGGATCCTTTGCTTTTGCAAGGTTTGTATCAAATTTTTGATTTATAGCCACAGCTACCCTTGCAGCAGTAGTTATATCAGGATGCTGAAGCAGTATTGTAATACTGTTTTCAGAAACTATATTAGAAGGTATTTCCCTTTCTATCAAAGCTCCGTTAGGAATATATCCTGTGGCTTTAAATCTACTTTGCAAATTTACAGATGATTTTACCTCCACTCCACCTATTGAAACAGGTCCTTGTGCCACTGCATATACATTACCATCTGCCCCATACAAAGGCGTTTGAATTAAAACACCATTTTCAAGGCTTTTTGCACTCCCAAGTGATGCTACAACAACATCAAGTCTCATTCCCTCCTTGTAAAAAGGGGGGATATCTGCTATCACCATAACAAGTGCAGTGTTATTAGATTTTATATCACTTTCTGAAATAGGAATTCCAAAGTTTTTAAACATATTAGCAAGCAGAGGGGAATTTAAAGTTCCACCATCACCCGTTCCGTTTAAACCTACTACAACACCAACACCAAATAACTGATTGTCCCTTGCCCCTCTAAATTTTGCTATATCTTTTATCCTAACAACAGCAGTAAAAGAAAAGAATGCTACTAACAACAAAAGAACTATTACCTTCTTTTTCACCGCTTTCACCTCATCTAAATAAATCTGCAATAGTTGAAAGAATTAATCCAAGCCAGCTTCCCTCATTAGGATCATCCTCAAAAATTACCTTTCCATTTTCCCAAATCTGTGCTTCCATTAAATCTGTAGAATTTACGGTATTTTTTGGAGATATAACCTCGGGATTTACCCATCCAGTTATTATTATCTCTCTTAAATCATTTCCCACCTTTATATTTTTTCTACCTTCTACATACAAATTTCCATATTCATCTACATTTTTAACTATTGCTGTTATTTGCAAAATAACACTTGTTTGACTTTTGTTTGAATTTTTCAACTTATCAGAATCTTTAACGGGCAAAAAACCTGATAAATCCGCCCCCAAAATTTTAGCTCCACTATTTATAGCACCTAATATAGTGTTTTTAAAAGAATCCATTTCGGAACTCGTAGAAAACCTTGGAGTCTCATAAACCAGTATATTTACAATATCACCAACTTTTGAAGCCCTTTTACTTGCTATTATATTTCCAAACTTACTATTTGGATTATATATAGAATTTGAAAAAATAACCGTTGATAAAATTAACAAATAGAGAATTAACTTCTTCACTTTGACACCTCCACGACCTTCAACATAGGCCCTTCAACAATTACACCATATACAATCTTTCCAGAATCTACGTTTCGCGCCTTAATTACATCTCCTACATTCCCGCTTTCCATAGCCCTAAGCAGTGCATGTACCTTCACTCCTGGTAATTCCACATAACCAAATATGAGCTGTCCTACGACTACATCCGGTACTTTTTCTAAAAATTCTTCAAAGATAGGTTCCCCAACCTTAAAATATTTTTTCGCAACCATAGGAAGCCTTGAAACATCAACTGGTGTACCATGTAATGATAATACATTAACATCGCTAAAAACTACATCATCCCTTTTTATTTGTTCTCCGTAATTAATATTTCTTGCGGCAACTGGTATTTTCCTAATGTATTCAGCAATTAGATTAACGTTAAAGTATCCCCTTATCTTTCCTTCTTTTATTAAAGAAAATCGCACAAGAAAACTTCCACCTGGGGACTCGATTACATCATATTTAAAATCATCGTGTGGAACAATAAAGCCATATAAAGAACTTATTTCTACTTTTGCGCCCTTGGGCAATTTTGACAGAACAATTTTTAAAGATAAATCTTTTGCAATATCTTCGGTTAATGTTGCCTTAGTACTTTCATTAGTTAAAATTGTTGGAAAATAAACTTTTATGTAACCAAAAGTAGGGGTAGCTTCAATCTGAGTAGCCACCCTTGATAACCTTTGTAATACATACTTTATATTTACATCAATAGACGTATTTTCCGGAATATAGGCAAGAGTAATGTTCTTTAATGAAGTTGCATCAATACCTGTAAAAGTTGCAGTCACATCGTAAATAGTAACGGTATTAGTAGTTACAGTAGAAACATCTAAAAATTGTATGTACACCGCACCTACAAAGATTGGAATAAAAAGTAAAAAGAAAACTATGGTTTTCACTTTATATATCAATCTCCTTAACCTGGAGTGCATGTCTAAAGATAAATTCCTTTCTACTCTCAGTATCACTACCCATAAGCATTTCAAATAACTCATCTGCTTCTTCAGCATCTTCTATTTCAACCTTTAAAAGTTTTCTTTTTTCTGGATCCATTGTAGTTTCCCATAACTGCTGTGGATTCATTTCACCTAATCCTTTATACCTTTGAATTTCAAACTTTTTGTCTTTCAAATTCTCCTTAAATTCTTCAAGTTCTTCATCACTATAAAAATAATATATTTTTTTATTTACATTAACTTTATATAAAGGAGGTTGAGCTATATATATCCTTCCCTCATCTATTAATTCTTTCATATACCTATAAAATAACGTTAAAAGCAACGTTCTAATGTGTGCCCCATCCACATCTGCATCTGTCATAATTATTATCTTTCCATACCTGAGTTTTGAAATATCAAAATCATCTCCAATTCCGGTTCCAAGCGCTGTAATAATATCTCTTATTTGTTCGTTTTTTAGAAGTTTAAGCCAACTGCTCTTTTCAACATTCAAAATCTTACCTCTCAAAGGCAAAATTGCCTGAAAGTTTCTATCTCTTGCCTGCTTTGCAGAACCACCTGCAGAATCACCCTCGACTATGAACAGCTCAGATTCTTCCATCTTTTTCGTTATACAATCTGCTAATTTCCCAGGTAAAGAAGAACTTCCAAAGACACTCTTTCTTTTTATCATTTCTCTAGCATGTTTTGCTGCTTCTCTAGCTTTCTTTGCCTCTAAAGCTTTCTGAATTATTATCTTCAAAGTGTTTTCATTAGATTCAAAATATTCAAGAAGTTTTTCTCTAACAACCTTTGCAACCGCTTCTTGAACTTCTTCATTTCCAAGTTTTGATTTTGTTTGTCCTTCAAACTCTGGAGTTTTTGACATTAAAACGCTAACTATTGCAACTATACCTTCCCTGATATCTTCTCCTCTTAAAGTATCTTTCTTTAATTGCCCTGTTTTTTTTCCAAGTTCATTAACAACACGTGTAAAAGCCGTCTTAAAACCCGTTACATGTGTTCCACCATCAACAGTTCTAATATTGTTAACAAAAGAATAAATTTTTTCAAAATCAGAAGCGGTGTATTGAAAACAAACATCCACCTTTATACTATTATACTCTCCAGAAACTAAAATAGGTTCATGTAAACTTCTAGTACCTTTACTCAAATGTACCACAAATTCTTTTAATCCTCCAGTAAAATGAAACGTTTTTTCTATGTTTTCCCTTTCATCTTTAAACACAACAGTTATATTTGGATTTAAAAATGCAAGTTCTCTTAATCTAATTAAAATGGTATCACTATCAAATTCCACTGTAGAAAAAATCTCAGTATCAGGTTTAAACCTTACAATAGTCCCTCGGTAATCTGTTTCACCTATTATCCTAACTTCCGTTAAAGGTGTACCTCTCTGGTACTTTTGATAGTATATTTTTCCATCCCTGTGAACTTCCACTTCTAACCACTCAGATAATGCATTTACAACCGATGCTCCAACTCCGTGTAATCCTCCACTAACTTTGTAAGAATCTTTTGAAAACTTTCCCCCAGCATGTAAAGTAGTCATAACAACTTCAAGTGCACTTTTACCCGTTTCTGGGTGAATATCAACTGGGATACCCCTACCATTGTCTTTTATTTCTACACTTCCATCTTTAAAAATAGTTACGTAAATTTTATCACAATATCCCTGCAACGCTTCATCTACACTGTTATCCACTATTTCATATACAAGATGATGGAGCCCTGCCTTTCCTGTAGAACCTATGTACATTCCCGGTCTTTGTCTAACAGGCTCAAGACCTTTCAAAACTTTTATATTCTGTGCATTATAATCCATTCCAATGCCTCCTCTTTCCTTTTATTATTACTCTTTTTACCATATCTTCTCCTAATTTTTCATTTATCCTATCACGAATCTTTTCTTTAAAAAACTGGAGCTCTGTTGCATAAATACTTTCACATTCAACGTATATATTTCCCTTACTAAAGCCTACCACGTCACAATGGTTTTTAAATGGTTCACCAATAACCTCTTTAAAATACTCGCTTGATACAGTACTTATATACAATTTTCTAAAAAGTGGGTTTTTTTTGGAAAGTTCTTTAAAAACTTCCGCTAATTTTTTCATTGACAAACTCCTCAAACTTTTTGGAAAGAAGTTTGGAAATCCTCGTCTCTAATCTATACTTTCCCAGAAATTCTACAGAGACAATCCCCCTACTTGTGTGGGTTAAAAATATCTCATCTGCATAAAATAACTCTTTTAATTCAACCATCTTTTCTTCAACCTTATACCCCATATTCTTTAGCATTTCTATTACATTTTTTCTGGTAATTCCATCTAACACACCTGTTTCCAAGGAAGGAGTATAAATAACGTTGTTTTTTATAAAGAAAACGTTTGAAAAACTACCTTCGCACACAAAACCTTTTTCGTTCAACAATATTACATCGTAATTTTCTCCTTTATTTTTCCTTGCAAGAAAAAGATCAGCTCTACCTAAAGCCTTAAAACTTGGTGGTATTGAAAAAGGATCGGCATGTCTTATGTCTGAAATATCTACTCTCACACTGAAAGTGCTACTTTTTTCTATATTTTCACCAATCGAATACAACTTTACACCATTATTCACAATCCCATATATTTTTATTCTATCAAAATCCAAATGCCTTTCTATTTCATCCAAAAACTCTTTATACGATACTTTCTCGCCAACATAAGATAGGGATTTTGAAAATCTTTTAAAGTGCTCATCCAATGCAAAAGGTCTTCCGTTATATACCCTTAACGTCTCATACACAACTATTCCATTTAAAATATCATTGATTAGAGATCTTTCTATCATACGATTTCGAAATCACTCCTTCATCAGTTACAGCCATTATATTAACATAGGCAAAATTTCCAAAATTACCCCTTGATGTTTCATGGAGAACATAATACTCATCGTATCCTTTATATATTTTATTTTTACAACTTTCAATAATAACCTTTGTGCTTTTCCCAACTAATCTCTTTCTATATTCCTTTGCAACCTCTTTGCTAAATTTATCAAGTTCTATTGCTCTTTCCTTTTTTACATTACCTGGCACTTTATTTTCCATTTTATAAGCAAGTGTATTAGGTCTATCGGAATACCTAAACGTATGAACCTTGGAAAACATAACTTCTTTTACAACTTTTAATGTCTCTTCAAAATCTTCCTGCGTTTCTCCGGGAAAGCCTACCATTATATCCGTGGTAATTGAAAAGTTTATATCTTCTTTTCTCAACTTATACGCTAGGTTAAGAAAATCACTTTGAGTATAATTTCGCCTCATTTTTTCCAAAATTTTTGTACTACCACTCTGCAAAGGTACATGTAAGTGATTACAAACCTTTTCCTCGTTTACTATAAATTTAATAAGTTCATCATTTATATCCTCTGGGTTTATTGAACTAAGCCTTATTCTAAAATCTCCCTTTATTTTTACTACATTCTTTAACAAATTCAATAAAGATGTTTCTTTATCCTTTCCATATTTCCCAAGGTTCAAACCTGTAATCACTATTTCTTTATAATCCTTATTTACCATTCTTAATATCTCACTTACAACAAGCTCAATTGGTTTACTTCTTATTCTCATTCCACGTGCATACCTGATTGTGCAATAACTACACACATTAGTACAACCATCCTGAACCTTTATAAACGCACGTGTTCTTTCAGAAAGAGATGAAAAAACATATTCTTCATCCAAATCATCTGAATTCCAGTATGTTCTGTCAACAAATACTCCGACATTTTCAATAATACTTTCTATCCTTTTCTTCTCTTTATTTCCTAAAATAAGGTCTACCTCTTCTTCCAATAATTCTCTTGCAAATAACTGTGAATAACATCCTGTAACAACTATTTTTGAATCTGGAAATCTCTTTTTTAATCGTCTTATTTGTTGTTTTACCTTTCTTGTAGCTTCATTTGTAACCACACAACTATTTATAACATATATATCAGATTCGACCTCTCCATTTACGACCACATAACCCTCATTTTCAAGCCTTTCGGTCATCAACTCTGATTCATATTGATTCAACTTACATCCATACGTTATTATACTAACCCTCATCTTAATCCTCCCTACTTACAGTATCTAAAATTCTCATTCTTGTAATTACCCCAACCAATCTCTCGCCATCATCAACAACAGGAAGGATCTTTAAGCTATGTCTTATCATTAAATCTGCAGCATGTAAAAGTGGAGTATCTTCTTTTATCACAATTGCAGGTTTTGTCATAATTTCAGATACAGACTTATTTGAAATTTTTTTCAAACTCCTAACAAATTGGTTTAAGTCAGGTATAAAAGAGGCAGTTTGTAAAAGTGAAAAATAACTTGGCAACGCTGCTCTTATTATATCGTTTTCACTTATAAATCCAACAACTTTGTAATCCTCATTAACTACAGGTACTCCTGTTATTTCTTGTCTGGAAAGAATCTTTAATACCCTAGAAACAGATTCATCTTCCAATACGGCTGTTATGTCTCTAATATAGAAATCTTTAACCTTCATCTTACTCCACCCTCTCAATTTTAAACATTGTTAATGCCTTTTCAATGTCTTCATACTTTGGTGGAACCTTCGCCCTGTACCACGTTTTTGCAAGGGCAGCTGCATAACCAAACTTGGCTATCTCAATTAAATTTTCTGTTTCAAAATATTTATATATCATAGCAGCCATATAAGTATCACCTGTTCCCAAAAGATGCGAATGATCTACCTCAACAAGAGGTCGTATAAACCAAACCCCATCAGAAGTTACAACAATATCGTAATCAATTTTATAGGAAAGTACAGCCATTTTTACCCCATATCTTATTAATTCTTTTCCCGCATCTATATAATCTTGTTCAGAATTTAGCTCTCTACCGAAAATTACTTGTTCTTTTCTAAAATCCGGCCTGAGAATACACGGCGAATCTATCTTTAAAGATTCCCTTAGTATATTATCCCTTGTTTCCCAGAAAACCTTTTTCCCATATTTTTTTGCAATTTTAGTTAAATCCCCGTATATCTGAGCGGGAATTCCCTGTGAAATGCTTCCTGAAATTACAACAGCATCAGCAGATGGTACAATCAATTTGTACCTTCTTAAAAAATGCTCTATGTCTTCAATGGGAATCCTCGGGCCTGAAGAATTTATCTCAGTAATTGTATGATTGACCTCATCAATAATAACTATATTCTCCCTTGTTTCACCTTCTATGTGAACAAAATTAGTTGTTATCAAATTTGAAATTTCCCTCAATTCCGACAAAACAATATCTCCCACATAACCACCTATAAAACCAGTAACAATTGATTTTATACGAAATGATGCCAAATCTATAGCAACATTAATAGCCTTACCACCAGGAGACATTCGCGAATATTCAGGATCTAATCTATGTAATTTATCAACTGAAAAATTGTTAATATAAAACTCCCTGTCTAAAGCAGGATTCATACAAACAGAAAGAACTGGCAAAATAATCACCTCACAATTGTATAATCTTTAGGCTCACCTACAAATTCAATTTTACCACTTTTTAGAGAAATAAACAAATCTGCAATAGGAAGGAAGCGCTTAAAAAAGCGTGTGGCAACTATTAGGGTTTTTCTGGCGGAAACCATGTTTTTTTTCAAGATTTTGGAAACAACTTTTAAGTGGTCATCATCTAAGTGATCTAAAATACAATCTAAAATAACTATTTTTGAATTTTTTAAATAACCAACAAAAAGAAGTGTTAATATCTTCTCTAAAACGTAAAAATCTGAAAGTTTAGTTTCAAATCCTTTCGAAAGAGTCTTTAAAACACCAAAATCATCTAATATGGAAATATAATTCTCAAAAGAAAGCAACTCCTCATTGGTTGCAAGCTCCAAAAATTCCCCAAACTTCAAATAATCTAAAGCTTCAAAAAAGTTTGTATCTATATATAAAACATCATTTCTCAATTCTTTAACGTCGTAATCAAATAAATTCTTTCCACATACATTTACAGTTCCATCGTATTTTATATCATCGTATACCTCTTCATTTAGGCGAGAAAATGAACGAAGAAGCGCAGATTTGGAGGAACCACGCGGGCCGTAAATTACAAGTATCTTACCTACATCCAATGAAAAACTGATATTTTCAAAAAGCGGGATATTGTTAGAATATCCAGAGAAATCTATCACTTCAAGATTTTTCTTTTTTGCTTTTTCCATCGCTGTTCACCATATCTTTCAATCTTTTTTCCAATTCCTTTTTCGCCTCTTTATTTCCAGAGGAGGTTAATTTTATAAGCTCTATCTGGGATAATATCTTAACGTTCTTCGACAAATCTACCACCTCCACTATCATATCTCAATTTTATTCTACACTTTTTTTATTAATTTTACTTTTAAGTGTTTTTACAATTTTTCAAAAAAAGTTACGGATTTGTGTGAAATTTTTCTCTTCAACTAAAAAATCCCGTTGAAAACAAATCATTTAAACACAATTATTTAGATAAACTTTATGTTTTTATATTTATTTTCACATATAAATTTAATCAAAAACAAAGGAGTGCCCATGGCACTCCTATTTTAATTGTATCCTTTTCACTTTCACATTGCCAGATGCTCCCGTTTTAAAATACGTTGTACCAGGAGGGGTTTTTCTTATAAACGAAATAAGGTAATTACCAGCAATAATGTTTTCTTCACTAGACAAAATATTTCTATTTTCAATCCAGCCCTTCTCTAACATATTATCCAACCAGATATTAAATTTTGTAGCATTAATATTATACGTATACACAATTATATTTCCCGCTAAATCCTTTTGAACCTCCGCTATATTCTTTGGCAACCCCGATTTCATTCTAAGGTTAATATTTATCTTACCATCAACCAAAGCGTAATCATAATCAAATATATTAGTATCAAGAGAAATAGACTTTATTTCCGTAATTTTTTCTCCAATTCCCGTAGAACCATCTTTTAAAATTATATCAAAACCATTTACTTTCCCTTTCACAAAAACTTTATTTCCATACGGATCTGTTATCTCAACAGGTGTTTTTATTAAAACATAAGGAGTATTATTTTTTGTAAAGATACCACAACCACTTAAAATTATCAGTATAACAGCAAACATAAAAATCGCTTTTTTCATAATATCCCTCCTTAATTACCCGAATACTCAATGTTAGTTGATGGTGGTGTATAACCATACATTACTAAGAATACATTTAAATCGTATTCATCAATCTTTCCATCCTTTTCAGAAAATCCCGGAATATATCCTCTGTTTGGAGGTGAAAAGTCAGTTCTAGGACCAATATCGTATAACGAATCGTAAATACCATTTACTTGATAATTATATAACGCATTTCTAAACATTATGTAATCATCAATATCAATAACACCATCTAGGTTAAAATCTCCGGGAAGTGTTAAATATTTATTTGCAATAAATCTATTTTTGGATAAAAGCCCTTTTTCAACTGGATTGTTCTTAAGCTGGGTGTAAAGTTCTATATCAAATAATTCAAAATATCTTGCCTGATTGTTAAAATACAAAAACGTATTTGTAGCAAAATCTAACCATAAACTTATTGTTGCAACCCTTGTATCTTGTGAAATACCACTCTTAGAGGTTTCTTCAAATACAAATTTCAAATAATCATTATTCATAATCCTCAAATCTGTGTTTTCAACAAATGATGGGTTTATATCTATAGAAGTAACTGTAGCAAGGCTCATTGAAATTTCAGAATTTGTAAGAGTTGCATACAAAGTACTAGATAATGCACCTTTAGCAGCATCAATTAGTATAAATGCCCTTGCTTTATTTTCTGCATACATTGGAACAACAAATGTTACAGTACCAGTAAGTTCTGTATAGAAGATTTCTATATAAGTTGGTGCCCTGCCTGTATCATCAATTCCAAGGTCTAAACTATCTATTGATCTATAATCAAACGATTTATACCCTGTTAAATTATTAGAACTATAATCCCATTGGTATACCTTCCATCTATACGCAAATGCGGTACTTGGAATAGTAATACTAGGAGTAAATGGATTATAAGCATCTATTGTCTTTGATGTTTCATCTTTTCCAAATGAAATTAATTCAGAGGCAACACTATCAGGTAAATTATACTTTATCAAAATAGCATATGTAGAATCTACCAATACTTCCGCATCCTTGTCTTCATACCCAAACAAAATAGTTGCAAGTGGACTTTCAATATAGGGTACGTCCAAACCTGGTATTCCAGAATCAAATTGCCTAAAAGAAAATGTAGCATCCACAAGAGGTGCACTTGTTACATCGTTTGTTACATTGGTTATAAAGGAATCATTAAATAGCAATGTCATTGTGGTTTCGGTAGCAAACCTTATCAAAAGTTTATCAAGACCTGCACGTCCAATTGGTATGGGATCATTGGCAGAACTATCAGAATTATCCACATTTGGATTTGTTTTATATTCATACGTACTAAACGACGATATATCTCCACTATCCGATATTGAAACAACTGTTGCATCAAATAATACTCCATATTTACCATTTGTTTCATTAAGTACATCTTTTGAAATTTCTATACCAGAATACCAATCTTTAGCTTTTAAAGTTATACTCGTTTGAAAAGTAGGAGCATTCGAATCCACAAAACCCGTCCTATAAGAATTTTGTGCCTCCATCGCCCAAAATCCATAAGGTCCTTTTGCATCTACAGTATATGCATAAACCTTATCCTGATTTGTCGTAAAAGCAATTATATATCTTTCATCGTTTACAGATGAAAGAGGAACCATGGCTGGAGAACCAATTGTTGGTATATTTTCACCTAAGTCTTTTTCCCATTCTACGTCAAAAGTATAATCGTTATAATCCATAGAATACACTACAGCTTTTCCAAAAGTTTCACCATTAAGCAACGTGAAAATATAAATCTTATCTTCCGTAGTTTTTTTAAATAAAAGCGGTGTAGTTGCAAATCTGAAACCTTCCTTAAATTCATCATATATTGAATGAGAGGCTACCTTAAACAAGTCATCAGAAACCCTAATAATGTGTATGGTACCAAGATCATCAAAAACATACACATAACCTTTTGAGTCAACCAAAACCCCTGCAGCCATACTAGAAGAGCCTAGTTGTATCACATCAACATCGGAATTAGTCCCCTCAGGAGGAATCTTGTATAACGTACCATTTCTACTTACTGCGTATATGAAACCTTCACTATACGCCATTGGTGTTTCAAACTCTCCACCTAATTGTATTTTATTAACACTTGAACTATCAAAATTATATGAATTATCCAATGCTATTTGATAAAAATTTCCTCTATAATCAAGAACAAATAACGCATCTTTTTTAGGTGATAAAATAGGAGTTATTTCCACTGGAGCATCTGTAGCATAAAAATCATTTGTAACGGTAAATGTATCTGTACCAACATCATACACTAAATGATATACCCCATGCCCACCATCTACTCCTATACCCACATAAATATGTATATTCCCAGTTGAAGAATCATAAAAAGCAACTGCAGCCCTTGAGACATTACCAATAAGTTCTGCTCTTTTACTTGTACTAGATGTTCTAACATTCACATAACTTTTTCCATCATAGTTTGAAGTAACATAAACAATATAATTTCCTCCCACTATTATTGGATAGCTTATATGTTTCCAACCTATTCCCCCATCTGGAGAACCGTAATTTCCAACAATATTTCCCAATCTATTTATAACGTAATAATATGCATCTTTAGTTATAACATGAACATCTCCCGTTTGTTTTAAAGCAACTGCTCCACCCTTAACATAACCAGTTGGACTAAGTGTAATGTAGTCGTTTTCCCATAGGGGAGATATATCAAGTGCAAATAAAAAAACGGAAAATACCAAAATTAAAATAACTAACTTTTTCATTTTAACACCTCCAAATCAATAACCTGTTATAACTGTAAATACATCTTCTCCCATGTATTCATTTCCTTCTTTGTCTTTTAACCCTTTTACAAACAGATAAAAGTAGCCATAACCTATTGAAGTATTAACTGTAAAAGTAGCCTGTTTTTCATCAGCGGAAATTTCACTTAATTTCATTTCTAAAACGTTGTAATATTCTGAGTAATGGTCTTCTTTTATATATAAAACAGGAGTAGAAGTTTTAGATATACCTCCTGCATCTTCAAATAATACACTTATTACATTATTCCCAACAGGTATTCTGCTGCTTTCCGTTTTACTTATAACCTTTCCATTTATAGACATTGCCATCAATTTCGGTGCGTTATTATCCTCAACAGTTATATATCTTTCGTTTATACCTGCCCGTCCATTTTCATCTTCCGCATACACAGTTATATAATGCTGCCCTTCTTCCACAGTCCACTGGACAAATGTTTGATTTGTAGTCTCGAAAAATTCCTCCCCATCTATAAAGTACACTATTTTCCTAAAGTTAATATTTTCCTCAGTTGGAACTACTGCAATTATCGTGGAATGTCCTGGTATTAAACTATTTTCATTTGAAATGGCTATTTCAAAATTCAAATAAGTATCTCCTATAAGTATTCTTTTTCCTATCATAGATTTTTTTCCAAGCCAATCAGTTGCTTTTACTATTAAAGAATGGTCACCAGGTTCAAGTTTATTTAATTGCACAGGTATGCCCTTTAACTCTTTTTGTTCAACTGTATCTTTTAATTTCGACTCTCCATCTAAATATACTTCATAACTTGAAAGTTTCACATCATCTGATATATTAACTTTAATCAAAATATTAGAATTTGTTGGATAAGAAAATTTACTTTCTATAGTAATAAGGGGTGCTTCGTTATCTATAGGCAAAACATTCAAAGTCACCTTTGTTGAATAATTAGAATCTAATAAGTTATCGACCTTGATATAAAATTCTTTATCTCCCGGTTCATTAAAGCTTCCTAAGTCCAAAAATACTTCTCCTGGATTCACGGTTTTAGATATTTCAGAAATTCCATATCTTTCCAACCCTTCTGTTTTAACATTTATTTTCGAATTTGAAGAATTAACTTTAAGATAAAGAATAACATCATCACCTACAAATATTTCTTTTGGTATAACCCAAATATCACTTATTAACGGGGCAGATGGATCTACCACAAACAAATTTGTCTTATAAACCTCATATTTTTTTCCATCTAAAAGGGAAATAGCACTTGCCTTTAAAGAATAATCTCCTGGTTTTTCAAAGTTAATATCTATGGTTTCAGGAACTTTTCCAAATGTTTTTATAATCCTTTCGTTATACTCATTTACCAATTCTAACGTTCCACTTCTCACACCTATCAAATTCCCCGTTATAACTATTTTTGCACTTTCGGTGTTTTCTATCACATCTGGTGCTATAATTTCCAAATCAAAATTTTTATCCCCTGTTGTACAGGACATAAAGACAAAAAGTATTAAAAAAAGCAAATATATTATTTTCTTCAAGTTTTCACCCCCAACATGTCTTTTACATAATACTTCTATATAATACTTCTGCAATCAAATTTTTTTGTCCTAAAAATTAAATAATGGAGCTGATACACGTTTCCCTTTCAACACAATAAAATCATTGTTAATAAAAACTCCTATCTTTCTCAACGTTTCAAAGCTTAATCTTCCCTCTTTTCTCAGTAAAATTATTTTCTTTGCCTTATTAATTCCCACACCAGGTATTCTTATTAGCTCATCAAAAGATGCTTTTGAAATATCTATGGGAAAGAATTCAGGATGGTTTAGTGCCCACCTTAATTTTGGATCTAAATTTAAATCCAAATTTTCAGAATCTTCGAATATTTCGTCTAAAGTAAAATTGTAAAACCTCAGTAGAAAATCTGCTTGATAAAGTCTATGCTCTCTCATAATACTTTCGCTAGTATTCGGTAGGCGCTTATCTTTATTTATAGCAACATATCCAGAATAATACACCCTTTTTAATTTGTAATTTCTGTAAAGTTTTGAAGCAAAAGATAATATCTTTTTATCACTTTGTTTTGATATTCCAACTATTAACTGTGTGGTTTGACCATCTGGTGAAAATGGTTGTATTTTGTATTTTCTTCTTTGATGAAAATACTCTTCGTATTTTTCTGCAGCTATTGAAAGTGGTTTTTGAATATCTTCAGGTTTTTTTTCCGGTGTTAAAAGATAAAAATCATTTTTTCTTAAAAACTCTACATTAATACTTATTCTATCGGCAAAAACTCCCGCCTCATTCACAAGCTTTTCATCTGCACCTGGAATTATTTTCAGATGAATATACCCTGGAAAATTTTCCTTTACTCTCAATTGTTTAACCACTTTCAACATCTGTTTCATAGTATAGTTTGGATCTTTAATAACCGCCGAACTTAAAAACAAGCCAACAACATAGTTTTTTTTGTAAAGAGTGGTAGTTATTTCAACAAGTTCATCAACGGTAAAAGTTGCCCTTTCAATATTGTTAGATCTCCTATTAATACAATATGCACAATCATACACACATGCATTTGAAAATAACACTTTCAATATGGGCCTTAGCTTTTTTACACTTTTACTATAGTAAACATACCTTTCGTTGGTTCCAAAAGAACACGAAACATCATATTTTGCGTGCTCTGTTAATAATTTTAATTTTCTTTCTAAAACCATATAACCACCCCTTATATATACATTTGTATATATTATATCACACTTTTCACTTGACTCAAAAAAGAACGGTGATATAATTTTAATGGTACCCATATGGGGAGGGATAAGCGAGGTGAAGAAAATGGAAGAAAAAACATCATTTACCATAACGGGAATGACTTGTGCAAACTGTGCCAGAACCATAGAAAAGGCATTACTTAAATCTGAAGATATAGAATTTGCCGCAGTAAATCTTGCAACAAATACAGGTTTTGTTGTGGGCAAAAACATTGATATGGAAAAAATCAAAAAAATTGTTGAAAGTGTTGGATATGGAATATCCGATAAACCAGCTGAAAAAATTGAAGAAGAAAGATACAAGCGTATAAAGAAAAACCTTATAGTTTCTCTTATATTCACAATTCCAATATCTATATTGATGATCATAAACATGTTTTTCCAAAAAATCTCATATTTTACATTCTTAGAGACTGTGTTTGGAGCAATTGTTACTTTCTACGCAGGTCGAGATACTATAAAAGGTGCATGGATTGCCCTTACACACAAACACACCAATATGGATACATTAATATTCTTCGGATCAATTGCCGCATGGTCAACTTCTGTTTTATCTTTACTTGGAATTGAAATTGGTTCATTTGGTGCAATTGGAACTATGATTATTTCATTCCATTTACTTGGAAGATTCATAGAATCATATCTTAGGGATAAAGCAGCAAAAGAAATTAAAAGTCTTATAAACCTACAAGCAAAAGAAGCCAGAGTTATTTCAGAGAATAAAGAACTAATGCTACCTATTGAAGCTGTAAAAGAAGGAATGATTGTTTTAGTAAAACCGGGAGAGAGAATTCCGATAGATGGTGAAATAATTGATGGAAAATCTGGCATTGACGAATCAATGATTTCCGGTGAATCATTACCTGTGGAAAAAGGAATTGGTGATGAAGTAATCGGTGGTTCATTAAATTTAACAGGAGTGTTAAAAATCAAAGCAACAAAAATAGGTAAAGACTCTTTTCTTTCACAAATGATCAATCTAATAAAAGAAGCACAAGGAGCTAAAGTCCCAATCCAAGCACTTGCAGATAAAATAACCAATTGGTTTGTTCCTGTAATAATATCACTTGCAATATTTAGTGGTCTTTTCTGGTACTTTGGTTTTGAAAACTTTTATCCTCTCATAGAAAAAGCAAGTAATTATCTTCCGTGGATACTAAAAACCAATAATCCAGTTTCTTTCGGTATATTTGTATTCGTTGCAACAATCGTCATAGCATGTCCATGTGCACTCGGACTTGCTACACCTATGGCATTGATTACCGGTACAGGGCTTTCTGCAAAAAGAGGTCTTTTAATTAGAAATGCAGAATCAATACAAACAATGAAAGACATAAAGTACGTTTTAATGGATAAAACGGGAACAATTACCGAAGGACATCCAAGTGTCGTTGAACACAACTTAGATGAAATGACTTTAAAAATTGCTGCATCTATAGAAAAAAACTCAAATCATCCATTGGCAAAGGCTATTTCGGACCTTACAAATGAATATATACAAGTAGACAATATAAATGAAATTTCCGGTGAAGGAATAGTAGCCAATGTCAACGATATAGAATATTTTGTCGGAAAACCTCTTGATTATTCAAAATACTCAGAACTAACTGAAAAAGGATACACAGTAGTTGAAGTAAGGGAAAACAAAATTATAAAAGGGTATATAGTCATCGTAGATCCCATAAGACCTGATACAAAAAACTCAGTAAAAATTTTGAAGAATATTGGTATAACACCTATTATGGTAACAGGTGATAATGAAGAAACAGCAAGACAAGTTGCAAAGCAAGTGGACATCGAAACATATTATGCACAAGTAAAACCAAATGAAAAATTGGATATTATAAGAAAATACCAAGCTAAAGGACAAAAGGTCTTAATGGTTGGTGATGGAATGAACGATGCCGCAGCATTAAAAGGGGCAGATGTAGGTATAGCAATTGGAACTGGAACAGATCTTGCTATAGAAAACGCAGACATAATAATTACCAAAGAAGGGATTTCTAAAATAGTGGATGCAATAAAAATTTCACAACTTACTTTTAAAGTTATAAAACAAAATCTCTTTTGGGCATTCTTTTACAACATAATAGCAATCCCCATGGCTATGATGGGGTTATTACATCCTGCAATAGCAGAAGCTGCAATGGCTTTTAGTTCAATTACCGTTATACTCAACTCATCTAAAATAAACGAAAAAAGATACGTTAAAACACTTTTGGATAACGAAAAAAAAGCTTGTTGTATGTAAGGAGGTGATATATGTGTTATTTCTTTTGGCCTACAGGTTGGATAGGCGGAATAATCCAAATGATTCTCGGAATTATACTTCTTGAATTTTTAATATTCATTGGGTACAAAATAATAAACAATGTATTTTTAACAAACAATAATCCATTAAAAATTTTAAACGAAAAACTTGCAAAAGATGAAATTACAGAAGATGAATACTTAAAAATGAAAAAAATATTAAAAGAGAGATAAGATTATGATTAGAGTCTGTAAACATGTCATAGATTTTGAAAAAATTCTGGAGATTATTAAAGAACAAGAATACAATGTAGAAAATTGTGTGGATAGATGTGATATTTGTCGTGGAGAGAAAAAACCTTTTGTTATAAAAGACGAAGAAGTCTTAGTGGCGGATTCCTTTGAAGAATTTGAAAAATTAATGAAAGAATAGGAGTAGATTAAAATGGAAAAGTTCGAATTGAAAGTTCCAAATATGTCCTGTCATCACTGTGTTATGAGAATCACAAAGGCTTTAGAAGAATTGGGAGAAAAAAATTTCAAAGTAAAGTTAGAAGAAAAAACTGTTATAATTGAAACCTCAAATTTGGAGAAGGTAAAAGAAAAACTTTCAGAAATAGATTATCCCGTTTCAGAGATTAATAAAATATAAATAGCCCCAAAGGTGGGGCTATTTTTTATAACCTTATCTTTCCTTCGTACAATGGAAATCTTTCACACAAATCTCTTACCTTTTTCTGTACATCTTCTACTATACTATCATCTACATTCCCCTCTTCATCTTTCACATTTTCTAGTACTTTTACTATTAGTTCTGCTATTTCTTCCATTTCACTTTCTTTCATACCTCTTGTTGTAAGTGCAGGAGTACCAAGCCTTATTCCACTTGCAACAAATGGTGATCTTGTTTCATTTGGAATTGTGTTTTTATTAACGGTAACATGACATTTACCCAATGCTATTTCTGCTGCCTTTCCAGTAACATTAAGAGGATTTAAATCAACCAACATTAAATGCGTATCTGTACCACCAGAAACAATTCTTAATCCTCTTTTTTCCAATTCTTCTGCCAATTTCTTTGCGTTCTTTACAACTTGATTTTGATATGCTTTAAACTCATCGGTCAACGCTTCTTTGAAACAAACAGCTTTTGCAGCAATAACATGCATCAAAGGACCACCTTGAATACCAGGAAAGATAGATTTATTTATTGCCTTGTAAAGTTCTTTATCGTTTGTAAGAATCATACCACCTCTTGGTCCCCTTAAGGTTTTATGCGTGGTACTTGTAACAATATGTGCATACTCTGCGGGGTTTGGATAAATACCTGCAGCAACAAGTCCAGCAAAATGTGCCATATCCACAATTAAATAAGCTCCAACCTCATCAGCTATTTCCCTAAATCTCTTAAAATCTATTATTTTAGAATATGCACTTCCACCTGCTATAATGATTTTTGGTTTGTGCTTTAAAGCAAGTTCTCTTACTTCATCATAATTAATTACTTCTGTCTCAGAATCAACTCCATAAGATACCACGTTATATATCCTTCCAGAAAAGTTAACAGGCGCACCATGGGTAAGATGTCCTCCGTGACTCAAAGACATCCCCATTATTGTGTCACCAGGTTCTGAAACAGCAAAATACGCACCCATGTTTGCCTGTGAACCAGAGTGTGGTTGTACATTTGCATACTTCACATTGAACAATTCTTTTGCCCTATCTCTTGCTAATTTTTCTGCAACGTCAACCCATTCACATCCTCCGTAATACCTTCTACCTGGGTAACCCTCTGCATATTTATTTGTTAAAACACTACCCATGGCTTCTATTACCGCAAGAGATGCAAAATTTTCAGATGCAATAAGTTCTAGTCCATATTCCTGTCTATCCCATTCTTTTAATATAACTTCGTATATCTCAGGATCAACTTTTTTTACATTTTCCCACACACTTATCCCTCCTATCAAAGTTGTTCAGTTATATTCTAACATTAATAACAACGTTTAAAAGCTCCAAAATTACCATTTATTCTCAATTTTCAACAAAATTCAACAACAAACTCCATTTTTTTTTTATTCTGTTAGCTATGAAAACTAATATAAAAATCAATCAAAATTTTAAAAAATACGTTTAGCGTTTATTTCATATGAATTTACTCCCGATCAAAAAAATCTCACAAACAAAGCATTCAATAACATTCCACACTCATAAATTAAAATAAATCACATTTAAAATTAACACAAAAACAAAATTGACGAAATACAATTTTGTTGGTATAATAAAGGCACAAAATCAAAGATTTAGGAGGGATAGGTATGAAGTTGAAAAAAGGTTTTACTTTGGTTGAACTTTTGATAGTTTTGGCAGTTATTGCTGCATTGTTATCTGTTGCAACACCTCTTGCAATTAACGCAGTTAAAAGCGCAAAAGCAAGTCAAGTAGCACAGAACTTCAGATCAATAAAATCCGCTATTGAAAATTATTTCAACACAGAAACTCCTAGCGATCCCACAAATATTCAAAACAGCGATTTGGAAAACGGTTATATAAACAGTTTTCCAGCAAACTTTTCATTTACAATTTCAGATTCCGGAAATGGTGTTTATACGGTAACCATCACGTACACAGGAAAAGACGTAGCACTTGATAAGGTTCAAAAAGCAGGATTAAAAGAAGTAGCTCAAAACGGAGACAATTTAGAGCTTACATTCGATCTCCAAAAATGGTGGTAATTTAAGAAAAAGGTCATAATACTAAGAAAAAAGAAAATAACATTTCATAAATATGTATAAACCAAAAAAATGGCCCTTTACATTACAGGGCCATTTTTTGATATAATCATGTTAGTTGATTGAAGCAATCAACTAACATGGAGGGATAAAATGCTAACAACGTCGCTGGAAAAGATCCTTAAATTTTCCTGGAAACAAAAGACAATTACCGCAAAACAAATTACAAATTCCTTGGGACTTGAAAAATCCACTGTATCAAGAAATATTTCAAAACTAAGAGAAAAGGAAATACTTTTAAAAGTTAACGAAATATCTCCGTCTTCACTTGGCGGAAGAAAAACTATTGTTTATTCATTCAACAAGGAAAAAGCATACGTTCTTGGAATTTCCATAGAACAAGATGGGATTGAAGTTGTAAAAACCAATCTCTTTTCTGAAATAATATATAAAAAAAAGTTAAACAAAAAAATATCAAAAGAAAATATAACAGAAGAAATTGATAAGATTTTAAAAACTCATCAAGATGTAATAGGTGTTGGAATTTCTATTCCAGGCATTGTTAAAAACAACACAGTAATTTTTTCTGAAGCTTTAAATCTTAAAAACTTCAACATTGTAAATAATTTAAACGCCTCAATTCCCATGTTTGTTGAAAAAGATTCGTTATGTGGAGCTATAAGGTATTCCTTAAAAAATAAAAACATTATTTATTTTCAATTTTCCATACCATATTACGTCAACGAACCAGTGGGATTTGGCGTGGGACTTGTCTTAAATGGAAAACCATATTATGGAAACAGCTTTTTTGCTGGTGAATACAAATTAAACAAATGTATATACAATCAAAAAATCCCTTTAGAAAAATTTTTCGACTTAGAAGTAAATATAGACAATTATCTTCAGAAAGTTTCCGAAAAAATAGGTGTCATTTCAAGTGTATTTGATCCAGAAATCATGGTTATAGGAGGAAATATCACTTTACTTCCACAAATTTCACATATAAAAGAATATCTAATGTCTGAAATATACATGATTAACAATAGAAATATTGAAATTAAGATAGAAGATGGTAGGGAATTTGTAAACGCAGAAGGAGCAGCCATAAACGTTTTAAACACAATATTTTCCAACAAAAAATGGCTAGAATATTTTTACAAGAAGGTGATTTACGGTGCTTGATGACTTTGGAAATTTACTATTTATAGGATTTCAACAATCATTAAACACAGAAATAATAAAAAAGTACAATCCCACAGGTGTAATTTTATATCCCAAAAATATGGAAGATGTTTATTTATTACAAATAATTATGGAAAAACTCTATACTCTAATGGACCATGGGTATAGATTTCTCATATCCTCAGACCACGAAGGAGGTCAACTTGAAACCATACCTAACATTTTTCCCTCACCTGGAAATCTCGCAATAGGAAAAGTGGGCAGAGCATACAGTTACGGTGAATACCTTGGCAAAATGTTGAAGATGCATGGATTTAACATGGTATTTGCTCCTGTTGTCGATGTAAAACACCCCAATTCAAGTCATGTCACTGGTTTTAGAGCTTATTCAAGCGACCACAAGATTGTCGAAAAAAGCGCAAAAGAATTTATCCTTGGCCTAAAAAAACACAAAATTGCAGCAACATTAAAACATTTCCCAGGACATGGAAAAGCAATAGAAGATTCCCACTTTACACTTCCTGTAGTTAAAGACTTTGTTGAAAATGATAACGATATATTAATATTCAAAAACTTGTCAAAAGAAGTAGATTTCATTATGACTGCACATATACTTTATCCCAAAATCGATAATGTAATCGCTACACTATCAAAAAAATTCCTAACAAATATCTTGAAAGAAAAGTATAAATACAACGGATTAATAATCTCAGATGCACTAGAAATGAAAGCGTTATATGACAATTACTCTCCCAAAGAAATTATCAAAAAATTCTTTGAATCAGGTGGAGATATCTTATTAATAGGCGATATAGAAAAGCATTTTGAAATTGTAAATACATTTTACTCGATGATTAAAAACAAAGAACTTGATGTTGATTTTCTAAAAGAAAAAATTTCCAAAATAAAAAAAATAAAGGAAAAATATATAGAACCCACATATTATGCAAGATTTCTTTCAGATATTGCAAAAAAAGCCATAGAATACAACCTTAAATCACCTACAAAAAACCCCGACTTTTTAATCCCCACTCCAAAAAATCTAAGCCTTGCAGACACCTCAGAAAAAGATTTAAAACATTTAAAACTCTTAATTAAAACAGAATTTCCAAAATCAAAAATTTTTGAAAAAAAATACGAATTTGAAGACACGGTAGTTTATTTTGTCTTAGACAAAGTAAAAAAAATACGTGCAAAAAGGGTTGTCTACGTATTTTTAAGAAAATTTTTTAACACAACAAATGAATATATTCTTCCATATTCTTCTAAATTAATATCCATATACCATGTCTTACAACTTCTAAAAGGGGAGGGATTAACATGAGAAAATTTTTAGTGATTTTTTTAGCTTTGATTGTCATATTTAGTTTTGCAAAAACCAAACTCACATTTTGGGGATTTATGATGAACGATGAACACGCAAAAAAGGTGTTAGAAAAGTTCATGGCAGAAAACCCTGATATTGAAGTAGAGTACGTACAACTTTCTTGGTCAAACGGTTTTGACAAAATAGTAACAGCAATAGCAGGTGGAGAAGATTTAGACGTTGTTGAACTAGGAAATACTTGGGTTGCAAACTTTGCTGAAAGAAAAGCACTTGAAAACATGGATAATTTCTACAAAACATATGGAAACAACTATGTAGGTTGGGATACAGTATACTATGAGGGTAGTTATTGGGCAGTTCCTTGGTTACTTGGAACAAGGGCACTATTCTACAATCTAGATCTTTTTGACAAGGCTGGGTTAGATCCAGAAAATCCACCAAAAACTTGGGAAGAACTTTACAATGCTGCAAAAGATATAGATTCACTTGGAGAAGATATATACGGCTTTGGTATGCCCGCAGGTGAAAATTACAGTCCTTGGCAACAATGGTTCTTACCCGCTGTTTGGGGAACAGGCGGAGATATTATCTCAGAAGATGGAAAAAGAGCACTTCTTACCTCATGCAAGGTAAATGAAACGGCAAAGTTCTATAAAGCACTTTCAAAGTACTCTCTTAAAACCAAACAAGCAGATCTTGCAAAAGCATTTGGAGAAGGGAAAATTGGTATGTATGTAAGTGGAGCATGGGATATTGATTATCTTGAAACAAATTATCCAGAATTACCATTTAACGTCGTATTTATCCCCAAACCTGCATCATGGTATGGAACACACGCATCTTTTGCCGGCGCAGAAGTACTCGCTATTATGAAACACTCAAAACATAAAAAAGAGGCACAAAAACTAGTAGAGTTTCTGATAAAACCTGACATTGCTATGGAAGTTGCGATGATTTGGCCAGCAATATTCCCATCTCACGTTGATGCGGGAAAAGATCCTTGGTTTGAAGATCATCCAATGCACAAAGTATTTTATGAACAAAATGCATATGCAAAACCTGTTCCGCCTATTCCTGCGTGGCCAAAAGTGCAGGCAGTACTAACAGAAGCTATAGAAAAAATAATATTGGAAGATGCAGACGTTGATTCTGTGTTATTCGAATACAACATGAAAATTCAAAAGATATTAGATGGTGAATAAAAAGGTTCCCCTGCCATATGGCAGGGGATTATTGGGGTGGTTAGTTTGAAAAAAAAGGTAAGATATAATTTGGAAACTTTTCTTCTTCTTTCACCTTTTTTAATATTATTTGCGGTATTTGGGATATTTCCCATAGTATACTCATTTTTTATGAGTTTCACTGATTACTCTGCTCTAAGTCCAGAATTTAACTTTGTCGGCTTAAAAAACTACATAAAAGCATTCCAAGATGAAGTCTTTTTAGTCGCATTGAAAAACACGGTAATTTTTGTAGTGGGAACTATTCCATTTACCACTGTATTTTCACTATTACTTGCCGTACTTATAAACAGCAAATTTCTTCCACTAAAAGATTTATTTAAAGCAGGTTTTTTCTTACCATCTGTTATTTCCATGGTTGTTATATCCACAACATGGATGTATCTTTACAGTGCTGATGGTTTTTTCAACAAAATGTTAGAATTCTTTGGACAAAATCCTATTCCAACAAGTTGGCTTGCTAACACAAAAACAGCCCTTTTATCTATAATGATAATGGATATTTGGGCTGCTATTGGATATTATACCATCTTATTTCTTGCGGGGCTCCAAAGTATACCTCAGCAGCTATACGAAGCCGCAGCAATAGATGGTGCAAATAAAACAAAAATGTTTTTTAAAATCACCCTTCCACTTTTAAAACCAACTATGTATTTCGTTATAGCATTAAATACTATAAGATCTTTTCAAATATTTTCGGAAATATTCACAATGACAGGTGGAGGACCTATGAACGCAACACAAACTATTGTACACTATCTATACATAGTAGGTTTTAGAAACTTTGAGATGGGTTATGCTTCTGCAATAGCGTACATACTTGTATTAATCATCTTAACTATAACATTATTACAGGGAAAACTTCTTAGGAGTGAAAATTTATGAAAAAGTACCTACTCTTAATCTTAATGTTTGTACTATTAATCTTATCTCTTTTTCCAATGATTTCTATGTTTTACACCGCAGTAATTCCTAGCGGTAATTTGACTAAGGTTATTAAAGAACGGTATATAAACGATTTTGAAACAAAATACGCTATATATTTAAAAAGAAAAGTAAAGGGAAACTTTAAACTGATAAATGATTCTTCCCAAAGTACAAAATCAATTCTTGCAAATGGTGATATAACACTTTTAACGGATAAACTCGACATAAGAGTAGCAAAACATATCGAATTTTGGGCAAAAGGTAATGAAAATTTTTCCGTTGAAATCATTGATGCGTTTGGAAAAAACACAATAAAAAAATTTAATGGTAGTAATGATTGGTATAAATATACCATAAGTGATATAAAAGGAATTGATTTAAGATATATTTCAAAAATAATATTTCACTTTAATGATAAACATTACCTAGATGATGTAAAACTTATTTATAAATTTCCAACTCTTTTAAATTTCGTTAACGTTTTAAAAGAAGATTTATTTGGAAGGTATATATTTAACAGTTTTCTTGTTTCTACAATTGTCGTTATTGGAAATATTATCTTCTCCACTATGGTCGCATATGCTTTTGCAAGGAGAAAATTCTTTGGAAAAAATCTACTTTTTTCCATAATTCTCGCAACTATGATGATTCCACCTCAAGTAACCATTATTCCCATATTCATTTTAATGAAAAAATTTGGATGGATAGATACCTACTTTGCACTTACAGTTCCCATGCTTGTAACACCTTTTAGCATCTTTTTATTAAAACAATACATCGAACAACTACCAGTTGAATTAGAACAAGCGGCATACGTAGATGGTGCAAATACCTTTCAAATACTTTTTAAAATTGTATTCCCATTATCAAAACCAGCTATTGCAGTTATGGCTATAAACACCTTTATTGCAACTTGGAATGACCTTTTCTATCCCCTTGTTATGACAAATTCAAGGGAGATGAGAACAGTGCAAGTAGGACTTGCCATGTACCAAAAACTAAATCAAATAGATTGGCCAAGGTTAATGGCCGCTTCTTCTATAATTGGTATTCCAGTAATTATTGTATTCTTAGTTTTCCAAAAACAGATTATTTCAGGGATTACAAAGGGGGCTTTAAAAGGATGAATTACACATATTTAGAAATCACACGTATTCCAAAACTTTTAAAAATGATAGGAAATTACTCTCTTGAATTTTCCAATTCAAAAATGTATACATTTGTTGGTTGTGGTTCTTCGTACAACCTTGCGTATACTGCTTCAAATGTCTTAAAAAATTTTGGGATAAAATCAAATGTGATGACAGGTGGAAAAGTGGTAGCCTTTAATTACGCTCCAAAGACAGATGTGGGGATATTTATCTCAAGAACAGGTGAATCAACGGAAACAGTTAAAGCCGCTGAAATTTTTAAGGAACACGGGATACACACAATAGGTATTACCTGCGAAAAAGGCACATCTCTTGAAAAAGTCTGCTCGCAAACATTTTCATTTGATTTTTTACACGAAGAAAGTATTGTAATGACTGGTTCTTTTGTATCAATATTACATTTCCTAATAAAAAAAGAAAACATTGACGAAATTTCTTCAAAAATAATCTACGATTCTGAAGTGATACTTGATAAAATAAACTTAAAAGGGTACAACCATTTTGTGTTTTTGGGATTTGATGAAGAATACGGTATCTCAAAAGAAGGAGCACTAAAAATTCAAGAAATGGCTAAACAATTTGTAGAGTTTCATGAACCTTTAGAATATAGACATGGTCCTATTTCAAGATTAACTGAAAATTCCCTTGTTGTAATTAATTCCAAAGATACCAAGTATGAATTTCAATTGAAAAAAGAGCTTGAAAAACATACAAAAGTAATTTATTTGGGAAAAAACGGAGATTTAGATATAGAATACAACAAAGGGCTTGAAACTCCTTTAAAAATTATTTTTTCACAAATTCTTGCATACAAAAAGGCAATAATTTCCGGTTTAAACCCAGATAAACCGGATAAGTTATCAAAAAGTGTGATACTTTAGGAGGAAAAATATGGTTGTGGAAAAAGCGCTTATTGTAGACCCCATTGAAGGTGAATATACAGGGGATGTGGAGTTTGAAGAAGAGATTATAAATATAAAAAGATATGATTGCACTCCTAAATACGTTTTAATGCCGGGTTTTGTTGATACACATACACATGGATATATGGGAATAGATTGTATGAACGCAAACAAGGAGGATTTTGAAAAATGGGCAGAATACGTATCAAAAGATGGCGTAACATATCTATTTCCAACAACTGTTTCTCACAACTTTGAAAAATTAAATAAAGTAACAGAAAACTTTTCAAGCGCTAATCATCACTCTCTTATTGGACTTCACTTTGAAGGTCCATTTATCAATCCCAAAAAATCCGGGGCTCAAAATATTGGATATATAAAAGATTATGAAGGGAAATTGCCATCTTTAAAAAATGTGAAGATTATAACCTTTGCCCCCGAAATAAATGGTGCAGAAAGGCTGTTAAAATCTCTTCCAAATAATATAGTTCCATCAATTGGTCATTCAGATGCACCGTACGAATTATTTAAAAAATTCTTAGAAACAGGCGTAAACAGAATTACCCACTTTCCAAATGCTTTGTCTTCTATGCACCATAGAAACATAGGAATAGTAGGTGGTGTTTTTCTTCATAAACCTTATGTAGAATTAATCGTTGACTTTATCCATTCTTCCCCTGAATTTATAAAGCTGGTATACGACATAATAGGTCCCCCAAAAATTATACTTATAACCGATAGCATATCCGCAACTGGTTTAAAAGATGGAATATACGAGCTTGGAGACCTTCTTGTAAAAGTAAAGGATAAAACAGCAAAACTTGAAGATGGAACACTTGCGGGAAGTACATTAAGATATATAGAGGGAGTTAAAAATTTCAAAAAAATTACAAACTGCTCTTTACAGGAGCTTTCTCTTGTATCATCTTTCAATGCTTTACAAAATTTAAATTTTAATATGGGAAGAATAAAAAAGGGATATATAGCAAAATTCGTGCTTTTAAACGAAAATTTAGATATTTTGAAAATATTCCAATGAAATAAATAATTGCATCAATAAAGATATGGTGATATAATCTTAACGAAAAAATCAAAATAATAAAACATCTAGGGTACCAAGCGGTTTAAAAGGGAACTCCGGTGAAAGTCCGGGGCTGCCCAGCAACCGTAACCGGGGACGAAATCCACAAAATGCCACTGGGAATTTTTCCTGGGAAGGCGTGGAGAGTAGGTTGATCCGGGAGCCGGGAGACCTGCCTTAGATGTATGGACTCCACAAAAGCTAGGGGCTTTTTGTGGGATTTTTCGTTTATAAAGGAGGGAGATTGTGACATTAAGGGAAAAAGTTATTCACAGATTAAACAACCTTACAAAACCTGTCGGAAGTTTAGGATATCTCGAAGAAATAGCACTTAAAATAGCCTTAATACAAGAAAAAGAAATTCCGGAACTTTTTAAAGACAAAAGAGTGTATGTGTTTGTGTCGGACCATGGTATTGTCGAAGAAAATGTTTCGGCTTATCCAAAAGAGGTTACGTATCAAATGGTTTTTAACTTTTTAAACAAAGGAGCTGCAATTAACGTCTTCTCTAATCACGTTGATGCAAATGTATATGTGGTAGACGCCGGAGTGGACTATGATTTTGAAGACCATCCCTTCCTCATTAAAAAGAAAGTGGGGTACGGTACAAAAAATTTTTCCAAAGGTCCTGCCATGACCAAAGATGAGGCACTCCTTTCTATTAACTACGGAAGACAAATTGCAAATGATGCCATTGAAAGTGGCGCTGATTTACTCGCCATAGGGGATATGGGAATAGGTAACACAACAACGGCAACGGCAATGGCAGCTGCATTTGGATATAACATAGATGACATTCTGGATATAGGAACTCCCATAGATAATGAAAGGTTAAAAAATAAGAAAAAAGCGGTAGAAAGGGCAATAGAGATAAACAAACCGGATAAAAATGATGCGCTAGATGTACTGGCAAAGGTGGGAAGTTACTGTATAGGTGAGATGGCAGGATTTATATTACAGGCAGCGGAAAAGAGGGTTCCGGTGGTAATAGATGGATTTCCAACGACAGCGGGATTTTTACTAGCATACAAGATGGATGAAAAAGTAAAGGAATATGCGTTATTTGGACACAAATCAAAGGTAAAAGGACATAAGGTGATAATGGATAGTTTAGGGGTAAGACCGATATTAGATCTTGATATGAGACTTGGAGAAGGTACTGGTGCGGTTTTATCAATGCCCATTATAGAAGCTGCAATTAAGATGATAAGGGAAATGGCTACTTTTGAATCTGCAAATGTTTCAAAGGGAGTGGATCAGGAGGTTGCAAGATGAAAAATATATTACTTGTAGCACATGGAAGTAAAGTTGAAGAAACAAAACAAATTGTCTTCAAATACTTCGAAGATATTAAAAGAAAATACCCAAATACAAAGTTAGGCTTTATGGAATTTAACACCCCAAGTATAGATGACGCATTGAAAGAATTCTTGAATGAAAATGTAACTAAAATATACGTGTTACCACTTTTTCTCTATGAAGGCAACCACATAAAAAAAGATATCCCAGAAATTATATCTAAATACAAAATAAACGCAACTATTCTTCCACCTCTATTGTACGACAAAAGAATATCAGAAATTTTGTTTGAAAGGATTGAAAATTTATGAAATTTTCAAATCCTATGGAAATAGAAAAAAGAAGCTTTTTTCTCATACAAAAAGAGCTTAAAAAAGAACATCCAAAAGAAATATTAGATATCGTAACACGTGTTATACATGCAACAGCAGATTTTGAATACGAAGAACTACTTATATTTTCAAACAATCCTATTGATGCCTTCAAAAACGCTATTAAAAACGGAGAGAATATAGTAACAGATACAAACATGATAAAGGCAGGAATAAATAAAAGTATATTGGAAAAATACAATGTAAAAATTAATTGTTACGTCGAGGATGAAGATGTAAAAGAAATTGCACAAAAAAGACAAATTACCCGTTCTATTGCCGCAATGGAAAAGGCTTTAAATAAAAATAATTCAATATTTGTAATTGGCAACGCACCTACAGCCCTTTTTACACTATGTAACTACATAGAAAAGGGAACATTTTACCCAAATGTGGTTATTGGTGTACCTGTAGGATTTGTTGGTGCAAAAGAGTCAAAAGAACTTTTGTTAAAACAAAATGTACCTTCAATAACCACAAAAGGGAGAAAAGGTGGAAGCACCGTTGCAGTTGCAATAGTTAACGCTCTGTTAAAGATGGTGGAAAATGAATAGATATGGATACACAACTGGCTCATGTGCAGCTGCAGCTGCTAAAGCAGCAACTTATATACTCTTCAACAAAAAAATAATTAAAACAATAGAAATTGATACACCAGCGAAAATCAAACTTGAATTAAACATATTCTACATCGAAAAGGGAAATAATTACGTAATATGCGGTATAAAAAAAGATGCCGGTGATGATCCAGATGTTACACATAATATGATTATTTATGCAAAAGTTGAAGAATCAGAAAAATTTTTGATAACAGGCGGTGAAGGTATTGGAATTGTCACAAAAAAAGGTCTCCCTGTAGATGTAGGAAATTATGCAATAAATCCTGTTCCTAGAAAAATGATTGAAAGAGAAGTAAAAAAGGTACTTCCCAAAGAAAAAAATGTAAAAATAACTATATTTGCACCTGAAGGTGTAAAAATAGCAAAAAATACTTTAAACGAAAAATTGGGGATAATAAACGGGATATCAATTTTAGGTACCACTGGTATAGTGGAGCCTTTGTCAAAAAGCGCATATAAAAAAACTATCGAACTTGAAATAAAAATGGCAAGTGCAGAAAGTAAAGAACTATGTTTGGTATTTGGAAACTACAGTAAAAAATACGCAAAAAAGAATATTCCAATGGTCACCATGGGAAATTTTGTGGGATTTTCCCTGGAATGTGCTGTAAAATACGAAATAAAAAAAGTTTATCTAATTGGACAAATAGGAAAAATGATAAAGGTGGCAGGAGGAATATTTAACACACATAGTCACATAGCTGATGCTAGAAATGAGATATTCACTGCATATCTTTCGGTAAACGGCTATAACTCAGATATACTAAAACAAACTTTGCAAGCAAATACCACAGAAGAAATTTTAGAAATAGTTAACGATAAAAAAATTTTTAAATTTATATCTCAAAAGATAAAAAAAAGGTGCAAAGAATATATAAAAGGGCAATTGGATGTAGAAGTATTAATCTTTTCACTTAAAAAAGGAATACTATTCAAAACTTGGAGTGATTCAATTGATAACCATTGTGGGAATAGGACCCGGTAATCCAAAATATATTACCCTTGAAGGTTTAGAAAAAATCAAACAAGCAAAAGTATTAGTTGGTGGGAAAAGACACCTAGACTTGTTTGATTGTGAGAAGAAAATAATTATAGATAAAAACTTTGACATCTCAACACTTTATAGCTATGAAAACGTTGTTATTCTTGCATCAGGAGAACCAAGCTTGTACGGTATCGCAAATACTATATTAAAACACATTAAAAATGTGGAAATTATTCCTGGAATAAGTTGTGTTCAATATATGGCAAGTAAAATAAAAATAAGCCTAAATAATCTAAGGGTTATAAGTCTTCATGGAAAAGAAGAAGATTTCATATCAACATTAAAAAAAGAAAACGTCTTTTTATTTACCGATAAAATTAGAACGCCACAATACATAGCCAAAAAATTAGTTGAAAACGAAATGTTAAACTACTCCATATTCGTTGGTGAAAATTTATCTTATGAAAATGAAAAGATATACAAATTTCCAACAAAAAAACTTTTAAATTTTGAAAAAAATTTTGAGATAAACTCCGTAATCATATTAAAGGAGTAAAGATATGTTCTTAGATGATGAATTTTTCCATCACGAAAATACACCTATGACAAAACAAGAAATTAGGGCAATAATACTATCAAAACTAAAGTTAAAAGAAACTGAAATCTTTTGGGATATTGGTGCAGGAAGTGGTGCAATATCAATAGAAGCATCTTACTTTTGTAAAAAAGTGTATGCTATTGAAAAGGAAAAAGAACGTATTAATACAATCAAAATAAACATACAAAAGGCGGATAGAAAAAACATCGAAATAATTCACGGTATTGCACCCGATGCTTTAAAATTTCTTTCTAAACCGGATAAAGTATTTGTAGGTGGAAGTGATAACAACACTGAAAGTGTTTTAGAATGCATAGAAAATATCTTGCCAAAAAGAATAACAATAAGTGCCATAACACTCGAAACTCTATATACCACAATAAAATTTTTTAAACATTACAACAGCGAAATTATACAAGTGGGAATAACAAAGATAAAAAAAGGAAAAAAGCACATGTTTTTATCAAACAATCCTATTTTTCTCATAACATTTTGGAGGTGAAGCTTATACTATTTGGAATAGGCGTTTTGCCAGAAAACCTAATTACAAAAAAAGCACAAGAAATATTACAATCTACTAACTACATTTTCTGTCCTAAAACAGAAAGTGGAAGCATTGCATATGATATTGTTAAAAAATATACAAACGAAAAAATCGAATTTTTAGAAATATCCATGAAGGAAAGAAAAAAAGTTGATATATCCAAAATCGTAGAACAATTAAAAGAAGAAAAAGATGTTGCATTTGTAACCATTGGAGATCCAAATCTATACAGTACCTACATATACATAGCAAGAGAAGTTGAAAAGATAGGATTTAAAACACAAACCATACCAGCGGTAAACTCTATATCTTATGCCGCTTCAAAATTAAACATTCCAATTTCAATAAAAAACGAAGGCGTAGCAATAGTTCCTGGAACAAATCTTGAACTTTTAAAAAAAGCATCGAAAATTTTTGACAATATCGTTATCTTAAAACCCAAAAATTTGGAAAAAATAAAAGATGTACTAGTTGATTTCAACACATTTGTCGCTGAAAAACTCGGCACCTTAGAAGAGAAAACATATAATTTTCTTCCGGAAAAATTACCATACATGTCAATAATCATGGCAAAAAGGAGAGAAAAATAAATGGTTTATTTCATTGGTGCAGGGCCGGGCGATCCTGAACTTATCACCCTTAAAGCATACAAAATTCTTCAAAAATGCGATGTAGTAATATACGCAGGCTCTTTAGTCAACAAAGAAATCTTAAATTTCACAAAAAAAGATGCAAAAATATTTGACAGCTCTAAATTAACTCTTGAAGAGATTATTGATATATACAAAAAATACAAAGAAAAAGATATTGCAAGACTACACACAGGAGATCCTTCCATATATGGTGCAATAAACGAACAAATTTATTTTTTAGAAGAGATGAATATTCCATATGAAATTATTCCAGGGGTAAGTTCTGCTTTTGCAGCGGCCGCAAAGATTAAAAGTGAACTTACAGCTCCAGATATCTCACAAACAGTTATATTCACAAGGTATGGAAAAAATATACCAACCCCGGAAAACATTAAAGAGCTTGCAAAACATAAGTCAACGCTTATTATCTTTTTGAGTGTCAATTATCTCAGTGAAATAGTTGAAACATTAAAAACAGAGTATCCGATAGATACACCTGTAAAAGTTGTTTACAAAGCAACTTGGAAAGATGAAAAAATAATACATGGAACACTTGAAAACATAACAGAAAAAGCAAAAGAAATCAAAAACACCGCCCTTATATTCGTAGGTGAAGTATTCAAGAAAAAAGATACATTTTCAAAACTATACGACAAAAATTTTTCACATAAATTTAGGAAGGTAAAACCATGAAGATAGCAACTATTACACTAACAAACAACGGAAAATGTGTTGCTGAAAAGATTAGAAAATACATAAAAACAGATATATTTACTAAAAAAGATAATATATTACCTCTTAAAGATTTCGTCAAAAGGATCTTTCACAAATATGATGCACTCATACTTATTATGGCAACTGGTATAGTAGTAAGAACTATTTGTGGATTTATAAAGGACAAATACACAGATCCTGCAATTGTTGTTATAGACGAAAAAGGAAAAAATGTAATAAGTCTTTTATCTGGACACGTCGGTGGTGCAAACGAACTTACACTAAAAATCGCAAAAATCTTAAATGCAAATCCTGTAATAACCACAGCAACTGATTTAAACAACGTTCCTGCGATAGATTTAATTGCAAAAAAATACAACTTTGAAATTGAAAATAAAGAAAATATAAAAGTTATATCTTCTATGCTCGTTAATAATGAAAAGGTTGATTTCATTGTCGATGATTACTTAAACATAGATATAAAGAGTACTGTATACAAAAATTCCAAAGCACAGGTATACATAACAAACAAAATAGTAAATAGTGAAAAAACACATGTAATATTAAGGCCAAAAAATATAGTAGTAGGTATAGGTTGTAAAAAAGATATTCCCTTTAAGCAATTATTATCCGAATTAGAATTTTGTTTCAAAAAACTAAATTTATCACTAAAAAGTATATGCACCATTACATCGGCAGAAATAAAGAAAGATGAAAAAGCGATAATAGAATTATCAAAATACCTAAAAGTTCCAATAAAATTCTATACTTTACAAGAAATAAAAAAAATAGAACACTTATTTGAATGTTCTAGTTTTGTAAAAAAAACATTTGGAATATGTGGCGTTTCAAGACACAGCGCTTATCTTGAAAGTAAAGGAAAAGAAATGCTATTCCACAAAAAAAATGGGATTACCATATCAGTTTGGAGGAAGTAAAATGATAAAACTTGTAGGAATTGGTCCGGGAAATATTGATAACATGACACTAAAGGCTATTAACTCTATAAAAGAAGCAGATGTTGTCTTGGGATATTCTACATATATAAACCAAATAAGGTCATTGCTTGAGAATCAAAATGTTATTGAGTATGCCATGGGTGAAGAAGAAAAACGATGTAAAGATGCTATTAAGTTAAGCAAAGAAGGGTATAATGTTGCATTAATTTGTGGAGGAGATCCTAATATATACAGTCTTTCAAACATTTTACTCAACTTAACAGATGAAATAGAGATAATACCCGGTGTAACCGCATTAAGCTCTTGTGCTAGCTTAATAGGTGCTCCTTTAAACGATTTTGCAGTTATTAGTTTATCAGATTATAACATTTCCTTAGAAAATATAACTAAAAGAATTGAATATGCGGCAAAAGCAGATTTGGTAATGATCTTGTACAATCCAACAAGCAAAGTAAGAAAAAAGAAAACAAAAAGGATTTTAGAAACTATTATCTCTATAAAACCACCAAAAACCAAAGTAGCACTTGTTAAAAATTGCTACAGAAAAAATTTCACTTACAAAATTATTAACCTTTCAAATATACTAAATAACTTAGATTTTATAGATATGAATACAACTATAATCATTGGCAACAAATATTCTTTCGAAAAAAATAAAAAACTTATTACCCCAAGGTGGTACAAGTGATTCTTGTACTTTCAGGAACATCTATGGGAAATAAAATTGCAAAAATTTTATCAAAAGAATATAATGTCATAATCTCATCAAAAACAAAATATGGAGTAGTAGAAAATATTAAAAGTATATATGGAGCTTTGAACAATAGGAAACTTGAAAATCTTGTCAAAGATAATAACGTAAAAATCATTATCGATGCCACACATGATTTTGCTCAAGAAATTAGCAAAATAGCAATTAACGTTGCAGATGCATTGGGAATAAAATACTTAAGATACACTGAAAAAGAAAATATTGAAAAATACGAAAAAATTATTTATGTAAATTCTCATAATGAAGCACAAAAAATTTGTGAAAAATTTAAAAGAATATTTTTCACCATAGGAAGTAAAAATTTACATATATACAAAGAATTAATAAAAAAAAAGATAGTTTTTGTAAGGATATTACCCATTTTGGAATCTATCGAAATTTGTGAAAAACTAAATATACCACCAAAGAACATCATTGCTATGCAAGGTCCCTTTTCTAAAAATTTGAATTACATTTTGTTTAAAGAAAAACAAGTGGATGTTGTAGTAAGTAAGGAAAGTAATCTAAACGAAAAGATCAAAGCAGTTAAAATGTTAAACATACCAATTATAGTTATTAAAAAACCAAATATAAATTATCCAAACACAATATATTCTATGGATAAACTTATCCAGGAGGTAGAAAATGAAATTAAATCTAGTGGGATTAGGTAGAAACACACCTATATACATTTTAGAAAAATTCGACTTTGATGAACAAGAATTTTTTAGTTCTCTCAAAGTAAAAACCACGGAAGTAGCTGTCTTAAAAACTTGCCACAGAAGGGAAATATACTATATTGGTGACAAAGAACCTTTGACAATTAACGAAATAATTGAACCGTATATTATACGAAAAAGCGGTATAGATGTTGTTAGACACCTATTTAAGGTTTCATGTGGATTAGACTCAATGGTGCTTGGTGAACATCAAATACTCTCACAAGTTAAAAACACCCATAAAAATTTCTGTCATGGAAAAATCCTAAATAAACTTTTTAATGAAGCTGTCTCTCTTGGTAAAGAGGCTAGAACAAAAACAGGGATAAATAAATATCCTCTATCGATAAGCTATATAGCGGTAAAGTTAATAGAGGAACAAATAAATATAGAAGGAAAAAAAATATTTGTAATTGGTACTGGTATGATGGGACAAAAGGTAATTAAATATCTTGTTTCACGAGGAGCTGATATCTATATATCAAACAGAACCATAAAAAAAGCATATGAGATAAAAAAAATGTTTTCCGAAGTTAACATAGTAGATTTTGAGGAAAAGTACAAACACATCTCTTCCTCCGATGTTGTTATTAGTGCTACAAATGCTCCGCATTATGTAGTAGAAGAAAAAAAAGTTAATTCACAAAAAAACATTATCTTCATTGATCTTTCCATGCCTAGAAATATAGAACCAAGTATTAAAGAATATCACACACTCTACACACTTGAGGACCTCAACGAAATTTCAAAAAAATACAACAAACTAAGACAGGAAAAAATAAGCACAATCCAAAATTTAATAGAAACTAGAATAAAAAAATTCCTAACATGGTACAAATTGCAAACAGTAAAAGATGATATTTTATACATTCAAAATCTTGCAGAAAAACTTGTGTATGAAGAAATTGAAAAACTTTCAAAAAAAATACTGCTTGATGATAATTCATTAAAACAAATACAAAAAAGCCTCAAAAGTTGTACTAAGAAAATTGTAAGCTACCACATCAACTATATAAAGGAGAAGGTTATATGAAAATAAGGGTAGGAACAAGAAAAAGTAAACTTGCATTAATCCAAACACAGTTAGTTGTAAACAAACTAAAAGAATTACTACCCAATATAGATTTTGAAATAACCCCTGTTGTTACAAAAGGAGATAGATTAAAAACACCCATAGATAAAATTGGCGGAAAAGGTGTTTTTGTAAGTGATATTGAAAAATTAATTCTAGACGATAAGTTAGATATCGCTATCCACAGTATGAAAGATCTTCCAAGCAAAATACCTGATAAACTGTTTTTAACTTCCGTTCTAAAAAGAGAATGCCCAAATGATGTATTCATTGGAAAAGAGAACTTTTTCAATCTAAAAAAAGGGGCAAAAATTGGTACATCTAGCAAAAGAAGAGCATTACAAATCAACATGTTAAGACCTGATATAGAAATAGTCCCTATCCGTGGAAATGTAGATACACGCATAAAAAAAATAGGAGAATTAGACGGTATTGTAATTGCGGCAGCGGGAGTAATCAGGTTGGGACTAAAAGATAAAATAACAAATCTTTTTGAATTTGAAAAAATTGTCCCCGCTCCATGTCAAGGAATTTTGGCACTTGAATTTTCAGAAAAATTTCTCAAACCTTTTGAAGAAATAAAAGATGTAATTGTTGATCCCAAAACAGAAGTAGAAACTCAAATTGAAAGAAAAATACTTTCGCTACTGAACTTTGATTGTAATACACCTTTTGGTTTCTACTGCGATGCTAGCAAAAAAGTCACATGCTATATGTTCAAAAATAACGAAAGAAAAAAATTTACATTTGAATCACCCGAAATTGAAAAGATTTTAGGAGAGATAATATGGGAATAGTTTACCTTGTAGGTGCTGGACCAGGTGACTTAAAGTTAGTTACTGTAAAAGGTCTAGAAATAATTAAAAATGCTGACACAATCGTCTACGATAGATTGATAAATAAAAAACTACTCTCTCTTGCGAAAAAAGGAGCAAAACTTATATACGTTGGAAAAAAGGCAGGAAGACACTATAAAACACAAGAAGAGATAAACAAAATATTAGAAGAAGAGGCAAAGAATGTTGAAATAGTCGTAAGACTAAAAGGAGGAGATCCCATACTCTTTGGTAGGGGAGCAGAAGAATTCGAATATTTAAAAAGCAAAAACATAGAAGTAAAAATAATTCCAGGAATTACATCTGCAATAGCTGTACCAACCTATGCAGGTATCCCAATAACTCACAGGGAGGTTTCTTCAAGTGTCCATATATATACCGGGCACAAAGAAATAGACTTAAGAAAAAACCGTGGAACATCTATTTTTCTAATGGCAGGGAAAAATCTTAATAATTTAAAAAAACAATTAATGAAAACATATGGCAAAGACACGCCATGTGCAATTATTTCAAATGGTACGTATAACACACAAAAAACAATAAGAACCACAATTTCAAATCTACCAAAAAACATTCCATCACCTTCTCTCTTGATAATTGGCAGTGTTGTAAATAAAAACATAAATTGGTTTGAAAATCAAAAACTATTTGGAAAAAAGATACTCATAACCAGAGAATATAGTAGTGAATTTGACTTATTAGAAGAACAAGGTGCTATTGTTTACTGTATTCCTACGTTTAAGATAATACCAAAGTATGAAAATATAAAGGATTTCATGAAAAAAATAGATAATTACAAAAGCATTGTTTTCACAAGCAAAAATGGAGTAATTTTCTTTTTTGAAACGTTAAAGATGATAAAAATGGATGTACGCAAAATAAAAGCAGATATAGCAGTAGTGGGAGAAAAAACCTCAAAATTATTGGAAAATTATGGTATATATCCAACTTTAGTTGGAAAAACAGCAAAGGATATATACGACAAAATAACTCTTCCCTGTGCAACGTTAACCTCAAATATTTCAACTGTTCCTACACACATATATAAAATAACTGCATACGAAAATATACCAATTTTGAAAAACAAAACTAAACTTCAAAAAATAATAAATGATAAAGTAGATTACGTGGTATTTACCAGCCCTTCTTCATTCCACTATTTCAGAAACATGGTCACTTTAACTTCTGAAATTATTTGTGCTATAGGAGCCACAACAAAAAGCGAGATAGAAAAACGCGGATACAAAGTACACATAACACCTAAAAAAGCAACATTTGAGGAACTTTCAAAAGAAATAATACTTTGGGAGGGAAAACATGAAAAGACTAAGAAGATTGAGAAATAACGAAACTATTAGATCCCTTATTAGAGAAACACATTTAACTACTAACGATTTAATATACCCTTTGTTTATAAAGGACGGATACAAAATCAAAGAAGAAATTCCATCAATGCCAGAAATATTCAGGCTTTCTATAGACATGGCAATTGATGAGATTAAAACTTTAAGAAATCTAGGTATTAATGCCTTCTTACTCTTTGGTGTACCAAATAAAAAAGATTTAAAGTGTATAAATATTGTAAATAAAGCGTTGGAAGAAATTAAATCAGAAATAAAAGACGCCTACCTTATTACAGACGTATGTCTTTGCTCTTACACAGAAGATGGACACTGCGGTATTACAAAAGATGGAATAATATTAAACGACGAATCTGTAGAATTACTATCTGAAATATCGCTATCGTACGCGCAAAGTGGTGCAGATATGATAGCACCATCCGATATGATGGATGGTAGAGTGAAAAAAATAAGAAAAACACTTGATAAAAATAATTTTTCAGACATTCCTATCATGTCTTACAGCGCAAAATTTGCTTCTTCATTCTACGGACCTTTCAGAGATGCGGCAAATTCTGCTCCAAAATTTGGTGATAGAAAGACATATCAATTAGATATTGCAAACAAAAATGAGGCATTGAGAGAAATAGCATTAGATATCGAAGAAGGAGCAGATATTGTGATGATTAAACCTGCACTTTCATTCTTAGACATAGTTGAAGCCACAAAAAGAACTTTTAACATTCCAGTTGCAGTATACAACGTAAGTGGAGAATACAGCATGGTAAAAGCAGCTGCACAAAAAGGATGGATAGATGAAAAAGAGGTAGTGCTTGAAACTCTAACAAGCATGAAACGTGCAGGTGCAGATATTATTATAACTTACCATGCAAAGGATGTTGCAAAATGGCTTTCATACCAATAATGTTGAACTTAACGGGAAAAAAATGTCTTGTAATTGGTGGGGGAAAAGTTGCCGCAAGAAAACTAAAATACTTTGTAAATAAAGCCGATGTCACAGTTATAGCGAAAAATATATCAAAAGAAATTAAAAACACGAAAGGAGTAATGTATATAGAAAAAGAGTATTCACCAGGTGATTTAGAAGGATTTGATGTTGTAATAATCACAACGAACGACAAAAAACTAAACGAAAAGATCCATCATGAAGCAAAAAAGAAGAAGATACTTACAAATAATGCAACAAGTAAAATTTTTTGTGAATTTATTATGCCTGCAATAATCGAATACAAAGGATACACTATTTCAATTTCCACAAACGGAGAAAACCCAAAAAAAGTAAAACAATTAAAAGAAAAAATAAAAAAATTCTTGGAGGGATTAGATGTTTGAAAAAGCAAAAGAATTTATGCCAGGCGGTGTAAATAGCCCTGTAAGAGCCTTTAAATCTGTTGAACTTGACCCCATATTCGTAAAAAGCGCAAAAGGTAGTAAAATCAAAGACATAAATAACAACGAATATATAGATTATATCCAATCTTGGGGAGCACTTATATTAGGCCATTCACACGAGGTAGTTATTAATGCAATAAATGAACAATCACAAAAAGGAACAAGTTACGGGCTATGTCATCCTTTGGAAGTGGAAATGGCACAGATACTTGTGGAAAACATTCCTTCAATTGAAATGGTAAGAATGGTCAATTCTGGAACTGAAGCAGTTATGAGTGCAATCAGACTTGCACGGGCATACACAAAAAGAGATTTTATTGTAAAGTTTGAAGGTTGTTATCATGGTCATTCAGATTCTTTACTTGTAAAAGCGGGCTCTGGTGCACTTACATTTGGTACACCAAATTCAGAAGGTGTAACGAAAGAATTTGTATCTAAAACAATAGTTGCAAAATATAATGATGTACAAAACATAAATGAAATATTTGAAAATTTTGGAGATAAAATTGCATGTGTAATAGTAGAGCCCATTGCTGGAAATATGGGGGTTGTTCCTCCAAAACCAAATTTTTTGTTAACACTCCGTAAGCTTACCAAAAAGTATAATAGTATTTTAATATTCGACGAGGTAATTACAGGTTTTAGGGTATCACAAAATGGCGCTCAAGGTCTATTTAATGTAATACCAGATCTCACTACATTAGGAAAAGTCATTGGAGGAGGACTTCCCGTCGGGGCATTTGGTGGAAAAAAAGAAATTATGCAATTAATTTCTCCACAAGGCCCTGTGTATCAAGCGGGAACTTTATCTGGGAATCCACTTACCCTTGCAGCAGGAGTATCCACTTTAAAATTTATCTTGAATAACAAAAACTTTTACAAAAAATTAGATGAGCTTGCTAAAACACTTGAAGAAGGATTATTGTACGCACTAAAGGATTTCAATATAAAAGTAAATAGGGTAGGAAGTATGATATCATTTTTCTTTAACGGTTCTTCCGTTGACACGTACGAAAAAGTTATATCTTCAGACGTTAATATGTACAAAAAATTATTTAAGTATTTCCTATCATACGGGATACTTTTGCCCCCTTCTCCTTTTGAAAGTCTCTTTATCTCTTATGCTCATACAAATGAAGATATCCAACAAACTATAGATATCGCAATGAAATTTTCCAAAAACTTAAAGGAGGGAAAAGTATGAGGTACTTAAAGTTCTTCTTATTATTAGTTTTTTTAGTACCATCTTTTGGCTTTAGTATGCATATTATGGAAGGGTTTCTTCCACCAACCCACGCTTTAATTTGGTATATCTTATCTCTTCCGTTTTTTGTAATAGGACTCTTTACCATCAGAAAAACTATAAAAGAAAAACCAAATTTAAAAATGCTTCTTGCCTTTGTCGGAGCATTTACCTTTGTATTGTCTGCTATGAAAATTCCATCTGTTACGGGCAGCTGCTCACATCCAACAGGAATCGGCTTAGGTGCTATAATTTTCGGACCATTTACAATGACTGTAATAGGAACGATTGTACTTTTGTTCCAAGCTTTGTTACTTGCCCACGGTGGATTAACCACACTCGGAGCAAACACATTTTCAATGGCTATCGTAGGCTCACTTGTTAGTTATTTTATATACAAATCACTTTACAAGAAAAATAGAAATATTGCAGTGTTTTTGGCTGCATTCTTAGGTGATTTATTTACATATGTAACTACATCTTTCCAACTTGCAGTGGCCTTTCCAGATAAAACGCATGGTTTCATTTTCTCCTTAGCAAAATTTCTCAGTATATTTGCGATAACCCAGGTACCACTAGCAATTATTGAAGGACTTGTAACCGTTGTTGTAATTGACTTAATCTACAAATACAACAAAAATGAACTGTTTGAGGAGGGATTATAATGTCAAAAAAGCACATAATCCTACTTTCTATCTGTATTATTTTAGTTATATTTTCTCTATTAATAAACGGAGGAGCAGAATTCTCTGGTGCAGATGGACAAGCTGAAGAACTTATTGGTACTATTGCAAAAGATTATTCACCTTGGTTTTCACCCATTTGGGAACCACCAAGTGGTGAAATAGAAAGTTTATTATTTTCCTTACAAGCAGCTTTGGGAGCAATATTTATAGGTTACTATTTTGGATATATGAAAGGAAGAAAGGTAAAAAATGATAATTGAAAAAATTTCATATACGAATAGTTTTTCAAACTATCATCCTTTTCCAAAAATACTTTTTTCTTTATCATTACTCTTTCTCACTTTTTGGTTTAGTCCTATAATCAATTTAATAACCGTTTTCACGGTTATATCTTTACTTTTATACACAAAAGTTCCACCAAAAAAATTATTTAACATCTTTCTAGGTGTTTTTCTTTTTATATTTTTAACTAGTATAGCCCTATTTTTTGACTTTTCAGAGATTACCCCCGAAAGGGGGACCTCTGTTTTCTTAAGAAGTTGTGCAGGCGTATCATCAATACTTTTTTTGGTATTAACAACTCCTGTCTTTGAACTTATATCACTAATTCCAAATAGGACAATTAAAGACATGCTTTTTCTTATCTATAGAGCTATATACATATTACTAAATATTACCAATGAAATAATACTTTCACAAAATTCACGATACGGATATTCAACACCCAAGAACACAATTAATAGCCTGAAATACCTTACATATGGCATCTTCAATAAAGCTTTATACTTCTCAAAAGAAAGTGAAAAAGGACTAATTAGTAGATTCTATTCAAACAATATTTCAATCTTAAATCGTTTTAATACAAAAAAAGATATAAGTTTGATTTTTATTGCAGAAATGTTTTTAATTTATTTGGAGGTAATTATATGATAGAACTAAAGAACATATCGTTTGGATATGATAAAGAATACGTACTTGAGAATGTCACTTTATGCTTTCCAAAAAATAAAAAAATTGCCATTTTAGGAAACAACGGTTGTGGCAAAACAACTCTTTTGTTAATATGTTCTGGGCTTTTAAAACCTAAAAAAGGAAAGATTTACTTAGATAATACACTAGTAAAAAACAAGGAATTACGAAAAAAAGTTGGAATTGTCTTTCAAAACCCAGACACACAACTTCTCCCCGTAAAAGTTTATCAAGATATATCCTTTGGGCTTTTCAACCTTGGATATGAAAAATCTTTTGTGGAAAAACGGGTAAAAGAAATAATAAAGGAATTTGAGATGGAAAGTTTAAAAGATAAACCTACACAATTTTTAAGTTACGGACAAAAAAAACTCGTTTCTATTGCAGATATTGTAGCTTTAAATCCAGAATATATATTGCTCGATGAACCAGATTCTTATCTTGACTACAAATCATTTATACGCATACAAAAAATTCTGGATAAATTATTAAAAAAAGGAAAAACAATTGTTATTTCTACACACAACAGTGATTTTGCTTATCAATGGGCAGATTATGTGTATATTATAGATAACAAAAAAGTAATACTCGAAGGAAATCCTTCTTTTGTATTCTCAAAAAAAGATATATTGGAAAAAACTAATTTAAAAATACCAGGAGGTGTACTATGAAAACTTTTTGTTCTTGGAGTGGGGGAAAGGATTCAACACTTGCTCTTTACCATGGTTTAAAAAAGTTCAAAGTAGATTATCTTTTTACGATGCTTTCAGAAGACGGTATACATTCACGTGCTCATGGTCTTCCAAAAAGTATTCTCGAAAAACAGGCAAATAGCATAGGCATCCCACTAATCACAAAATGTAGTACTTGGGGAGAATACGAAAAAAACTTTTTGGATTTTTTAGAAGAATATGCTAAGGGAGGAATGGGAATTTTTGGTGATATAGACCTTCAAGAACATCTTGATTGGGTAGAAAATGTATGTAATAAAAAGAATGTGCGTGTGTTTGAACCTCTTTGGAGAAGAAACAGAAGGGAAATAGTAGAGGAATTCTTAAAATTGGGTTTCAAAGCAAAAATCATAGCGGTAAAAAAAGACTTAAACATAGAAAAATATCTGGGGAAAGATCTTTCTTTTGACTTAATTAGTGAGTTCGAAAGTATAGGAATAGATGCATGTGGGGAAAACGGAGAATTTCACACATTTGTATATAATGGACCTATATTCAAAAATCCAGTAGATTTTGAGATAGGAACATGTGTTGAAAAATCAAAAAATCTCGTACTTGAAATTAAATAAACCCGCTAAAAGCGGGTTTATATTTCAAATTCAACGTTCGAGCTGTTGGTTTTAATGGCATATTTCGCAAGTTTATCAGCTTGCTCATTGTATTTATCTCCTGTGTGTGCCCTAACCTTTTCGAATTTTATATTTATATACTTTCCATATTCCAAAACTTTTTCCTTATACATCTTCGTAAGTTCCGTTTTCGCTTTCCATTCCCCAACCACCCATTTTTCTATACCTTCATAATCGTAATATAATTTTACACACCCATATCCATTTTCATACGCATAACTAAGTGCATATATAACTCCCAAAATTTCTCCTGTTACATTTCTGTGTTTCAAAAATTTGTTAATTACCATATAATATTTTTCAATATTTTTCGATAAAATCACTACACCAAAAGAAGCTCTCTTAAATTCATGTGAATAGCTCCCATCCACATAAATTTCCAAACATTTAAAATAATTCACAAATTTTTCTACAATCTCTTTGTTTTCAGCTTTTAAAATAACCAATGAGGTGATTTTATCAGTTTTGTTGTAAAAAAGCTGTAATTTCAAATGTCCATTTTTATTTTTTAAACAACAAATTTCTTGAAACCTCGCCTTTTTCACACCAACAACTTCAAATTCATAAGGCAAAATTTCAAATATTTTTTCATTTCCTAAAAATCTTTCACAAAGTTTCACTTTTCCATAAAAATCTCTGTTTTTTATTTTATTCCCACTCAATTGTAGCAGGTGGTTTTGATGTGATATCATAGACAACCCTATTAACCCCTTTTACTTCATTTATGATTCTTTTTGCAACTTTATTTAAAAATTCATGTGGTAACTTTGACCAATCAGCGGTCATACCATCAAAACTGTTAACCGCCCTTAAAGCTATCACGTTCTCATATGTTCTGTAATCTCCCATAACTCCTACTGACTTTATCGGCAAAAAAACCGCAAATGCTTGCCAGACCTTATCATATAGATTGTTCTTTTTCAGTTCTTCGATAAATATATAGTCAGCTTTTTGTAATATACTAATGGCTTCTTCTGTAACTTTCCCTATTATCCTTACTGCAAGTCCAGGCCCTGGAAATGGATGTCTATTAATCATTGATTGAGGAAGTTCCAATATTTCTCCTATCTTCCGCACTTCATCTTTGAATAAATACCTTAATGGCTCTATTATCTTAAACGGCAATTTTTCAGGTAGTCCCCCCACATTGTGATGTGTTTTTATCTTTGCAGCAGATTTTCTTTCGCTTACCTTACTCTCAATAATATCCGGGTAGAGGGTCCCTTGCGCTAAGTATTTTATATTACCAAATTCTTCCAAAAGTTGCATTGAGGTTTCATAAAATACATCAATAAAGGTATGCCCTATTATTTTTCTCTTTTCTTCTGGATCTTCCACGTCTTTTAAAGCATCTAAAAACCTCTTTTTTGCATCTACAACAAAAATCTTTATACCCAATCTTTCAAAATTTTCTTTTACCTCTTCTCCTTCGTTTAACCTTAAAAGTCCTGTATCAACAAACACGGGGACTAAATTATCTCCTATAGCCTTGTGTAAAAGCATAGCAACTACCGAAGAATCAACTCCTCCAGAAAGCCCCAATATTACCTTATCATTACCTACAATCCCCTTTATTTCTTTTATTTTTTCAGAAACAAAATCCTTCATTTCCCAATTTTTTTCCATCTTTGCAATTTTGGAAACAAAATTTTCCAATATTTTTGAACCAAATTGTGTGTGTGTTACCTCTGGATGAAACTGAACACCATAAATAGTTTCATTTTTGTTTCTTATTGCTGCAAACGGTGAATTTTCACTTCTTCCTATTACATAGAACCCCTCAGGAAGTTTCTCTACTCTATCAGAATGGCTCATCCAAACATCAAATTTTTTTGGTAATCCCTCAAATAGTGGGTCTTCTTCTACCTCCAAAATTGCATGACCAAATTCTCTTTTTTGCGATTTTTCTACTCTTCCACCAAATTTATGTACAAGTGCTTGAAGTCCATAACAAATTCCCAAAATTGGAATATTCAAATGTAAAACATATTCTGGTACAAATGGAGCATCTTTCTCATACACACTGGAAGGTCCCCCGGATAGGATAATAGCAGTTGGATTTAATCTTTTTACCTCTTCTTCTTTTGCATCCCAAGGTAAAAGTTCTGCATAATACCCCTTTTCACGTACCCTTCTTACAATAAGCTGGGTATACTGCGAACCATAATCTAAAACAACCACTGTTTTCAAAAAAGACACCCCCCATATTTGTTTTCTAAATTATATCATCTTTACATTTTTTTAAATTAAAAGCACCATAAAAAAATGTTAATTATTAAGATATCATAACCTACACATAATTTAATGTTGTCTTTTCCGTTTTTAAGTTTTATTTTTTAAACTTGAAGATAAACAGCTTCTTCGCCTATACCTTTCTAAAATAATAAAAATATTTGATATATATGTACTTCGTTGTTTTGTTGTTACAAAAATAGGTATTTCTCTATGATTTTTCCCTTTTAAAATTAACATTTTCACATCTTGTTTTATCTTTTTTCTTCTTACTTAAAAAGTCAAGTAATCAAATAAAAACCACCCTTAATTTAAAAGGGTGGTTAGGTAACTCTTTGAATATATATTTCAATCCCTATTGAAAATTTTCCATTCCTCATAGGTAGATTCTAAACTAACATTGCAATATTGCGACGATACTGGATATGAAATGTAATTTCCATTCCTCATAGGTAGATTCTAAACATCTCATATCCAAGCATATGGTTCAAGACAAGGCCTCAATTTCTATTCCTCATAGGTAGATTCTAAACACGCAATCGTGGATCAACTTGAAAAAGCCAAATATTACATTTCTATTCCTCATAGGTAGATTCTAAACGAAACAATAAACGTTGCCAACAAAACGTGGCAAAAAGTTAATTTCTATTCCTCATAGGTAGATTCTAAACTCAATTATTTTTGATGAAGAATGGCCTGCGGGTATTTTTAATTTCTATTCCTCATAGGTAGATTCTAAACTTGCCGCCACGGTGGCTGAGGCAACAGTGGCTGCCAAAATTTCTATTCCTCATAGGTAGATTCTAAACAACGAATTGTTGGGGTTCCTGGTTTTGTAAGATAAATAAATTTCTATTCCTCATAGGTAGATTCTAAACGAAATATGTATTTGGAATATTTATGATAGGGTGCAGGACAGATTTCTATTCCTCATAGGTAGATTCTAAACGTAGTCCCCCCCTCTGAGGGAGAAATCATTTTCGTCGATTTCTATTCCTCATAGGTAGATTCTAAACATTAATAAATTGGATGAGGAAGACCTAATCAAACTTGTACATTTCTATTCCTCATAGGTAGATTCTAAACTATACTTACCGCTAAACGCAGATTTAGATCAAATAAAAGATTTCTATTCCTCATAGGTAGATTCTAAACTTCTTAGTTTTGAAGATTTTGAAGGGAGTAAAGTTTAATTTCTATTCCTCATAGGTAGATTCTAAACTTGGTGAATATGTAAATATATATTTCAGGAAGATTGATAGATTTCTATTCCTCATAGGTAGATTCTAAACAAAATGTATTTTAAATTTTTATAAATTTTATCCATCACAGAATTCAAATTTCTATTCCTCATAGGTAGATTCTAAACAAAAGTATTATGGAATAGGACTTTATGAAGATTTAATATTTCTATTCCTCATAGGTAGATTCTAAACGACGAATTTTGGACTAATGGCTGGGATGCTGAAAAAACTGCATTTCTATTCCTCATAGGTAGATTCTAAACCTATTTGAACGCATTGTCAAGAGAGTACATCAACTAAAATCTATTTCTATTCCTCATAGGTAGATTCTAAACTTTTTTAGCGCGCTTGGTGTATAACTTACCAATGTCGCATTTCTATTCCTCATAGGTAGATTCTAAACACAAAAAATTATCAGGTATGATTCAGGCAACCAAAAACAAAATTTCTATTCCTCATAGGTAGATTCTAAACAAAGTCCTCTTCTTTTTTTACTTAACAATGGAATCGTTTCATTTCTATTCCTCATAGGTAGATTCTAAACAAAACAATTACCAATTGAAATATGGAACGATGATGAAACAAACATTTCTATTCCTCATAGGTAGATTCTAAACAACGAATTGTTGGGGTTCCTGGTTTTGTAAGATAAATAAATTTCTATTCCTCATAGGTAGATTCTAAACAGGATCATGTAGAAGAATTAAAACGTAGCATCGAAGAGGTTGATTTCTATTCCTCATAGGTAGATTCTAAACGGTATTTTTGAGGTTCAAGAGTATCGTTTGAGCGACAATTTAAATTTCTATTCCTCATAGGTAGATTCTAAACTTCAAGTGCAAAGACTGGGTGATTGTATTGAAATTTCTTATTTCTATTCCTCATAGGTAGATTCTAAACGAACATTTTAGGCGCATTTGTTTCTAAGTATTTTAGAGGATTTCTATTCCTCATAGGTAGATTCTAAACTTAAAAACCCCTAACATTGGCAATTTATCAGGTAATGGTGTAACTAATTTCTATTCCTCATAGGTAGATTCTAAACTATATATTTTATAATTGTGTGGGTTCTGGATATGGACAAATACATTTCTATTCCTCATAGGTAGATTCTAAACGAAAGCATGGAGGTTGAAACAAAAATTTTTGGCGGGGGTGATTTCTATTCCTCATAGGTAGATTCTAAACGAGAATTATCAGAAGAAGTAATGGTGGACTTGCATGATATTGAATTTCTATTCCTCATAGGTAGATTCTAAACATTGATCCAGAAACTGGCGATAAAATTGGCGAGACGTATTTCTATTCCTCATAGGTAGATTCTAAACAACCTTGCAAAACGGGAAGGTCAATCTGACCTTCCAAATGGATTTCTATTCCTCATAGGTAGATTCTAAACTGTATTTCAAGAGGATTGATATAGAATTGTTGAAATCCTTATTTCTATTCCTCATAGGTAGATTCTAAACCGATGATAGCGGTCATGGCAGAGCAGTATTGACTTATTTCTATTCCTCATAGGTAGATTCTAAACGAATTAAGAAAATTTGCAGGGTCACTCGGGGTGTGACCCTGATTTCTATTCCTCATAGGTAGATTCTAAACATATTAAACTGCTAGTCCTCGCAATAATAGGGGACCATTTCTATTCCTCATAGGTAGATTCTAAACCATTAGACACAATTTTGAATGTCGCACTTGAAAAGCTTGCAGATTTCTATTCCTCATAGGTAGATTCTAAACTGATATTTTTTAGTTTTGAGGATTTTGTTAGAAGTAAAGTTTATATTTCTATTCCTCATAGGTAGATTCTAAACTGTTTTATATTGTCAAAAAAGGGGCTATAATCGAACCCCCATTTCTATTCCTCATAGGTAGATTCTAAACAACCAGGAAGCGGCGGGAAGGTGCCATGGCCTGTCGTGTAATTTCTATTCCTCATAGGTAGATTCTAAACGGATTATATTGTAGAAAAATTAACAGTTGTTGACTTGTATATTTCTATTCCTCATAGGTAGATTCTAAACAGAAATAATTGATTTACATGAGGAGGTGGGGTATTATGTTATTTCTATTCCTCATAGGTAGATTCTAAACTATTTTTTAATTATGAGGATTTTGTTAGAAGTAAAGTTTAATTTCTATTCCTCATAGGTAGATTCTAAACGGGGATTTCGGTGACAGTTACGATTTGTTTTATATTGTCAATTTCTATTCCTCATAGGTAGATTCTAAACAAACAAAACATGCAAGATATTTGGTATTTACTGAAACACAATTTCTATTCCTCATAGGTAGATTCTAAACGTATTTTAAATTTTTATAAATTTTATGCTTCGCAATTTCTATTCCTCATAGGTAGATTCTAAACCATATAATAGCATTTAGCAATGTATTTTTACGAATACTACAACATTTCTATTCCTCATAGGTAGATTCTAAACGAGTTTTATTCCCCTACCTCAAGCGGTGCTTGGGTAGGGGTAAAATTTCTATTCCTCATAGGTAGATTCTAAACCTTATTTAAAACATTAAAAGAAGAAGCACAAGAATCTGAACAATTTCTATTCCTCATAGGTAGATTCTAAACTTATTTTGGTTGATCACAGAAAGCCCTTTGCTGAAATTATATTTCTATTCCTCATAGGTAGATTCTAAACTTTTTATTGCGGCGACGTGCCCTTTCGAAGCAAGACTAATTTCTATTCCTCATAGGTAGATTCTAAACCCGTCACTTTCCCCATAAATATTATAACACCCTATTTTTTACGAATGCATTTCCGGGAAGTTTCTAATTTGTAAAATTATTTATTCATGAGGCTTCATTCACATTTTAGCTTCGGAAAACCTACTCAATTTTCGGGTTATTTTTCTTGCTTAACACAAACGTTACAAATAGCATTTTGCAAATCATTTATTAAAGATACTTTGCGATATGTTGTTACAGAAAAATTACCGTGAATTTCGTAACGGTTTTATTTGTGTTTTTATTCACTTTTTCTTTTTTGTAAATATAAAATGATTATTTTTTATATCTACAATTTACTTATTTGAATTATTTTTTGAATTACATCAATATTAATTTATACTATTTCGAAAAATTGATTTGATTTTATTTAATTAATTATTTATTATAACAAAACATGGCGTTGGATAAGTCCAATGCCATGTTTTTTTTGAGCTACTTGATTTATCGATTTTGAGTAAGATAGTTTTCAAACTTTTATGAATTACTCAAATGAAACTGTTGGAACTTCTTTTTCTGTCTCTTTGATTTTGAAAAATGGTTCTCCTTTAAAATTGAACATCTTTGCAACTACATTTGATGGAAATACAGATATCTTTGTGTTATATTTCATCACCGTATCGTTATAAAACTGCCTTGCATATGCAATCTTATCTTCTGTTTTCCTGAGCTCATTCATAAGTTGATTTACATTTTCATTTGCCTTTAATTCAGGATAATTTTCCACAACGGCTAACAATCTAGATAAAAGTCCTGTTAATTCGTTTTCGCTTTCCATTCTTTTGTTAATATCCTTACTAGATATTGCAGCTGCCCTGGCTTTCATAACCTTTTCCAACGTTTCTTGCTCATATTTCATATAACCTTTTACGGAATTTACGAGATTTGGAATTAAATCGTGCCTTCTTTTTAACTGTACATCAATTTGACTCCAAGCATTTTCAATCAATTTCTTTAACCTTACAAGACTATTATACGTACCTATGAGATAAAGCACAAAAAGCAAAACTATCGCTAACACTATATACCCAATCATAAAAATACCCCCTTTTCAATCTTTTAAAATGCTCCACCTCCGCCTCCTCCAGATCCACCACCAACGCCTCCAGCACCTCCTGAAAATCCTCCACCATTTGAGGAACTAGATACAGCACTTGTTGCAACATATGATACCGCAAAAAATTGCGAGCCAAATCTACGGTATGGGTAATAATATATGGAATCATCACTTATTTCTTTTGGTACTAATTTTTTCATATGTTTTTCAACCTCATCAGCTATTCCCAACGCCGTTGCATACACAAGATACTCTTCCCATAAAATTATAGAATCAGGAGGGTATTTTGATAGTGCAGAAAAATCCAATAAAAACTCCTTAAATTTGTTCCATTTTACATAATACTCCCTTCCCTCTTTCGACCAGCTGCCAAATACATCTCTGTCCAATAAAAAGACTACCCCTCCCAATACGAACAATACTCCAGAGAAAAATAGTTGATATTTAAAAGTTACACTTGAAAACAAAATAAAATACGCTATAGCGAGCACAATGGAAAAAGATGCCAAAACATACGATATGTAAGTTCCCATAAGTGATAAATATCCTCTTGATTTTGCTTCATCCAAAACCGTAGATTTATATGCTCCAAAATCTCCTAAAAATTCCTTTGCAAGACTTTTATCCTTGGAAAGTGTCTTTTTTAATTCTGAAAATGAAAACAAACTATTTGTTGAGTATTTTTTCAGAAATTCATAAAAATACCTCTCAGTTAATGGCAAATCACCTTCTTTTTCCAACACTTTAATGTACTTTCCTTCTTTGTCTAACTCTAAATATCCTTTTTTATATAAATCCATAATTACCGCGCTTATACCATCCTTATCTATCTTCTTTAACTGATTTACAACTATTGCATTTACAATATCCGGCGTATCTTTATAGGGTATCTTTCGTTCATATATACCATGATACTGTATATCCTTTTCCCTTCCAAAATAATAGAAAGTTAAAACTAGTAACAAAATAACTAAAATTATGGAAATTGGTGGTAAAATTAAAGATAGAGTGTGTCTTAAGCTATATTTTTTCTCTATTTCCTCTACTTCATTTAAAGTCAAAGTGGGATTTCTATATAAATATTTAGGAGAAAAATTATCGATTAAAAACCTTGCTTCTGCAAACGATCGCTTTGGATGATTGTTAATAGATACAGTATACGAATTTCCTATTTTTTCAACATCAACCTTTGGATGAACATATACCTTCACTATATTAGCCTCTTTTGGAAAAATGAATTTTGCCGTAAGTTTTCCCACAGTTGAATCCCATTCATTACCCCAAAATTGTCTAAAAACTTGTGAAATATCCTTTCCTTTTTCAATTGCATATTTTGCATCATACGTAACGTGAAGTATTAATTTATCTACCTTTTCAGGAGAAATAGGTGTTTTTGATACCCAAACCCGTGCCTTAAATGATTTATTATCTTTTTCTAACTCAACCCATTCTCCTTCCACATTCTCTATCCATAACTTAACGTTTTCTATTTCCACCGCCCTAGATGCAGGTACTTCCCTATATACACCTCTAAATGGCTTTTTCATGTCAAAGGTTATTATCTCATGAACATGTAATATTCCATTACTATCCATCACCTGTTCTACATTTGCACTGGAAATTTTATATACCTTAAAAAAGTCATCAAAATATCCAGTTACAAAGACAAAAAACACAAAATACACCAAAGAAAACAAAAACATGCCAACTATTGCTTTCTTCAATGATATCCCCTCCTATTTTCCAAATAAAAAGACGATGGCATAAAAAAACCATTTCGCCCAGTAATATTCATTGTGTAATCCTTCAAGATCGTATTCATAACCTACCATAGCACCTTTTTGTTTTAATATCCTTTCCAACTTTTCCACATTTCTAACAAAATCCATATTTTTCGATTCTTTAAATCCGACATAAAGAAATACCTTTTTTTCTTTTACATTTTTAACTTCTTCAAATATTTTTGAATTTCCAAAAAAAGTGAAGGACTCATTACTATCGCACCTTTAAAAAACGGGTATTTAAGTGCATACAGTAAGATTAATCCGCCCATAGAAAAACCACCTATGTAATTTTCTTCTTTATTAGTTGAAAATTTATCATCTATGTGTGGTTTTAAGGTGTTAATTATAAACTCTATGTATTTTTCCCCCTTCTCCCCTGCTTTATACCTTTCATTATACCAAGGAGAATACTCAGATAATCTATCACTGTTGTTATAAATACCTACAACAATTATAGATTTTATTTTTCCTGTGGTTATCAATTCATTTAATGTCTCATCAACTTTCCACTCTATTTTTGAAAAAGAAGTATTTTTATCAAACAAATTCTGTCCATCATGCATGTACAAAACAGGATATCTTTTATCTTCATCGTATCCAGGTGGAAGGTATATTAATATATTTCTTGTGTTTTTTAACTGCGGAGAATAAAAATCCTTTATTTTTATCAACTTTCCTTTCATATCTAACCAACCCTTTATCTTTATCTTCACAATCATTCCATCTTTTGATACCCTTACCAATCTATATTCCACATCTTCACTAGTCTCGGTACTCCCCTAGTAATTTTGTACTTTACAACTCCACTTAAATCTGTCTTTAGAACATATACCCCATCCTTGCACGTAAATTTATACCTTTCATCATCTGGTTTCCAACTATTAAAGCTCCCTGTAAGGTACAGGGAGCAGCCTTTTGGTATATTACCAAAAGCTATAAATGTAATTGTATGTGAGTAACATATAAAACTAATCAAAAGCAACCCAAAAATAATTTTTTTCATTTCCACCACCTTTAATAATTATACCATTAAATTATACCATTAACTATATGCACTTAAATCAAATAATCCATGCCCTGATAGTGTAAAAACAATAACCTTTTCTCTTTTTTCCTCCTTTGCCCTTTTTGCTTCCCTTATTGCGCCTGCTATAGCATGAGCCGATTCAGGAGCTGGAACAATTCCTTCAACCTTTGCAAATATCCTTGCTGCATTAAATGTTTCATCTTGCGAAAAACTTTCTGCACGAATTATTTCTTCTTTTACAAGACGCGAAATTATTGGTGAAGCACCATGATATCTTAAGCCACCTGCATGAATCTTTGGTGGAATAAAATCTTTTCCCAAGGTATACATCTTCAACAAAGGAGTTAAACCAGAACTATCACCAAAATCATATCTATATACTCCTTTTGTCAAAGTAGGACAACTTTCCGGCTCACATGCAACAAAATCCACATTTTTTCCAGAAAGTTTATCTGGAACAAAAGGAAAAACTGTTCCGCCAAAATTTGAACCTCCACCATGACACGCTATTATTACATCAGGTTCTAAATTAACTTTTTCAAGTTGTTTTTTTATTTCAAGCCCTATTACCGTTTGATGCAACAACACATGATTTAAAACACTTCCCAAAGAATATTTTGCACCTTCCTCGTTTAACACTTTTTCCATAGCCTCACTAATGGCTATACCCAAACTTCCCGGATGATTTTCATCAAAACTCTTACCAAACTCTGTAAATTTACTAGGCGATGGTACCACATCTCCACCAAAAAGATTCATAAGTTGTTTTCTCATTGGTTTTTGCTCAAAGCTTACTCTTACCATAAACACTTTTACAGGAATATTGAATTTTAACCCTGCGTAAGATAAAGCACTTCCCCATTGTCCCGCACCTGTTTCAGTGTACAACACCTTTGTTCCAGAAATCCTATTGTAATACACCTGCGCTATTGCCGTATTTGTTTTATGACTCCCTGTTGGACTTACACCTTCGTATTTGTAAAAAATCTTTGCAGGAGTATCTAGATACTCTTCCAAAAATTTTGCCCTAATTAGTGGAGTTGGTCTAAATCTTAAATACTCCTTTAGTACTTCATCTGGAATTTCTATAAATCTTTTTTTAGTCATCTCCTGTTCAAGCAAAGGCTCTGGAAAAATCTTTAAAAGCTTTTCCGGAGAAATGGGATTTGTCGTCTCAGGATCAAGTGGTGGATCTAATTCAAAAGGCAAATCTGAAAGAACGTTATACCAATGCCTTGGCATCTCCTCAGTGCTTAGATAAATAACCCTCATACTCTCTCCCCCTTTTCTTTTTAAAATAAAAAAGCCGGGCTTTTTCAGCCCGGCAATTGTCCACATAAAAGAATTTCAGCACGACAAAGGTGGTGGACAATTGCCCATTTTCCACCACCAAACCTTTTTTTCTGTTTTATTAAAACACACAAATAATTTATCCACCATAAATCTCACCTTCTTTATTTTGATAATTCTAACATATTTTTCGTATAAGTCAATTAAATATTAATCAAAAAAATTTGTAATGTAATACAAAAGGATTGTAAAAAAAGCAGAAAAAGTAGGGGTAACTATCCATGTTAATGCTATCTTGACTATTATCCGTTTATTTACAAGTTTTGAACCTTTCGCAAATCCAGCACCAATTACAGCACCAACTATAGCCTGAGAAACTGAAACGGGAATACCAACAAGTGAATACAGCCAAACCGTTATCGCCTGACCTAAAACTGAAATTGCAGAAGAAAAGTAATCAAGTTCTATTATTCTTTTACTAATTGTATACATCACCCTCTTGTTACTAAAAAGAGCTCCCACCGATATACTCAAACCACCAATAAACACAGCTGTATCTATTCCCATCTTCTTTGCAAAAACACCCGTTACATTTGCAACGTTATTTGCACCTAAAGAAAACGAAGCATATGCTCCAATTACTAATGTAAATAAAACAATTAGCTTTTCACGTAATTGTATAGACCTTATCTTGTTAAAAGGTACAGACAATACTTTATACATCAAAAACCCAAAGAACATTCCACCAATTGGTGTTAGAACCCAGGCAACTAACAATTTAAATAATATACCAATATTAACATAGTTATTTAAAATTCCTGCACCTAAAATCCCTCCAACAATGGCTTGTGATGATGAAGAAGGAATCCCAAGTTTTGAGAGTATTACCATAGTAAGCACAGCAGAAATAGTTGAAAGAACGGCAAAATAAATATTCATATTCGAAAAACTACTTATTGTTTCTATTCCACTTTTTCCCCCAAAAATAGCTCCAAAAAATATGGATATAGCAGATACAACTGTAATTAACCTATACCTTAAAATCCCCATCTCCACAGATGGTCCAAAAATATTTGCCGAATCATTTGAACCAAGAAATACTCCAAAAAGTATAGCAGGTAAAATATACAAAGTATATCACTCCTTAACAAGCTTTTTGTTTCATATTTTATCATTATATAACATTTTTTCAAGAAAAAAGTACCACCCAAATAGGTGGTACTTTTCTAAGCTTTCTAAGTTATTAGATATCAACTAAGGAGCCGAAAATAACAAATTAGATAACTCCCCGGCTAATAGATCTATTAACACATCTATAAACTCATCTATTGAAAGTGTTTCAAAAGAGATAGAAAATTCATACTTTACAGGCTCAAGCTCCAATTTCAAATTAAGTTTATTATCACTTCGTGTTATTAAAGTTTGAGATTCGAAAAAATCATAAATTATATTTTTAATCTTCTCTTTTGCATTTGTTGAATCCAAATTCCAAATTTGGTTTTCTATGAAACTTTGGAAGAATATTTTTTGAATTCCTATGTTATTTTCTTTCCAATCAATGGTTTCAGCAGATAGTTTAGAAAAATCAACCGTAAACTTTCCAGTGACAAACACCGTTTCTGATGATGATGAGGTAATTCCATCTATTTTTTCTTCATATGAAAAATCAATAGTCAACGTTTTATCCGGTAAAGACTCATTGATAACTTTTAATACATCGTAAATTTTTGTTTCACTACCCACTTCAAATGAATTTAATTTCAACGTCATACTTTCTGGAAGTTCTTCCAAAATTTTTTCATCCAATAGTTCTTTTGCTACAAATATATTTTCACTTCTAGTAGCTAAGCTTTTAAGTTGATAAAGTTCATACAGACTATACCAACTTGTCCAACCTTTTTCATCTGCTTTTAGCTTTTCAAACTCATATATCTCAATTAAGCTATCCAAAGTAACACTTGCAAAATCTATTTCCTTAGAAAATCCTGGTGTTACAAAGGCATCTTCGATAAATATATCTTTCATATCTAAAATATTAACATCAGGTTTTAATCCAGCCAGTGAATCCGCAAGTATTTTTAAATTTTGCCAATAAGTTTCTAATAATGGCGATGGATTTTTAGAGATAAAATCAACAATTAAAGAACTTGCATCATCTGAAATAAATGGAATATCAATATTTTCCATAGAGTTTTTTACTTTTCTTGCATCTCTTACCATACTTCTTATATTTTTCCTTTTATCATATGCATTAATAAGTGTTTTTGCACTTACCCTTATTAGCATTAAATCTCTGTAATCCAATGCAACTTCATCGGTTGAAGTTACAGCAGCATGAGGAAAAACACTCAAAATCTTATCTCTTGCTTCACCTTCAAACACAATTTTAAAATTATACCTATCATCCCTTTGTCTTACTTTTTCAGTAATGGTCATTACCTTTCTAATCTTATCAATAGCCCCTTTGTGTTTTTCTAACACATCCAAAATAGCTTCAATAATTTCAAATTCATCTTTATCATATGTTTCATATGAGTCACTTTTTGAATTTAAACTGAAAGAACTATATGTAGACATACTGCCAGAAAATACCATCATAACATCTTCAATCAATGATTGTGTTTCATCATCTACAACAACAGCTGCAACATAAGCCGGGTTATCCTCAGTAACACTATCTAGATCTTCCACTTTGCTTTCCAACGAAATATCATTAAAGAAATTTCCAACACAACCGAAAAATGTTAAAAAAATTAATACAACTACTAATATCCACAAAAATTTTTTCATATTTTCACCCCTATCTTATTATACAAAATAAAATCATAAAAATAAATAATTTTATTATTATTTTAATTATTTATTCGTAAATTTCACAAAAAAAATAAGCAATCAAGAAACAAAATCGTAAAATTCAAAAAATATCATTAAAAGAAATAATTTCATCTATATTTTTTCGGTGATATTTTTCCTTTGGATCATTACCATATCCAATTGGAAGAATAACCTCTAGTTTATAATTTCCAAAAGAAAAATCATTTAGATTTGGAGGGGTATACGTTACAGTAGAAAGACCTATTTCTTCAAGAGCTAATAACAAATAACCTATTGCTAGCCACGTGGATTCTTTGGAAAAAGGTGCACTTTTATCGGAATAAACAAATAAAAGATAAGGAGCTTGAGTTAAAAATTCCTTTTTCCAAGTGATATTAGCATTTTTCAAAAATTCTTTTAATTTCCCTTTTGAAGATTCATAAAACTTTCTCTCCTCTTTCTCTACAATTTCTCTGATTTTTTCTTTTTCTTTTTGAGCATCTACTATTTTAAAATGCCAAGGCTGTGCATTCATACCAGATGGTGCTTCCTTTGCAACATTTATAGCATATTTTATATCCTCAATATCTGGCTTTTTGTCTGAAAAAATCCTTACTGTTTTTCTTTTTTTAGCAAGTTCTAATAACATCCTATCACCTCTTAAGTATTTTTTTTACCAACTTTAGTGCTTGTGATGCGTTTTTGGCATAATATACACCAAAATTATCCGCAATTTCTTTGTTCATAGATGCTCCTCCAGAAATTATAGGAATATCTACATTATTATCGACAAATAAATCCTTTACCTCTTTTATTCTTCCAATAGTTGTTGTCATCATGGCAGATAAACCGACTATATCAGGTTTATATTCCTTAACCGCCTTTAAAATTTCTTTTGCAGGAACGTCCTTTCCAAGATCTATAACGTTTATACCAGAACTTTTTAAAACCGTTCCAACTATCCTTTTACCTATATCATGCACATCCCCCTCTACCGTTGCAAGTACAACTGTTCCCAACTTTTCCCTAGCGTTACTTTCAATTAATGAATTTAGGTATTCAAATATAGGAGTTACTGTTTCTGCGGCGAGAATAAGTTGTGGGAGATATATTTCCCCTTTTGAATACAGTTCTCCAATGTACTCCATCTTCTTCGAAAGAATATCCTGACTTATTTGAAGAGGAGTATATTCTTCAAGTAATTTCTCTATCTCTCTTTTTAATTCATCTTCTTTTTTGTTTAGTATCATTTCAATCATGGGCTCGTTACGTATTATCTCTTTTTTTTCAAAATCCACTCCTTTTAAAGTAAGGCTACCAAATACAGCATTCATGGTACACTTTTCAGATGTATTCAAAATAGCCGCAGTTAATCCCTTATCAATACAAAGAGCCAAAAATGAACTATTAAGAGCTTCTCTATTTGGCATACCAAAACTTAAATTAGAAAGTCCTATACTTGTATTTATACCCTCTTTTGAAAGAAGTTCGATTGTTTTTATTGTAACAGCTGGATCTTTCTTGGCCCCCAATGGCAAAACCAACGGATCAACAATTACACGCTCTTTTTCTATATCATGTTTTTCTAGATACCTTATAGCTTCAAGTGCTATATCAAATCGCTCCTTTGCACTTTCAGGTATCTTATCCTTCATGGTTAAGAGAATCAAAATTCCACCGTATCTTTTTAAAAGATAAATTGCTTTATCTAAATTTTCCCTTTTTGCAGTTGAAGAGTTTATTATAGGTCTTCCTACATATTCTTTCAATGCCATTTCCATAAACTCAAATTCTTGTATATCCAACGAAAGAGGTAAAGAACTTATCTTATCTAATGTATTAACAACTTGACTAAAATGTGTTTTATCAAGTAATTTTTCTATTCCAAGGTTTAGATCCAATACATGGGCACCTTCTTTTTCTTGTAAAATTGCAAGTTCTACTATCTTGTTGTAATTTCTTTCTCTTATTTTTTGTTGAAACTTTTTCTTTCCTGCAGCATTAATTCTTTCGCCGATTATAAGGAATGGCTTCATTTTTTTTAACTTGGTTCTACTTGAAACAAATTCCTCTTTTACTATCTCTCTTTTCTTAGGCTTTTTTTCTTTCAAAAATTCAACCATCAACCTTATATGCTCAGGTGATGTCCCACAACATCCTCCTACTATATTTGCACCAAATTCAACAAAGTCTTCCATATACAATGCAAATTTTTCAGGAGATGTGTTATATACTATGCTACCATCTCTCAATAGCTTTGGTTTTCCCGCATTTGGCTCTACACTTATAGGCTTTCTTGAATAATTTGAGAGTTGCTTAAAAACGGGTAATAATTTTTCCGGCTCAAGTGTACAATTTATTCCTACAACATCCACATCTAAATCATTCATCAATGTAGAAAAAATTTCCACACTTGTCCCCGTAACAGCTACTCCATCTTCATCAAACGTCATTTGAACAATTATTGGTACATCCTTTGACAAATCTCTCAAGGCCAAAATAGCCGCTTTTAACTCTTTTAAATCAGACATAGTTTCCAAAATAAACCCATCAATCCCAGAATTTAAAAGTATCTCCCCTTGCTCTTTAAACACCTCGTATGCTTCATCAAAAGTTAATTCTCCAAGTGGTGAAATAAGGTATCCCGTTGACGATATATCACCAAGTATATAAACTTTTTTATCCTTTCTGGCCTTCTTCGCTATCTTTACCGCATTGTAATTAATATCCTTTAAATTATATTTCACCTTTAATGAACTTAGTTTCAACCTGTTTGCACTAAAAGTGTTTGTTAAAAGAAAATCTACCCCTGCATCAACATAAGCCTTTTGAAGGGCATAAACCATTTCACTATTTGTAACATTTAAAGTTTCAATTACTTCCTTAAAACCCAATTTAAAAAATTCCGTACCATATGCTCCATCCAAAAAATATATTCTTTCATTTAACAGTTCTAAAAATTCTTTTCTTTCCAAAATTACCACCATCCTACCATACATGTTGTTGTCTTTCTTGGAATCATAACACCGCTTTGCAAAACCTTAATCTCTTTTATTTTCAAGAAGTTTATAATATCTTTATTTTTCCTAATATCCACATCACCATAGCCAGGAGAAAAACGCATAGTTCCTTTTCCCATTTTTTCCCTAAGTTTTTTATCAAAAGAATCATTGAGTTTTTCCAAAGCCTCAGATGCCCAGGCATCTAATATTGCACCTTTAAAAATTTCGCCATTTTCCATGTATTCCTCTATTTTTTCATCTATATCTTTACCAAGAGTGGAAACAAAAATAGTGATTTTTTTTATTCCTTTAAAACTTTTAGGAACGAAATTTGGAATGTCTTTAATTGTATCAAACCATACAATGGGTTTAGAAAGCCTCAAACCTTCCAAATAAATCTCGTTAATTTCTTCGTTTAGATCATTTTCCATACCTTTGTATCTCATACCAGCTCTTGCAAGAAAAATCTTCTTTGATGGCATATACTCGTGCTTTTCAGGAATATAGACCATACTCTCACCTATATATTCTTTAATATTTCTAATACTGGATCTGGCTTACTCATAGTAAATATATGAATTCCAGGTATACCATACTCACGAAGTTTTTCTATCATCTTTATGGTATGCCTTATTCCTACAAAAAATTCTTCTTTTTCTGTTTTTGCCTCTCTCAAATCCTCAAGTAATTTTTCTGGAATGTCTATAAAAAACGTCCCGGGAAGTTTTTTTGCGCTTTTATAGCTTGTTATTGGCTTAATACCAGGAATAATAGGAATTGTTATATTCTCCTTTTTCAATCTTTCAACAAAATCAATGTACTTTTTTTCATCAAAGAACATTTGAGTTATTACAAACTTTGCACCGGCTTCTATCTTTCTTTTAAGATATTTTATATCTTCCGTCATATTAGGAGACTCAAAATGCTTTTCTGGATATCCTGCAACACCTATACAGAAATCCGTTTTTTTTGCATTTTGGTATAGGTACTTTCCCTTGTTCATATTAAAAATCTGCTCAACAAGCTGATATGCATACTCATACTGCCCATCTTTTTTTATTACATTCCTTTTTTTATCACCTCTTACAACAAAAACATTATCTATGCCTATAAAATCAAGGTCAATAAGGAGTTCTTCAAGTTCAAACTTGCTATTCCCAATACAAGTAAGATGTGGAACAACATCTATATCGTACCGCATCTTTAATGCTGCAACTATTCCCATTGTTCCAGGTCTTCTCACTTTTGGAAGTTTCAAAATCCGCCCATCTACCTCATAATACTCCAGTTCAGCAGGATGTTTTGTAACACTTATAAACGCTGGATTAAAAGGTGCTATTTTGTCAACCACCTTATAAATCTCATCTATACTGTGACCTCTAAGTGGTGGAATCACCTCAACTGATACAAAAAAATCCTTTATTTTAGATATCTTCATCTTACCATCCCCTCACTCTGTGTATACCCTTTATAACAACATATCCATCTATAATTACAACTATATCTTGTATTTCTTGAAACTCTTTTTTTAAAATTCTTTTTGCATCGTATACGTTTTTTATATTGTTTGATATAGCAGTTGCGTAGGCGTCTGAAAGAGTTGCATCGTGTGTAACAACAGTAGTCGTATCTGTTTTTCCAAAATTTTTTGAATGACCTATATATCTCGATGAAGTGGCAATACCATATTCTCCAGCAGGAAGTTCTATTTTCAAATTTATCGTATTTGAAACTATTCCAACACTTGTATCAGTTGTAGAAAAAACATATAAATCTCCGCCATTTTCCACAAAAAGTTTTTGTGGAGAAAATGTGTTTAATATAAACCGTCCAACAAACTTCGAAAACGCACCAGCAACAGCTGCCATAGGACCAACACCTGCTTTTTGTGAACAAAGTATCATATCTTTAACTATTTCCGGCTCATCACACTTGATTTTTAATGGCTTTAGCACACCTAAAAACTCTTCATCTACATACTCTTCTATACTCTTTCTTAAATCCACAAGATACTCATAAATCAAAATTGGCAAACCAGGTATCTTTTTATCCATCCCTATCCAAATATCGCTTTCTTTATATTTTACCCTAAACGAAAATAAATTATGTCCCATTAACTCTCTATAATACCTATTCAATTTAGCAACCCCCAAGGAAGTTCTATCCCGATAGGACACACATCACTGCACAAACCACAATCCACACACTTTTCACTGTAAAACCTTACTATATCATCTTCAAGTACTAGTGCATCACAATATCCCGTACAAAGTCCACAATTAACACACGTTTTTTTTACATTGTTTGTATTCGTAGATTTTTTCTTTATCTTTAAGGACTTGTAATCTGACTCTTTTGGAAGAAATGATACGGGTTTTGTTATGTAAAATTTCTTTTCTAATATCTTTTCCTTCAGTTTTTTTGCAATCTTTCTTGAAACACTTAAACTCGTTAGTGGTGCTGTCCTCACAACTTTTTCGTTTATTTCTATTCTACCACTTCTCAACTCTTTAAAACTTACTTCTTTTATAGTAGGTTTTCCAGGTTTCCCATAGTCTTTCAACGTAGTAATTAATTCTTCGTTTGATCTGGTTACAAAATATGCTATTTCTTCAGAAAGTATTGGAATGGGAATTCCAATACCAACAAACATCGTTATTCCATAATTTTTAAACTTTGCCGCTCTAATATATTCCAAACTCATTTCCTTTGCATTTCCAATAACAGCTAAAGTTCTAGAAGGACCTTTGGGAATTATTTCTTTAGATGGATTGTACTGTGTTCCCTGCCAAATAATATATCCTTCTGTTCCTCCAAAAAATATCCTAGTTCCAATGCCTACAGTTTCTAAATTCGGATCATTTAATAGCGGACTTAGTTCTCCTGATGTTGCATAAGTTACATTTCCATAATTTGGGAGCAATTTCCCCATGTATGTATACAAAGTTCTATTTGAACTATTTGTCGCTGCAGAATAATTTTGATATACATTACGTGGATTGAAAAAATAAAACTCATTTATTAATTCCTTATTTACATACCCACTTATCTCCTTTCTCGGATAACAATCTGTCCCCTTTCCTTTTGCTTGTAAAAGTACATCTTTACCGGAAATCAGCTTTTCAATAACATATGCCCCGCCACTTTTTCTACTTTCTTGAGTTACACCCAAATATCCATCGACTGCCGCAAGCCCACCGTGTGCAGATACTCCATCTAACTTTATCTGCTCCATCCTCATAGGAGGGGTTGTATGTCCAAAGTTAAAAAACACGCCAGAAGAACACATAGGAGAAAAAGTCCCGGTAGTTACCACATCAACATTTTCATACACATACTTTACCCCTTTTTCTTTTGAAAGCTTCACAACTTCTTCAGCAGTTAATACTACTACCTTACCCTTCGAAATTTTTTCATTAATCTCCTCATACGTTCTCATACAATCTCCTCCTTTGTATACAATATATTATGAATTATATGGATAATTTGTTTTAATCTTTCTCTTTTAACTAGCAAAATCAAAAAATTATTACCATCTTTCAACACAAAAAAATTGTGATTGTGGAAGTAAAGAGCGTTTAATATTAATAGTTTTTTTCCTATATCAATATCTCCACCTATTACCAGCAAGGAAAGATCTTCAACTACAGAAAATTCGGAAAAATAAGACTTTATTTCCTCAATTTTTTCCCTCTCTACCACAACATTTGCTTTATTTTGAAAAACATCCAAATACTTTACGTTTCTTGGAATCTTCTCAATAGTTCCACTTATTAACACCTCATTTTCCAAAAAACTCATAGAAAAAACTCCAAAATCAAGTTCTTTTGAAATAAGAGTATACTTTCCACCTTTTATTCCAGTAATTCTTACAGGTATATTTTTCAACTTGGCAGGAAGAATAGCTTGGGAATGTATTATCTTTGCTCCAAAATAAGATAGAATTTCTGCTATTTCATATGAAATCTTTGTTATTGGAACAGAATTTTTTACCATTTTGGGATCACAAGAAAAAAGTGAACTTACATCTTTATAAAGTATTACTTCCTTTACATCTAGCATGTATGCTAATGCCGTTGCGGTATAATCACTGCCACCTCTACCCAATGTTTTTACCTCTCCATTATACATTGCATAAAACCCCGGAACTATGTAAATTTTTTCTTCATTAAAAGAATCTTTTAAACTAACACTAAGATCAATCTGTTCTTCCATATTTAAAGTTAATCCTATGTTCTCAGGAAGCCTTTCTTCTGCGTTAAAACCTTTTCTTTCAAGAAAAATTTTTAACGCCAAAGAGGTACATCTTTCACCATGAGAAATGATTTTCTCAATATTTTCTTCTCCTCTGATTTCATAAACTCTTTTTCTTAATTCATCTGAATCCCCCCCCAAAAACCCACTAATTTTTTCATACATATTTCCCAAAAATACATCGTTAATATCATTTTTCAAAAGTTCATCTGTTAACCCAAATGGAGCTGATACAACTATTACGAGTTTTTTCTCATCTAAAAGTTTAGGTACAAAAGAAAAAGTGTTTTTTAGAATAGAACCGCCAAGTTTAAGTATCTTCAATGCTTTCACCTCCTTAAAATAAAAAAACGGCCAGTGTTGTACACACTGGCCGCTTGTTTGTCTAGCTAATAATTACTAAATTTCCATAACAAAAGGCTGCGGCCAGTGTAGCCACATGCCGCGCATTATCATCATGTTAACTATATTGATATGATCAATATTTACACCTTCAACTTTTTTCCTTTCCATAACTCTCCCTCACAGTAAGTTTTTTTATATTTTAACAAAAATAAAAAAATTGTCAAGAGAACTTTGAAAAACCTCATTAATGTAAAGTATAATTAAACAAAAAAGTGCAAAGAAGGAGTTCCAAGAATAGCAATTAAAAAACTATCTTTGCCTATGATTTTAACGATGTTAGTACAAACAATTTAGTAGATGGAATATGGGTTGCAGGATTAGGTTCAAATGCATTAGCAGCAATAGGTTTATTTTTTCCCATATTCATGATAATCATCGCTTTATCTTCAGGACTTGGAGTGGGGACAAGTTCAGAAATTTCCAGAAAAATTGGAGAAAAAACAAAAAAGGAGCAGATACAGCTGCTATTATTTCTGTATTATTATTGTATTAGACATTTTATCTGTAATTATATTTCTAATCACAATTAAACCCATATTACTCTCTACTGGTACAAGTAGCGAAACATTAAAATTAGCTTTAGACTATGCATATATATTGTTAATTTTTTCTCCTTTTTTAATGTTTAACAAAGTAGCCAACGAAATATTAAATGCAAAAAAAGCTATGCTTGCAATTGCAATAGGTTCCTTTCTAAACATGGTATTAGATCCAATATTTATATATAATACATTTAAATTAGGTATTAAAGGTGCGGCAATTGCAACTGTTGTTTCTTTTAGTATATCTACCCTGTTTATAGTTTACTGGATGTTTATAAAAAGAAACACATACCTAAAAATAACATTTAAAGATTTTAAATATGATTCAAAAATTTAAAAAATATTTTAAAAGTTGGTATTTTATCTTCTTTGTCACAAGCTGTTATGTCCGTTGCTATATTTATCTTAAACATTTTTGCGGTAAAAGCGGGAGGAGATTTGGGAATTGCGATATTTACAAGTTCGTGGAGGATAATAAACTTTGTTACAATTACATTAAGCGGTAACCACCGTAACAGGTGCAGCATATGGACAAAGAAATGGTAAAAAATTATCTCAAGCACATTTATATTCAATAAACTTTGGCTCGACCATTAGTATATTTGTTTTACTTGGAATATTCATATTTACACCTCAAATAGCAAAGATATTTTCATACTCTAAAGATGGCTCTTTAATATATAACGATATAATAGTTGCATTAAAAATTATGAGTTTATTTTTACCTGGTGTACCATTTGGAATGTTCACATCGTCTATGTTTCAAGGTATAGGACATGTGCTCAAAAGTCTAACAGTAACAATAATGCGAACAATAATAATGCAACTTTTGTTTTCCTGGATATATATTTCCCTATTTAACTTTGGACTTTTAAGGGTTTGCTGGAAAATTAATGATTACTTTCCTTTGAGGAAGAATAACCATTAAAAAATTAAGAATAGTTGAAGGAATATAATTAAAAAGTTCAAAAATTTATTTGTTTTTGATATAATATTTTGGAAACGATACCAAAAGGAGGGGAATATTTTGAAGAAGGGTATTTTGTTATTTTTGGTAATATTACTAATTTTTTCTTCTTGTGTAAAAACATCACCAGTTATATTAAACATTTCACTTTATGGAGACATTGAAAAACTGGATAGTTCTAAAACATTCAAAGTTCAAAGTTTCGAAGAAAACATACAAATAGAAAGATATAAATTAAAGATACTCCAAGAAAAAAAACTAATATTTGAGAAAGACATTACTACAAATTTTCACATCAACCTTGGTGAAATTATTCCTGGGAAATATACAATTAGAATTGATGCATATGAAAAAGATAATCTAATACTTTACGGCGAAAAAGAAGCGTTACTATCATACGGCGAAAACAACATCACAATATATACGCGCTTTACAAATGGAAAATTAGTTATAACCCTATCTTCTGATGGAAATACAATAACTCAATCAAAAATTACAGGAACGCTACCTGCTTCTCCTGTAAATACATTTATTGAAGAAAATAAAACATATATAGAAAAAGAAGTCTATCCTGGTGTATGGGAAATAACCATAGATGCAACCCTAAATGATAATATTAACAAAAACTACAACACGGTAATAGAAATTTTACCGTCAAAAACAAAAGAAATAAATTTTGAAATAAACAACAGTGGTATCACTATCATGCCTGTGCTCCCATATCTTGAAAAAATAAATAATACAACTGCACAATTAGACAACGAGGGAATAAAACTTTATTGGGACTACGACCTACCCGCAACCTTTTGGATATACAAAGGTTCAAATGATTTTGATATATCATTCGTTGGAACTACAACAAATAATTATTTCATCGATAAAAATCCATTAAAAGAAAAATATTTCTACTATGTTAATGCAATACTTGACGGAAAAGAAAGCGGATTAACAAAAATTGATGCAAAAAAAATTATTGATGAAATTTTCTCCTCAAACATTATGTACCTTTTATTCGTAAGATCGTTTTTTGATAGCAATAACGATGGCATAGGTAATTTAAAAGGAATCACTCAGAAAATGGATTATTTAAAAGATTTAGGTATAAGCGTTATATGGCTCATGCCCATATTCAAAGCTACATCATATCACGGTTACGATGTAGTTGATTACTATAACATAAATCCTGAATATGGAACAATTGAAGATTTAAAAGAATTACTGGAAAAGGCTCATGAGAATAACATAAAGGTTATTTTAGACATACCTTTAAACCACAGCTCTGATGAAAATATATGGTTTAAAGACGCGATTGAAAATACTACCAATTCAAAATATTGGAATTACTACATCATGAGCCTTGAAGAGAAAAATGAACCACATTGGCATTACAAAATAAACTCAAAAGGTAAAAAGGTATATTATTTTGGAATATTTAGTCCATCTATGCCCGATTTTAACTTAAATAACGAGGAAGTAAAAAAACTACATAAAGAAATATTAAGCTATTGGATAAATTATGGAGTTGATGGTTTTAGATTTGACGCTGTAAAACATTTCTTTGGAGATGATTGGGATAATGGAATAGAAGATTCAAGTAAATATTCCCAAGAATTAGCAAGGTATGTAAAATCAATAAAGAAAGATGCCATAATCGTAGGAGAAGTATATGATGGTAACATAGATACGTTAAAAAAATTTGCTCCAATGCCTGTGTTTGATTTTAATTTTATGTTCAATATAAGAGAAAATTTTGAAGGAAAAGATAACCTCTTATCTACTTGGTATAAAGAGGTGAATTATGAAGAAATTACACCAAACTATTTTCCATTTATCAACAATCACGACTTAAATAGATTTATATCAGTCTTGTGTGATGAAAAATACAAAGATACATATCACGGGACAATACAATTTGCATTACTTAATAGCTTACTTGTAATGTTAGAAGGGCTACCTACTATATATTACGGTGATGAAATTGGTTTAAAAGGCTTTAAATGGAATGGGCCAGTTTATGATGAGCCTGTTAGAGAACCTATGCAGTGGTATGCCTCACAAAGCGGAGAGGGACAAACGAATTGGACAAAAGAAATCTATATATCAAACAATATCACATTTGGAAATGCAAATATAGATGGTGCAATATACGATGATCCATACGATGGTATATCAGTTGAAGAACAGGAAAATGAAAATTCTTTGCTAACTTACTTTAAAACCCTCTTTAATTTAAAAAAGGAATACTACTCTCTTTCACATGGAACAGTTGAAATATTAAAAAATTGGAAAAACCTAATTGTCTTGAAAAAAACTTATTTTAGCCAAGAGGCTTTGGTAATATTTAACTTAGATCCATTCTATTCAAACAATTTTACAATTCCAAAAGATTACAAACAAATCTTTTATGCTAACCTAAATGATTTTACTTTTGAAAAAGTTGAAAAGATTATAGAAAAAGATACAAATTACATTATTAACCCAAGACAAGTTTATATATTTATAAAATAAACTAACTAATTAAAAAAATGGCTTCGGCAATCCACCGAGGCCATTTTTTATTAAATTATTCTTGAGGCATTAAAACTTTCCAGAGAGAAGATTTTTATACACATTCAATAACTCAAACGTTTTTGAATAGCCAAATGCATCAAATTTTGCATCTATCTTTAACCCACCTAGAATCTTTCAATCTGGAATATCTACATTTGCTGTTACCTTTGGTAGCATGAAAAGCTCCAATCCTGCTGAACCATTTATTGTAAATCCAAGATTTATTGGCATACCTGCAGTTACACTTGTATTGTAATCCGCATCTATCGAAAGTGGAGATATATGAAATTTTACCTCTTTAATTGTATTCCATTCACCATCGTATTCTAATCCCATTTCTTCACCTTTTAAGGTTTGTAATACTCCAAATGATAAATATGCATTAACAGTCCCATCTAGAAACACAGATATATTTACCCTAGGAATAATAACTATTGGAATACCCAAAATATTAAACTTTATTGGATTATACTCAACTAAAGCAACGGGAATAGATATATTTTTACTAAAATCCAAATTAAACTCTGGACTAACTGAAGCCCTTAATTGAACATGCTGTTCTATATCTTTTATTCCAACCTTCAAATATTTCAGTTTAAACCAACCTATCTTTATATCAATTTCACCTTTTGCTGAAAAGGTTAAATCACCACTTAACGTTATCCTATCATAAGTTGTCAAAGGATTTTTATCTATATCTATTACATATTCAAAGTTCTTGTTAAATATAATTGGTGAAGTAACAAAATCTGGTTTTGGAGTATCTTTCAACATTACCCCATCATATACCTTTATCTCTTTAATATTTTTTGGATTTAAATCTAAAGTTTTTTCTATTTCCACATTTGCAAAAATTTCTTCAATTTTTGCAATAGATGTATATACAACTATTTTCGTATCAAACCTTTCTACCTTTTTAACTTTTCCTATAAATCCATAAGGTGTTAAAGAAGTTTCTCCCGCAACTAAAACCATTCCTTCTTTTAAACTACTTGAAAAATCATCATAAGTAAATGTTAGTACTCCTTTTTCAACACTTAAAACCGTACCTTTTGATATTTCCTCGTCTAAAACAATTACGTTGTCTGATATTCTTTCTTCTGTTAAAGCTTCTTCTTTATTTACCCCATTAATCTTTGCACAGGAAAATAGAAAGAAACCTAACAATAAAAGAGCGGCCACTAATAAATAAAAATACTTTCTCATCTTTACCCCCTTCTTATATAAAAATAAAATAAGTAATACAATAATAATTATATATTATAATTTCTTAATTTTTACATTTTTATTTATTTTTATACCAGACGAAATAAAAATATGTAAATTGTTTGTAATATAAAGCAATTAATAAAAATAGGATTTATATTAAAAATATATAAATTAACATTTTGATAATATTTTGTTAGCTTAAATTATATATTAAAATTTAAAAAAAATGTGCGCCTTTGCGCACATTAATCTATCATCTCTTTTAATTTTTCTAATACTTCTTTTGCATGGCCCTTGGCTTTAACTTTTTCCCACACATACGCTATCTTTCCATCAGGATTTATTAAAACTGTCGTTCTAACTATGCCATAATATTCCCTTCCATACATTTTTTTCAACTGCCAAATCCCTAACTTTTCCAAAACTTTTTTATTTTCGTCACTAAACAAATTCACCCTCAAATTATGTTTAGCTATAAACTTTTTATGACTTTCTATACTATCTGAACTTACACCTATCACTACTGCTCCTAATTTTTCAAACTCGTCTAAAAGCTCGGAAAATTCCACTGCTTCTGTTGTACAACCTTTTGTATTATCTTTAGGATAAAAATACAGTACCACCCATTTTCCTTTTGGGATTTTAACTTTTTCACCTTCCAAATTAGTAAACTCAAAATCAAAACTATCACCTATGTTGTATTTAAAATATTTCATACTATCACCTCACAATTTACTATAAATAATCTTAACAAGCTTTCTGAAATACATAACAAATATCAAAAAGCTTGTCACCAGCGAACCTACAAATATAAGGTAAACCCACCATGGAGAATTCCCTCTCTCAATTATAAAAGATAACGGCATTATAATTCCAAAAGCAAGGCCCATAGTTATCCCTTCTATTATAAATGTAGCGGAAATGGAAAACACTCTATTTGTGTTATTAGATTTCACATTAGGAGATTTTATCGCATAATACGCTCCTAACACACTACTCATTAAAAACAAAAGTAAAGAAAAAATCATTGATAAAACTAAAAAAATACTAACCGCATTGAAAAACAAAGAAATTACAAAGACAAGTAAAAGAAGCAAAAAATTTAAACCAACAGGTATTAATAGTTTTGGCATCATAAGCTTTTTAAAAGTTATTGGATATGTGGAAACAACCTCAATTTTTGAAACTTCCGAAATGGTTAATATACCAGTTTCAAAAGCAACATAGAATGTAAAGATAGGTATAGTGTAAAAGATTGGAGAAACACCTTGATTATTTATAAACATCATAAAGATACCAAATCCCAAAGGATATAAAATAAAATACAAAAATTGTTCATACCTTATAGCTGCCTTCAAATCCTTTTTGAAAAGCGCCTTTAAAATTGACCCTGTTCCAGCTATTTGATACCTTTCTTTTCTTTTCACCTGGACAGGTTCAAAACCAACTTTTTTAGATATAACCAAAAACAAAATCGACAGGAAAATACTAGAAATCAAAGAATACCCCAACGTCTTGTTTGAAATTAAACTCCATGCAAGAAAATTATAATCCTTTGTGGAAAAAATGAACATCTTAACCAGATTCTCCATTTCGGAAACATCTACATCAGTCATTGCAATTATAAAGAAATAGAAAAACACGGATAGTAAAAGAACAATAGTATAAAACCTTTTTGTAAAAGACTTAGATGTTCTTCCTCCAATAAGTACGGCAATAACTGAAGAGAAACTTATTAAAAACCAAATGTGTAACACTATTTTCAAAATACCTAACAAAACATTTTGATTCGTAGAAACAAAATACGCAAGTGAAATAAAGATAAAAAACGAAAGGGTATAGATTTGAGAAATTGTTGCGGAAAAAATTTGATATGCACTTATCACTGTTCTTGATATTGGCATTGTAAGTAAAAGTTCTACTTCTTCGTTTCTTGAAAGAGAATACATTCCAAGACCTATAAAACCTATAACAAAAAACAACGAAAGCATAGAAGACCACATAAGATACATATATCTTGCAACCAACGGATCTACATTGTATATCTTTTCAAACAAATCTATTGTAAAAAAATATACAATCAATCCCAAAGGAACTGATCCTATTATATATTGCAATATTTGACGGAAAAAGTTACCTTTTACAGTTGATTTTTTGCTTCTTGTGTTATAAGGATTGCTTAGATACTTAATCAAAATCGCAAAGTTTCTCATATTATCCCCCCATTACAACGAATCTACAATATTTTTTATATCTTTTTCTTGCGCAGTTAATTCTAAGAATAGGTCTTCCAATGATTTATTCTCACCTTTTCTTAATGTTTCCATATTTCCTTGTACTATTATTTTACCTTCGTTAATAATAGCAATTTCATTACACATCTTTTCTGCAATTTCAAGTATATGCGTTGTCAAAAATATGGTAATATCCTGTTCTGCATACTTTCTCAAAAGTTCCTTTAAAATTTTTGCGCTTTTTGCATCAAGACCTACTGTAGGCTCATCTAAAAAGATAACCTCTGGTTTTCTCATTAGAACACTAATTAACATCAACTTTTGTTTCATTCCATGCGACATATCCGATACTTGTTTGTCAAGGTAATTCACACCAAATGCCTGACATAACTCATCTATTCTTTTTCTTGTTTCTTCATTATTGATTCTATAAACATCCATAATAAACTCCAAGTATTCAAATCCCTTTAGATGATCGTATATCCTCGGCTCATCTGGAACAACACCTATCCTTCTTTTTATCTCTATCTCATGTTTTTTCATATCAAGTCCCAAGATTTCTACCTTTCCACTTGTGGGTTTTAAAGAACCTGTAAGCATACGGATCGTAGTTGTCTTTCCCGCTCCATTTGGCCCTAAAAAACCAAAAATCTTCCCCTTTTCCACATATAGATCTATATCGTCTACCGCTACAAAATCTCCAAATTTTTTAGTTAACTTTTCCGCTTTTATCATACAACCACCTCCTAATTATTTTAGACATTTTTTCACAAAATTCATACAAATTTGGTGTTCCCAAAAGCTCATGTGTACTCTTTGAAATCCTAAAAATTGCTTTATCTTTTTTTACATTTACAATTATCCCTTTTCCATTAATCACAATATTATCGTTAAAATCTCCTAATATCACCAAAGGCCTTTTTATATACTCCCCTTTTCTACAGCTTTTTGCCACTTCTTCTGCTTTATTAGACACATGAATCCAGTTGTATACAGGTACTTTTTTTGCCCTAAAAAGCTTGTAAAAGATGGGAATCAATGCCAACCATATATAATTTGGAAAAACAAAACATGTGTATATTGTCACATTCAAAATAAAATCAAAAAGGGAAATCTTATATGTAAGAAAGCTATAAACATTAAAAATGAACGCAATTGAAATTAAAATATATAAAATATACATATCAACATTTAAAAATACCGTGGAAAAAAGGACAAAAAACAATAAGAAAAATCTTAAAAGATTATCACTATCAATCAACTTACTTTTTCTATATCCCAAAAATTTCATAACAACATACCTTAAAATAAAAAACATCACTAAAAAAATTAATAAACTCAAAATTTTTTCCATCATTCAACCACCTCGATTATTTCCAGAGATATTAACTTTTTTAACGATGAAAGTATATCGAATTCTGAAAATTTCACTTTTTCTATTATCTTCTCAACTTGTATCCCCTCACTATCAAAAGGGGGAATTAAAAACAAAACTTTTCCTTCCATATCAGATAACTTTGTTATTCTCTCAATATCTACTACTCCGTTAATTTTTTCCCCTTTTAAATCATAACTGTACCTTAAGCTTTTCTTTTTTTCTCTCACCTTTTTATTTTTTAAATCAAACATACTCAAAATATCGTCAAAATCGATGGTGATATTCCCGCCAACATATGTATATTTCTTAGAAGGTCTCCCAACCTTTTTTTCAACCTTTGCCTTTACTATACCAAATCTTTCGAGAACTTCCAAATACCTTTGTACGGTAAAGGTATGAAATCCTAGAGCTCTTGCTATAGAACTTGGATTTTTATTAGGGTTGTTTCTCAAAAAATTCAAAACCTCAAAGAGCTGTGGTGAAGAAATTATTTTCAGTATCTCGTACATACCTACCACCTTTTTTCAATTCCATTGAAATTATATAACAAATGAAATTAAAAATCAACATTTTCCAAAAAATATACCGTAACCTCTACATCATCAATATTAAACTTAACCACATTGATATTTTTTTCCACCTTTTCGTTATTTTGAATTAAATAAACAGGGGTAGAAATAAAGGAAGGATTTTGCCAAAGGAGGTTTTCGGCTTGAAGTTTTGAAATTTCGGAAATTAAAATTTTATTATAAAGTGTTTTTTGTTCTTCTATGGTAAAAAAAACGGCAGATATAGCTATAATTGTTACAACCATAGCTATAACTGCCTCAACATAATTCATTGCTCATCAATCCATTCCCTTGTGGTTCCAACTATATAATCCCTTTCTATTTCAATTTGTTCGCCTGTTTTCATATTTCTTAAAATAACCACGTTTCTTTCCAACTCATTTTCACCAACAATTAAACACAATCTACAATTTAACCTTGATGCATGTTTAAGTTGTGCACTTAAACCTCGCTCCATGGTATTAAAGACAACAGATATACCATTATCCCTCAACTCCTCTGATATCTTTATTGCTTCAATTCTTGCACTTTCACCAAGGTGTGCAACAAAAACTTCATTATTTTTGATTTCTTCAACTGGTATCCCTTCTTTTTTTACTGCAATTATTAACCTTTCTATCCCCATTGCAAAACCTAACGACGGTGTTTGCTGCCCACCTAACTCCTTAATAAGGTTGTCGTATCTACCACCGCCTCCTATTGCACTCTGTGCTCCAAGTTTTCCATGGTGAATCTCGAAAACTATTCCATTGTAATAATCAAGACCTCTTACTAATAATGGGTCTTCCTCGTAATTTATATCCAATTTATCTAAAATATTCTTTGTCTCTTCATAATGTTTTTTACAATTATCACACAAATAATCCGTTATCTTTGGTGCATCTTTTACATATTCAACGTCAACTTTGCAATCAAGTAAACGTAGAATATTTGTATTATACCTTCTCTTACAATCATCACATACCTTATCTAACTTATCCGAATAATACTCTTTCAATTTCTTTTTGTATTCAGCACGGCATTTTTCACAACCTATCGAATTTATTTTTATTGTGTAATCAACTAATCCCAAGCTCTTTAAAAATCTATCTGCAACTACTATTGCTTCTGCATCAGCAAGAGAGGAAGAAGAACCAATCAATTCTATACCAAATTGGTGAAATTGTCTTTGTCTTCCCGCTTGTGGTCTTTCATATCTGAACATAGGGCCAATGTAAAATAGTCTCTTTGGAAGCCCTGTTGCAACCATGGAGTTTTCAATAAAAGCCCGTATGGTCGGAGCCGTTCCCTCTGGTCTAAGTGTTATACTTCTATCACCTTTATCTTTGAACGTATACATCTCTTTTTGCACAATATCCGTTTCTTCACCTACACTTCTTACAAAGAGTTCCGTTTGTTCAAAAATAGGCGTTCTAATTTCAGAGTAACCGTATAATCTTGTTATTTCTCTTGCTGTATTTTCTATAAAATACCAATACTTCATATCCTCCCCATAAATATCATCCGTACCTTTTATCTTTTTGTACACTTCTTTTCCACCTCCGCCAACCTTTTCCTTGCCTCATTTTTCCCTTCTATATTTATAGCTTTCCAAATAGGTAATCCATCCACTTCTAAAGCTTTTTTATACATCTTCTTTGCCATTTGAAAATCTTTTATCTTCTCGTAATATTTTCCAAGTTCAACATAGGTATACACATGCTCTGGATTTAAATCTAAAGCTTTCAACAGATGCACCTTTGCTTTTGCAATGTCTCCAAAAGGAGTTTCAAGATTTAATATACCATACAAAAGATGGGCAAGATACTCATCTTGCCCGTATTCAACAGCCTTTTTAGCAAAGTCGAATATTTTTCCATAATAAAACAGTGCTAAAAGATAATTTCTCTGTACATAATGACCATATACTAAAGAAGCTGTATAATATACCTTCCAATAAGTGGGATTATCATCTAACAAATCGTCAATATACTCTCTTGCAATATCTTGATATTTATCCACATTTCCTTTTCCCCAAAAGTACAAATCCGTGTACGCAAGTATAATCTCACATTTAAATTCCAAAGAAACTGCTTCATAATCTATTGCATTTAGAATATTTAACACTTTTTCCTGATTTCTCTCTCCAACTGCTAGTTGAAGATCATACATAGTATACGAAAAAACTGTTAGCGATAGCAATATGCTAAAGCACAAACTTTTCCACCGCAAAACCTACTCCCCCATCGTTGTTAGAAAGTGTCACAAACTTTGCTACTTTCTTTACTTCTTCAAACGCATTCTCCATAGCAACTGGAAATCCTACTAATTTCATAATTCCTATATCGTTGTAACTATCTCCCAAAAACATCGTTTCATTTTCAGAAACACCAAAATAGTCAAGTAAAAATCTCAAAGCATCCTCTTTAGATGCACCTTTTCCAAAAAACTCAAAGAAAGCCCATCCATCAATAACATTATTTTTAACCACGCTAAATTTTCCCTGATATTTTCTTCTTAAAATCTCAACAACCTTTAAAATTTTGTCCTCTTTTCCCATTAACACCACTTCTGCTACGGTATCTTCAAGTATGTACTTTTTAACATCATCTACTTTATTTATTCTCCAACTATTTTGCTGCAAATATTTTACATATCCTCCTTGGTGTTCTTTGTCCATGTACATATCCTTTTCATCAAAAAAGTCCGAAAATAAAATATAATCTAAACCTTCATCTCTTGCAAAATCTATCAACTGTTTTGCTATATCTGAATGTAACGGAGTTTCATACAAAATTTTGTTTTCAAATGGCATGTATATAAATGCACCATTTTGGAAAACAACAGGTACATCCAACCCAAGTTCTTCTACATATTTTTTTGCCGAATAATAATTTCTACCTGTGGCTATACTTACATGGATTCCCTTGTCCATTGCCTTTTTCAAAGCAATTTTATTTCTTTCTGGAATGTGTTTTTCATCATTTAACAATGTCCCATCTAAATCTGTTAAAATAAGTTTTATCAAAGCTTTCACCTCACTATTTCTACTTTTCCCATGTCACCAATTACAAATTTCATTGCTTTAGGTTTTCGCTCGCTATTTACTATCTGTACATTTTTTCCAATTAAAGAAGAATCAATTGGATAAGGTAAATTTATCAACTTAACACGATCCATTAAAATGCTATTTTCTAATTCACAGCTTTCTATTAATACTCCATCACCAACAGAGGTGTACGGTCCAATGTAAGAATCTTTTATAACACAATTATTTCCAATTACAACTGGCCCCCTAATAATAGAATTGATTACTTCGGTATTTTCCCCAACATATACCCTTCCCTGTATCTCAGAAAGAGAATCAATTACTCCATTTACTTCTATTTTAAAATGGCTATCATCTAAAATCTTTCTATTTGCTTCAATTAAATCTTCCGGTTTACCCGTATCTTTCCACCATCCATAAACTATATAACCTTTTACTTTGTAATCCTTTTCTATTAAATATCCTATAGCATCTGTTATTTCTAATTCTCCTCTCCAAGAAGGTTTAATATTGTCTATACCTTCAAAAATGGTATTTCTAAAGAGATAAAGCCCTATAATTGCAAGATTAGAAATGGGATCTTTTGGTTTCTCAACCACTTTTACGATCTTTCCTTCATTTACAATCGCTATTCCAAACCTAGAAGGATCTTTAACAGGAGAAAGTAATATAGATGCCTTTAACTTTTCGTCATTTCTAAATTCAGTTACAAACTGCGAAATATCATCTAGTATTAAATTATCACCGAGATACATCAAAAAATCATCGTTCCCTATAAAGTCTCTCGCCATGGAAACTGCATGAGCCAATCCTTTTGGTTCATTTTGTAGTATATACTCTATCTTTAAACCAAACCTTTCACCATTACCCAAAAAATTTTTAAAATCATTTATATTCTCGTTATTTACCACAATACCTACTTCATCTATACCTACACCCTTTATTTTTTCTAAACTGTAATATATCACCGGTTTATTGGCAATGGGAATAAGATGTTTTGCAATTGTAAAGGTTAGAGGTCTAAGCCTAGTTCCTTTTCCCGCGCATAATATTATCGCTTTCATTTTATTCCACCTCCGCATTGATTATATCATAGTCTTCACTTTTTTTATTATCTCATCTGGCCGTAATTTACTCACCTTTGCCATGCTAAAATTTGTATATTCTTCAAAATCTTCCACAGGCTTTTTCAAATTAAAAATCTCTTCATATTTTTCAAAATTTTCATCTGTTTCTATCTCGGCAAGGTATTTAACCTTTATTGAAAAATCAAGAGGTATAAATTCATCTATGGAAACTTCTGCTGGAGAAAACATTAAAAAATACCTTATCTTTGCAACAACGGGATAATACTTCAAAAAGCTTATATCCTTTATTTCCAAGTCATATTCTTCTTCTATCCTTTGAAAATCACCAAAAAGCTTTGATTTAAACGCAACAACCCATTTTTCATTTCCATTTTCATCTATGGTATACCTCAATCTACAATTCTCTCTTTTTATAAACCTACAGTTGTCCATATACCACTGGACAACTCCAACTTTATACACACTTTTTTTAATCAATTTCTCAAACAAATGTTCATCCAATATATACTTTTTTTCACGTTCTATTTTCATATTGTTTATTATATCACCAAAAAAATTTGTTTCAAAAATACAACTAAATATTTTCCAAAAATTTTAAACAGTTTACTACAAATATCTTTTTATTACTTTTTTGATTAATAAGATATAAATTATTTTTGTACAAATTATATAGAATATTATAAAAAATACTTGATGTATTTTTTATTTTTAACAACACATAAAATTAACTATAAAGTTATTTTATTTTAATATTTAGGTAGTAAAATTAAATATAGATTAACTAAATACCATACTTTTATTAATTAGGAGGTGATTTACATGAAAAGTATAAAGTTAAAAATGATGGTATATATTTCTGTGCCTATAGTTATACTTTTATTAATAATGGGAATAGTGATATTTAACATATCTACAAGGGAAGTAACTAGTTTATCAATAGATTTTTCCAACAGCATATTGGAATGTTCAAACGATACGTTCTTTGAATACTTTAACAGGTTCATAGATTTTGTTAAAAATATGTCACAACTTCCAGAAATAAAATCACTTGATAATAATGCTATATCTTTTTTAAAAAGTCAACTTAATAGATTTCAAGATGTTGATGATTTCTTTGTAGCAGACTTAAACGGCAATTTTCTTGCAACAAGCGGAGTAAAGGGAAACATCAGTGATAGAGAATACTTTAAAAAGATAAAGGCAGGAGAAGATATTGTAATAAACGATCCTGTATTTTCAAAGGCTTCTGGAAAACCTGTCTTTGTAATTGCAAGTGCAATAAAAAAAGATGGAAAAACAATAGGGCTTTTAGGTGCTGCTATTTATCTAAAAGCACTTTCCAAAAAAATTGAAGAATTAAAAATAGGACAAACAGGTTACGCAGCAATTATTAACTCAAAGGGGTTAACAATAGCACATCCAAACGAAGAATATGTTTTAAAACTAAATATATTGGAAACAGACGGATTTAAGGAACTAAAAGACGCAGGAGAAAAAATGATAATAGGAGAAACAGGATATTCCGAAATTGTAGATCCAAACAACGTAGAAAAATATATCTTCTACTCACCAATAAAAGGTTCTCCAGGTTGGTCTCTTGCTATAATAGTCCCAAAAAAAGAAGTTCTGGCAGGAGTATACTTTATTTCAAATGCAATATTAATTTCCTTTACTGTGATAATCATAATATCTTTTGTAGCAATTTTTTCTGTTTCAAATTATATTTCCAAAAATATAAAAACACTATCTGAAAAAGTACTAATTTTTGGTGAAGGAAATCTAAAAGTAACTTTCAAAACAAAAGGAAAAGATGAGATATCTGCAATAGGAAATGCTCTAAACAAAATGGCAAATGAACTAAAAAGCGCACTAATTGAAATTAAAGATTCCGCTGATACCGTAACTGAATCAGCAAAAAAATTATTCTCAGATTCTGAGATTTTAGATAATCTTGGAAAAAAAGTAAATAATGAAATGAATAAATCTAACTCTTCAATGCAAAATATATCCGCCACAATGCAAGAGATAACAAGTAGCATTGAAGAAATCGCTTCATCTGCTCAAACAGTATCTGATGCCGCACAAAAGCTATCAGAAAGTGCTTCGGTTGTAAGTGCTGATGCAAAAGAAGGAGAAAATGCCATTAACATGATAGTAAGAGTAATAGATTCAACTAAACAAAAAGCAGATCTTACAAATGAAATTGTCAACTCTCTATCAACAAAAGCTCAAAACATAGAAGAAATAGTTGAAACCATAAATTCCATAGCAGAACAGACAAATTTATTAGCTCTTAACGCAGCAATTGAAGCGGCAAGAGCAGGGGAAGCAGGAAAAGGTTTTGCGGTAGTTGCTGATGAAATTAGAAAACTTGCAGAAGAAAGTAAAAATGCAACTCAAAAAATAAACGAAATACTAGTTTCAATAAAAGATTCCTCCCTGAAAGCTTCTAGCGCTACAAATGAAACTGTTCAGGAAATAATAAACACAAAAGAAAAAGCAGAAAATGCTCAAAAAGCAATTATTGGTATATTAAAACAGATTGAAAACATATCTGAGATGATAGATTCTTTGGCATCAAGTGCGCAAGAACAAAGTGCATCCACTCAAGAAATAAGTAGCGCAATAGAAGCTGCTACCCAGGAAATTTCAGAAGTTTCAAACGTTGTTGAAGAAACAACTAAAATAACTCATGAACAATTTGAGCTTATCGAAAACGTAAAAAACGAAAGTAACGTGCTTTCCATGATAGCAGAAAAATTAGATGAGAAAGTTAATAAATTTAAATTTTAAATAACAAAAAGAATTTCTTTTAAAAATAAAGTTACAAAGCCCCGATTGGGGCTTTATTTTTTTTTCAAAATAATATATAATTCTATTGAATTAATAGGAGGGAGTAAATGGATTATTTTGCATTATTTTTAAGTTTGGTATTAATTTTACATCTTTACGAAAGAAATTTGCATAAAGTAACAAAAGCATTTTTGCATATATCTTTTATACTTTTTATCATCTCTTTGCTTGAAGTTTTAAAAAGAAGGTTTAACATTTTTCCAATCCAACTCATTGAAGATATTATAGGCCTCACTTTGATTCCATCTTTTTACGCCTTTTCAGAAGACTTTTTGGGAAAAAAGAGAAATCCAAAAAAACGGCTCTTTATTTCCATCCCCGTTTTTATTCTAATCTTACCAAACTTCTTTTCCAATAAAAAAGTAGATCTATTGTTCAACAATAAAATTTTAGGTACACTATTTTTGATTTATACTATAACCATATTAGTAGCAAGTTTTAGAAATTTAATAAAAGCAGAAGTAAAAAAAGCCGTAAAATACGTTATTGTATCTATTTTTTCCATACTCTTTGTTTACATATCTATTGAGATTCTATTTTTAAAATTTAATACTACGCATGTTACCTTTTTTACTGTCCTTTCTTTCTTAATATCAGAATTTGTTTTAATAAGGAAAAGCTGGTTAAGTAGCTTGGAAGAAATAAAGCAAAAACTATTAATGACTCTTTCAGATGGAATAATTCTTGTGGATAAAAAAGGATATGTTATGGATTTAAATGAAACTGCCTCAAAAATCATTAGACTTGATTTTAATAATATAGTGAATAAAACTCTTTCAAAAAACTTCGATGAAGGTGAAATAATCTTTCAAAATGAGTCATACTATATGGTTAAAAAAATTCCCTTTGAAGATGGAACAGCGTACTTTTTTAGAGATGTGACAAAAGAAATGGAATTTTCAAAAAAACACAACATTGCCGATAAACTTTTTTCGACGCTTTTCAAAAATATACCAGACGGGGTTGCAATAATTACACCAAAAGGAAAAATAATTGATTGTAATAAGCAATTTACTAAATTATTTGGGTTAAAAAGACTGGAAAATTTAGAAACTATAGTACCACCTCTTCTAAAACAAGAATCAAAACTTTTAATTTTAGAAGTTCTAAAAAACGGTTATGCAACCTACGAAACTATTAGAAGATCTAAAGATGGAAAAGAAATATACGTAAAGATAAAAGCAATTAAATTCGAAATAGACGATAAAGTATTTATATATACAATTTACACTGACATCTCAAAAGAAAAAACGCTCTCTGAACAACTAACGAAACTTATAGAAAAAGACCCTTTAACTAATACATACAACAAAACATATATTACAAAACAAATAAAATATCTTTCAAATATATTTTTCCATTCATTAATTTTTGTAGATATAAAAGACTTTAAGTGGATAAATTCAATAAAAGGATATAAATATGGAAATGAACTATTGAGGAACATCGCAGCAAAACTAATGGATTTTGTTTCCGAGGAAAAAATAGATGCAATAATATCACGAGCTCAGAACGACGAATTTTGGATTTTGATAAAAGATATAGACATAGATTCACAAAAAGCTTATCAAAAAAATAAAAAATTAATAGAAAAAATAAAGCAAAAATTATCAACTTTCGAACAAAAATTCTATATTGGATCACATCTATTTAAAAACTCCGAAGATCTAGAAGAAATAATAAGAAAAACAACTCTTGCACTTTCAAAATCAAAAGATGTAGAAATGGAAATAGTATATTCCAAAGAAATGGAAGAACAGGTAATTAAAGAAGTAACCAAAGAAATACAAATAAAACAAGCAATAAAAAACAGAGATTTCATTCCATTCTTACAACCTATCTCAAAAGAAAATATGGAAATAGTCGGAGCAGAGATGTTACTTAGATGGGAGAAGGAAGGAAAAATAATACCCCCTAGTGATTTTTTAGACTACATAGAACGTTCTGGACAAATACACGAAATATCACTTCAAGTTTTTGAAAAAACAATGGAATTTTTGAAAAAGCATCCTAATCTTAAATTTATCGATGTTAATATTAGTCCCATACAATTAAAAGATAAAAACTTCTTCGATGAATATCTCAAAATAATCGAAAAATTTAATATTTCACCTAAAAAAATTGCCTTTGAAATAACGGAAAATCTGTTTTTAAGTTATGACGAGCAAGTCAAAGAAAATATTTCAAAGATAAAAAAGGAAGGAATAAAGTTATGTTTAGATGATTTTGGAACTGGTTATTCTTCATTAAGTTACTTAAGAAATTTACCATTTGACATGTTAAAAATAGATAGAGAATTTATAAAAAATATCGACAATGAACGAAACACAAATTTGTTAAAAGCTATTTATAGTATTTGTGAAACATTCAATTTAACCCCTATACCAGAAGGCGTAGAAACTGTAAAACAGCTTGAAATACTTTCTATGATTGGATTTAAATTATTCCAAGGATACTATTTTGGAAAACCTATGTCATTGGAAGAATTTGAAAAAATTGTAAGTTAAATTACTTTTTAAACTGTTCCTGTTCTACAGATAAAAACATGGTATTTATCTACATAAACTCACATTAAAACTTTTATCTAGGTATTTTTTTGCTGGTCTTCCGTTACTTTTTATCCTTTCAAACCACTACTTACAAGACTTCTAACAAATAAGTTTTGTATTAAAAAGAAAATAAGTAGTGTAGGTGCAAGTGCTATCATTGTTCCTGCCATAATCGTTCCCCAATTATTTGCTGCCTCAGCATCGATAAGCATCTTTACACCAATCTGTACCGTTTTCATTTCATCTTCCATTGTCACAACAAGTGGCCAAAGATACATATTCCATGCATAAACAAAATTTATCAAAGCCGCACCGCCTATCATAGCTTTTGAAAGTGGAAGTAAAACCTTTACAAGATATTGCATAGGAGTTGCACCATCTATCCTTGCTGCATCATTAAGTTCCATAGGAATAGTTCTAAAATGTTGCCTCATTAAAAATGTGTTAGTTGCACTAGCGGTAAATGGAATAATAAGGGCATAGTATGTATTTACCCATCCAAGTGCTTTCATAAGCAAAAACATTGGTACTATCATAACAGTTTCCGCAGGCAAAAAAAGTGTTATAAAAAGCGTGGAAAATGCCATTTTTTTGCCCTTGAAAGAAAAATTTGCAAATGCATATCCAGCCAAAATTCCCGTAATTAGTTTGCCTAAAGTAATAAATGCGGATACTATTATGGAATTTACAAGCATCCTACCTAAAGGTACCAATTTTAAAGCTTCTTTGTAATTTTGCCAATAAAAACTACTCGGAAAAACCTTTGGAGGAAAACTAAAAACCTCTGCTGGTTTCATAAAACTCATAAAAAAAGCAAGTAAAATTGGAGCAAACATTATCAATCCTATCAAGATTAAAAGTAACTCTAAAATAATAAATGTAAATTTATTTTTAATTTTCATATTTTCACCTCACTGATAGTGTACTTTTCTTTCAACGAACCTAAAATAGAAATACGTAATCACCGACATAACACTAAACATTACAACAGATTCTGCCGATGCAAGACCATTATCTTGAAAAGCAAATCCATCCAAATAAAGTCTATAAATCATATTTGTTGTACTATTTAATGGTCCTCCACGAGTCATAATATCTATAATTCCAAATGAAGAAAACATAGTAGTTGTAAAATTCATTATAAAAAGATAAAAAGTAATTGGAGTTACAAGTGGAAACTTTATTCTCCACATTCTTGTCCAACTATTTGCTCCATCCATTAATGAAGATTCCAAAATGGAATCGGGGATATTCTGCAGTGCTGCAATGTAAAAAATAAGGTCAAAAGGAAGCATCTTCCATACAGTAGCCGCAATTATTGCTATCATTGCATACGGTTTTGTAGTAAGCCATTTAACATCTAAATTAAAAGTAATCTGAAATAAATAACTTAAAAGACCAGCAGTTGGAGTAAACAACATAGCCCACAGTGTTGCAGAAATTGCCGGTGAAACAGCATACGGTGAAAACATTAGGGTTCTAATAATCCTTGTTCCTGGAAGATTTAGTACCAAAAGTTGTGAAATCAAAAACGCCAAAAAAATAGTTATTCCTACACTTGTAAATGAATATATAAACGTATTTTTTAGCACGTTATAATATTCGCTATCTGTAAATAAATCAATATAATTATCAAATCCCACAAAAACCTTTTTGTCTCCAAAAAAAGTTTCTTGGAAAAAACTCATCTTGAAGGAATTAAAAGCAGGGATATATATAAAAAGAATAATTACCACAAATGTGGGGATTAAAAGAAAATAAGGTGTCAACTTTCTCAAAATTACACCTCCAAAAACGCCCCCAAATGGGGGCTTAAATTTTATTCATATAATCTATTGTATTTTTTCAAGGCTTTTGTAACTTCTGAAGCCGCCCAATTTAATGCTTTTTCAACTGTCATTTCACCATTTATAACTTTTTCATATGCTGTTTCTATAATATCCCTTGTCTCTGGGAAAACACCTATTATTGCTCCGTTTGTGTTAGGTGTTTGTTTTGAAAGTAAAAGTTGGAAAATAGCAGTTAAATAATTTGGTTTTTCAGCATAAAAACCTTCTAACAAAAGTTGTTCGACTGCATCTTTTCTTACAGGGAAATAACCTGTTTCAAGATGCCATTTTATTTGTTGTTTTGGTTCTGTCATCCATTTAACAAATTTCCAAGCTGCATCTATTTCTTCTTTTGGATGGTTCTTCAATATCCAAAGAGAACCTCCTCCAATTACCACACCACCTTGAACAGATAGGGATGGTTTTGGAAGGAATGCCGTACCTACTTCCCAACCATTTTCTCTTGCTGTATCGGTAATAAATTTAACATCGGACGTTGAATAGAATAACATTGCTGCTTTTCCCGATAAGAAAATTTGCCTTGCTCCACTCCAATCTTCCCTCTTTGTGTTTATTAGTAATCCTTCCTTTGTCATTTTGGTTAAAAGTTCAAAAATATTTTTTCCCGCTTGACTATTAAAAATTGCTTCTGTTGGCCTCTTATCCCCTCTTCCATTGTCATTGTTAACAAGAGGCGCATCTTGTACAGCCATTAACTGTTCAAAGAACCAAGAATGTGTTGGCCACGTAAGACCGTATCTAATAATATTACCTTTATCATCCTTCTTTACCAATTTTCTACTGTATTCAATTAATTCATCAAACGTTCTTGGAGGTTTTGTAGGATCTAACCCTGCTTCTTTAAACGCTGTTTTGTTATAGAACAATATAGCATTTGAAGAATTAAAAGGCATTGAATATAGTTTTCCGCCTACTGTGTAGTAATTCAACACTTGTGGTAAAAATGCACCAAGATCTATCGTTGGATCTTGCTCAATTAAATCTCCTATCGGAACTGCTATATTTCCATCTATCATTGCTCTAGTTCCAATATCATAAATCTGTACAACGTGAGGTGGATTTCCCGCCTTTACCGCAGCTATCGTTTTGTTAAACGTATCTCTGTATGAACCTGTATACTGCACTTTTACCTCAATATCCGGGTGCGTTGCCATAAACTCCTTTGCCATATTTTCTAGTAATTCTATTCTCCAACCACTCATAGCATGCCAAAATTCAATGGTTACCTTTGAAAAACTTACCACACTTAAAACAACTAGCAAAAAAATAAAAAACTTCTTCATGCTCTCCCCTCCTTTTAAACAAATTCTTTTAATATTATATTAAAATTAATTTTATTAGAAAAACACAAATACAAAGCGATGAATAAAAATAAATTAATATATTTCTTATTATTTCCTCTATTTCCTCTTTATTTAAACAAAAAAATCTTTAGAAAAGATTAAAAAATATTAAGAAAAATAAACCCCCATCCAACGATGGGGGTATTGTTTTTTTCTTTTAATTTTAGGATAAAAGTACTTTTAAATCTTCTTCAACTGTTGTAATAGGTGCAATGTTAAATTTATCAACAAGTACTTTCAAAACATTTGGAGAGATAAACGCAGGTAGCACTGGTCCAAGTCTTATTCCTTTCACTCCCAAATATAACAGTGCTAGAAGTACCGCAATTGCCTTTTGTTCATACCAAGCAATATTATACACTATTGGTAAATCATTAATATCATCTAACCCCAAAGCTTCTTTTAACTTGAGGGCTGTAACAACGAGTGAATAAGAATCATTACATTGACCTGCATCTAACACCCTTGGTATACCTCCAATATCTCCCAAATCAAGGTGATTGTATCTGTATTTTGCACAACCAGCTGTTAAAATTACAGTATCTTTTGGAAGTTTTTTTGCAAATTCTGTATAGTATTCTCTTTCTTTGTGTCTTCCATCACATCCACCCATTACAACAAACTTTTTTATTGCTCCAGATTTTACCGCATCAATTACCTTATCCAAAAGCCTTGACACTTGATCATGAGCAAATCCTATAACTATCTTCTTACCTTTTCTTTCTGGAATTGGTCCTAATTCAAGTGCTTTTTTAATAACAGGTGAAAAATCTTTTGGTTTTCCATCTGTTCTATTTGGAATATGCGTTAGCTTGTCAAATCCCACAAGACCAGTTGTAAATACCCTATCTTTGTATGATTCTTTTGGAGGAACTAAACAATTTGTTGTCATTAAAATTGCCCCGCCAAATTCTTCAAATTCTTCTGATTGCTTCCACCACGCGCTTCCAAAGTTTCCTGCAAGGTGTTTGTATTTTTTCAATTTTGGATATGCGTGAGCCGGTAGCATCTCTCCATGCGTATATACCATTATTCCCGTTCCTTCAGTTTGCTTTAAAAGTTCTTCTAAATCCAAAAGGTCATGTCCACTAACTAAAATAGCAGGTGTATTATACGTTCCAGTGTACACTTCTGTAATTTCTGGATTTCCAAATTCCGTTGTGTTTGCTTTATCAAGTAAAGCCATAGCATCTACAGCAACCTTTCCAGCTTCTAAAACCAAAGATACTAATTCATCTACTGTTATATCTTCTCTTAAAGTTTCAACTAAACCTTTTTGTATGAAATACAATATATCATCATTTGTATGTTTTAAAATATACGCATGATCCGTATAAGCAGCTATACCTTTTAGACCATATATTAACAATTGCTTTAACGATCTTATATCTTCATCTTTATCAAAAAGAACACCAACTTCCATACCTTTTAATTCGTAAAGATCTACTCCACCTTTTTTGTGCCATTCCGCTGCTTCAGGTACTTTTTCATCAAATGTTTTTCCTTCTTTTTCTGCATATGCTTCCAAAAATCTATGTTTTATCCTTTCCCTTAATTCAAATGCACGCTCTATAAACTCCACCATTCTTTTAGCAGAAAAATTCACGTTGGTAATAGTACTAAATAAAGCTTCTGCCACAAACAAATTTACTTCATCGTCTTTTACACCATATTCTTTTGCTTTAAGTGCCCAGTAAGAAATACCCCTTGTCAACCAAATAAGTAAATCCTGTAAATTTGCTACATCTGGAGTCTTTCCACAAACACCTATAGTAGTACAACCCACTCCTTTTGAAGCTTCTGAACATTGATAACAAAACATAACTTTCACCTCCTATTTTTCATCATAAATTCTTTTTTCTCCTTTTATCTCTTGAATGGGTTTAATATCTTGTGTTACTTCAAGTGTACCCAAATACTTTCCTTTTTCATTGCGTACAGCAAAATACCTTATGTATACATATCTCTCACCTAACCTTAACCAAAAATCCGCAATATCTCTTTTTCCAGATTTAAAATCCATCAAAATTTTATTTACTATCTCAATACTTTTTTCCGGATGACAGTTTTGAACCTTTCTTCCAATTATTGCTCTACTTCTCACAAAAATCCTATCTTTTGTTTCACTAAAGTACTTAACCTCATCGTTTTTATCTACAAATGTCATATCTACGGGCAATGTATTCAAAATATATTTCAATTCTTCTATGGTTAACTCACCACTCGGGAACTTCACTTTTCCATTCTTTACTTCTTCCTCTTTTAAAGTTTTTCTTTTAAACTCTTCTGTTTTGACAATATATCCTATTTCATCAAACTGCTCCCTTATATCCATCCATTCCTCTTTATTAATCAATTTCAAAGATGTTGGAAATAACACTGAATGCTCCTTATGAACGTGCTTTAGGAAAAACTCCAAAAGATAAAGTGAAATTTCATACAATTTCTTTTTTGCATGTTCAAAATCTCTGCTTTCTTTAACCTTTAGAAGTTCTTTTCTTAATTGTCTTACTTCATCGTGCTCTTTCCACATAACCGCTGGTGGTTTTGTAATTCCATACTTTTCAAGATATGGAAATAAAACATTTTCTTCCTTTAAGAAGTACTTTTCCGCATCTTGCAATTCATCAATGTACTTTTGAACTTCAAGCAAAATTGAAATAGCATCTGCAAAAACTTCCTTTTTAATCAACTTTTTTGATAATTCCTTCAACTCTTCCAAAGTTGAAATGATCTTTTCATGTTCCTTCATTAGAATATTTATAGGATGCCATTCTTCAACTTCTATTTTTTCTGAATCAATATAATCTTTAAACAGCTCCAAATGAACGTCACAAACAGATTGAATTTTCTCTACAGTTAAACCTTCTTCTTCCATTAATTCTTGTTCAACCTGCGCAATTTCTTCCGCTGATAAACTCTCTATTGTTTTCTTCAATTCATCCTTTAGCTTTTCATCGCCTTTTTCAACTCTTAAAATTAGATTTTTTAAATATTCCTTTTTATTGAAAAGTTCGCTCATATTTCTCATCCCCTTTCAACTCCATACTACAAAATTTAAAATATTTTTTCCGTAACTTATGTTACGCTAAAAAAATAACCCATCCTCTTTTTGGATGGGTTATTTTTCAAAAAAATCCTTATCCAGCAGATACACTTTATTTCCCTCTTTTTTTATTATCCCTTCCTTTTCAAGTTGCGAAAAAGCTCTTGAAAGCGCTGGTCTTGTGGAACCAAATAATTGTGAAAGTTGTTCTATGGTTTTATCAAGGATAACAACTTCTCTTCCGTCAAATTTAGAAGAAAGATAAATCAAAATCTTATCTTTTAGAGAATTTAACGTAACAAACCAAAGTTTTTGGGAAATAAAATAGAACTTTGAACCAAGATATTCCACCAATGCTTTTAAAAATTCTCTATTTTTCATTGCAAGATCAAAAACTTTATCTTTTTTCATATATGCCACTAAACTTTTTTTTAGGGTTATAATATCCACCGGTAATTTCTCTTCTTTTGAGAATGTTATATTTATCGCCAAAAAATTTGGAGCATCTATTTCCTCAACCATCAAACTTTTTCCGTTGTAATCCGTCATTTCCGCTTTAACTTTTCCATTTATTAATATCATTATCTCATCTATCACTTCACCTTGTGACTTTATTAATACACCTTCTTCATATTCCTCAAAAATAATATCTCTATTTTTGAAAAGCTCCTCAAGTTCAACTATTTTTAACTTTTTAAAAACTTCTATTTTTGAAAATTTATCAATAATAGGATGCATAAAATCACCTCAAAAAAAACCTGGGGAATTCCCAGGTTTTAAACATCTTTAATCAAATTCTTAAATTCTTCTTCTATAATATCCAATTTTTCTTCTGACTCTTTTCTTGTCATTGCAAAGGAATATATATACACTTTCAATTTTGGTTCTGTACCAGAAGGTCTCACTGCATACCAGCTCCCATCTTCAAAGAAAAATCTCAACACATTAGAAGATGGAATATGATTTTGATTTAGCTTATCTATAACTTCTCTATTTACGTTATATACATTTCCATCAAGATAGTCTATATATTTAGAAAGTTTCAATGTGCCAATTTGTTTTGGAAAACTCTTTCTATAAAACTCCATTATTCCTTTTATCTTTTCCATACCCTCTATACCTTCGTAAATAAGAGAGAAGTTATTCTCAAGATAATATCCATACTTTTCGTATAATTCATTTAGCACATCTACCAAAGTCTTTCCCTGCTTTTTGTAATATCCCGCTGCCTCTGCTAACATCATAGCGGAAATTACACCATCTTTATCCCTAACAAAGTTTCCAGTAACAAAACCTATACTTTCTTCATAACCAAATTCAAACTGATAACCCTCTTTTTCCAACTTATTCTCAAGCCCACAAATGTTTTTAAAACCGGTAAGTGTTTCGAAGGTATTTACCCCATACTCTTGTGCAACTAATTTTCCAAGATTTCCCGTAACAATTGATTTTATTATGATACTTTTATCCGATAATAAATTTTTTTTCTTTCTTTGTGATAAAATATATTGAATTAACACTGCACCAGTTTGGTTTCCATTAAGTGCTATGTATTGGTCATTATGCTTTACCATAACTGCAAGCCTATCACAATCAGGATCAGTAGCAAGAATAATATCTGCATTCTTTTCACGGGCCAGCGAAAGCGCAAGCTCAAACGCTTTTATATCTTCTGGATTTGGATATCCCACCGTTTTAAAATCAGGATCGGGAAGTTCTTGCTCTTTTACCACAAATACATTTTTAAAACCTCTTTCCTTTAACACATATCTCACGGGAATATTTCCCGTACCATTTAAAGGGGTGTATACTATCTTGACTTCTTTGTCTAAATCTTCATTAAGTGCCAAACTTAAAACCCTTTTGTAATATTCTTCGTCAACCTCTTTTCCAATAATTTCGATCAATCCTTTTTCAATAGCCTCGTCAAAATCCATTTTCTTTATCATTCCAAAATCAGTTAATGCCTTTATATTATTCTGAACGGGAATAGCCACTTCATCCAAAATTTGAGAACCCTCATCCCAATATACTTTGTATCCATTGTATTCTGGTGGGTTGTGACTTGCGGTAATAACAATACCGGCAGTTGCACCTAAATGTCTTACGGCAAATGAAAGTTCAGGAGTAGGTCTTATATCCTCAAAAAGATATACCTTGATTCCATTTCCTGCTAACACACTAGCAGCTTCTTTGGCAAAATCCTTTGAGAAATGTCTTACATCATATGCAATTACAACTCCCATTTTTGCTCTTTCTTTTCCTTTGGAATTTATGAAATCTGCAAGCCCTTGTGTTGCCTTTGCAACTACATATTTGTTCATTCTATTGGTACCAGCTCCTATCTTCCCACGAAGACCAGCTGTTCCAAACTCTAAATCTTTAAAAAATCTTTCCTTTATCTCTTCTTCTTTGTCTTTTATCGATAAGAGCTCCTTTTTTGTTTCCTCATCAACGTAAGGACTTTCCAGCCATTTTTTGTATTCATCCATGTAACTCATACATTCACCTCCTGGTTTCTACCATTATACATTTATCATGTACTGCATCAATTCTTTTTTCTTTTAAAAACGTATCAATTTCACTTGAATATGCCCCAGGTTGATACCATAACGTTCTAAAACCATTTTCAATAGCTTCCTTTGTAACAGATAATCCTACTTTCGGTGGAACAACAAAAACTATCAAATCTATATTTTTATCAAGTTCACCTACAGATTTCACCGTTTTTATACCTTCAATCTCCTCATACTTCGGTGTTATGGGAATTACATCAAAACCTTTACCCGTAAGATCTTTCAGAATTATATAACCGTATTTTTCCTTGTTAGTTGTTGCACCAACCAATGCTATTCTTTTGAGATTTTCCAAATTCATGAAATCACCCCTTTATTTATATTATATCACTTTTTAATTTTAAATTTTTTATGGTATAATATAATTAGTTCAAACTAATTAAAGGAGTGATGTGTATGTTAAAAAAAGGAGATAAATTTGTAGATTTTGAACTTGTAAACACGGACCTAAAGAAAATAAAACTTTCAGAGCATTTAAATGGAAAAGTTGCTTTGGTATTTTATCCCGGTGCATTTACCAGTGTATGTGAAAAAGAATTGTGTTCTTTTAGAGATATGATAGCTAAGTTTAACAACATAAATGCAAAAGTATTTGGAATAAGTGTTGATTCTCCGTTTTCAAATAAAGCATTTGCGGAAAAAAATCATTTGAGTTTTGATCTTCTTTCAGATTTTGGTGGAAAAGTTTCAGAAAAATATGGCGGTATACACAAAAATTTTATTGGAATAGAAAATTACACAGTTTCAAAAAGGGCTGTTTACATAATAGACGAAAATGGAACAATTATATATGATTGGGTATCGGATGATCCCGGAAAAGAACCACTATATGATGAAATTGAAAAAATACTAGAACAATAGGTAGAGATATGGATTTTTTCATAGTAGATACCTTTACCGATAAACCTTTTAAGGGAAATCCCGCGGCAGTTGTAATATTAAATACCGATATTTCAAAAGACACCAAGCAAAACCTTGCAAAAGAAATAGGCTTTTCAGAAACTGCTTTTGTTAAAATAAAAGATGAAATTTCCATTGAATATTTTACACCGATAAACGAAATTGATCTTTGCGGTCACGCAACTATTGCAACTTTACATGTATTAAAAGAAAACAAATTTATTAACGGGAAAAACATAAAAATAAATACAAATGTTGGAAAACTAAATACATTTTTTAAAGATGGAATTATATTCATGGAACAAGCAAAACCAAAGCTGGGAAAAATAGTAAAAGAAAGAGACAAAATAACAAAAATGCTTGGATTAAAAATAGGCGATTTAGATGGAAAATTTCCTATACAAAAAGCTTTTACTGGGATATGGGATCTTATGATCCCAATAAAAAGCAAGAAAGCTCTTTTTGAAATTTCTCCTGATTTTGAAAAAATAGAAAAATTTTGTAAAGAAAATAACATTGTAAGTTTCCATGCCTTTACATTAGACGAAGAAAATGCTGCTGCAAATACAAGAAATTTCTCTCCATTATATGGAATTAATGAAGAATCTGCAACTGGAACGTCAAATGGGGCACTTGCGTATTATTTATACTTCTACAAAACTCTTAAAAAGGAAAAAATATACAAAATAATCCAAGGAGAAAGTATGAACAGAAAATCTGAAATTTATGTAAAAATTACAGAAAAAGACATAATCAACGTAGGAGGAAAAGCTAAAACTATTTTGTTTGGCATGTTGAAAATTTAAATAAAAGCCCGCTAATAAAAGCGGGCTTTTTTATATGGCAACATAATAGGGTTTTTGTATTTTATACTTTCCTCTAAATTCTTTTTCCTTTAGCATTAATGAACTATCCAAGTCGTGAAAATCGAAAGCCCCTGTTCCAAGTGCAAAATGAACACTTTGGTTTATACCTAAACTAGATTCTCCCATACAGCCTATCATTAATCTTAAATTTGCCGCTTTTACTATCTCAACAATTGAAAGTGCATCTGAAATTCCACTTTTCATAAGCTTTATATTTACATAATCTATTGCCTCTTCTTTTATCAATCTCATTACATCATGTTTTGTTCTTGCACTTTCATCTGCAGATACAGGAAATGGAGATTTAAATCTTACAAACTTTAACCCCTCAATATCATATCTTTGAACAGGTTGTTCAAAAACATGGATATCTATACCTTTCTTGTAAATTTCATTTACAAATGTCACTGCCTGTTTAGGGGTATAACCCATGTTTGCATCAACAATATATTTTGCTCCTTTCGTTATTTCATATATAGCTTCTATAGCTTCTATATCTTCCTTTAAATCTTCCCCCACCTTAATCTTTATTGTTCTAAATCCCTCTTCAAAAAATTTTTTTGCATCCAATATCCTTTCATCAAGTGAGCTAATACCTATTGTTTTATCGGTTTCAATTTTTTCTTCGCTACCACCTAGCAACTGATATACGGGAATACCTATTTCCTCTGAAAATGCATCTAACACTGCATATTGAACCGCTGCTTTTATGCTCGGAAATGAAAAAAATCTATCGATAATATCAAAAATTTGCCTGTAATTTCTCACTTCTTTCCCTTTTATCATCTCGTTTACAATAGGTTCCAATGAAAGTAATGTTTCAAATCTTTCTCCATTTACCCTAAACGATGGAGAAGCCTCCCCATAACCCAAAATTCCATTTTCTAATTCTATAATTACCTCAACGTTATTGACTTTATCTGAAACACTTCCAGTTATATGAAATGGTTTTTCATATTCAAAAGTATTTAATTTAAACTTTACCGTTTTTATTTTTCCCATAAATCTCCCCCCCTATTTTTCACTTAACACCCCTTTAATTGCGTAAAATAAACCATTTGTAATATCCTCTAAAGACATACTTGGAACGTTCTTTTTTTCAAGCACCTGATTATGAGAAAATGGAACATGTATAAATCCACCTTTAAGATTTTTGAATTTTTTATCTATTAAGTACATAAGTCCGTAAAAAACATGGTTGCAAACATATGTTCCAGCTGAATTGCTGATTTCAGCAGGAATATTGTGTTCTTTTATGGTTTTAACCATTAACTTAATGGGTAAATTTGAAAAATATGCATTTTCACCATCTACAAATATTTTTTCATCTTTAGGCTTGTTTCCTTCATTATCATTTATCTCTGCATCATCAATGTTTATAGCTACCCGTTCTATTGAAATTTTACTTCTTCCAGCTGCCTGTCCAACACAAATTACAATATCTGGATTTTCTTTACTAATTAATTCTTCAAGTTCACATAGACTCTTTCTAAAAACCGTTGGAAGTTTTGCCTTAATAATCTTTGCCCCTTCAACCTCATCTGGCAACATTTTAATAGCTTCAAAAGATGGGTTAATAGTTTCACCATTAAATGGTTCAAAACCAGTTACAAGTACTTTCATATACAATTCCTCCTTTCTCTTATTATACAAAACTTTTAAAAATTCCACAAGATATACAATTAAACAAAATTATATACAATTAAATTCTCAAAACTCACTTTCAAAAAATACACTTTTTGTGTTATCTTAAATTGTAAACGCTTACAAAGAATAGGAGGGGAATATGTCAAGGATAGAGGATGTAGCAAAAAAAGCAGGGGTATCTATAGCCACAGTTTCAAGGGTAATCAATAATTCTGGGAACGTTTCTGAAAAAACAAAAATGAAAGTTTGGAAAGCCATAAAAGAATTAAATTACAAACCAAAAATACTTGCTTCTGCTCTTGCAAGGCACAAAGAAAAATTTTATGTGGGAATTTGCAAAAGTAACAGGTTAATAAAGATGGAAAAGGAAAAAACATCTCCCGAATTTTATTCGGTAATACTGGAAGCTTTGGAAGAGGTGGGAAAAACATATGGAATAAAGTTTGAAAAAATGGATATACAAAAACCAGAAAAATGCGACGGATATATATTAGTTGGTGGTGATTCCACCAAAGAAATTATTAATTTTTACAGAGAACTGGAAAAACCATTTTTATTACTTGATCATTATATTCCTGGAGAAAAAATAGATTGCATAGTTACAAATGGTTACGATGGTGCTTACTTTGTTACAAATTATTTAATCAAAAAGGGGTTCAAAAAGATATACCATATACATGGTCCGTTGTATTCATATGGCTTCAAAAGTCGCTTTGAAGGTTATAGAAATGCAATGGAGGATGCCAATTTAATTCCAAGATTTTTTGAATACGACGATGTTAATGATAATATGTCTGAGGTAATTAACAGTATAGATATCCCAGAGGCGATATTCGCATCAAATGATATCACAGCCATGAGGATTATAAGGGAATTAAGGAAAAGAAATATAAGAGTACCTGAAGATGTGTCCGTTATAGGGTTTGATGATATTTTAAGTGCAAAAGATTTTGATCCTCCACTTACCACTTTAAAAGTATTTAAAGATGAAATGGGGTCACTTGCAGCCAAAAGAATATATGAGCTTTTAGTTGGACACGATGTTCATCCTATTTTAATATCTCTTTTTACAAAATTTATTAAAAGAAAAAGTTCTATATAAAGGGGGGGTTTTTATGGAACTCAAGCTTGAACGTCATCAAAGAAATCCTTTACTTGCACCAAACCCAAATCACCTTTGGGAAAGTAAATTTGTGTTTAATCCCGCTGTAGTACACGATGGAGAATTATTTCATATGTTATACAGAGCCCAAGGTGAAGATATGGTATCAAGACTTGGTTATGCGGTAAGTGTTGATGGAATAAACTGGAATAGGTTTGAAAAACCTGTTTTTTCTCCTGCATCTCAGGAAGAATTGTACGGAGTTGAAGATCCCAGAATTACATATTTAGAAGGATATTATTATATAAATTACACAGCATATTCTCCCACGGGAATAAAAGTTGCAATGGCTCGTACCAAAAACTTTATAACATACGAAAGATTCGGAACCATACTACCAGAAAGCCCCAATAAAGATGCTGCACTATTTCCGGAAAAAATTAACGGAAAATACGTCCTTTTACACAGAATAGAACCAGATATATGGCTAGCTTTCTCATATGACTTAATTCACTGGAAAGATTATGTAAAAATTGCATCACCGAGAAAATCTCATTGGGATAATTTAAAAATAGGAGCAGGAGCACCTCCAATAAAAACGGAATATGGTTGGCTTCTTTTATACCATGGAGTAGAAAAAGCTCCGAGAAACATTTACAGACTTGGATTTATTGTACTTGATCTTAATGATCCCACAAAAGTCATAAAACGTTCTGAAGAACCAATCTTAGAACCAAAAGAGGATTGGGAGATATTTGGTGGAGTTCCAAATGTTGTATTTTCTGATGCAATGGTTAGGTATAAAGATAAATATTATGTTTACTATGGAGCAGCAGATAACTATATAGCCCTTGCAACAATTGAGGTAGAAAAAGTTTACAAATGGATAAGGGGATAAATGTATGTTTAAAGTAGCAATAGTTGGTGCTGGAAGCGCCGTTTTTTCATTGAGAATTATTAGTGATTTTACTAAAATCACTGAATTTAAAGATGTTGAAATCTATCTAATGGATATTGATGAAACAAGATTAAATTCAACATTTATACTTGCAAATAAATTAAATGAAGAAATGGGCTCAAAATTAAAATTTAAAACCACTACAAACCTTGAGGAAGCAATTGATGGAGCAATGTTTGTAATTAATACAGCAATGGCAGGAGGACATGATTATTTAGAAAAAGTTAGAAAAATAGGGGAAAAATGGGGATACTATAGAGGAATTGATACGCAAGAGTTCAACATGGTGTCAGATTATTACACAATATCAAATTTCAATCAACTGGATTTATTTTTAAAAGTCGCAAGATTGGTTGAAGAAAAGGGAGAAAAAGGGGCATGGTTGCTTCAAGCGGCAAATCCTGTATTTGAAGGAACAACATTGATTTTAAGAAATGTGTCTATAAACATGGTGGGGTTTTGCCACGGACACTATGGCATACATTATTTAGCAGAAACAATAGGATTGGAAATGAATAAAGTAGATTGGCAAGTTGCAGGTGTTAATCATGGAATATGGTTAAACAGATTTTTGTATAATGGTAAAAACGCTTATGAAATATTAGATGAATGGATAAAAAATAATGTTTACGAACCAAGACATCCATTCGATGACCAACTCTCAAAAGTTGCGATAGATATGTATAAATTTTACGGACAAATGCCAATTGGAGATACAGTGAGAAATTCTTCTTGGAAATACCACTATAACCTAGAAACAAAGAAAAAATGGTATGGAAAATTTGGTGGTGCAGACTCTGAAATAGGTTGGAAATGGTATCAAGATAATCTAAAGGCCATTACCGAAACAATAAACAAACTTGCATATTTTGTTTCTCAAAATTCCAATATTAAATTGTTGGATTACAACCTTTACAAAGATTATTTGAATATTGAAATCTTCAAGGAAGAAATTGAAAGAATTATTGACACCGAAAAACTAAGTGGAGAACAACACGTTCCATTTATAGATTCAATAGTTAACAATAAAAGACAAAGATTTGTTGTAAACATATTAAATAATGGAGTCATAGAAGGAATAGATAATGATGTTGCAGTTGAAATTCCCGCATGGGTTGATTCTTCTGGAATACATTCTGAAGAAATTACACCAAAACTATCAGAAAGAGTAATTAAATACTACTTAAGGCCAAGAATTATGAGGATGGAACTGGCATCAGAAGCTTTCTTATCTGGAGATATCAAGCTTTTAAAAGAAATTCTCTTTAGGGATCCAAGAACAAAATCTGAAGAGCAGGTGGAAGGAGTATTAAATGAGATAATGAATTTACCAGAAAATGAAAAAATGAGGAAGCATTACATTTTATGACGAGTTTGTAAAACAATTAACTAGCTTTTATCACAATCAATTATCTCCACCTTGTAAGAGGTGGAATTTCTTTATTTTATTCTTCATTGATTTATATTTTGTATCATATTATAATTATATTACTATATGGTCATATATTCTTATTAAGGTGAAAAAATGATTGAAGTAATTGAAATTATAAAACTTTTTTCAAATGAAACACGGGCAAGAATATTATTTTTACTCTCAAATTCAGAACTTTGTAATTGTGATATTGAAAATATCCTTAACATAAAGCAATCCAATATTTCAAAACATCTTTCAAAACATCTTAAACAAGCTGAATTTTTGAAATTAGTTAATAAAAGAAAAAATTCCTATTGAACTTATTATTCTTTATAATTTGGAAAGGTATTAAAAAAATCCAGGCCGATGTGAAAGAGGGTAAAAGGGTGAAAAAGAAAATGAAATTTTTTGAAAAGTATCTAAGTGTTTGGGTTGCACTTTGTATACTAGGTGGAGTTTTACTTGGCAAAATCCTACCACAAGTTCCAAAGACTTTAAGCAAATGGGAATATGCAAATGTATCAATTCCAATAGCAGTTTTTATTTGGCTAATGATTTATCCCATGATGTTAAAAATAGATTCCTCAAGTATTAAGAACGTAGGAAGAAATCCTAAGGGATTAATAATCACTTTAGTTGTAAATTGGTTAATTAAACCTTTTACAATGTATTTCATAGCTTATTTCTTTTTGGAAATATAATCGGTTCTGAAATAGCATCTAAATACGTTGCTGGAGCAGTTTTGCTTGGAGCTGCTTTATGTATAGTTGTGGTATTTGTTTGAAGTTATTTAACAAATGGAGATCCATTATATACTCTGGTTCAGGTTGCAATAAACGATCTTACTATATTATTCGCTTTTGCTCCTATAGTTTCTTTTCTTTTGAAAGTGGAAAATATTTCCGTACCTTTTAATACACTTTTGTTCTCCATATTTATTTTTGTTCTTATTCCATTAATAGCTGCAATTATCACAAGGCAACAAGTTATCAAGAAAAAAGGTAAAAATTATTTTGAAAGAAAATTTATACCCAATTTTTCAACAATTTCTATTATTGGTCTACTTCTTACACTAGTACTACTTTTCTCATTCCAAGGTAAAACAATTGAAAAAAATTTCGTCCATATCTTACTTATTTCAGTTCCTCTGATAATTCAAACTTTTTTATTTTCTTTATTGGTTATTTTTGGGCATATTTTTGGAAAGTTCCTCATTCAATTGCAGCTCCAGCTGCTATGATAGGTGCAAGTAATTTTTTCGAACTTGCTGTTGCAATTTCATTATTTGGTTTAAATTCAAAAGCAGCACTAGCAACTGTTGTTGGTGTACTGGTAGAGGTTCCCATTATGCTTACCTTAGTGAAAATTGCAAATGCAACTAGAAAAAAACTTGTGAAGGAAGGTGTAAGTATATGAAAAAAATAGCGTTTATTTCAGATATCCATTCAAATCTTGAAGCATTGGAAAGCGTGCTAAAAGATATAGAAAAAGAAAATGTCGATCAAACATATTGTCTAGGCGATCTAGTTGGGTACGGCCCAAATCCAAATGAGATAATTGAACTCATTAGAAAAAAAAATATTATTACAGTTATGGGAAATTACGACGATGCAGTAGGTTATGAAAAAGAAAGCTGTGGTTGCTCATATAATCCAGGTAGGGAAACTGAAGTAGGTGATGAATCACTTTCATGGACAATTAAAAATACAACAAAAGAAAACAAAAATTTCCTAAAATTACTACTAAAAAAATTGGTAATTGAAATAGAAGATGTAAAGATTTTACTTGTACATGGAAGTCCATTAAATTACTTACTTGAATATGTAAAACCAGAAACAAACTCCGAAAGGTTAAAAATAATTGCAAAATCAATTGATGAAGATATAGTAATAAATGGGCATACTCATTTAATGATGGCAAAACATTTACTTGGAAAAACTATTCTAAATCCCGGAAGTGTGGGAAGAACGAAAGATGGAAAGCCTGGAGCTACGTATTTAATATTAGAAGTAGATAAAGATGTTTTTAGTTATAGATTCAAATTTGTTGAGTACAATATAAAGAAAACAATTGAGAAAATAATAAAAGTTGGTCTTCCAGTTGAACTTGCCACAGTGCTTGCACTTGGTAAAACTCTTGACATGGGAAAAGCAAAAAATAAAACTAATGATATAGGTTCATTTAAGGTTTAAGTTCTTTCAAAAAAACTATCCAACTCTTTATATGTAATTTTTAAAAACAAAGGTCTTCCATGGGGACAGGTTGTAAGTCCTCTTTTTAATACCTCTTCAACTAATTGTTTCGCTTCACTTTCTAAGATATCATAACCCGTCTTCACCGCTTTTTTACAAGCTTTATCTGCTATTATATGTTTCATACTTTTTGGATTTTCTCCCAGAATTCTGTATTCATCCAATATTTCCATTAAAACTTCCACAACATCAGAAGGTTTAATAAAAGACGGTATTGATAGAACAATTATCTTTTCTTTATCTATCTTAATATTAAACCCAAATCGTTTAAAATCTTCCTTTCTTCCTTCTGCTATCTGCAAAAAACTTTTCCCAATCTTTATTTCAATGGGTATCATTAAATCTAATCTTTCAACCTTTTCATCTAATTGTTTAATAATATTATCGTACAATATCCTTTCATGAGCGGCATGAAAATCCATAATATATATTCCATCATTAGATTCAAATAACACATACCTTTTTTTTAACACAACAATATCTCTTTTTACTTCTAATTGCTTTTTTTCCACATTAAACAACATATTCTTTTCTATATTAGTTTGAAAGGGCTTACTTTTGGGTCCATAAGCATAATTTAATTTATTCTCATTAACTGTATTTTGCTCCTTTTTAACAAATATCTTTTTTGAAACAAATTTTTTTATTCCTTCTCTAACTGTTCTTGTAATATCAGAATAAATTACATTGGGATTAGAAAATTTTACTTCCAATTTCTGTGGATGCACGTTAACATCTACAAACCTAGGTGGAACCTCTATAAATAAAACACCATATGGATGTTTTAAGAGTGCTTCTCCATATCCCGTTTCAAAAATATAGTAAAGCATTTTATCTATAACAAACCTTTTTTGGACAAAAAATATCTGCCCAGTACGATTATTTCTATAATAACTTGGTGAAGATATAATCCCCTTTACATACTTTCCTGAAACTTCTGTAAATTCTCTGACTTCTGGAAATATTAACCTAAACCTATCTTCTAGATTACCTTTAACTGCATTGTATACAACTTCACCATCAGACTTTAAAACAATTTCCACATCGGGATTTCCAAGTAGAAATTTCTCAACATATTCCACCACATATCTTTTTTCCACATTATCTGACTTTAAAAATTTTCTACGTGCAGGAACGTTGAAAAACAGGTCATATACCTCAACAATTGTTCCTTTTTCACTAGTTGGATATTCTTTTATATCCTTTATCTTTCCACCTATTACTTCTAATCTATTTGATTCTTTACCATCATTGGAAGTAATCACTAATTTACTCACTTTCGAAATAGAAGAAAGTGCTTCTCCTCTAAATCCAAAAGAGTACAAGTTATATATATCTTCAAAATCTTCTATCTTACTAGTTGTATGCTCTTCAATAGAAAGGAGAAGGTCGTCTCTTGACATACCTTCTCCATTATCTTTCACTTTTATATAACTTTTTCCTCCATTCAAAATTTCAATTTCTATCTTTGTTGCGCTTGCATCCAATGCATTTTCAACCAATTCCTTTACAACCGAAAATGGCCCTGCAACGGCCTCTCCAGCAGCAATACGTGAAACTACATTTTTATCCAGTTTCTTTATTTTTCCCATTTAAAACACCTTAGACTCAAATGGTTTTAACTTTATTCCTTCAAATTCCTCCTTATGGCCAGCTACATTATGATAAACCCTGAACGCCTTGTTTCCATTGGTTACTGTGTATGCTACAACAAATTCGCTTGTTTTTAAATCTTCAATCCATGAGTTTGTTAACCAACTATTTTCTTTTCTAAATCTTATCCAACCCTTTACTGTATTTAATAAACTATCTTCTCTTTTTAATTGTTCCTCAACAGATACTCCCGTAAATGCACGGTTAAAACCCACAGATTTCCAAAGTGTCTGACCATCACCTGAAAGTGAAGCATACCATGGCATAGGTTCTATAACACTTTCGGTAAAATATGGATCGTATATACCTTTCATTCCAATTTCATCACCGTAGTATATAAATGGAATGCCAGGAGTTGTAAGAAGCATCGCAAAAAATACTTTTCTTTGTTCTTGTGATGTTATTGCAGAAGCTAATCTTGTCATATCGTGATTTCCCGAAAAATTGGAAGGAATATATAAATTTCTATTATCCGTAAGTGTTCTAGAAAAACAATCCCATATCTTGTGTGTGTATCCGTTAGTTATAGATTCCCTTAAAGCCTCAGTAAAGTAAAAATTAAAAGAACAACCTATAACCTTCGCATATTCCATAACTATCTCTGGATCATCCCACACCTCAGTCACGGCAAATACATCTTCTTTTATATTCCTTGCCTTTTCCATTACCTTTTTCCAAAATTGTATATTCTTTTCATGGTTGTAAGAAAATCTTTTTTTATCTAAATCATAATCATAAATATGTTTTGCAGCATCAAATCTAAATCCATCGACTCCCAAGTTAAGCCAGAACTCTATTATTTTTAGTGCTTCCTCTATAACTTCCTCATTTTCATAATTTAAATCAGGCGAAGAACCTCCAAAGACACCATAATACCATTCTCCCTTGTATGGATGCCATATAACTTCTTCGTCCCAAGGTCTTTTCTCGTTTAAATCCACATCTTTATCTGCCCATAAAAAATAATCTTTGTACTTTCTATCACCTTCTAAAGCAGCTTTAAACCAAGGATGTCTAGAAGATACGTGATTTAAAGGTAAATCAATAGCAATCCTTATCCCATTTTCATGTAAAACATTAACCATCTCTTTAAACTCTTTTTGTGTTCCATAAGATAAATTTGTATCGTAAAAATCGATAATGTCATATCCATGGTAACTTGGCGCTTTAAAATGCGGCATAATCCAAATAAGGTCAACTCCCAAATCTTTCAAATAAGAAACAGAATTTGTAATCCCTTTAAAATCACCTATTCCATCCTCATTTGAATCGTAAAAAGAGCGGATATAAATTTCATAACCTATCATCTTACTCCTCCTTAAAAACTTCAAATTTTAATGTATCACCAATATCAATTATACCGTAAGTTTCCATGGCTGTCCCTGGATTTATGAAACGCTTTCCATGGAAAAACCTATCCTCAGGAACATGACTATGTCCAAATAATACAACATTAACATCTTCACTAAACCAATTTACAATCCTTTCAGGAATTCCCACATGTGAACCACTACCATGGGTAAGTCCAATTACAAATTTCCCAATCTTTACCACACGTTGTGGTGGTAAATACCCCTTTACATCATATTCATCCATATTCCCCGAAACAGCGAAAAAACTTCTATTTAACGATTGAAGAAAAAGAACAGTTTCTAAATCAACAAAATCTCCCAAAGCAAAAACGCCATCACATACTTTTGCAAGTTCAATTATCTTCGGATGAATTTCCCTATTTCGAGTGGGAATATGCAAATCAGAAATTACTAAAAACTTCACACAATCCACTCCCTATATAGTTATTCCCCTTACAAATTGATCTATATTTTTCTGAACATCTGAAACATAAGATATATTCTTAAAATCAATATCTTTTTTTATTACCTCACTTAACACATCAACCGCTTCTTTACTTAGTACACCCTTTTTAGCTGTTTCATAAGTTATTTCAAAAGCTTTTTCTTTTGAAAACCCTTCTCTGTAAGGCCTATCTTCCAAAAGTGCAGAAAAATAATCTGCAACCTGCAAAATCTTATCTTCAAAGCTAAAATCATCTTCTTTTAACTTCAACGGATATCCTGAACCATCTATTCTTTCCTGATGCCTTACAGCAGGTTTAAACCAATTTTTATCCGAATAATTTCTCAAAATTATCATAGAATAATACACATGTTTTTTCATTATTTTCATTTCGTTATCATTCAATTTCCCTTTTTTTTCTAAAATACTTACCGGTGTAGTAATTTTCCCAATGTCATGAAACAATCCCGCTAAAAATAAATTTTCATCATCCAAAGAAGCAATCTTAGCCATTTCACGAGCAACAGTTGCCACTCTCCAAGAATGATCTTTTGTAAACTTGCTTTTAGTATCAACAATAAAAGAGATCAAAATTCCTATATCAACAAAATTTCTTTCAGCGGTTTCTATCATAAATTCTTCTATTAACTCTTCTTTTAATACTCTATTTTTTATATCATCCAACATCCAAATTACAAATTCTTTTTTTATGCAATTTATTGCTGCATCGAATACTTTTTCAAAAAAACGGTTTTTTATAGACAAAATGGGAAAAAATAGATCTTCAAAATCAACATTTTCGTTTATAAAATGATACTTAGATATTTCTTCCGAAATTGATATAATATTAGCATAAATATCGCTTTCTACCCTTTCATCTAAAAATTTTGGAACAGCATGGTGTTTCAAAATAATATCAGAATATTCTTTTAAAAATTCTATTTGGCTAATAATAAAGCTTCCAATAATAGTATGCATCCTTGTAAGTTCATCCAAACTTGATACATCATGCATAACTAAATACGAGGAATTAATGTCATCTAACACAAATCCCTCATGAGGAACCAAAACTCCTATATCATGCAAATATCCAGCAATAAAAGCTTTTTTGTAATCAAGCAACAATTCCCTAGCAATTTCCGAAGAGAGAAAGGCAACTTGAAGAGAATGAACTCCAAAATTTGGAATTAAATTTATTGTGTTAAAAAGTATTCTCATTCTTTACTCCCTTTTTACCCCTTTGTCCCTGTACATTCTAAGGTCGGCTATATGGAGTATTTCCCATAAACTATCTCCTTCATCTGGAAAAATAGCATATCCACAAGAAATACCTATGTTTATCCTCTTTCCTTCAATTATTATATCATATTTTTTTATAATTTCTTTAACTCTATTTAATATTGTATCAACTTTATCCACATTTTTCGTAATAATTATAAATTCATCCCCACCATACCGTGCTATCTCATCTTCGTTTTTTAAAACATTCTTCATACGTTTTGCCACTATTTTTATTACTTTATCACCGAACTTATGACCATAATTATCATTTACCTCTTTAAACTTATCTAAATCACAAAATATGACTCCTACCCTATTTTTATTTTCCTCAAAGAATTCCTCTATAAAATGTCTATTTTTTAATCCTGTTAATTGGTCAATATACTTTTGATAAAATAATTCCCTAAGCTGCTTAAAATCCGAAGAAAATCTTGAAAAATTCTCTTGAAATTTATCCAAAAATAGTTTTTCTTTAAATGTAAGTTTTTTTGTTCTAAAGTAATCCAAATTTAAAACTCCATATATCTTTGAATCAAAAAATAGTGGAACTCCTATCCAAGAAGTAATTTTTAAGTTTGGAAACCACGCACTTGTCTTTGAAACATCTTTTACATATTTCCATTTTTTTGTTTTCATAACAACGTTGTAAAGAGCAAACGGTTGGTTAGACAATTTTTTTTCGATACTTTTAATATCGTATTTATTGTAAAAATTAGATAAAACAACATATTTTGGTCTATCTTCTTCCACCTCTAGAACAGACCATGCGTCAAATTTTAAAAATGGCTGAGTCTTAGTCATAAGTTTATGAAAAAACTCATTTACCTTTCCATTTTTTAAAACTTCTACACTAGTTTCCAAAATAATTTTAGCTGTTAAAAGATCGGAATACTTTAAAAAATAATTAAACAACATCCCCCTCCAACATTTCAACCAACAATTTTTCGGAAAACTTTTCCTTTAACTCCTTTGCTTTTGATTTACCAATGCCCGGAATCTTTATCAAATCCGAGATCGAATACTCCCCTACTCTTTTCTTTACCTCAACAGCAGTTAAAGAACGTAAACCATAATCAACCACGTAAACATCAGATTTCTTTGTTATTTCTCCAATTACTCCAACTAATATGGGATACGTACCCAACGGTCTTGCAAAAGTTATATTTCCTTCTCTATATTCTGGTATAACTCCCCTAATAACGGTACCTTTTGGAAATACCTTTCTCAACATCTTATTATCTATATTGTTCCTTATTAAATACTTATAATGATTAAATAATTTTTTATTGACCTTAATCTTTTTTCTTTGACTTAAAAACCAAAGAGGTGTATTGGGAACTACATATATCTGCCTAAGATTAATTCTTCTAACAAGCATATCCTTTTCAAGGTATTCTCTCAACTTTTTATACAATATCTCATATGACCTTTTTGTTTCTCCATATAGTCCAAATACAAAGTTTAGTCCAGGCAACAATTTTGGTACTCCATCTATTCTTTTTCCGCCTATTTCATTTACAAGCTTAACAGCAAAATCTATATCTTTAACACTACCTTGGATATTGTTTTTCTTTCTTACAACCTCATCAAAACTCTCTACTCCAAATGACAGAATATCTCCCGGTGTATTATACCTTACTATCATTTCAATAGCTTTAGCGCTTTCTGGATAATATTTTGCAATAAACCCGGGATTTGCATTATCCGTATGTAATACCTCAAGGTCTGGAGCTACACTCCTAATTCCATTGTACAACTCATTTATTAATATAACATTAACATTAGATGAATTTTTATCAAATCCATATGCAAGTATATTCGCACTTCTTCCTAATCTAAACGCCTTTATTCCTTCCTTATATAGGGTTTCCACTTCATCTACTATATCCTTAACAGGTCTACTTGAAAAGAAGGGATGTAAAATGGGTTCACTACAAAACGTACAATATGTTTTTCTTTCACAACCTGTTGACACTTCAACTTCACAAATAACATCTGGATATCTAGGATGTTGTTTTACAATTGATGCTCCTTTTATAGAAACAACTCTAATTATTTGGTAATCTACTTTTTCAAATGCATACTCCAAAAAATCAACAGTCATATCATCTGCTTCAACATTTTCTGCAAACTCAACAATTGCACCTGTTAAAATTCTAAAAGGTTTTTTATTTAATGTGAATATTTTTTTTATCTCATCTACCGTAATAGGTGTTCCACCTATATACTTTCCAGGTACAGTAACAGAAGATAATATCACCAAAACGTTGTAATCATTAAAATCTTTCCATTTATTTTTTTGTCTTATTTGGTCTATCGTAATATACGAAACATCAAATCCTTTTAATAACAAAGTACCCGCTATATAGCGGGCATACGTACTAATATATGGTGGAACACCTAAAACCGCAGGTTCATCAACATAACCGTCAATTAAGATTGCCGATTTCATTTTCTATTTCCTCTCGCGTACTTTTACTTGCTTTTTTTATAGTCAAGTAAAAATCATTTATTTTGTAAGTTCCTTTTTTCTTTGAAAGAAGTAATATGACCTCTTCACCATTTTTATCAACTGCATAAATCTCCAAGTCATCTTCTAAAACCTTTGGTGAAAACCACAAAAAGTTGTCCAATATATTGTATATCTTTAATGGAATATCGCTTTTATTAATCAACTGAAAGGTTGATAAAACCTTTTCAAATGTCAAGTTTGATGGTAAATACACAAAATGCATTTCAGTTAAAATATCGTTAAACTTTCTAATTATTTTTTTTATCATACCATCTTTTTTTTCCGCTTTTATCGTAAACAACTTTTCAGAAATCGTTATTTCTCCATCAAAATCTTCTGATATTTTGTGTGTATACAGATACTTGTAAAATATATCTTCTAGATCGTTTATAGGAGGTGAAAGTTTTAAAGTTCTATTAGTTCCTATATAATACTTTCCCTCAAACTTTACCCACGTTACCTTTTTTGGAACTTTTACAAAGACTATCTTATTTCCATCTTCACAAAATACTTCTTCATATCTTACAATCTGTAATTGGTCTTTGTAATATTCAAAAATTAACCTAAATGCATGATAAGACTGAGAAAATAAAAAAATCGGAGTGATTAATAAAGTAGCATATAAAAATTTTTTCACTGTTTCACCTTCTCAAAATCCATCACTTACTAAAGTTATATTGTATATGGATTCAAAATCTTCTATAGTACTATTAATATGTGTTTGATTATCTGCAAAAAGCTCAGTTTTTGGTTTGTCAAAATTCAATAGGAAAAGTGAAGAAACAACACCAATACTTAACACTAAGATCAAAACTTTTCCAAGATTTGATATCTTTTTTCTTTTTTGAATAATCTTAATTACCTTTTCTTCTAATATCTCTCCTGGTTTATAACAGGTTGTATGTTTTAAAGCATTCAAAATTTTTTCGTACTTTTCATCAGTCATACTATACCTTCCTCCTTAAGTATCTTTTGGAATAATTTTCTTGCATTGTGAAGTCTACTTTTTACAGTGCCCTCTGGAATATTTAAAATATCAGCTATTTCCTGGTAGGACAGCTCATCGATATCCCTAAGTTTTATTAAAACTCTATCTCTTTCTGGCAACTTCTCTAGTGCTTTATTTATTTTTTCATATAATATCTCTGATTCCACTTCTTTTTGTACATCTGTCTCTTTGTCCGGAATATCCACTTCTATATCTTCTGTATCATCTGTTTCCACACTAAATACCTTTTCGTTTTTCTTTTTGTATTTTTCATAATATGTATTACAGACATTCATAGTTATCCTATATATCCAAGTAGATAAAGAAGAATTTCCCTTAAATTTTTTAATCCCTTTAAATACCCTAAACATAACCTCTTGAACTATATCATCTACATCGTCAGTTCCAAAATAAGTCTTTGCAAAAGAACCAATTTTCGGTGCAAAATCTCTATATAGCCTCCTATAAGCCCACTCATCACCTTTTTTGAGGGCTTTTATAAACTTTTTTTCGTTTTTCCAACTAATTTGACCATCTTCATTCATTTTATGTTCTAAAGAGCTCAAGTTCTTCACCACCAATTATCTTTCTAAATTCAAGTGCATTAAGTAGTGCGTATCCGTTGTAGCAATTGTTAAAATATATATATTTTTCTCCTTTAAATTCTTTTATCTCATTGTATATAGTTAAAAGTTCTTCCCTTTTATACTTGTAATTATACCTTGTCTTAGCATTTGATTCAAACCATTTTGTGTTTCTTCCATGAAGTCGGACGTATAACCTTTTATTTGCATTCATTTGAAAAGGATAAAAATCTTTTAGTTTTGGTTGATCTATTGTTATTATTTCAAAATCATCTGTTTTGAAGTCTTTCCATGAAACATGTCTAAATTCAACAAATAGATTGTTTATCTTTTTAGAAAGTTTATACAAAAACATTTCGTTATCTTTATTTCTTTTAAATGAAAATGGAAATTGAGCAAGATACCCAACAAGTCTTTTTTCTTTTTCAATTTCCTTTGTTGCTTTTAGAAAATTTTCTACGTAATCTATTTCCCTTTCATGGGTTATGCCACCAAACAATTTGACGGAAAAAAGAAAATTGTTGGGGGTATTTCTAAGAAGCGATACTATACTCTTATACGATGGCATTCGGTAGAATGTGTAGTTAAGTTCAACTGTGTTGAACCGGTATTTCCAAACATAGAACCTTAACATATTACTTTTCTTTATATTGTTTGGATAAACCTTTCCTATCCAATCGTCAAATTGAAAACCACTTGTTCCAATGTAGGTCATTTTTCAACACCATACTCAAGATGTTCTACTAGATGGAAAGGAATATCATCAATAAAACTTTTTCCTCGTCTTAATATATAATCATTTCCGTAAAATATTCTTGATGAACCTCCCACACTGTGTATTATGTACAAATAATCTTTAGCCCTTGTAATAGCTACATAAAAAAGCCTTTCTTCTTCATCTAGGTTGTTTTCTCTAAAGCTCATAATATGTGGAAAATCGCCAGGATTAACACTTAGTATGAATACCACTTTCCATTCTAACCCTTTTGCCTGATGAACAGTTGTAAGTGTTACTTTTTCCTTTTCAGAGTTTTCGCTTTCTATTTCGTAGCTTTCACTTACCAGTATATCATTTAAGAATAATTCTGGTATTTTGTAAAATGTTGCCATCTCTATTAATCTTTCGATATCCTCTTTTCTTTCTCTATAATCTTCAAATTTTTCTTCCATCTTTTTGTTGTAAAAGTTTATGTAAAAGAGTTTTATCCTTTCGCCTGGGTTTTGTATATCAATTGCTTCTTTTATTGTGTCTCTTAATATGTGGAAATCTTTGCTTTTTTCCTTTATCTCATTGAATGCGTCATATCCATGTTTTGATAGTTTTTCGGCATAATTTTCTGCCTTTATATTTCCAATTCCAGTTGCGAGTTTTAATATTCTTATCCAAGAGATTTTTTCTTCAAAATTTACCGTTGTCTTTAGAAATGCAAGACAATCCTTTACGTGCGCTGTTTCGGTAAAACGTAATCCAGAATAGAGTTTGAATGGGATGTTGTGTTTTGAAAGTGCTAATTGTAGTTCGAGGGAATGGGCATGTGCTCGATACAGGACAGCTATTTCATTTAAGGATATACCGTTGTGTTGGAAGTTTAGTATTTCATTTGCTACAAAGTCTGCTTCATCGTAGTGATCAAAGACTTGAACAAGAAATGGCTTTATTCCCGTTGTTCTTGTTGCTTTAAGTTTCTTTTTTATTGACTTTTTGGGGAGCATTTCATTTATAAAATTAACTATTTCTTGTGAGCTTCTATAGTTTGTTTGTATTTTAAACGTAGTAGCTTCTTTTTGAAAATCTATTACATTTTCAAAACGAGCTCCCCTAAAGGAATAAATACTTTGTGCATCATCTCCTACTACCATTAGGTTTTTGTGTACTGTGGATAAAAGTTCTACGATTTTGAATTGTACAATGTTTGTGTCTTGAAATTCATCTACCAGTATCCATTTGTATTTTTCCGATTCTTTTAGTCTTATTGCTTTGTTAGTTGACAATATTTGTAATGTGTGTATCAGTAGATCATCGTAATCAACGGCATTTTGATTTTGTTTTTCTTGTTGGTACCTGACCAATATTTGTTCTATTGTATGTTCTTGTTCTAAATATCTTGGGTTGTATTTTACAATTGCTTCTCTAAGGGATGTAAGTGTATTGTTCATGTATGAAGCGATGGAAAGTAGTTGTTTTGCCGTTGGGATAGTTTTTCTTTCTGATTTTGGTATGAGTTGGCTTCTTGTGCTTTCCATAAGATCTTTTGCATCTTCGCTGTCCAGTATGGTAAAATTTGATTTTAATCCTATTAGTCTACCATATCGCCTTAAGAATAAGTTACATACATGGTGAAAGGTACCTGCTGTTATTCCGTTTAGATTTGATTTTGAGACTACTTTTGCGCGTTGAAGCATTTCCCTTGCTGCGGCTTTTGTGAATGTTACGAGCATTATTTCGTTTGGTTTTATTCCAGAATCTATTAGATGTGCTATCTTGTAAGTTATTACCCTTGTTTTTCCGCTTCCTGGACCTGCAATTACAAGTGTTTTCCCGCTTGATTCTACAACCGCTTTATATTGTTCTTCATCAAGTTTGAGCTTTAAGTCTTCTATCATAGTTTCATCCTTTCTTTTTTAATATTTCTAATAGTAATAATAATATGAGGTTTAAAAGTGGAAAGTTGTGAGTTTAGATATTTGGTAAAGTCCTTTGAATATTTAATTTTTTTGCTTTCCATTTTTTTAACTGATAACTAACCAGGAGTTGGTTATATGTGTAAAAGATATTTAAAGTAGCTATTTTTTGTGGAAAGTTTTCCAAAAAGCCTTTTAAAATGGGATATTTTTAAATTTATTGTTTTTTTCATGGTAAGAAACATAGTGTTTTGGAAAGCAAAATTCTTACCACGTGGTTAGAAATCAATATATAGTACTAATATATTTCCAAAGTACAATATATAGTATGGTAACTTTCCAATAAACTTTCCAATTAAAGTAATATTACATTTTTTTCCAAATACGCCTTTGCAAGTGTGAGCATTTGTCCCCAACCAAATGCACAACCATACCTTATGTCTATTTCATCTAGTGTTTTTATCAACGTATGATCTATAATGCTTATCCAAGTTCCACCTTCTATATTTTCCTGAAATTTCATTGTAACCTTTGATCGAAATCCATCTTCGTATTCATACCACCAAAATTCCCATAGTTTATATGGTATTATTTCCACGGTATATCCTTTGTCAGTTACTACTTCCTTTGTTAACCTTTCCCATCTAAAAAATATTTCTCCACCATCCTTTAGTTCCATTTTCATACCATCTGTAAACCATGGATCCCATCCATTTTTATTTACAAACGTATTCCATACTTTTTTCAAAGGTGCATCTATGTACTCTATAAATTTCATAGGTGTTAGTTTTAACATTATTTTACCCCTTTCTAATTGATAAAAGAATTCCAAGGGCTATTGAAAGCATAGCAGCTGTAAGTACTCTATATTGAGATGGCAGAAGAAAAGTAAATGTATGAGCAGGTATCCAAAAAAATGGAATGGTTTTTAACACGACAAATCCTACGTATTTGTTCCAATCAATGGTATTTACAACATCGGATAGCTTAATAGAAAGTATTTTTGAAATTTTCCCATCTCCCAGGTCTATAAATGTATCTGTTATCCTATGAAAAGCCATAAAAGTAGGTGCAAAAATAAGGTTCATAAGTATACTGGTAAAAAATGCGTGGACAAACTTACCGTTCCCTGGAAGAAGATCTTTTTCCATTACCACATATGTGCCACTTGCAAATAATTCAAATACGAGTACAAAACACATTCCGAGAAATCCCCAAACAATAAATCTATATACTATTCCTTTTGGAATGATATATCTTCTCTTTTGAAGTCTAATGGATAAAATTTCACCCATGGTTGCAAGTACAGAAACCTTTAAAAACCCCATTAGATATGGATGTGTTTTATTTAATGATATGTAGATATCATGTGTGGGTTTAAATATAAGTAAAAATACAATAAAAAGAAATGTTGATATCCATATTATGTCTCCTTTTTTCATTTTCATACCTCCTTATGTATCTCTTTCAATTAATTCAGGTTTAAAAACAGCGGTGTGTTTTTTACGAACGTACCCTTTAATTTTTTTTAGTAATATTTCACCTGCGGTTCTTCCCATTTCTTTTATTGGTTGTTTAATTGTGGTTATGTTTAATATATTTGAAAGTGTTAGATTATCAAATCCACATAGGTAGAAGTCTTCTTTCGGTTCAAACCCCTTTACCCGTGCAAATTCAATGACCGGGAATGCAAAGTAATCTGTTGTTGTAAATATTAGTGCTTTTTTTGCTATGGTAAATATTGTTTTTGCAGTTTTAAATGCATCTAACCAATCGAGTTCTATTTCAAATATTTTTTTTACTTTTCTACCTTTTCTTTCAATTGATTCTATAAATCCATTTACCCTTTCTTCGAAGACTGTACTTTCAAGTTTTGATTTTCTGCTATGGGTTATTACAAAAAGCTCACCATCAAAATTTGAAAGGTAGTCTCCTGCAATCATACCACCGTAAAAATTATCCACAATTACAGAGTCGTATTTTTCTGAATCAAATTCTACTGAAACCACTGGCATATTTTTTGGTATGTATTGTTTAAGCAACTTATCCACATTTAGTGCATCTACTATTAACCCATCTGTTCCCAATACAAAATCTGAGCTTTCCCTTACAAATCTGTACCTGTTTTCGCTGTAAAGAGGATATACAAAAGATGTATATCCTTCTTTTTCAAATACTTCGTCTATTCCAGAAAGAAGGAGTTGATGAAATTCTCCAACCATTTGTGGGAAGATGGTGGTGATGATCTTTGTATGACCACTTGATAATCTCCTTGCATGTGGATTTGGCATATACCCCAATTCTTCTATAATCTTTAATACGTGTTCTTTTGTTTTTGGATTTACATGTGGACTGTTGTTTATAACCCTTGAAACAGTTCCAACCCCTACTCCTGCTTTTCTAGCAACGTCTTTTATGGTAACAGTCTTTTTTTTCATGATAAAATCCTCCTCAATAAATTAAATGCGTTTAGTGCAGATTTTTCCCTTATTATTTCTCTATTACCTCTAAAGAAAAATTTTTCTACCAGATAGTAATCATTTTCTCTTTTATATGCACATATCCAAACTGTTCCAACGGGTTTCTCTTTCGTTCCACCTGTAGGGCCAGCGATACCTGATACGGCAACAGCATAATCTGTATCTAGAAAATAACTTACTTCCTTTGCCATTTCCATAACGCATTCTTTACTAACTGCTCCATATTTTTGGATAGTGTTTTTGTTTACATTTAATACTTTTTCTTTTACTTTGTTTGAATATGCAACAATTGCGCCTTTAAAGACTTTTGAAATACCGGGTATACTAACAAATTTTGCTGAAATAAGTCCACCTGTACAAGATTCAGCAAAAGATACAGATTTTCCTTCTAACTTTTTAAAAACGACTTCTTCAATAGTTTCATTGTCAAGAGCGTAAATGTGGTCTGAAAGTTTTTCTTTTAGTAACTTTACTATTTCATCTACTTTTTCTTTTTTACCGGTAAACCTTAGCTCTACCCCTGAAATATGACTTGCTAGAGTTGCCACATTTACGTCCTTGTATTTGTAAATTATGTCTTTGTATTTTTCCACTAAAATAGCTTCTGGGATTCCTAAAGTTTTTATTCTTTTTTGATAAATTTTTTCAAATTTTTCTAAAAACTTTAATGATTCTTCGAAAATGGGTTTCATTTCAACAGGTGGACCTGGCAAGATTATTATTTGTTTTTCACCGATTTGTAAAATTTGTCCTGGAGCAGTTCCAACTGGATTTTCTATTATCCTTGCACCGTTTATTACCCATGCTTGTTTTTCTATGTTTTTTGGTATTTCACTATGGAATTCTTTAACTTTTTTCAAAATGGAATTGTATAGTTTTTCATTAAAAATTAGTTCTTTTCCAACAGTTTTGGAAATTGCCTCTCTAGTTAAGTCATCTTCTGTGGGGCCAAGTCCCCCTGTTGTAATTAACAGATCAGCTTTTTTTAATGAATCTCTAATTTCTTCCACCAATATTTCTAAATCATCAGGCAAGGTATTAATTGCAACGGTTTTGTAGCCAATTTCTAAAAGCTTTTTTGATATGTATTTTGAGTTTGTATCTATGATAATTCCTTCAACTAATTCGTTCCCAATTGCCAAAATTATAGATTTTTTCACAAAAATTCACCTCTTTTGATTTTTTTGGAACGTTTCCAAATATATGATACCACAAAAAATTTAAAGCTGTAACTTTAAAGAAACACGAAATATAACAAAAAATAGTAAAATTTTACTAAAAGGAGGGATAACATGCCTCAAAAGTTTATTGTTGTCACAGGTGGGGTTTTAAGTGGAATAGGGAAAGGGATTTTTTCAGCATCCCTTGCAAGACTTTTAAAAGATAGTGGAATAAATGTAAGTATATTAAAAATTGACCCATATCTTAATGTTGATGCAGGTACAATGAATCCAAACCAACACGGAGAGGTTTTTGTTACAGAAGACGGGTATGAAGCTGATCTCGACTTGGGACATTACGAAAGATTTTTGGGAATAAATGTTTCGAGAAAAAATAATATAACGGCGGGACAGATATATTTTTCAGTAATTCAAAGAGAAAGAGATGGAAAGTATTTAGGCTCTACTGTTCAAATAGTTCCACATGTTACATCTGAGATAAAAGATAGGATAAAGTCAATGGATGGAGATCTTTTGGTAATCGAGATAGGAGGTACAGTAGGAGATATAGAAGGTGAAGTATTTTTAGAAGCCGTAAGAGAACTTGCATTTGAGGTTGGGAGAGAAAACTTTCATTTTGTCCATGTAACTTATGTTCCTTATTTAAGGACCACAAATGAGTTTAAGACAAAACCTACACAGCAATCTGTACAGCTTTTAAGGAGAATAGGTATCCATCCAGATACTATAGTAGTTAGAACGGAAATGCCTATAGACGCAAATAGTTTATTTAAAGTAGCACTTTTTAGCGGTGTTCCGAAAAATCGAGTAATCAATTTACCCGATGTTTCTAACGTTTATGAGGTTCCCGACGTATTACATTCTTTAGGCATTCATAGATTAATATCTGAGAAATTGGGGTTAAATATTTATGATAAATTTTCGTGGAGTTATCCAAAGTCATTTGAACTTTTGAAGATAGGAATTGTTGGGAAATACTTAGGAACCGATGATGCGTACAAGAGCATAATTGAGTCTGTTTACCTTTCAGGAGCACAAAAACCAGTGGTAATCGATGCACAAGAATTAGAAGACATGACAGAGGAGCAGGTAAAAGATTATTTAGATGATTTTGATGCATTAATAATCCCCGGTGGATTTGGAAGAAGGGGAATTGAAGGAAAGATAAAGGCAATAAAGTATGCACGAGAAAATAGAAAACCAATACTTGGAATATGTCTTGGAATGCAACTTATGGCCATTGAATTTGCAAGGAATGTTGGAGGATATAAAGGGGCAAATTCAACGGAGTTTGATGCAGATACACCTTATCCTGTGGTTAACATGATGGAATCTCAAAAGGAGATTTTAAAACTTGGAGGTACAATGAGACTTGGAGCTCAAAAAACCAATATTTTGAAAAATACACTTTTAAGCAAAATATATGAAGACCAGGAAGTAGTCTATGAAAGACATAGACATAGATATGAGGTGGATGCAGAGGCGTTTTCCGATATCTTTAAAAAACCAGGTGAGGAAGGATATAAACTAACAATTTCTGCAGTATCTGATTTTGTTGAAGCAGTAGAATTGGATGATCATCCATTTTTCTTGGGAGTGCAATATCACCCAGAGTATAGATCAAAAGTTGGAAATCCACATCCAATATTTAAATGGTTGGTAAAAGCTGCAGGAGGAAATGTTAGATGATAGATTATCATGTTCACAGTAATTTTTCTGCAGATTCACAATCAAAAATTGATGAAATATTGTTTTTTGCAAAGAATTTAAATATTATAATCACGGATCATTACGAAGTAGTTGCAGAAGATGAGAAATTTAAGTTTAATGTTGATGTTTATATAGAAGAAATGAAAAAGAGAGAATTACCTGTTGGAGTCGAATTTGGCTGGGATGGAAAAAGCAAAATAGATATAGAGTTAAAAAAATTTGATTTTGTTATTCTTTCAAACCATCTTGTATATAAGGAAGAAAGTACACAGAAAGCATATGAAAAATATTTAATAGATCTGTATGATTTTGTAGACAAAATAGATGATTTTCACGTGCTTGGTCACCTTGACTTTCCAAGGAGGTTTTCAAAAAATAACGAACCTTTTTCAAAAGAACTTTACCTAATAATTGAGGATATCTTTAAATTGATTTTAGAAAAGGGAAAGACTATAGAGGTAAATGCAGCTGGGATTTTTAGGTATGGAGAACCAAATCCTTCAATTGATATTTTAAAGATTTTTAAGCGTATTGGAGGGAAATATGTTACAATAGGTTCTGATGCACATAAGATAGAGGATATTGGAAGGGGAATTGGTAAGGTGATAGACATTCTAAAAGAAGTGGGGATACATTATTTGATGGTGTATAATGAGGGAAAATATCTTTTAAAAAATATAAAGGAGGAGATAGTATGATTAGTGCAAAGCTTGTCAAGGAGTTAAGAGATAGAACAGGTGCAGGAATGATGGAATGTAAAAAAGCATTGGAAGAAGCGAACGGAGATATTGAAAAAGCCATTGAAGTTTTGAGAAAAAGAGGTATAGCAAAGGCCGCAAAGAAAGCATCAAGGGAAACCGGCGAGGGAATTATTGCTTCATATGTCCACTTTAACAAGAAAATAGGTGTATTGGTAGAATTAAATTGTGAAACTGACTTTGTTGCAAGAACAGAGGAATTTCAAGAACTTGGCAACAAGATAGCAATGCATGTTGCTGCAATGTCCCCAAGATGGGTAAAAAGAGAGGATGTCCCACAAGAGGTTATAGAAAAAGAAAAGGAAATTTATAGAGAACAGCTTAAGGATTCTGGAAAACCAGAACACGTTATCGAAAAGATAATTGAAGGAAAACTTAACAAGTTTTTTGAAGAAAATTGTTTGTACGAACAAAAGTTTGCATTTGACGAAGAAAAAATGGTTGAAGATATGATTAAAGAAGCTATTGCAAAGATTGGGGAAAATATAAAAGTTTCAAGATTTGTCAAATTTACAGTTGGTGAGTAATTAAAAAAATTGTTATGTAGTTTTATCAGCAGAGGTGATATAAATAAAAAACATGGCTTCGGTACAATACCGAAGCTATGTTTTTTATCTTAACCTAATACAAGTATAATATGTATTCTTCCATTGATTACTAAGTATGAGCTATAAAGTCAAGGAAAAACATACATATTTTTTCGCTTTTGGGAATGTTTATTTGGACAGAGTAAATTAAGAGAGGTTTTTAATTATTACAAGACTTATATCATCTTTTTGGTAATCATCTTTATTAAGTTCCATGGCACTTTTATAAATTTCTCTTAAATTTTGAGTTTTTTCGAAAAGTTTTGCAAGTCCTTTTGCTGTGAGCATTTTCTCTTGTGAGATTTTCATTTCAGTTATACCATCCGAATAAAATAATACCGTGTTTTTACTTAGATCAAGAATTGTCGGAGTTATTTTTGAGTCTATTAATCCCATACCTATGGGAAATGTACGTGAAACTTTAACTATATTTGCCTTGTTTCCATTAAATACTATTGGATCAGGGTGTCCACAACTTATTATCTTGATTTTATTATCTTCTATTTTGCCAATAATCGTGGTAAAGTAATTTTCATTACATATATTTTTCGATTTTTCCTCTAGAATTAATGGAAAATCATCTATTTCTATATTTACATTGTTTTCAAGTATGGCATCTATCATTATTTTAATTGAAGTTGAAAGTAAGGCTGCACCTAATCCGTGGCCACTTACATCAATTAACATAATCCATGGATGATTGTAATAGATGAAATCTCCACCAATGACATTTGATGGATAGTAAATAAATTTTACAAACTCATTTTCTTTGGGGAGTAGAAAATTTTGAATATCAAAAGCTTTTTTAAGCTCAGCATCTATATTAGTTGCATCCTCAAACATTTCAACTGCTCCAATGATTTCTCCAAATTTATTTTTTAAAGGAAAGGCATAAACATTAACAGGGATTCTTTCTCCTCTTTTTGTTAGAGAATATACAGCAAATGGCACTCTAAAGAACTTTCCACTTCTTATTGACCTTACAAGGGGACAGAGGTCGGTATTACATACAATTATTCCATTTCTATCAATATGTTTTAATACGTTATTTGAACAGGAATAACCAACAACTTCTTCTTGTGAATAGCCAATTAGCTTTTCTGCTGCTTTATTCCAGAATCTAATAATTCTCTTAGTGTCGACAATATAAGATGGAATATTTATATTTTCAAGAAAGTCTATCATGTTATATTTGTTTAAGTTTTCTTTTAGATTCATAGTTTTAAACCTTTCTTTTATAGAGTATTATTTGAATTCTGTCGGAAACATCTTCCGATGTATCTGAAATATCGGCTATTCTATGTACTAATTTTTTTAGTTGTATTTTTTCTGCAAGTGAAATATTAAGGGAAAATAATTTCCTTATAGTTTCTCTTTCTATTTCATCTGTTTCATGTTCAAACTTTTCCGTTTCTACTATCATTTCGCTTGCCTTTTCGAAATCTTTAAACATCTCTTTTGCCGCCTTTTTTAACGCTTGATATGTTTCAAGCGATTTTTCAACTAATATAATAATATTTTCTTTAATTTCCTTTGGGATTATAAGATTTTGTAAGTCTATTTCGTCGGCTACGGATTCGGCCTTATTTGCTATTCTATCTAGAGCTTCTATAGTTCCTAGAAGATCTCCTCTAAAGTTTGGTAAAAAAGCCCCAGAATACATTTCAAGCTCTGCTTTTCTCCTAATTTTATCAGCTTCTGTTTCTTGCTTTCTTACTCCTTCTGAAAGCTGTTTTCTTTTTTCTAAATTTTCTTCTTCTACTACTTTTGCGAGTTTTTTTATAGTTTCTTCAACGGCATCAAGGTGTTTTTCAAAAAGTTCTATTACGATTTGTTCTTTTTTACCAAAAAACAAACTCATATTATTTCCTCCCTTATATCTATTTCACTAAATAGTATATCAAAAAAGTTATCGATCCTGCAATAACTGGGGTGTTTACCCAGGCGCTAACTATTTTTAATATTATTTTCTTATTTGAAAGTCTTGAACCTCTTGCATATCCAGCACCAATAACGGCACCTACTATTGCTTGAGAAGTAGAAATAGGAATACCAAGTAATGCATATATCCAAACTGTAATGGATTCTCCAAACACTGCAATTGCAGAGGAATAGTAATCAAGTTCTATGATCTGTACTCCCACTGTGTACATTACTTTGTAGCTGTAAGTCAAAACACCAAAAGCAATACTTATGCCCCCTAATAGTGCGGCATTTTTAACACCAATTGAATTTGCAAAAACCCCTGTTATATTTGCAACGTTATTTGCGCCAAGAGAATATGAACCATATGCACCTATTATCAAGGTTGCATAGAAAATTACTTTTTCTCTTATGCTAATGGATTTTATTTTGTTAAATGGTTTTGCAAAAATTTTGTATGTAATATAGCTAAAGAAAATACCACCTATTGGAGTTAGAAACCAAGCTAAGAAAAGTTTTAAAAAGATTCTCCATTTTATAGTGCCTTCGATGAAAGATGTCGCAATTATTGATCCTACTATTGCTTGTGAAGATGAAACTGGGACACCTATATATGTCATAGTTGTCATAGTTATAGCAGAAGCTAAAACTGAGATTGATGCAAGTTTTAAATCACTTGCAGAAATACTGCTTATTGTTAGAATTCCTTTTTCGCCGCTAATAATTGCACCTAAAATGATGAAAATAGCTGAAATTATAGTTGCCGTTCTGTACTTTATGATTCTGTTTGAGACTGCTGTTCCAAATATATTGGCTGCATCATTCGCACCAAGAGACCATCCAAAAAATATTGCCGGCAGAAGGTATATAAATATTTGTATCACCTCCTTTTACATGTCTAAAAATCATATCATATTTTTTGTTTTTTTAAAAATAAAGTAAAGAAAGAAAAAGTGGTATAATGATTGTAAATGAAAAAATGTTTCATTAGGAGCTGAAACAATGAAAAAATTTGTATGTATTTTTGTTCTGCTTTCCAGTATATTGTTTGCAAGAACATTCGTGGAAATATTGGATTCAAAGCAACTTGTAATTGCAACAAGGAATATTCCAAGTGAAAACATATATTTTCCGGAAAATAGTGAAAAACCAGAATTTTGTTATGAACTTTCACGTGGGTTTGCAAATTATTTAGGAGTTGATATGAAAGTTTATGTGGTTGAAAATTTTGAAGAATATTTTTCACAAAAAATATTTGAAAAGGTGGATGTAATATCAGATATTTTAACAGTTACTCCCGAAAGGGAGAAATTAATGATAATGGTTCCATTTGTCAGTAATAACGAGATATTTATCTCAAAATTTGATGTTAATGTAAAATCAGTTAAGGATTTTATTGGAAAAAGGATAATAACTTATGAATCTTTTTCTTACTATAAAACACTTATAGATGTTTTTCGAAACAATAACATAAAATATGTAATTAATAGAGTGATATATGAAGACAATAGATTGAGGTATTTGACAAACAATAAGGTTAAAAGTGATGAAGTGGAGATTTTGTTAATTCCAAAAGGTTATCGTTATTCACCTTATTTTGTTTTTGTGATTTTGATTGAAAATTTGGCTGATATTTCTATATTTGATTCTTTATCTTTTGCACAGAAGTACTTTAACGCATTATTTTTAAAAAACAAGCAAAACCATTGTTTTCTGTAAAAGAAGCTTTTCTTGCTTTTGGGGTTTAAAGAAGAAGTTTTGGCAAAGGAATTTAGAAAATATTTAAATTTGATCATGGAATTTGGTGAGTATAACAATTTCTTTAAGAAGTACTATAAGATTTCATATGATAAATACCTAAAAATACTGGAGGATTAAACGTGAAGTTACAGACTAGATTTTTTAGAACGTTTTTGATATATAATTTGGTTGTGGTTGTTTCTTTAAGTATTTTTTTCATTATAATGTTGATTAATAATACAAATTCAGGAGAAAAAGAAAATTTAAATCTTTTGACGAAAAGGTTTACAGGATGTACTGTTCTTAGATTTTTTGAGAATTTTGATGACTTGATTATGCCGCTTTTAGAAACTAATGATGTGAGTTTGTTATTTATAGGTAATAACTTATTTCAGAATTTTGTGTATGAAGAAGTTAGGAATGAAATAAAGAAAATAAAAAGTAAATTTGATTTTTTAGAATCTATTGCTTTAAAGAAAGGTGATAAAGTTTTTTATTTTGAAAAAAAGTTTAATTTAGAAGAAATGTTTGTATCTGGGAAGAATAGCTTGAAAATGATTTATAAAATAAAAAGTAAAAATGTAGAGTTGTTTGCACAGATTAATTTTGTAAAGATATTTGAGGAGTTTTTAGAAAATGAAGGAGCAAAGAATGTGGGATTTTTGAATAAATTACAATGATAAATTTTATTTGTATAATAGTGGAAGGCTTGTGGAAAATCCAAATTTGGCGAATTTCATAACATCGGAAGAATATAAAATCTTTGATTTTTCATTTTTTACTGTTGTTCCAAAAAGTTTATTTTTAAAACCACTATATACTATCATCTTTTTTACAGTTTTTTTGTTGATGATATTTATTGTGATTTCGTATTTTGTATCTAGGTATATAACAAATAGAATTACAGTTTCACTAAGAAAGTTAAGTGAAAATATGAAAAAATTCGAAAAAAAGGAGTTTAAAAATATTAATGTGGATGGTTTTGAGGATGAGATAAAAACGTTTCTTAAAGTGTACAATGATGTTGCAAATGAACTTGAAAGGTATGTAGAAAACACAGAACTTATTATAAAAAATAAAACGAGGGAAATAGAGATAAAGAACGAAAAATTACGCGAACTTTCAATTAAAGATGAACTTACCGGATTGTACAACAGAAGGTTTTTTAATGAAAGTTTTCCAAAGGACTGTAGTTTAGCTTTCAGGGAAAAAATGTATGTAAATTTTGCCATTATCGATTTGGATGATTTTAAGGTTATAAATGATACTTATGGGCATCAAGCAGGTGATGAATGTTTAAGAGTTTTTTCAAAGATGTTTAAAGAAAGTTTCCATAGAGAATCAGACAAATATTTTAGGTATGGAGGAGAAGAGTTTGTAGTTTATTATATATCAAAAGAAAAGACAAATTTTTTTGAAAAATTAGAAAAATTCAGAAAAGAAGTGGAAAGACATATTTTAGAGTATAATGGAGAAAAAATTACTTTTACAATTAGTATAGGGGTAGTGGAAGAAAAACAAGAGACTTCCAGGTATCAAGACATAATTTCTAAGGCAGACAAAAATTTATATATAGCCAAAAATAAAGGAAAAAATATAGTAGTATAATCCCCCATTCTCAAAAGAATGGGGGAAGTTCTTATATCATGCCTTTCGCCTTTTCCAGACCTAGATCGAATGCTTTCATATTTAATTCAATGGCTTTTGGAGGAACACTTACCTTTATTACTTCTTTAATTGTTTCTGGTGAAATAGGGAATCCCGGTGTTTGGGTAAGTGCACCAATAAGAACTACATTTGTTGTGATAATATTTCCCGCTTCTTTAGCCAATTCTTCTGCTTGAAAGCTTATAAATTTCGATTTAAATTTTTTTTCTATAATATTTTTAATTTCTTCGGGTTCAGGATAAGTAGCAAGTCCCATGGAAACTTGAACAGGTTGTATAGGTCTTGAGTTTGTAAAGACAAGTCCCCCTTCTTTAAGATAATTAATGTATCTAAGTGCTTCAACAGGTTCGAAAGAAAGTATTACATCTGCTTTACCTTCGGGAACCATTGCGCCGTATACATTTTCACCAAAGCGCACGTAAGATATGACACTACCAAATCTTTGGCTCATACCGTGAACTTCGCCAACTCTTACTTTATATCCTTCTTTTAGAGCGGCCCAACCTAAAAGATTTGCGGCTGTTAATATTCCTTGACCTCCCACGCCGGTAATAATTATATTATATTCTTTAACCATTATTTCGCCTCCCTTACAAGTTCAAAGGCTCCAAATGGGCATATTTGGGCACAACTTCCACAACCCCAACACATGGTTGGATCAATTTTCGCTTTTTTATTTTCACTATCCCAGAAAATTGCAGGACAACCAAATGTTGTTATACAAACCTTACACCCTGTACATTTTTCTGGATTTACCCTAAACGTTGGTAATTTTTGCTTTTTCTTTTTTGCCTGCCCAACTCTATGTAACGCACAAACTTGTCTTGAGATAACAACACTTACACCTTCTACTTCAAGTGCTTTTTTAATAACTTCTGTTGTTTTCTTTATGTTGTATGGATTTACCACTTCAACAAAATCTGCACCCATTGCTTTGACTACATCTTCAATTGGGATTCTTTTACCTAGGCCGTGTGGTGTATCGCCAGTACCTGGATTTGGTTGGTCTCCCGTCATAGCAGTTATTTCATTGTCTACCACAACTACTAGTATGTTAGATCTATTGTATATTGCGTTTGCAATAGCAGGAAGTCCTGTATGATAAAATGTTGAATCTCCAATAGTTGCAACTACAACTTCTTTTTTATTGTATATATCTTCGTTTGTGGCACCATTTAACGATACGCTCAAACCATGTGCAATGCCAATTGAACCCCCCATTGCAACTGTTGTATCAACAGCGTTTAAAGGAGGTAAAACGCCCAAAGTATAACAACCTATATCACTTGGATATATTGCCTTTTTTCCCGTTGCTTTGTTTATGGCAAAGAACGAGTTTCTATGTGGACACGCTGGACATAGTGAAGGTGGTCTTGGAGGAAGAATACTACTTATTTCTTTATATTTGCTTTCTAATTCCTCAAAGTCAATAGGTGTGTCTATATTCAAGAATCTTGAAATAGCTTTGACTGCACGTTTGGTATCCATTTCGTATATTCTGGGGACAATATTTTTTCCGTAAATTGGCAAATTAAAACCTTTGTCGTATACCCATAACTTTATCTGTTCTTCCACCACAGGTTCAAGTTCTTCAACAATTAAAACTTTTTCCAGTCCTTTTAAGAATCTTTCCACAAGACCAAATGGTACGGGATATGGTGTGGCAAGTTTTAATACTTTTACATCTTTAAGACCTAACCATGATATAGCTTCTTTAACGTATGCATATGCCAATCCCGATGCGATTATTCCCACTTTTCCTTCTCCTTCTATTTTATTGAATGGACAATTGTTGAATTCTTCCCTTATTTTTTCTATATTTTCCAATATTTTTGGATGGAAAGTCTTTGAATGAGCTGGTATATCAACAAATCTTTTTGGATCTTTTTGGAATTTTCCCACACGTCTCTTTTTGTTAACTATTTCATCAGGAAGTTTCCCTAATACTACGTCTCCTCTCATGTGGGAAGATCTGGTTGTAGTTCTAAGAATAACCATATGTTTGAATTTTTCGCTTATTTCAAACCCATATTTTGTGAGATCTTTTGCTTCTTGGACACTGCATGGTTCAAGTACGGGAACATTGGCAAATTTTCCAAATACCCTTGTATCCTGTTCGTTTTGTGATGACCACATACTTGGATCATCTGCAACCATCACAATAAAACCACCTTCAACACCCATACCTACGGCACTCATAAAAGAATCAGCCGCAACGTTTAAACCAACATGTTTCATTGCAGTCATTGAGCGAAGACCACTCCACGCAGCGGAAAGAGCCGTTTCAAAAGCAACTTTTTCATTTGTCGAGTATTCCATATATACACCTACATCTTTTGCAACAGATGCCATTGTATCTGTTAACTCAGAGCTTGGTGTACCAGGATATGCTGCAAAAAGGGCGATCCCCGCTTCAAGAGCTCCTCGTGCAATTGCATGGTTACCTAAAAGAAGAATTTTTTCTCCAGGTTTGTTTAATAAAACCATGTCGGTAACTTTTGCCATTTTCTCACCCCTTCTTAGTTTCTTCAATTAAATTTTCATACATAAATCTTAGTTTTGCAAGTTTCCTGTAAAAATAATATAGCCCATTTTAAGGGATCACAAATGGAATATTTGAATTTTTGATTTTTTTCACAATTGTTAAAGTGTTATCGAAAACTGAAAAGAAGTTAACATATAATTTTAACAAGAAAATCAAATTATTGGGAGTATAATAGAATTTGGTGAGGAGGTGGACTTGTGGATAAGGTATTTGCCATAGTTGTCGTTGCTATTGCATATGGATATATTATTTTTGGAAAAAAGTACAAGGCTCCTATTGTTTTTGGACTTGCTATTTTAGTTGCTGCATTTAGACTTGTAGAAGGTCTTGAACCTAGTGATATAAGCAAAGTTGTTGATTTTAACACTTTGGGTCTTCTTGCAGGGATGACTGTTATTGTTGAATTTTTGAAAAAGACAGGATTTTTTCAATTTTTGGCAATTAGAATTGTAAAGATAGGCGGGAAACGCTTTTTCTTAACAATAGCAGGTTTGATGGTTTTAGTGGCTATTTCGTCTGCTTTTTTAGATAATCTTGTTACTATAATCCTTATTGCCCCTATGATTTTTCTTATTACAGATTCTTTAGGTTTAAATCCTATTCCATTTTTGATGTTAACAATTTTTATAGATAACATAGGTGGTATGTCAACGTTAATTGGAAGTCCCTTGAACCTTGTTCTTGGTTCTGTAAGTGGTTTGGGGTTTAATGACTTTTTAAAAAATATGTGGTTAATTACGATAATATCATTTATTATAACCTTGTTTCTTTTTAAGAAATATACGATTGTTAATAAAGATGTAGAGGAAAAATTGGAAAAGCTCTCAGAGATAGATGAAAGTAGAGCAATAACAAATAAAAAATCTTTAAAATTCACACTAGCAGTGTTTTTTGTCGTATTATCTTTGTTTGGATTACATCAAGTAATTGAAGTAGATTTGTCTTTTGTTGCTCTTTTGGGGGCGATAGTTGTAATGTTGTTTCATAAAAAAGAGTTTAATGATATAAGTAGTGAGATAGATTGGGATACTCTATTCTTTTATGCAGGGTTATATATTTTATCTTATGCGTTAGAAGAAGTGGGAATTACTAGCCTTTTGGCAAATCTATTTTTACCACTTTCAGGCCGTTTGTTTTTCTCTATATTAGCTATTTTTGCATTTACTTCTTTTTCTATTCCATGGCTTAGTGCAGTTCCAGGTACTTTAATTATTGCTCCGGTAATAAAGATTTTGGTAAATGCCGGCTTTTCCAGTACTTTTTGGTGGGTATATGCGGTAAGTGCAAACCTTGCAACTAATTTAACGCCACTTGGTGCGGTACAGAATATAGTTGGAGTAAACTTACTTTCCAAGCAAATTGGTAGGAATTTTAGTTTTGGAGAATACATGAAATGGGCTTTTAAACCATTTCTTGCAACAAGTTTGGCGGGTTTTGTTTTTGTGATTGCAAAACTTTATTTTGGAGGTTAGGTATGAAGTGTAAAGGTTGTGGTGTCGAATTACAGACTGTTGATCCAAAAAAACCCGGATATGTGCCTGAGCATATACTTTTGGAGGAAGAAGAGCCTCTTTGTCAAAGATGTTATAGGATAATCCATTATGGAAAATTAACAGTTCCGGTAGAAGAAGAAATTTTTTTAGATAAGTTGAATAAGGTATTAAAAGATTTTAATAAGGTAATATACGTTGTTGATATAACAGATTTTGAAGGAACATTTAGAAAAGAAATAATGGAAAAACTGAAAAATAAAGAAGTGTATTTTGCTGTTACAAAATTTGATTTGCTTCCTAGTTTTCTTTCCTCAATAGAAGCGCAAGAATGGTTAAAGAAACGGTTAGGTGTTTCATCTGAGTATATTTTTCTGCTGAGTAGTGTAAATAAATTTGGATTGAGAAAAATTGAAAAGTTTTTGAAAAATTTAAAAGAAGATATTCTTATTTTGGGGGTCACCAACGTTGGTAAATCATCTCTTATATCACATTTTACAGATGCTAACCCCACTATCTCACCTTTTCCAGGAACAACATTAGGTATTATGAAAAGAAGGATTTTTGGAATAAACCTTTATGATACCCCAGGAATTTTAACGCATGATAGGATAATAGACTTGCTTTCCCCAGATTGTCAGGCAAAGATTTTAAATACAAAAAGACTCACTAGAAAGACATTTAAAATAGATAGTACACGGGCAGTTTTGGTAAGTGCGTATTGTAAAATTGAGGTAGAATACGATATGGGCAAAAAACCCATTTTTCAGATATTTACTCCGGAAAAGGTAACATTTCATGAAACAAAAAAGGAAAGGGCAGATGAATTGATGAGAAATAGAGCGGGAGATCTCTTAGTTCCTCCGTGTAAAAAAGAAAAATTGGATTTTGAATTTGTTACCCATGAAATTGAAGTAGATGAGGAAAAGGAAGTGGCAATTACGGGATTGGGATTTTTAAATGTAAAAAGGGGACCGTTCTTACTTAAAATTACCGTTCCGAAAGGGATAAGGATAATAAAAAGAAATAGATTATTAAAACCAAGAAGAGGAGGTTAAAGGATGAAGTTAAAACAGCCTGGAATTGTAGCTGGTGTAAGTAACAGACACGTACATTTGTCAAGGGAAGATGTTGAAGTACTTTTTGGAAAAGGCTATACTTTAACACCGATAAAAGATTTAGGACAACCAGGACAATTTGCTTGTCAAGAAACAGTTATCATCGTTGGTCCAAAAGGTGCTATTGAAAAAGTAAGGGTACTTGGTCCTGAAAGAAAGGAAACACAAGTGGAAATCTCCCTTACAGATGCCTTTAAACTTGGTGTAAAACCTCCAGTAAGGGATTCTGGAGATTTGGATAACACTCCGGGAATAGTTATCGTTGGTCCTAAAGGAAGTGTTATAAAAGACAGAGGTGTAATTATTGCAAAAAGGCATATACATATGCACACAAGTAATGCCGAAAAATATGGTGTAAAAGATAAACAAATAGTAAAGGTATTGGTTGAAAAAGAGGGGAGAAGATTGATATTTGACGATGTTCTCATAAGGGTTAGTGAAAAATATGCGCTTGAATTTCACGTGGATACAGATGAGGCAAACGCAGCGCTTTTAAAAACAGGAGATTTGGTATATATAATAGAAGAATAAGATTCTTAAAATGTAAAGTCCCGCTTCTAATTTTGAAGCGGGATTTTTGTAATTATTATAAAATTATAGTTAACAATATAATTTAAAGAGATGGAAATCAGAAAATCTTGATTCTAAAAGAGGAGAAAATATTTAAAAAATTAAATGAAGATGGAATAACAATTGTTATAGTTACACATGTTCCCGAATTTGAAAGCTTAGGCAATTATTATAATGTATATTTGAGGGATGGATTAATACAAGAGGAAGGTTTTTATGATTGTTGGGATGATAAAAGAAGCTTTAAGATTGTTACTTTGCGATAAAACAAGGTCTTTTTTTATCTATGTTGGGTATAATAATAGAAGTTTTGACTGTTATCATAGTATTGTTTTTAGGTAATGGTGCAATTTGCTCGGTAAAAAGCGAAATAGAATCTATAGGTTCAAACATTTTTTACGTAGTTGTAAAAGGTTCTAGATATGCAACATTATCAATGTCTGATTTAAAGAGTTTAAAAATGAATTCACAATTTTTGACTAATATAAATCCAAGTTTTTCTATTGTCGGTAACTTTAAATATGAAGCAAATGAAATATCTGCTCAATATTTATAGTTTTTATAAATATGTTCAATTTAAATAGAAAGGGTAGGATGATAAATGATATAGATAATAAGTGTATTTTAAAGGTAGCTGTAATAGGTAGTTCTATTACAAAACAACTTTTTGGAGAAAAAACTCCAAAACAGCGGGAATAGTAGGTGTTTTTTTGAAGCTATATTGCCAAATTAATCGGGAAATGTATCAATATAAATCCTTTTTTGATTTAAATCAAATAATATTATCGTTTATTGTTTCAGGTGCAATAGGTCTGTTTTTCGGTGTCTATCCAGCTGTGAAGGCTTCCAGACTAAATCCAGTAGATGCCTTAAGATATGAATAAGAAAAAACCCGCTTTTAGGGATAACCTAAAAGCGGGTTAATAGTTTATCGAAAAGCTATTTTATTTAATCTTAACAGGTTTTAATACTGCATAATTTGTTTTTGTAAACGAAGAAAGAATTTCTCTTTGATCTTTACCACTTTCCACTAAAATATCCAAAACATAAGGAGCCATATCATTGGAATCTTTTGGATATCCTCCCAAAGTCCATTGAGAAGGTTCTGGGGTAACAGGTCTAAAGTTATCTGGGCCATATCCATCTTGGCTTCCTACTAAGATATAAGCGTATATGCCTGTTTCAATATTAATGTATTTCTTCAACAGGATAACATTAATAACTTTTTTGCCTGGATTTGCTTCAACTCTTACCGCATCTGATATTTCATTACCATCACTTGTTGCGAAAAATTGTCCATAAGATGGCCATCCTGCAACCTTTATAAAATAATCCCAAGAATGCTGTGGGTCAAATGCAACCCTTGCCCCTTCTTTATAGGTATCTGTTCTTCCTCCTTCCTTGGTATCGAGGTATATATTTATAAGTTGGTGAGAAAAACCTTTTGGTGCACCCCAGGGGTTTGTCATTTCAGCAAACTTTATTTGGAATATAAACGATTTTTCATTTTCTAGAACAACTACTTTTATCATATCAAATAACCCTTTAAATGGTTTGAATGCTTGATCTTTTGGATAGACATAACTTCCAGGTCCATATTCATCTCCCAATGGATCTTCAAATATTTTAATTACATTTCCGGAAATCGCCGCCGGAATAATAACCTTTATTGGACCGTTATTAGGTCCAAAATCTTTATCTTGCCTGTTTTCTGACACAACTACTGCAAGATTAAAATCTTGACCAGATTTTACATTTATCAGATCGTATGGTATTTCAATTTCAACGATATCATCAATAACTCCTGAAATATTTCCAGTTGTAAGTATCCATTTATCACTACCATTTGCCTTATAGAAACTTACTTTTGGTCTTTTGTTCCATGTTTTTAGGTTTACCACAAATCTATGAGATAGAGGAAAGCCCAAAAAAGTAATGTTTTCGTTTGAGTAATAGGTTTTGGCGTTAAATGTTTTTGCCGTAGGGCTTTCAACGTAAACTTCTACTTTTATATCTTTTCCCAATAGACTTTTTGCACTGTTATTAAGTTCTACACCTACATAGATACCAGAATCTCCACGTGCGACAAAAACGTTGTTGAGTAAATTACCATCCAAAGTATCTTCAAAAACAGCTATGTCATTTTCTTTTATTCCATCAATTTTGTATTCAACCTTCTTAATTACGCCTTTGTCTGGATTTACAGGTCTTTTGTTTACTATATAAAGATAACTTGGTGGAACTTTCCCTGCTTTTTTGTACATTTCAATCAATAATTTTTTAAATTGCATATCGAAAAGGTATTCATTGTTACCTGCATCCTGGTCTGTTCCGTACCACCAGAACCAATCACTACCCTCCGCTGCCATTAAAAGATGTTTGGAAATGTCATCCAGGCCTTTTTCCAGAAGAACTTTCCTTGCATCTTTCAACCTTTTCCATGCTTGATTTTCTTCGGTTTCACCTATCCAAGTATCCAATGAACCAGATACCCAAGAGCCTTTTGCAATTTTATCAAGAGTATTTTTTACACCAAATTTTTCAATGTATTCTGAGAGGGTTACAAGGTTTATCAAAGGATCTTCTGATAGTTTTTTGTAAAGTAGTTTTCTAAAATCATTTCCGTTATTTGGATAATGTTCCCATGCATTTTCGCCATCTAATGCTATGGTAATTACAAGGTTGCCGTCTTTGTTTAACTTTTGGTACTGATGTAGTGTTTCTATAAAATCTTTTACGGCACTTTCTGCATGCATTTGAGAATATTTAAAGCCAATTCTATCTGATAGGTCTGTATCTCTGAAAAATACGACTACATCTCCTTTGGAAGTCTTTACCTTGTAAGGTCTTAAGAAATTTTCCACTTTTCCAATATCAATTCCAGATTTTTGTAAAATTTGTTTATCTGTTACAATCCACTTTATGTTATTTTCCGCTATGATTTCCAGTACTTCTTGAGATACAGCTTGTTCAGAAGGCCACATTCCAACAGGTCTTTTTCCAAAGATTTTTTCAAAATAGGATAAACCTTCCTTTATTTGTATAACTGCATCATCTTTCCAACCCATGTCAACTAATATTGGTAATATGGGGTGGTAAAATGGAGTGGTAATTAGTTCTACTTTGTCATTATCCCAAAGCGTTTTGTATTTTTCAACAATTTCACTTAAAAGCTTTTTATGATAATCAAGTACGTATATTAAATCTTCTTTTGTGTAGTGTTTTTTGCTGGTCAAAGATTTTAATCTTTCATCTTGATTTATATATTCAATATTTATCCAATAGAGATTCCAACAGACCTTTAAGTCTAGTAAATCTTGATCTGTGAATTCTTCTCCTGAAACCTTCTTTTCCATCAACTCTTTATACCTTTCATGTGCGTTGACAAATTGTGGATTAATATCAAAAAAGTGATTTATAAGAAATTGTTTTTCTTGTTTTGTGAGATTTTCGTTTAAAGATAATCTTTGGTATTCATCTAATTGCCCTTTCAGATAATCTTCTATTTGTAAAAGCAAACTTGGAACAAGATTAAAAGTGACTTTTCCTGTTTTTAGATATTTTACTAAATCTGCCATGTAAGGATAATCATTTACTCCATGAGTTCTAACCCATGGCATCATAAATTGTTCTTCTCCAGGAATTTTGTACAATGGTTGATGATGATGCCAAATTATAGCTACATTCAAAGGTTTGGCTTTAGTGCTTTCTTCTTTTAAACCTATTGTTAGTTTTCCATTAACTTTGAATACTTGGAAAAAGCCGTTTTTTCCGCCAAATCCATCATCTACAAATGCCAGAGCATTAGGATCGGTTACCCAATCTTTTCCATTAACGACAAATTTATATTGATAATCCCCTTCCTCAAGTTCTAAAACCGCTTCCCATATGCCATCATCAATTTCATAACATTCTGTGTCTTCTGCATTCCAATTGTTAAAATTACCTGCAATTGTAACGTAATCTGCTCCTTTATACTCAAACCTTATCACCACATAACCTTCTTCATCAATAAACATTTTACCCTTATCAAATTTTTCATTTTTTTCATAACTACTTTCACTTTTTTTCGTTTCACTCTTCAGTATTATTAACTCTCCATCTTTTTTTGCCAAAGTAAAAATACCATTTTTTCCACCAAATCCATCGTCAACATAACCAGGAGCTTCTGGATCTTCTTTCCAATTTGTCCCTTCTATTACATATTTGTACTGATATGTACCTGGCTCTAGTTTCAAAGAAATTTTCCATACATTTCCCTCTTTTTCCATTGCTAAAGAGTTTGGTGACCAGTTGTTAAAAGTTCCTGCAAGATAAACAACCTTTGCATCCAATGCTTTTTTAAATGTGAAAATAACTTCACCGTTTTCAACAAATACAGAAGAAAAACTAAAAATTGAAAAAATGAGTAAAATAAAAACAACTTTTTTCATAAACTTTCCTCCTTTTGGAAATAATTCCAATATAATTATACAAAAATACCAACGAGAAAAAAATGAGATGGAAAATTTCCATTTCATTTTTTTTTCTCTATTTCGTTTAAATCCTTTTTTCTTTTTTTCTCTACAATAATCATAGAAACCGAAAGTAGCAGGGAAATTGTGGCAAAACCTACAACTATGGAAGTAATAATAACGGCTTGTGGGAATGGATCTACATAACTTCCTTGTCCTTTTATAGGAGGAGCAGTTCCAAGTTTTGATGAAATTACGACAAAGAGAAATACAATCCCTGTATTCAAGACATCAAGGGCAATTATTTTAGAAATAATGTGTTTTTTAAATAAAAGCCCGTAAATGGATAAGATGATAATAATAAATGGTGCAATGAAATCTACCATATATACCCTCCAAACAGAGTGGAAAAAGCAATAGAAAATACCATAAATGTTAAAATTGTTTCTGTAGTGTACGAAAATTCAAAATATATCTTTAAAAAATAACCAATTACCAATCCTAAAAAGATAATTGCCGATGATGTTAGATTAATATATGGATAGGTGAGCAAAAGGGAAAAAATAAGTAATAACACATGTTTTCTTGTCGCTTTTAGTTTGACATTAAGTACTTTACCAGCGTATACAGCACTTAAGAAACTAATAAAATATTTCAAGGTTCCAGACAATATTTTTGATTTTAGGTATCCCAAAGATGTAAAAGAAAAGCCAGAAATAGATAAAAATGATATTAACATTGCAAAAAACAAAAATATATCCATTTCCCTTTTTTTTGATAGGTCTCTACTGGTATATTTTGTACTCAAAAACAAGATACTTTTTGCAATTCCATGGTAAAGTACATATACAGAAGTAAAAGCAGGATTTAAAATCATTATCCCCAATTGAGACATAGAGCTGTATGCGAGTACTTTTTTTAGATCTTTTGAAACAATTGCAAAAAATACTCCATAAAAAAATGCAAAAATTCCGAAAATATACAATTTTCCCATACCAATTCTAAGTAACGGCAACAAAACAGATTGTGTATAAATACTTGATAACATGGCAGAGATTTCAGGTTCTGATTTGGAATGTACTTCTGGAAGCCATAATCCAAATAAGAAAAAACCTCCTTTTGCAAGTAAAGAAAATCTCATTAAATTTCCTGAAAGACCTGATACATTTACTATATCAAAAGTTCCTTTCTGATAATAATGAATTCCTACACCTATTAAGTAAAGACTCATGGCAAGCGAACTTGCAAAAATATACTTTATCACAGTCAATTTATATTCAAATTTTTCATTTGAAAGGATTAATAAAGAGATGAGTAGTGTAGAAGTTTCAAGAAGCACATATATATTAAACAAATCATTCGAGATAAAAAGAAGGTTTAAAGCACTGTGCAAAAGTGAGAAAAAAAGATAAATATTGTCATTTTTGCTTTTAAACAAAAAGTAAGATACTAAAAGGCTGCAGATAATATTAGTAAGGACAAAATAAAATGAATTAGAATCAAAGATTATATGTACCCCACCATAACCAGAAAGAAAAATATCAAATCGATCGAATAATAAAAAAAAGGAGGAAACAGGTACCAAAAATGGTAAAACTTTTGATTTTTTAAAAAGATAAAAGATAAAAGATAGGATAATTTGAGAAATTGAAAAAATTACGAAGAAAATTACCCGTCAACCTCCTTAAAAATTGTGTAGTTTGGCAAACCATTTTTAAATTCAGGGAACAATTCACCTTCTATTAAGGGTTTTGCATATTTAAAGTATTTCTCTGTAACTTCAAAATCTTTGTGAAACTCCTCTGGAAGATATTTTGTTTTATCTGCAACTTTATTCAGTTCGATAGTGCTGTATTCTATTTTGTAAGGATTATCGCTAATTCTGTTTATGGTAACCATTACACCAGATATACCGTCAAGTGCTAATTTTACAGCTTGTCTTCCCACACCTTCAGCTTCTTCTATATCCGTTCTACTTGCAATATGTCTTCCACTTCTTTGTAAATAATCTGGGATTGCAACGTGTGTTTTTAAGGACAGCTCAGATCTAATCATACCTGCAATGGTAAAGCCCACACCACCTAGTTGTCTATTTCCAAAACTATCGGTATATCCCATATCTGCTACAAAGAAACCATCTGGATATCTAATTCCTTCTGATACGGCTATGGAGCAATACCCTTTTTTTCTTATTGTTTCATCTACCTTATCCAAAAACTTTTCCTTGTTGAAAGGTACTTCAGGGAACAAAATTATATCTGCTCCTATTCCATTTAACCAACCTAAACCTGCAGCTGCCACAAGCCATCCGGCATGTCTTCCCATTATTTCCATGACAAAAACCCTTGTGGAATCTACATACATACTCCTCAAATCTAATGTTGCTTCCATAATAGCAATTGCGACATATTTTGCTGCAGAACCATATCCCGGACAATGATCGGTATATGGTAAATCATTATCTATTGTTTTTGGTACACCAATAACTTTTAGGGGTGTATTTCTTTTTTTTGCTTCGGTATATAATTTCCAAGCGGTATCCATAGAATCGTTACCGCCATTATAAAAGAAATATTCTATTTCATATTTTTCAAAAATTTCAAAAAGCTTATTAATATCTTCTTGACTTTTTAATTTTCTTCTACATGAACCGAAAGCAGCAGAAGGTGTGTATTTTAACCCGTCGATGCTTTTTCCGTTAATTTTTAAAAGATTTTCTTTTAATACCCCAGAAATACCGTGAATTCCCACATAAACTTCTAAACCTGCCTTTTGTGCCTCATCAAGAATACCATAAGCAGATGCGTTAATTACACTTGTAACACCACCAGATTGTGCGTATAGAACTTTCATATCATACCCCCTTAACTTTGCTAAAACAATTATAACATACAAAAAAGTTCCAGCTTGCGCTGGAACTAGAATGCTATCTCTAAAATTTTCTTTATATCTTCTCTTTCCAATTTTTTCAATCTTCCCATAGGAGCCATTTTAGAAGCAATATCGGTAAGTTTTTCTATGTCATTTTTTTCAAATCCAAGTTCTCTCAAATTTACAGGTGCACCTATTTTTTTGTACCATTCTTTTAGGGCATTAATACCATCTTCTATACCAAATACCTCTACACCAAATTTGGCTAATTTGTCGGAAATTAAATCTTTCACGTAAGTAAGCCAGGCTGGGAAGACAACGGCAAGTCCTGCACCATGTGCAACGTCTGGATTAAGGGCACTTAATGCATGCTCTATTGCATGAGAGGACCAATCTCCTCCACTATGTCCCAACCCTGAAATACCGTTTAGTGCTAAAGTTGTTGAAAGTGCAAAGTTAGCCCTTGCTTCATAATCATGAGGATCTTTAAGCAATTTTTCAGTTGTTTCAACAAGTGTTTTCACTATACTTTCATCTATCCTATCTGCTAATTGTGTATTTGAAGTTCCATCAAAGTAATATTCCATTACATGGCTGATCGCATCCACAGCACCGTTTACTGTTTGGTTGGCAGGGAGTGTAAATTGAATTTCTGGGTCAACGATGGAGATCTTTGGATATACATGTATTGAGCTGAAAGAATATTTTTCCAATGTATCTTCGTTGGTAACGACACTATTTCCGTTCATTTCAGTTCCCGTTGCAGAAAGTGTTAAGATGGTGTAAAGAGGAATAGCTTCTTTTACCTTTATTTTTCCAATGTAAAAATCCCAAACGTTACCTTCGTACTTTGTTCCTGCTGCTACAGCCTTTGCACTATCTATAACACTTCCTCCACCTACTGCTAAAATGGCGTCTACTTTTTCTTTCCTTGCTATTTCTATTGCTTCTTTTACCTTTGACAAGACGGGGTTAGGTCTTACTCCCCATACTTCCACCTTTTCTATGGAATGTTCAAATAACGATCTTACAACTTTTTCATAAACCCCATTTTTCTTTATGGAACCGCCACCTGCGAGTAATAAAACTTTTTTGATTTTATCCTTTTTTAAGTATTCTCCTATCTTTTCTACTGTGTTTCTTCCAAATACCAATTTTGTAGGGTTGTAAAAGACAAAATTATTCATGAATTCACCTCCTTATATCATCTTTCATACCTATCTCATTTAATATGATAAAGTCTTTGTCTCTCCAATTTCTTTTTACTTTTACGTGTAGATCTAAAAATACTTTTCCACCAACTAGATATTCTATTTCTTGTCTGGCATTTTGTCCTATTTTTTTTATCATGGTTCCTTTGTTACCGATTATTATACCTTTCTGACTGTTTCTATCTACGTAAATATTTGCTCTGATGTATAGAATACCATTATCCCGTTCTTTGATCTCTTCCACAATAACTGCAACAGAATGTGGTATTTCCTCGTACGTAAAATGGAATATTTTTTCCCTTACAATTTCTGAGACCATGAAAGAAAGAGGTCTATCCGTTACCATATCTTCGGGATAGTATTGAGGACCTTCCGGTAGATTCTCGATAATTAAATCAAGCAGTTCTTTTGTACCTTCATTTCTAGTTGCTGAAGTTTTTACAATTGAAATGCAATTTGTTAATTTTTCTTCCATTATCTTTTGGAGAGTTTCTACTTTTTCTGTACCTACAAGATCAATTTTATTTATAACTCCAATGGTTTTTGTATTTGATTGGTTTACATAATCAAATACAAAAGCTTCAGGTTTTCCTATTCCTTCTTTTGCATCAATAACTGTGAGTATAAGATCTACGCCTTTTAATGCGCTCACTGCAGCCTTAACCATATATTCTCCTAGTCTATATAGTGGTTTATGGATACCAGGAGTATCTACAAATATCACTTGAAAATCATTTGTTGTGTGAATAACGTTTATTCTGTTTCTAGTAGTTTGTGGTTTGTCAGAAACGATGAGTACTTTCCTACCAACAATTGCATTAACGAGCGAGGATTTTCCCACATTAGGCTTTCCAGCAAGCGCAACAAACCCTGTTTTCATGTTAAACCTCCTCAAATCTCAACTTTAATGGATATTTATATACCAAATCTTTCTTAATCTTTTCCCAGATTTTATTTACTTCTTCTTCTTTTAACGTTCTATCTTTTGCCCTAAAAACACAGTAAATTGTTATACTCTTGTATCCTTTTTCTATACCCTTTCCTTTATAGATATCTGAAATTCCCACTTCTTCAACGTATTGGTATTTAAACAAGCTATTGATTACATCTCCTAGCAAGAAATTGTCTGGAACTAAAATGGAAACATCTCTTCTTACAGATGGGAATTGTGCACTTTCTTTATACTCTGGTATTTCAACGAAATTTTCGTAAACAAAGTCAGTTGATAACTCAAATGCATAAACTTCATCCTTTACGTCGAAGTATTTGTCCATAAAATCAGGATCGAACATACCTATGATTCCCACTTCCTCATTGTTTACAATTATTTTCGCAAGTCTGGTGGGTACAAAACCTTCTAAGTTATGTGGAATAAAACTTGCAGAGATGTTGAATTCATTAAGTACATTTTCCACCATCCCTTTAAATGTGTAGAAATCAATTTTTCTAGGATCTGTATAGTCATTCTTGTTAAGTTTTCCCGTTGCAACCGCTGCTACTTTCTCCACATCAAAAGGCTTTCCATCTTTTTCCATAAATACTTTTCCAACTTCAAATAACTTTATATCTCTAATTTGTCTTTTGTAGTTGTAGGCAAGGGATTCAAGAAGACCATTGAGTAAAGAAGGTCTCATGACACTTAACTCTTCGTTAATGGGATTTGATATTTTTACTTTTTGCCCGTTTATACTCCACTTTCTGGATACAAAGGACAAATTCATTGCTTCCAAAAAACCTTCATTTTTCAAAGCATCTTTCAACATATATCTGAGTTTTTGTTCTTTACTTCTCGAGTTACTGTTAGTTGTTATTTTAAATGGTTCACCGTTTATATTTTCCATACCATATATTCTTGAAATTTCCTCTACCAAATCGATGGATCTTGTAATGTCAAAATATCTAAAGGTTGGAACCTTTACTTTATTCTCATTTACCTCAAATCCAAGACGATTTAATATTTTGATTTGTCTTTCTTTTGGTATTTCAATACCAATGATTTTTTTCGTCATTGAGAAGTCAAAGTCAATTATTGTACTTTCGATTTTTTTATTAACAACATCTTTAATTTCAGATGGTATTCCACCTGCAAGTTCTAAAACAAGTTCTGTTAACCTGTTTATCACACGCAAAGAATCATTTGGGTCCATGCCTCTTTCAAATCTATACGAAGAATCGGTAATGATGCCGTGGTATTTTGAAGCTTTTCTTATTCTAACGGGATCAAACATTGCAACTTCTAGTAAGATTTCAGTAGTGTCTTCTTTAACTCCAGATTCTTCTCCCCCCATAATACCTCCAAGAGCGAGGATTTTTTCACCGTCAGTTATTAGTACTTCATTTCCCATTAGTTTATAAGTCTTACCATCTAAGAGTAAAATTTCTTCGCCACCCTTTGCGTCTTTTACCACTATTTTTGGGGTGTTTCTAAGGTCAAACGCATGAACTGGATGACCCATTTCTAGCATAACGTAATTGGTAATATCAACTATGTTGTTTATGGGTCTAATACCAGATGCTATAAGTCTTTTTTGTAGCCACATGGGACTTTCTTTTATCTTTACCCCTTTTATAATCCGGGAGGTATATCTGTAACATCCATCACTTTCTATACGGATTTCAATGTTATGCTCATCTTTTGAATTTATTTCTTTTTCTTTGAGGTTCAAATCTACATCGTAAATAGCAGAAACTTCTCTTGCAATTCCCAAAACACTTAAACAATCTGATCTGTTAGGTGTTATTTCTATATCAAGTACTTTGTCTCTGAGTTTAAAGTATTCAATTACATCTGTTCCCACGGGAACGTCATCTTTAAATTTGTACACGCCACTTGATTTTTCTTCAAGACCAAGTTCTTGAAGTGAACACAACATTCCTTCTGAAAGAATACCTCTCATTTTTCTTGGTTTAATTATTAATTTGCCAAGTCTTGTGTTTTCAAGGGCAAGTGGAACCAAATCATCTTTTGAAACAGAAAGATCACCTGTAACAATTGTTCTTACTTCATTTCCAATATCAACTTTACATACAATTAATCTATCCGCATTTGGATGCTTTTCTATTTCTAAAACCTTTCCAACTACGATTTTCCCATCAACGTCAAATGGATTTATTATTTCCTCAACATTTGTACCAGTTAAACTTAGTTTTTCGGCTACTTCCTCTGCTGTTTTATCTATATTTACGAAATCTTTTAACCATTCAAAGGATAACTTCAAAACACTCCACCTCCATGTTTATTCTTTCTCTTTTTTGAAATTAATGACAAAACCTATGACTACTAAAGTGAGAAAAATAACTATAAATATAGATGAATACAAAATTGTTGATAAAAATTTTTCTCCTGAAATAAATTTCATAGTAACAGCTGCTAAAGTACCAGCTCCAATTAATATGGAAAGTACACCTATTACCTCTGAACTTTTTTTATAAGTTAAAATCCCGCCAATTATACCGAGAACAATTCCTACACCTAAATTTATATATAAAGAATCAAAATTAAAAGAAATGCTTAGAGATTTAATTATAACATCTGAAATATAATATCCTAATATTCCTATTATTCCAAAACCAAAGATAAAAGTAATAGATTTGTAAAAGGCATATAAAACTGCAGCGGAAACTATCCCAACTATTATCATTGCAACTTGATAGTAATTGGAAATAAAATCATTAAATTGCTGGAATTTTTCCACTAGGACGGGGAAAATCATATTTATACCAGCTAAAAATCCAAGAATTGCTATTGCTATTTTTTCTACAAATTTTGCCGCAAATAGCAAAAACAATCCTGCAATTAAGGAATAATACCAATAATTAAGTAAAGGCTTAAGATAAAATTCTAAATTTTCCACACTATCCCTCCTCTATATATTTTAACACCTCCGTTTTTACTTTTTCATCTTTCATCTTTTCTTTGGCTTTTCTTTTGTTTCCAACTGCCAAGTAGCATAGTGAAAGTTGTACGTCTAAATCGAAATTTTTTAGTCCTAATTTTTCTGCTTTTTCCAAGCTAAAAATGGCTAGCGAATAATTTTCAATTTCCATATACGCACATCCTAGATTGAAATAACATTCTGCAAAATCTGGTTTTATCTCAATGGCTTTTTTGTAACATTCTATTGCTCTTGCGATTAAACCTTTTTTTCTGTATATATTTCCAAGGTTATTGTATGCCTCTGGGATGTCTTGTTTTACCAACTCTTTGTATATTTTTTCCGCCTCATCAAATTTTCCGTTTTTTGTAAGTTCAATCGCCTTTAGAAGTCTTTCCACCAACGATCTCCTCCGTGTAAAGGATGATATCACTGTATTTTTCGTTAAGTATTTCAAATTTTACAGCAACTCTTACAAGTGGTATGGGAAAGATTTTTGCATAGTTATATGTTATCTTCCATATGTATTTTCCCTTTTCTTTAAATGCATTCATTGAACCGCCAGTGTATTTCCAGCTTTTACTTCCATATACAATTTTTCCTAAAAATCTATCCGTTAAAATGTTGTTTGACGATACATTAGTAGCATCTTTTGTTTGTACATATCCCTTTATATCTATATATTCTCTTACATCTTCTTCATAGAGATTTAGAAAATCAGATGCGAGGTATATATCATTTCCAAAGAAGTCTTCTACAGAGACATTTAGTGTCAAAGTGGCATCTGAGGTTTCAAATTTTTCTATTTTTACAAAAATAGGAAGATCATCTTTGAGGATATACCTGTTTATCTTGTTTTCTTTCCAATCAATTACAAACAAATGAGGATAAAAGTATTCAATAAACATAGGAAAAGAATTAATTTCAAAGGTGACATTTCCAACGAAGATATTTTTACCATCAAAATATATTAATTCACCTGCAGGTGTTACTTCGAAACTCCAAATTTTTGTTTTCAAAGGAATTTCATCTTTTTTGTTTAATGTGAACAAATCATATACTATGATTTTGTTGGAATAGGCATCTAATATGTAAAGATTTTCATAATTTATGTCACAATCGATTGTTACAGTGGGAATGGGGAGCATTTTTTCGATCTTTTCACTACCAAAAATATAGATTTTAGTCGCATCAACCACGATAAGTCTTCCCGATCTGTCAATTCCTGCTATTATAGGAGATCTAAGATCTGAATAAATCATTTCATTATTTTTGTAGATGGAATTTTCGGAGGATATATATACATTACCAAAAGAATCCACTGCAATACTTTTTGGGGTATACGCTAATTTTTCAATGTAGGTCATTTTTCCTTTTGTATATTCTATCAATCTTTTATTTTCTTTATCGATTACAAAAATTTTATCTCCAAGGATTGCAATTCCAACTGGGGAATAGAAATACTCAGTTAACCCATTTTTTCCCGTATAACTTTCAACAAACTTGAAATTATATTTTTTTACTTCAATATCTTCAGGTTGATTGAAAGTTTGAATTTTGTCGTACAGTTCTCTAATTACGTCAAAATTTGTAAAGGTTAGAAGGGTCTCCAAATTTTCTTTTGCTTCATTAACGTTATCGTTATAAATATCAACCTTGGCTTTGAAGTACCAAAACCAGGGTATTTCCCTTGCAGAAATACTACCTGTAATGGCATCTTCCATCTTTTTACTTGCGGCTTGAAAATCTCCAATACTCCACAACTTTATTGCTTCACTCAAAAATGCCCTACTTTGTTCTTCGGTTAGAATTGCAAAAGATGAAATGGTCAATATTAGAAAAAATACTATAAACTTTTTCAATTTTTCTTCCCCTTCCCAAAAAAATATCCTATAACATCTGTCTTTCTTTCGTTGCCGTTTATTAATCTTTGTATATTATCCTTATGCCTTAATATGGAAAATAGGGAAAGAGCCAAAAAAATTACCCAAAAATCCTTTCCCGCAAAGAATACAAATATTGAAGCAAATATTAAACCAATCATGGAAGCAAGTGAAACATATTTTGTGACTGCAACGATAAATAGCCAGACTCCAAAAAACACCAAGCCACTCCAGGGATATACTGCTAAAAAAACACCAAAAGTACTTGCAACACCTTTACCACCTTTAAATTTCAGAAATATAGAATAGCAATGTCCAAGGACAGCCATAGTTCCCGCTATTAACATAAATTTTATTCCAAAGCCTTTGACCAAAAAAACCGCGATATATGCTTTAAAAATGTCAAAAAAGAATGCAAGAGCCCCATAAAATGCCCCAGCATTTCTCAATACGTTTGTTCCTCCTACATTTCCACTGCCAGTTTTTCTAATGTCTATTCCTTTTAATTTTGCGATAAAAAAACTAAATGGTATTGCTCCAAAAAAATATCCTATAAAAATAGAGTAGATATACTCCACTATTTTGCCTCCCTAAATACGAACAAGATTAGTTTATTTGATGTTTTATAGTATAAACCCCTGTATCTTCCATCTTTTAGTCTTGCATTTCTTAATAAATATAAAATAGGTGCTTTTTCTTTTGCATTTATTTTTCCATTAACTACTTCTAAAGTAATAACATCACCGATCTTTTTTGCTCTTTCAAATTCCTGTCGAATACTTTCAAAATTATCAATTTTTACGTTTTTTATAACGCTTCTTGTTTCCAAATCAATTACGATATGGTACAATTCTTGCTTTTTTTTCTGCTCTTTTACAAATGTATTAAATAAATCTGGGTCATAATATACAAGTACGTGGTATTCGAAAACACCCTTCCCTTGTGGGACTTTCCATTTAGCTATTATTTTAGAGCTTGAAACGAAGTTATTTACCACTATATTTACATCTTGGGAATATCCAAAAGCTTCTCTTATTCCCGACATTTTTTCTTTTAGGTTGGCATCAGAGGAGATTTTTGCTCCCAAAAAAGTTGAGAGTTCTTGTCTTGCTTTATTTGCAGCTTGTTGAAATGCTTCATTTTCGTGTTTTTGATTTGTAACATAAATTCCTTCAAACACAAACAGTTGTCCTTCATTATACAACTGTTTTATTCTTTTGGAAACGCTTATATCTTTTTCAACGATTATAGCGTTTGATGGTAACTCTCTTAGTACAATGTCATCAAATTCCAAGATCTTTTTACCAGAAAACAAAAACAAAAAACTTCCTATTACAAGAACTGCTAACAACGCGGAAATGAGTATTGTTTTTTCCATACTTCCCCTCCAATCGAAATTATATCATCATTCAATTAGGGAAACTATTCTTTCCGATGCCAAGCCGTCTCCAAATGGATTTTTATTTTCAAGTTTTTTACTACTTCCTTCTATCAAAGCTTTGTATACTCCTTCTTCAGAAGTTCCCGCAAGTATTCCAAACCCTTCTTTTATTAGTTCAGGTCTTTCTGTAGTATTTCTACAAACTACAACAAATTTACCAAAACTTGGTGCTTCTTCTTGAATTCCTCCACTATCAGATGCAACGATTGATGCATCGGAAAGTATACTGAGAAATTCTACGTAATTTAATGGCTCTATCAAGATTGCATTTTTGAAGTTTTCTAACTCTTCAAAGACTACCTTTCTTACTTTTGGATTCATATGGACAGGGAATACTATTTTTTTCCCAGTTTCTTTGGAAAATCTTTTAATACCCTTTAAGATATTAATCATTTTTTCTCCCCAATTTTCTCTTCTATGTAAAGTAACCAGTATATAGTCTTTTTCTCTTACAATCTTTTTTCTGATATTTTCCAAATCAAATTTTTCTTTGATGTACATTAAAGCGTCTACCACCGTATTTCCCGTTACCTTTATTCTTTCTTTGCTATGTCCTTCTTTTTCAAGGTTTTCAGCTGCTCGTTTTGTTGGTGCAAACATTAAATCAGATACTTGATCTATTACACGTCTATTCATTTCCTCTGGGAATGGATCTTTTAGATTGTTACTCCTTAGTCCCGCTTCAATGTGTCCAACCTTAACTTCTCTGTTAAAGGCACAAATAGCACCTGCCATTGCGGTGGATGTATCTCCTTGAACTAATATCCAATCACTTTGTTCTTTTACAATTATGTCATCTAGTTTGGTAAATACAGAAGCACAGACGTGGTTTAAAGATTGATTTGTTTTCATAATATTCATGTCGTAATCTGGTGTAATGTCAAAGACATTTAGCATCATATCCATCATTTCTCTGTGTTGTGCAGTTGCTATCATCTTTACATTTATACCTTTTTCTTTGGCTTTCAAATAGACTGTTGCAACTTTAATAACTTCAGGCCTTGTACCGAAAACTATTGCTAAATTCACCTTTAAACCTCCTTTTTTTGTAGTGCGAATACTAGAATTAAACCTATTGCTGGTAATAAAAACATAAAAGGTATACTGTATTTTGAAACGTATCCCATTAAAGCAATAAAGAGCAAAGCACCTATTCCCGTTGCTGAATATGTAACTCCATTCAGAAATCCCACTTCATCTTTACTTAAACGTATATTAGCTTTTCTTTGCATAAGCGGGAAGATGGATCCCATGAAAAATCCAAAAACAAAGAAAAGAACAGGTGTTTTCAAAAAAACGGTTAATATTAATAATATAGCCGAGGAAATGGAAAAGAATGTAATAAGTGTGTTTTCAGTGAAAAATTTTAGGAATATCTCCATCATGAATCTTGAAAGTGTAAATAAAAACCAAAAAATTCCCAAAAATAGTGAAGCACTTTCTTTTGAGTATCCAAAATTTAGAAACAAGTTCGAAGCCCATGTTACTGTACTTATTTCACTTCCTGAGTAGAGTAAAAACGAAATTATTGAAATAATAAAAATGGGTTTTAGTATTGTTGTAGATATTTTAATATTTTTTGATATTTTTGGAAAGTCTTTAAAAAAGCTCCAAACAAGTAGTATTAAAATCAGTAATAAGTAGATAAAATAAAGCAATCTATATGAAATGTTATTTTTTAAAAAAATAGAGACAAAAAAAGGAGAAAGGATGCCACCAAGCCCAAAAAATGCATGTAAAATGCCAAATTTTGGATTTTTAAAATGAGCTAGAATAGTTGTTGATGTTGTAAATATAATAGTAACTCCCGCACCAATTAGAAAAAATGAAAGTAGAACTATTTCTAAACTTTTAAAAAAAGTTAAGAAAAATAAGGCTAATAAAATGAAAGTATAAGATAATAGGTTTAACAACCTTAATCCCGATTTGTTAATAATTAAAGAAGCGGCAAATGAAAAGAAAATATTTCCTAAAGTGTTTAAAATTGGAATGAAAGAAGATAAAGACACAGAAAGACTAAACTCCTCTTGAAAAATTGGCATTAGAGGAGCAATGGAATTAACAATTAGTGAACCAAAAAAGATATTTAAAACAACGTAATACACGTTTAACCTCCCAATTTTTTAATTTCTTCTTCGACTTCTTTTGCTCCTTCTTCATAAAATTTTTCCTCTTCGGGATCTAGTTCTTTCAGTAATCTCAAAAACTCACCTGCATGAACTCTTTCCTCGTTTGCAATATCGATAAGTACTTCTTTTGCTAGCTTATTATCCGTAGATTCCGCAAGTTGCATGTAAAGTTGTATAGCTTCATACTCTGCAGCAATCATGTATCTAATTGCTCTAACTAATTCTTCGTCGGATAATTTTCTTTTATGTTTTAAGCCACTAAATGGATTTGAAAATTCTGGCATAACTTCACCTCCTTTTTTAAATTATTTTACCATAACTTTGTAAGTACATAATCTTCGAATTTTTTGGATTTTTTTAAAATATGAAAAAAATACTGTTTTTTTCTTTTAATATCTTTAAAATATAGATTAAATGTTTTGAAATAATTTAATATATAATTGTTGAAGAACCAAATTAAGGAGGTGAGTAAGGTGAAAAAGTTTATTATTTTCTTTTTAGCTATTTTACTTACATTAAGTGTGTTTGCACAAGAAAATGCATTGGAAATATTTAGTTGGTGGACTGGTGGAGGGGAAGAAGAAGGTTTGCTTGCTTTATTTAAACTATTCAACGAACATTATCCTGATGTAAAAATAATAAACGCTGCAGTTGCAGGAGGAGCAGGTACAAATGCAAAAGCTGTATTGAAGACGAGAATGCTTGGTGGAAATCCTCCCGATTCCTTCCAAGTTCATGCAGGAATGGAATTGACGGATACATACGTAATACCAGGACTTATGGAACCCATTACTTGGATTTTAAAAGAGATTGATGCGTATGATAAGTTTCCAAAAGATTTGATAGATATAGTAAGCTATGAAGGAGAAGTTTATTCAATACCTGTCAATGTTCACAGGGCAAATGTTGTGTTTTATAACAAGGAAATAGCCAAGAAAATTGGGATGACAAAAGAACCAACTACTTGGACAGAATTTTTGACATATTTGGATAAAGCTCAGAAAATGGGATATGCGGGGATATCTCTTGGAGATAAAAATAAGTGGACTTCGTTGCATTTGTTTGAAAGTATAATGCTTTCACAATTAGGTCCTGAAAAGTATAACAAGCTCTGGAAAGGGGAAGCTTCATTTAATGATCCAGCAATTAAACAAGCGTTAATTATATTGAAAGATGTACTAAACTATGTAAATTCAGATCATTCTGCCTTAACTTGGCAAGATGCAACGAGAATGGTATTTGAAGGAAAGGCATTTTGTAACATGATGGGAGATTGGGCAGAAGGTTATCTAAAAACATTAGGTTGGAAACCAGGTGTCGAATTTGGTTGGTTTGCTTTGCCTGGTACCCAAAATGCATTTATGCTTGTTTCTGATACATTTGGATTACCCAAGAACGCACCTCATAGAGAAAATGCAATAAAGTGGCTCAAATTTTTGGCAACAGTTGAGGCACAAGATACATTTAATCCTATAAAAGGATCTATACCTGCAAGGATAGATGCTGATAAATCAAAGTATGATTCATACTTAAAATGGTCAATGAATGATTTTTCTACAAAAGTCATTTCACCTTCTATTATCCACGGTTCAGCTGCACCTGAATCGTTTGCAACGGCTTTAATGGATGCAATTAATATATTTGTCACTGAGAAAAACGTTGATAAAACATTTAAGGAAATTTTGTGGATAGCAGAAGATAATGGTTATGTAACAGATTAACGGGGCATACAAGCCCCATTTTTTGGAGGGAAAAATGTGAGGAAAAAGAATTTAATAATTGGTATATCAATTATTTTACCCTCTATTATTGCAATAGCAGTTTTTGTTTATGGGTTTATAAGCTGGACTGTTAGAACTTCTTTTTCAAATTGGAATAGTTTTTCTGCTTTACTTAGAGGAACGTATAAATTTGTTGGACTTAGAAATTATATACGTTTATTCCAAGATAGTAGGTTCCAAATTGATCTATGGAACACTTTGTTTTTCACCGTTTTCTTTTTGCTGGGAACAATTACCCTTGGTGTTGTAATGGCAATATTAGTAGATAAAGGACTAAAGGGTTCAAGAATATTTCAAAATCTATTTTTATTTCCCATGGCCATCTCTTTTGTGGTTACGGGAACAGTTTGGAGTTGGATTTTTGCACCAGGGAATATCCCGTCAAATCCTCAGGGAATAAATTTGTTATTTCAAAAATTGGGCTTGGAAAAGTTAATGTGGGGATGGTATACAAGCACGTATTCTATTGGCAAGTTTAATGTTGCGTTGATCCCGGTAATCATTGCTGCAATTTGGCAGCTTTCTGGATATACTATGGCAATGTATTTAGCAGGTTTAAGGGGAATTCCAAATGATATTATAGAAGCGGCAAAGGTAGATGGAGCATCTGAATGGAAAATATTTTGGAAAATAAAGATGCCACTTTTAACACCTATTACATTGAGTGCATTGATAATACTGGGGCATATTTCACTAAAAATATTCGATTTGGTATTTTCCATGACGGGAAGTGGACCTAATTTTGTTACAGATGTGCCGGCAATTTATATGTTTGAATTGACATTTAGAAGTAATAGATACGCAATGGGTTCAGCAATAGCTATTGTAATGCTTTTGTTTGTTACGGTAGTTATCATACCATATCTTATAACTAGCTTGAGAGGTGAAAGGAGATGAAAAAGTTCTTTTCCTACTTTTTCTTGATAATAATAGCAATTTATATTATTATCCCTCTCTATGTGTTACTTGCAACTACTTTTAAACCTCTCGGTGAAATTGGGATTTCAGATATGTGGAAATTACCAAGGAACTGGTCTTTAAACGGGTTTATAAAAGCGTTTAATAAACTTTCTCCAAACTTAAAAAATAGTTTTTATCTTACTATTCCAGCAACTATAGTGTCGGCATTGATTGGTTCTATTAATGGTTATGTATTTTCTAAAATAAGATTTAAAAGTGCAAATATTATTTTTGCCATTATACTTTTTGGTATGTTTATTCCATACCAAAGTATATTATTTCCGTTAATCCGTTTTTTGCAAAAAATAAATCTTTATGGTACTATTACAGGGCTTATCGTGGTCCATATAGTATATGGAATACCCATAACTACGTTAGTTTTCAGAAATTATTATAGTGAGGTACCAGATGAATTAGTGGAAGCGGCGTATATGGATGGAGCAGGATTTTTTAAAACATATTCCAAAGTTTTGTTTCCCATATCTATTCCCGCGTTTGTGGTTGTTATAATATGGCAATTTACAAATATTTGGAATGAGTTTTTATTTGCAGTAACTGTTACTAGTAATCCTGCCAAACAGCCTATTACGGTAGCCCTCGTAAATCTTGCGGGTAGTCAGGTAGTTGAATGGAATGTGCAAATGGCCGGTGCAATAATTACTGCATTACCCACCTTAGTTGTTTACATTTTACTTGGAAAATATTTTATAAGAGGATTGCTTGCAGGTTCGGTAAAAGGATGATATACTGAAAAAAGGCTCTTTTTAGGTGGGAAAATGTTAAAAAGTATTAAAAGTGATTTTTTTCTAATTTCGTTATTTTTAACTATTGGAGTAATAACGTTTTTTGGGTTAATTATCTCTTTCGTACTATTTAATTTGGAGCTTCATAACACTGAAAAGTTTATAATCCAAAAAAATCTTGCTATATCTAACTATATAGAAGGTTATTTTCAAAAATTTTTAGTTGTTCTTAACACCCTATCTGAGATTGATGAAGTAAAAAATCCAAATACAGAAGAAGCTAAACAAAAGGTGTTGGAAAAGTTTAAAAAAATAGAAGATTTTGATAAAGATATAAATTACATTTACGCTGGTTATGAAGATGGTGGTTTGCTTATAAATGGTTATGAGCCTCCCATAGGTTTTGATCCTCGTGTTCGTCCTTGGTATGTAGAAGCCAAAGTAAACGCTCCTAGTGTATCAAAAGGTATACCATATAAAGAAATTAAAACAGGTGAATGGTTAATTTCAATGAGTAAGGCTATTTATTTTAATGATAAAATTTCGGGTGTAATATCAATTGATACAAGTCTAGATAAGATAAATATGCTAATAAACAAAACTGATGAGAAGTTTAAAAGTCTTTATAGTTACATTGTAAAAGATGGAATAATAATATTTCATCCAAATAAAGAGTTTCTTTTTAAAAAACTTAGCCAATTGATAAAAAAGGATGTAAAATTTCTACCACCTTCCGGAAAATTTAGTTATAATTTTCAAAATCAAGCAAAAGTTGCATATTATAGAAATCTTCCAACAGTTGGTTGGACAGTTGTTACTATTGTGGATAAGAAAGAAATACTGTTTAATATATTTAAAAACATTTCTTTTTCTTTTATCTTAGTGATAATTGTTTCGGTGATTTTGGGGGCTTGGGTAAGTTCTTTTGCTGGTAAGAAAATAATAACGCCTTTGCTTAATCTAAAGGAAAATGTTATTAAAATAACGAATGGAGAGTTATGTGAAAAAGTGAAATATCCGGAAAATGAAATAGGTGTTATTTCAGAAGAGATTGAAAAAATAACACATACGGAGTTGTATAAGAAAAATTTAGAACTTTTAAAACTAAACAAGAGACTGAAAGAAATGTCTATAAGAGATAAACTAACTAGTCTGTATAACAGACATAAAATGGACGAGGAATTAAAAAAGCGTATTATGATTGGAAACGTTATGGAAATTTGTTTTCCATTTTGATTGTAGATATTGATAGGTTTAAACGAATAAATGATACATATGGACATTTAATAAGTGATAATGTCCTTCAAAAAATATATTTTTAAAAAAGTGCTTAGAAAAACAGATATAATATCGAGATGGGGTGGTGAAGAATTTTTAATTCTTCTTCCACAAACCGATATAGAAGAAGCGTATAAAGTGGCTGAAAAAATAAGGAATTTTGTTGAAAAAGAAGTCTTTGGGGATGGTATAAAAGTAACAATTAGTATTGGAGTTGGAAGTATAAAGGAAGGTGTTGAGGTTAGAGATTTGTTAACTAAGATAGATAAAAAATTATATGAGGCAAAAAATATGGGAAGAAACAGGGTAATCAAGTAATTAAAATATTATTTGAAAAATTGAAATTAAGATTCCAAGAGGAATACCAAAAATTTCCACATATCTTAATTCCCTTTTTGCAAGTTCTAAGGTTACTTTTTCCATTTCTTCTATAGAATAGCTTTCTATTTTTTCCCTTACAATATCTTTAAAGGAGATTTTTTGAAGCAACTTTTCCGCAATGTCAATTATATTCTTTTCATACCTATCTATCAGATGAGTTATTATTTCTTTAACATTTAAAATGTTAAGTATATATTTAACATTTATTTCCTGGTTGAATAGATTTAAAATTATACTTTTAAAAAAATCTTTACTTTTAGTGTTTAGAAAATCAACTAGATGAAAAAAATCATCTTTTTCAATTATATCTTTTACTTTTAAAGTATCACATTTTTCTTTCAAGTACTCGATTAATTTATGATATTCGTCACCTTTTAACTTTAAGGTGTAAGTTATGTTATTTAAAAATTTATCTACGATGTTTGCTATGATACTATCAACTGGTAGCAATGGAATTTTTACTTGTTTTGCCACCTGATGTTTTGTAAAATTTACAAATTCTTCATTTTCAAGAATCTTTAGGATAAAATTTATCAACATTTCAGGTGAACAAAAAGCGGATATGCTTTTATTCTTTAAATTTTCCCATAAACTGTCTTTATTATCTAATTTTAATTTTTCCGCCATTTTCTCTGCAACTTCCGCTGTTTTATTTTGGAAGATTTTTGAAATGGGTGGAATTACTTTGTTACCTTGTTTTTCTACAAAATCAAATAACATTTCAGCAAAAATTTCTTTGTTGTTTTCAATAAACTGTCTTATGCTTTTTGCGTTTATAAACTCATTTTCTATTATTTTTGAAGTGTTTAATGCTATTTCATCTCTCTTTTTAGGGATTACACCTTGAAACCCAAAAAATTTCTTTTTTGGATTGAATAGCATCCAAATTGCCAAAACATTTGTTATGTATCCCACTAAGGCACCGATGGAAGTAACTTTAATTATGTTTAATGTGAAGATATGTGATATCAGTAAAAGAAAAACTAAAATCCAAAAAATAATATCTTTGGACAATTTTATTAGAATATTCAAAATAACACCTCGCTCGAAATTATTTTTCAATATAACTAATTATATTTGCAATATCGGCAGGAGTGACTCCTGGTATCCTCATAGCTTGGCCTATAGAGCGTGGCATTACTTTTTTCAACTTTTCCCTTGCCTCTGTTGAAAGATTTGGTACCTTATCAAGGTTTATTTTTGATATATCTACTGATTCGTATTCTTCGAAGATTTTTACTTCTTCAAGCATTTTTTCTATATACCCCTCGTATTTTATGTATATCTCAATTTGTTCCAAAAGTTCTTTGTCCGTTATGCGTTCACTATCAAGTTCTTCTATATCGTTATAACTAATTTCTGGTCTTTTTAAGAGATTGTATAGTTTTGTACCTTCCTTTAGAGGAGTTGAACCTAGTTTTACCAAAATGTCATTCACTCTATCGGAAACTGGTACTTTAACATTTTTGAGTCTTTCAATTTGTAGTTTAATATTTTTTTCTAAATTCAAAACTTTTTCGTAAAACCATTTTGGAATTAATCCAACTCTATATCCGTATTTTGCAAGTCTTATATGTGCGTTGTCGTGTCTCAATAAAAGTCTGTATTCTGCCCTAGAAGTAAGAAGTCTATATGGTTCATCAACGCCCTTTGTAGTTAAATCATCGATTAGTATTCCAATATAACTTTCAGAACGTTTTAAGATAAGTGGTTTTTCGCCAAGTATTTTCATAGCTGCGTTTATTCCAGCAACAAGTCCTTGTCCCGCTGCTTCTTCGTATCCGCTTGTACCATTTATTTGACCTGCAAAATAAAGTCCTTCGATTAACTTCGATTCAAGTGTTTGATATAGTTGAAGAGGATCTATATAGTCATATTCTATGGCATATGCAGGTCTTACTATTACAACATTTTCAAGGCCTGGAATAGTTCTAAGCATTTTTATCTGTGCAGCATAAGGTAGACTTGTTGAAAGGCCATTTAGATAATATTCTTGTGAATTTTTTCCTTCTGGTTCCACAAAAACCTGATGAGAATCTCTGTTAAATTTTACTACTTTATCCTCAATAGAAGGACAATACCTTGGGCCTACACTCTGTATTAATTTCACTTTACCGTAAAGAGGAGAGTATACCAAATAATCTCTTATTATTTTGTGAGTTTTTTCGTTAGTATGTGTTAACCAACATGGATGATCTTTAGGTAAAACTTTTGGTTCACTAAAATGAGAAAAAGCCCTAGGCTCATCGTCTGTGTCTTGTCTAATCATTTTGGAGAAGTTTATGCTACTTTTTAAAACTCTTGAGGGGGTTCCTGTTTTAAAACGTGAGAGTTTGAATCCAATGTCCATTAAGCTTTTGCTTAAACCTTTTGCGGGAAGATCACCCATTCTTCCTGCTTCCATGGTATCTCTTCCTATAAATATTTTTCCTCTTAAAAAAGTGCCTGTTGTTAAAATCACGGCTTTTGCACGATAATCTATACCAAAAGAATCAACAACTCCATAAACTTTTCCATCTTTAACCAATATCTTCTCAACTAAACCAAACCTCAAAACAAGATTTTCTTGGCTTTGAAGTTTGTTTTTCATCATTTGTGAATATGCATATTTATCTATTTGAGCCCTTAGGGCTCTAACAGCAGGTCCTTTTCCCGTATTTAACATCCTTACATTTATCATGGTTTCATCTGTGGTTTTTGCCATTTCTCCACCTAATACATCTATTTCTCTTACAACTATTCCTTTTGCAGGTCCACCTATTGCTGGATTACAAGGAGCCCAGCCAACGTTATCCAAGTTGGTTGTTAGAATAAGCGTTCTTAATCCAAGTCTTGCAGGAGCAAGTGCTGCTTCAATCCCAGCATGACCTGTTCCAACAACTATAACATCAAATTCTATGTCATCTTTTGGCCTTTCAAAAAACATTTCAAACCTCCTTTTTTGTTTATAACTTATTTTATCACAATTTATTTGATAGGACAGGAATGAAAATGTTAAAAATTTAAAACACTTAATATAACTTTTGGTTGAGTTTAATATTTAATAAGGATTTAAGTTTGAAAGTAATAATTAAAAAACATGGCTTTGGTAAAAACCAAAGCCATGTTTGTAGGTCTATATATTTTATATATGAATTGCCCATTTTCCTTCAAATGCCCCAAGTAGTGTTTCTGTTAAAGTGGGATGAGGATGTATTGCTTCGCTAACTTGGTGAGAAGTCATACCATATTTCACTGCTAATACTCCTTCCATAATCATATCAGTTGCACTTGGAGATACAACGGTAACACCTAAAACTTTTCCTGTTTTTTTGTCTTCTATTACTTTTGCAAAACCTGCTCTTTCTTCCATTGTTCTTGCCCTTCCATTTGCTGAAACGGGGAACTTCCAAACATTTATTTTATCTGCTTCTATGTCTTTTTCTCTCAAACCAACGGATGCAATTTCTGGGGTTGAAAAGATTATAGCCGGAACTGCGGAATAATCCATTTCTATTTCTTTTCCAGCAATATTATGTGCGGCAATTATACCTTCATACATTGCAACGTGTGCAAGCATTATTTGCCCTCTTATATCACCGATTGCGTATATATTATCAATGTTTGTTTTCATTTTTTTGTCAGTTATAACCCCTCTATCAATTTTTACTCCAAGTTCCTTTATATCATCTGTTATATTTGGCCTTCTTCCTACTGCAAGTAGGACTTTCTCAGCTTCTATTGTTTCACCATCCACAATTGCAATGTAATTTAATTCTTTTTTTATTTCTTCAACTTTTTTTCCTTCTAGTACATTAACTTTTTTCTTTTTTAATTCTTTTTTTATTTCTTCAGCTACGTCTTTATCTTCATTTGGTAAAATATGGTCAGCAAGTTCCACAATAGTGACATCAACACCAAAAGAGGAAAAGAACGTTGCAAACTCAACGCCGATAACTCCTCCACCTATAATAAGTAAACTTTTTGGAAATTCTTTGATTTTAAACACATCATCACTGGTCCATATTCCTTCAAGTTTGTCAAAAGGTGGAAAAACAGAAGGGATAGAACCTTGTGCAAGGATGAGATATCTTCCCTTTATTTCTTTCCCTTCATTTTCCAACAAGACAGTCTCATTATCTTTGATTATACCTTTATCCTTAAACACATCTATTTTATTTTTTTTCATTAGAAATTCAATACCTTTTCTTGACATTGTTACAGCTTTTTGCATGTGTTTCATAATACCAGAAAGCTCAAAATCTACACTATCTACTTTTATACCAAATTTTGATGCTTTTTCTTTTATATCCCTGTACAGATGTGCGCTTGTAAGAAGTGCTTTTGTTGGTATACATCCCTTATTTGTACAAGTTCCACCTAATTCTTCCTTTTCAATAATTGCAACTTTTTTTCCAAGTTGCGAAAGCCTTATCGACGCTATATAGCCCCCAGGACCTCCTCCGATAACCACCACATCATACATATTCTTCCCTCCTTGTCGAGAAATCTCACTTTAATTATATATTCAAAGTAAAAAGAGTCAACCATCAAATATTAGTTGGATTTCCCTTTTAAAAACTATCCAATTGTTTTCTAATGAGAATAACAGAGGAACTATTTTAACACCTAAGCTATATGCTTCTTCAAGTTTTTTTGAAAAAGATAGGTCTGTTTCGTAATTAGGAGAAAAATAATTTGCATTTGCAAAAATTAAAAAATAAATAAAAGTGTCAAATCCTTGCTTTTTTAATTCCATCAAGTCTTCTAAATGTTTTGTCCCGCGTTTGGTAGGAGCGTCTGGAAATCTTGCCATATTTCCATCGGATAGGGTACATCCTTTTATTTCAATCCAAAATTTATCTTCTGCTAGAAAATCTATTCTACTATTTTTGTATTTTACTTCCGCTTTTAAATGTGTGTATTTTTTTCTTAATATTTTTTCGGCTATATACCTATGATACATTGAATGTACCAAAACGTATTCTTTTTCCTTTTTTGCTGCAATCAAATCGTATTTTGTTTTTCTATTGGTTGAATTTACTTTTTTAACTAAAACTTTGTTGTTTTTGAATAATAATTCTTTAAGTCTACCTGGATCATGAACATGTACATCTACTACATTCTCGTTTAAATATATTTTTGCAAGGTATTTGTTTATTCTTTCAAGAAAAATACCACTTTGAGTATTATCAATTTTTATTATATTCATCATAATTACATTATAGCATTACCCCATCCAACTTGGATGGGGTTATCTTAATTATTTAATAATTCTTTAGCTTCTTCTAGTGTAGGTATTTTTCCGGAAATTACCACTTTTCCATCAATTGCTACTGCAGGTGTTGCAACTACTCCTCGTGAGATTATTTCATCAATATCCGTTACTTTTTCTATTTTTGCGTCAATTTCCAAATCTTTTACAGCAATTTTCATAATCTTTTCTGTCTGTTTGCATTTTGGACATCCACTCCCTAAAATTTCAATCTTTTTCATATTCTCCCTCCTTAAATATGGCCATATATGATGCCGAAGATTGTGGAAAATAAAACTACTAATGAAAAATAAGAAAATGCTTTTTTCCTACCGAAAAGCTTAGTTATTACTATCATACTTGGAAGACTTAAAGAATTCCCAGCCATCAATAGGGCTAGTGTTGGACCTTTTGCCATTCCTAGTTCTCTTAAAGCTTGAACTATGGGAACTTCTGTGAGTGTTGCAAAATACATAAACATACCAATAATTGACGCAAAGAGGTTAGATAAAATACCGTTGTTTCCTAAAAATTTTGTTACAATCTCTTGAGGTAAAAGTTTTGTAAGGATTCCAGAAAAAAATACACCTATAAATAAGTATGGTAATATTTTTTTTGCAAAATCCCATGTTTCTTCCAACCAACTCTTTGTTTCTTCTTTTTTAAAAAAGAATACCGCCATAATGACAACTGATAGGGATGTAAGAGACATTAATGAGTATTTGACCAAATAATTTATTTTTAAACCACTAATTATTAAAAATGAAAGTTGTAATGAGAAAAAGATTAATACTTTGGTACCATTTTTTGATTCTTCCTGTATGTGAAAGCCTCCTTCTCCTTTTTCTTGGAACAAAGATTCCATAATTAATCCTATTAAAATTGCCGCTGTAATTGTAGCAAAAAGCCTTGCAAGCCCAAGGTTCCATCCTAGTACCCTTGCGGTTAAAAAGATAGCAGCAATATTAATGGCAGGGCCGCTAAATAAGAATGTTGTTGCAGGTCCTATTCCCGCACCTTTTTTGTATATTCCGCCAAATAGAGGAAGTATGGTACATGAACACACGGCTAATATACCACCGCTTATGGCTGCTACTGGATATGAAATAATCTTTTTTGCCTTTGGACCAAGTAGTTTCAAAACAGCACTTTTGTTTAACATTACAGATATTGTACCCGCAATAAAGAATGCAGGTACTAAACAAAGAAGTACATGCTCTCTTGCGTATTCTTGAAGCATTAAAAAACCATTTAAAATACTATTTTGTACAATGTTTGTGTTAAATGGCACAAAGTAGAAGATTAAAAATATAACCAGTACTAATACAAATTCTTTCACTTTGCCACCTCCTCCGTTGTTTTCGACTTCTTCGTATATGATTATATGCGAAAATTCTTATATTATCAACAAAAAATTAATCTAATAAAGATAGTACTTTTTTTACAAATTCATTTTCTAGACTATAGAAAACCATATTTGCTTTTCTTTCATCCTTTATTATTCCCATATTTCTAAGTAATGCTAAGTGTTGTGAAAGATTGGGTTGACTTACTTTGAGTATATCTAGAAGTTCACATACACAATGTGGTTTTTTATTAAGCAGATACAAAATTTTTAATCTTGTGGGATGTCCCATTGCTTTTAATATGTTTGCTGTGGATATTATTTTTTCTTCCATCTTTTTCCTCCTTTCTCACTTATTATAACTAATTCTTATTATTTTTGTCAATTTGTTGTTAAAAATTTCTGCTAAAATGTTAGTAATCCTAACAAAGGGGGTGGATTTGTGGGGATATACAGAGATCTTTTTAAAATAGCAATTCCCGTAGCGCTACAGCAGTTTTTATTTAGTAGTGTGAGTTTTTTGGACACGTTGATGATAGGTAGATTAGGAGAAGATGCAATTGCAGCTATTGGTCTTGCAAATCAGTTTTTCTTTTTTTACAATATAGTATTATTTGGTCTTGTTTCTGGTGGAGCAATCTTTTTTTCCCAATTTTGGGGGAAAGGTGACTTTGAAGGATTATCAAAATCTACAGCTCTTACAACTTTATCATCTCTTTTTGTTTCTATTCCGTTTTTTGTTTTAAGCTTGTTTTTCCCAGGTTATGTAATGAGATTTTTTTCTCCAGATCCTATTGTTATTGAACTTGGAGTAAAATATATAAAGATTTTGTCAATATCTTTTCCTATATTTGCAATATCAATGGTATTTTCATTTATGCTTAGAAGTATACACAAAGCCCACATTCCAATGTATACTACGATAATAGAATTAACAACAAACGTTTTTCTAAACTATGTACTTATTTTTGGAAATTTTGGTTTTCCAAAATTAGGAGTTATAGGTGCTGCAATTGCGACGGTTTTTTCAAGGATTATAGGTTTATTTGTTTTGATTGTAACAGTGAAGTTACAGAAACTTCCAGGTATGTTTTCCTTACATCACATAGGAGCGCTAAACAAAAATTTTATAAACCGCTTTTTTCACTATACACTTCCTACACTTGCCAATGAATTTGCATGGTCACTTGGTTTTACCATGTATTCTGTGATTTATGCACATATGAGTACAAAAGTTATAGCGGCAAGGAATATAATAGGTACCATCGAAGGGTTTGCATGGGCATTTTCTTTTTCACTTGCAAATGCAGCATCGGTAATAATTGGTAATTATTTAGGGGCAAAAAGATTTGGAGAAGCGTATAAGATTTCAAGAAAAATAATCAAACTCACGGAAATTGTAGCCACAATATCTGCCGCTGCAACTTATATATTAACAGTTTTTTCAGTTGATCTGTTCAATATATCTCAAGATGTAAAAAGTTTGGTGATAGTTGCTATGGCTATATCCATGGGATTTGTTCCTATTAAAATATTTAATGGTTTAAATATCGTTGGTTTTTTACGTGCAGGCGGAGATACAAGATTTTCCTTTGCGGTAGAGGCAACAACCCTTTGGGTTTTGGGTGTTCCGCTTGCAGCGATAGGTGGATTAATATTAAAACTAAGTTTTCCATTGGTTTTACTATTAACAATGGTAGATGAAATTACAAAGTTTTTCATACTTTTATCAAGGTATAAAAGTAGAAAATGGGTAAGAAATGTGGTTGAAAATATCTAGATTTCAAGATATTTTATCTCTTTTTCCATCTCATCGATTTTTTGTAGCAAGTTAAGTATTTTTTCCTCTAATTTTTCTTTTTCTTCAGAAAGTTCCATTGCTTTTATATAATCAGAACCAACATTTAATAGTTTTAAATCAATTTCATCTATTTTTTTCAACAACCTTTTTTCTTCTTCGTTTAATTTTTCTATTTCCATCTTTAATTTTTTTATCCTATTTTTTCTTCTCTTTTTTTCTTCGTAATCTGTATTTATTATTTTTTCTTCTTTTTTTTCTTCCTTTGGTTCGTATTGTGATATATCGGATACCTCAAGTAATTTTTTGTCTTTTAAAATAAAATATCTGTTACAAACATTCTTTACAAGTTCTTCGTCGTGGGAAACAAGTATAAGGCTTCCTTTGTATTCTTTTAGAGCGTCTTCAAGTGCTTCTACAGTTTCAAGATCCATGTGATTGGTAGGTTCGTCTAATATCAATAGATTTGGTTTTTTAAGCAGTACTTTTGCAAGGGCGAGAATTTGCCTTTCTCCACCGCTTAATTCGGAGATAGTTTTGAAAACGTCTTCGCCTTTGAAACCAAATCTTCCTGCATATGCTCTGATTACATAGTCTGGTTGCATTTCCATTTCATTTGCTATTTCTTCAAAGACACTATTTTCTTCATCTAACTCTTCCACAAACTGATCTAAAAATTCCACTTTTACGTTATATCCAAATTCTACTAACCCTTCTCCTTTAAGTTTTCCAGAAATAAACTTTAAGATAGTACTCTTTCCAGAGCCATTGGGTCCTAGGATAGCTATTTTATCACCACTGTATACTGTGAAGGTTACATCATCTATGATATTTAGAAATTTTAACCCTTTTACGTTCAATACTATATAACCTGTATTTTCTGGGATAGGGATGGAGACATTTTTTTTCGTTTCTTCTTCAAAAATAACTTCAGATTGTAGCTCTTCTAAAATCTTCTGTAGAATTTTTTCTTTACTTTTTGCTTGTTTTATAAACTTTTCTCTTCCCCATTTTCTGTATCTTTCAATAATTTTCTTCAACCTCTCTATTTCCCTTTGCTTATTTTTCATCGAACGTTTTTGATGGAGTATTAACGACTCTCTTTCTTTAAGATATGCATCAAATCCCATTCTAAAATCCCATATCTTTCCGTTGTTGATTTCTAAAAATCTTTCACACGTGTCCCTTAAAAAACTTCTATCGTGTGAAATTATTATATATCCACCTTTAAAGCTTTTTAGTAGATTTTTTAAAAAGTGAATTCCCGCTATATCTAAATAATTAGTAGGTTCGTCTAAAAGTATGAAATCTGCTTCTTCTAGAAAAAGTCTACCTATTTGTAATCTTGTTTTTTCTCCCCCACTAAACGTGCTTAAGTTTCTTTTCCAGTCTTCTTCTTCAAAACCAAAACCTTTAAGAATACTTCTTACAAGTCTTTCTTTTTCCGGAGTATCAGCTACCTCCATATAATATTCGTAAGGGGTATTACTGCTAAATGTTCTATACTGGTCGAGGTAAACCACCTTACCGGTGGTATTTATTTGTCCTGTATATTCTTTGAATTCACCAACTATTGCCTTTAAAAGCGTTGTTTTACCACTTCCATTTTTTCCTATTAATGCTACTTTTTCACCATCAGAAATATTTAATGATACATTATTTAAGAGTTCTTTTCCTGGAAAATGTAAGGATACGTTGTTTAGTACTATCAAATTTTTCACCTCAAGCTTTTTTTCAATACTTTAAAGTTTTCTATGCATAACAAAATTAAGAATAAGTGCCATAAAACTATGCAAATACCTATAATCCATGCATGGATTCCTACTGGTTGAGTATCACCATGTGCAAGACCAGCTGCAACCGAATAAATCTGTGCAAATAGTATAGAAGCAATTTCTAAAGTTAAAAAATAGATTAATTTTTTAACCATCACGTGTTTTTTTAATGCAAAAAAGATAATCCCAATGCTACCTATTATAGTGAAACCTATTAATTCAGCTGGCATTAGATAATCGTAGAGAAATCCTTTTTTTGTAAAAAGTGCAACAAATGAAAAAAAGATAGGTAGTAGAATTGGTAAAACGGAAATACCAAAAAACATATACCCAAAGAACTTTTTCATAAATATCACCCCTATTGTATTTTAACATAAAAAAATCCCATCCATTTAATGGATGGGATTTTAATTACTCTGCATTTCATTTTTTTTCTTTGACAGAAATAGTGGTAATAGGCAGACAAAAAAGTAGCTAATTGAAAATGAATATGGAATCCCAAGGAGCAACATTTCAAGTAAAATGATAAATGATAAAATTAACAGTATATTTTTTTGTTTTTTTTCGGTTATGGAAACGTTGCCTATAAATAAAAGAGGGAAGAATATATATATGGTTTTAAATTTGAAAAATATAACAATTGGAATAAAAATTATGATTACGAAAAATAATAAGAAATTTCTGAAAAACAAATTTTTATTCAACCTAAAGTTTAAATAAAGCAGAAATAGTGTACTTACAAAAACTATTCCTCCAACATTAACCTCTTTAAATTCTAAATACGTAAGCGAAAAAAACAAAATTAAAAAGATTAAAAATAAATAAATTTCCTTTCTCATACTCTCCCCCCTTACTTGATGTCAATGTTGTAACTTCCATTTATTTCTGAATTAGGATATAATCTTTTTAATCGGTTTATTTGTTTTATCATAAAATTACGTGCGTATTCATATGCTTTGGTAATCGAGGTTACTATAACTTTATCGAGAAAATTATATATTTTACTTTTTACGTTTCCAAATTCATGATCTATCCACTCGGTAACAAACACATTAACATAAATAGAAGCTATTGAGTATCCGCCATTCCCAGGATCTAATTTAAAATCTTCATTTCCGTAAAGAATGTACCCGGTGTTTTTCATGCTAAATCCTATAATACATAATATTAATATAACAAAAAAAATAGAAATCTTTTTTATAAAACCACCTCCAAGCTAAAGATTTACGAATATATTATAGCACAACATTAATGAAAAATTAATGAAAAATTGTATAATTATCAATTTTGTTATTTTATTTTAAAACTAAAATAACTTAATGTTTTTTTGTGAGAAAACAGAATGTTATCTGAATATTTACTAAGTAGTTACGAACTTAGTTAGATATGTGATACAATTTATCATGGACAATATTGGGAGGTGATTAAATGCCAAATCCACAGTTTAATTTAAACAATGATAACGAAAAAATAAAAGAAAAGATGTCGAAGGTAAAACACAAAATAGCAGTTTTGAGTGGAAAAGGTGGCGTGGGAAAGACAACTGTTGCGGTGAATTTGGCAACTGCGCTTGCAGAAAGTGGGTATAGAGTTGGAATTTTAGATCTTGATATGCATGGTCCAAATATAGTGAGAATGTTAGGAGAGAAAAATCCTACAGTTGATGGTGAGGAAATAGTTCCGGCGGAAATTCTTCCAAATCTGAAAGCTTTATCAATTGGTATGCTTGTTGAGAGTGGAAAGGCGGTAATTTGGAGAGGGCCATTAAAACATTCTGCGATAAAACAATTTTTGGGAGATACGAAATGGGGAGAATTGGATTACTTAATCTTTGACCTTCCGCCTGGAACAGGAGATGAAGCACTTAGTTTATTTCAAACAATACCGGAATTAGACGGTGTAGTTATGGTAACAACTCCTCAAAAAGTGGCGCTTGATGACGTTAGAAGGGCAATAGATTTTGTACATGCGATGAATAAGAAATTGTTGGGGATTGTAGAGAACATGTCATATGTTAAATGTCCAAAGTGTGAAGAAAAAATTGAAATATTTGGAAGTGGTGGTGGAAAAATATTAGCTGAAGAATACAATGTTGAACTTCTGGGGCAGATCCCCCTTGATCCAAAAGCGGCAAAGTATGCAGATGAAGGAAAACCAATAACACTTTATATGAGGGAAAGTGAAGTGGAAGCGGAGTTTAGAAAGATAGTAGAAAAAATAGCGAAAATAGTAGAAAAATAAATTTTCCCCATCCGAAGGATGGGGATTTTTTTACATTGTTATCCAATATTCATCAAGTATACACATAGCAATTATGTAATGTGATATAATTTTATGAAGAACTGTTTTTTAGAAAATTTAGTCGAAAATATGTAAAAAATTAGGGGTGGAATACATTGAGAATAGAACCAACAGGTGATCCAAAAATAAAGAATGAAGCAATAAAAAAGAAAAAAAAGGCAAAAGGAAAACATAAAGTGGGGTTTTCAAATGAAACTCCAGGTTTTTTTGATGTGCTTTTGGATGTTGAAGAAGAGAAAATAAACGTTGAACTTGAAAGGATTGTCCAGGATATTTTGGATGCAGGAAATGATTTTGTTAGATCTCCCACTCCAGATACGTTGAGAAGATATAAAGAAAAAATAAAAAAGTTTCTCAAACTTATTGAAAAAAAGATGTATAAATTGGCGGGAAAAATGGATTATTCAACAAATTCTCCAAGGTTACATGTAATAGTTGAGGAAGTTGATGAAAAACTCAAAAATATTGCGGAAAAGCTAATAACTTCTGAAGGTGGAACTATAAATTTTGCCGCTAAGGTTGAAGAGATAAATGGTTTGATTTTGGATCTGTATAAGTAAGGAGGAAGAAGATGAACATATTGGTAACAAATGATGATGGTGTAACCGCAGATGGTATATTGTGTCTTGCAAGGTATTTAAGTAAAAAACACGAAGTAACTGTAGTTGCACCTGAGACTGAACAAAGTGCGGTAGGACATGCGATAACTTTGAGATTTCCATTATGGCTTAGAAAGATTGATATAAATGAAGAATTTGAGATTTACGCGGTTTCTGGGACACCTGCTGATTGTGTAAAAATGGGTATTGATGTTGTGTTGAAGGAAAAACCAGATTTGCTAATTAGCGGAATAAATAGAGGGAATAATTTGGGAACGGATGTTGTTTATTCGGGAACGGTAAGTGGAGCACTAGAAGGTGCAATAGCTGGTGTTCCATCTATTGCAATTTCAAGTTTTAGTTTTGAAAATCCCTTGTACGAAACTGCGGCGAAATTTATATTGGAATTTTTGGAGGAATTTGATGTAAAATCCATTCCAAGGTTTACTGCTTTGAATATAAATGTTCCATCTGTACCGTATGGAGAATTAAAAGGTTGGAAATTAACAAGACAGAGTAAGAGAATGTACGAAGATTATTTTGAACAAAGAAAAGATCCGTCCGGTGGAAATTACTATTGGATGATGGGAAATATAATAGAGAATGATCCAGATCCGAAAGCAGATTACAAAGCTGTTGCAGAAAAGTATGTTTCTGTTACTCCGATAAGTGTTTTTTTAACCAATGAAGAATATTTAAAAAGATTGGAGGAACGCTATGAGGATAAGGCTATACGGTGATCCTATACTTAGAAAATCTGCAAAAGCAGTAAAAGATTTTAAATATCTACAGGAAATAAAGGAAGACATGCTTAAAACAATGTATTTAGAAGATGGGGTAGGTCTTGCCGCACCACAAGTGGGACTTTCATTGAGGTTTTTTGTAATGGACGATGGAAGTGGACCACTTTTTATTGTAAACCCGGAAATCATAGCTCATTCTGAAGAAAAAGAAATTGGCGAGGAAGGATGTCTTAGTTTACCGGGAATTTTTGAAAATGTGGAAAGGTATAAATGGGTGAAATTAAAATTTCAAGATGAATATGGGAAAGTTCAGACAAGATTATTCGAAGGTTACAGTGCAAGGATAGTGCAACACGAAAGAGACCATTTGGATGGTATTTTGTTTATCGACCACCTTCCAAATGCTGTAAAAAGAAGGCTTGCTCCTGAGCTTTCCAAAATAATGAGGATGAGAATGGAGGAAAAAAAGTGAATTTTGAGGATTTTAACTTAAGTGAAAAAACGCTTTACGCAATTAACGAGAAAGGTTTTGAAAAACCAACACCTGTACAGAAGCGAGTTATTCCAATTTTGTTAAACAAAGAAAAAAATCTTATTGTACAGGCAAAAACGGGAACGGGAAAAACAGCTGCATTTGGTATACCACTTATAGAACTTTTAGAAAGTAAAGGTTATGTCCAAGCTATTATATTGACTCCAACAAGGGAATTGGCCTTGCAGGTTTCAGAGGAAATAAATTCGTTAAAAAGAAAGAGGTTAAAGATATTACCCGTATACGGTGGCCAGTCTATTAGTAGGCAAATTGAACATTTAAAAAGAGGTGTGGATATAGTAGTTGGAACTCCGGGGAGAATTTTGGATCATTTAGAAAGAAAAACAATAGATCTTTCGAAGGTAGAGTATTTTATTTTAGACGAAGCAGATGAAATGCTTGATATGGGATTTATAGATGATGTCGAAAAGATTTTAAAAAGTACAAGTGACGAGAAAATCTTTCTAATGTTTTCCGCAACTATACCTAGAAGAATAATTGACCTTGCAAAAAAGTATATAAAAAATTATGAGGTTATTAAAATAGCAGATAAACAGCTTACTACCAATCTTACAGAACAAATATATATTGAATTAAACGAAAATGATAAATTTGAAGCACTTTGTAGAATAATAGATGTAGAAGACGATTTTTATGGCATGGTATTTTGTAGAACAAAGGTAGAAGTTGATAATGTTTCATCTAAACTTATTGAAAGAGGATATGATGCGGAAGCACTACATGGTGATTTTTCACAGTATCAACGTGAAAGGGTACTGAAAAAATTTAAAGAGAAAAGGATAAATATTCTAGTTGCAACGGATGTTGCTGCAAGAGGAATAGATATTTCAGGCTTAACTCATGTAATAAATTATTCTATACCACTTAATCCCGAACATTATGTGCATAGAGTAGGCAGAACGGGGCGAGCAGGGAGAGAAGGTGTAGCGATAACTTTTGTAACTCCAAAAGAGTACAGACAACTATTTAGGATAAAGAAATTCTCAAAAGCAAAGATAAAGGAGGGAAAAATTCCATCGGTTGAGCAGATAATAAGGGCAAAGTCTGAAAGAATAAAAAGTGAATTGTTAAAAGAAGAGAAAAAGTTACCGAATATATATTACAACCTTGCCGATGAGTTATTGAAAAAAACAAATCCTAGGGAGGTAATAGCAAAGCTTTTGAATATGTCTTTTAAATCTTTAAATCCCGAAAAATATGAGAAAGTGTTACCGCCAAAGGAAAATGAAGTGGTAAGGTTGTTTATAGCAAAAGGGAAGCAAGCAGGACTTACAAAAAAAGATCTTGTAAGATTTATAGTTGAAAAGACAAATATAAGTCCTAAGGTGATAAGTGATGTAGTTGTTCTTGATAAGTTTTCTTTCATAACCGTTCCGTATAAAGAAGCGGAAATTATACTATCAATATTTAAAAAACGCGGTAGAAGATCGTTAATCTCAAAAGCTAAAGAGAGAAACTAGGAGGTGGATTATGAGAAAAGTAGGTGTTTTGGTAGTATCCATAGGTATATTGTTATCATTTGTGCTTCTCTTTGCAAGTGGGGATACAAATCAAGGTCCAAAATTTGCTTACATTGATTCGACAAAGGTACTTCAATCTTACAGTAAATTTATAACCCTTCAAGCAAAATATCAAGAAGATGCGGCTTTTTATCAAAAGAAGCTCAATGAACTTGCTGCGGAGATAAATTCCATGAAGGAACAGGGGGTAAGTGAGCAGGAAATAAACAAAAAAATAGCAGAATATTCACAAAAACAACAACAATATTCTCAAATGTTGAATAATGAGTATCAACCTAAGTTTTCACAAATTGAACAGGAAATATTGGAAAAAATAGCACAATATGCTGAAATAATGGGATATGATTTTGTGTTTAATAGTAAGTCTATGGCATATGGTAATTCAAAGTACGATATTACAGCACAATTTATAGAATACCTAAACTCTGCACAATGAGAATATACTGTAGGGGTATAAAAAAGAAATTTGGAAGGAACCAAGTTTTAAATGGAGTAGATTTATATGTAAATACAGGTGAAGTAGTAGGCTTGCTGGGACCAAATGGTTCTGGCAAGACTACTTTATTCAATATAATATTAGGTGTTGTAATTCCAACTTATGGAAGAGTTTTTCTCGATGAGAAAGATATAACAAAGATGCCAATACACAAACGTGCAAGACTTGGAATTACTTATCTTCAACAAGAAACTTCTGTTTTTAGACAACTTACCGTTGAGAATAACTTGAAGTTGGTTTTGGAATATTACGATAAGAATTTTGAAAAAATTCCAAAATTATTGGAAAATTTCGGACTATACGATTTGAGGAAACAGATGGCCTTTAACCTCTCAGGTGGAGAAAAAAGAAGACTAGAACTTGCACGTATGATGACTCTTTCGCCAAAATTTTTATTGTTAGATGAACCGTTTGTGGGAATTGATCCCAAAACTGTTAAAGAAATACAAAAAATGGTGATTGAATTAAAAAAAATGGGGCTGGGGATAATAATTACTGATCATAGTGTGGAGGCATTGATGGATATTGTAGATAGACTTTATGTTATCCACAAAGGTGATATAATTAAGAGTGGAGAACCAGAGAGTGTTTTGAATGATGAAACTGTGAAAAAAGTGTATTTGGGGGGATAGTATGAAAATATTTTTAACGTTATTATTTTCAATTTGGGGACTTTTTTCTCCGGAAAGTGTAATTTCAAACAACGGGGAGTATTTTATAACACAAATGGGAAAGTTGTATGTAAAAGATGGAACAATTATCCATATGACAAAAGACAAGACAGAATCTCTTTTAAAATTAGTAGATCCAAGGGGGATGTATTTAGAGGATAATTTTCTCTGGGTGGTTGATTTTGACAGAGTAGTTAGACTTGATTTAGAAACGGGAAAGTACAAAAATTTTTATGCAAATTTTCCAAGGTACCTAAACGATATAGTAAAATACAAAGGGAGTTTTTATGTAACAGATACATATGGAAATACCATTTACAGAATTAACGATGAAAAAAAATTAGAGGTGGTTTTTAATATTAAAAGTCCAAATGGAATAACAACTGATGGGGAGTATTTGTATGTAATTTCATTTACATCCCCTGCTGTTGTTTACAAGTGCGATGAAAACAAGGTAATTAGTAGTTTTACACTTAAAGATGTAAATGGTGGAGACGGAATATTTTTTGGTGATAATCTCTTTTTTGTCTCAGGTTATAATTCAAAAAATGTTGTGGTATACAATGACAAATGGGAAAAATTATTTGAAAAAACAGGGTTTTCATCTCCTGCGGATTTATACTATTCAAAAAAGACTTTGTATGTTCCTGATATGAAAGAAGGAAAAATATACGTTTTTAAGGTGGAAAATGAGTAGATTTGTAATAAAATTCAAAAAGCTTGGTATGTATAGATTTATTTCAGGTCTTGATACCATATCGTTGATTGAAAGAACTTTTAGGAGAACACAGTTATCACTTATTTTTACTGAAGGTTTTCATCCAAAACCAAAGTTTACTTACATAGATCCCGTTTCTACAGGTGTGATAGATTTAGCGTTTTATCTTACAATAGAGTTTTCTAAAGATTATGACGAAAAAATTGTAAAAAGGAAAATAAAAGAAGTTCAACCGTTATATTTTGTAGTGGATTTAGTTTCAAAAGATGAAATAACACTTTCAAAAATAAATGCGTACGAGTTTTTGGTGATAATAAAGAAGCCATTTGAATTGCCTGGTAAAGTTGTAAAGAAGACAAAGCGGGGATTTAAAGAAATTCAGATATCCACACTAAGAAATTTGGATATTGTTGAAAAAAAAGATTATATTATGTTAAACTATATAGTTGAGAAGGGAAATACTTTTAATCCATATATTTTGTCAGATAATGTGTTTTTAGCTATAAGAAAAGAATGTTATATTGATAACAAACCTGTTTCTTCTCTTTTGAAGGGAGTGTAATTTGTGAAGAAAATTCTTGTAGTAGATGATTCTGAAGTTCTAAGGAAAATAACATCATTTAATCTTAAAAAGGCGGGATATGAAGTTTTCGAGGCGTTTGATGGAATTGATGGCCTTGAAAAAATAAAATCCATTAAACCCGATCTTATTATTCTAGATATTATGATGCCAAGACTTGATGGTTTTGGTGTTTTAAAAGAAAAACAAAAAATTGAAGAAATAAAAGATATTCCAGTGATTATTCTCACAGCTAAAGGAGGAGCAGAAGATGAAAAGATAGCCAAAAGTCTTGGCGCAAATTTGGTCATGACCAAACCATTCAGCCCTTCTATATTGCTTGAAGAAGTTAAGAGGTTGATGTCAGATGATTAAAAAACTTGAAGAGATATATCTTAAATTGTTAGAATTATCAAAAAGTCCAAAGAAGGAATACAATTCCAAAGAGGACTTATGGAGTCTCATAGAGCAGGAGATTGATATAATACAAACGGAATTTTCTTCTTACAAGCAAGAGCTTGAATCTTCTACTTTGTTGATAGAAAGTCAACTTGAAGAGATTTCGAGGTTGTACGAGGAAATTTCAACGTTGTTTGAAATAAGTAAAATAGTTGCATCTAATATTGAAACTAAGCAAATCTTAATGCCTATACTAAGTACATTAAAAAAAGCTATAAATTTTAAATGTGGGATAATAAACATAGATTTTGAAGGAAGTTATTCTGAAGCTATTGGAGAATGTCCAAGCAATTTGGAAAGTTTAGTTTCACAAATAGATGATGATGTGGATATAATCTTTAAGGAAAAGTGTGAGAAGTTAAATAATGAAAGTATAATATACAAAACTATATCTACCGCTTCAAATAAAAAGATGGGATTTATTTTGGTTTCAGGAAAAGAAAGCGGACCAATATTTACCGCCGGAGACAAAAAAATAATTGAATCTGCAGCACAGCAGATTGGAAGCAGTATTGAGAGGGAAATAGCTCTGAAAGAGGAAATAGAAAGAGAGAGGTTAAATCAACAAATAGAAATAGCAAGAAACATACAATTTAATTTCTTTCCAAAAACGTTTCCAAATGATGAAAATTTTGATTCATATGGTGAGAGTATTCCCGCAATTCACGTTGGAGGAGATTATTTTGATGTATTTATGAAAAATGATAGTTTGTATGGAATAGTTGCAGATGTATCTGGAAAAGGCCTGCCTGCCTCGTTGATTATGTCTTCTCTGAGAAGTGCTTTTAAATCGTTGTTGGAAAGTACAAACGGGGATCTTTTAAAAACGGTAACTAGTTTAAACAAGATGTTGGCATATGATGTAGGTGATGATAAATTTGTAACGGCGGTTTTTGTAAAGTTAACCAGAGACGGAGGATTGGAAGTAATTAATGCAGGGCATGATCCATTGTATATAGTTAAAGATAAAATTTCTAAGATAAATTCTACAAGCACACCTATAGGAATGTTTGAATTTATGGAATTTGAAATACAAAAAACAAAGCTTGAGAAAAATACACTTATATTTGCATATACAGATGGTATACCAGAGGCTAGAAATATTAATGGGGAAGAATATGATTTTGAAAGACTTGAGAGGTTGCTAAGCAAGGTTTATATATTATCTGCAAAAGATATAGTTGATAATGTGGAGAAGGATGTATTTAAGTTTTCGCAGGGAGCACTACAACATGATGATATGACTTTGCTGGCAATAAAATATTTAGGATAGGAGGTAGTTAAATGATAGATGTAGGTTCTCTAAGTAAGGGTATGTATATAAAATACGATGGGGATATTTATAGAGTTGTGGATGTAAACAAGCATTTTAGAGCAAGAGGTTCTGGTTTAATTAGAACAAAACTGAAAAATCTTTCATCGGGCTTGGTAAGGGAAGTTAACTTTAACAGTGGAGAAAAAGTAGAAGAAGCAGAAGTAACATTTAGAAAGGCATCTTACATATACAATGATGGTGAAATGTATTATTTTATGGATGCGGAAACCTTTGAACAGTATGGTATTCCTGAAACAGAAATTGAGGATGAAAAAAATTACTTAGTGGAAAATACCGAAGTTGATTTAATTATGCATGATGGGAAACCAATTGGGATACAACTTCCAACAAGTGTTGTATTAGAAGTAGTAGAAACTGAACCTGGTTTTAAAGGTGATACAGTTTCAGGTGGTGGAAAACCTGCAATACTTGAGACAGGTCTAAAAATTACAGTGCCCTTCTTTGTTGAGAAAGGACAAAAGGTTAGAGTGGATACAAGAACGGGAGAATATATTGAAAGGGCATAGTAAAGGAGGGGTAACATGGAATTCGAACAAGGAAGTATAAATATAAGTGATGAGGTGTTAAAAGAAATAGCGTTTAGAAGCTTTATTGAAATTTTAAACCCCGAGGAAAAAGATGTAAAAAAACTTAAAAAGAATATAGAAATTGAAAGAACACCTGATGATAATGTTATTGTTTATGTGAAAACCGTTGCACCTTATGGTCAAAGTCTTGTGGAATTTGGAAAGAAAATTATGAAAAATATATCTGAAAATATCCAACGAATGACGGAGTTGCAGGTAACAGCTGTAAATGTATCAATTACAGATGTTGTTGAAAAAATAGAAACAGCACAGAAAGAGGAGGAAGAATAATTGCTAAAAAGCCGCCATAAGATGAGGGAAGCCATATTTAAATCCCTCTTCCAATGGGATTTTAACAAAGAGGAGATTCTTGAAGAAATTTCCAAAGAGCATATTGTTTCATTAGAACCAAATTTACAAGAGCTTGCTGTGAATTATTTAAAGGGGATACGGGAAAATATTGATGTTATAGATGAAATTATATCTAAATATCTAAAAAATTGGACACTTGAAAGGTTGTCTGTTACCGATAGAAATATTTTAAGGCTTGGAACGTATGAATTAATATACGTAGATGATATACCAATTGAGGTAACATTGGATGAGATGATAGAGCTTGGTAAAACATATGGTACTGAAAACAGTGGAAAGTTTGTAAACGGTGTCTTAGATAAAATAGCAAAAGCGGAGGCACCGAAGGAGAAGTTTGAGTTATAAGGTGGGGGGACAATCTCTTTTTCAGAGGTTATTATTGCTCTTTTTGTTTCCATATTTATAATCTATTCATGTTATTTAATGCTTAATGCAACTGTTGAATGGTATATTTTTTTAAAGAAGGATTATCAAAAGACATTAGATCTATTTTATGTAGTAAATTATATACGACACGATTATTACAACCGTGGTATCTCTCCTATTAAATTAAAAAATTCCAAAAACATTTCGTTTGTTGAAAGATTGAAAAGCGGGGAGGAAAAAAAGGTAACATACAAAATAATAGATACAAAAGAAGGAATGTTTTTAAAGAGAGAGGTAAATGGTAGAGGAAATTACCTGGGGCCTTTTAAGACATCTATAAAGTTTGAAGATGCAGTAGATGTGGTTTATATAGTAACTGAAAAGGGAAAATTTATCATACCGAAAGCACCTGTAAAATACAAAATATTGAAAATATTAGTCTCTTTTTAGACTGTAAACATATGCCAAGACCTCTGCAACAGCTCTGTAAAACTTTTCTGGAATTTCATCTCCAACATCTACGTTAAAATACAATTCTCTAGCAAGTTTTGGATTTCTTAAAATGGGAACGTTATTTTCACGTGCAACTTTTTTAATCTTTTCTGCCAAGTTATCCATACCTTTTGCAACTACTATTGGAACTTCCATTTCATCTACTTCATATTTTATTGCAACTGCAAAATGTGTTGGGTTAGTTATAACCACAGTTGCTTCTGGAACCTCTTGCATCATTCTATGCATGGAATATTGCATCATAATTTCCCTTTGTTTTCTTTTTATCTCAGGATTTCCTTCAACTTCTTTAAATTCTTCTTTAACCTCTTGTTTTGTCATTCTTATATTTTTTTCATATTCATACCTGGAGAAAAAGTAATCTGCAATTGAAACGATAAAAAGTGCTATACCACACTTTATAAGAAGTTCAAACGTTATATCCCAGATAAGTAAAGATCCATCTTTCACACTTTTATCGATTGCTAATAACATTTTGTTCCAATTACTTTTGATTACCAAATATCCAACATATCCAACTATAACTAACTTTAGTATTGATTTCAAAAGTTCAAATAATGAACGAAGGGAAAACATCCTTTTTAAACCATTTATTGGATTTATTTTTGAAAAGTCTAGCTTTAAAGATTTAAAAGTAAAAAGAAATTTTGTTTGTAAGCTTCCAACGGCGATTCCTGTTACCATAATTATACCCACAAATATAACTAAATCGATAATCAACCCTTTAAATGCGTTGAAGGCATATATTCCCAAATCATTAATGTTTATCGTGTCGTATGATGGAAGTTCGGCAAAAAAAGCAACTGCAGATTCCAACCCCAAGATAATTCCCCTACCCAAAAATGCAAATCCCAATACAGCGGCTAAAAAGGTAAAACCAGAAGTTAATTCTCTTGAAATAGGGACTTGTCCTTCTTCTCTAGCTTTTTGTCTTCTTCTTGGGGTGGCTTTTTCCGTCTTGTCAGGGTCAGCAAAAAGTTGGATATTTATCCTGAAAGAAAGTGTTCTAATGTTTTTTCCAACAAAATTGTTAATTTTGCCGAAGTTTCTGCCCATAATGGCACCATCCCTAAAAATATTAAAAATACCAATAAAGATTTTAAAGGTATGCCTACCATAAATACGTTCATCTGTGGAACTAATCTTGAAAGAATTCCTAAAAGGACATTTATTATAAACATATAACCTATTACGGGAAGACCTATTTTCAATGCAATGAAAAACATTTCAACAAATTTTGTGGTAATAAATTTTGTGAAATTAAAATCTAAGAAATCTAAATCAAGTGGAAAGATTTTTATAGAATCTAAGATAGCTTCATAAACTACCAAATGACCATTTAAAGAGATGAAGACAAAGATAGCAAGTAAAAATACAAATTGTCCTATAATTGGCGATTCTTCCATAGTTGGATCCATAGATGTTGCAAGTCCAAAACCAGATTCTACTCCAAGTAATTCACCTGCAATGGAGAAAGCACCAAGTATCATGAATGCCATAAGCCCCATGGCAAAACCTACGATAAAGTTGTTAGTGAGTGATAAAACAATGTGTATTACAGGAGTGTTTAGTGGTATGCTATTTGTTTGTGGTAACATCATGTATGAAAGAGAAAGAACAAGAAAAACCTTTACTGTCGTGGGTATAAACCTCCCAGACAGTAAAGGTGTTATTATGAACATTCCAGTGATTCTACTAATAAGCATTCCCCAGTTGAGAAATTGTGTTTCTACAAAGTCAAATAGTTCCATTACTCTTCTATTTTAAACCAGTTGGCAATATTTTTCAATTGTTCTGAAACGAAATCAATTGCGTTAACAGTTTCATGCAATCTTTGTGAAAAGTCTTCAAGTTTTAACATATTTTTATTAACAATTGTCATTTTATCAACCGCTTCAGAGACGGTTTTGATTGATCTTTCTGAGATGTTAACCATTTCATTGAAGACATCCTTTGTTTGTTGTAATACTTGAGAAACAGTTTTTGTAGTGTTTGCAAGTTTTTGTATACGGTCTATAACAATCTGGAACCCTTCGGAGAATTCCTCCTTTGTTTTTGAAAGCTTAGAAAAATTATTTTTAGATGTTTCAAATACCTTGTTCAAACTACCTAGGTTATTTGTGTATTCTTCCATATCTTTTACAAGTTTTTTCGAAATATTGTTTATTTCCACGGAAAGTTTCATAATTTCATCTGCAACCACCGCAAAACCTTTTCCTGCCTCTCCTGCTCTTGCTGCTTCTATGGCAGCATTAAGTGCAAGTAAATTGGTTTGGTTTGCAACGTTTTGTATTTTTGAAATTTCTCCTGTTACTTTGTTGAATTGTTCTATGGTTTGATTTATATAACTATTAAATTGTTCCATGGCATTTAACGAATTTGTTATATTTGTGTCCATTTCTCTTACAAGTGTGGTATTTTCATCTATTTTTCTTTCAGTATCCAATATATCATTAACTAGCTCTTCTAATGTGTTTTCAACATTTTCAATTGCAACTTTGGCATCATTAGTTGTATATCTTAAATTATCAAATTCATTTAAGACTTCCGTTGTATCTTTTGAGAACATATCAATTGCATTTGAGAATTCTTTTGAAGTTTTTGTTAAAATCTTGCTTAGTTCTTCTAAGCCATCAACTTTTGATACAATTTCTTTTGAATTACCTAGCAATTTTTGTGCAAAATCCTTGAATCTTTCCGATAGAATCTTTAAAGAATTCATCATTATTTTAAATTCTCCGGAAACTTTTACACTATCAACGTTTTCAAATTTTCCTTCAGAGAGTTTTTCAATAACATTCTTTGAATGTACCAAAGCCTTCGAAAGTTGTTTGGTGATGATGAAAATAAGTATTATACTTATTGCAATTATGATTGCAACAAGAATAATGGTTTTTCTAATAAGTGAGGAATTATCAATTTTTAAATTAATTGAAACTTTAGGTTTTTCCAGTTTAGGTACCTCAAATGGTTTTGGTGCAGGTAATTTTACGTTTGTATCAATTATTTCAAATGGTATTGCTACTTCTATATCTGCGATCTTTTTTCCAAGATATGTAAATTCTCCAACCTTTGTGTAATATTTCTTTCCTAGTATTTCTATAACATTATCATTTGTTCTTTTTAGTTCCTCTCCTACAAGTCTTTGACCGTTTTCGTTGATTTTTGTTGTAATTAAAGATTTGTTGTCTACATATAGTGTAATTTCAGCATTCGAAATTGATTTTATACCATCCAAAAAGCTGTTATCCATTTTATCTACAAATACAATGAAACCATTTATGGTATTTCCAAGAACGGGGTGCATTACAGGAACAATAGTTATAGCATAAAGGGAATTTTTGTATGGGTAAATAAGTGATCTATAAAACACTGATTTTGCATTTAATAGCTCTGAAAAAATTTTTTCAAGTTTATCTTTGTATGGTGGTTTTTTATAAAATGCAACATTTGCACTTGAAGAGTTGGATTTTGCATATTCAACTATATATTTGTTCTCATGTTGAGTGTAAAGCTTGCTTTTAATCTTTGGTTTGTTTTTGTCAATTATCCAAAGAGCAGCATATTCAATGGAGAATTTTTCAACAAAGGGAAATAAGAGTGCCTTTCTTTCTGTCAATGATAGATTTTTATCATTTGCCGCATTTACAGTTTCTTTTAAGGAAGCGGCTATTTGAGCACCTGTTAAAAGTTGTTCTGTTTTCTCCTTCAATAGATTTATAACAGTTTCAAATGTAAAATTGACTTGGTTTGAAAGGGCTTTTTTGTACAGGTTATCAAAAGATTTTTTTATCTTTTCTTCTTGTTCTTTTACAGTTTCAGTCAAATTTTTTGTATATTCTTCTGATTGTTTTAAAAGTGCATCTTTAAAATTTTCTATGTATGCCTCATACTTTTCTACCACTTCATTGTTTACATTTGAAACAATTTCCTTTTGCAAATTATCTATTTGTAAGTTAACTGTGTTTACATTTAAATACGTTACAAGAAATACTGGAACCGTTACCAAAATAATTGCAAACAATATAATTTTAGATCTAAAGGACATTTAAAATCACCTCTTACAATTCTTTAATAAGTTCGGAAATAATTTTAACTATCATTCCTCCTGTTTTATTTGCTACTTCCAATACTTCTTCTGCTGTAAGTGGTTTTAAATCTTCATGTACGGCTTTATCTGTGATAGCGGAAATTCCAAGAACATTTATTCCGCCGTGATTTGCTACTATTACTTCAGGAACTGTAGACATCCCTACTGCATCTGCCCCCATCCATCTTAACATCTTTAATTCTGCTGGTGTTTCAAAGTTTGGTCCTGAAACGGCAACGTATATTCCTTCATAAAATGGGATATTTAATTTTTGGGCAATTTCCATTGCTTTTTGTCTTAATTCTCTATCGTATGCGTTTGACATATCTGGGAATCTAGGTCCCCATTCTTCTACATTAGGTCCAATTAAAGGATTATCTCCCATCATATTTATGTGGTCGGTTATGAACATAGGTCTGCCTATTTCAAATTCTGGATTCATTCCTCCAGCGGCATTTGTGACTATGAGTATTTCTACACCCAAAAGTTGCATTACTCTAATAGGAAATGTTACTGTCTTCATATCGTAACCTTCATAATAGTGAAATCTTCCATTCATAAGCATTACATCTTTTCCGTTTAATTTTCCGAAAATTAATTCGCCTTTGTGTCCTGGAGCAGTTGAAACGGGAAAACCAGGAATTTCCTTGTAAGAAAATTTCTTTGGATTTTCAATACTATCGGCTATTCCGTGTAAACCTGAACCAAGAATTATAGCGACCTTTGGGGTTAATTCAATATTATTACTTAAAAAGTCAACAGCTTGATTAACTCTTTTGATGTATTCTTCCATTTTTTTAAACCTCCTTTTCTTTTTTTACCGTAATAGTATTATATCATATGTGATTTTTTATTTTTTCCTTTCATTTTGTACATTAAATTGTCAGCTATTCTTATAGAATTTTCTATAGAGCTTTTTACAGTCGAAATTCCCCAAGAAAAAGTTGGTTTAAACTCGAAGGAATTTTTAAATTCTTCGTGTATTTTTTGTATAGTTTGTTCGGCTTCCTTTTTTGTGGAGTTTTTAAGGATGATTAAAAATTCATCTCCTCCCATTCGTATAAAAAGATTTGAAGAGTTTAATGTAGATTTAACGATGCTAGATAATTTTTTTAATAGTTCATCTCCTTTTTCATGTCCATATGTATCGTTTATATATTTGAATTTGTTAATATCTATAAAGATTAAAATATCATTCTCGTTAGGTGATAAATTCCTTAGAATTCCTCTGTTATATGCACCTGTTAGGGGATCAATTAAACTTCTTGCATAAGTTATGTTTAATTCGTGGACTTTCTCTTTATATTCCATTATTATACTAGATGAAAAACTCATGAATATTGCGATTATTCCGTATGGAGAAAGAAAACGTAATGGAAGGTTAAACATCAGCACGAAACCATCAAAGATTATTGTTATTGCAAAAAAAGTAGCAAATACGATGTTTTGTGGAATATATGATTTTATTATTTTGTATAGTACAAATATAGCGTTTACAATTAATAATGGGGAGACTAAGGTTGAAAATAGTTTTAACAAATGTGGTGAAAATGTAAGCAGTAAGAGTATGCCAACAGCTATATTGAAAAACGATAGTATTTTTGTGCTTTTTTTAAGTTCAGAAAAGTTATATAAATCTATACCAATGAGTAAAAAGTAAAAAGAAAAATATGCACTCGCAACCAAAGCCCCTCTTATTGGATAATATAGATACTCCAAACTTAACACATCAAAAAGCCAAACGGTTGCAAGAAAACTTGAATATGAAAAAAACAGATAAGCTTTCTGCTTTTCTATGTCTGTATTTCTGGAGAGTAAATATAGAAGAAAGCCTAAAGTTAAGATGAGACCAATGGAAATGTTTACAAAATTATCCGTTAAAAATTTTAAAATGGAGTATTTCCATACTTCATTTTCTTTTACAAAGTAAATTTTTCCTAAACCCATTGAATACATTCCAAAAAGCTCAATAGTTAAGGTATTGGTGTTTTTTGGTAAAGGTATTAAGAACGGGGGAAACCACGTATGTCCAGAGTTTTTTAAACCATATTTATAAATAATTGTTTCGTTAGCTTTTATTGAAAAAGAAGCTGTTTCTATGTAGTGAAGGTATAGATAATCAAAGTTTTTGGAAATATTTATTGTAAAAGAGGCGGTTTGTGGAGAAGAAAGTCGGGTTATATATGGTAGCTTTTTTCCGACGTTTTCAATAACTAGTCCTTTAGGATGTAATATATAAAACAAGGTTAAAATACCAAAAAAGATTAAAAGAGCTATTAAAAAGTATTTTAGGTAAAATTTAAGCATTTAAATCCCTCCAACGATATTTTAACATAAATTGACACATTTTAAGTGATGTAATATAATAATAAATAGCGGGGTGTAGCGCAGTTGGCTAGCGCGCTTGCATGGGGCGCAAGAGGTCGCTGGTTCAAGTCCAGTCACCCCGACCAAGCGGCCGGTAAAAACCGGCCTTTTTTAATAAATATAAATTGTTACTATAGGTTAAGGGAACTCCGGTGAAAATCCGGGGCTGCCCAGCAACCGTAACCGGGGACGAAATCCACAAAATGTCACTGGGAATTTTTCCTGGGAAGGCGTGGAGAGTAGGTTGATCCGGGAGCCGGGAGACCTGCCTATAGTAAGGTTATTTCCCGATTGCTAGGGCAATTCGGGAAAAGTTTTTGTTTATATTGGGGGGTAATATGATTGAATTTGGAATTCTATATGATTTGGCTTTGAAAATTTCCAAGATTCAAAGAAGAAAAATCCCCAAACTTTTTAAAGACAAAAGAGTGTATGTCTTTGCAGGAGACCATGGAGTTGTAGAAGAAAATGTTTCTGCTTACCCAAAAGAGGTTACGTATCAAATGGTGAAAAACTATTTTAATGGTGGAGCAGGTATTAATGTGTTTGCAAGGCATATTGGAGTAAAGTTTTTTGTAGTAGATGCAGGTGTAGATTACGATTTTGAAGACCATTCCTTCCTCATTAAAAAGAAAATGGGGTACGGTACAAAAAATTTTTCCAAAGGTCCTGCCATGACCAAAGATGAGGCACTCCTTTCTATTAACTACGGAAGACAAATTGCAAATGATGCCATTGAAAGTGGCGCTGATTTACTCGCCATAGGGGATATGAGAATAGGTAACACAACAACGGCAACGGCAATGGCAGCTGCATTTGGATATAACATAGATGACATTCTGGATATAGGAACTCCCATAGATAATGAAAGGTTAAAAAATAAGAAAAAAGCGGTAGAAAGGGCAATAGAGATAAACAAACCGGATAAAAATGATGCGCTAGATGTACTGGCAAAGGTGGGAAGTTACTGTATAGGTGAGATGGCAGGATTTATATTACAGGCAGCGGAAAAGAGGGTTCCGGTGGTAATAGATGGATTTCCAACGACAGCGGGATTTTTACTAGCATACAAGATGGATGAAAAAGTAAAGGAATATGCGTTATTTGGACACAAATCAAAGGTAAAAGGACATAAGGTGATAATGGATAGTTTAGGGGTAAGACCGATATTAGATCTTGATATGAGACTTGGAGAAGGTACTGGTGCGGTTTTAGCGATTTCAATTATAGAAGCGGCTGTTAAATTGTATAGATTTTGGGGGGATAAGTATGATTGTATTAATTACGGGTGGCGTTAAATCCGGAAAGAGTTCATTTGCATTGAAGCTTTCAGAAGGATATAAAAGAAAAGCATTTATTGCAACAGGTGTACCGTTTGATGAGGAAATGAGAAAAAGGATAGAAGTTCACAAAAAGGAAAGGGAAGGTTTTGATACGTTTGAAGAACCTATAGAAGTCCATGAAATTATTGAAAACTTAAATGGAAAATATGATTTTGCAATCTTTGATTGTCTTACAACGTATTTGGGAAATCTTTTTTATTATAAAAAAGACATAGATTTTTATTTAAATAGTTTGATTGAAAGTTTAAAGAAAGTTAACTATACACTAGTACTTGTAAGTAATGAAGTAGGCTGGGGGGTAATTTCGGAAAATATAGAAACGAGAAGATATGTGGAGAAATTGGGATTATTGAACAGGGAAATAGCAAAAATTGCTGATAAGGTTTATTTAATGGTTTCTGGGATAGAGGTGGGGATAAAATGAAGTTAGGTTCAACATCTTGGTTAATTCCAGGTACATATTTGGAAAATGTAGAAATTGTTGCTGACAAGGTTGATTTTGTGGAACTTTTGGTATTTACTTGGGATAGGGAAACAGAAAGGATTCTAAAATATGAAGAGAAAGGATTATTGGAACTATCAAAAAAATATGGATTGGAATACAATGTTCATTTACCAACGGATTGTGTTTTTAATGTTGAAAGTGCTTTTGAATTTTTTGAATGTAGTAATCTAAATATTTCAAACTATATTTTACATCCAATAGATGGTATAGATGTCTTTATGGATAAATCAGAAAAAATATTAATTGAGAATTTAAAGGAAGACATATTAATTCATAAAAAGACGGTTTTTGATATAGGACATCACCTTTTGGGAATGAATGTTACTAATGATTTTTTGAGGAATGCAAAAGAGTATCACGTGATGGGAGTTGTAGATGGAATTGACCATAAAAGATTGGATAAAAATACATTGGGAGTTATAAAGAGAATGATGAAATACTCGAAGGATTTGGAATATATTTGTTTTGAGGTGTTTGACTTGGAGGATTTTTTACATTCTTTAAAACTGTGGAGGGATTATTTTGATTTATGATTTTTTGCTTTCTCTTGGGTTTATTTCTCGAATACCTATTAACATTAAAGTGAAGGCTTTTGAGGTTAGGGTGAAAAGATTACCAATATATTTTCCTTTGGTTGGATATATTCCTGGAATTTTATTTTTCTTTGGAGGCAGTTTTGAAAATTTTTTGTTGAAGATTTTGTTTTTGATTTTGGGGTATTATTTTTTTGATTTATTTCATTTTGATGGTTTTTTGGATACACTGGATGGTTTTTTAAATCAATCGAGTAAGGAAAAAAGATTAGAAATAATGTCAAAAGGTGATGTAGGACCTTTTGCGGTATTTTTTGGCACTTTGTATGTAGTTGTATTTTGGACTTTGTATTTAGAAATACCTCCGATAACGTTTATTTATTCTTCTGTTTTTGGAAGATATTCAATGAATTTATTAATGTTTTTCTCAAAACCAGCAAAAAAAACAGGTCTTGGAGCGTTGTTTTTTCCATTTCAAAAGAAGAATCTTTTATTTTCCTCCTTCTTTTTATTACCTCTCTTATTTTCAATGAAATACTTTTTCATTTCGTATGTAGTGACTGTAGTATTTTCTTATCTTATGTCAATTGTGTCAAATAGCAAAATAGGTGGGGTAACTGGTGATGTTTTAGGTGGAGCTTGTTTGATGACTAATGGTCTACTTTTGGTTGTATTGGGAGTGGTATAGTGGTATTAATGATACAAGGAACAGCTTCAAATGTAGGAAAATCAATTATCTCTATGGCATTATGTAGATATTTTACAAAAAAAGGTGTAGATGTAGTTCCATTCAAAGCACAAAATATATCTTTGAATAGCGTTGTAAGTAAAGAAGGCGGAGAAATGGCAGTTGCACAATATGTGCAGGCAATTGCTTGTGAAAAAGAACCAAGTGTGTTGATGAATCCTATTCTTTTAAAACCGGATGTGCTTGGTTCACAATTAATTGTGAACGGGAACCCCGTTCGAGCTGTAGGTAATAAGAAGTATATGTATTCTGATAAAAAATGGTTGTTTAATCAAGCATTATCGTCCCTTTCAAAGCTTATGAGCAAACATGAACTTGTAATAATAGAGGGTTCTGGGAGCGCCGCAGAAATAAATATAAAAGATATTTCAAATATGGCAATAGCAAAAGCCGTAAATGCCCCAGTAATTTTAGTCTCTAATATAGAAATGGGTGGAGCGTTTGCACAAATTGCAGGTTCTATGGTTTTGTTTAATGATGATGAAAAAAAGCTTGTTAAAGGCTTTATTTTTAATAAATTCAAAGGTGATAAAAATCTTCTCGGTGATTTTCCAATAGAATTTGGAAAAAGATTTGGCATAAAATATTTTGGGACAGTAGAATATTTTAAACATAATTTACCTGAAGAGGATATTTTATTTGAGAAAGAAGGTATAGGGGAGCTTAAGGTAGATATTTTAAAACTTCCTCATATTTCAAACGCTTTTGAGTTTGAGTCTTTGTTTTTAAATACAAATGCAAAGTTTGTTGAGGATATAAGGGAAGATGTTGATTTAATAATAATTCCTGGAACAAAATCTACGCTTTTTGATCTTGAATGGGTAAAGAAAAGAAAGGAAAAAATTATCCGTGCATTTTCAAAAGGTGCATTTTTGTTAGGAATATGTGGAGGATATCAAATTTTGGGTAGAGTATTGGTTGAAAATGGAAAAAGATACGAAGGTCTAGGATTTTTAAATGCAAAAACGGAATTTTCAAAATCTAAGGTATTAAGAAATGTTTATGGAATAGAAAATGTTTTTGGTACAAAAGTAAAGGGGTTTGAAATACACCATGGAAGAACAATTTCATATGAAATGCCTTTTTCAAGGATTTATTACAACAAAAGAAAGATAAAAGATGGAGCAATTAAGGGAAGAGTTTTTGGTAGTTATCTACATAATCTGTTTTCAAACGAGCAATTTTTGGAAAACTTTTTGAATTTTTTAAGAAAAGAAAGAGGGTATAAGCAGAAAGAGATAAAACCTATTTTACTAGAGGATGAAATAGACAAAGTAAGTGATTATATTATAAGCCAAATTGATATTGGAGAGATAGAAAATGTTATTGGGTTTTAGTATTTTAATTGATTTATTTTTCGGAGAATTTCCAAATTTTATACATCCCGTGGTCTATATGGGGGTTATTGGAAAACGATTTGAGAAGATAAAAGGATTTCGATTTTTCTTTGGAATGTTATCACTACTTTTAGAGATTTCTTTTTGGCTTTTTCTGTGCAAAATGTTAGTGAAAGTAAATTACTTTTTTGAACTTTATTTTCTTTCATCAACGTTTTCAATAAGAGCGTTGTATGTACATGTAAAAAGATGCAAAACAAATAATTTAAAAATCCTACGAAGAAATGTTTCCTTTATAGTTAGTAGAGATGTTAGTTTTCTTGACAAAAATCATCTTTATTCTGCTGCTTTAGAAAGTCTTTCCGAGAATATATCTGATAGTATAGTTGCTCCACTGTTTTATTATTTGATTTTTGGAATATATGGTGCGTTATTGTATAGGGTTGTAAATACATACGATGCATTATTCGGTTATAGGACAGAAAGATATGAGTGGTTTGGAAAATTTCCTGCAAGATTTGATGATTTTTTAAATTTTATTCCTGCAAGACTTACCGCATTTCTTATTATCTTATTCAACTTTAGAGCTATAGAATATCTAAAAAGATATAGGAAATTAAAGATAAATTCAATGTATCCAATGGCGGCATTTGCTGGTGTTTTAGGGTTGGGGTTTGAAAAGATAGGTGTTTACAAATTAGAAGGTAAAGGTGTTGAACTTGGAGATATAGATAGAGGGTTAAGATTATACAAAAAGGTGGTTTTTTTATGGATAGTTATATTAATGGTCATGGTGGTATTGAAAGAAAGGATTTTTTAGATTTTTCAATTTCTGTAAATCCTTTGAAAGTAAATTGGTTAGATAAATTATCATTGGATGAAATTTACAGATATACGTATATACAATGGTTAGAGAAAGAATTCTATAAGTATTTTGGTGGTGTTATAGTAGCTGGAGCAACAGAAGCTTTTCATATAATTGGATACCATATTTTAAATGATTCTTACGTTATTATTCCTCGGCCAAATTATTCTGATTACTTTAAAGTGGCAAAGTTTTCGGCAAAAATTATTGATACCCCTTGGTATTTTGTTAATAAAAAATTAGATTTAAATGTTTTGGAAAAAAGCATAAAAAATGCGAGAAAGAAATCAAAAAAGGTAGTTGTTTTTTTGGGAAATCCCAACAATCCTACAGGTATTTTTTTGAATTTTAGTGAGTTGGTTAGATTTTACGAGGATGTAATTTTTATATCTGATGAGGCTTTTATAGACTTTGTTGAAGATTACGAAGAAATAGATTATGAGAATATCATAAAGGTTAGAACATTTACAAAATTTTTCGGTGTACCTGGGATTAGAGTGGGATATGTAAAATCAAAAAACTATGAAGAAGTTTTTAGGCAATATAGAATGGAGTGGGGGGTAGGGGGATTGGGATATGTATTTTTAAAAAGGTTATTAGAAAACATAGAAGATTTCGAATCTTTTCGATGTAAAACTTTGGATTATATAAGGATTCAGAAACACTTTTTTAAGGATTATATGTACGTTGAATCACAGACAAATTATTTTCTTTTGGATGTGGGAAATATAGATGAGTTTTTAGATTTTTGTATTTCGAGAGAAATTTTTGTAAGAGATGCTAGAAACTTTGGATTAGATTTAATTCGTGTGGGATTAAAAGATGAAAAGAGTAATATTGCGCTATTAAAAACTTTAAAGGAGGGGAGATTATGATACATGTTTACACAGGGAATGGAAAGGGAAAAACTACAGCGGCTTTTGGGCTTGCACTTAGAGCAGCGTGTGCTGGTAAAAAGGTATTTATAGGGCAATTTGTAAAGGGAATGGAATATAGTGAATTAAAAGTTCCAGAATATATTCCAAACATAAAGGTTGAGCAATTTGGAAGAAATTGTTTCATATTTAACAATCCAACTAAAGAAGATATAGATGCAGCAAAAAATGGATTAAAAAGACTTTATGAAATAGCTAACAACTATGATGTAATTATTTTAGATGAAGTAAATGTAGCTGTTTATTATAGACTGCTTTCTGTTGAAGAAATATTAAACTTTTTGAATAAATTAGATAAAAGTAAGGAAGTAATATTAACTGGTAGATATGCTCCACAAGAATTTGTAGATATAGCAGATCTTGTTACAGAAATGAAAGAAGTTAAGCACTACTACAAAAAAGGAGTCAAAGCAAGAAAAGGAATAGAATTTTGATTTATTTTTTATTGGAAACATTTCCAAAAAATCTTAATTTTTATATAATTTTTATGTGTAGAAAAGGCTTTGTTTGAAAAATTTTTCGATTTTATTTTTAGTTATTTTTTTGATATCATATACCCCGTATCATTATCATTTTAAAAGGGGGTAAAGTATGAAAAAAGTTTTGTGGGTTTTGGTTGTGGTGTCTGTATTTTTATTTTTTGGGTGTATGGATTCTAGTGTGAAGACTACTGAAACACCGGATCCATTTAGTTATTTACAGGGGAAAAAGATTGAGGATTTAAGTTTGTTAAGTGCAAAAGCAACGGGTTATGCAACTGTATACGGTACTGTTAAGCTTCCTGATGGTACATATGCTCCAAATTTATTAGCTAGTAATAGTCTTTTGAAAAGTGAAGGGGCAGAATTTGTAGAAGGTGAGTATGTGGTTTATACAGAAGATGGAAATATTTTATCGAAAATGGGTATTACGGTGAAAAGAACTTATAACGTTGAAGAAGATGGTAAAGAGGATAAGATAATGGTAATAAAGGCAAGTGAAGAGCAGGTACAAATGTTAAAGAAAATTTCCGGTGTAAAGTATGTGGAACCAAATTATATTTATAGAGCATATGCAGTTCCAAATGATACTTATTACGAGTATCAATGGCATTATGAAGCCATTAATCTTCCAAAAGCTTGGGATATTATAAAAAGTGCTAATGTTGTTGTCGCGGTAGTGGATACAGGAGTTAGCTTTACACATCCAGATTTACAAGGAATATTTGTGCAAGGATATGATTTTGTAGATAATGATACAGATCCAACTGATCCTGCCCAAGATGTAAGTCATGGTACACATGTAACTGGTACAATAGCAGCTTTAAGCAACAATGGAAAAGGTGTTGCAGGTGTCAATTGGGGTGGTTATGGGATAAAAATAATGCCTATAAGAGTACTTGGAGCAGATGGCTCAGGAACATTAGATGCAGTTGCACAAGGCGTTAGATATGCGGCAGATCATGGGGCAAAAATTATTAACATGAGTCTAGGTGGAGGTGGCGATTCACAAATATTAAGAGAAGCCATACAATATGCTTACAACAAGGGTGTTACCATAGTTTGTGCTGCTGGAAATGAAAATGGACCAGTTTCATATCCCGCAAAATATCCAGAAACTATTGCTGTAGCTTCAGTAAGATACGATCTTCAAAGAGCACCATATTCAAATTATGGACCAGAGGTTGATGTTGCGGCACCTGGTGGAGATACAAGCGTAGATCAAAATGGCGATGGTTATGCTGACGGTGTTTTAAGTACTGCATGGACACCAAATAACGGAGATACTTACATGTTCTTACAAGGCACCTCTATGGCTGCACCACATGTTGCTGGTGTTGCAGCTTTATTATATGCATCAGGAAAAACAACACCAGAGGAAATTAGAGCAGCATTGAAAAACACGGCAAAAGACTTAGGACCAGCTGGTGAAGACGATTATTATGGAGCAGGTCTTATTGATGCATATGCTGCATTGAATTACAGGGGAGGAGGAAGTGATCCAAATCCGGAACCACAACCAGAGGTGAATACTCAAATATTTGTTTTAAGGTACGATTATTGGACAGGAAGATATTATGTAGTAAGTGAAATGGGAAGCGTTTCAAATGGGTCATATACATTAAGTTCTGTACAGCCAGGATATTACAATTATGTATGTGCTTGGAGAGATTACAATAACAATGGAACAATAGATACTGGAGATTATTTTGGTTACAAGTATGTTTATAGATTTAGCTCAAACAATTCCTATAGAGTGAATTTACAAATGTCAATTGAGCAATAATAATATTTTCTATCAAAAGTCCCTCATCTAATTAGATGAGGGACTTTTTTGATTTATTTTTGATTTGTAATTTATCAAATTTCTTCATTTGGTTTTAGAATAAATTCATAAGAATCAACCTCTACATGCTTTTTTATGCTATATTTGTAATCTGGGGTGTTAAATTCATACTTTCTTCCATCAGTTAGAAAATCAATTTTTTGTATGGTAATTTTTGCATCTGTTTTTAAGTCATTTTTTACGAAAAAATAGTATGTGGAATTAAATTTATCAACATCTATTTTATAAATGAGATTTGGATAGATGTTTAATGAGAAAATTGAAATGGAAACTGCTAAAACAAAAAGTATAAAAAATTTTTTCATTATGCTTCCTCCTTTTTAATGAGTTTTAATGCTTCGTATTCATTTAAGATTTTGAAGTTTTTAAGATTCACTCGTTTTGTAAAACCTTTTATTACGTATTCTGGGTTGTTATTATTGTTTTCTATAATTAATAGATGTCCTTTGTGTAAATTTAGTACCATGTCGCCTTTTCTTAGAGATGTTTTTTTGATGTTTGGAGTAAAAAGTATTATATAAGGTTTACTTCTCATTTTTGAAATTTGTTCAATGAGGAATGAAATCTTGTTAAATAAATTCTTGAATTTTTCAATTTGTAACTTAAATAGTTTTTGACACAAGTTTCTTTTTTCTATAATCCATTTATCTGAAAAATTTTCCAGAAGTTCTCCTCTGTAAATTTTTTCAATTTTTTTTGGATTTTTTCCTATGTATTTAAAAAATTCATAATAATCCGATTTTATAGCATTTTTATTTATAGTTATAAAATCTCTGTGATTTTGTAAAACATCACCTAAAGGGAGACTTTTTTTTAAAGAATATATTTGTACATTTAGGTTTTTTCGTGCATTTTCCCCCCAAAATACTTTATATATTTCTTCTTTTGAAATAGCTTCTTTGTTACTTAATATTATATAGAGAAAAATTTTTAGATACTTTGTTGGTTTTATATCAATTTTTTTTTTCATTGAAAAAGATTTCTAAATTGCCAAAGGTCTTTACATATATCATATTGGTTCCTCCAAAAGTTCAGATGTAGATAGTTCTGGAAAAACCCTTAATATTTTGTACAAAGTTTCAATATCTATATGTTCTTTTTTCAGATAGTTTTCAACAATTTTTTTGATAATTTTCTGATAATACATTCTCATTTTGTTTGCCCATATACAATTTATCGAAGGAAAGAATGGTCCTGTGTATATTCCAAGAATTTCAGAAATATCTGATTTATTCTTTAACAGTTCTTCAAATTTCCATATATCCACATCGCAATTTATTTCAGTTTTTATAGTTTTTCTTTCAATATAAATGTAACCGATGTTTCCTAGTTTTTTGTTAATATTTTGTACAATCCTTCTAACATACTTTTGATCTACTTCCTTTATATCCAAAAATAAACTTTCTATTTCTGAAAAATATGTTTTTGTTTTTTTAGATAAAAGATAAGAGAATAAAATAATCTCATTTTTTGTTAAATAACTTTTAGCAGGAATATTTATATCGCCGAATAATTTTATCATTACTATCCCCCGCAGTTTTCAATTTTTACTAGAGAAAATTTTAACATTTTTTTAATTTTTGTTTTTTTGAGTTTGGTAAACACATTGATAAAGATATGTAAACTAATATTTCACGAAATGATTAAACCAACATAGAAGTTTAACAGGGTAAAATATAAATAAATGTGGAAAACGTTCTTTTGTTTTTTAATTTTTTGATGATCAATAAAACTAAAAATACTTGTGAAAAATAAAAACGGCTTCGATATTGCGCCGAAGCCGTTGCTGTTTTTAAATAAAAAAATCATTTTGTTTTTTTTCCGTTTATAAACCTTACTTCTCCTTCACTTTTTAATGGAATAGTTTTGTATTTAAGGTTGTGGTGTGATATTATTTTTCTTAGTGTTTTGGTTTTAGATCTCATTACTATTGATTCCGTGATTGCAATATTTTTGGAATATTTGACTCCTCTTAAAAGATCGCCATCAGTAACACCTGTAGCGGCAAATATGACATTATCACTTTTTATTAAATCATCGGTTTTATATACTTTATCTATATCATAACCTTTTTCGGTGAGTTCATTTTTTTCCTTTTCATCAATTGGCCAGAGCTTTATCTGGATTTCTCCACCTAAAGATTTTAAAGCTGCTGCAGCGAGTATAGCTTCAGGGGATCCACCTATTCCAATATAAATATCTACATAACTTTCAGGGAGAGCAGTTGCAATGGCAGCAGCAATATCCCCATCACTTATTAGTTTAATTCTAGCTCCAACTTTTCTTACTTCTTCGATTATTTCTCTGTGTCTATCTCTATTTAGAATAACAACTGTAAGTTCTGAGATATCAATGTTCAATATTGCAGCAGCAACTCTAAGATTTTCTCGAATTGATGCGTTTATATCTAATTTTCCAGCGAGTTCTGGACCAACCGCAAGTTTGTAGGAATAAAAAGTTGGAAGATATTCAATTGCCCCTCTGTCTGTAGCTGCCATAACACTTATTGCATTTGGAAGACCATATGCTACTAGTCTAGTTCCATCTACAGGATCTACTGCTATATCAAGTTCTGGGGTATTTTCTTCCCAATTACCTACCTGTTCTCCTATGTAGAGCATTGGAGCTTTGTCTTTTTCGCCTTCGCCTATTACTACAACACCTTGCATGTCTATGTAATCCAGCATACCTCTCATTGCATCACTAGCCATTTTGTCTACCATTTCTTTGTTTCCTCTACCTAGGTACCTACTTGACATTAGTGCAGCAGCTTCTGTAACTCTAACAAGTTCAAGTGTTATTTCCTTTGAAAGCCCTGGCATTATCACACCCCCACTTTTATTATTAACAAAATAATTATATCACTATGTAACACTTAAGTAAAATATTGTATACTTGTGGTTAATTTTGTTTTTTTTATATTTTTTTTAATAAAAGCTATTCAAGGGCTTTTAAGGCTGTTTTATAATCAATTTCCGACCATTCACCTCTCTTTAAATTGAAATCTTCGAGTTTTAATTTACCTATGCGTATTCTTTCGATTTTTTTGTAGGAAAGGCCAAGGAATTTAACTATTAATTTTATCTCATGATATTTTCCTTCCGTAATTGTTATGGAGATAAAGTTGTCTTTTAATCTCTTTATTATAGCAGGTTTAAAGCGTGTTCCATTTTTTAAAACTATACCATCTTTTGCTTTTTGTATCATTTCATCTGATATTTCTTTGTCAACTTTTACTATGTATTCTTTTTCTATTTTGCTTTTTGGGGAGGTTATTTTATGTGTAAATATTCCATCGTTTGTAATTAATAACAACCCCTCCACATCTTTATCTAGTCTTCCTGCAATATGGAGATTTTCGACGTAAGGATGGTCAATAAATTCAAATATATTTCTTTCAAATTCAGATTTACTAGAAGTATATCCTGTAGGTTTGTTAAAAATTATATAAACGTTATGATAGGGGGTAATGGGTGTGTTATTTACTGTTACAATATCATTTTCTTTTACTTTAAAATCCACATTTGTTATTATTTCTCCATTGATCTTTACAATCCCAAACTTTATAAGCCTTTTAACTTCTTTTCTAGAACCCACCTTTGCATTTGATAGGAATTTATCTAGTCGCATTTTTAATCGCCTCAATTACTTTTATTACTCTATAGTTTTCTTTTACATCATGAACCCTTATTATTTTAACGCCTTTTAAAGCACAATACGCGGTAATTGCAAGTGTTCCTTCAAGTCTCTCTTCTACGGGAAGATCTAAAATCATTCCTATCATTGATTTTCTGCTTGCACCGATAAGTATAGGGTATCCAAGTTTTTTAAACTCATCTAAATGTTTTAGTATTAGCAGATTATCTATAAGTCTTTTTCCAAAACCAATTCCAGGATCTATTATTATATCCTCTATTCCATAACTTTTTGCAAAATTTATTCTTTCTTTCAAAAATTCTATTATTTCACCGATTGTATCTTTGTAATAAGGATTATTTTGCATGTTTTTTGGAGTACCTTTCATATGCATTAATATAACTGGACGGTTGTATTGTTTTACAACATTTACCATATTATCATCAAATCGCAAAGCGCTTATATCATTTACTATATCAGCACCAACTTTTATACTTTCTTCTGCAACTTTTGATTTGTAAGTATCTATGGAAACAATAACATCGAAGTTTTTCTTTATTAATTCAATGGCTGGAACTACTCTGTTAAGTTCTTCTTCTAAAGAGACTTCACTAGCACCAGGTCGGGTGCTTTCTCCGCCAACATCGATTATATCTGCACCATTTTTAATCATGTGATTTACAGTCTCAAGAAGTTTTTCTTTGTCGATTCTACTTTTTGGATAGAAAGAATCTGGTGTTACATTAACTATTCCCATGATCATTGTTTTGTTAAAATTCATATTATCCCTCCTCTTCATATTTTAATTTTACCTCATATTTTTCAAAGAATAAATAATTAGTTATGATATAATTAGCTAAGGAGGGGGGAATATATGAGTCTTTTTGAGTTAAAAGACGTCAAGACTGTAACAGTTTCACAACCTTTATTTTTGAAAGGTAGCACCGGGAAAGGTGTTTTATTAATCCACGGTTATACGGGAAGTCCACACGATATGGTATATTTAGCAAATAGATTAAATGAAGAAGGATATACTGTTTTAGTTCCAAGATTACCGGGACATGGTACTTCTTCAAAAGATTTTCTTGAGAGTAACTGGAGGGATTGGCTTAGAAGGGGTTTGGATAGTTATTTTGATTTATCAGGTTTATGTGAAGAAGTTTACATTGGAGGACTTTCTATGGGTGGGGTTTTAGCTTTAATTTTGGCGAGCATAGTTAATCCTAAAAAGATTGTTTCCATTGCTGGAGCAATTTTTACGGTGGATAAAAGAATTGCATTAACACCTTTAATTTCCTTATTTACAAAAAAGATGAAAAGGAAAATTTATTTTGAAAAGTATGAAAACAAAGATTTAGAGTATTTGTCCAAAGAATATTGGTCATATAACTGGCCTTTACAGGCAAAATATTTATACAAATTAATGAAGATAGCTAGAAAGAGGATTAGATTAATAAGATCAGATATTTTGATTTTAGCTTCTGAAAAAGACGAAACTGTACCTTTAAAAGCAGCTCATTATATATATAATAACGTTTCTTCGGAAAAAAGAAAATTGGAAGTTTTCAAAGAATCAGGACATGTTATGACAAATGATGTGGAAAAGGAAAAAGTGGCAGATAAAATAATAGAATGGTTTAGAGAATAGGAGGGATATTATTAAACTTTTTACAGTTGGACCGGTTGAGATGGAAAATGAGATATTAAAAATTGGAGCAAAGCAGATTCCTTATTTTAGAACAGATGAATTTTCTCAATTAATGTTTGAAATTGAGAAACTTTTCGTGAAGATTTTGAATGCCCCCATGAATTCTAAATTTATTTTACTTACTGCATCTGGCACAGGCGCCATGGAAGCTGCTGTAATGAATCTTTTTACAGAAAAAGATAAAGTATTAGTTATTAATGGTGGAACTTTTGGTAAAAGATTTGCTGAGTTATGTAGATTACATGGTATTGATTTTAGGACTATTGATTTGAAATTTGGTGAAAGATTAACGGAAGAACATTTAAAACCACATGATAACAAAGGATATACAGCTTTGTTAGTTAATATTCACGAGACTTCCACAGGACAATTATATGATAAAAAGTTACTTTCGGAATTTTGCAAAAAAAACGATATGTTGTTTGTGGTAGATGCAATTAGTTCTTTTTTGGCAGACGAATATGATATAGAAAAATACAATATAGATTGTACGATATTAAGTTCTCAAAAGGCTTTAGCATTACCTCCTGGACTATCATTTTTAATTTTGAGTGAAAAATCTGTTGAGAGGATAAAAAATAGAAAGCCAAAAAATATGTATTTTAATTTAAGTGATTATCTTTCTAATATGGAAAGAGGACAAACGCCTTTTACTCCAGCTGTAGGTATTGTGTATCAACTGTATGAAAAATTAAAAAATATAAACAATGTTGGGGTAAGGCCTTTTATTGAGAAGACAAAGAAACTTGCACATCATTTTAGAGAAAATATTGACAATCTAAACGTAGTTGTTCCTGATTATTCTCTTTCAAATGCATTAACACCAATTTTAGTAGAAAATGCATTTGAAGTTTTTTTGAAATTAAAAAAGAAAGGTATTTTCGTTACACCAAGTGGAGGTAGTTTAAAGAACAGACTTCTTAGAATAGGACATATTGGTAATTTGACTACAGAAGACAACGAAACTTTAATTAGAAATTTGGAGGAGATATTATGAAAGCGATATTACTTGCAGCAGGTAAAGGTACAAGAATTTCAAGAAAAATAGGAAATATTCCAAAGTCGTTAATTGATATAAATGGTGAACCATTGATATTAAAAACTATTAGGATGTTAAAAGAAAATTTAGTAGATATAAGTGTAGTGCTTGGGTATAAAAAGCATCTTTTCGATGAATATACTTATGTATGTAAGGTATATTACAATCCATTTTACTCACTTACCAATAGCATAGCATCTCTTTGGTTTGCAAAAGACGAGATAGATGGTACAGAAGATATAATAATTGCAAATGCTGATGTGTTTTGGGATGAGAATGTTTTGAGAGAACTTTTAAATTCTTCAGAAGACGTTTTGATGTTATATGATTCTTCTAGAAAGGAAGAAGGTGATTATTTGTTTAAAGTTGAAGGGAATGTTTTAATAGAACATGGAAAAGAATTGGAAGATCCGTCTGGGGAATATGTAGGGGTGTCAATTATTAGAAAAAAGTTTCAGAAAAAGTTCAGGGAGCGATTAGAAAGTCTAATAGATAATGAGAATTTTAGCTTGTGGTGGGAAAATGTTTTATATTCGTTTATAGGAGAAAGAGACATATATGTAAAAGATATCTCCGGGCTTTTCTGGGGAGAAGTAGATTATTTGGAGGATTACTATAGAATTTTAAGATATATTGATAAAAGGAGTGAATGATTTTGGGGATAAAGGAAATTATGAAATATTTTGATTCTCCAGCAGCACCTATTTGTTACATCTTTGTAGATAGAATAGCAGCTTTTTTTGTGTGGATTAACGTTAATTTTTTTAAAATTCATCCCAATTTTATAAGTATATTTTCTGGAATATTTTCTTTTTATGCAGTTTATTATTTTTATTTAGGTAGGTTTTTTTGGGGAGCATTTTTTTATCTTTTAGCTTTCTTGTTTGATGCCATAGATGGGCCATCAGCTCGTGCTTTGAATAAGACTTCCCAGTTAGGTATAATTTTGGAAATATGGATAGATTCCTTAAGGCTTGTTGGTAGTACATTTGCAATGGGATGGTATTTGTATAATTCTACACATAATGTTAAGTATGTTTTCTTAATAATTGTTTGGATGATATCTTTTGCTTCAGGGTTATGGCTTTATCCCAAGACAAAAGAAACTTTCAAGGAGTTTATCGGAAAAGTTAAGAGAGAAAAATATATAATTTCTCCTGTACCTACGTGGATGGATTATGAGATGTTTGCATTTTTCTTTATGCCTTTATTTTCTGCTATAAATATTGGTTTTATAGTCCTTGTGGTTGGTTATTTTATTTCTTCACTTGGGATGTCACTAAATTTACTTTGGGGAGGACGAAAATGAAAAAGTTTTTGAGAAATGCTGTTATTGCAGTTTCAATAAGTTTAGCAATAATTGTAATTATGCAGTTTTTTCAGGGGGATCTTTCCAATTTTTTTAAAATACCGAAATATGTTTTCATAACAACATTTTTAGGATATGTATTAATGTATTTTATTGGTGGATTATATACAAAAATATTTTTGAAATTTTTGGGCTATGAAGTTAGATTTCTAAGTGCTTTTGAAAATTATTTTTTTGGAAATTTCTTTTCCTATATTACACCTCTTTATATAGGTGGACAACCTTTTCAAGTATACCATCTTTCTAAATTAGGAGTTAAAAGTGAGGATGCTACTAATATGGTTATGACTAGACTTTTTGAAACATTTTTTGTTACTCTTGTTTTAGATATTTGGATTTTTTCGTATGCTTTCAAAAATTTAGATTTTTCAAATTTAGGTAAGGGATTAATAATTGTTGGGTTTGTTTCTCAAGTTGGATTAGTAATTTTAATATTGACATTTATGTTTTTTCCAAAGTTATTTAAAATTGCCATGGTACCTGTATTTAAACTTTTTAAGTTTGATTTGAATAAATTGGAAAATTGGTTGTCAAATTTAAAAAAGAGTGTAAATAACGTTTGGAAGAAAGATTTTTATATAATTTTAATTGATACTGCTTTTTGGTTTCTTATGGTATGTTTGCATGTTGTTCCATATTATCTGATTTTCAGGCATTTTTCACATTTTAATATATCATTTTTTAGACTTGTTGGAGTATTGAGTTTACTTAATAGTATAGCATATTATGCTCCGACACCTGGGGCTGCAGGTGGAATTGAGGGAGTTTATCAAATTTCATTGAGTGGAATTATCAGACCTTCTGTAATTTCGAGTGCTATCTTTTTGTGGAGACTTTTTAGCTATTATATTCCGATATGTTTTGGATTGCTTTTTATTTGGAGGGTAAAAGATTGGCAGTAGCTACCACCATCTTTTTAACCTCTTTTTTTCTATTTTAAGTTTTTTAAGTATAAAAGCACTTTCTATTTTAGCGTTTTCATATATTCTTTGTGTAGGTCTTCTTGCTATGATATTTAACACATTAAACATGAATATGGTTGGCGATACATATTTTTGTGTTTTTATACTTGAAAATATGAATATAGCAATTATCCTAAGTATTCCTTCAATTACGAAATATATTTGAAGGCCAAAAATGTGATAATTATTTATATAGAAATCAAGTTGATTGAAGAATGTAGCGATATAACCACCAAAAATAGAGCCTATCAATCCTCCTATCCCCCCAAAAAATCCGAATACTGCAAAATACATGGGGGATATTCTTTTAGCCACTTCCATGGGAAGGATTATAAGTGAAATATTTATGGCTGCCCACCCTATACCGGAAATGACAGCATCAAGAGTCATTGCAATAGGCCAATGTTGTTCGTTCATTAATATCCAGATAATTGGTGATATTGAAACAAAGGAAAGTCCCATTATCATGACGGTTTTGTTTCCGTATTTATCACTTAATTTTCCCCAAACAAAGTAGAATAGCATGGAAATCAAGGTCATAGCTATAGTTGCATAACTTATATACGTCATAGAAATTTTAAGATTTTTTAATTGGTGATAAGAAAAAAATGGGGCGGTCAAAAGAAGAATGAAATTCCAATACAAATTTGCAAAAGATAGTTTTAGAAAGTTTTTTTCCTTTATTACTTCTTTAATTTCGCTTATAGTACCTAAGGTTTTTACAGGCGGGTCTTGAACCGGGATTAATGATAATAAAGCAAGTAATACTCCAACCAAGGTTATACCAATTACGTAAATAAAATTATATGGTGTTGGAACGGTATCTATTATGTAAGAAAAAAGATAAAATATTAAAAGTGTAGAAAACGAAATAAGTACACTTCTTATACCAAAATATTTTCCGCGTTTTTCCGGAGGAATTATATCTGATACAAGAGAGGACCATGTATTACCTGCAAGTGATGTAAAAGCTTGGGAGAAGGCAAATGTTGTGATTAAAATGATAGGAGATTTTTTTTCGAATAATATTGCAAAAATAATAATTATCCATAGCAATTTGAAAGAGTTGAAAAAAGCAAGAAGTTTTTTTCTGTATTTGAATTTTTCAATAATAGAAGGCGTAATAATTTGAAGGAGTTGGAATATCATTGGAAACGCCGCGGTCATCCCTAGTAGAACTTCATTGAAGTTAAAGTATAGGGCTATGGCAGTAAATACTACTCCCTGGGTTAATATAAAATAAAAATTTGAAAATATACCTTCCAAAATTAAAAATTTTTCACCTTTTTTCAACCCTTAATAACCCCCAAAGGAATTAATTTTGCAACCTTTTTTGATAGTTTCAATTTATCCACTATTTCAACTACTTTGTCTATATTTTTATATACCTCAGGTGCTTCTTCGATTATGATCTTTTTAGATTTACTTTTTAATATTATACCTTTTTTTTCTAAATTTGAAAGTACTTCGTTTATTTTTAAATTTTTTAATGCTTGCCTTCTTCCGAGAACTCTTCCTGCTCCATGAGCTGTTGAAGAAAATGCAAAGTTTTTGTTAGTGCCTACAAGTACATAAGATGAAGTTCCCATATCACCTGGGATAATGACTGGTTGGCCTATTTTTTTATACTTTTCTGGAAGTTCTTTTTGATTTGGCCCAAAAGCCCTTGTAGCACCTTTTCTATGGACTACAACCTTTTGGTTATCGTGAATTTCTACTTTTGCTATATTATGTGCCACGTCGTATATTAGATCTAATCTTGAAAAGTTTGAAAACGCTTTTCTGATGTAATGAGTGATAATCTGTCTGTTTGCAAATGCAAAATTTGCGGCACAGTTCATTGCTGAAAAATATTTTTGTCCAAGTTTACTGTAAAATGGTGCATAAACCAATTGTTTGTCTGGAAGGTTTTTGTCTATATTTCTCATAAGTTTTATATAATCTGTTGCTACTTGATGCCCAAAACCTCTACTACCAGTATGTATCATTACCGTTATTTGGTTTTCAAACAATCCAAGGGTATTTGCAATTTCTTTATCGTAAATTTCTACAACTTTTTGAATTTCAATAAAATGGTTCCCCGAACCAAGAGTTCCCAACTCTTCTCTTCCTCTCTTGTAGGCCAACTCGGATATATCTTCCATGCTTGCAGGATGTATTGTGCCATTGTCTTCAATGAAAAGAAGGTCTTCATTTTTACCATATCCCATTTCTATTACTTCTTTTACCCCATTTTCTATTATTTTTTTAAATAGTTTTTTCTCGAATTTTTTTGATGTGGAACCAAGTCCCACTGGAACTAATTTGTAAATTTCTTCAATGATTTTTTCTAAATGCTTTGAAATTTCGTCATATATTATATTACTCTTTAGTAATCTTACTCCACAGTTGATGTCAAACCCAACGCCTCCAGGACTTATTATTTCTGAAAATGCGGCAACACCACCAATGGGAAAACCATAACCCCAGTGTATATCTGGCATGGCATATGCGGCTTTTACTATGCTGGGTAATGAGGCCACATTTTTTAATTGTTCGATCGCTTCTGAGACAGATGATATATCATCTGTTAGGATATATGCATCAACCTTCATATTTCCCGTTTTTTTTATTTTGTACATTTTTTATTCCTCCCATAATTTAATAATTTCATTTGATAGTTGTTCTTCATTAATCTGGCTGGTAGAATATTCTTTAATTATTTTTGCTGGTCTGTTTGATAAAACTAATATCCTATCAGAAAGTGATATTGCTTCTTTGATGTCGTGAGTTACAAGTATTGAAGTTATATTTTTTTTGGAAATTTGTTTGTTTATGTCTTTTATTAATTTCCACTTGATATGTATATCTAAGGAAGAAAATGGTTCATCCAGTAACAATAATTCAGGTTCAACTATTAATGCTCGTGCTAGATTAATCCGTTGTTGCATTCCACCGCTGAGTTTGTTTGGATGGAAATCTTTGAATTGGAGTAGTTTAAGTTCGGAAAGTATTTGGTTGATTTTTTCGGGATGGTTTTCTACAAATTCTAAATTTTTAAAAACAGTTTTCCATGGTATAAGCCTGGGTTCTTGAAAAATATATGCAATTTTTTGATAATTTTTTTGTATATTTCCATCATATGATTCAAGTTCTGCTATTATTCTTAAAAAAGTTGTTTTTCCACATCCTGAAGGACCTAATAGTGAGATTTTTTCCCCTTTTTTTATTTCTAAATTTATATTATCTAGAACCTTTAGGCTGTTAAATGATTTATTTAAATTTTTTATTATTAATAACAATTTATCACCCTTTTTGTTATTATTTTTATTAATCTTTCCGTTGAAATTCCCAAAATTACTGCTATTATTGTCAATGCATAGACTTTGGGTGTGTCAACGTATTGTCTAGCCCATGAAATTTGTACACCTATTCCTTCTTTCCCTGCAAGGTATTCTGAAACAATAACTACTTTCCAGAGATTACCGGAAATTACTTCAAGTGCACTTAATAAAAAAGGGATTATGGAACCAAAGTAAATATCTTTTATTATTTTTCCTTTGGGAACGTTATATGTTTTTGCCATTTCTAAAAGTTTTTTATCTGTATTTCTTACTCCTTGTGCTACTGAAAAGGTTACATTTGGAATTAAAGAGAGTGTTGATATAATGATTGGACCCGTAAGGCCAATGCCCCATACAAACATTACAAGTGCAAGCCAAGAGATGATGGGAACAGATTGAATTATTGTAAACGTTGGTCTTAATAATTCAAAGCATTTTTTGCAAATTCCCATTATAAACCCAAAAATTGAACCAAGTGTCAGAGTAAAAAACAACACAAATATTCCCTTAATTAAAGTATTATAAATTGATTCCCATGTATTTTTTGACAAAATTAGAGCAATAAAAATCCTCCCTACTTCCAGTGGAGTAGGGAGTATAATTGGAGATTGAATTATTAATGCCAAAATATACCAAATTATCAAGAATAAAAATATTCCGTATATGAATTTCATTTTAGATAAAACCCTTCATCTGGTACTTTTGGAATACCTTCTTCGTATAATTTATGCATTGTTCTTAAGAATAAATCCACTTCTTCTTTGCAATTTTTTATGTATTTAAATTCCGTTCTTTCGAGTGATTTTTTTAATACAGGCACGGGAATAGGAAAATATTTGCTTGTAATTGCAAGGCTTTCATCGATATGTGAGTTTGCATATTCTACGCTACTTTTAAATATGTTTTCTACTTCGTTAATTGTATTTTTGTAGTTTGAAATATTTCCAATTACGAATAATCCTGCAATAGGTATACCAAATTTTGAACCTGAGATATTATTCCAAACATTTTGAAAATCAAGTACTATTTTTCCGTTTCCCAAACACATAGTTACAAATGGTTCTGGTAAAGCCGCAAAGTGGATTTTCCCAGATTTAAAGAGTGCAACTATTTCTTGAGGAGGAGCATAAGCAAACTTTACGTCAACATCAGGTTTTAAACCTTCTTTGGTTAGTAGATATCTTAATAAAACATCTACTGTTTGGCCTCTTCCATGAGCAGAGTAAACAGTTTGCCCCTTTAGAGATGTTAGGTCCGTGTATTCGGTATTTGCAACGAGATAAAACACTTTCCATTCGTGAACACCAATTAGTTTTATATCTACTCCTTTGGCATATAAATTTGCAGCGGTAGTTATTGGTAAGACTACAAATTTTGCATAACTAGTGGCAACTTTAGCAATCACATCATCTAAATTTTTCCAAAATTCTACAGAAATATCTACATCACCTTTTACTTTTTCACCGATTATTGGAGCAACAGGGAATATGGTGGGGCCAAATGGATTTAACAAAGTGAGTGAAAAATGTATAACTGAAAATAGAAGAAGAATTAAAGTGATTTTTTTCATAACTTTCACCTCCAAGTTAATTATACCATAAAAGAATAGGGCCATTTTTGGCCCTATTGGAGCAGGCGGTGGGACTCGAACCCACACCCTCCTCCTTACCAAGGAGGCGCTCCACCTCTTGAAGCTACGCCTGCAACCAGGAATATTTTAACAAATAAGCATTTAATTGTCAATATTTTCGTCGTTTTCAATTATCTCCAAATTTCCTAAATCTTCCCACATTTTAGCTACTTCGTTAAATTCGGTTTCATCTTCTATAGTGTCCAAAAAGACATTACCTTCTTCATCGGTGGATTTTTTAAAGATATAAAGTTCACCAAAATCTGTAATTTCTTCACCTTCAACAAATATTTCTTCACAAACCCAGTACTGATTTTGTTCATTTTCAAGTTCACCAAGCAGCACAAAGTTGTGTTCGTTTCCTTCTTCATCGTACAAAGTAAATGCCTCTAGATGTTCATGTTCGTGTTCATGATGCTCATGCATAACTTTCAACTCTCCTCTTTTTAAGATTAACTAAGTTAAGTATATCATATTTATTTTTTTTGTATAGTATCATATACCAAATCCAAGGTTTACACTTAAACCAAATGAAGCATCGTCAAATGGAGATAATGTATGTGAAATTGATTTTAGATTTATGTTTAAGTACAAAAAGTGTAAATTTATTTCCGTACCAAAATTGTGTGCAAAAAGGTTGTAAAGGTTTAAATAATCTAAAGCATAATAGGTTTTTAAAATATGAAAATTAATTTCTCCAAAAATTCCTACATTCCAGTTACTATTACTGTCGTCTATTACATATTTCCCCCTTGTTCCAAAGCTAAAGGTTCCATGTGTTTTTAAATATACTGTTATTTCTGGATTTCTGGAAATTTCCAAGTAGCCATTTTCAAAATTAGTTAGTGTTGCTTCAAAGTTACTTACTTCTGTTGTTATGTTGGTACCGTCTGCCAGGTATAATAGATGAAAATCTGACAATAATGTTGCTTTGTATGTTGCAATTGCGGGTTTAATTTGTATGTTATTTATTGATATACCAAAATTTTTTGTTGCAAGACCAAAAGAGTATGATATGCCAAAATTATCATGTTCCAGTTCTCGAGTATTTTCAAAAGGAAGAGCGGTATAGATAGTTGCATTTGCATGAAAATCTAAATTTGCATTTGCAGGTGAAGCAGATGAAGAATAGTTAAAATACAAAACTTGGTCTGTGCTTGTATATAGTACTGGAAGAAAAACAGAAGGGCTGATAAAGAAATTTCCTAAATTTATAGCAATACCAGTATCTAAGAAAACATTAGATTTTAGAAATTTTTCCGAAATTTTGTAAGAAGAGTTTATAAGTGTTGGTTCAATTAAAAATTTCTTAATTTGTTCTGGAATAAAAATATCTATATTTCCATTCAAATAAACATATGGATTAACTGCAAAATTTCCAAGTTTTAATGTTCCAAAAACAGAAGAATTGATTAAAAAATTTGCAGAGAGATTGTTTATTTCATTCAAGTTAATAACTTGTTCCCCGAAAAATTTGTTTATACTTTCAGCTGAAAGAATGTCCTGATTAAATAGCAAGTTACCTGAGAAATTTACACTAATTAAATAGAACTCCTTGCTAAAAATTATTCCGTCGTTTCTGTACAAATCAAAAGGATTAATTACATTTGGAAATGAAACAATTGTTATAAAGATTAGGAATAAAATAATCTTTTTCATATTTACTCCCTCCCTTCAAGACTAATGTTTGTTGCAACTGTAAGGTCTAAAACTATGTAAGGTGCAATATCTAATACTCCTTCTTGATTGAACTCAAAATAAATGTCTTTTGGTAATAATATGGAGAGTGTAGAAGGATTTAGCAAATTAAGAAAATCTTCATGAGAAAGTGATAGTATAGGTGTACTTTCCGCAAGTGCAAATTCTTTATCTAGAATTTTTACTTTTGCGTTTATTCCAGTTGTATTTTTCCATTCTGCAAATTTAAGTGTTGCAGAATCTAATATGTCTACTAAATCTTTAAGATCTGAAATATCAATAGTTTCTTCAAAAATAGGAGTATCTGTTAGAGGAGTTCCAGATAAAGGTAGTATTAAAGTTGCATCTAGACCAAATATAGAGGTTTTAGTTAAAATACCACTATCAGTAGTTAAGGATGCCGCAAAAGTTATTGGCGAAGCGTTCTTTATTAATTGGTTTAAAATGGGGCCAATATCGATTTCGTCTCCATTTTTGAGTTCTACTAATTCCCCGGAAATAAGCAAGGATAAAGTAGAATCGATGGTGGTGTCAGTTGAAAGATATTTAATTGGCATGGAAATTTCTGTTTCAAAATTTTTCAAAATGCTTGCCGCATCATCGTTTGAAGAAAAGTCAATAAAAGTAAGTTCAGGTAATATTCCTATTTTTTGAGATTTTACATTGAAGTTATCGATTTCAAATTCTGGAATGGTTGCGGAAATCTCTATTCCATATATTTCGCTTTTTTTAACATTTGATATTATAGGATTCCCAGTTGCCTCAATTGTTATTGAAATACTATCCATTGATGAAAAATCTATTGTTTTTACAGTGTTTGAAATACTTTCTGTTCCTTTTCCAGAAATTGGTATATCTTTATTTTCAAGGAAATTAGATTGTATTTTTAAAGTTAGATCTGATATGTTTGTTGCCGCATAATCAAGCTGTATTAAGACAGTTGCATCTGCTGTGTTCAAATAATCTTTTAATTCGTGTGGGAAGTTGAATAATATTTCATGTTTTGAATTTGATAATAAGCTATTTGAAATTTTTGCTTGACTTATCTCAAAGTCATCTGAAAGCGAAGATGTAAAACTAATAGTATTATTATCTACATCTCCAGAAACAAATTGTAATGTAAACGTAGCTGGTAATGAAATATTTGATAAGTCTAATGCAATTGAATTACCTAAAACGAATAAATTACTTGTATTTGTTCCATCGTTTATTAATCCTGTTGCATCAATATTTGTTAGTCCGGAAAAGTTTATGTACAAAGTTCCCGTTCCAATTTCAGTTTCCAATATTTCCTCGGGGAGTGCTATATATTGTTCTAAGTTTACAGGATAATTCTTTATTTTTTCTATTGATATATTAGGAGTGATTGTGTAACTTACCGGAGTTGTTAGATCAATATCTGCGTTATTACCAGATAGTGTTATTGTGGCTTCTATATTTAAAGGGATATCAGCACTAATTTTTTTGTTTTGGTCAAATGTTACGGGATTTCCTTGTGCAATAATTTCTGAATTAGATTTTACAATAATTTCAGTATTAATGTTTACGTTAGTTGCTTCAAGATTAAATGAAGTATCTAAAGTTCCGAATAAGTATAAGTTCCATATTTTGTTGTCGATGTTTATAGGTGAAAGACTTTTATGGATACTTACATTTTCTATATTTAATCCATTTCCTCTGTTTATATTTACAGAGGATAACACCATGCTTATATCTAAATTTCCCGGTGTAGTTCCAGTGTATGTTGCAACTAATGTGAGTGTATCTCCGTTGTTTAAGGTGAGATTTTGTATCAAACTATTATCCACAAACTTTTGGTCATTTATTAGAATTTCTAGCTCCACTTTAGATACATCTATTTCTGTTGAATTTTTGTTGATGTTTAGAAGAGCTTCTAAAATATTTATAGAGGAGAATTTATCTGTAGAAAATGGAATATCTAATATGAAACTCCCATTGTAGAGAGTAATACTTGTTGATAATAGTGTAATATCTCCTATGTTTATAGAATCGATATCAAGTGTATCTGTTAATGGTTGAAATTCAGGTAGTATAATTTGATCGCTTATGCTGAGGTTTGATATATCAGCTATGGAGAAAGAGAAACTTATAGATGTGGCAAAATCTGATAAGTTTTGTTTTATGGTTTGATTAAGTTCTTCCAGCATTTTTGCGGGGGAAAATTCTATTGATGTAGCATAACTGAGTGTAATTGGATTTTCATTTGAAACGTAAAAACCCATGTCTTCAAATTTTTTAATTAATGGATTAGCAAATTCTGCAAGCGAAGTTTTTATTGTTGTTATGGGAAATTCAAGATGTTTTGAATAATTAATGTTAACATTTTTGGGGAGTCTTTCGGGAATTTTCAGACCACAAGACCAAACTATGAAAATTAATACTATAACTAAAATCATTAAGATAATTTTTTTCATACTTACCACCTCCAAGTGTTAACTTTCAAATTTGGGTTTTATAAATTCATCCCAGTATGCGGCAATAAATATAAGTAAGGGTACGGCAAGAAAGATTCCAACTAATCCAAAGATTTGATTTACTATTATGATTGATATTATCATTAACACAGGGTTGAGGTTTAAGTGCATTTTCATAACGTTTACAAAAATTACAAACAAACCTAAATGAATTGCAATTACAAATAAATTAACTATTATAAATCCTTTTATTCCTAATGTTAGTGAAAATAGAAACACTGGTATATATTCAAAAAAAACACCAACAATGGGTATTAAATTAGTTATTCCTGCCCAAAAAGAGAGTATAATTGCCATATCTTTAAAGTAAAAACTTGAAAGAATGTAAAATGCTATGGCTGTGATAACTGCGTTTATTATTACAACATCAACAAAGCTTGATAACGCAGAATAGACTTTTTCAAGGAAATTTTCGCAAATATTTCTAATATATTTTGGAAAAATGTTTGGAAGAGATTTTTTTAGCCATGAAGAGTATAGAAGGGTGTATATTGTAAGAAGAACGGAAAAAAATATGGTAACGAAGAATGTAGGAGTACCTTTTGCTATTTTATCTAGAAAAAAGTTGGTAAGTTCATTTAACTTGGGTTGTATCCATTCCATAAGGTCATTGATACCAGACAATAGTTCGGGATTTTTTTTAATGTAAGTTTCCCAAGATTTGTTTTCAAAGACGTAATTTATGGTTGAAATAAAACTTCCAAATTGTTCTGTTGCCACTGGTATTATTAATATTATACCATAAATTATCAAAAAAAAGTAAATAACAAGGCCAACGATTATTGCTGGTTTTCCTTTGATTTTCAAAAAGTTGAGAAACCTTGCAATTAAGTTTACTATTAAAACTGACATAAGCGTAAAAACGAAAACATTTAATACAGAATCAAAAATTATACAAGTGATTAAAAATATGAGTGCATATATTCCAACATAGATGGAGGCCAAAGTTTTTTTATCCTTCATAGAATATTTTCCTCCTTGAAATATTTGGTTCGAAGTATTTTCTAATTTCTTCTATATTTTTTGTTTTTCCCATTACAACCATTAGTTTAATTTTGGCTTTTTGTCCAATTGGATGCTCACTCATTATTGCACCTTTTTTTCTAAGATAAGCTCCTCCACCTTTGTAACCGTAAACCGGATATACTCTACCTTTGAAGCATCTAGATGTAACAACTACAGGTATCCCATCATTTACGAGTTCTTCAACTGCATCGGCAACATTTGGTGGAACATTACCACGACCAAATCCTTCTAAAACAATTCCCTGGTATCCAATTTCTTTAGCATATCTTAGTAAATTTCCATCATCACCAGTAAAGGTTTTTATTAAGGCAATTTTCTCCTCTATTTTATCGACCAAAATTTTTTCTCTTGTAAGTGATTTACGGAAGAAGATTACGTTATCTTCATCTACTATACCCAAAGGACCATATCCTGGAGAATCGAATGTTGCTACATTGCTTGTGTATGTTTTTGTTACTTCTCTTGCAGCGTGGATTTCGTCATTGAGGCACACCATTACACCCATTTCATGTGCCTGTGGAGATAATACAGTAAGAACAGAAGAATATACATTTCTTGGACCATCAGTACCAAGCTCTCCGATATTTCTCATAGCAGCCGTACAGACAACGGGTTTATCACTTTTTAAGGTTAAATCCAGTAAGTACGATGTTTCTTCCAATGTGTCAGTACCATGTGTAACAACAATACCGATTACGTTTCTATCTAAGAGAATACCATCAATTCTTTTTGATAAGTTCCACATATCAATTGGTGTCATATGGGGGCTTGGAATATTAGAAAATTCCATTAATTCAACATTGACACCAATGTTTTTTAATAAAGGGATTTCGCTTATTAATAAGTTTCCTTTTTCGTAAGGAACAACTCCATTTTCGTTTTTTACCATTGCAATAGTTCCACCTGTAGAGACTATTACTACTTTTTTCATAAATGGTACCTCCTTTTAACCTTACTTCCTGCATATATTCCGAATATGAATCCACCAATGTGTGCCCAATATGCAATGCCAGTTCCCGTTATGTTTGCAAAAGTTCCGTTTACTATCTGTATTAAAAACCACACAAATAAAAATATTACTGCGGGGATTTCAATTAAAAATGGTATAAACCAGATTATCAATGTAACAATTTTAGAATACCAAAATTGGACAAAATATGCTCCCATAACAGCTGATATGGCTCCTGATGCACCCACAAGCGGATATAGGGAAAAAGAATTAAAAAGCATATGAAAGAAAAGGGCGAATAATCCTCCAGAGATATAAAATATAGTGTATTTAAAATGACCTAATCTATCTTCTACATTGTCTCCAAATATCCATAAAAACCACATATTTCCCAAAAGATGTGACCAACCGCCATGTATAAACATATGGGATATGAATGGAACAATGGGGTTAGATTTAAGTAAAAGTTGGTAATAATCCCACTTCCTTAGTAATATAGGGTTTGAAGTTAGTACATGTGTGTATCTAATAGGTAATACCCCGTAATTGTAGAAAAACATTATCAGCTTTTCATTTGAAAGAAATATCTCGTAAAAAAATATGAGTACGTTTATAAAGATAATAAAATATGTAACGTACGGTTTTTTTCTACTGGGAATAGTATCATATAAAGGGAACATTTTTCCTCCTCCTTCTTATGGTATACCATTTAATCTAATATATAAAAGTTGCCAAATTTTTGCTAATATAAAAGAACAAAATGCAAATATCAGAAGTACTATTATTGCAATATTTCCCCTTTTCAACTTATCCCCCTTTTAATATTCCAAGAAATTCATGTGTGATTAACGAAAATGTATATATACCTCGTGGAGAAGGGAGAAAATCTAGAAAGTTTTTTCTAAGGTCTATAGGATAATCACACACAACTGGAATTATATTGCTTTGTGTGTATTTTTCAAATAACATTTTAGCCCTTTTCATATGAAGAAAGGAAGTTACAAGGATTATATTTGGATCTTTTGTGATTTTTGAGACATTTTTAGCATTTTCTTTTGTGGTTCTAGATGTATTTTCTGTAATAATATCGTCTTTTGAAACGCCAAGTTTTATTAAAAAATCTTTCATTACATCAGCTTCTCTTATTCCGTCACCTATCACACCGCCTGCTACTACTATTTTTAACCTTTTTTCTTTGTAGATTTCCCAGCCTTTTAAAAGTCGTTTTAAGGTGTGTGTGCCAATCTCAATATTATTTGCATAGTTTACTATTCCACCACCTAATACTACTATTGTACCATCTTTTGGTATTGGTTTTGTATCTACTATAAATAGTTTTGAAATAAAGAAGTTGAATATGGGGGTTGAAATAACATAAAGTGTAATTGAAAGAATAATAAAAAATCGCCAAATATGGCGCTTTTTTATTAAAAAGTATATGGAAATTATAAAAAATAAAAGAATTAATATTCCTGGAAATTGTACCATACTGCCTACAGTTTTGTATATATAAATCATCTTTCTCCTCCAAAAAAGAATTTTCTTTCAGCTATTTCATCCATATTTTTATTTTCCTTCCGTTGTTGTTCTATGCGGAATTTTTGTATTGCTCTTTCTTTTAATTTTTCGAAGGACATTCTTTCTTTTCTTTTTTCCAAATATTCTTTTAAGATTTTTTGTTCTAAATTTTCAACATGCTCAAGTTTTTTGTATAGATTTTCTAAATATAGCTCCCCATTTTGTTTTATTTCTAATAACATATGTAAATAGTTTCCCTGAATTTTTTTTCCAATAAACTCATTTTCTAGATTGTCTAGATATTTTCTGTTTTTTTCTATTTCGTTTAATAAATTTTCTTTTTCCTTCCTTACCTTAAATAATTCCTGCTTTCTTAGTTCTTCCTCTTTTATTGCAATATCAAGTAATTTTTGTAATCTAAATTTCATAGTCTTCCAGGAAATTCGTTAGTATTTTTACGTATAGTTCTAATATTTTTTTGCTTTCATCAGAAAAGTTTATTCCTGAAAAATTATCAATAGAGATACTTCCCACTACCTTATTTCCTATTTTAAACACTCCTAGTAAAGGTCTGAATTTTTCGTCGAACATGCCATATTTTTTAAACGTATCAGCCAATGGACTTGTTTGTACAAGTTCTTTAGCATTGTCAATTTCGAATACAATAAATCCTTTGTTTATCTTTTTTTCTATTTTTTTTCCATAAGATGTTTTCTCTGGAGGAAATTCAAGCTTTTCTGCATCTTTGTATCCAATTTCCGCTACACATTTATATTTGTTATCTTTTATTAACCAGACAGTCCCTTTTTCCGCTTCAGGAATTATTTCTACTATATCTTTTAAGACTTTCTTTAAGAAAGAATAAATGTCGATCTTTTTCCAAGAAACCACAGCTTCAACCAATTTTTCAAGGGTTGTATAGTATTTTTTTCTTTTTGCTTCGTTTTCCATTTTTTCTAATACATTTTCTATTTTTGGTAGAACAATAGGAGTTATATAATTTACTAATTTTAAGAAATTTGGTAAACTTCTAATAACTAATCTATATTCACTTAACGGAATAACGATATATTTTTCACCGGATACTGTAAATTCCTTTATATCATTTTTTTGCATGGCTTTTGTACATACTTTTTCTGGAAAATAAGTTTTTAAAATTTCATTATTTTTAAGCAGAGCGTAATCTCCTATCTTTATTTTTTCGTGTATTTTTTCTATAAGTAATTCCATAAAGAAATCTTTGCTTTCTATGTTTGAAAGCAGAAGTTCTCTTATAATCTCAGATATTTTCAAATTAGTAGATAATATTACATCATTAAAATACCTTTTTGTTTCGTCAAGTTCAATACCTGCAACACCATATGTTCCATCTCCCAATCTAATAGGCATAATGGTAACTCTAAAATATTTTCCATCGTATTCTTTTTCGAATTCCTGTTTTTTCTTAGTTTTTATTGCAGTTTCTTCAATTTTGTAACTTGTTGTATCATTAAAGAGTTTTTCATCTGTTTTTCCAATTACTTTTCTATCATCTAAACCGTAAGTTTTTTTCCATTCTCTGTTTATCCAAATATATTTGTGTTTGTTATCTTTAATAAATGCTGGTGATGGTAATCTTTCGAAAAATTGTTGTAAATAGAATAAGTGTCTCATACTACCTCCTCCATTCTTACTGGTACTATTGTTGAGATATCATCTGTTTTTGTAATACCAACCATTATATCCGCCGCCTCCATGACAATTTTTTTATGAGTAATGATAATTATTTGTGCTTTCGAATTTTTTAGTAACATTTTAAAACGTTCTGCGTTAAATTCATCTAATGGAGCATCTGGTTCATCAAGTACATAAAAAGCACTTGGTTGTGCTTGAAGAAGTGACATGAGAAGAGCAAGACCCACAAGCGCTTTTTCGCCGCCGGATAAAAGTTGAAGTTTTTGAGATCTTCCATCTCCTTTGGTTATAATTATTTCAATACCACTTTCTAAGATGTTTTCTTTATCAAGCAACCTTATATCACCTTTTCCACCAAAAAACAGTTCTTTTATGTAATTTTTAAATGTTTTTTTAATAATATTAAATGTGTTCATGAATATTTGAGTTGCTTCTTCATCTGTTTTTTCGATTAGTTCTATTATTTTTTGTTTTGCATCTTCTAGATCTTTTTTTTGTTTTTCAAGAGTTTCTAATTTTTGGGAAACTTCTTGGTATTCTTCTTCTGCTTCAAAATCAACTGGTCCAATGTATTTTAGTTTTGTCTCTATAGTTTCCATTTCTTTTTTTAACATATCAATTTCTTCACTCGAAAGTTTAACTTCTTTCCTGTATTTTTCGTCTATGTTCTCTATTTTTAGTCTTACTTTTTGTAATTCTAGTTCTGTTGAATGGATTTCTTCTCTTAATTCTTCTGTTTCTGTTCTTAGCTTTTCCATTTCACTCTCTAGTGTTTCAAGTTCTTTTAGCTTGTTATTTTTTCCGTCTTTATCTTCGTTCATATTTTTGAAAAGTGCTTCTGTTTCTTCTTTTAGCGTTTTTAGTTCTTTTTCTATTTCTTCTATTGAGTTTTCAAGTTCTTCTATTTTTTCCTTTTCGTATTTTGTTTCATTTGTAATTGTAGAAATTTCAATTTCTATTTCATCTTTTCTATTTGATAGTCTTTTCAATTCTCCTTCGTATTGTATTTTTCTTTCGTTTAAACCTCTTAAGTTAGATTGAAGCTCTAGATACGATTCATTTATCTTTTCTATTTTTTCTTTATCTTCGTACATTTCCTTATTTGTGTTTTCTAATGTTAATTTTAATGTTTTTAAAAGATAGGTTGAGTTTTTTATTTCATCATCTATTATATTTATTCTTTCTTCCACTCCGCTTAGTCTTAAGGTAGTATTACTTAGTATTTTTTCTAAGTTTGTAATTTCTTTATTTAGTTCATTTTGAGATTTAACAAGTTCTTGAAGCATCCTTTTTGCAGATGAACTTTTACTGTTTATTTCTAAAAACTCAGAATTAATTACTTCATTGTATTTTCTAAGTTCGTTTATTTCATCTTTTAATTGAGAAATTTTTGCACTAGTTTTTTCTTCAAGTTGGAAAATATTTTCCAACTCTTCTTTCAATTTTTCAAGTTGTTTTTTTCTCGATAGTGGTGATATATGTTCAGATTTTCCACCTGTTATTGTTCCTGAATTGCTAATTAATTCTCCGTCTAAAGTTGCAATCCTAAAGTCGTATTTTTTCTTTATTTCAACTGCTAAATCTATATTTTCAACTATTATGTCATTACCAAAAAGAAAATTTAATAGTTTTTCTTTTTCATCTACTTTGATGGTTACTATATTCTTTGCAAAAATAGCATTTTTTGGAAGAATGGAATTTTTCGAAAATATACGTATTAAATCAAGTGGAATAATTGTTATTCTACCTATTTTTTGTTCTTTTGCAAATTGTAATATTTTTTTTGCAACTTCTGAATTTTCCACAACTATATGTTGCATTCTTCCACCTAATAATGCTTCGATCGCTTCTACATACTTTTTGTCTACATCAATTATATTTGCAACTACATCTATTATTCCCGGAAATTTTTCTTTGTTTTCAAATATTTTCTTTATTGCAAAAGAAAAACCTTGGTATTCTGAGATATTTTTTTTGATTATCGATATTTCAGATTGTATTTCTTTTTTTCTGTGAATTAGTTTTTCTAAGTTTTCTTTTAAATATTCTCTTTCTTGATTTAAGGAATCAGTTTTTTCTTTAATTGTTTTAATTTCTTCAAGAAGGCTTTTTGTTTTTTGGTCATATTTTTCTGCATTTTCGGATAATTCCTTTATTTCTTTATCTAGATCTTTTTTTCTTTCATACTTTATCTCTAGTTGTTCTTTTATCATTGAGATTCGTTCTTTTAGGTCATTTACGGAATTATAAAGTGATTTTTTTTCGTTTTCCAATTTATGTATATTTTTTTCAATTTCATCATATTCGTTTTTTTTCTTTAAGTATTCCATTTCTTTTGTTGAGTATTTCGAAAGTAATGTATTTCTTTCTTCTTCAATTTTTGATAACTCAGTTTCTTGTTTATTTATTTCTAGTATTAAGGAGTCGAAGATTAATGAAATTTCCTGTTCACGGTCTTTAATTCTTTTTAGCTCATCTTTTAGAGAATCAATTTTTGTCATTTTTTCAACGTATATATTTTTTAAATCATTTAATCTATCTGTATAGGAGTTTTTAAGTTCAAGAAGCTGATTTTGACGTATTTTTTGAGTTTCAAGTAGGGAGGTAAAATTTTCCATCTTTTTGTTTATTTTGTTAAATTCTTCCCTTAAAATATTCCATCTACTTTCTGTTTCGGCAAGAGATTTTAGTTTGGTTTTAAGAAGGGCTTTTAGATTTTTGTGTTTTTTGTCAAGTGATTCTAGTTTTTTCTTTTCAAAATAATATATTCCACCAAAATACCTTATCTTTATCTCTTCTAATTTTTGAGAGTACTCTTTGAATTTTTCCGCTTTTTTAACTTTGATGTATAGACTTTTTTTGTTTTTTTCTATTTCGTAAATAACATCCTTAATTCTTTCAATATTTGTTTCAGTACCGGCAAGTTTTGAGAGAGCTTCCTTTTTTCTTTCGATGTATATAGATGTACCTGCAGCATCTTCAAATATTTTCTTTAACTCATCTGGAGTTGACATTGCTATCTTGTCTATTTTTCCTTGTCCTATTATTGATACCATACCATTTGCACCAAATAAAGCGGTTATGTCTTTAAGGCGTGCTTTTTCACCGTTTATGTAATATGTATTTTCTCCTGAGGAGGTTAATTCTCTAGCAATTTTGTATTCTTCTCCATTGAAATTAAAACTTAATTCAACAAAAGCGCTCCGTGAAGATGAAAGCTTTTTACTACCTTTGAATATAATGTCAAATTTTTCAGATGCACGTAGGTTTTTTAGGGAATGTTCTCCCAAAACCCATTGAATGGCCTCTACAATGTTAGATTTTCCGGAACCATTGGGTCCCACAATTGCCGTTATATTTGGGGATATTGGAATTTTTGTTGGTTTTCCAAAAGATTTGAAACCTTTCAAAAAGATTCCCTTAAGTAAAATGCTCAAATTTTGAGCCCTCCTACTTTTTCTTTGAACTTTTGTGAAAAATTAATTATATCCCCCGCACCAGCAAATATGTAAACGTTGTCTGGTTCGATTTCAATATCGAGTATATCTTCAATATTTGATAAGAACGTTGCATTTATTTCATCTGCTATTATTTTTGCACTTATTTTGCCTACTTTTTCAAAAGCCCCATATACTTCTGTTATGTAAACTTTATCAGCTATCGATAGCGCCTTTGCAAATTCTTTCCATTCTCTCTTTAACCTTGTAAATCTATGTGGTTGAAATATAATTTGTATTTTTTTATTTTTAAATACTTCCTTTGCGGTTAGAAGTAAGCTTTTAATTTCAATTGGTGTGTGTGAGTAATCATCTATTATTGTTATTTCTTCGTTTCTATATATTTGAAATCTTCTTCCGGGCAAAACAAAATCTTCAAAGGCTTTTAAAACTGCACTTTTTTCGTATCCCAATTCGAAACATAAAGCAATCACAGATAATGCATTTAAAACATTATGAATTCCAGGTACGTTCAATAAAAAATTTTTTATTCCATAAGGTGTTAAAATCTTCACTTTTTGTTTATATCCCATTTTTTCTATCGAAAGTATTTTATAATCAGCATTTTTAAGACCAAAAGTGATGGAGTTTTTTTCGATATTGTTTTCGGAGTTCGATATACATATTTTAGCATTTTTACAAGATTTTTCAAAACAATAGTTATAATGCTGTAAACTTTCGAAGTTCTCAATGTGATCGTATCTTATGTTAGTTATTATTAAAAAATCAGCGTTGTAATTTTCAAATCCTGGTTGACTTTCATCCATTTCAAATACGGAAATGTTTCCACCTTTGCGGTAATTTCTGTATTCAAGCATAGGATGCGTAGATCCCAAAAACACAGTGGGATTTTCCTCTAATTTCAAGAGTACATGTGACATCATAGATGTGGTAGTAGTTTTACCGTCAGTTCCAGTTATTCCTATTTTTTTGTATGGTTTTAGTATATTTATATGATGCTCTAATCTTGAAATTATCTTTATATTTTTTTCCCTTGCTTTTAAGATTTCTGGATTTGTTTCAGGAACTGCCGGTGTTCTAACTATTAAATCCACATTATCTATATTTTCAGGCGCATGTTTACTAAAGATTTTTATTCCGAGATTCTCTAAAAATTTTGTCCTTTCTGTGGAAAAAGGATCTGTTCCTGAAACCTTGTTTCCCAACAAGTGTTCGTGAATTGCTTGAGCACTCATTCCAATTCCACCAATTCCCAAAAAGTGAATTTTCATTTTAACACCTCTTTTGCAATTTCTTTTGCGATAATAGTTGCGGGGTTTTCTTTTTTAATTATCTTTCTTTCTCTTGATGAAAGAATTTTAATCTTATCTATTAGATTGTTTAAATCTAGATCTTTTTCCCTTACCACAAAACCTAAATTACCTTTTTCAATTTCCTTTGCATTTTCAATTTGATGTGATTCTGTAGCACCTTCCCATGGTATAACAATGGATGGAACTTGGAAATATAGAAGTTCGCTCACAGTTGTTGCTCCACCTCTTGTAATGGCACAGTTTACCGATTGATAATAATCTGCCATGTTCTCTATATAATCTATCGCCCTTAAGTTTTCCTCAAGGCATTTTATATTTTTCCCACCTGTTGATAATATAAATTGTAAATCTTTCATTTTTTTTGCTAATTTACAAGCAAGCTCGTTTAAAAATTCGCTTCCTCCGCTTCCACCAATGATTAAGACTGTTTTTTTATCAAAATTGAGTAATTTTTTTTGGTGGATAAATATTGGATTTCCGCTGACAAATACTTCTCTTTCAAAGTATTTTTTGGAGCTTTCAAATGAGACAAAGACTTTATCAGCTATTTTTGACAGTTTGAGATTGGTAAGACCTGGGATTACGTTTTGTTCGTGGATATACAACAAAAATCCCAATTGTTTTGCTGTAACCCCAACAGGGTATGACACATATCCTCCAGTGACAAATGCAATATCGGGTTTAAAATCTTTAAGTGCTTTTTTTACGATGTTTTTTGCATTTAGAATTTTTAAAATTCTCTTGATGTTTCCAAAAGAATAAAGAGGTCTAATAAGACCTTTTACATCTAAAGATACAGTTTTAAAGTTGTAATCTTTCAAAACTTTTTCTTCGAGTTTTCCCTTGACTGTGAAGTATAAAACATCAATAGGGGTAATTTTTTGAAGCTCGTTTAAAGTTGCAAGTGCTGGATATAAATGTCCCCCTGTTACCCCGCCTGCTACCGCTATCTTAATCATTACCCCACACCAAATTTCTTGGAATTTTTCCTTCCAATGCATCTATTACATTTTCGGCTACCATTATTGACATCTTTTCCCTTGTTTCATATGTTGCTGAACCAATGTGTGGTAGCAACACTACGTTATCTAATTTTTCCAAACCAGACGTTAATTTTGGTTCGTTTTCATAGACATCAAAACCTGCACCTGCAATCTTTCCTTCTCTTAAAAATTCATACAATGCCTTTTCGTCGACCACAGGTCCCCTTGCTGTGTTAATAAGTATAGAAGTTGGTTTTAAAAGTGAAAGTTTTTCGCTATCTAGTAAATGATAAGTTTCTTTTGTTAAAGGAGTGTGTATTGAGATGTAATCGCTTTCTTTTAAGAGGGTTTCGAGTTCCACGTATTTTGCATTGTATTTATAGTCATCATCTACTTTTTTTCTGTTGTGATAAAGTATTTTCATACCAAACCCCATTGCTCTTCTTGCTACAGCCTTTCCTATTCTTCCCATTCCAATTATTCCAATAGTTTTTCCGTATATTTCATGGCCAAGAAAGAGATGGGGTTTCCACCCTTCAAATTTTCCTTCTCTTACAAATTTGTCTGCTGGAATGATTTTTCTTGCCACTGCTAAAATTAATGCCCATGCAATATCTGCTGTTGCTTCCGTTAAAACGTCTGGTGTATTTGTTACATATATCCCCTTTTTCTTTGCGTATTCAACATCTATGTTGTTATATCCCACAGCGTAATTTGCTATTATTTTTAAATTTTTTCCAGCATCTATAAATTCCCTATCTACAGGATCTCTTAATTGGGTAATGACGGCATCTACATTTTTAACTTTTTCCATCATTTCTTTTTTTGTTAAAAACTTTTCACCTTGGTATACTTCTATTTTAAATTTTTTTTGTAACATTTTAATGCCTGCATCAGGTATTTTGTAAGTAATAAATACTTTCATTGCTTTACACCTCCTGATAAATTATATCATTATTTCACAAATTTTGAATTTAGAAATTTTATTTGAATTTTTTCTTTATTTTTGTTAAATTCTGTTATACTTTAATTAGTAAAAAATTATAGAAGGTGATGATTATGAAAAGTAGAGATGTTTTGAAGTCAAATTGGCGGGCAATTACAAATACTGATAGGGAAAAGGGAATAGAAAAACCTGAGGTTGAAAAAACATGTGAAGGTGTGATTTTACTTCCAAAATTTGATTTAGGACATAAGTCCTTTTTTCAAACAATAAAAGAAAGAAAAAGTATAAGGAGATTTTCTAATGAGGCTTTATCTTTAAAAGAACTTTCGTTTTTGTTGTGGACATCGTACGGCGTGAGGAAATATGTAGAAACAAGGAAGGTAGTTTTTAGAACGGTCCCATCTGCAGGAGCAACTCATCCTTTTGACGTTTACGTTATGGTTTTTAACGTTAAAGGGCTTGATGCGGGAATATATAGATATTCTGGGTTAAAACATGGTTTATGTAAGGTAAAATTGGGAGACTTTAGAAAAAGTATTGTCGATGCTACTTTGGGTCAAAAATTTGTGAGAGAAAGTGCCGTTGTTTTTGTGTTGGTTGCTGTGCCATATAGAACTGAATGGAAGTACAAACAGGAGTCTTATAAGACAATTGCAATTGATGCGGGCCATGTTTGTCAAAATATTTATTTGGCTTCTACCAGCATTGATTGTGGAACGTGTGCCATTGCAGCATATGACCAAGAAAAAATGGATGGACTTATAGGTGTAGATGGAAATGAGGAATTTGTTGTGTATTTTGCGCCAATTGGAAAGCTAACTTGAAGGAGGATGTGTGATGAAAAAGTGTATTTTATTAGTTCTAATAGTGATATCTGTTTTTTTGTTTTCTGAAAGTTTGTATTTTGAGCATGCGACGGTATACTATCCTGATGGATATGAAGGACTTGCGATAAGGATTGGTATGGAATTTGAAAATATAAGAGATTATGTAGTAAAAATGTTTGATAATGATCCAGGTAGGGTGAATATATTTATAAAGCCAAAGAAGACTATTACCAATGGGTATGCAGATCCACTTCAAAAAAATACAATTGTTATATATACTTGGCATCCAACGGGGTATGTATATAATTATCTGCCACTAGATCATTGGTACAGGTATTTACTTATTCATGAATTTACACATATAGTTACTTTAAAACCAAGAGAAGGATACCTAAAGATTTTATCGGATTTTGGAATACCGTATTATCCGGATTTAGGTGTATTTTCCTTTGAAGCACCAACTGTATTTTCAGAATCTCAGTTTTCTGAAAATTCTGGAAGGTTGAGAAATCCCCTTGTTTCGCAGTATCTTTTTGCAACTTTTAAAGACGATTTACCAGAAGATAGCATTCCCAATGATTTTAGAGTTGGGCAAGTATATTACAATGCAAATGGAGGATTCTTTGAGTATATAAAGGAAAAATATGGTATGGAAAAAGTAAATGCCTATTTAAAAGATGTAATGAGTACATCATATTCTTATCCTGAAATAATGTTGTACTATTCCGTGCCATATTTGTCGTTTTTAAGATTTTCAATGTTATTTGAAGACAAATTTCAAAAACATTTTGGAAGTTCTTATGAAGAAGAATTATCTAATTGGTTGGAAAACATAAAAAAAGATTATTACATAGATAATTACGAAAAGTTAGTTTATGAAGGAAAAAATGAAAGAATATACAAGGTGGAAAAAGAAGGAAATAGTTTGTATATTTTAAAGAGTAAGTTTGGAGCAGTTTCAGGATATTTGGGTTATCCTCAAAACAAATTGATAGTTGTTGAAGATGGCAAAGTAGAAAAAGAATACAATTTATCTGCTTTGGATTTTAGAGTGGAAAGTGGAAAGATATATGCGCTTTTGGGTGGTAAGGTAATGGAGATATGGGAAGTAACGGAAAACAAAAAGATAGCCGAAGGTTTTATTTCTGCTTTTGATGTGGAAAATGGAGAGGTTATTTATGCAATATACGATGATAAAACTGATACTTCAACTATTGTCGGGATTGGTGATAGAAAGATACAGGTGAATGGATTTGTTAGAAGCTTGGTGTTTAACGGAGTTAACTTTTATTATTTGGTTGGAAATTCTCTTTATAGACTTAGTAAAAATGCAACAGAAGATTTACTGGATAACTATTATTTGAAAGGTGCTTATTTAAAAAAACATAAAGGGAAAGTATACTTAGTTATGAAATATCAAGAAAATATGGAATTATTTGATGCAGATACATTTAAAAAGTTGACTAATGAGAAAGCGATATTTGACGGTTTAGTAGATGGAGACAATGTGATTTACATAAGCTATACAAAAGATGGTATGGGAGTATACAAAACAACAATTTTGCAAAAAGAAGAATACGCATTGTCTAGGGTAAATGAAAAAGAAACGTTGAATGCGAGTTATAGAAAAACAAATTGGATAGAAGATAAAATCTATAGTATTACTCCATCGGTGGTTGCTCCTGTGTTTTATTTTTCAAATCTTTATCCAATGTATAATTTTGAAGGCTGGGGAATTGGAAGTATTTTTGATTTTAAACCTTCTGTTGACTCTGATTTAGTCTTGGCCCCCTTTTATGTTAATATTAATTATAACGATGTGTCATTGGAGTTTGATGTTGATAATTATGGGGTAGCTTATGCATTATCCATGCAGGATGAAAGGGGAAGTTTCATAAGTGCAGGAGTTGTTATGAATAATAAACCTAATTTTTATGGAATAACGTTTTTAGAATATATGCCTTTTGTAAAAAAAGTGGCATGTGATAAGACATTTTATTTGCAAACTTCTGTTGAACTTTTTTATACTTTAAACTATAACTTTATAAGTTTTACTCCGAATATAGGTATTAATTTTGGCGATAAAAATATTGGAAGTTATGGTTCAATAAACGTAACTAAAATGGCTACTGATACTACTTTTTACCCGCTTTTGGGAAGTTATTTTCTAAATATTTTTAATCAAATCACTTACAGTTATATAGATGTGAATTACGATGCTAAAGATGTTAGATATAAGTTGCTGCTGCTTTCAAATATAATTTCATTTTATAAGCAAGCTGGTGTTGGTATAGGTGTTGTCGGAAAAAATTTTGTTCCAAGCTTTTTAGGGTATGTCTTTTTTGGATTTCCAAATAGTAATATAATGTATTTACAGGGAGGAATAAAACTGACACCAAACGATGGTAAATGGAATTTGTTTTTTGGTGTAAGCTTAAAACCACATTTTTTTAATTATGTGTCTGATATAATGTGAGGTGATTAAATCATGAAAAAGTTGTTTTTGGTATTTTTGTTATTTTCTGCTATTTATTTTTCTGAAACATATAGTGTTGTTTTCCCTACTGAAAATTGGAGTCAGCAATATCCGGAAAAAGCATGGGGTGCTATATATATAAAGAACATATCTACAAGGGTTGAGGAAGGAAAAATAGTAGCGGTTAACGTTTACAAAATAAATGACATTAGTGCATCACCTGGTTATGGACCATTTTCGCAAGTATCTCAAACATTTTCTGTGGATTATAACAACGATGGTTATGCGGATATTATCTCTTTAACTTACGATGGTTGGGTAGTTATAAAAGAGAACAAAATGAAGGAGACGGGTGATTTAAGTTTGGAAAATGTGAGGTCTTATGAATTACCAGTAAGAAATGGCGATGGTTCTATGATTGTTGATGACTTTGATAACGATGGGAAATTAGATTTGTTTGCCTTTAATAGTTGGCAATACGCACAATTTGTTGATGATGTTTTAAACCAAGGACAGGCAAGTGATAAAAAAATCAAGAAAGATAATAAATTTGTCACAAAATGGACAGTTTCTGCTATGGCGAGTTATGATTACAACGGAGATGGGTATAAGGATATATTTTATGTAGATTATAAAGGTAGGTTTTGGGTTTGGATTAATGATCCAACAAAAGGGGTTGAAAGGTTTTTCAACAAAAATAACATAGTTAAACTGTTTGAAGATAAAGATTTGGCATCGAATGGAGGCGGCGGTGTTTTAGATTTAGGAGATTTAAATAACGATGGAATTGTTGATTTAATAGCCGGACACACAGATAAGAAGAGTATATTTGTTTATTTTGGGAAAATTGCTAACAATCAGCTTATCTTTGATGTGGATAACAAATTTGTCATAACCACTGAAAACGGTAGTTTAAGTGAATATGTAACAGTTGACCCCTTATATCCAAACTCGAAATCTCCAGAAAATCTTCCTAGCTTTGGACCAACTATTATAAAGATAACAGATGTAGATAGAGATGGTTTTAAGGATGTTTTTGTTGGAACTGATGCATGGCGTCAAGGAAAAAATTTTGGTGGAAGTGTCTATCTATTTAAAGGTGTAAATATTACTTCAGATAATAAACCAAAATTTGTAAGTTTGGAATTAGTTCATGGAAGTTATAGCTTTGAGAATAATCCACCGTATGATTTTGATGCTGGGACAATAGCAGATTTGGATAACGATGGTGTTCCTGATTTTGTTGCGGCAGATGGTAATCATTCAGGAAATTTCTACAAGATAATAACACAAACACAGAAGGAATATGAGTTAGAAAAAGGATACATGGTAAGTGATTATTTGCCAAAGCTTGCTGGAATTTTGCCTAAAGATTTGCCAAACAATTTTGTAAAAAAGATAAAAGTAACGATAAAGTTTGATTTATCTTTAGGAGATGGTTCTTTTGAGATTAGGTATGTGAAAAGTGGTATAAAAGATCCACAATTGATAGATCCAGAAAGCTATCCATTAATGCCAAATGCAAGTGGAACAGTTTTAGATACATTTACTACGGAAATAGAGTTTGATAAACCTGTGCCCGATCCTCAAATAATAATAATTTTAAAGCCTGCAAGTCCGTTTTCTGCACCTCATATAAGTTATTTGAAATACGAAATAGAAACACAACCTTCTCAAGTGATTATAAAGGGTTTTAATTGGCAAAAAGGGGATAAATAATATGAAGAAAGGTTCGCTTTTGGTCGAAGTTCTTATTACACTAACAATAATAGTTTTTGCATTTAGTATAGCTTTTGTACCTTCTTGGAATTTGGTAAAAAAAACCAAAGAAAACTCTCAGCTTATTAAGATGTCTGAAATTTTGTTAAACAAATGCGAAGAATATTCATATCAGAACGTTTCATCTATAATTCCTGGTACTTTTAATGAGTATTATGATGGTGAAAACTATAAAATAGTGATTTCTAAAAATAGTACAAAAACACAGGAAAATTTTAACGTTTACTCAGGTTACGATGAAATAATTTATCCAGTTATAACAATTGTTAGTGTTCGTGTGGAAAAAGATGGAAAATATATTGAAGCACAGGTGGTGCCTCAACAATGGTAAAAACTGGATTTACATTATTGGAGATATTAATTGTACTGGTTATACTTTCGGTTTTATTCGGTATAGGTTATGTAAGTTTTGAAACTGTATACAGAAATATTTCTACCGAATCTAGGCTTTCAGGAATTTCTCAGAATTTGTTCTTTTTTCTTGTTGAGGCAAGAAGAGGAGCAGTATTAAAGGATACAATTTATTGTATAAAGTTTAATGGTGGTAAATTTTATTCTTTTGTTGACGAAGATTTAGATGGAAATTCGGATAATGGAAAAAAATCCGAGATTTCATTGGAAGAATCGATGGAAGTATATGTTAATGGAAATAAAGTGGAAAATTTTGAGATATATACTTACGATGCATTTTTTTTGAAAAAGAGTGGAAATACGTTGATAACGGAGTATTCTAATTTAGAGATTGAGATAAAGTATAAAGACAGAACAAAGGTTATAAAAATAGAAAATTCCTTGCCAAAGATTTTGGAGTGATAGTATGAAAAAAGGTTTTACATTTGTAGAATTACTTGTATCGCTAATAATAATTGGGTTGACGTTTCAAATAGTTGTTTCTGTTGTTTTTAATTCTGTTGAATCATATAAGCTTTCAAGGGTAAATATGCAGAATTTGTATGCGGAAAGTTATGTTACTCTTTTGTACGATATATTGGAAAATGAATTGCGATATGCAGGAAGTGGAGGTGAACTTTTAAAGAATTTATATTTACCTAAATATACAATAGATGACGAAGAAAGCTATATGCCGAAGGGAGGAAAATATACGGAGGTAACAGATGTCCTCTGGTTGGCGGATTCCATTGATATTAACGAAGATAGTACCTCTTTAGTATTATATATTACTTATGTGGTAACTTATAAAAACTTTTTTGTAAGAAATACAGATGGTACTTATTCTCCATTATATAAAGGATATGTGGGAAATTTTGGCTGGACTATTATTAAAAATAAATTATCTTCTTCTGCAGAAGGATATTTTACAAGATTTGCCAAACTAAAGGTTGAAAAAATTTCAGGTCCAGATGAATTTCCTGGAGAAATTGGGCCAGAGGATACATTTAAAATAGATGAGATAAATCTTGCAAATCAATTAAAAACATTGCCTTTATCTGATGAAGATAAGTATATTTATCCTTTGTCAAAAAATAGTATAGATTCTGTGGAGTATGCAACAAGTTTATTTAGGCAAACTAAAGTAGTTTTTGAAAAAGAAATGGGGAAGATATATATTGAAAGATTTTTTCCAGTCTTAGATTTATCTCAAAAACATTACAGACAAGATATTCTTGAAAATGTAAAGGATTTTGAGGTATATGCATTATATTATCCCAATGGTGAGAAAAAATTATCTGAAATAAAAAATATGAGTTTTGATTTAAGTTCCATATATGCGTTGAAATTTGCAGTTACGTGGAGATCCCCTTGGGATGATTTTGAGATAAAAAAGACGAGAATAATTACATTGATACCGAATTTGTGAGGTTGAAGATTATGAAAAAAGGATTTTTAAATATTTCAATTGGAATTATATTGATATTTTTTTCTGTTATTTCTTCTGTTTTGTTGTCTTATCTGTTAAAAGATGCGCTCCATATCCAAGAAAAGGTGTTGGAAACTGTTGATAATACATATACGAAAATAATGTTTATCTCTGGAGCTAATGTTTGGAAAAAATTTTTAACCGATAATGCGGCATTTTGGGATTATATCCAGTCAGAATCAGATTTTCAAAAAAACACAACATTTACTTGGAATGCAAAATTTAAATACAATCTCAACACCTATAGAGAGATTAATTACACATTGCTTTCCACAACTACCGTATACATTTATGTGGATAAATACATTAACGTAATTTTTGGATTGAAAAAAGATGGTAAAGGTATTTTACAAGGTGTATCATTTGATTTTGGTTGGCCTGGTATTTAGATATATTTTTTTAATTTGTTTTTAAGGAGCTCTGGACTTTTTAAATGTATTGTTTTAAATCCCAACCTTTTTCCAGTGGATATATTCTCTATTTTGTCATCTATATAGAGGCTTTCCTCAGGAATTATGTTGTATGTTTTGATAAGTATTTTATATATTTTTTCCTCTGGTTTAATGGAATTTACATAACTTGAAATGACTATTCCGTTAAATAATTCGAAGAATTTGTATTTTTCTTTTACCATCTTAAATGAATTTTTACTAAAATTTGAAAGTACGTAGAGTTTGTATTTCTTTTTAAGTTCGTAGAGTATATTTACATTTTCTTCTATTGGTGTAAGAAGATCAATGACTTTGTTTTTCATATGCTCAATTTCTTCTTTATATTGGGGGAATGTGGATAATTTTTTCTTCCATAACTCTTCTTCATCTATTAAACCTTTGTCCATTAAGTTCCAATCGTTTGTGTTAAAGATATTGTTCATAAAGAATGTTACGGTATCTTTGTCAAACACTTTTTCCATGTATTTTTTGGGGGCCCAATTTATAAGTACTCTTCCTAAATCAAAGATGATATTTCTAACCATTTTATCCCTCCGTATCCTTTTTTTATAAAGTTTATCAACCTTTTGTACGTTTGATTTTTTATTAGTGTATTAGAATTTCCTATTAATATAAGTTTTCTTTTTGCCCTGGTTAATGAAACATTTAATCTTCTTAGGTCGTTTAAGAATCCAAGTTCTCCGTTTTTGTTTGATCTTACAAAAGATATTAAAATTATTTCCTTTTCCCTTCCCTGAAAACCGTCTACTGTGTTGACGTCTATTTTGAGATCAAAACTTCTTATCAGTTCAACTTGATCGTCATATGGAGAAATTACACCAATCCATTCCCTTTTTGCTCCTTCATTTATAAAACTTTCTACAATGTTTTTTATAACATTTGCTTCCAGTTTGTTTATGTATGATGTGGAATCCTTTCTTTGTTCTTCGTAATTTTCTAAGCACGATGTATCGATAAAAATAAGTACATTTTCGTAATTTGTTAAAGGGGTTTTGCCTTTAAAGTTTAGATCTTTTAATGTGATATTTTTTACACCAGAGATTAAAAGGTTGTTGTAAAATTCCTTGTTGGGAAATTCCATGAGTCTTTCATTCATGCGATATTGTATTTTTAATATTTCACTTTTTTGGGGGTATTTTTTTATTAGCATTTCAAATAGTGTTGTAGAAAGTTCTTTTGCCTTTTCGGACAAAATAGTTGGAGGTAGTTGTTTGTGATCTCCCGCAAGAACAAATTTTTTCCCTTTAGATAAAGGAATTAAAACACTTGGAATAGTTGATTGGGTTGCTTCGTCAACTACAACCACATCGAATTCGTAATCCTTTAAAATATCAATATATGCTGATGAATTTGTTGTAAATACGACCATTGAATTATTGATAATATCTTTAGATATCTCTTCTTCTATTTTATAGATATTTTCCTTTATAGTTTCTATTTTTTCGTTTAATTTAATCCATTTTGCCATGTCTTTGATTATTTTTAAAGGTATACCTCTTTGTGATTTGTTGTTTTCTGCAAGTTTTAATATTTGTTTATCAGTTAATCCTCTTTTCCATTTTGGAATTGGTTTTTGAAAACTTTCTCTTTCTTGTATTAATTTTTCGAATGTTTTTTTCAATTTTTCAATTTCTTTGTATTTATTGTGTGTTTGTATTTTATACATAAGAGATGAGCTAAGTAGATGACTTGATATCCTAGAAGGATGTCCTATTCTTACATGTGAAATGCTTTCTGATAACCTTTCGACCAAGTTGTCCACTGCTAAGTTACTATCTGCAGTAACAAGTATTTTTTTCCCTTTTTTTGCTTCTTGAAGTATATATTCTGCAAGCGTTCTTGTTTTTCCAGTTCCAAATGGTCCGTGAATAAGGGAGAAGTCTTCACTTTTTAGAGCTTTTGATATGGCAAGTTTTTGATATTCATTTAGGTTGTTGTCAATAGGGGTAAATTCTTCTGTTCCGTTATCAACAACTTTGGGGTCAGATAAAATGTATTTTAGTATTTTTTTCACATCGTTATTTTCTAAATTATCTATTTGTCGTTTATAGGTTATATCACTTGCGTAAAGATCAATCCTTACATTTTTAAAATCTTTTGGTAAAAGATTTGATAGTGATACTACTATAAATCTTTTTCCCCTTTCTGTAACCACACCTTTTATATCACTTTTTGTTGGATTTCCTTTGCTTATTATTACCTCATCACCTGTTCCTATTTCTGTTTCAATTTGTTTTTTTCTTCCAAATTTTACCAAATACATTCCAAGCTCTTCACCTATTATTTTAGGTGAAAGATCTAGAATGGCTCTTCCTTTGTTCTCTCTTTGTTTTCCTGTTAAATTTTTCATTTCCCATTGCATTCTTTTAATTTCCTCATCTCTTTCAAGCTTTACTAGTTGTATTAATTTTTTTATATATTCTTCCAAAAGTGATCACCTCGGTTAAATTATACCATTAAAAATTCTAAGGTTTTTTTAAGGTTTAATTTGTATAATGAAGGTGAAAGGTGTGAGAAAAACGGAGGTGAAAATATGTATTGGCACTACGGACCTATGTGGAGTAATGGATTTTTTGGTTGGATGGGATGGCTTGGACCAATAATAAGACTTTCAGTATTTTTCTTTGTAGTATTTATAATTTATAAATTGTTTAAAAATTTGATTAATGGTATCCATGAAAAAGAAAATGTAATTCACTATTCCTCAAAAAGTGAAAGTCTCAAAATTTTAAATGAGAGATTAGCCAGAGGAGAAATTAGTGAAGAGGAATATCAAAAAATTAAAAATCTTATACTCAAAAATTAACACAAATATTTAACGGGAGGTGAAAGGTATGAAAAAATTGCTATTTTTATTAGTTTCATTGGTTTTTATAAGTTCTATGTTTGCATTTCCATTTAAAAGTCAAAATAACAAACTTTTAAATTATCAAGGTGCATTGGAAAGATTTGAAAATATTGAAGTGAGCGAACCAGCTACATATGTGGGGGAGATAAAACAAATTTATGTTGAAGTAGGAGGATTCCCTTCGAAATCAAGAATAGTTTTAGAAACGGAAAGTGGAAAGGAAGAATTTTATATTGGACCAATGTGGAAATTTTTTGATTTTAAACCTGGAATGAAAGTTGAATTTCAAGCAGTAGAAATAAAACTTGATGAAAAGACTACATTTAATCTTGTATACAAGATCACAAGTGAAGGAATAACAGTTGAAATTCCGTACAAAAAGATCATTGGAGAAAGATTGAAATATTTAAAAAGTGGTATATATCAAAAAAAGTTATACCAAAACCAAAGATTTCAAAGAATTCCTATGTATCAATATGGCCCCAGGATGCCATTCTATGAAATGCAATATGGTTATGGTTATTCCCAAATGATGAATCCACATCAATTACCTCAATACCCCAATTTCCTTCAAAGAGGTTGGAAATAAATCAAAAAGAGCGCTCGTAAAGAGCGCTCTAATTTTTTTACTTTAAGTATTTGTTAAACCATTCAGTAATTTCTTTCAGCCTTCTTATTCTATGCTTTGGCTTACCACTTCTTGAAAGTTCATGATTTTCTCCTTTAAATAAAACAAGTCGTGATTCAACTCCAAAATATTTTAACGATGTAAACATCTGAATTCCTTCAGCAAGCCAACATCTGTAATCTTCTTCAGAATGAATGAAAAGTGTTGGAGTTTTAATTTTATCGGCATATTTCATTGGAGAATGCCACCAAAGTTTTTCGTAATTATTCCATGGATTTGATGCGTGTTGGTCTTCTACAAAGAAATATCCTATATCAGTTGTTGCAAACTTTGAAATCCAATTTGATATGCTTCTTTGAGATGCTGCTGCTTTAAATCTATCAGTATGACCAATTATCCAATTTGTCATAAACCCCCCATAAGAACCGCCTGTAACCCCAAGTTTTTCTTTATCGATAAACGGGGACCTTTTTAATGCTTCATCAACAAATTTCATTAAATCTTCATAGTCAACTGTTCCATATTTCCCCCTAATATCGGCAAATTCATTCCCTCTCCCATCACTACCTCGTGGATTTGTAAACATTACTACATATCCTTCATTTGCCCAAACTTGCATTTCATGGAAAAATACCTCTCCATATACAGTTTTTGGTCCTCCATGAATGTCTAGTATTGCTGGATATTTTTTGGATTCATCAAAATCTACAGGCCTTATTATCCACCCTTCGAGTTTTACACCATCACCTGATAAGAAAGTGAATCGTTCTGGTTTTGAAATTTTTCTTTCTTTCACAACCCATTCGTTGAAAGTAGTAATTTGTGTTTCTGTATCTTTTAATTCATATATTTCTTGAAGTTTGTAATCCTTAAAACCAACAAAGTAAATTTTTCCATTTTTTGCGTCAAAACCATCTATTGAACCACCTTTTTTTGTTAATTTTTCTATTTTGCCTTCTTTATTTATCCTGTTAAGATATGAACTATTCCATTCAGTTGTAATAAAATAAAAGTAATTTTCGTCGGTTACTGCATTTTTATTTGAACCATATCTACAATCAGTTCCTACACTATTTCGTAAACTTAAATCAAAATCAGGGGTAAGTAAGGTTACATGCTTTGTTTTTGGCTCTAAAAGATAAAATTTTGGATTTTCAGTAATTCCATATTTTTTCATATTACTGCCAGCAAAAATTATTGAATCATCTAAAAAATATGCATATGTATATCTAAATGAAGTTTCGTGTGTTAATTTTTCAAGTGTATTACTGTTTACATCATACAAGAACAAATCTGCACCTATTTTCATTTTGTTTTTATATCTATTTGATATAAATAAAATTTTCTTTTTGTCATTTTTAATATCAAATTGAATTACGTTGGTAAATTCATCTGTAAGTGGTATAAATGTATTTTCCTTTAAATTATACAGATAAAGTCTTGTTCTTTTTTTGTTTGTAAAGCCGGCGCCATTTTGCCAGAAAGGGATTTCATCAATTATTTCATAATCTTTCTCTTCTTTTATCTTTTTTAATGCTTGTTGTTTTTCTTTTTCATCAGGTTTTGTAAAATCTGGAATGTTTTTATCGGATGATACAAGTAAAACAAATGTTTGATCATTTAATTTTTCTATTTTTCTTACAATGTAAGGTACTTCAAAATATTTCTCAGCTTCTCCACCGTTTATGCTAATTTTGTAAAATATTGTAAATGTTTCCCCTTTTTCCTTTCTTTTTTTTTCTTTTTCATCTCTGATTGATGGAAAAAGGATTGTTTCGTTATCAAGCCATATAAAATTACTTTCTCGGCCAAAAGTTGTAAGTTGAAATAAATTTTTACTTTCTGTGTTATAAACCCAAATATTTGAAATGTAATTGTTTTCTTCTTCATTCATTTTATGAACGACGAATCCAAGAAACTTACCATCGGGTGAAAAAGAAAGACTTGAAATAAACTTAAATTTTAATAAATCTCTGATTTCAAGTTTTTTCATGCGCTATCCCTCCTAATTTATCTGCGTTTGTTTTACAACATGATTTTATCATAAAAAAACAAATGATTTGCAAAACTAACTAAATAATTCTGAAATTTCCTAATGTCAAATACTTCAAGATTGTAAAAGAAATGAAGTGATGATACTAAAGAGCAAGTTGAAGTTTGGTAATAGCAAAAAAGTTGAAATAAGTTAAAGCGTTAAAGTTTTTTTCGTAATTAATCAAAAAATAAAGCATAAATATGTATACTTAAATAAAACAATGTTTAATGTTTTTTTTTTTACTTTATTATTTTTACCTAAAGTTAATTGAATTTATACAAGATAGAAAAAAAATAAAACGCATGATAACATTAGTATGGAGATTTTTAAAAATAAAGGAGGTTAAAGATATGAGAATAGTTTGTTGGGGATTAGGTGCAATGGGTAGCGGTATTGCAAAAAATGTTGTTGAAAGCGGTTTTATGAAACTTGTGGGAGCAATTGATTTAACCCATACGGGTAAGGATGTAGGAGAGGTTTTGGGAATGGAAAAATTAGGAATAGAGATTTCTAACGATAAAAAAATCATTGAAGAAACAAATCCTGATTTAGTTGTGATTGCTACATCTTCATTTGTTAAAGATGTTTTACCACAGATAGAATATGCGGTAAAAAGTCACTGTAATGTAATTACTATTGCAGAAGAAATGGCTTTTCCCTTTGATTCACACCCAGAAGAGTCATTATACATGGATAGTCTTGCAAAAAGATATGGTGTTTCTATATTAGGAACAGGGGTAAATCCGGGATTTGTTTTAGATACTCTAATACTTTCTTTAACTGGTGTATGTAACAAGGTTGATAAAATTGTTGCAAGAAGAATAAATGATTTGTCTCCTTTTGGAAAGACAGTTATGGAGACACAAGGTGTAGGGACAACACCTGAAGAATTTGAAGATGGATTAAAGACGGGAAAAATAGTTGGACATATTGGATTTCCTCAAAGTATAATGATGATTGCAAGGGCATTGGGATGGAATGTGGACAAAATAGAAGAAGAGAGAAAACCGATAATTTCAAATGTTCACAGAGAAACACCAGTTGTAAAAGTAGAACCTGGAATGGTAGCTGGATGCAATCATTCCGCAAAAGCGTACATTGGAGATGAAGTGGTTATTGAAATGCAACATCCTCAGCAGATACATCCGCATCTTGAAGGTGTTGAAACAGGTGATTATATAGAGATTTACGGAGATCCAGATATAAAACTTGCGATAAAACCTGAAATTCCTGGGGGAAAAGCAACTATTGCCATTGCAACGAATATGATTCCAATAGTTATTGGTGCAACACCAGGATTAAAAACCATGGCTGATTTACCCGTTCCAAGGTCTATCCTTTCAATAAAATGAGGTGATAATATGGAAGCAAAAAAAGGTGATTGGGTTCAAATTCAGAAAACACTTTTAAAATCTAAAGAAAGGACAGCGCAATTACCTGAGGATACAAAAAAAGTGCCACTTGAAATGAGGGTGAAGGGGTTTTTGATAAATGATGTTGCAAAATTGGGAGATGAGGTTGAAGTAGAGACTCTTACTGGAAGAAAAGTTACAGGCACACTCGTTTCCATTAACCCAAAGTATGAACATGACTTTGGTGAGCCTATTCCGGAACTTATTACCGTAGGTCTTGAGTTAAGAAGAATTTTAGAAGGTGATAACGATGCATGATCTTTCATACAATGCAGTAATGTCAAGAAAAAATGAAATAATGAAAAAGGCCGTTGGAATAGATTATGAAAAATTCTTGATTTCGGATTTAGTATTTGATTATGAAAAAATGATGGAAGAGGTTGGGTATTCTCTGAAAAAGGTTAGAGAGATTCAAAATGAAACAGGTGTAGGGAATACTCCTCTTGTGGAATTGAGACAGATTAATAGGTTAATTAAGAAAATTGCTCCCAAAGGGAAAGGTGCAAGGATATTTATAAAGGATGAGGCGACAAATCCTTCGGGGAGTTATAAAGACAGACGTGCTTCGGTAAGTGTGTATCATGCAGAAAAAAACGGATATGAAGGAGTTATTGCGGCTACCAGCGGAAATTATGGAGCAGCTGTCGCGTCTCAAGCGGCAAAACGTGGTTTAAAGTGTATTATTGCTCAAGAATGTTATGATAGTAAATGGATTGGGCAACCTGAGATACTGGAAAAAGCTCGCTCATGTGAGGCGTATGGAGCAGAAGTTGTTCAACTTACAGTGGGACCCGAACTTTTTTATTATACTTTAGTTCTTTTAGAAGAAACGGGATTTTTTAACGCCTCTCTTTATACACCATATGCAATAGCGGGTGTTGAAACGTTGGGATATGAAATTGCCCAGCAGACTAGAGATATGGTGGGAAAATATCCCGATGTAGTTGTTATTACACACGCTGGTGGAGGAATTTTAACGGGAACGGCAAGGGGGTTAAAGAAAGCAGGGGCTCTTGATACTAAGATAATTGCAGCAAGCGTAAATTTAAAAGGGCTACACATGGCAAGTGATAATGATTTTAACAAAAAATACTTTACAACAGGGCATACAGGTTTTGGTCTTCCGTTTGCAACTTTTCCAGATAGATCTGATGTTCCGAAAAATGCCGCAAGAGCTTTGCGATATATGGATAGGTATCTTTTGGTAACGCAAGGTGAGGTGTTTTATATTACAGAAATGCTCGCACAACTTGAAGGTATGCAAAGAGGACCTGCAGGTAATACATCTCTTGCTGCTGCATTTGCATTGGCGCTTGAAATGGATGAAGACAAAGTAATAGTTGTAAATGAAACAGAATATACAGGTGCGGGAAAGCTTCCTTCTGCACAATTGACGTTTGCAAAGAAAATGGGGATGGAAATCAAAAGAGGAGATCCAATAAAAGAAGATCTTCCGGGAAAGAGGATAGTTATTCCTGAACATCCATCTCAGATAGGATATATTGAGCTTAATATGGATGATGTGAGAAAAAGTTATGTGAAAGAAGCAATTAAAAGGTACAATAAAAAAAGGTTTAGTGACGAAGAGATAAAATTTATGGCGGAAGATACGAAAACAACTCCTGAAAAGATAAAAAAATTTATAAAAGAATTACTTGGAGGTGAATAAATTGAACCCCAGAAAGGACGATTTTAAAGAAAGAAGTAAGCATCTTCAGAAAATGAGTGATGAGGAGCTAAACGAATATTTTTGGCATCTTGTAGAAAGGGTTGTAGATCCTTTAATAGAATTGGCAAGAACACATACTTCTCCTTCAGTTGAAAGATCAGTATTACTTAGAATGGGATTTAATAGTTTAGAATCCTCTAAACTTGTTGATTTGATATTTCAAAGAGGCTTGTTGGGAAAAGGAGCAGGTCATATTGTTTGGAGAATAGCAAAGGAGAAAAATTTGGATATTATTGAAGCAGGGAGAGCGTTAATAGAAGGAAGATATTGGGAAGATGTAGATAGAATTTTCAAAGGGGTGGGAAACAATGCTTGATCCCAAGAAACCAATAGATATAGATGAAATTTTAAAAGATTTGGATAAATATAGGCCAAAGAGAAAAGGTTGGACTTGGCGAAAAAGATTGCCGGAAGAAACAAAAATAGGTGATTACAAATATTATCAAGTAAGTGAAGATTTGAAGAATTCCATACCACTTCCAGCGGCCCATTATTTCGGTGGCATAGATCCACAACCAGAGGTTGTTATAACTTCTGAAATAGCATCTGGGAGATTTGAAGATGATATAAGAAGGATGAGAATGGCAGCATGGCATGGTGCAGATCACATAATGGTTATAAGAACTTTGGGGCAATCACATTACGATGGGCTAATTGAGGGTACACCTGAGGGAATAGGTGGTATACCAATTACCAGAAAACAACTCCGTGCAACAAGAAAGGCTTTGGATTTAATAGAAGAAGAAGTAGGAAGGCCAATAAATTTTCATAGTTATGTTTCTGGAGTTGCAGGTCCTGAAATTGCAGTTTTGTTTGCAGAAGAAGGGGTAAATGGTGCACACCAAGACCCACAATACAATGTTTTGTATAGAGGTATCAATCCAATACGTTCATTTGTCGATGCCGCTGTTGCGAAAAAGATTATGGCATCTGTAAATATGTTACAGATAGATGGGGCTCATAACGCCAATGCATCTGCAAAGTTAGCATGGACGGTAATGCCAGAACTTTTGGTACAACACGGTATTAATTGTATGTATTCATTAAAAGCAGGAATGAAGAAAGAGTATATAGCACTTTCCACAGTTCCACCAGTTGTTGCACCAATGCCTGAATTTAGATATAACCTACCGTATGCAGTTGCTTTGAGAGAATTGTTCGATGGATTTAGATTTAGGGCACAAATGAATACAAGATATATCGAGTCAGATTTATTCGATGCTACAAGAATACACGTTCTCAACACGTTGATTTCACGACTAACATCTGCAGATTTGCAATCGACAATTACTCCTGACGAAGGAAGAAATGTACCATGGCATGTAAATTCCATACGTGGTGTTGAAACTGCAAAACACACATTAGTTGCACTAGATGGAATGAAAAGATATGTGAAGATAGACGAAAAAGAAATTGGGTTAAAAGTAAGAGAATTGAAAATGAGAGCAATTTTAATGCTTGAAGAAATATTAGATATAGGTGGTTATTTTGAGGCGTTGGAAGCGGGAATGTTTGTTGATAATGGTTATTATCCCGAGAGAATAGGTGATGGAATTGCAAGGAAAAAGAATGGTGAAATAGCAGCGGGAACAGTTGTTCCTAGAGATGAAGATTACATGGCACCAGTGTGTGAGCATTTTGGATATAATAATTTGCCTGAGGGAATTGAAAAACCTTGCGATTTGATAGGAGGCTGTACATTACACAATCCAGATAAAATACAGTTTATAGACGAATTGGATGAAAGTGATAACGTAAATATTAGGCTGGAAAAGATAAGAGATATGAGAAAAAGAAATGTTATAAAACCAGAAGTAGAATGGTTCTCGGATGGATGGATCCAAATGGATATGACGTTTGCGCTCCCAGAAGAGTTGGCTGAGGCAGCCGCAATAGCTTTATGTCAAAAGTTAGGTCTTGAAGAGCCTACGGTAATTCACAAAACAATACTTCATCCATCGGAAGGAACGTATATAGAAGTTAAAGCAAAGGTACCTTTTGAAATAGAGATAGACAAATTAGAACTTCCAAAGAAACCTGAAACATTACCCGAAGAGGAAATATTTGAGTTTATCCAAAAAAATCCGATACACGTAGTTGCAGGAACAGTAGGGAATGATGAACATTCAGTTGGATTAAGAGAAGTATTGGATATAAAACATGGTGGTATTGAAAAGTATGGGATAAAATACACATACCTTGGAACAAGTGTTCCACCTGAAAAACTTATTGATGCAGCTATTGAAACAGGTGCAAAGGTAATTCTTGCATCTATGATAATTACACACAATGATGTTCATATTCAGAATATGAAAAAATTGCATGAACTTGCAATTGAAAAAGGAATAAGAGATAAGGTATTGATTATAGCAGGTGGTACTCAAATTAATAATGACCTTGCTGTTGAAAATGGTATGGATGCAGGGTTTGGACGTGGAACTAAAGGAATTCATGTTGCCTCGTTTATAGTCAAAAAATTAAAAGAAAAAAAATAAAAAGTCTCGGCTAGTCCGAGACTTTTTATTTATGTCTGTTTTGTTGTATAATAATCTTGAGGTGATAGTTTATGATAGTAGATACACATGCACATCTTCATATGAAACATTTTAATAAAGATAGAGAAGAAGTAATTAAAAAATTTAAAGATGATGGAATTTTGTTTGTTGTTAACGTTGCTACTAACCTAAAAGATAGTGTGTCTTGTATAGAGCTTGCAAGAAAGTATAATAAAATATATGCAACTGTTGGAGTTCATCCCCACGATAGTAAAGATGTACCAAAAAAATATTTAGAGAAGTTAAATAATCTCGCACAAAATTTCAAAGTAGTTGCAATTGGTGAAATAGGTTTAGATTATTATAGAAACATTTCACCAGTGGAAGTTCAACAAAAGGTGTTTACAGAACAATTGATACTTGCCAAAGAATTAGATTTACCTGTAATTGTGCATATAAGAGATGCTTATGAAGATGCATATAATATTATTGAGATGATTGGCCATTTTAAGGGAGTTATTCACGCATTTAGTGGTGATAAAGAATATGCGTTAAAGTTTGTGAAATTGGGCTTTATGCTTGGAATAGGGGGTCCTGTTACATATAAAAAGAACGAAAATCTCAGAAATGTGGTCAGATTAGTAGGAGAGGAAAATATAGTAACGGAAACTGATTGCCCATACCTTCCGCCACAACCATTTAGAGGTAAGAGAAATGAGCCTTCATATGTAAAATACGTAGTGGAAGAGATAAATAGGATTTTAGATAATGATGTAGCGGAAACATTAGTGAAAAATGCGGCAGAACTATTTGAGGTGAAATTGTGATCTATGCAATGTATGGTGTATTGGAAGACATCGAAAATGGAAAATTGTATTTAAATGTGAATGAAATTGTATATGAGATAGTAGTTGGCGATACAGGTTATTTCGAAGATTTTTTGAATGAAAAAATAAAAGTATTTACAAAGATGATTGTAAATGACGATGAAATAAGTTTATACGGTTTTTCAGATGTTTTGAAACTAAAGTTATTTGAGAAACTTATTTTGGTTAACAAACTAGGCCCAAAGAGTGCTCTAAAAATAATTACTTCAAGTGATGTTTCATATATTGTAAGTGCTATTGTAAATGAAGATGTTAAAACATTATCTACACTTCCAGGAATAGGTCCAAAAACAGCAGAAAGGATTATATTAGAACTAAAAGATTCTATGAAAGAATTTGATGTAACTTTAACGGAAAAGGATAAAAAGATTTTAGAGGCAATAGAAGCATTAGTTACGCTGGGATTTAGCAGAAATCAATCGAAAAAAGCTGTCACTCAAATTTTAAAAAAGGATGACAGTTTAGATGATATAATTAAAAAGGCTTTGAAATTTTTAAGCAGGTGATATTATGAAAGTTTCGACTATATCTAATCCTATTTTGGGTTACAAATTGGATCCTGGAGAACCGGGCCTTTCGCATAGTGCACCTGCAAGCAGAAGTGTTTTAAGGGTATTAAACCAAGAATTAAGTAATTACTATGCGTTTAAGAGAAAAGCGGAAAAAGAAGGTGGGTTTATAATTTCTGGGGGTATATATTTGGACCTCAGAAAAAGAGGGTCATTTTTAGCTGCTGTTGCCGGAAAAACCAAGGTTTGGATGTATATTCCTGGAAAGAAGGAAAATAGTAAAGGACAACCTGTTGATACAAGGCATATAAGTGATAAAATTAGAGAAATTGAGATGAAGATGAAGGTTGAAACAGATCCTGTGAAAAAGGAAGAATTAAAAAGGCAAATATTATTACTTGAAATAGCCAAGAATGCATTAATGTTTGGAATGGCTATTCCAAAATATCTGTTGGGTATATTGTTCGATAATATAGCGTAAAAGGGGGATTTTTATGAAACTTTCAAAAATAATCGGTGCAATTGATGCAGAAGCCGTTTTTTTTAAAGATGATTGTGAAATAGTTCACGCATATACTGGGGATTTATTGAGCATGGTTATGAAAAATGCAAAAAGCGGATCGATCTGGATTACGGTTCAAAATCATTTGAATATAATAGCTGTTGCTGCAATGTCAGGAATAAAAGCAATTGTTTTGTGTGAGGATATGAATTTTTCAAATGATGTTATTGAAAAAGCAAAGGAAGAAGGAATATGTCTTTTAAAAGCAAAGGATGATGCGTACACAGTTTCAGGGAAAATTTACACTCTGGGGATAAGATGAAGGCAGACCTTCACATACATTCTTCGTTATCTCCGTGTGCTGAAATTACAATGGTTCCTGGGGAAGTATTTAATAGATCTCCAGATGTTATAGCAATTTGTGATCATAACAGTGGAGGTAACGTACGGGCTTTTAAAAATCTCTTTGAGAGAAAAGGGAAACTTGTTATTCCAGGTATAGAAATTCAAACAGTTGAAGATATACACATTTTAGGCTATTTTCTAAGTATTAGTAATTTGGAAAGACTTTCCCTAATTTTAAAGGATTACCTTCCAAAAATTTTTTACGATCCAGAAAAATTTGGATATCAAATATACGTGGATGAGAATGATAATTTCTTAAAGATGGAAAAATCCGCGCTTGGTTTTCCCACCGAGCTTTCCCTTGAAGAGGTTGTTGATATAATTCAAAAGTATGGAGGATTACCGGTATATGCACATATTGGAAGAAAATTTGGTGTGTTATATCAATTGGGTATCTTTCCCAATTTACCAGTAAAGATTTGCGAAGTTACAAACAAAGAAGAGCTAAACACCGCAAGAAAAAATGGATATATAGCTCTTTCTTCATCTGATGCACATTTTTTGGAGCAAATAGGTGTAAGATATAGTATAATTGATGTGGAAAAGAAAGATGTAAATAGTGTTTTAGGGGCAATTATTAGTGGGAGGGTAAAGACGATTTGGGACTTCTAACAATTGCAGATCATGTGCAGGATATTACGGAAAACTCCATAAAAGCAGGAGCAAAAAATGTTATTTTAGAGATTTACGAAACAGACAAGGAGTTTACCTTTGTTGTAAGAGATGATGGACCTGGTATTAAGGATTTAAATGAGGTCTTCGATCCTTTTTATACATCTAGGGATAAAAAGATAAGAAGATTTGGTTTAGGATTACCATTTTTAAAACAAGCTGTAGAGATGACAGGAGGAAGTGTTGATATAAAAACTAAGTTAGGAGAAGGAACAACTGTGAAGGCAACATTTATTAAGGAACATATAGATTGCCAGCCTGTGGGAGATTTAATTACTGTTTTTTTGTCACTTTTAATGAACGAAAATGTAAATTTAAAAATCAAAAGATGCAGGGGAAAAGATTGCTATGAAATTTCTTCGCAAGTTGTAAAGGAATATTTAGGTGATTTAAATTCTCCAGGTAAGATTAAGATTTTAAAGGAAATGATATTAGAATTAGAAGGTAAGGAGGCATAGATATGAAAAAGTATTTTGTCTTGTTTTTTTTGGGGATATTTTTGTTATCATTTGGTGCAATTTTAGAAAAAGTAACTATTAATGGGTTAAATCTTTTAAAAGAAAATGATTTGGAATTTGCATATGCAAGTTATTTAGGAAAGGACATTAACGATTATGCAATAGCCGATATTATTAGAAATTTAAAAGGAACAGGTTATTTTTCAAGTGTTGAGTGGTCAAAGATTGAAAGTGAAAAGGGAATTGAGCTTGTAATAGATGTTTTGGAAAACAAAAAGGTTGAAAAAGTAAATCTAGAGATAAATGGTGTAGAGTTGGTTTCCAAAGATACACTTAATGCATCAATAACATTGTTGGAAGGTAAACCATTTAGCTTCATGAAATTTAGAGAGAGTATACTTAATATTTCTAAAATTTATGAAGATGAAGGATATATAGTTTCCAATGTTTTTTCAAAAAACAAGGATCAGGGATTTATTTATGTTACAGGTACAATTGATGCTACAGAAGTGACGTTTAAAGTTATTGAATACGCACTCTACAGTGTTGAATTTAGTGGTGAAGTAGAAGGATTAGAAGAGATATTGTCAAAAATTAAAAAAGATGCAAATTTGAAAGAGTATAAAGATTATTTAGAAAAAAATTGGTTTTTGAGGCTTTTCGATAATGAAAAATCATATTATCCAAAAATGGCAGATTTACAAAGAATTTTTCAAGAATTTGGAAAATATGTTTATTTTTCACCATATTCCAATATCCAAATATTAGATGTAAATGGTGAAAAACCATCGAAAAAGTTAAGTATTGTAATTGTACAAAATAAACTTTTAAAAGATCAAAAGGATCAAAAATTTATTAAAGGTGTTGAAGTTTTGGGCAACACTCTAAACGATTTTTCTGATGTAACACTTTCTGGTACTGTAACAAATTTAGATTTATTAAACACATTGCAAAAGGTAAAAAGTTGGTATGACGAGAAAAATTACATAGTAAGTGTAAAACCGGAAATAAGAGATGAAGAATTTTTAATACATGTAACAGAATATAAATTTGGTGATGTGGAAATTGAAGGTTTGGAACAAACAAAACCTTATACTTTTGATGATTTAATATCTATAAAACCTGGAGGTTATGCAAATAGGGATGAACTTAGAAATACATATGTGGAAATTTACAAAACACAATTTTTTGATGGAATAGATTTTGATATTACCCCAGCTGCAACAGATGTTTTAGATGTAAAGTTAAAACTTGAAGAAAAGGTAAAAAAGTTTAATTTTATAGGTGGTGGGACATGGGGGCCTCCTGGCGAAGGAAAACCTTGGTATGAAGGACTTGCAGGACAACTTCAACTTAAGACAGTTAATCCTTTTGGATTGGGGCAATCAATTGGTTTAAGTCTTTTTTTGGGGGTTTCAAATAAATCGGTAAGTTTTAATTATTCAATAAGAAAACCGTTTGCAATGCCGGTAATTTTTGGTGGAAGTTTAAATTATTCATACATAACAGAGGCATCAACTTTGACGGATGATGCTACTGTGACTAATAACTTTGGATTTGACATTACGTTGTCATCCTTAAAGATAAATAACAATTCGTTTACTTTTGGTTTTGGAATGGATTATAAGATGATATATTTTAATACAGAAGAAGAGTACTTGGGAGGAAATGTATTAGCAGGTTATACGTTCGAAACTCTTGATGATTTGGTAATACCAACTGAGGGTTGGTATTTTGGATTAATTGGACAGAAGTATTTTAAAATTTTAGGCAATGCACCTGTTGCGGATAAATTCCAAGAAGAACTGTCTTTGCATATACCATTTGGTGATTTTACACTTGCGTCAAGATTTTTCGCATCACAACTTTTCCAATATGAAGGTACAAAGATACACAATTATCTATCTGGATTGAATAGTTTGAGAGGTGCTACGTTAGAGGGAAATATGACATTTTTGATGAATAACGATATAAGATATGTTGATAAGAATAGTAATTATCCATTCTATATTGCAGGTTTTGGAGATTTTGCTTTTGTTGGTGATGAATACACATTTGATATGTTAAAATGGTCTGTAGGAGTTGAGTTAGGACTTAATCTCCCGTTCTTAGGTTTAATAAGGGTTGGAGAGGCGTATTATGAAAATAATTGGAATTTCTTCTTTTTAATGGGAAAAACATTCTAAAGGAGGGAATGTTTTTGGAAGTCTTTGTTGAAAAAGTAGAAAAAGAAGGTGATAGATATTATGCTATTAGTTCAAATAGCCCTTTTTATGTGGATTACAAAGGAGGACAGCTAGGTGATAGAGGATATATTGGCAATTCAAGGGTTTTGAGAGTGTTTGAAAAGGATGGAAAAATATATCATGAGATTGATAGGGAGATAGAAGAGGGAAGTTATGAAATAGAGATTGATGAAGAACATAGAAATTTTGTAAAAGCTCACCATACAGCTCAGCATATTTTATCTGCGGCTTTACATGAAATCGCGGAAATAAATACTGTAGGCTTTAGAATGGGGTTTGAATACACCACTGTAGATTTGGATGTTCCGTTTGTGAACGATATGGTGTTAAAGGAAGCGGAGGAACTTTCAAATGATGTTGTAAAAAGGTGTATTAATGTAGAAGAGGTATTGGTTGATAGGGAAGATGTTGGTAGATTTAAATTAAGAAAACCGTTAAGTGAAAAAGTTGAGGGAAAAGTAAGAATTATTAAAATAGGAGAATTTGACTATTCTCCATGTGGGGGCTTTCATGTGAAAAATACCGGAGAAATTGGTGTAATTAAGGTGTTGAAACAAGAAAAGATAAAGGGAAATCTAACAAGACTTTATTTTGTAGCTTCTAGCTTAGCTTTAAAATATTTCTGGAAATATAATAATATTTTAAGAAATATTTCGAAGACCTTAACTAGTTCGATTTCTGAAATTGAAGAGAAGGTTTCAAAGACATTAGATGAGTTAAAAATGTGTGCAACAAAAGTTGATAAATTATCTTCTGAACTTGCAAAGTACAAAGTGAAAGAATTAAAGAAAAAAGGGAATGTGTATTACCTTGAAGGTGAAAGAAATATTTTAAGGTATATACCTAAATATTTTGATAAAGAAGGGGCTTTATTGGTGTTGTATGATGGTAGAAGTTATAATTTTACTTCTACTGGTGGATATAACGTTAAGAAAATTATAGAACAACTGAAAAACATTTACGGTGGAAGTGGTGGAGGAAGCAAAGTTAAAGGAAATTATGTAAGTGATATTGATTTTAATAGGTTGTTGGAGGTGTTAGTATGAAAAGATTTTTAATTGTTCTAGGAGTGGTTATTTCTTTGTTTGGCTTTGCAAATATTTTTCAGTTTTTGCCACAAGATTTTAACTCTTTGATTTATGTTCCAAATTTGTCAGAATTGTATGATGCAGCAAAAAAAACCAATAGTGTGGATATTTTTGTAAATCAAATTGGTTTTGAACAGATGATTTTTGGGGTTTTGGAACAGCAGTTGATGGTCAAAAACTATACGTTAGATGATGTGGATTTATTTAACGAATTGTTGATTGCAGCAACTGTGGATGGGAGTGCTGTTATTGCCATTGGGCCGTCAAAAAATCCTGAAAAGATAAAAGAAATTTTTGAAACATTTTCTGGCCAGCCATTCCCAAGTGATATTATGGTAAAGGATGGTTATTTTATCTTTTCAAACTTACCGTTTGGTGGTAAATTACCTGAAAAAGTTAAACAAAATATCGATAAAGGATATTTAGCAGTAAGTTATATGAACTTGAATGATGATATAAAAATGGAAGGATTTGGTTATGTAAAGCTTGAGGGAAATACCTTGGTATTTCATAATGAGGAAATTCCAATGGATAAAAAAACAAAAGATTTTGTGTTAGATGTGAGTGAACAAAAAGGAAAAGATATACTAGCAGATAAGAATATTGGCGGAGATTTATTTTTGTTTATGAATAGAAAAATACCAGATACTTTGATGAGTATTTTTACTAATATTTCTGATGAATTTTTGAGAGAGTTAAGTGAATTGTTAGATAACTTTAGCGGAACATTTTATCTATCAGCAAATATATCCGATGTTATATTAAATTCTCTTTCTGGAATGGAGCAATCTAGTATTCCATTTTACGGTGTAGTGTATTATAAGGATTTAACATGGGAAGATTTAGAAATAAGTAAATTTGAGAATGTAAATGGGGAAAAATATGGTGTTGAATACACGGAAGAAGGCACACCTGTATTATATGTGAAATTATCCGACGATAAAGCTGTTTTTTATGGAGTAAGACCCGATCAATACGTTCCTGGTGATAGGTGTTTTATAGAACAAAATTACAGTGATGAATATATATTTGGATTATTTTTAAATTTAAGCCCCACTATATTTAACTTTATAGGAATAGATACCGAAGCATATTTAAAGGGGTATACCTACATAAAAGATGAAAAAATTGTATTTGAAGGTATGTTAAAATAATAATTCAAATCCCCCAATTGGGGGATTTTTAATTTTCTTTTAATGTTATAATAGTGATGTAGAATTCGAAAAAGAGGTGTAGTTATGATAGTTAACGAAAACAATTACTATTCAAGACTAGATAAATTTCTTAGAAAACAACTTCAAAATATGCCTTTAAGTGCTATATATAAGATTATAAGAAAAGGAAAGGTTCTAGTTAATGGAAAGAGAGTAAAAGAACCATCTTTTAGATTGGAGATAGGTGATGAAATAGAAATTAAAGAAGAAACTACAAAATATAACAGGGAAAAGAATAATCAAATAATTCCCATAAAGATGGATTTTGAAATTCTGTATGAAGATGAAAATTTGTTGATAATTAATAAACCTGCGGGTATACCTATACATCCGGGAAAAGGAACGCATATAGCCACATTGATTGAAGGATTAATGTACTATGGAAAAGAGCATAACTTTACACCTTACCTTGTTCATAGATTGGATAAGCATACCTCAGGGGTTTTTGTTGTAGCAAAGAACGTTAATACTGCAAGAGAATTAAATGAAATAATTTCTTCCAGAGCAGTTGAAAAGGTATACACTACTTTATGTGTGGGGGAAATGAAAAAAAGTGAAGTAATTAAAATTCCACTTGATGGAAAAAATGCAGTTACAATATATGAAAAGCAAAAACAATTTAAAAGTGGTTTGGGGTATTTTTCTTTACTTAGGGTGCAGATAAAAACAGGAAGAAAACATCAAATAAGAAAACATTTGAGTTTAATAGGTCATCCAGTTATAGGTGATGATCTATATGGAGATAAAAAATTAAACAGAAAGTTTAAGCAAAAATACGCTTTAAAAAGATATTTTTTACACTGCAGTATGATGTTACTTTACTACAATGATAAAGAAATCAGGATCAATGCTCCGCTGCCAAACGATTTAAAAGACGTATTGAAAAATTTGAAAATGGAGGAATAGATTGAAAAAAATTATATCCATTGTCATTGTTTTATTTGCTTCTTTTTTGCTTTCTGAGAAAATATATATTAATACATTTGACAATACCATTATATTAAATGGTAAAATTTATTCCTTTTTTGGAAAAGCTAATCCATTCAGGGGAAAAGTGGTAACATACTTTAGAAGTCCCAATGTGGAAGGTGTAAGTATTCCAGGAGATCTACTTGTATTAGGGGATGGACAAACAGTTGGTGAGAGTGGCACCATAAAGGTATCCAGGGATGTTTTTGATACGTTGAAAACTATGTATGAACTTTCCAAAGACCTTCAATTTGTAATTGATGAATTTCCAATTGAAGTTTACGGAGATAAGATAGTTGTAAAAAAAATAACGCCTAAAGAAAAAGTTGAAGAATATCTCAGATTATTTGTAAGAAAATTTGAACTTTCCGATTTGGAATTTTATCTTGGAGAGTATACTATTACCCCGCAACCTCCAAAGATAAACATAATTACGTTTTCTTTTCCAGATTTCGGTTTTTATATGGTAAATGTTGAGGATATAGGAAAAGTTCAAACAAAAGTTTACTTAGATGGTGAGTTATCTTTATCATTATCTTTTTTGCCTCCAGGAACGCATACTATTTTTGTTTATGCAAAAGATGCTCTTGATAATGAATCTTCTTTGACAAAATTGATATTTATTCCAAAGTCCAGGGTTACTTTTATAGAAAAAAAGGAAGAATATTACTCTCAAACAGAATTTGGAAAATTAACGTTTATTGGAAATAAAAATTTTTATCAGATAACTCCTTTAGATGCCACTATTACGACGATATTTGTAAACGACACATTAGCTCCAAAGATTGAGTTAGGTATAAATAGGTTGTTTAACAATTATTACGAATTGAAGGTAAAGTGTTATGATTACAATAAAACAAAGACTATTGTAAAGGTAAACAATGAAGAAAAAAATGGTACTATTTTAAGGTTTAATTTTGGAAAAAATATATTGGCGATTTATTGTGAAGATACGTTGAAAAATAATTCGTTGAAATTTAAAACAATTTGGGTTTATGATAATATGAAAAATTCACTTGAATTTTTTGATCAAAAAAGATGGTTTAATATAGGTGGAATAATGATAAAATCTCCTTTTATTAGGTCATGGATCAATCCTAATCAAAAAAGGAGGATATATGAAGATAGGAATTTTGTCATCAACATTTTTAAATAAGATATTACCGTGGTTTATAATTCTAGCGTTGGTTTCTGTTTTTTTTAGGTTGCTTCCTGATCTTACGTTTATGGGAGTAAAAGTTGTTTTTGAAGATTCAAAAGAAGTATATTTTTTTGATGGAAAAATATTACCACCTAAAGATGCAAAGTATGTTATATTAAAAGACGCAACTGAAATTGTAATGGATGTAGATGAACTGAAAGGTAAAAAATTTGGGATATTGGAATTTAATATGTCATATTATGTTGCACAAAGCTTTGCGGAAAATTTAGATAATGTAATAAACGTGCATTATATAAAACCGGAAGAGTTGGAAAATTATAACAAAGATACACTTTTTAGAAGACTTTGGCGTTCTGTAATTGAAAGAAGCATAGATCTCATTGTTTTACCGAAAACCCCTTTAACAATGAAAGTTGCGAGTACATTTGAAAAATATTTTGGAATTTCTGAACCAATTTCTTATATTCCAAAATTAGAAAAATTAAAGTATGTCTATTTAATAATACTAGTTGTGTTTGTCTTTCATTTTTTTCCATATGTGCTTTTTTTGATCCCTTTACTTTATTTTTCATATAGTTATTTTGTTTCTGCAGTGAGTATTGTTGGGACAATTTTTATCTTTAAGAGGTTAAATAATAATATATTGCGATTTTTTTCTTACTATTCTCTAGGTATATTTACCAATCTATCGTTATATGATTTCGAACATTTAAATAACATAAATGTATATCGTGGCGTGAAATTATCTTTAATTCTACTTCCTGCAATTTTGTTGACAGAGTTAGTTATAACTCAAAAGAGTGAGTTTAAGAAACATATTAAGGTATTTTTGCCTATATTCACTATTTTTGGAATGTATTATATAATTAGAAGTGGAAATTATGGATTTGTGTTAAATTTTGAAAGGCATATAAGGGAAGTGTTGGAAAATGTTTTTATAATAAGACCTAGGACAAAGGAATTATTATTTTATCCGTTTTTATTCTTATCTACATATGTTGATAATATGTTTTATAAGAAAGTGTTTCAGTTGTTAGGAAGTATCGCACTTATATCTACTTTCAATACTTTTTGCCATATTAGAGCTCCAATGTTTATAAATGCCTACAGAGAATTGATAACACTATGTGTTTCCCTTATCGTTTTCTTTGCGATTTTTTCTATCATTAGATTGGAAAGGAGTGTTTTAAATGAGAAAAACGCGAATAGTATCCACAATAGGGCCAGCTACTGAATCTGAGGAAATGCTTGAAAAACTTATTAAAGCAGGAGTTAATGTATTTAGATTAAATTCTTCTCATGATGATTTAGAAACACACAGAATTAGAATTAAAAGGTTAAAGAAACTTAGGGAAAAATTAAATGCGGTTTTTGCAATATTAATTGATTTGTCAGGACCAAAGATTAGGACGGGAAAATTGAAAAAGGAATATATTACATTAAAAGAAGATAGTATCATTGAAATTACAACGGAAGATGTACTAGGAGATGAAAAAGTCCTATCTGTAAATTACATGAGATTTCCATTTGAAGTAAAAAAAGGGGATAAAGTTTTGATTAATGATGGTGCAATTGAACTGGAGGTTTTGGGAACAAAAGATAATATAGTAGAGGCCAAAGTAGTTAGAGGGGGTAAAATAACTCACCATAGAGGTGTTAACCTTCCAGGTGTTGATTTATCAATATCTGCAATAACTGAAAAAGATAAGGAATTCATAAGACTTGCTATAGAAGAGAATATAGATTTTATTGCACTTTCTTTTGTTAGAAAACCAGAAGATGTTAAACTTGCAAAGTCTTTAAGTAATGGAATACCAATTATTGCAAAAATTGAAACAGCACAAGCTTTGGAATATTTACAAGAAATTATATTAGAATCAGATGGGGTTATGGTAGCAAGGGGAGATTTAGGTGTCGAAATACCTCTTTCTAAGGTTCCAATTGTTCAAAAGCAGATTATTGAAATAGCAAATAGATTTGCAAAACCAGTTATTACAGCAACTCAAATGCTTGAAAGTATGATAAAAAAACCAACACCAACAAGGGCAGAAGTATCTGATATTGCCAATGCAATACTTGATGGGACAGATGCTATAATGCTTTCTGCGGAAACTTCCATTGGAAATTATCCAATAGAGGCGGTAAATGTAATGAATGAGGTTGCTCAAAATACGGAAAAGTTTATACTTGATTACGAATCTATAGAATTAGAATGGATAAGAAGCTATTATATTTCTGAGGATATAGAAGCGGCAATATCACATGCGGTTTACAATTTATCAAAAGATGTTGATGCCAGGCTTATAATAACCGCAACGGGTACTGGTAGAACGGCTATAAACGTTGCGAGATTAAGACCAAGTGTTCCAATAATGGCTGCCACTCCAAATGTTTCTACGCTATACAAATTAAGTCTTGTATGGGGGGTAATGCCTGTACTTATTAACCAAACTCTCTCCACGGATGAAATGATTAACGAAGTAATGAAAAAAGCAAAAGAATTAGATTTGGCTAAGAAAGGGAATAGAGTAATAATTACTGCGGGTATTCCTTGGGGGAAACCAGGCACAACAAATACTTTACAAATTCAGGAAATTATTTAGTAAGTGATATATGTGTAAAAGATTTTTAAAAAATACTATATGTATTGACAATTAATTCATTTGTGTTAATATATTTAAGTGTGAAGTGTGGCCCCATAGGATAACGGCTAGTCCATCGGATTCTCAGTCCGAAGGTCGGGGTTCGATTCCCCGTGGGGCTGCCAGAAGCCCCAGTAGTTCAACGGATAGAACGGCGGATTCCTAATCCGCAAATGGGGGTTCGATTCCTCCCTGGGGCACCACGAAAGAGGGCCGTTAGCTCAACAGGTAGAGCACCTGACTCTTAATCAGGGGGCTGTGGGTTCGAGTCCCACACGGCCCACCAGGATGTTTTGAAGAGGAAGCGCCCGCTTCCCACCCCAAGCAAAAGTGCGAAGGGGTAGATAGAGCAGGAAATTATATTTGAGGTTAGAAGGAAAATATATGTCGGCGGGCGTTTTTACTCGCCGATAATTTTTTTAGGAGGGATGTATTATCGATAAGATTATAAAAAATGAAGAGATTAAGGCATCTGAGGTAAGGGTAGTAGGGCAGGATGGAAAACAACTTGGAATAATGCCGATTGATAAGGCACTTGAGCTTGCCTACTCGCAAAAACTAGACCTTATTTTAGTTGCTCCGAATGCAAAACCACCTGTTGCTAAAATAATGGATTATGGAAAGTATAAATATGAGCTTTCAAAGAAAGAGAAAAAAGCAAAGAAAAATCAAAAAATAATCGAAGTTAAACAGATGAAGTTTAGAATAAAGATAGATGAACATGATTATCAAACTAAGGTAAAACATATAAAGAGGTTTATTGAGTCCGGAAACAAAGTAAGAGTTGTAATAATGTTTAGGGGAAGAGAACTTGCCTTTGCGGATAAAGGAAAAGAAATCCTAGATAGAATAAAAGAAGATTTAAGAGATATTGCAGTTGTAGAAAAGCAACCAAAATTAGAAGGAAGAGACATGTGGATGATGTTAAAACCTAAAAATTGAGGAGGGAAAATATGGCAAAAAATAAGATGAAAACTCACAAATCTGCCGCAAAAAGATTTCGAGTTACAAAAAACGGAAAGATTATTAGAAGACACGCATATGCTTGGCATAAAACCGGTAAAAAAAGAAGATCTACTTTGAGAAAATTGAAGTTAGAAACAGAAGTTTCCGCAGTTGATAAAGATAGAGTTTTGAGGCTTTTAGGTAAAAAATAAAAAAGGACTTGAAGGGAGGATATAGAGATGCGTGTAAAAAATGCAGTTAATGCAAAGAAAAAAAGAAAAAAAATAATGAAAGCGGTAAAAGGATATCGTGGAGCATTAAGTAGAAGATACAGACTAGCAAAACAAGCATATATAAAGGCAAAAAAACATGCGTATGTGGGTAGAAAACTCAAGAAAAGAGATTATAGAAAACTTTGGATTACAAGAATAAATATTGCAGCACGTAATGAAGGGTTGAAATACAACGAACTTATTCACGGTCTAAAGATTTCTGGAATTAATATTAATAGAAAGATGTTGGCTGAACTTGCTGTTAATGATCCCGAATCTTTCAAAGAATATGTGAATATTGCTAAACAAGCAATTGGAAAATAAAACCACTCACTCTTCTGGATTCCCACCTCGGTGCCGAAATGGTCGGATGGGTTTGAAGGAAGGGGAGGTAAAACCAAATAGGAGGTGGCGTTTGTGGCGGTTGTTACCATGAAACAGTTATTGGAAGCCGGAGTACATTTTGGACATAGGACACAAAGATGGAATCCAAAAATGAAGGAATACATTTTTGGTGCTAGAAAAGGTATCTATATAATAGATCTTCAAAAGACGTCAAAACTTCTTGAAGAAGCGTATAACTTTGTTAGAGATAAAGCAGCAGAAGGTGGAACGATCTTGTTTGTGGGAACAAAAAAACAAGCACAACAAGTAATTAAACAGGAAGCAGAAAGGTGTGGCGCTTTTTACGTAAACCACAGGTGGTTAGGTGGTCTTTTGACAAATTTCCAAACAATTAGAAAAAGAATTGACAAATTAATTGAACTTGAGGAAATGGAAGCCAATGGAGAATTTGATAACCTTCCAAAGAAAGAGCAAAGTAGACTTAGAAGAATTTTGGATAAACTAAGGAAAAACCTTGGTGGTTTAAAAGAAATGGATAGAATACCAGATGTAATATATATTGTTGATCCAAGAAAAGAAAGAAATGCAGTGTATGAAGCGAATTTGTTAAAAATTCCAACCGTTTCGATAGTTGATACCAACTGTGATCCTGATGAAATTGATTATATTATTCCAGGAAATGATGATGCGATAAGGGCGATCCAACTTATTACTTCAAAGATAGCTGATGCATATCTTGAGGGAAAAGAGGGGGTTTCATACCAAGAAGAACCCCAAGAACAAAAAGAGGAAAATTCTGAGGAAATTTTTGATATTGAAGATGAGGAAGAAAGTGAGGAAATATAAGCCCCCAAAAGTTGGGGGCTTTTTTTGGAGGTTATTTAGTATGTTTATAGCATTTGAAGGAATAGATGGTTCTGGAAAAAGTACGCAACTTGTTCTTTTGGAGAAATATTTAATAAATAGAGGAAAAAAAGTAATAAAAGTTAGAGAACCAGGCGGGACTATTTTAGGTGAAAAAATTAGAGATTTGCTTTTAAACTTTAATATGAATAAAAGAAGTGAACTTTTATTGTTTCTTGCCTCGCGAGCACAATTAGTTGAAGAGGTTATAAGGCCTTCTATTGAAAAGGGATATTTTGTTTTGGCGGATAGATTTTCAGATTCAAGTATTGCATATCAGGGAGGAGCAAGAAATTTAGGAAAAGATTTAGTTGAGAAATTAAATATTTTTGCAACAAATGGGATTTTTCCAGATATTGTGTTTTTTATAGATATTCCCGTTCAAATGGCGGTAAGGAGAATGAAAGAAAAGGAAAAAGATAGAATTGAGAAAGAAGGAGAGGACTTTTTAGAAAAGGTAAGAACTACGTACCTCCATATTGCAAAAAGTAGAAAAAACTTTTTTGTGATTGATGGTACAAAAGATGTGGATTATGTATTTTCTCAAATAAAAAGGATAATAGATACTATGTTAGATCATTGACATGTATTTTTCCAAGATATTTCTTGCTAAGTCTACCAAAGTTTGTATCATCCATCCACCAAGAAATAGCAATGTTAGGAATAGAACTATTATTCTTGGTGCAAAAGTTAAAGTTTGTTCATTTATTTGTGTTGCGGCTTGAAAAATACTTATTAAAAGTCCAACGAGTAAACTTATCAATAAAGGTGGTAGAATAACCGTAAGAAGTGTTTTTATTCCCAAACCAAATACATCTAAAAAGACTTCTATAGTCAATATTATCCTCCCCCAAAACTTTTAATTAAACTACCTATTAATATGTCCCAACCGTTAACTAATACGAATAATAGTATTTTAAATGGTAATGAAACCAAAACAGGTGGAATCATTATCATTCCCAAGGACAATAGAATACTTGCAACAACCATATCCATTACTATGAATGGTATATAGAGTAAGATCCCCATTTTGAAACCTATTTCAAGTTCTCCTATTACAAAAGCAGGAATTAAAATAGAATTAGGTGTATCTTCTATGTTGTCGATTTGCTTTTTCACATTTTCTGCTAGTATGTAGATGTTATCTTCGTTGTGATGTATTTTTATTTCCGTTAACATAAATGTTCTCAGTCTGTCCATGCTTCTAGAAAACATTTCCTCGTACCCTATTTCTGAATTTAAATATGGAGTTATAGCGTTGTTATATATATCATTCCACACGGGCTGCATTATAAAAAATGTTAAAAACAACGCTAATCCAATCAAAATTTGGTTTGGTGGAGTTTGTCTTGTTCCAAGAGCATTTCTAACGAACGAAAATACAACTATAATTCTTGTGAATGATGTAAACAAAATTAAGATGCTTGGAGCCAATGATAAGACTGTTAATAATAGTAATATTTCAAGGGTGTTTACTAAATCTCTTGGTTGTTGATTTGGAGTTATTTGCAGAGAAATACCAGGAAGTGGTATTTCTTCTTGTGGAAAACTCAAAAATGAAACTAATAGTAAGGAAATTATAAGTATCTTTCTCACTTTTTTTCACCTTTTTTTACTATGTTCTTAAAAAATTCAAACTTGAAATCTTTCGTTTCAAAATCTCCAGATTCTAAAGAGTCAAATTTTTTAATAACTTCTCCACCATTTTCCGTTACTAAGAGAGCGTAATATTCATCCACAATCCTTACTATTACTATATATGAATTTCTTGTAATAAATTTTCTTTCAATTACAGAAACAAAACGACCCCCGATGTTTCGGGGGGCTTTATTTTTTACCAAAAGATATGTAACAAGCATTATAATGGTAAAGATTAATAGAGAAATGGAAAAACCAACTATTGATGAAATAATTTTTCCCCCTATCCAGAAACCTTTTGAATAGCTTCAATTACCCTTGCCGCTTGGAATGGCTTTACTATGAAATCCTTTGCCCCCGCTTGAATAGCTTCAATTACCATAGCTTGTTGTCCCATAGCACTACATACAATTATCGTTGCATTTGGATCTATTTTTTTTATTTCCTTAATTGCTTCTATTCCGTTCATTTCTGGCATAGTTATATCCATTGTAACAATATCGGGTTTTAATTCTTTGTATTTTTCAACAGCTTCTTTACCGTTGGCTGCTTCCCCTACTACTTCATGTCCTGCTTTTGTAATGATATCCTTTAACATCATTCTCATAAAGGCTGCGTCATCAACCACCAAAATCTTCTTTCCCATTGTCTTATACCTCCTCTATACCAATTATTTCATTTAAAATTTCTTCAATATCTAAGTATACCACAAGTCTTTCACCTTTTTTAATAAGACCTTTAGCTTTTTTTCCATATGTATCTACATCCCTAAATGATTGATCTATTTCTTCATGTGACGTTCTCAATACTCCTTTAACGTTTTCTACCAAAAAACCAACTTCAATATCCCTGATTTTTGTAATTATTATTTTTCTAAACTCCACACTATCAATGTTTTGACAAATACCACCTAAGATTTTTTTAAGGTTTACAACTGGAATTATCCGTCCTCTAAGGTTAATTACTCCTTCAATTACTTCTTTTGATTTTGGGACAGGTGTTATTTCATCTTTATCAATAACTATTTCCACAAAATCTACATCAAAACTCATTTCTTGATTACAAACATTAAAGCTTAAAACCTCAAATTCTGTTTCTACACTCATTTTTTTCACCTCACTCCACCAAGTTTAAGGTGTCAATTATTAATGCAATGCTTCCATCACCTAATGTTGCTCCGCCACTGAATTCCTTGACATCTGTGAACAATTTACCTAGCGATTTAATAACAATATCTTCCTGCCCTATTAAACTATCGACTGCAATTCCGTACTTTCTATTTGCTACTTTTACAACTACAACGTTTAGTTCATCAAATTCGTTGCTATGCTCTAGATTTAAAACATCCCAAAGTTTAATTATTGGAATTACCTCTCCTCTTCTTACAATTACCTCTTTATTTTGCACCATTTGAATTTCATTTGGTAGTACAATCAAAGTACTGTCTATAACTGATATGGGGATTGCGTATATTAAATTATTTACTTTTACAAGCAATGCTTGTATAATTGCAAGGGTTAAAGGTAATTTGATTATAACCTTTGTCCCAATTCCTTTTTGTGATTCTATGTGAACAGTTCCGTTGAGTGATTCTACGGTGTTTTTTACAACGTCCATTCCTACTCCTCTACCGGAAAGTTCGCTAACTTGGTCTTTAGTTGAAAAACCTGGCATAAATAAGAATTCAAATATCTTTTCATCTGGTAAATTGGAAGCTTTTATTTCATCAACTAACCCCTTTTCAATTGCCTTTTTTAATATTTTTTCTCTGTCTAATCCTTTTCCATCGTCCTCTACTTCAATAACTACATTATTCCCTTCGTGTCTTGCAGATAAAATCAAAGTTCCCACAGGGGGTTTCCCCCTTGCGATTCTTTCCTCTTTGGTTTCTATTCCATGATCTATTGCATTCCTAATTAAATGTACCAAAGGATCTCCTATTTCTTCGACAAATGTTCTATCTAATTCTGTATCTTCACCTTTCATTACAAAATTAATTTCTTTTCCTAGACTTTTTGAAATATCTCTAACCATTCTTGGAAATCTGTTAAATACATAGGATATTGGAACCATTCTTACCTTCATAACAATGTTTTGTAGATCAAGAGTTATTCTACTAAGTTGTGCAAGTGATTCATCCACTTCTTTAATGTTGTATTTCTTTAGGATATCCATTATTCTACTTCTTGCAATAACGAGCTCTCCCATAAGGTTCATCAAAGTATCTAGTTTTTCAATATCTACCCTTACTGTTTGCGTGATTTTCATTTTCCTTTTCTTCGTATCTTTTTCTTCTTTTCTTTCATCTGCTTTTTCTTGTTTTATTTCTTTCTTTTTTTCTTTTACGTCTACCTTTTTAACTATAACTTTTTCAACTTCTGAAACTGATGCAAGTTTTTCCTGTAATTTTAAAGGTTCTACTTTGGCAAGCACATACAATTCTACTTCTCTATCAAATTTTTCATTTTCAATATCTTCAACACTTGGTATACTTTTTATAACCTCTCCGCCAAGTTCTTCTATTCCATGAAATACCATGTACATCCTTGCAGATTTAAGTTGGACACCTTCAGATAGGATTACCTTGCTGTATATAAGATCATAACCTTTTTTCTTTGCTTCTTTTACAACGTGAATTAATGCTTCATCAGTTTCGTATATATAATCTTCCGATTCTTCTTTCTTCTCCACTTTTTCTTCTATTTTTTCCTCTGCTTTTTGAACATTTCCTGGCTTTTTTTCCGATGTTACTACTTCCCCTTGTGCAAGTTTTTCAAATATTTCAACTAATCCACTTACATCTTCTTCTATTTCTTCGGAGCCTTCTTTTGAAATTTTTTCTAACATCTTTTCTATTAAATCCAAACCATTAAACAGATAATCCAGTTTATCTGAGTCTATATTTACCTTTCCAGATCTTGCTGAATCAAGGAAATTTTCCATTCTATGACACAATTTTGCCATGTTTTCAAATCCCATAGTTCCTGCCATACCTTTCAAAGTGTGGAGTGCCCTAAAAGCTATATTTATATATTCCATATCGTCAGGATTTTTTTCTAGATCTAAAAGAGCATCATTTAGTTGTTGTATGTACTCTCTACCTTCGTCAATAAAAACACTTAAATATTCTTCAAATGACATATATGTCACCTCCTACATTATATCTAAATAATAATTTATAAAATATCCACTTTTTTCCTGCCAAAATATTACTTTTGATTCAAGTTTTATCCCAAGAAATTTATATACAAGATCACCTATATCTAAAAACACCTTAATATCATAGCTTCTTTTTCTATCTAAGAATTTGTAAGCGGCTATATCCATTAATTTTTGAATTTTGGCTTTTTTTGAGTAATAATTTTTTTCAATGTTACTAACAATAAAGAATTTTTCATAATCGTAGAAGTATAATTTGAAATCTTCTGAAATATCTATTATCCATTCATCATTTATTTTATCATATTTTGCCGAATATTTTGTCAAAATTTTTTTAATATTTTCATATCCATCAGATAGTTTAAACAAAAAGGCAACGGAAACACTTGTAGAATCATCAACATCACCAACAACATAAAATGTTGAAGTGGAATTTGTTATTATATTTTCTGCTAATGTATAGAATTTTGTTAGATCTGTACTCTCAATAGTAAAAACCCAAGGTTCTATAATCTTTAGTGCTTCTTTGGAGTCTTCAACTGTTATACCCGCAAAATAATTTCCCAAAACGGGTATGTTTTCCATCAAGTCGTCTACAAGCGCACTTTTTTCATAATATTTATTTGTTTTTTGATGTACTTTAATTCTTAAAACGTTATCTTCTATTTTACCTGTAAAAAATAAATATTCTGTATTTACATTACTTGTCTCAACTGTAAATGGAAAATTTATTTTCAAAGCATTCCCTTTTGAATATCCAAAAATCCAATATTCTTTTTCTAAATTATTTAAAATGTTACTATTAGCAAATTGTAAATCTTTGTTGTTGTAGGTGGATATTAAATAATCAATAGTGGTTTTGCTGCCTGAGATTATGTAATAATCTTCGTATTGTCTTGCAAACAAAAAGTCACCAATTAAAAAAGTATCTTTATCAAGTGAAACCTTTTCGTCTAAAAGTTTTCCAAAATAATTTGAAACTTTTGTGGCATTTTTTGTCTCGAATATTATTGCGGAGTCTTTTGAAAGGTTTCTTAAGATGTCAAAGTAATAATTAACATCAAATGATAGCGTGTCATCTAGAACAATTTCTCCACCTTTGGACAAGAATAAGATATTTTTGGAAAAAATGTCTAAGAAAGTTTCCTTGTATATACCTTTTTCATATTCTAAATTTTCAAGGTAATTTAAAATATAATTTTCAAAAGAAAGTCCACTATCAGTTAGAATAAAATTAACAAAGGGGACTTTTTTTAAATCTTCATAAATATTTTTTGTGTCTTTAAATTGAATGAATAAATTATAGTCAAACGGTACAAAGTTTAAAATATTTGAAAATGAAAAAACAAAAAATAGTGAAAAGATAATTATCAAACTTTTCTTCATTTCAAATCCTCCCAGGCTTTTTTTACTATTTCTTCTATATTTATGTTTATATTTTCAAAGTTTATTGTTTCTTTAGAGTTTTTAAGGTACAAGAAATACTCAATGTTTCCATCTGTTCCTTTGATTTTAGAATAATCTAGGGAAATTGGCTTTAAACCATTAGCAATTGTGCTATTAATTACTTTTGTAATAACTTCTACATGTACTTTTGGATCTCGTACTATTCCGCCTTTTCCAACTTTGCTTTTTCCAGCTTCAAATTGAGGTTTAATTAATACAACTGCTTCTCCATCGTCTTTTAATATTTTTTTAATAGTTGGAAAGATTTTTGTTATTGATATAAATGAAACATCGCAAACTGCCAAGTCTACCTTTTCTTCCAAATCCAAATTTTTTGCGTTTGTTTTTTCAAGGACTATAGTTTTTTTGTTGTTTCTTATTTTCCAATGCAGTTGTCCATATCCCACATCTACACAATAGACCTTTTTTATACCATTTTGGAGTAGAAAATCTGTAAATCCACCTGTTGAAGCACCAATGTCACAAGCTATTTTATCTTTTATTTCAAACTTAAATGATTTATGTGCACCCTCTAGTTTGTAACCTCCTCGACTTACGTATTTCTCCTTTTGTTTAATTCTTATTGTTGCATTTATATCTACTAATTTCCCTACTTTATCTACCCGTTCTTCATTCACTATCACATTTCCAGACATAATGAGTCTTTTTGCTTTTTCCCTACTTTCTACCAATCCTTTTTTAACAAGTAATAAGTCTATTCTTTCCTTCACTTTATTAACCTCCAAGTGCCATCTAGGGTAAATATATAATATGCCTTATCATCATATAACAAATTTAAGTAGTTTTCAACTTTTAAATTTTTGAAATGGTAAAATGTACCATCGTACCATACACCTTTATACCTCGGCCTTATTACTATACCATTCACAAATTTTACATTTTCGCCATCAATAATAAAATCTCCTTTAATATTTCCAAGGCTTTCCATTTTTTTTGATATAATGTTTATCTTTAAAAGTTTTCCGTTGGAATTCACATAAAGAAAATCTTTTAATCCTACACCTAAGAGTTTTTCAAACTTTTGTGTGTATAAAATCCTTTTCTTTCTAATATCGAAAACTAAAACATCACCATTTACAAATGCCAATGCAAGTTTTTCGTTTTCCAAATACCAATCAAACGGTGTGTCAGGTAGTTGGTATTTCCAGGTTTTAGACAAATCAACTAAACTTCCATCAGAAAGAAGTGCCATCTTTTTAAATACATCTAAAACTACTTCACTGTTTTCAATTAATTGATTTTCATACCAATAATGTGAAGAAATAACTCTTTGTTTGTCAATGTATAGAGGAACTTCTGGAAAATCTATGGTTTTATCTTCAAAAATTATTTTTTCTCCATTGTATTTGTATTTACCGTAAACATATATGTCTTTTATAAAATTGGAAGTACTATCTAAAGTTATGTCTTTACCAACGTAGACAGTGTTACCGTTAAAATTATAGAATCCCTCTTTTAAGTATGAGATATCTTCTCCTATTTTTACTTTATATATTTTTTCTTTGCGCTTAATCAGAAAAGGTTTTATTTGGTTTTCAGCAATGTAATATTTTTCTTCTTCAGGGTCGTACGCTATGGATTTTTTTGGTAAATTAAATTTTTTGAATGTTTTATCCAAAATGCTAAACAAGTCATCTATCGAATATGAAAGTGATAAAAAATTATCAACTTTGTAGTCTTTGTAAATAATTTTCCAAGCTATTTTTCCCTCATGTTTTTTAATAAATATATAAATAGGTTCACCTATTCCTATTAAATAACCACGTTTGTAAAAGTATTCTTCTATTTTTGGTTTAAGTTCTAAAGGTCCTTCATAATACAACGAAACGACAGGTTGTTTAAACCAATCTTGGATTATTTTGCTAGCTTCTTCTGTAATGTTATCTCCAACAAAAAATATAACTCCACTTGCTTGGAGAGTAATACCCATTAAAATAACACTTTGTATAAGTATAAACCATGTGGCGGTGCCGTACCAGCCGCCTCTTGCCGCGAACGTGCTTCTAAAACTTTTTTTATTTTTTCCGGTGTCCATTGACCCAATCCCACCCTCACCAAACTTCCAACAATATTTCTTACCATACTCCTTAAAAAAGATCTTCCTTCCACTCTTATTAAAATTAATTCTTTTTTAACATTTAATATCCTTATCCTATAAACCGTCCTTATTGGATTTTTTTTATCATTCCCTTTTTTAAAAGAAGAAAAGTCATGTTCTCCTTCCAAATAACGCGCAGCTATTCTCATCGCCTCAATGTTTAATTTATATTTGAAATGCCAGACGTAATTTCTTTTGAAAACATCTTTTTCATTTGTAGATACAAGATAATGGTAAATTCTTTTTTTTGCTCTAAAACGTGGATTAAAATTTTTTTCCACTTCCCATGCTTTTTTGACATATATATCTTCTGGTAAGTTTGCATTTAATGCATTTTTAATGTCAATTGCAGCTAATCTGTCAATTGGACAATTAAATGCTGCAACTTGTCCGTTTGCATGAACTCCAGCATCTGTTCTTCCAGCACCTTGTGTAAAGATTCTTTCTTTGAAAATTCTTTCAAGTGCTTTTTCTAACTCACCTTGAACAGTTCTTACATTTGGTTGTCCTTGATAACCAAAGAAATTTGTTCCGTCGTATGAAAATTCAATAGCAAAACGTTTCATAAAGACATAATCCTCCCACCACCTGATTTTTTTGCGACTTTAAGTGCTTCTCTTGCTCTGTTTAATAATTCAAAGTATGAACCTTTATTTTCATCGTATGTTAGGCCAATACTTAACGTAATACCAAATTCTTCCGTAATACTTTCATAAAATTTTCCAAGGTACATTAAGGTTTTTAATTTTGTACTGTTAGGAAACAGAAAAATAAAGTTTTCACCGCTTATTTTGTAATAGAATATGTCTTTTCTTTCTTTGAAGTATTTTTCGACAAATTTGGAAATCATTTCTGCATATTCAGGTCCTTTTTCAAAGTTTATTGTATCAAAATTATCTATATCTAATATAGCTAGAACTACTTCTTCACTATTTTTAATCATAGAGTCGCAAAACCTTACAAATTCTGGATAAGATAAGTATTTTAGATTTTTAGAAATCCAGAATCTGGCATAAGGTGTCTTTTTAAGGAATTGATAAATAAACCAAGATAATACTTTTAAAAGTTTTAATTCATTTATAGATGGCCTTAAACCAGAAAGAGGTTTATCAAAACTTATATATCCAACTACTTGATTTTGTTCATTTAGTATTGGAACTAATAGAAGATCAAGGGGTTCCCAGCTATTTTCATAATCAAAGGTAAGATAATTTTCAAAGACATATGAAACATCTTCTTCTATGGAAATAGTGTTTTCTGGTATAAAGTAAACTCCTTCATTTTCAAATCTTTTTGAGAAGTAAACCATTGTTGAATCTATGGATACGTTACTGTTTTTCAGTTTTTCAAAAACGTCTTCCGGAATACCAGATTTTGCTATTCTAACAACCTTTTTATTTTCATTATCAAACAGACTCATCAAGGCAGCTTCAAAGCCTGCAATTTTGCATGATGTTTCCAAAATTTCCTCTAACCTTTTATCAAAATCTTCTACGTTATCTTCATAGACTAAGCTTATTAAGGTCATAAAATTTTCGTTTTCGCGATTTAATTTTGTTCTTTCTATTTTTTCAAAGAGAACAATGTTATACGATTTTACATATGATACAATGACAAAAAGGTAAAGAATGTAAGTGAAAATTAGCATAAAAAAAGGGAAAGATTTTATTTCAGAGAATATATATACGTTTGAAATTATCAACGAACCTATGAATATTAATAAGTAACTGTTTACGAGTGGATTGACAAGTTCTTTAAGCGTATTTATAGAGTAGATAAACATCCAAAAAAGATTTGCCAGAAGTGCTCCCAAGACAAAAAATGGAATCTTTAAATAATCGACATTTGCTAAATGGTAGAAAAATGTACCTAAAGATGTCATTAAAAAAGAGATTGAAAATCTTAAAATTTTCTTTTTCTTTGAAGTTATGAACCATATAACCGGTAAAATAACACTTACTGTCTCAGGTGTTATAAAAAGTAAAAAAGGAATGGTTACAAGTAAATCAAAAGAAAATGTAAACTTTGAAAGTTGTAGATCCATCAATCTAGATATAAAAATAGCGGTAATATAGCTTATTACAAAAAACCAAGATATGGAAAAAATAAACTTTCCAGACAAAAATAGCAAAAACACACCTATTAGAATTGAGAAAGTCACAAGATAAAAATTTTTATTTATAACCATCCCCCCTTTTTTATCCTTTTTATTTTACCATTTTTTTATTTAAATTTTGACAATTTTTCATTATAAAATAGAAAAAAGGTTGGTTAATATCTATTAACCAACCTTTTGAAATATTTAAATAATAATTACAATGATTTTACGTTATATTTTTGGATTAGTTTTTTGAAATCCTCTTTGATTTTAGTTATATCAAAATCAATTTTTTTCATACCATATTCTTGCATTACAAAAAGATAGGTTATTTCGTTTAAATCTTTTTCTTTTAAAGTATTAAGTAATTCATAAGGTGTTAGGTTTTTATATTTTTTAAAAATTTTGGCTCTTAAATATACGTACAGCCTTCTTGTTAAATTACTTTTATCATTTAATTTAATAATATCCTCGTATGTGTCTTTTGTGGACCATTTTGTATTGTTTTTAGATATTTTTGGGATTTTTTTCTTTCGTAGAAATCTTATTTGAAAGAGTGTTAATGCTAAAATTACTGTAAATATAATTTCAACAATTAAAATAAGAAGGTTTTTGGTGTGTTTAGATATAGTTGGTAAATTAATTGAGAGGTTATTGGGAGTTGATTCTGTTGTTTTTGTATTTGTAGTAGTTTGACTGTAAGAATCTTGAATGTTTACCTTAGGGTTGATGGAAAATGTAACTTTTTTTGAAAAAAGACCATATACTGATAAATAGAAAATAATTGCATAACCAAAAACAAATAATATTGTAAATAAGAGTTTTGCAGAGAAACTATTTGCAATCTTTAAAATAATATATACCCCAGAAATTCCTATGAAGAATAATAGCGAGTAAAAAACTTTGTCCCAGTTAATGGTTTCTTCTGGTTTTTGATTTTTTTCCACAGGTATTTTATTTTCAATTTCATTATTTTTTACAATAAAGTTTGTAGTTTTTTTTGATTCATAAATGGGATATTCTTTTCCTTTAAGCATGGAATATGGATTAAATATTGTGGGAATGAAAAGTAGTGGGATTAGAACTAATAACCAAAGTTTCTTTTTGTTCAAAGATAGTACAAATGTGAAAAATGAAGCAATAATAGCCATTTTTGTGGTATTAAAGAAAACACCAAAGATTAGAAAGATAAAGTAAACATATCTTATATCTTTCAGGATATCGAATAGACAGATAAAAATTATGGGTAAGGGATTTTTGAAAAGGACTATTGATAAAATGAAAGATAAAATGTAAAAATGTTTTTTTAGATAAAAAGAAAAAACTAGAGAGGTAATTATTATGAGAAAATAAAAATTAATTTCGTAAAAAGCGGTTAAAAATAAAAAGATGAACAATATGTTAATCAAATTAGCCCCTCCTGCAATAAATTGTTTTCGTCATATAGAACAATATGAACGTTATTTTCTCTTAGTACACCTATGTGTTTTTTTAGACGTTTTAATTCATAAGGTATTTCTAGAAAACTTTTGAATTTTTTTATATTTGTTCTTCTAAAGCCAAAGGGCATTACAAGTACTATTATTTTTGTGATAATTTCCCTTATTTTTAAAATTTCTTTTAAATCCTTCTCTCCTAAAAACATAGTTATTATTACCAGTGTGTCATTATATCTAATTTCTTTTTTTATCTCGTTGTAAATTTCATAGTTAAATTTGTACCCACCGTATGATGTGGCAAGTATTTCAAAACAGTCTATCCAATTTTCAAAGGAATTTTTTTTAATTCCTTTTGAGGAGTCAATAAACAATTTTAGAGGTATATTTCTACTTCCTACGTCTTTTATCATGCTGTTTAAAGCGTATATGCTATCTTCTACGTATTTTGGAAGAATGTATTTCCAAGCTTCCTTATTCTTTAAATCACTGTGGAGGTTTAAAAAACTAGAGAAAATAATTTTTCCTTGAGAAGTGTATTCGTAGTTTTTTACATATAAGTCATTGAGTTTTGCGGAAATTTTCCAATTTATTTTTCTTATAGGATCGTTTTGATATTTTCTAATACCTACAAAATAAGAAGTATCTTCTAATAACCTAATGTTAGATTTCAGGTTGGGAATTAAATCAAGTAATTCTTCTTTTCTAAAATTTACAGGTTCAAACTCTGGAAAAAATATAACTTCGATACCTTTTTCCAATTTCTTTATAAGATTAAACAAAAAGGTTTCATGTTTTAAAAATAGATAATTTATTTTTTTAATTCCCCTTTTGTTTGAGGTGTAGGTTAATGTTACTTTATCTTTTAGTGGAATTTTGGAGATGCCTATCTCTGGTATCGAAAGAAAGCATTCGAAATTTTGGTTTAAATAAACGGTTAATTTAACTTTTTCACCTATGAAAAATCTCGTGTTTGTTAGAGAAAAACTTACATCCAGTTTTTCTATATTCTTTTTAACTTTATGATAGTAAATCCACTCTAAAATAACTAAAAAATCTAAAAATATAACAAAACCATTTAGAGAAAAGCCGTTTAAGAAAATAATAATTACAGATAATATAATTAACTTAGTGTTGTTTGTTTCTATCATTATTTCACCACTTTTACAAAATCTAACACTTCATTTATAATATCAAACTTATTAACTTTTTTAATTTTTGCTTCTATATTTAAAAGAATTCTATGATTTAGTACAAATGGAGCTAAGGTTTTTACATCGTCTGGTAACACAAAATCCCTTCCGTTAAGATAGGCATATGATTTTGAAAGTTTCATAAGTGCTATTGAACCTCTAGGACTTGCCCCAACAAGTATATCTTTATGATTTCTGGTTGTTCTTACAATATCTACAATGTAATCTATAACATCTTCTGAAATTTTAACTTTTTTGATTTTTTTTCTATGTTCTAAGAACTCATTCATATCCATTACAGCAGATATATCTTCTATTGGATGATGATCAAGTTGCGATAATAGTATTTCTTTTTCTTCCATTTCGTTTGGATATCCCATGGAAAGTTTTACCATGAATCTGTCAAGTTGTGCTTCGGGTAAAGGGAATGTACCTTCTGATTCAATGGGATTTTGTGTTGCAATTACAAAGAATACATCTGGAAGGATATGAGTTACACCATCAACTGTTACTTGTTTTTCTGCCATAGATTCTAATAATGCGGATTGAGTTCTTGGAGTAGCCCTGTTAATTTCGTCTGCGAGTAATACATTTGTAAAAATTGGTCCTTCCTTAAATATAAATTCATTCTTTTCCTTTTTATATATATAAAGCCCTGTTAAGTCAGTAGGGAGAAGATCTGGTGTAAATTGTACACGTTTAAAGTCAAAGAAAAAGCTTTTTGAAATTGCCCTTGCTAACATGGTTTTTCCCACACCGGGAACGTCTTCTAATAAAACATGCCCCCCTGAGAAAAGAGCTGAAATAATTATTTTTATTTGATTTTCTTTTCCTTTTATTACATTTGATATATTTTTCACAATTTTGTTTGAAAATTCCAACATTATCCCCCCTTTCAACATAATAGGAAGCAGCATTTGCTGCTTCCTAAACTGCCTGGTCGATTTTTTTACCACTGTAAAGTGCCCCAGCTATACGCACCAGTTTCAAGTTCATGTTATTTTGTTGATAGGTCATAAAGCTCAGTAATTGTGCCATCTGCTCTTTTGTCATTATTGGGGTTTTTTGTTGGGAAACTGTTTTAGCAACTATCCGAGGAGTATATGATATATTACTAACTCCTGATATTCTCAAATTATCACCTCCTCAAGTTAATTATCGGAAATTATTCTTGAGAGTAAACTCCAGAGAAAATTATTCCAAGTCCTATGGAAAAAGATAATATAGAACTTCCCCCATAACTTACAAATGGTAGAGTTATTCCTGTTACTGGAAAGATATGACTTACCACTCCCATGTTTATAACTACATGAAATAACATTAATGTAGCGTATCCCCATATAAAATATCTCAAAAATTCATTATTAATTTCATCACTGATCTTTATAAGGCTACTAACAATGAATAAGTAACTGGATATAATAATTAGTATTCCAAAAAACCCCAGATTTTCACCTATAGTAGCAAGGATAAAATCCGATTCGGATTGAGGCACTAGGAAGTAGTATTTTCCAAGGGTTGGACCTGCACCTAATATTCCTCCATTTCCAATAGCTTCGTATGCTTTCTCTAATTGCCAATGCATTTCATTAGATAGGAAATCGTTTATTCTCTTTAATTGGTAATCATGAATTAATCCCACTTCTTTTGAGATAAATAACAATACGATTAGCAAAAAAGATAAAAAGATAATTTGAAACATCTTTACTCCACCAAAATACAAGAGAGTTATTGCAACTAAAACTATTAACATAGTAGTACTGAAATCTGGTTCAATAAATATTAAAAACAGTATCGGGCTGATTAGAATGAGAGGTTTTAATAATCCATACCAAATATGTTTCATTTTTTCTTTGTTATCTTTTATGTATAATGATAAAAAGTAAATTATGTATACTTTTGCAATTTCAGATGGTTGAAAGGTAAATGGAAAGTTTTCTATTTTAATCCATCTGTTTGCACCATTTCTTTCGTAAGAAAAAGGTCCCACTAGTGCTAACAGTAATAGGATGACTACTAAACCGTACAACCACCATAAAGTTTTTTTATTTTCTAGAAGTTCTATATTTAAAAAAAACGCCAAAAAACTTGAAACTATTATTCCCATGAGTATATAAACTATATATTTTCTAAAAAAGTGTTTTGTGCCAAGGTCGTAATAATCTCTTGCAAAGTCTATTGAATATAAGGCTACAGAGGCTATTATAAAAAGTGCAAAAATAGCTGTAAATAGAATCAAAGTGCTATATCTCATAAAATTCCTCCCAAAGCATTAAAAGCTCTGAAAAAAACATTGAAGAAAAATCCATACCTTTTTCGCTTAATCTGGTACCATCAAAAAATGTAAATTTTCTTTTTAAAGTATTTAAGATGTTTTCAATTTCAAAGTTAATATGCACCAATTTTTTATCTATTCCCCATTTTGTTCTGAGCATCATAAATATAGTTTCAAGTATTTCTTTTTCTTTTGTATTTTTCGACTGATATCCATAAGGAAATTTTCCATTTTTTAATTTTAAAAAGTAACTTTTGAAATCCGAAACGTTGTTGTATCTAAAATTATCAAAGTGTCCACCTGCTGATAGGCCAACACCTATATATTCTCTATTTGCCCAGTAAACCAGATTGTGTTTGCTATAGTTTTCGTTTAGCGCGAAATTTGATATTTCATATCTTTCATAGCCTTCTGTCTTTAAAAAGTCTAATAAAGCATCATGTCTTTCAAATGATTCATCTGGTATTTTTTTCATAATTTTTGATAGAAAAGTTCCTTCATGAATTTCGAGTAGGTAAACAGAGATATGCTTTGGATGTTCAAGCCTTATAAAATCAACAATTTTTTCAATACTTTTCCAAGATTCACCGGGTAGTCCTATTATAAAATCTACATTTATGTTATTAAATATTCCTTTTGCAATTTCATAAGCTTTGTATGCTTGATAGCTGTTATGTGTTCTACCAGCTCTCTTTAATACTGTATCATCAAGAGATTGTATTCCCAAGCTAATTCTATTAGTGCCTAAACTTTTATAAAAATATGCTTTTTCGCTATCAAAAGAATCTGGATTTACTTCTATTGTAAACTCCTCGAGTTGTAAGTATTTATTTAAAAACATTACCAGTTTCTCTATATAATGTTCGTTAATATAACTTGGTGTTCCTCCACCAATATACAATGTTTTTATGCCCTTTTCTAGATATTTTTCATATAGTTTTAGTTCAGTTATTAAAGCTTCTATGTAGTTTTCTACACTACCTTCTGTATAACTTACAAAATCGCAATAATAACACTTTTTTTTGCAGAAAGGTATGTGTATATATAATGAAATTTTGTTTAAATTACCAATTAAATCTGAAAGATATTTTTCCATCCCAAATTGTAATTTCTCCTTTCAAAGGAAATGTTATATATATTCCCGCAAAGTAATTTATACCAAATACGTTGTTCGTTGAAGAGTATATATATCCATATCCAAAACATTTTAATTTTTCAAAATTAAAGTGTTTTCTAATACCAATATTTAGATATATTTCGTTGAAATTTGAACCTAAACCTCCTAGGATTCCTTGTTCTAGAGAATTATCAAGTGGGTAAAAATATCCTAGAAAATATATTCCGTTTAAACTCAAAAAATAACCTGAATATTCCTTATATTTTACAAAAGTTCTATTTAATGAATATCCAAAGTCTTTTCCCTTTTTTAAAAATATGCTTCTGGTGTTTAAAGTTAAAGGTCCAATTGCGATAAAGAATTTTGATAAAGAAGTATAAAAGGCATAATCTTTGGATATAAAAAATTCCATGCTTTTAAAACTTGTTGGAATTTGTAGATTTTCATTCCCAATAGAGACATAAACCCCAAAATTTGTACCAAGAAAAAGACTTGCGGATACGTACTCCCTATTTTGAGGAAGTGTTACCTTTAGGAATCCAAGATTGTTTTCTTTGTAATAAGTGGTTGAGGTGGAGTATGAAAGGCCAATACTTACACCATCACCTAGTTCCATAAAGAAAGGAGGTGCGTTTAAGATAATGGTATTATCAAAAAGCATAAATTCCCCAGAAAATATTACTATTGAAACAATTCCAAGAAGTGTTATTAATAGTTTTTTCATCGTAATTCAGCGCAAGAAACCACATCTTCTTTAGGATGTGGAGGAAAGCGCGCTTCCCTCCTTTCCAACATTATTGTTTTTCCTTCTATACTCTTCCTCCTATAAGGGTAGTATTCTCCTGCATTACAAAAACTTTTGTTTGTATTCTCAGTCTCCTAACAATCTTTTGGCAATCTCGTTTGCCTTTTTTGCATCTGCTTTTCCCTTTGTTTGTTTCATTATTTGTCCAACAAAAAATCCCAATAATCCCTTCTTTCCGTTTTTATATGCATTAACTTTATCTTCATTTTCCGCCATTATTTTCTTTAACATATCTTCTATTAAAGATTCATCACCTATTACTTCTATTCCCTTTTCTTTTACTATTTCTTCCGGATTTTTACCAGTTTCAAATATTTCTTTGAATATTTCCTTTGCAATATTTCTTGTTATTTTTCCGCTAGAGATCAAATCAAACAATTCTTTAAAATGTTTTGGTTTTATCTTTAAATTTTCAAAAACCTCTTCAGGCGAGATATATTTTAAAAGTTCTGTTAGAAACCAATTTGAGGTTTCTTTTGGATTTTTCGTTTCTTTTACACATTCTTCGAAATAGTTTGCAAGATTTATGGAAGTGGTTAAAATTCCAGCTTCATAGTCTGTCAGTCCATATTGTATTTTAAATCTATTTATTTTTTCATCGGGTAATTCCGGTATTTTTTCAATAATTTTATTAATTTCTTCTTTTGGAATAACAACTGGTGGAATATCAGGTTCAGGAAAATATCTGTAATCATTTGCTTCTTCTTTGCTTCTCATAGAAATTGTCTTTTTTGATGCCAAATCCCATCCTCTTGTTTCTTTTACAACATTTTCTCCTTTTTTAAGGTGCTTTTTAATTCTATTAAATTCATATTCCAATGCTTTTTCAACGAATTTGAATGAGTTCATATTTTTTACTTCGACTTTGTTGCTTTGGACATTATTTTCCAAATCTATTACTGAAATATTAGCATCACATCTTAATGCTCCTTTTTCCATGTCTCCGGTACTTACACCTAAATATCTTAATATTTGTCTTAGTTTTTCCAAGAATTTCCTAGCTTCTTCAGGAGATTCTATATCTGGTTCTGTAACAATTTCTGCAAGTGGAACACCACATCTGTTCATATCAACTAATGTGCTTTCCGCTTGAGTTATCGTTTCTGATGAATGGAGAAGTTTCCCTGCATCTTCTTCAAGATGTATTCTATTTATTCTGATTTTTTTTCCATTAAGCTTCAAATAGCCATTTGTGGCGAGAGGATAAAAATATTGAGTAATCTGATATCCCTTTGGAAGGTCTGGATAAAAATAGTTTTTTCTATCAAATCTTGTAAATTCATGTATTTTACAATTTAAGGCGGCTGCAAGCAAAATACCAAATTCATACATTTGTTTTGAAGGGACTGGTAATGCACCAGGTTGTCCAGTACAAACAGGACATATTGCGTTATTTGGTTCAAGTTCAAAAACATCAGCAGGACAAGAACAAAAAGCTTTTGTTTTAGTATTAAGTTGGACGTGAATTTCTAATCCAATGACAGGTTTAAATCTCATTTTTTCGCCTCCCATGGAAAGACAATTGGTACATCTTTTTCAATAAAGTTTGCAAATCCCAAAACCTTTGCATCATCAAAACGTTTACCCATTATTTGCATTCCAACTGGCAAATTGTTTGAAAATCCAAATGGAATACTTATCGCAGGAAGACCTGCTAGATTTGCAGGTATTGTGAAAATGTCCATCATATAATACACTAATGGGTCTTTTACTTCACCAATTTTAAATGCGGTGATTGGGGAAGTTGGGGAAATTATGAAATCATATTTTTCGAGAAAACTGTTTATGGTGTTAGATATTAATCTTCGAACTTTTTGTGCTTTTTCAAAGTATGCGTCATAATATGCTGCACTTAAAGTAAATGTTCCCAGCATAATTCTTCTTATTACTTCTTCACCAAGTTGCTTCCTACTTTTTAGATAAGTTTCCAAAAGTCCTTCGCTTTTTATTCTATTGCCATATCTAATACCGTCAAAACGCGATAAATTTGAACTTACTTCAGCAGGTGCTATTATATAGTATGTAGCAACTACATATTTTAATTCTGGAAAAGATATTTTTTCTACTTTTATTCTCTTTTTTTCTAAGAATTTTATAAATTCTTCAAATTTTATTTTTATTCCTTCTTCTATACCTTCACCAAAAACTTCTTCGGGGTAAGCAACAGAGATATTAGAGAAATTTTCGTTTAATAAACTTTCAAAGTCTATATTCTTTTCAACAGTTGTTGAGTCGTTTTCATCTTTGCCTGAAATTATATTCATAATGTATGCGGCATCTCCTGATGATTTTGTGATAGGACCAATCTGGTCTAAAGAAGAGGCAAATGCTACAAGACCATATCTTGAAACTAAACCATAGGTTGGTTTAAATCCAACTACACCGCAAAATGCGGCAGGCTGTCGTATAGAACCTCCCGTATCACTCCCGAGAGCAGCGACTACCTCTCCACTAGCGACAGCTGCCGCAGATCCCCCACTACTCCCCCCGGCAACTCTTTCGTTATCCCAGGGATTTTTTGTGACAAAGAATGCAGAAAACTCCGTGCCTGTTCCCATTGCAAACTCATCTAGATTTGTTTTTCCAACAATTGCAAAATTATTTTTCTTTAACTTTTTTACTACAGTTGCATCAAAAGAAGGGACAAAATTTTCTAAAAGTTTTGACCCGCATGTTGTTTTTAGGCCTTTCGTAACGATGTTATCTTTTACGGCAATAGGAATAATGCCATTAGCATTTTCATTGATAGTTATAAAAGAGTTTATTTTATCATCAATGAGTTTAATCGTTTCTAGAGATTTTTTTACGTAAATTTCATCCTTGCGTTTTAATACATCTTTTATGGTAAGTTTTCTAAATTCGTTCAATTAAATCACCTCGTTTTTCTAAATTAATTCACAATTATTATATCATAAAGGTGTTTTTGTGTGTGGTAATTTTTTAAAGTCTTGACAAGATAAATTTGTGTGTTAAAATAAAATTCGGTCTGGGTGCGTAGCTCAGTGGGAGAGCGCTTCCTTGACGCGGAAGAGGTCGCAGGTTCAATCCCTGCCGCACCCACCAGTTATTGTTCTAGTTGGGGCGTCGTCTAACTGGCAGGACACTGGACTTTGGCTCCAGCAGTGTAGGTTCGAGTCCTACCGCCCCAGCCAGAGGGCTTGATGCCCTCTTTTTTTCTAAGTGACTGCTGCGAAACGCCATGAAGGTGTACGAAACAAAATGTTCACTTAATTTTCATGATAATTTATCTATAAAAGTTTATAATAAATTTTGTAAATGTATTGCGGCGTGGCTGAAACGAAAAAAATTTAGAGTTTTTGAAGGGAGGGTTTAGATGCCTACAATTAATCAGTTGGTAAGGCATGGTAGAAAAGTAATAAAGGAAAAATCAAAATCTCCAGCGTTGCAAGGTCATCCACAAAAGAGAGGAGTTTGTGTTAGGGTTTCAACAATGACTCCAAAAAAGCCAAACTCAGCTTTGAGAAAAATTGCAAGGGTAAGATTAAGTAATGGGATAGAAGTGACTGCGTATATTCCAGGTATAGGTCATAATTTGCAAGAACACTCTGTTGTATTGGTTAGAGGTGGAAGGGTTAAGGACTTACCAGGTATTAGGTATAAAATAATAAGAGGAGCGTTGGACACAGATGGTGTTGAAAATAGAAAACAATCAAGAAGTAAGTATGGAACAAAGAGACCTAAGAAATAAATTGGGAGGGAAATATAGATGAGAAGAAGAAGAGCGGAAATTAGAAAAGTTCCACCTGATCCAATTTATAATGATGTTTTGGTTTCAAAACTTATCAATAGAGTTATGTGGGATGGAAAGAAATCAATAGCACAAAAAATTGTATACAAAGCGATGGAAATATTGGCGGAAAAGACAAAAAAGGCTCCTTTAGAAGCTTTGCATCAAGCAATTGAGAATGTTAGGCCAATTGTAGAAGTAAGACCAAGGAGGGTTGGTGGGGCTACTTATCAAGTTCCAATTGAGGTACAAGAGCCAAGAAAAACTTCTTTGGCGTTAAGATGGATTGTTGAAGCTGCAAGAGCAAAAAAAGGCAGACCAATGGCAGAAAAACTTGGTGAGGAATTAGTCAATGCGTTTAACAATACAGGAACTGCTATTAAGAAAAAAGAAGATGTACACAGAATGGCCGAAGCTAACAGGGCATTTGCACATTTTAGATGGTAAGTAGGAGGAGAATATGAAGGAGATACAAGCGATATATGTTGACTTGAAAAAATTAAGAAATATAGGTATTATGGCACATATAGATGCTGGTAAAACTACTACTACCGAAAGGATTCTTTTCTATACTGGTAGAAAGCATAATATTGGTAGTGTTGACGATGGTACAGCAACTATGGACTGGATGGTTCAGGAAAAAGAAAGAGGTATTACCATCGTATCAGCAGCTACTACATGTATGTGGAAAGACCATCGTATAAACATTATAGATACACCTGGACACGTTGATTTTACAATTGAGGTGGAGAGAGCTTTAAGAGTTTTGGATGGTGCTATTGCTGTTTTTGACGCAGCAGCTGGTGTTGAACCACAATCTGAAACTGTTTGGAGACAAGCAGATAAGTACAATGTTCCACGTATCGCTTTTATGAATAAAATGGATAAAATCGGTGCAGATTTTGATATGGCAGTAAAGTCCATGGAGAAAAAGTTAAAAGCAAATCCTATTCCCGTTCAAATGCCAATGGGAGCAGAAGATTCCTTCGAAGGTGTTATTGATTTAATAGAGATGAAAGCCATTAGATGGCTTGATGTAGAGGGAACAGAAATGGTTTACGAGGAAATACCAGAAAAGTATTTAGCAAAAGCGGAAGAAATGAGAGAGGATTTACTCGAAAAGTTAGCTGAACTTGATGATGAAATAATGGAAATGTACTTGGAAGGCGAGGAAATTTCAAATGAATTAATTAAAAAGGCATTAAGGGAGGCTACACTTGAGAACAAGGCTACCCCTGTTTTTTGTGGTTCTGCAAAGATGAATAGAGGTGTACAACCATTGTTAGATGGTGTTTTAGAATATTTACCATCACCTCTTGATATGCCACCTGTAAAAGGATGGAATAGCGATGGTGAGGAAATAGAAGTTCTTCCTGATGAAAATGAACCATTTACAGCACTTGCGTTTAAAATCCAAGCAGATCCTTATGTAGGAAAATTAACTTTCTTTAGAGTTTATAGTGGAAGGCTTGAGAAGGGGAGTTATGTATATAATTCTACAAAAGGTAAAAAAGAAAGGATTTCAAGACTTATATTTATGCACGCAGATAAGAGAGAAGATGTTGAATATGTTAGGGCAGGAGATATTGTTGCTGCAATTGGGTTAAAAGACACAAAAACAGGAGATACATTATGCGATGAGAAAAGGCCCGTTATTTTGGAAAAAATGGAATTTCCAGAACCAGTTATATCAATTGCTATTGAACCTGAAACAAAGAAAGATCAAGACAAATTGTCAAAAGCATTAACACTTTTAAGCGATGAAGATCCATCTTTTAGAGCATATGTTGATAATGAAACAGGAGAAACTATTATTTCAGGAATGGGAGAACTTCATCTTGAAATAATAGTAGATAGATTAAAGCGTGAATTTAACACAAATGTAAGAGTAGGGCAACCACAAGTTGCATACAGGGAGACTATTCAAGTTCCGGCTGAAGCAGAAGGAAAATATATTAGACAAAGCGGTGGAAGAGGTCAATATGGACATGTTGTTATGAGATTTGAACCTATAGATTTGAGTAAAACATTTGAGTTTGAAGATAGAATAGTTGGTGGTGTTATACCAAAAGAATATATTCCAGCTGTTGAAGAAGGTGTTAGAGAAGCAGCTCAAAGTGGGTATTTGTCTGGATATCCAATGGTTGGTATAAAGGCTATACTCCTTGATGGTTCTTATCACGAGGTTGATTCATCTGAAATGGCATTTAAAATTGCTGCGAGTATGGCTTTTAAAGAAGCAGTAAAAAAAGCTCAACCTGTGCTTTTAGAACCTGTAATGAGTGTGGAGATTACTACACCTGAGGAATATATGGGAAACATTATAGCGGATCTTAATTCGAGGCGTGCTCATGTGGAATCTTTGGACTCAAGAGGTCATTTGAGAATAATAAAAGCATTAGTACCGTTATCTGAAATGTTTGGGTATGCAACAGATTTGAGATCACAATCTCAAGGTAGGGCAACATACACCATGGTACTTGCAAAATATGCCAAGGTGCCTGATAAGATAGCAGAAAGGATAATCTCTAAATAATAAGTTATCCACAAAGGATAAAGGAGGGTAAATTATGGCAAAAGAAAAGTTTGTGAGAAGTAAACCACACCTTAATGTTGGTACAATTGGACACATTGACCATGGTAAGACAACATTAACTGCAGCAATTACAAAGTATTTATCATTGTTTGGAAGAGCAGACTATACACCATATGAACAAATCGATAAAGCTCCAGAAGAAAAAGAGAGAGGAATTACAATTAACATTGCACACATTGAGTACGAAACAGAGAAGAGACACTATGCACACATTGATTGTCCAGGTCACGCAGACTATATTAAAAACATGATTACTGGTGCTGCACAAATGGATGGTGCAATTCTTGTCGTGGCAGCAACGGATGGACCAATGCCACAAACAAGAGAACACGTTCTTCTTGCAAGACAAGTTAATGTTCCTGCAATGATTGTTTTCATTAACAAAACAGATATGGTTGACGATGAAGAATTAGTCGACCTTGTTGAAATGGAAGTAAGAGAGCTTCTCAATAAATACGAATTCCCAGGTGATGATTTACCAGTTATAAGAGGTTCTGCACTAAAGGCTGTCGAAGCATCAAATGATCCTAACGATGAGGCGTATGCGCCAATTAAAGAACTTCTTGATACTATGGATGAATACTTCCCAGAACCACAAAGGGAAACAGATAAACCATTCTTAATGCCAGTTGAAGATGTATTTTCCATCACAGGTAGGGGAACGGTTGTTACGGGAAGAATTGAACGTGGTGTAATTAGACCAGGTGATGAAGTAGAAATTGTTGGAATGAGCTACGAAGTAAATAAAACAGTTGTAACAAGTGTTGAAATGTTTAGAAAGATTCTCGATGAAGGTCTTGCAGGTGACAATGTTGGTTGTTTGTTAAGAGGTATTGACAAAGATGAAGTAGAAAGAGGTCAAGTTCTTGCAAAACCAGGTTCTATAACACCACATACAACATTCAAAGCACAAGTTTACGTTTTGAAGAAAGAAGAAGGAGGAAGACATACTCCATTCCAAAAAGGTTACAAACCACAATTCTTTATTAGAACCGCAGATGTTACTGGTGAATTGATAGAATTCCCAGCAGGTGTTGAAATGGTTATGCCTGGAGATAACGTAGAAATGACAATTAAGCTTATTTACCCAGTAGCTATTGAAGAAGGAATGAGATTTGCTATTCGTGAAGGTGGAAGAACAGTTGGTGCAGGTGTCGTAACAGCAATTGTAGAGTAATTATAAATTTTGGAGAGGGGGGTAACCCCCTTTCTTCCTGAAATAAAAAGGGAGGGAACAAAATGCCAGGACAGAAGATAAGAATAAGGTTGAAGGCATATGATCATAAATTATTAGATGAATCTGCAAAGAAAATTGTTGAAGTAGTAAAACAAACAAATGCAAAGGTATCCGGGCCAGTACCATTGCCAACTGAAAGAACGTTATACGTTGTGTTAAGGTCACCATTAAAACATAAAGATTCAAGAGAACAATTTGAAAAAAGAGTACACAAGAGAATGATAGATATTTTGGAACCATCACCAAAGACTATTGATGCGCTTATGAAAATAAATCTTCCTGCTGGAGTTGACGTTGAAATCAACTTGTGATTCAAACTTGGAGGTGCTAGTCATGAAAATGATAATTGGAAGAAAATTAGGGATGACGCGAGTTTTTGTAGGAGATAAGGTTGTTCCTGTTACAGTTATAAAAGCTGGGCCATGCTTTGTAGTACAAAAAAAGACAATTGAAACAGATGGATATAATGCAGTACAATTAGGTTTTGAAGAGGCAAAAAAGGTAAATAAGCCTATGGAAGGTGTTTTTAAAAAGGCAGGAGTAAACCCTTTAAAGGTTTTAAAAGAATTTAGAGTAGAAGATCCAGACAAATTTGAAGTAGGCCAAGAAATAAAGGTTGATATTTTTTCAGAAGGTGATAAGATAGATATTACAGGATGGTCCAAAGGTAGAGGATTTGCCGGTGCAATGAAAAGATGGGGATTTAGAGGCGGGCCAAAGTCTCATGGTGCGAAATTCCATAGAGAATTAGGTTCGGTTGGTCAACATTCAGAACCTGCAAGAATTTTCAAAGGTAAAAAGATGCCGGGACAATACGGTAACGAACGTGTAACAATTTTAAACTCAGAAATTGTTAAAATAGATGTTGAAAATAATTTAATAGCGGTTAAAGGTGGCGTCCCAGGAGCGAGAGGCGGCCTTGTCCTCATTAAAAGCGCAAAAAGGGGATAAGAGCAAGCCTCGAAAATGAAAAAAGGAGGCATTGGGGATGGCAAAAGTTGATTTATTCAATATTAAAGGTGAAAACATCGGAACAGTTGAATTAAAAGAGGAAGTTTTTGCAATTGAGCCAAATCAAGATGTCATGTGGCGTTATATCGACATGCAACTTACAAATTCAAGAGCAGGAACTGCATCCACAAAGACACGTGGAGAAGTTTCTGGTGGTGGAAGAAAACCTTGGATTCAAAAGCACACAGGAAGAGCAAGGCAAGGTTCAATTAGAGCTCCTCATTGGAGACATGGTGGAGTTGCTCATGGTCCGAAACCAAGGGTATATTTTAAAAGATTAAACAAAAAAATGAAGAGACTTGCTTTAAAATCTGCATTGTCTTTAAGATTAAAAGAGAATAACTTAGTGGTGGTTGACGATATTAAATTTGAAAAGCCAAGAACAAAAGACTTGAGGGAAGTTTTGAAAAACTTGGGACTTGAAAATCAAAAAGTTTTAATAGTACTTCCAAAAAAAGAAAGTGAGTATGAGAATGTAAAAATTTCTGGACGAAATATTCCTGGTGTAAAAGTTTTGATTGCCGATAATCCAGGAGTAGATAGAGTAAATATTGATGGTTTAAACGTTTACGATATTTTAAACCATGATAAACTTGTGCTCCTCCAGGGTACCGTCCAGAAGATTGAGGAGGTGCTCGGATAATGAAAAACCACGCAGATATTATTATAAGACCAATTATAAGTGAAAAAGCCTATTATGCAAGAGAAGATAGAAAATATGTTTTTGAAGTTGCAAAAGATGCTAATAAACCACAAATAAAGGAAGCAATAGAAAAATTATTTAACGTTAAAGTGGAAAAAGTTAATGTAATTAATGTAAAACCAAAGCCAAAAAGAGATTTAAGAAGAGGGGCAATGGCAAGACAAGGATATACAAAATCTTGGAAAAAAGCTATAGTAACACTTAAAGAAGGTTATACGATTAAAGAATTAGAAGGAGAACATTAAAAGGGGTGAAAACTGATGGGTCTTAAAAGATTTAAACCAACAAGCCCTGCTAGAAGACAGATGATAATACCGGATTTTTCTGAAATAACGAAGAAAGAACCAGAAAAATCTTTAATTGCACCACTTAAGAAAACGGGTGGTAGGAATAGTTATGGTAGAGTTACAGTAAGGTTTAGAGGTGGAGGACATAAAAGAAAATATAGGATAATTGATTTTAAAAGGGATAAAGTTGGTATACCAGCGAAAGTTGTATCTATAGAGTATGATCCGAATAGGACTGCCAGAATAGCTTTACTTGTGTACGCCGATGGTGAAAAAAGATATATTCTTGCACCGCAGGATTTGAATGTTGGAGATATGGTAATGAATGGACCTGATGCAGAAATAAAGCCGGGAAATGCGTTACCATTAGAAAATATTCCTGTAGGTACAGTTATTCATAACGTAGAATATATTCCTGGAAAAGGTGGACAAATAGCGAGGTCTGCGGGTACTTCTTGCCAGCTTATGGCGAAAGAAGGAAAATATGCGTTATTGAGAATGCCATCTGGTGAATTAAGAAAAGTACCTGTAAAGTGTTATGCAACCATTGGTGTTGTAGGCAATGAGGATCACAAAAACGAAGTTGATGGTAAAGCTGGTAGGGTAAGATGGAAAGGAAGAAAACCTCATGTTAGAGGTGTTGCTATGAACCCAGTTGATCACCCACATGGCGGTGGTGAAGGCAGAGGAAAAGGGCACCATCCACAAAGTCCATGGGGTCAATTGGCAAAGGGTTATAAAACTAGAAGAGGAAAAAAAGCTTCAGATAAATTGATTGTTAGAAGAAGAAATGGTTAATGAGGAGGTGCAATAATGGGTAGGTCCACGAAAAAGGGACCTTTTGTAGATCCCAAATTATTAAAAAAAATAAAACAGTTGAATGAAGCAGGAGAAAAGAAAATCATTAAGACATGGAGTAGGGCGAGTATGATAGTTCCGGAAATGGTAGGCCATACAATTGCGGTTTACAATGGTTTAAAACACATTCCTGTTTACATTACAGAAAATATGGTAGGACATAGGTTAGGAGAATTTTCCTTTACTAGAAGATTTGGAGGACACGCAGATAAGTCGGCAAGCAAGGGTCAGGTTAAAAAGTGAGGAGGGTGGAAACAATGCAAGTTCTCATAAAGAGAAATGGAATGAAACGTTCCAAGTTTCATAGGGAAAGAAAAGAAAAATTAGCATCAATGCCCATTTATGAAGCAAGAGCAGTGGCAAAGTATATAAGAATTTCTCCAAGAAAAGCAAGAAGTGTTGCAAATTCTATAAGAGGTAAAAATGTTTCAGAAGCGTTTACAATTCTTGAATTTTCACCTAAAAAGGCTGCACGAATCATAAAAAATGTGTTAAAATCAGCAGTGGCGAATGCAGTTAATAATCATGGATTAAACGAAGAAAATCTATATGTGTATACCTGTTATGTAAACGATGGTCCAAGAATGAAGAGGCTTTGGCCAAGGGGCAGAGGAAGTGCTGATATTATCCAAAAAAGGATGTCGCACATAACAGTTATAGTTAGGGATAGAGAAGCCGAGAAGGCTGCAAATGAGGAAAAGAAATAGAAAGGTGAGGTGGTAAGGTGGGTCAAAAAGTTCATCCACGTGGCTTTAGGCTCGGGATAACAACTGATTGGCAAGCAAAGTGGTTCAACGAAAAGAATTATAAGGAATACTTGCTTGAAGATGAAGAAATAAGAAAAGTAATAAAATCAAAATACGCACAGGCTGGTATTAGCGAGATAGTAATTGAAAGACCAGATTCGGAAAGAGTAGTTGCTATTGTTAAAACAGCAAGACCTGGAATAATAATAGGTAAGAAAGGTGCAGAAATAACAGCTTTAAGAAAAGATTTGGAAGAAAAATTTAACAGAAGATTTATTGTGAATGTTGAAGAAATAAAAACTCCTGAGGTTGATGCGCAATTGATTGCCGAAAATGTTGCAAACAGGATAGAGAAACGTGCATCTTACAAGGTTGTTATGAAAAGGGCAATTTTCAATGCAATGAAAAAAGGAGCAAAAGGTATAAAAATAATGGTATCTGGTAGATTAGCTGGTGCGGAAATAGCGAGAACGGAATGGTATTTAAAGGGTAGATTACCATTACAGACAATTAGATCGATTATAGATTACGGTACAGCAAGAGCAGAAACGAAATACGGTACAATTGGTATAAAGGTATGGGTTTATAAAGGCGACGCCGATATCTGACGTCTAAAGGAGGTAGTACGACATGTTAATGCCAAAAAGAGTAAAGTATAGAAAACAACATAGAGGAAGAATGAAGGGTAAAGCGAAAGGTGGTTCCTTGGTTGCATTTGGAGATTACGGTTTGAAGGCTTTAGAAGCACATTGGATTACAGCACAACAAATTGAGGCATGTAGAATTGCAATTACAAGAACTTTGAAAAAATCTGGAAAACTTTGGATTAGAATTTTTCCAGATAAGTCATATACAAAACACCCGGCAGAGAGTAAGCTAGGAAAAGGTAAAGGTAACGTTGAAGGTTGGGTAGCAGTTGTAAAACCAGGAAGAGTGATGTTCGAAATAGGAGGAGTAAGTGAAGAACTAGCCAGAGAGGCATTGGAATATGCTGCGACAAAGCTTCCAATAAGAACAAAAATTGTAAAAAGACATGAGATAGGTGGTGAAGCAGTATGAAGGCTGCTGAACTTAGAAATCTTACAAATGAAGAATTGATGAACTTATTAGAAGAAAAGAAAAGAACACTCATGAATCTGAGATTTCAAAATGTTCTAGGGCAATTGAACGATCATAGTCAAATTTCGAAGACGAAAAAAGACATAGCAAGAATCAAAACAATTCTCAGAGAAAGAGAATTGGGTGTAAGGAGGTAATCGACATGCCAAAAAAAAGGCTTATTGGAGAAGTTTTAAGCGATAAGATGGATAAAACAGTTGTAGTTGCTGTAAGTACGTTGGTAAAACACCCGAGAGTGGGTAAATATATAAAAAGAACAAAAAAATACTATGCTCATGATGAGAATAACGAGTGTAGAGTAGGGGATATTGTTGAAATCGTTGAATCAAGACCATTAAGCAAACTTAAGAGATGGAAAGTTGAAAGAATCGTGGAAAGATCTGTTTTTGCGGAAAAAGCTCCAGAAGAAGATTTGGAAGGAGGTAGTAATAATGATAATTAATGAAAGCTACCTCAACGTGGCAGACAATTCAGGTGCAAAACTTTTAAGAGTGATAAGAGTAATGGGTGGTTCAAGGAGAAAATGGGGAACAGTAGGAGATATTGTTGTATGTAGTGTAAGAGATGCGGTTCCAAATGGTGACTTGAAGAAAGGTGATGTAGTTAAAGCAGTTATTGTTAGAACGAAGAAAGAAATTAGAAGACCGGATGGTTCATACATTCGTTTTGATGATAATGCTGCTGTTGTACTTGATAAATATAACGAGCCTAAGGGGACACGTGTATTTGGTCCAGTTGCTAAAGAGTTAAGAGAAAAAGGGTTTATGAAAATAGTCTCCTTAGCGCCGGAAGTATTTTAAGGGGTGATGTGCAGTGGCAAGGAAAATAAAGAAAGGCGATACAGTTAAGGTATTATCTGGAAAAGATAAAGGGAAGACGGGAGAAGTAGTTACAGTTATACCAAAAGAAGATAAAGTCGTAGTTAGAGGAGTAAATATAGTAAAAAGGCATCAAAGACCTAATGCTCAAATGAGGCAAGGTGGAATTATTGAAAAGGAAGCGCCTATTTATGTTTGTAAGGTGGCATTAGTGTGTCCAAGCTGCGGTCAAGCCACAAGGGTTGGATTTAGATTTTTAGATGATGGAAGAAAAGTAAGGTACTGTAAGAAGTGCGGAGAAGTCATAGATAAGTAAGGAGGCATAGAGCATGCAGTACATACCATTGAAAGAGAAGTATGAAAAAGAAATAAGAAATGCAATGATGAAAGAATTTGGGTATAAAAATATTCATCAGGTGCCCAGATTGGAAAAGATAGTTATTAATATGGGAATTGGTGAAGGTTCTAGAAATAAAGATGTTATAGATATTCACGCAAAAGAGTTGGCTTTAATTGCAGGACAAAAACCTGTGGTAACAAGGGCAAAGAAGAGTATTTCTAACTTCAAAATTAGAAAAGGTATGCCGATAGGTTTAAAAGTTACATTGAGAGGATTGAGAATGTATAATTTCTTATATAAACTCATTAACTTAGTATTACCAAAGGTAAGGGACTTTAGAGGATTAAATCCAAATGGATTTGATGGTAGGGGAAATTATTCATTTGGTTTAACGGAACAATTGGTCTTTCCAGAAATTTCTCCAGATCAAGTAAGAAGAGTTCAAGGTATGGACATAGTTATTGTTACAACGGCGAAGACAGATGAAGAAGCTAGAAAATTACTTGAGCTCTTTGGATTTCCCTTTAAAAGACAATAAGGAGGTTTAAATATGGCAAGAAAAGGTCTTGTGGAAAGATGGAAAAAGCCTAAAAAATTTAAAACAAGGGAGTATACAAGATGTAAGATATGTGGACGAACTCACTCTGTTTATAGAGAATTTGGTGTATGTAGAGTTTGTTTCAGAAAAATGGCCAACGAGGGAAAACTCCCGGGAGTTAGGAAGGCAACATGGTAAAAGGAGGGGAATACAATGTGGAGTGATCCAATAGCTGACATGCTCACTCGAATAAGAAATGCAAATGTTGTATTTAAAGATCAAGTAGATATTCCGGCATCTAATTTAAAGAAGGAAATAGCAGAAATATTGAAAAGAGAAGGATTTATAAAGGATTATACATATATTGAAGATGGAAAGCAAGGAATTATAAGAATTCAAATGAAGTACAAAGGTACAAGAAGAAATAGGGAAAGGGTAATTCATGGAATTGTTAGAATTTCAAAACCAGGAAGAAGAATATATGTTGACAAAGAACACCTTCCAAAGGTAAAAAATGGTTTAGGAATAGCTATTTTGACTACTTCTAAGGGAGTTATAACGGATAAGCAAGCAAGAGAAATTGGAGTTGGCGGAGAAGTAATCGCCTATATTTGGTAAGGAGGTGTACTCAATGTCCCGTATTGCAAATAAACCTATTGTTATACCAAATGGAGTAGAAGTGAAAGTTGAGAATAATGTGTTTAAAGTAAAAGGACCAAAAGGAGAATTAAGCCAAGAGTTTCTCCCATATATCAAGATTGAAGTCAATGAAAATGAAATTTATGTGAAACCAAATTTGGAGTTTATGAAGAGGAAATCAGATCTAAAAAAGATGAAAATGTTTACAGGAACATATTGGAGACTTTTTAATAATATGATTATCGGTGTTACACAAGGATTTAGGAAAGAGTTAGAAATAATTGGTATAGGTTATAGAGCACAGTTACAAGGAAAGAAATTGGTAATGAATCTTGGATATGCTCATCCAGTTGAAATGGAAATTCCATCTGATGTTGCTGTAGAAGTACCTAGCCCAAATAGAATAGTTGTAAGCGGTATAGATAAGCAGAGAGTAGGGCAAGTAGCGGCAGATATTAGAAGATGGAGAGAACCAAATGTATATTCCGGAAAAGGAATCAGATACGTAGGAGAAGTGGTAAGGTTGAAAGAAGGAAAGAAAGCATAAAGGGGGTACACTGAGATGATAAAAAAGGAGAACAGGAATTGGAGAAGGAAAAAGAGGCACTTGAGCATAAGAAAGAAAATATATGGGACAGTCGAAAGGCCAAGATTGTGTGTATATAAAAGTGAAAAACATATATATGCACAAATAATTGACGATGATAAAGGACATACTTTAGTAGCAGCTTCCACATTGGATAAAGAATTAAGGGAAACCTTAAAGAAAACTTGGAACAAAGAAGCAGCACGTGAAGTTGGTAAACTAATTGGTAAAAGGGCAATTGAAAAAGGTATAAAAAAAGTAGTATTTGATAGAGGCGGATATAGATACCACGGAAGAGTTGCAGAACTTGCTGAAGGTGCTAGAGAAGCAGGCTTGGAATTTTAAGGGAGGTGCACTGAATGGCAGATATTGCACAGAAAATAAAGGCAACAGGTGAAGATTTTGAAGAAAGAATAGTTGAAATTAGAAGAACAACTAAAGTTACAAAGGGTGGAAAAAATCTTTCATTTAGGGTTTTGGCTGTAGTTGGTAATAGAAATGGGAAAGTTGGAGTTGGCGTTGGTAAAGCAAGAGAAGTACCTGATGCTATAAGAAAAGCTTTATCAGCTGCAAGGAGAAATGTATTTAAAGTTCCTATACATAACGGAACAATTCCTCATGAAATTGTTGGAAGACAAGATGCTGCAAAGGTATTGTTGAAACCAGCATCACCTGGTACAGGTATAATTTCAAATGGTACAGTTCGTGCAGTTGTAGAATTGGCTGGTATTCATAACATACTTACAAAATCAAGTGGTTCTACAAACCCAGTGGTGCTAGCTCAAGCAACTGTTAATGGATTGAAAAACCTCCTATCGTTGGAGAAAATAGCAGAATTAAGAGATATTACCCCACAAGAAGTTATTCACGGCGTAAAGAAGGAGGGTTAATATGAAGAAATTGAAGATTACATTAGTTAAAAGTCCCATAGGGTACAAATACGATCAGAAAGATACAGTGAAAAGGCTTGGATTAAGAAAATTAAATTCTACAGTGATAAAAGAAGACGTTCCTCAGGTTAGAGGTATGATTAGAAAAGTAAGGCATTTGGTTAAAGTTGAGGAAATAGAGGAATAAGGAGGTAATGTAGTATGAGATTATCAGATATAAAACCCACTCCTGGTTCTATGAAAAAAAGAACAAGAGTAGGTAGAGGTATAGGTTCTGGTAAGGGAAAAACATCGGGAAAAGGGCACAAAGGACAAAAAGCAAGAGGAAGAGGAAAAGTACATCCTTGGTTTGAAGGTGGGCAAACACCATTACACAGAAGATTGCCTAAATTTGGTTTCAAAAACTTTACCAAAAAAGTATACAGTGTGGTTAATGTTGAACAATTGGAAAAAATTTTTGAGTCAGGAGAAGAGGTAACACCAGAAAAATTGTTGGAAAAAGGTGTAATAAAGAAGATAAATGATGGAGTAAAAATTCTTGGAAATGGTGAAATTACAAAACCACTAACAGTAATTGCCCATGCCTTTAGTTCAAGTGCCAGGAGGAAGATAGAAGCCGTTGGTGGCAAAGTAGAGGTGATCTAATAATGTGGAAAGCTTTAAGAAACGCACTAAAGATACCAGAACTTAGAGATAGGATAGTATTTACATTGTTAATGTTAATAGTTTTTAGATTAGGAATATATATTCCGGTTCCTGGGGTGAACTTAAAGGCATGGGGGACTGCTTTTTCTCAAATGGGAACAGGTGCTGCTGGGGGCTTGTTGAGTTTTTATGATGTTTTTACAGGAGGAGCTTTTAGAAGGTTTTCTATTTTTGCAATGAGTGTTACACCATATATTAACGCATCTATTATTCTACAATTATTGTCTTCCGTTATTCCTTCCTTAAAAGAGCTTCTAAAGGAAGGAGAAGAGGGTAGGAAAAAGTTCCAAAGAATAACAAGAAATTTGACGGTTATTCTCGGTGCTTTACAGGGATTTGTGGTTTCTTTTGGTCTTGCGAGAAGTTTTGAAAATGTTTTAGTAATACCTTTATGGACATTTACATTGTTATCAACAATAACCCTACTTGCAGGTACAATGTTTTTACTTTGGATAGGTGATAGGATAACCGAGAAAGGTATAGGAAATGGTATTAGTGTGCTAATTTTTGCTGGTATTGTCGCAAGATATCCGGCATATTTTAGGACAGCGGTATTAGGTGGATTGAATATATTTGAGTGGATTTTCTTACTTGGTGTAATGTTTTTAATGGTTATTGGAATTATATACGTTCAACAAGCTGAAAGAAGAATTGTTGTGCAATATGCTTCAAGAATGGTTGGTAGAAGGATTTATGGTGGAACATCTACACACATCCCTATTAAGGTAAATCACAGTGGGGTTATACCAATCATATTTGGTTGGGCAATTGTTTCTATACCTGTTGGAATTGCACAATTTACGAATTCTCAGACTCTAAAATCCCTATTCTCAATGACAAGTCCGCTTATAATAACCATTTATGCTGTATTAATCTTTTTCTTTACGTATTTCTATAGTGTAGTTGTATTTGATCCAAAGGATATTGCACAAAATATAAAAAGTTATGGTGGGTATATTCCTGGTATAAGGCCAGGAAAACCGACTGAACAATATATAACAAGAGTTTTAAATAGGATAACCTTTGTTGGAGCATTATTCTTGGTAATAATTGCACTTGTTCCATATCTGGTACAAGGTGTTACAGGCGTAAGTATATGGTTGGGTGGTACAAGCGCATTAATTGCCGTTGGTGTGGCTCTTGATATAGCTCAACAAATGGAAGCACACTTGATTATGAGAAATTATGAGGGATTTGTTAAAAAAGGAAAACTCCCAGGAAGGAGATGATAAAATGAATATAGTCTTCCTGGGGCCTCCCGGGGCTGGAAAAGGGACATATGCAAAAGAATTAAAAGAAATTTTAGGTATTCCACATATTTCCACGGGAGATATGTTTAGAGAGGAAATTTCTGCAAAGAGTGAATTGGGAAGAAAGGTAGAAGATATTTTAAAACGTGGAGAATTAGTTCCTGATGATCTTACAAATGTTATTGTTAAAGAACGTCTTTCTAAGCCAGATTGTAAAAAAGGTTTTATTCTAGATGGATATCCCAGAACTGTTGCACAAGCAAAGGCCTTAGATGAAATATTGAAAAAACTTGGTAGAGAGCTTAAATTTGCAATATATTTTGAAGTAAGTGAAGATGTAGTAGTAAAAAGGATAAGCAATAGAAGAATATGTAAGAATTGTGGAAAGATTTATAATTTAATAACTCTTCCACCAAAAATTAACGGAAAGTGTGATGTATGTGGTGGGGAGTTATACCAAAGAGAAGATGACAGGGAAGAAGTTGTAAGAAGAAGATATAAGGTATATATGGATAACACATACCCTGTAATAGAATATTATCGAAAATCTAACAAACTTTTTACAGTAGATGGCTCCATGGATGTTGATTCAGTAATAAAAGAAGTATTAAATATTATCAGAAGGTGAAAAAATTGATTTACGTTAAAACAATTGAAGAAATTGAAAAAATAAAGATAGCTTCAAGAGCTGTTGCAACAATACTTAACGAGGCGAAAAAAGTAGCAGTTGAAGGTGCAACAGCTTGGGATTTAGAACTACTTGCGGAAAATGTTTTAAAGGAGTTAAAATGCGAACCAGCTTTTAAAGATTATCATGGTTATCCGTATATTACTACTGTTTCTGTAAATGATGAAGTAATACATGGATTCCCGTTGAAGCACAAGGTCTTTAAAAAGGGTGATATAGTTTCATTAGATGTCGGAGCAATATACAAAGGTTATTACGGTGATGGAGCATACACATATATAATTGGTGAAACAGATGAAATGGGTCAAAAATTAGTTGAAACTACTAAAAGGGCTTTAGAAATAGCAGTGAAAACAGTTAGGGCCGGCATAAGGTTAGGGGATGTGTCGGCAAAAATACAACAGTATGTGGAAAAAAATGGTTTTAATGTGGTAAGAGATTTTGTAGGACATGGGGTAGGGAAAAAATTACATGAGGATCCTCAGATTCCAAATTATGGTAAAGAGGGGACAGGGATAATTTTAAGGGAAAATATGACGATTGCAATAGAACCTATGGTTACGGAAGGCGGCTGGCACGTAGTAATTTTGGAAGATGGTTGGACTGTTGTTACTGTGGATGGAAAAAGAGCGGCACATTTTGAACATACCTTGTGGGTAAAAAAAGAAGGTTGTGAAGTTCTAACCCAGGTGGGGTGATAAGATTGTCAAATAAGGAAGATATAATTAAGATGGAAGGAACAATTGTAGAAGCTTTACCGAATGCTATGTTTAGAGTTGAACTAGAAAATGGTCATAAAATTTTGGCTCATATTAGTGGTAAAATGAGAAAAAATTTTATAAGGCTTGTTCCCGGGGATAAAGTAGTAGTTGAGTTAACAATCTATGATTTAACAAAGGGTAGGATAGTTTACAGAAAAAAGTCTTAAAAGAAAGGAGAGAGCAACATGAAAGTACAATCATCTGTAAAGAAAAGATGCGAACATTGTAAGATAATTAAAAGAAAAGGAAGGGTTTATGTTATTTGTAAAGTAAATCCAAAGCACAATCAGAAGCAAGGTTGAGGAGGGAGATAGATGGCTCGTATTGTTGGTGTTGAAATTCCAAATGATAAAAAGGTAGAAATTGCACTTACATATATATACGGTATAGGGAAAACAAGGGCAAAACAAATTTGTGAAGCTACAAACATAGATCCAAATAAAAGAGTTAGAGAGTTAGGCGATGAAGAAATAAGCAAAATTGCAACATTCATCCAGCAAAATTATAAGGTAGAAGGTGAATTAAGAACAGAGGTAATGCAGAATATAAAAAGGTTAATTGATATAGGATGTTATAGAGGTTTGAGACATAAATTAGGTTTACCAGTTAGAGGACAAAAAACAAAATCTAATGCAAGAACAAGAAAAGGTCCAAGACCAAGTAGAATCAAGAAGAAAAAATAAGGAGGGAAATAAATGGCAAAAAAAACTCGTAGAGTTGTAAAAAGAAAAAAGAAAATAGCGGTTGATCATGGAGTAGTTCACATAAAATCTTCGTATAATAACACAATAATAACCTTAACAGATCCAGATGGAAAAGTAATAACTTGGGGAAGTGGAGGAACAGCAGGTTTTCAAGGTACAAGAAAAGGAACACCTTATGCAGCGCAACTTGCGGCTGACCAAGTGGCAAAAGAAGCTGTAAAGCTTGGAATTAAGAAAGTTGACATATTGGTAAAAGGTCCTGGTTCTGGGAGAGAAGCGGCAATTAGAACATTTCAAGCAGCAGGACTCGAAATAGGAACGATAAAAGATGTTACACCTATTCCATTCAATGGCTGTAGGCCAAAGAAGAAAAGAGTTTAAGGGAGGGAAATAAATGGCTAGATATACAGGTCCACAATGTAAACTTTGCAGACGCGAAGGAATGAAGTTGTACCTGAAAGGTGAAAGGTGTTTTACAGATAAATGTGCATTTGATAGAAGACCTTTTGCTCCAGGTGATCATGGTAGAGAAAAGAAAAAGTTAACACAATATGGAATCCAATTAAGGGCAAAACAAACAATGAAGAGAATTTATGGAGTTCTTGAAGCGCAATTTAGAAGATATTACGAGAAAGCCGCAAAAAAATCAGGAGATACCCGTGAAAATCTTGTTGTTCAAGTAGAAAGAAGACTCGATAATGTAGTATATAGGTTGGGTTTTGCAGTTAATAGAACAACGGCAAGACAGCTTGTAAGTCATGGACACTTTTTAGTTAATGGAAAAAAGGTTAATATTCCTTCATATCAAGTTAGACCTGGTGATGTAATAGAAGTTAGGGAAAAAAGTAAGGACATTCTTCCGATAAAAAATGCTATTGAACTAAACAAGGATAAAAATAGAATGCCATGGCTTTCTGTTGATTTTGAAAACTATAAAGGGGTTTACGAAAGACATCCAAAACTAGAAGAAGTTATTGATCTTCCAGTTGATGTACAAGCAATTATTGAATTGTACTCGAGGTGATAAAATATGGATTTTATTATGCCCAAAAATCTTAAGATGGAAGATCATTCTGAAACAGATGAGCATTATTATGCGCGATTCGTATTGTCTCCATTGGAAAAAGGGTATGCAACAACGATTGGTAATACATTGAGGAGGGTTTTACTTTCTTCCATTCCTTCACTTGCAATTACTGATGTAAAATTTGTAAGGCCAGAGAAGTATCACGAATTTGATACTATTGAAGGTGTAAAAGAAGATATAATAGAAATTTTGTTAAATTTAAAAAAAGTTCAGCTAAAGATGGAAAGTTATGTGAATACACCTGTAGAACTGACAATTCAGCATAAAGGTGAAGGAGAAATTAAAGCAGGGGATATAGTTGTTCCGGCAGGTGTGACTGTAACAAATCCGAATTTACATATAGCAACTTTGAATGAAGATGCAGATATAGAGATAAAGATGTATGCAACCGTTGGAAAAGGTTTTGTTCCAGCAGCTGAAAGAAACGAAAGACCTGATATTGGTTGGATTGTATTAGATGGGGTATACAATCCCATATTGAAGGTTAATTGGAAGATAGAGAATGTTAGGGTTGGTAAAAAAACAGACTATGATAAATTGATTTTGGAAGTTTGGACTAAGAAGAATATAAAACCTGTTGAAGCTTTAAAGCAAGCAGTTAAGATAATTAATGATCACTTTAAACTAATTGAAGAGAGTTTTGGAGATATGGAAGATGCAGGTATAGTTATTGAAACAACAAAAGCGGAAATTGTTGAGGAAAAAATAGATGAAAACGAGATTTTGAATAAGAAGATAGACGAGTTGGATTTATCCATGAGGGCATTGAATTGTTTAAAAAGAGATAAAATTGAAACGATAGGTGACTTGTTAGAAAGAGGAGAGGAAGAGTTATTAAAAATAAAGAACTTTGGTCAAAAGTCATTAGATGAAGTCAAAGAAAAGTTGATGGAGAAGTTCGGAATTAGTTTTGGAAAGGAGGAAGAATAAGATGAGACATAGAAAGAATAAACATAGAATAGGAAGATACGGCAGTCACAGAAGAGCAACTTTGAGGAATTTGTCAAGGGAAATTGTCGAACATCAAAGTATTATCACAACTACCAAGAAAGCAAAAGCAGTAAAAGAATATTTTGAGAAATTGATGACAAAAGCAATAAAAGCAAAAAAGGCTGAAAAGAAAGAAAGAGAAGTAGCTTTAAGAAGAGAGATATTTAAGGCTTTGGGAGATAGAAGATTAGTAAATAAACTTGTAGATGAAATTGCCCCAAAATATTTAGATAGACAGGGTGGGTATACCGCCATTTACAAAGTAGGCCCCAGAAGAGGCGATGGAGCGGAAATGTCTTTGATAAAATTAGTAATAGAAGAGTAAGGGGGTATTCCCCCTTTTTTACTCTTTGAGGAGGTGTGGTATGGAGATCAAAGAACTAGGTGTAGATAAAAATATTGTGACAAAGGAGTATTTATTTGATTCAACGGATATAAAAGTTGCAGAAAGAAGGACGTTAAACGAATTAAATAGAAAGTATACCATAGAGGGGTTTAGGAAAGGTAAAGTCCCTCTTAATGTTTTTAAAATGAGGTTTGGAAGAGATTTCTATGATTATTTTGTATTTGAACAATTGGTGGATCAAGTTTACAAATCTTTCAAGGATGAATCAAATCTTTTGCTTATTCCTGAGATTGTAGAAAAAGAGGTAACAGAAGATAAAGGAAGAATAGTAGTTAACTTTCATAAAAAGCCGGTTGCAAAGGTAAATGTTGAAAGCATAAAAGTAAGAGTTGCAAATAAAGGCCAGGTTTTAAGCAATTATCTTGACTTAAGATTAAAATCTTTGCAGGAAGAACATGCTATTTTGGATCCTAAAGATGGGCAAGCTGAATACGAAGACCTTGTTAGGGTAAAAGTTTATATTACCAATAAAGATTCCGGAAAAGTATTAATTGACGGTAAGGAAGACGAGTACGTTCTTTATAAAGAAGATGAAAGGCCAACGGTACAAAATGTTATTGGACATAAAAAAGGCGATGTTGTGGAATTTGATAAGGAATTTACGGGAAAAGATGGAGAGAAAGTTGTCTATCATTACAAATTGGAAATCTTGGAAGTATACAAAAGAAATCTTCCGGAAATCACCGACGAATTTGTAAAGGATAACTTGACTGAATTGCATCTTGAAACGTTAGATGAATTGAAAAACAAAATAATGGAAGAAGGTACAAAAATTTACGATAACGAAATAAAAAATTCTATAAGAGAACAGATTTTAGCGCAACTTTCTGAGGTTACGGAGTTATTTATTTCAGAAAAGACAATAGATTATGCAGTAAGACTCATAGTTAACAATATGAAAGAAGAAAATAAATACGAAGAATATGTGAAAAAATATGAAAATGAAGAAAAAGCTTTAGAATCTTTGAAGGAGTATTATGTAAATGAACTTAAGAAAGAGTCTGCTATTGAAAAACTTGCAAAAGAGTACAAAATAGAAGAAAAAGCTACAGATGAAGAGTTAGAAAAATATGCTGAAATGCTTGCTCCATATTGGGGAATTAGTGTTGAAAGAGCAAAAGTATTGGTAAAAGAAAGAAACGATATTAGAAACGAAGTAGAGAATATGATTTTTGTAGATAAGGTACTTGATAAAGTGGCAGAAAAGGTTCAAAGAGAAATAGTTGATGTAAACAAAGAAGGTGAAGAGAGTGAAGAAAATAATTGATCAATATGTCCCAATGGTGGTTGAAAATACGGGACGATATGAAAGGGCTTATGATATTTATTCTAGATTGTTAAAAGATAGAATAGTTTTCCTCGGGAGTGCTATAGATGACCACGTGGCGAATTTAATTGTTGCTCAGCTTTTGTTTTTAGAAGCGGAAGATCCAGATAAAGATATCCAACTATACATTAACTCACCTGGTGGTTCTGTAAGTGCAGGACTTGCAATATATGATACCATGCAATATGTAAAGTGTGATGTAACGACTATTTGTATAGGACAAGCTGCTTCTATGGGGGCAGTGCTTCTTGCTGGTGGAACAAAAGGGAAGAGATTTTCATTGCCAAATAGTAGAATTATGATTCATCAGCCTTTAGGTGGAGCAGAAGGACCGGCAAAAGATGTGGAAATAATGACAAAAGAACTTTTAAGAATAAAAAATAAAATTAACGAGATACTAAGCCTTCATACGGGTCAGCCAATAGAGAGAATTGAAAGGGATACCGATAGAGATTTCTTTATGACACCTGAAGATGCTCTTGAATATGGATTGATAGATAAGGTAATAAAGCCTGGGGATAGAAAAAAATAATTTGTGGTATAATGTATTTGGTAAGGATAATTTAAAGGAGGTAAAAAGATGTCTGGTCACAACAAATGGGCGAATATAAAACATAGGAAGGCTGCCCAGGATGCAAAAAGATCCAAAATATTTACAAAATTAATTAGAGAAATTATAGTTGCTGCAAGGGAAGGCGGAGGAGATCCAGAAACAAATCCAAGGTTAAGGGCAGTTATTGAAAGAGCAAGAGCAGCAAATATGCCGAAAGATACAATTGAAAAATCCATAAAGAAAGGAACAGGGGAGTTAGAAGGTGTAGATTATCAAGAAATAATTTATGAAGCATATGCTCCAGCAGGTGTAGCTTTATACATATACGCAATGACAGATAACAAAAACAGAACAGCACAAGAATTAAGACATTTATTGAGTAAACATGGTGGCTCTCTTGCAGAGAGCGGTTCAGTTGCATGGTTATTTGAGAGAAAAGGGATCATTGAAATTCCCAAAGATAAGGTTGCAGATTTTGAGGAATTTGCAATGGTTGCAATTGATGCAGGTGCTGAAGACATTATAGAAGACGATCCTATCCAAGTTGTTACCGCTCCTGAAAAATTAACTGAAGTGAAAGATAATTTGGCAAGCAATGGATTTGAAGGCGAAGCAAAAGTAACATTTATTCCAAAGAATACGGTAAAGGTAACAGGTGCAGATGCAGAGAAAGTTTTAAAGTTAATTAGCGTATTGGAAGATAACGATGATGTACAAGAAGTTTATGCAAACTTCGATATTGATGACAAAGAAATGGAAGAAATAATGGCAAAGCTTGAAGGATAAAATGAAGAAAGTTGTTTTATTCTTTTCTTTGTTTCCAATATTGTGTTTTACGCATATAATTACTTATTGGGTAGATCCCATTAATTTTTCTTATGGTTTTTACATTGATCAAAATATTGAGTTTTGGAAAATTAAAGCCCTGCTTCATTATGATTTAAAAGTTAATTGGGAGCAGGGCTTTCCTGTAGTTTTACCAAAAGAACCTGATATATTCTTTTATCTATTCTCAGAATATTATTCAGTAGAGTATGGATATTTTCATAGAGATATTCCGTTTTCGGTAAGTGTAAACCCTTATGAAATAGGATTAAACGTTAGATATGGTTTTGCTGGTTTTTATAACGATCTAAATTATTTTTCTGGAAATGTTGTAGATTTAATGTTTAAAGAGAATTTTATTAATATAGGTGTAAAATACAAGTTTTTAAAAATTTTTTTCGAAAAATCGTTTGAACAACATATTTTTGGAATACAATTGAAAAATGTGATATGTTTTTATGAGGATTATGGTGTTAAAATTGCACTATATTTTCAAGGTGACTCGTTTGGATTTTACTTTAATCCTATGTATGAAAAAATAGGTTTTGTTTTGTTGGATGGTGAGAATTATTTGTTTGTAAATCAGGATGAAATTTTTTCTAGTGTAAAATGGGGTGATTTAGATGTCTTTGGAAGATTTCAAAAAGAAGAAAAGCGATTTTCTATTGGGTTCAAAGTTTGGTGAAAACCAAGAATTTTCTACAGAAGAGTTCCAATGGTTTTTGGAACAGGTAAAGAAACATTTTAATTTTGATCTTACGGGGTACAAACCACACAGGGTAAAAAGACGAATAGAAATGCTAATAAAAAAATATAATCTTAAGTCATACAAGGATTATTATGGTTTGATCTCAAAAGATAAAAAAAAGAAAGAAGAATTTTTTGATAGGATGACTATTAATGTTACGGAGTTCTTTAGAAATCCAGAAAAATGGTGGGAGTTAAGGGATAAGTTTATACCACAACTCTTGCGTGAAAGTGGCGTGAAATTTAAGGCTTGGAGTGCAGGATGTTCTACGGGTGAAGAACCTTATTCCCTTGCTATATTATTAGAAGAATTAAGAGCTCCAAGTACATCCAAGGTCCATGCAACTGATATTGACATTGGAGTTTTAACAAAAGCACGTTTAGGAGAATATGAGGAAAGATCTTTTGTAAATACTCCACCTCAATATTTAAAGAAGTATTTTGATTTAACAAATAAAGGGACATATAAGGTAAAAGATATTGTAAAAAAGAGGGTATTGTTTAGAAGACACAATTTATTACAAGATAAATTTGAGAGTGGATATGATTTGATATTGTGTAGGAATGTTGTAATTTACTTTGAACTAGAAACAAAAATGGAATTATATGAAAAATTTTCAAAAGCATTGAGACCAGGTGGATTGTTATTTGTGGGAAATACAGAGAGAATTTTTAATTACAGACAGTTAGGTTTTGAGGTTGCTTCCCCGTTTATTTATAGAAAATTGTGAGGTGGTTACTTGTTTTGGATTACTTTGGCGTTTGTAATAGATCAAATTACAAAGTATATAGCGACAAATTATTGGAGGTTTAATCCAAAAAAAGTGTTGTTTTTTTATTTTACCTATGCAACAAACAAAGGGGTTGCATTTGGGCTTTTTTCAAATTCAAAAGAAATAGTTGTGTATTTAACGCTTGCAATTACGATATTTTTGTCTATAATACCACTTGTAAAAAGACTTGATTTTTTGACAAATATGTTTCTGGGATTTATTATTGGTGGAGCCTTAGGAAACGTAGTGGATAGAATTAGATTTGGATATGTAGTAGACTTTGTAACTATGCCTTACTGGCCCACAATATACAATCTAGCTGATTTTTTCATACTTTTAGGTGGTATTGGAATTGCTATAATTTCTTTGCGGAGGAGAGATGTTGGAAATTCAAGTAACAGCACGGGAGAAGGGTTGGAGATTAGACAAATTTATTCAAGAAAAAGCACCAGACTGGATATCGAGAACGTACATTCAAAGAGCGATCAAGAGTGGAATGGTAACAGTAAATAACGAAGAAAAAAAGCCAAGTTACAAATTGAAGAATGGAGATGTTGTTTCCTTTGAACTTCCAGAAGAACCAAAGAAAGTGGAAATATTACCAGAAAATCTACCTTTAAAGATAATATACGAAGATAAAGACATTATTGTAGTTAATAAAGATCCTGGTGTGGTGACTCATCCCACACCAACTTTTCTTTCTGGCACACTGGTAAATGCTTTAATGTATCATTGTAACGATTTTCAAGGGATTGGTGGAGAATTAAGACCGGGTATTGTTCATCGTTTAGATAAAGATACCAGTGGTGTAATAGTTGTGGCCAAAAATGATAAAGCGCATCAAAGCTTATCTATGCAATTTAAAGAGAGAAAAACAGAGAAAACTTACATTGCGATAGTTTCAGGGGAAGTGAAAAAAAATTACGGAACAATAGATGTACCCTTGGGACGTAATCCCGTTGTGCGCACAAAAATTGCACCCGTTGATTGGGGAAAGAATGCCATAACTTATTTTAAGGTTATTAAAAGATTTAAAAATGCAACACTTTTGCTTGCCTTTCCAAAGACTGGTAGAACACACCAGATAAGAGTTCATATGAAATACATTGGCCATCCACTTTTGGGTGATGAGTTGTATGGTAGGGGAAAAAAGGATGAAATTTTTGGCGTAAAAAGACAAATGCTTCATGCCTTAAAACTTTCCTTTTATCACCCTTCTACCAATGAAAAGATGATATTTGTAGCCCCACTTCCAGAGGATTTTAAGCAGGTTATAAGAAATTTGGCGGAAATTGGTTAAAAAACTTGATTTCTAACGAAAAAGTGTTATAATTTTGACATATAGGGCTTTTACGCCTTATTATATTATTTTAGGGGGTGTTTTTATGGGGATAGATGAAATTTTTGAGATTGTGAAGCATGAAAAGATAAAATTTATTAGGCTTCAATTTTCTGATATTAATGGTGTCTTGAAGAATGTTGAAATACCCTCGAATGACTTAAAAAGGGCATTTGACAAAGGAATTATGTTTGACGGTTCTTCAATTGAAGGTTTTGTTAGAATTAACGAGTCTGATATGTATTTAAAGCCCGATCCTTCTACATTTGCTATATTACCTTGGACATTGGAAGGTCAAAAGAGTGCACGAATAATATGTGATGTTTATAAACATGATGGAACACCATTTGAGGGGGATCCAAGGTATAGATTGAAAAGGGTTATGAATGAGGCAAAAGAAATGGGATTTATTCCACATACAGGTCCAGAGGTTGAATTTTTCTTACTTCCACGTAGAGACAATAGACCTGTATTTGAATTTTTAGATGAAGGTGGATATTTTGACCTTTTACCTGTGGATATAGCAGAACATCTTAGAAGTGAGGTTGCCGTTATGTTAGAGGAAATGGGAATAGATGTGGAGGCAACACATCATGAGGTTGCTCCATCTCAACATGAGGTTGATTTTAGATATAGTAATGCACTATCTTCAGCGGATGCTGTACAGACGGTAAAATTAGTTATAAAGACATTAGCTGTAAAGAATGAACTTTACGCTACGTTTATGCCAAAGCCATTTTTTGGAGTAAACGGCAGCGGAATGCACGTTCATTTGAGTCTTTTAACGGAAGATCTTAAAGATAATGCCTTTTATGATAAAGAGAAAGATGACATTTCAGATACAATGAGATATTTCATTGGTGGATTGATAAAATATGCAAGACCTATTACCGCAATCACTAATCCAACTGTGAACAGTTATAAAAGATTGGTTCCTGGTTATGAGGCTCCCGTTAATGTAGCATGGTCACTTGCAAATAGGTCAGCACTTATTAGGGTTCCAATGGCACGGCAAATGGGAACTAGGTTAGAATACAGAGCACCAGATCCATCTTGTAATCCATATTTAGCTTTTTCGGTTTTGATAAAAGCGGGATTGGAAGGTATAAGGAAGAAAATAGAACCACCTATGCCAGTTGAAAAGAATATTTATCGGATGGATGAAGAAGAAAAGGGAAATTTTGGAATAAAAGTTTTACCTGAAAATCTTAAAGAGGCGATTGACGAGATGGAAAAATGTGATTTGATTAAAGAGGCATTAGGTGAACATATTTTTGCAAAATTTATAAAGATGAAAAGAAATGAATGGAAAGAATATTCTATGCTTGTTACGGAATGGGAAAGAAAAAGATATGAAATAATATGAGGGCTTAGTTGCCCTCACTTTTTTTTTAAATATTTAAGTCCAAAAGATAAATCTTTTAGCAATTTATTTTTGTTAGCTGGATATCCATAAAAACCGTATGTCTCACAGAGGGTTATAAATTCATCAATTACTTTAGATGGGAAAATATAGTCTGTTACCAATACAAATTTTCCTTCTTTTTTAATTTTTAAAATGTATTTTAGTCTTTCTTGGGTGTGTTTTAATTTTTTGCTTTTGTAGAAAAACAAATCTTCTATACCGATTCCATCAATTGAGTTTAGATAAGAGCTGTCGGTGTCAAAGTTTAGTATACTTTCTCCATTTTGTGGAACTATTAGTAATTTATATCTATTTTTTATCTCTTTCACGAAATTAATCATTTCATGTGCAGTAAATTCTATATCATACCCGTTTTGTGCCCAATATTCAAATGCATCTATTATATCTAGATATAATCCGTCAACCTCTGTTTTTGAAATTATTTTGTTTATTGTTTGAAATACTATTTCTTTCCATTCCTTGTACCAGTATTTTACTTTATAGTTTCCTTTCCAATTTTCGTTTTCTTTCCCTAACCAGTTTGGAGGATCTTTCCACCATATATCTTTCCAGTAGTATCTATAATCTTCTGCTTCTCCTATACTTATATAGGCTAGTACTATTGTGCCGTTTTTTCTGAGTTTTTGTAGGTAGATTTTGTCTTCATTATTTAATATTTCAAACACATCTATCACTAAAAACTTTGGGGTATAAAGATCATAGATTTTTTTTATATCTATTTTTTGTAGTTGGTAGATAAATGGAACATCTGTTTTTTCTATGCTTGGTATTTGTATTAGTATTAGCGCAATTAATATCAATGTAAGATATTTCACTTTTCTTCCTCCAAAAACTTTATTGTTAGTTTTGAAAGCTCTGAACTTAATATGTAAATGTCATTTTCTGGATAAAAAGCAATTATTTTTCCACCTATAACTTTTCTAATAGGTATTTTCGTGCGAAGCAGGAAGTATTTAGGTTTTATTGTTGATGATTCGATAATTACTTCCAAGCTATTTCCTTTTATGTTATATTCATACTTTTCCGTTAAAAATTCAAATAGATACGGATATGCTTCTGAAGCTGTTTGGTTTCTTAACCAAGGAAAGGTGGTTTTGATTTTATAGTAAAATTTATCTAGATGTAACAATAGTTCTTTCCAGCTTTTATTTAACGGATTTCTTTCATTAGAGAAGAAATCATCGGGATGTATAAAATGTTGAAAAGCACCAAAATTTGAGAGTGTATTTATTGTGGTAAGCAATATTTTTTTTAAAGGATAGTATCCATAAGTAGGACGTGGTATGATTATTGTAAAGTTTTCCAAAATTTTGTATTCTGAAAATTCATCTGGTGAGGTATATGTTGTGCCTATTGTTTTTATTTCTGGTAATGCTTTAATTAGGTTTTTTACTCCAAATTCATCAATAAGGTTATTTGGAGCAACGTAGCTGTTTATAAAAATAGGGTGCCCAAGAACAGATTCAATGAATTTTTTGGCGGATTTTAATCCTTCTTGTAGATTTTCTTTATTTGTCCAATTTTCTTTTAAAAGTGAAAGGTGATTATATCCGTGAAGACCAAGTTCATGTTTTGAATTGTCTATTTCCATTAAAGCCTTAATAGGTTCATCTGTTATTAGAAATTCTGAAAAATCAAAAGGAGGATTACTTGCCCCATTATAACTTAACGGAGTGATAAATGTATATTTTATATTGTAACTGTTTGCAAAATCCTTTATATCTTTCCACCATATCTTGTAATAAAAGTCGGTATCTTTTATGCCTTTCTTTTTTATTTCATAAGAAGGTATTGGAAAATCATCTATGTAGAATATGTAGGAATTTAAAAATCCCATAATGTTGTAATCTTGCATTTCCAATATACATTGTAAGATTAATCCCCTTAATTCTTTTATTACCAAAGGTGGATATATATATCCTATATATCCACCTTTTTCTTTTTTATACCAAATAGCTGGAAGCTTTTCGTTTGAACTTACAAGATATGAAAGAATAGTTTCATTGTCAAGGACAATTTTTAAGTTTTCTTCGAAGGTTCTTTCTAATTCAATTCCATCTTTAGAATTAGTTAATGGAAAAAGTCTTTTATCAAAAATAATTTTTGAAATTGCATGTTTTTCAATTTTTATCTTATCCTTCCATGGAGTATTGTGCAAATCTGTTATATAAACAATGCTTCCACCATTTTCCAAAAACATTTCAGTATTTTCCGTATCTATATATTTTGCATTTGTTATCCAGATTATATATCTATAATCTAAAAGATCTATAAAAGATTTGTTGTAGAAAGTGCTGATGGTTGTTGTATTAAAGTTTATTTTTGCATATTCTAACATTTTTTCAATTTGGTATTGTATATTTACATAATAATTAGTATCGTATTTGTCTTTTACTAGTAAAATTTTATTTTTACTTCCTACAGTTTTTTTGAGAAATATGTTGAATATTTTTTCAATGTTTAATATAAATTCTTTATTGTTATCAAAAAAAGAATTAAACAATGCTCCGCCACCTTTAGGGGAAATAAATATTAGAGGATATGTTTCGTTGTTTGATTTTAGTTCCAGCAAAATATTGACATCTTTTTCAAAGATTTTGTATTTTTCTACGGGTTGAGGTAATGTAGAAGGAGTTGCAGTGAAAAATTCTTTTTCATATAAAGGTTCAAAGTTTTTTAAAACTTTGTATCCATACATGTAATGTACTCCAAGCTTATTTAAAAAATTATTTATTTCTCTTTGATTAGTTGAAACTCCAAGGTTATTGAAAAAGAAGAATATACCGTTATTTTCCACAAAGTTTGATAATTGTCTTAAATAAAGGTTTGGATATTTTAGTTCTGTTGAATAATACCAACTAATTACTCCAAGGTATTCCTTTGTAGAAATGTTGTAGTAATTAAAGGTTTCTATATCTTTTAGATCATAACTTATGCCGTTTTTTTCTAATATGGGAATAACATAATTTTGAAGCATATATTTTCCGTATTCTTCTGTTTTTTTATACAATAACAAAATCTTTTTTTGTGAAAAGACAAACAAACTTAAGATTAAAAGTAGAATTATGATAAATTTTTTCATTTTTTCACTCCTTTGATAATTTTTCCTTCGGGAATAGAAAGCTTTTGTCTGAAAAACTCTATCTTTATTATATCCTTTACACGTCTTTTAAGTATGTTGTATGAAACAAGTGTACCGACTAAAAATGAAATAGCATAACCCCCTCCAAGCGCAGCGTAACCTATTTTTTGTGTTAGTATATAGCTTAAAACAAGGTTTAAGGACAATACCGAAAGCGTTAAAACTAGTGCGGTATTTCTAAAGTCAAAGTACAATATTAACAATAATATCATTAGAAAAAAACCATTTAACATAGCACCTATTAATCCTAATCTTAAGATTGGTTTAGAAAATTCATTTGAAATAGGAAGCAATTTTAACTCGTTTAGTGTAAACATTAAGGTGGTTACTAATATTTGTATCTTTATTGTAAGTGATATACTTTGATTTAATTCTTTTTCCATATTTTCTTTTAGTGTTAAGATTTCTGAGTATACGTATCCTTTTATTAGAGATATATAAAATTGTTTGTATTTTTTGTAAAAACGTGTTTCTAGGATTAATATAAACATTGTAATTGTAGGAATAATTGTTAGGTAGCTAAAAAACATAGGACTATCGTATATATATGAAAATTTAAAACCTTTTATTAATTCTTCGCCAAATTTTTGTGTGTTCCAAACAATAATATCATCAATCCATATGGAAAGATAGTATAAAAGACCTATGAAGAGGAGTTGCCAATAATTTTTAATTTCTTTTTTCCATTCAAACGAAATTTTGTATGATTCGTTTCCAAATGAATTGTAGATTATTATGAAATTTATTACAATTCCCACATTAACTCCTAGGGCGTATCCGTATATTTCAGAAAACGTTGAAAATGAAAACACTTTTGAAAGTAATATGGCTGAAATTCCCATAATAATGTATGAGAGGATGTACCAGTTTATTTCTTCTGTAGCTATAGTAACAATGGAGATTAACCATAATATAGTTAACGAGGTTGTTAAATAGCTAAAGGCAATTATGAAATCAAAAGGTTGTGGTTTTATAGAAAAGAAAATAGTTAGAAATATGATTAGTATGATTGCATTTGAGACGATTATGCCTAATGTTTCAGGTAAAATTTTTTGGTAATTTTTTTCGTAAATTAAGTCTGATATTCTCCGTGAAAAAAACATGGAAAATATTCCAGAAATTATTATTGAAAAGATAAAAGAATATATTACTGCAGTGTTAAAGTATATATTTGTGGTTTTTATGTAGTTGAGAATTATCCACAATGATATAGTTGTTATAATCCACGGGCCTGCAGATGTTAAGATTGAATAAAGAATTGCAAGTACATCTGTATATATTTTGTTTTGAAAGAAAAGTCTATTTAATTTGAACCCTATTCCTGCCACTTTATTTCACCACCGAAAGATATAGGTTTTTATAATTTTTTATCATTTGCTTTAAGGTATATCTTAGTAGAACTCTCTTTTTTCCGATTTCAGATGCTTTTTCTCTAAATGTATCATTCTCATAAAGTGTTATTATAGCATTGGCAATTGATTTAAAATCTTTTGGTTTAACTATTATTCCTGCAGGACCAATTATGTCTTCTTTGCTCCCATATACCAATTCTCTACATGCGCCAACGTTTGTTGCAATCACGGGTATACCTATGGAAAAAGCTTCTAATATAACAAAAGGTTGTCCTTCACTAACGCTTGTTAGTAAAAGAAGATTTAGATTTTCATAGTATTTTTTTACATCTACCATGCCTGTGAACTCAACTGTGTCTTTTAGATTAAATAATTCCACCATTTCATAACATTCTTTAAAATATTCTGGTTCTTCATCTTTAGGGCCAATTATATATAATTTGAAATCTTTTATCTTGTCTTTTACTATTCTTGCAGCCTTAATTGCAGTTTTTATATCTTTTATTTCAACAACCCTTCCAACTAATCCAACGTTGAAGGGATGTTTTTCTTTTTTGTATTTTATATCTTTGAATTTTTCCACATCTATTCCATTGGGAATTACAAACATTTTTGAATCATCGCTGCAGAATTCTTTTTCAAATTTTTGATTATCTTTAAATAACGTGGTAATTTTCTTTGCACCTTGATATACAATTGAACTTATTGTATTAAATAGTTTTATCCAACCTGTTTTGAATTCTTCTTTTATCCAATCAGAGCGTAGTATTTCAAGTTGTCTTTCTCTATGGTATATGCCGTGTTCCGTTAAAACAACTGGTTTATTGTATTTTAATCCATTTAATATTGCGGATATACCTGCATACCCTGTTGTTATTGTATGGTATATATCACATTTTGGAAGATCTATTGTCATTGCGTTTAAAAATGGAATCATCATTGAATATAATGTCCAATAGTAGTTTGGAAAATTTTCGTAAGGTAGATATTTTTGATAAAAGTTAATTATTGAATTCCAGTAGAAATCTGATTTTAGAAAACTTGTAAAATCAAAAGAGTTATTGTTTTCAAAAAGGTGGTATAGTTTTTTGCCCATTGCTTTTTCGTCAAATGGATATTTTATTATTTTACTGAGTTCATTGGTAAACTTTTTTGCTATTTTTTTCTTGTTTTTGAATTTATATTGAGCAAATAATGAGAATTCAAAATAGTCAGTAACATTTTTTGGAAATTCATATTTAAATTGCCTTTCTTTAGGTATATCTCCAACGTGTATTACACAAAATTCCATATCTTTTATGTTTTTTATTAAAGAATGTCCCCAACTTGATACTCCTCCTACTACGTAAGGATACGTACCTTCAAAAATTATTCCTACTTTCAGTTTAATCACCTTCTAACATTTTTGTTATTTCATCTTTTTTTGGGTTATTTTTAATTATATACAACCCAAATTTTTGTATAGAAGTTAAATTTAATTTTTCAAGCTCTTCTATTAGAAGATTAAATTTTAAATTTTCTGCAAATTTGTATTTGTTAAAATCTTTAAGAGTTGAGGAAATTACCATTAATTCTTCTACTTTTGCTAAATCTTTTGTTGTTAAGTTTTGTTTGTTGTACAACTCGTTAAATATTTCATTCATTTTTATGTATAAGCTTCTTTTATCCCAAGGTAATTTCTTTATCTCATTTGGAGAGATTACTTGATTGTAATTTATAACAATTATTATTACTATTAAAAATAGAGTTAGAAAGAATAAGATTTTGTCCATTTTATCACTCCAGAATTACTTTCAAAGCTTCATTTTTGAAAGTAAAGTTATATGCGTTGAATTTTTCTAGTAACTTTTTAACTTTTTCTTTCTTTTTCTTTTTTATATAGAAAAGTAAAGCTTTTTCAAGTAAGGTTTGAGAGTTTAGTTTTTCAACTTTTTCATCTATTATCTCCTCAATAAGTTCATCTTCGCCAAGGTATTGTAGTACATCAATTAATAATAAAATGGTTTTTATATTAAAAGGATATGTTGCTAGATTGTCTAGTAAGATTTGCTTTATAGAGAGCAAGATATCTATCTTTTGATTTTCCGTGAGAAAAGGAGATAGGGCATAATAAAATGAATATTTTGCATATTCTATCTTTTTATTCTTTGTTTCTGAAATCTTTTCTAAAAGTATATTTTCCACGTTGTTTATACTTTCTGAGGCATATAGGACTACATCTTGGTCCGAATTTGTTTCAATTACGCTGTATAGTAAATTTATTCCTTCTAAAAAATCTATTTGTTCTGTTTTTAAAAGTTGAAATATCATTCTGATCGCTTCTTTTTTTTGAGAATTACTACCGTATTTAAGTATTATGTTAAAAGGTGCTAGATCCACACTTTTAAAATCAGGGTTTGAAATTTCCAATATTTTTTCTTCGAAGTCTTCCGAAAAATATGTTGGGCTCCTTGGTTTTAAAAGCATTAATTTTATTATAGGATAATATGGAAAAAAAATTATTGAGTTTAAAAGATCTAAGATCTTTAGATCAATTAGATTTAAAGCTAGATATAAAAAGAAGAAAAATATGTTTGTTTTTATTATTGGTAACACTCCAAATATAATTGTTAAAAACATTATAATTTTTTTCATTCTTTTGTATATGCCTCCAATACTTTAATGTTTTTTTCTAACCTTATCTTTTCAAGGACACGTTCAAGACCTTTAGAATTACAAGAAGTAAGGATTATATTTAATTCATTTTTTTCTTTGTTAAAGAATACGAAGTCAGTTTCTCTAATGTATTTTTTTATTTCGTTTACCTCGAATTCTTTGGAAACAGATATTTTAATAAAGGAGTATGGAATTTTGAATCTTCGAAATCTTTCATCTATTTTTTCGAAAATTAAATTGAACTTTTCTACATCAGTTGTTATTGTTTGTTTTTCAAGTTCCAATGAAACATATAGAAGATTGGATAGCCAATCTGATAAAAGCTTCAAATAGGTTTCTGTGTTTTTGTTTATCTTTTCTGGGTCAATGTTTTCAATGACTACAAAGCCAACAGTTTTGTTTTTTTGCGATATTTTTGCGGCCATAACCGGCTCCATTGAAAAGTCAACATTTTCATCTGAGAGATATAAAACGCTTGCAGATGAGAAGCCTAATTCATTTGCAGTTGAAATAATTTTTGATTTTTCAATGGGAAATGAGTTAGGAAGAATTTGTGAACCTTTTCTTACTTTTAATCTTAAAAAATTGTTTTTGCTGATTGTATATATGGAGACGGTTATTGCATTTACGAAGTCTGAGATAAGTTCAACTGCTTCGTTGAATATATCTTCTGGGTTGTTGAATTCTATCTCCTTTAGTTTATCAACAAATAGTGATACACCTTTATTTTCGAGTAGTAGTTTGTTTTGCAAGTCTTTCGTTAATGAAGAGTATTTCTTTATATTTTCTTTAAGTCGTTTAATTTTTTCGTTTAGTATCTTTATCTGATTTGCTTGTTCGTTTATTTTTTGGATGTACATATCTCTAAAAAATCCTATTAGAAATCCTATTGATAAGATAATTAGTGGTATGCGCATAACAGACCATGAAAATATCACTGAAAAGATGTTGATTTTGTAGTGTATGTAAAGTGAAGTAAAATAGTAAAATAAGCTCAAAGATGTGGAAAAAAAGAAAAGATTTATACCATGTCTTATTGAAATGTAAATATTCAATACAAAATAAGGATTTGGATATGATAGAACATATCCGTAGTATTTAAATAATATATCTATAAAGAATATGATTGTGTTGAGAACTATGATTTCAATATAATTAAAGTATTTTTGCATATTTTTCCTCCGTTTTATATTATAACAAAAATTACTGGAATGTTATAAAAGTATTATTTTTGTAACTTTTATTACAATTTTGACTAGGAATTTTTCAGAAAAATGTTTAAAATATATATAGATACTCAAATAAATATCTTATTGGAAAATTCCATATATAAATTGACAAATGTAAATATATTGTGTATAATAATGAACGTAAATAAATATTGTGATAATAATAAGTTTCTTTTCTAAAAAACAGGATGGGGAGGGGATGTTATGAAAAAACTTTGGAGAAAGATAGTTGTTTTTGCGCTTGTGGCATTACCATTTGTTATTGCTACTGTGGGTAACATTACTTTGTGGCCAGGTAAAGGTGGAGGAAAATAAAAAAAGAAAAAAAGCGGGTGATTATGTGGGGAGTGGGTTGAAGTCTTTAGTTTTAAAAATGAATTTTGTAACTATATATGCATTTTCATTGGGAGCGATTTATTTGCTCCTTCTTTTTCTTTCTTATGTGAAATATGGTTTTGACTTTAGGGATATAAATTTTTATTTAATGCTTCTGTTTTATCTGTTATTTGAATTTATTCCTGTAAGATTTCAGACATTTTTTGAAAGAAAATTTGATGAGAGTAAGAAAACAATTGATATGTTTTTTAGTGTAGGGTTAATTATTTCAATTCTTTCGACAATAATACTAAAAATTACGAATGCGTTGGTTTTGCCGTTAATTGTTTTTTTAATTTTAAGAGTTAGGGTTTTGTTTTCAAAAGAGTACTATTTTTTTATTTTTAATGTTTCTATGATAGGTATATTGGTTTTTGTTGTTTCAAAATTTTTTGAGATTTTTTCTTTTAAAAATATTGTTTTATCTTCTCTTTATGTGGCTGGAATTTCTGCTGTATATTCAATATTCAATTTGATATTTAGCTTTTTATTTTTGACTTTTATGTATAAAGACTTTTCAAAGAAATATTTTAATATGCTCATTGGTGATGGAAGGTTTTACAATATTCTTTCTACGAGTTTGAATGCTTTTTTAGTGTATTTTTTGTATAGGTTAATAGGAATTTCTGCTATTCCCGTTTCGTTTTTTACCATATCTAGTATTCAGCTTGGAAATTATTATGCAACAAAATATAGAAATGCAAAACTGGAGCTTTTGATGGCACTTGCTAAAAGCTTAGAAGAAAAAGATAGTTATACCTTAGGACATGGAGAAAATGTTGCAAAACTTTCTGTGGAGATAGCAAAAGAATTGGGTTTTAGTGATAATGATTTAAAGTTACTAGAAATTGCAGGTATTTTACATGATGTTGGAAAAATAGGTATTCCAGATATAATTATTTCAAAGATGGATAAGTTAACTTCAGAAGAGTATGAAATAATGAAAGAGCATTCTGTAAAAGGCTATGAAATACTGAAAAATATTACAGAATACAAAGATACTGTAGCAACATGGGTTCTTCATCACCATGAAAGATGGGATGGAAATGGTTATCCAGGTGGATTAAAAGAGGAAGAAATCCCATTGTTTTCAAGAATATTAACAATTTCAGATGTCTTTGATGCAATAACGAGTGATAGACCGTATAGAAGGGCATGGAGTAGAAAAAAAGCTATAGCATTTATTAAAGATAACTCGGATATAATCTTTGATCCCGAAATTGTTAATGTTTTTTTAAAAGTGATTGGGGAGGACTAAAAATGATTTTATATATTTTTTTAATTGCATTTTTCATGTCTTTGATAACAAAAAGAATAATAAAAGTAATTGGAAGAAGTTATAAATACTTTTATCTGTTTCCAGTACCTTTCATTTTGCAGGTTATTCCATACTATAGAGAGATTCTAATGCCTTTTTCTTTTTCTTTTTTGATTATTCTTTTACTTTTAAACAAGCATGTTCCAGGATTTTCACTTATAACCATAGGTACCGTTTTGAACTCATTTGCGATGATGTTATATAACTGGAGGATGCCTGTGTTAAAAAGTTTGGCGGAAAAATTTGCTCTTCCCGTTGGTATGAGGCATGTTTTGGTGGATAAATTTAATTGGAGTTTGTTTTTTGGAGATTGGATTCCCGTAGTTTTGCCGTGGAAGGAGTATTATATAATAAGTATAGGTGATATCTTTGTATATATTGGGGTCTTTTGTTTTTTGCTTAAGGTAAATAAAAAAACATGAGAAAAAAATACTCCCGAAAGGGAGTTTTTTTCAATATATCTGTGATAAAATTAAAAAAAGGAGGGAAATATATGAATATCTTTGCGATTGATACTTCAACGCCGCAAATAGCAGTTTTCTATAAAACTTTGGATAAGTTGCTTACTTATTCTTTTATGTCTAAAGAAAAACATACAAAAAACATTAGTGCTTTAATTAAAACTTTAAAAGAGGAGATAAATTTTGAAGAGATAGATGTTGTTGGCATAGGGATAGGACCTGGAAGCTTGACGGGATTGAGGATAGGTATATCTTTTGCGCTCGGTCTTGGTATAGACAAAAAAATAGTTACAGTACCATCCACCAAGTTAATTGCTGCAAATTTGTTGTATTGTGGAAAAGATATTGTAGTTGTAAGAAAGGCAAGGAGTGGATATGTGTATGGTGCAGTCTATACGGAAAACTTGGAAACCAAGGTACCTCCATTTGTTGAAGAAATTGAAAAGTTTAAACAAAAATTAGAAGGTGATTATTTTTTAATAGGAGATGCTGCAGAATTTTTTGGGGAAAAATTACCAGATGTTTTTGATTATCCCGTTCCAAAGATGTTGGGAATGTTTGTTGAAGAAGAAATAAAAAAGAAAAATTTTGTTGATAAAGTAGAACCCCTTTATATACAGAAATCTATTGCGGAGATTAATTTTGAAAAGAGGCAAAGAAAGGATGGGTAATTTGGAAAAATTAACTCCAATGATGAAGCAATATATGGGGATAAAGGAAAAATATAAAGATGCAATACTTTTATTTAGACTTGGTGATTTTTACGAAGCATTTTTTGAGGATGCGGAAATAATCTCAAAAGTGTTGAATATTGTTTTAACAAAAAGGCAAAATGCCCCCATGGCGGGGATACCGTACCATGCATTAGATAATTATTTAAAAAAACTTGTTGAAAGTGGGTATAAGGTTGCGATATGTGAACAAATGGAAGATGCATCTCAGGCAAAGGGAATAGTGAAAAGAGAAGTGACAAGGGTAATAACTCCTGGTACTATTATTGAAGATGAACTTCTTTCAAATGATAATAATTATTTAATGGCGGTAATATTTGATGAAAAATATGTTTCTGCCTTTATAGATGTTTCAACTGGTGAATTGTTTTTGAAATCTTTTGATACCTTTTTAGAGTTTGTTGATTTTGTGAAAATTTCAAGTATATCGCAAGTAATTTGTAGTAAAGAGTTGTTTGATAAATTAAAAGAAGAAATACCTCACCTTTTTGTTGAAGAACTGGATGAATGGTATTTTCAAGGCTATGAAGAAAAGATAAAAGAAACATACGGGCTTTTTTCCATTGAACATCTCGAAATAACTGAACTTGAAAAAAAGGTATTAGGTGCTTTGTTTAAGTACCTTGAATACACTTTGATGGAAAATAAACCACCACAAAAACCTAAAAGATTAGAAGGTTCAAAGTATATGATTTTAGATTCAAAAACCGTTGAAAATTTATCTCTTATTCCTGGAGAAAAAGGTAAGAATTTATTTGATATACTTAATAAAACAAAGACGTCTATGGGAGCAAGGCTTTTAAAAAAGTGGATTTTGCAACCTTTAAAAGAAAAAAAAGAGATATTGGAAAGGCAAAAGTTGGTAGAAGCGTTTTATAACGATCATCTTCTTTTAAATGAAGTAAGGGAATACTTAAGTGGTGTTTATGACTTAGAGAGGATTTTAACTAGATTAGGTTATGGAAAAGTTTCACCTAAAGATCTTGTTTCCCTGAAGAGAAGCCTGTATTTGGTTCCAAGTATAAAAGATGCTTTGAGAACTAATGAAAATCTAGTGAGTTTTGCACAGAGTTTGAATGAATTTAATGAAGTTGTAGGTATTTTGGAAAAAGCCTTGTATGATGAGCCATCAAATGCTCCAGGAGACGGTAATGTAATAAAAGGTGGGTATTCTGTTGAATTAGATGATTATCGTAATTTGTTATTTCATTCTGAGGAAAAACTCAAGGAGTTTCAAGAAAGTGAACGGGAAAAGACTGGTATTCAAAAATTAAGGGTAGGTTTTAATCAAGTCTTTGGGTATTATATTGAAGTACCAAAAGGTCAGGTGAAAAATGTTCCAGATTATTACATTAGAAAGCAAACGCTTGTGAATTCAGAAAGGTATATAACGCAAGAATTGAAGGAATTTGAGGAAAAAATAATGTCTGCTCGTGAAAAGGTAGAATTGATAGAAAAAAGTTTATTTGAAGAATTGAAACAGAAACTTTCTGAGTATATAGATGGTTTAAGAAATTTAGCACAGAAGTTATCTGAGCTAGATGCTATTTCGAACCTTGCTATGGTTGCTAGATTGTATGGATATACAAAACCCAAATTTACAGGTGGAGAGTTTTATGTGAAAAATGCTAGGCATGCTGTTGTTGAGCGGTATGTTTCAGATTTTGTGGCAAATGATATATACATGGATGATAGAAGGAGAATGTATATAGTTACAGGTCCTAATATGAGTGGGAAGAGTACGTACATTAGACAGGTAGGTTTAATAGCCGTTATGGCACAAATTGGTTCTTTTGTACCGGCGGATGATGCAGAAATTCCCATTTTTGATAGGGTATTCACACGAATGGGAGCCCGTGATGATATTTCAACTGGTAAGAGTACTTTTTTAATAGAAATGAGTGAAGTAGCTTTGATACTTGAAAAAGCTACGAAAAAAAGTTTGGTGTTATTGGATGAGGTTGGTAGAGGAACAAGTACATTTGATGGAATAAGTATTGCTTGGGCTATGAGTGAATATATATACAATGAAATAGGATGTGAAACTATGTTTGCAACTCACTTTACGGAGCTTACAGAACTTTCAGATGTTTATGAAGGAATTAAAAATTTAACAATAGAGGTAAGGGAGACAAACAATGGTGTGGTGTTTTTGCATAAGGTTGTTGAAGGAATCGCAGATAGAAGTTATGGTATAGAGGTTGCTCAAATAGCTGGTGTTCCTGATGGAGTTGTAGAACGTGCAAAAGAGATTTTAGATATAATTTCTCAAAAGAGTGAACTTGAGAAAAAAGTAAGGGTTTTAAAGGAAGGACAACTTAAGAAGATAAAGAGTAAGAAAAAAATACCAGAAGGACAACTTTCACTTTTCGAGGTGGGTGACATAGAATGAGATTGAGTACATTTATTTGGAAAAATTATATTAAGATAATTTTATTGTTATTAGTTATTTCATTTTTTATAATTTTTTCGATTTATTTTATGTTAAGTAATAGATTAAATGAGCAGATTGAATCCATGTCAGTAACTTTTGTGAAAAACACTATGGATATATTTGAACAAACACTGAAAGATTTTAGTTGGTATTTTAATAAAGAACTTGAAAATACAATAGTTGAAATAAAACAAAATCCGAAAAAGGCCGAAAAAATGTTATCTTTCCTTTTTTCAAGGGCCCCTTTTTATTTTAAAAATGTGTATATGTATATATTGGAGTATAACAAGCTAGATGAAAAAATAAAAACCAAATTGAAAGAGCCCGTAGATTATTTTGTATTTAAAAACATAGCAAAAGGAAGGTTTGAAAATAAGTTATATATTAGAGTGGAAGGGAAAGTTTATCTTTTGGAAATGTATTTACCTATTGAAATTTTTAATAACGCGCTTTTAAGTATATTAAATGTTAAGAAAAATTTTGATTTTTTAAAATCCGTTAATTTTTGTAATTATTCTGGTGACCCAATATCAGAAAAATTTCAAAGATTTAGTTTAAAAAAGGAAAAATTATTGGAAATTTTTGAAGATGAAAAGCCCTATGTTCAAATTGAAGATGGGATATATACTATACATTATCCTTGGAAAATAGAAGGTGAAAAGGAAATTTTTGGGCCTTTGCTTTTAAGTATAACCTTTGATTTTTCTTATGTCCACGAGGTGATCTTTTACATAATTTTAATTGTTATTTTTTCAATTCTTTTTGGTGTTGTAATTTCCATTAAATTTTCTCAAAAAGTTTCAAAAAAGATTTCCAATCATTTTGAAAAGTTAATTTCAAACATGAGAGAGTATAGGAAAAACAAGGTTTTTAAAATAGAAGATTTTGAAAATTGTGAGATTAAAGAAATAAATGCTCTTGTGTATGAGTATAAATATATGGTAGAAGAAATATCAGCAGCTTTCCAAGAGTTAAATGCTATGAACCAGGAATTAGAAAGTAGTTACGTAGAATTAGAAAAACTCAATAATGAACTGGAGGATTCATACCTTTATTTTAGTACAAGGCTTGCAAAAATAGCAGAAGGTTACGATGAAAATACGGGAAATCACATAGATAGAGTGGGATTGTTATCTGCTTTTATTGGTGGAAAAATGGGGCTTTCCAAGGAGTTTGTTTACAAACTTAGATTTTACGCACCACTACATGACATTGGAAAGATTTTTGTCGATAGAAGTATTTTGTTAAAGGAAGGAAAATTAACAGAAGAGGAATGGGAAGAGATGAAAAAACACACTATTTATGGAGCAGAGTTGATAGGTGATAAACCCCATTTTAAGATTGCTAAGAATATAGCACTTTGTCATCATGAAAATTGGGATGGAAGTGGTTATCCGTATGGTTTAAAGGGCGAAGATATTCCAATAGAAGCTGCAATTGTACATCTTGTTGATGTCTATGATGCATTACGTTCAGAAAGACCGTATAAAAAAGCGTTTTCTCACGAAGAAGCTATGAGAATAATATTAGAAGGTGATGGAAGAACAAAACCTGAGCATTTTTCACCTGAGATTTTGGAGATTTTTAGAAAGTATGAAAAAATAATAAAAAGGCTTTGGAATAGAATATATCAATGATATCTTTGGACGGTAAATTTGAATATTTCAAAGTTATTGTCAAAGATTCCAGCTTTTAATTTTGCTATTTTAATTTGTTCTTCTACTGTTTCAACCCCTTCTATATCAGGAAGCAGTAATCCTCTTCTAAAACCTTTTTGTACTATTATTCCAAATTTTTTGGGATCCAGCTCGTTAATTGAATCTACTTTTTCTATATCACTTAAAATATCAACTGAAACAACAATGTTTTCCAATTCTTCTTTTGAAACGGGTGGGAATCTTGGATCTTGCATTGCGGCTGCTATGGCGTTATTTCGTATTTCTAGCGCAAGATTTTCTTGGGTAGGTTGAAATGTTCCTATGCATCCTCTTAATTTCCCAGCTTTTGTGTGAAGGGTTACAAAACATCCTGCACGTTTTTCAAATAACTCTTTTGGAAGGTTATTATGAGGTTCAATTACTATTGAATGCAAAACATAATTTTCTATAACATTAATTGCCCATTGGACGTATGGGTGTTTTCCTATCATAATTTCCCCCCTTTTGACCTTACAAAAAGATCAATTATTAACCTTACTTCTCCTATTCCTATTCCAAATCTTTTGGCAATTTCTGCCTCATCAGTTCCCACATTGTAAAGGTCTATTATTTTTTCTTCCAAAGTTTTTTCTTTTTGTGCTTTTACTGGTTCAGTATTTGGTTGTTTGGTGATTTCTTTTTCTGTGTGTGGTGTTTCGATTTCTTTGTTCACTTTTTCTTTTTTGTTTTCTATTGTGGATAAATCTAACAGTACTTTTGAGTAAAGGTCATTTATTTCAGTAATTAGGTTGTTTACTTCTTCCATTTTTTTGTCAAGCACATCTAACTTTGAATCAACAAAAGTTTTTACACGCCCCATTAATTGAATGAGACGCTCTTCATCTTCTTTTAACTTTTCGGGTTGATTTTTTGACGAAAACACGTTTAAAAGATATATGCCCCATGCAAATGAAACACTTGAGATTGTTGAAAATAATATTAACCATTCAATTAGGTTCATTTTTTACCTCCATAGGTTATAGTTGGAAAGTATTTGAGTATATTGCCAGACCAGTATATTTTGTTTCCTACAATATTTGTAGGTGTAGGATCTGCCGACAATAAAACAGCTTCTTTTGGTATGTAGACGATGAAAGATGAATTTGAGTTTGGATTTATTTGGATTTTTCCCATACTTAGTACATATTCATCATTGTTATGTTCCACCAAGTTGTTTATAACCGCTATTTCCTTTATTTCAAGAAGACCTGCTCTTTCCGTTGCAGAGTTTGTATAATTTTCTACAACTAAGTTTTTTCCAATTTCTTGAGAAATTCTTTTGAAATATTCTATGAAAGTTGCAGATGAATTTCGAGTGTAGCTTATTTTGTAATCTTCCATGTCCTTTTTCTCTTTAAAAGAAAGTCCCGCAATTGTTGTAATTGTAGCTGTGGTTGAATAATCTGTTTCTACAATTGTTTGATAGTATGATATATCAAACTTTGATTTTCTATTGAATATTGTAAAAAAATCAAAAACCAAAAATGCAACAATCATTAAAAGTAAAATATAGAATAGAGTTTTGTTTTGCAATTAAATTACCTCCTTAACCTTTCTTTAGTTTTGCAGAATTTACATGTATCTGATGTAGTTGGATAACCACAATTTTGGCAGAATTTTAATTCAACCTTTTCTTCTGGAAGATATTTTTTTACTTCTAGTATTGTGTATACAATATTTAGTTTTTGGTCTCTTGAAAATTCAATGTTTGTTTTAAATTTTCTTTGGGTACTTTTTAGTGAATTTGGACATGCACAGCCTATGTAAGGTAGAGAGTTTAGTTTTGCATAGAGTAAAATTTCTTCTTCTGTTAGGAAATAAAGTGGTTTTATTCTACCTATTAATTTTTTTTCTTTTATCGTAAGAGTTAAAGGACCTGTTCTTTGGAGTTGAGAAATATTTTTGTTAAACATATTGTTAAATAAAAAGAATACCTCATCATCTAAGTTGTGTCCTAAAACTACATAGTCAAAGTTATTCTCGTATGCATATTTGTTTAGTATATATCTTCTTATCATTCCACAATATGAGCACGGTTTGTATTTAATATCCATTATTGTAAAACCATCTTCTTTTTCTAAGTTGTATATTATTAATTCATTATTCAATTTTTTTGTTACTTCTAAGGAAATTTCTTTTGATTTTTCTGAAAAAATTGGTATTCCAAGATCTATAAAAAAATACTCGATTTGCAGGTTGTATTTTTCCTTTAGTTTTGATAAAACATAGCTTACAACTACCGAATCTTTGCCACCAGAAATTGAGACAAGTATTTTTTTGTTTTTTATTTTGAATTTATCCAAAAATTTTCCAATTTTTCTTTCGAAATATTCTGGAAAATGATCCTCGCAAAGTCTGGGAGATTTAATTATTGCTTTTTTTCTACAATGTTGACACTTCAAAATATTCCCTCCTTAGCATTTTCCAATATAATCTAAAACATCTTTATCAAAATTTTTAACTGAATTTGTAAGTTTTTCTACCCTTCTTATGGTTTCTTCAACATCTTTGGCAACTATACCATTACCGCAGGGGACATCAATATTGTTTAATGCGAGGCTACTTACTTGAAGTGCAGTAAATGTCCCCGTTATAGCTTTTAGTGCACAACCTCTTTTTGCACCATCACAAGTCAGACCAAAGAGGGTTCCCAAAGTATCGTTAATGGCATTTTTTATTTGAGTGTTATTTCCACCTTTAAGATAAGTTAATCCTGCAGCAGCACCTGCTGAGGAGATACTTCCCGCCCCGCATATAGGTGTTAAAAGTCCTGTATATGCTTTTATATAAATTGTTACTAAGATGCTTAGTAGTGTTGCTTTTAGTAATTTTTCTCTTTCCACCTTTCCTTTGAATATGGCTATGGGTAATATGCATGCAAGTCCTTGATTTCCACTGCCTGCAACTGTCATTACTGGCATTAAAACACCACTCATTCTTGCATCAACGCCAGCACTTACATACTTTACGTATTCATTTATAGCTGCATTTGAAAAATTTCCCTTGGTATTTATACCATACTCTGCAATTTTGAGATTCATGTCAATAGCCTTTTCAACGTACTTTAAGACGTCCTCATCAGGGTGTTCAACGTATTTGATTATCTTGTCTAGTGAGTAATTTTTAATCTTTTCAATACTTGTCATTCCTGGGTGAAATTCTTCGTTTTTTATTACTTTATCATTCACGACTATTTTTGCAATGTTATCGTGCTTTCCTTCTATTACTATTTGTACTGTATTTTCAGCAATTATTGTTGTATTTACAAATAAATGTTGTTCTTCGTTCAGAGAGATATTTACCATGTTTTTCATTTTCATAGCTTTTTTTAAACAATCTTCGTTTATGTCTTTTAAAACTTCAAGTCCTTTATTACCATCTCCACATAGATATCCAAGCGCTGCAGCAAGCTCAAGTCCAAATGTATTTGTTCCGGGTATATTTACCACTAAACCATTTTTGTAGGTGTTTTTGTCTAATGTTATGTTTATTGATTTTACATTTCCTTTGGAATACTTTTTTCCTACAGCAGTTGATAATGCAATTGCTATAGGTTCTGTGCAACCGTATGCAGGTTTTACCTGTTCAAAGAAAATATCTTTTAACATGTTATTCCCCCTTTCAATGAGAATTATACCATATGGTAAAATAATATGATAAAAAAAGGGAGGTGAGGTTGTGAAAAAGCTAATTGTTTTATTTTTGGTTATCGTTTCAGTAATTTATTTACCAATGAGTATCATTGATGCAAAGAAATTATCGGATGGGACAAATGTTGTAGTACGTGGAATTGTAACTGTTGAACCAGGGCCATTCGATGTAAACATTATATTTGTCCAAGATGAGACAGCGGGAATTAACGTGTATTTTAGAGGTGGGTATTTTGAAGAAATTGATAGGGGTGATCTTGTAGAGGTTAGTGGATATCTATGGACGCATAGGTTAAATAGGGAAATAATTGTTGAACAAAGTGGGGTTAAGGTTATTTCAAAAGGAAATAACCTTCCAAAACCAAAAAGGATAAAGAGTGTGGATATAAATAACAAAGATTTACAGGGGCTTTTGGTGGAAGTTGAAGGTAAGGTAGTAGAAATAGATAGAGGTGATCCTAGAAAAGTTTATATAGATGATGGATCAGGTAAAGGAATGATCTTTATTAGGGAGAATACCGGGATATTAACTTCCTATTTTAAGATAGGCATGGAATTGAAAGTAAGAGGAGTTCTTGGTAGATATCAAGCATTTTTTGAATTATGGCCAAGGGGAATGGAAGATATTGAAGCGGGAGATGTATTTCCTCCAGAAGTAAAGTCTGTTTTTCTGAAAGATGAGAAACTATATGTGGTATTTAATGAACCTGTGGATCCAAATAGTGTGATAGATAACAAAACAGTTAGGATTTCAGGTATTAATATAGTTGCTCATGAGATGTTTTTTGATAACAAAGTTTTGATATTTGAGCTGGATAGGAATTTTGGAAAAACAGAAAAAATAATGATTAGGTTTATTAGGGACGTAAATGGTAATAAAATGGGTTCGAGGATTTTGTCCGTAGATCCAGAGAAGGACATATTTGAAAGAAGGGTTTTATTTGATGAAGGGCATGGGCAGCAAGCTGGTAATGCCGATTGGGTTATAAATGGTGCATATTCTAACTTTGCAGATGCAATTGATGGTTATGTTGAAGGAACAAAAGAAAGAATTTCATTTGAACTTTTGAGTTTATACAAGGTATTTGTAATTCCTGAACCTAATAAACCTTTTAGTAAGGAAGAAATAGATGCCATTTTAAGATTTGTAGAAAATGGTGGAGGGCTGTTTTTGATAGCAGATCATGGTGGGTCAGACAGAAATCACAATGGTTGGGATTCACCAAAGATTTTTAACGAATTTGTAGAAGAGTTTGGTTTTAGATTTAACGGTGATAATATAGAAGAAGAGCCTTTAAGTTATATTTATCCGCATAAGATAACGAAAGATGTGAAAAATATCGGAGTATGGGCAGGGACTACTATAAAGGTTTTATCAGATAATGTTATAGTTTTGGCTGCGGATAGATATAAAAAACCATATTTGGTTGTGGTTAACTATGAAAGGGGAAAGGTTGTTGCTATAGGTGATAGTTCGCCTTTTGACGATGGAACAGGTGATATTAATGATGTATTGCATAATGGATGGGAGTATGGAGATGATGCGAAACTTGCGGTGAATATAATCAATTATCTAATGAGAAATTGAGAGGGTAACCACTTTTGGTTACCCTTAATCTTCAGGATAATTTGTTATCTTTTTGATATCTTCGTATATGTTTTTTAAAGAGGAGTATATTTTTTTGTATACCTTTTTATACAATTTTTCGTATATTTCGACTTCTTCTTTTTGCGGATAAAAAACTTTTGAATAGTGTACCATATTTTTTACCACAGTTTTAATATCAGAATATGCTGCAAAAACACAGATTGCAGCACCAAGACCAGATGTTTCATGGGTTAAAGGTTTGTATACAGGAAGGTTAAACATATTTGCCGTGATTTGACATATGCGATTGCTTTGGGCACCGCCACCTGAAACTGTTAACTTTTTTATTTTTATCTTTCCCTTTTTTTCAATCCTTTCCATACCATCACGTAGTGCATAATTAATTCCTTCTATTATTGCTCTGTATACGTGTCCTTTTGTATGAACATCTCCAAATCCAATAATTGCACCTTTTGCGTTTGGCATATCAAGTCCCGGTGTCCACATGGGGTGGAGTACAAGACCGTGTGAACCAGGCGGTATGTTATCTAAAAAACCGTTTAATACTATTTCAGGAGCGACATTTAGCTTTTCCGCAAGTTTTATTTCCTTTTCGCCAAATTCCTTTATGAACCATTTGACAAGCCAATACCCTCTAAATATTTCTATTTCAGGATTGTAACTATTCGGCACAACTGCTGGATATGGAGGTATAAATGAAATTGGTTCAAAGTATTTTTGGGAAGTAACCTGTATTGTAGCTGTTGTACCGAAGCTTAAACTTGCACAATCGGTATTTATACATCCCGTTCCTAGTGTTTCACACCCCTTATCAGAACCAGATGTTATTATATCAATCCCTTCTGGTAAACCAGTTTCGTTGGCAACTTTTTTTGTTATTTTTCCCACAGCAGTGCACGGTTCTACTAGTTCAGGTAAAAAATCCCGTCTAAAGCCAAAAAGTCTCCATCTCCAATGTTTATCACTTTTTGGCCAACTTTGTCTTTTGTAGTCAAATGGAATATGTCCGATTTGCGAAGCTTTTGAATCTATAAATTTTCCCGTTAGTTTATATAAGAAATAACTAGAAAGAAGCAAGATTTTTGAAATTTTCCCCCAAATTTCTGGCTCCATTTCTCTTACCCAATTTGGTCTGCTTTTTCTATATATTCTTAGTGCTGTTTCTTTCATTCTTATTATGGAAAAAGCTATGTTTTCAAAGAAATTTAAAGGATTTTTTGGCGGTGCCTTTCGCTGATCAAGCCAAATAATAGCAGGCCTAAGTGGATTGCCATCTTTGTCTAAAAATACCACTGTATCTCTTTGAGTTGTAATGCTTACACCTAATACTTTACGGAATTTTTCTTTGTTTCTTTCTTTTAAATTTTTTACAGATTTGCAAAGCGCATTCCAATATACATCAACATGTTGTTCTGCCCAACCTGGCATTTTTGAAAAATATGGTGTGTATGTTATTTTTTCCATGTCGTGTAATTGCCCGTTTTCATCAAATAACAGAGTTCTAAGACTTTGTGTACCGCAATCTATACTAATTGCATAATTCATCTAATCACCTCTTTAGTATTATACATCAAAAAAGCGCCTCTTTTGAGGCGCTTTTGAAAATTATTTTTAAGTTAAAGGATTTTCTATAACGTATTCTTCAACAAGTTCATTGTAATCGTCAAACCAATAAGCATTTGGGTTTCTTTTAAAGACCATTATTTTGCCAGCATTTTTCGGGTTATGGGCCCTTTGGTATCTAAAAATGATATGTTCTTTTGTTAAGGCTGATACTTCTATTTTACCTGTTTCATGAGACATTGCAAATCTTGCTCTTTTTGCAAGTCCAGAAACGTTCATTATTGCTTTTAAAAAGATTTGGTATCCTTCTTCTACGGGCACAGCAAATGGTTTGTTACCAGCAACAGGTCTTCCCTGGAAGACATAGTATGGTGGAACACCTATAAAGGAAAGTTTTTTAAACAGTTCCATTAATGTTTTCCAGTCATCATTTACGCCTTTGATTAATGGAGTTTGGTTTGCAAGTATAGCACCAGCTTTTTGAAGCATGTTAACGGCTATAATTGCTTGTTCTGTAAGTTCTCTTGGGTGATTAAATTGTGTCATTATGTAAATTTTCTTTTCGTTTGTTGAGTATTTTTTAATTAATTCTATTAATTCCGGGTCTTCTATGATTCTGTATGGATTGAAGGCAACCATTTTACTACCTATTCTTATAATTTGTACGTGTTCAATTTCTCTAATTTGGGATATTATTTTTTCCAATTTTTTTGTTGATAATAACAAAGGATCTCCGCCGGTGAGTAATACATTTGTAATTTCTTTATGTTTTTTTATGTATTCTAAGTCTTCAGTTACATCTCTTGCAACTTCTTCACCTATGTTTATGAATAACCTTTTTCTAAAGCAAAATCTACAAAAACCACCGCATACATCGTTTACCAGTAAGAGTGCTGTATCTCTGTATTTGTGTTGAAGTCCTTTGCTTATTGTATAACTTTTTTCGTTTGATGCATCTAATTTACCCCATTCTTCTAATTCTTCTAATTGAGGAATAATCAGTTTCCTAATGGGGTCATTTGGATCTTCCCAGTTTATTAGACTTAGGTAATAGTCATTTGCACGGAATTTATACTTTTCCGTGACTTTTTTCAATTCTTGTTTTTCTTTTTCCGTTAACTGGTCTACTTTTTCAATGTTTATAATGTAGTTGACAGGCATGATATCCCTCCTTTGTGAGAATTTTTTTGGTGGGAAAGCGGGGAAAATTAGGCATCTCTTATTTTATCAATTCAAGGTTACGATAGATTATAATTATAGAAACTACTAAGTTTCTTTTTAATTAATATTTTTTTGATTTGCATAAAACAAATTATATTATTTGATTAAAATTTATTACCTAAATATTTTTTTAGTTTCAGTATTGGAAGAAAACTGTATCATAATTAATATGAATAAATAAAAAAATAGACAGCTTAAGCTGTCTATTTTTCTATTAGGAGGGTATATATTTTGAAAGGGAAGTAGGTTATTTCATTACTTTTTAATTCGATTTTTTCTTCTTCTAAAATATTAGTCAGTGAGATTTTTCTGGAAAATGGAATGTTTAATTTAAGTTTGCCACTTGTTCCTACAACTTCTGCTATTCGTAAGACTATATTGTTGTTTGTTTGTTTTAAGGCTAGGATTTTGAAATTATCTGGAGAGATTTCTATCTTTCTTTTACATTCTAAATCCTTGTAAAATGCTATAATGTTTTTGTTAAATATATCTGCGGCTTGAATGGTTTCTTTTACGTCGTTACTTGGAAGGATAGCGTATGAAAATTCGTGTTTTCCTTCGTCTGCAAAAAAGTCAGGGTATATTCCTGATTTTAATAAAGACAATTCAATTGTGTTTCTGTCAACATGGTGTCCATATTTTCCATTATTGAGTATGGATATTCCAAAATCGTATTGCGAAAGATTTACCCATCTATGTCCTAAAACTTCAAATCGGGCCTTTTCATAATTTGTATTTTTATGAGTGGGTCGTTGTATGTATCCTATGTCTAAATCATATGTTGCTATCCTACTAAGTATATCTGTTGGAAATAAGGCTTTTAATAGACTCCTTCTCATATGCCAATCTATTTCATTTTTTATTTCCACAACTTTTGAATCTTTCCAAATAATGTAATATTGTCTAATAGTTGAATTTTCAATGTTGTATGTTATTTGTATTACTTTTCTTAATGGCCCTTCTTCGAGTGTTTGTATGTTTTCTGCTTCAAGCTTTATACCAGATTTTTTGTAGTTTATGTCAATATCCCAGTTTTCCCAATAGTATGGAATGTCTTTGTAAAGCATTAAGGTGTTCAAATTTTTTTCGTATTTATCTTCATAATATAAGTTTATTGTGCCATCTTCATTTATTGAAAAATCTATAGGATTGTTTTTAAATTTGCCTTCTTCAAAAATAGGCTTTGAATTTTTTATTTTTAATTTCAAAAATTCAAGTGGATCTATTGTTTCATCTAAATAATATATGAATTTACCATCAAATGTTTTTTGAACTTTTAGAGATTTTCCATTTAATTCTAGTGTAAATGCCTTGTCTAATGTGAATTTTATCTTTTGTTTAAATGAAGAAGGATTAAATATGGTAATATATCTATCTGTTTTTTCTCCCGTTATTTTATCTTCGATCTCTTTTGCTTTTTTTAATACAAATGATAATTCTTTTTCTGCTCTTTCGTATACCTCATTTATTGAAGAGCCTGGAAGAATGTCATGGAATTCGTTGTACAATACAGTATCCCAGAGGTTGTCTATTTCTTTTTGGTAATCTTTATCTAGTAAAACATTTAGTATTTCTACTTCTCTTAATTTGTCTTCACATTTCTTATGTAATATTTTTATCCTAGATTGTGAAGTAAGAGTTCCTCTGTGTAATTCAAGGTATAGTTCACCATCCCATGTTGGGAGGTTTTTGGTTGGAAGTTTTTTTACAAAATTTCCAACTTGGGAATATTGTATATCGGGTATCCCGGGAATTTCTTTTAGCGCATAATAGTTTTCACACATTTCTTCGGTAGGACCCCCTCCACCATCACCATATCCAAATGAAAGTAGAATATTAGATGTAAGGTCTTTTTGTCTAAAATTTTCAAATGTGTTTAGTACAGATTTTGCCGATATTTTTCCGTTGTATCCTTCTTCTAAATTTTTGAAGCTATAGTATATTACTTCACTTCCATCTAAACCACGCCATTTGCATAGGTCGTATGGAAATTCATTTGATTCGTTCCAGTAAAGTTTTGTGGTTACAAAGTAGTCTATATTTGCTTCTTTTAATATTTGAGGGAGAATCCATGAAAAACCGAAGACATCTGGAAGCCAACAAACATTTGATTTTTTTCCAAATTCTTTTTCAAAAAACTTTTGCCCATAGTAAAATTGCCTAATTAATGATTCAGCCGAAGGAATATTACAATCTGATTCTACCCACATTCCACCAATTGTTTCCCATTGCCCACCTTTCACCTTTTGTTTTATTTTTGAAAACAATATGGGATTTGTTTCTTTGATGTCTTTGTACATTTTTGCAGAGGATTGTGTAAAGATGAATTCTTTGTATTTTTGAGAAAGGGAAATTGCGTTTGAAAACGTTCTGTTTATTTTTCTTTTTGTTTCATCAATAGGCCAAAGCCAGGCATAATCGATATGTGCATGTCCTACTAAAAAAACTTTCCCGTATTTTGGAATATCTATTTCTTTTATTTTTGCTTTGTATTTGCTAAATGCAGTTAGAAATTTCTCTTTAATTTCTTTGTTGTCCCTTGAGTTTTTTTGTTTTAATTTTGGGGGATTCCATACACTTTTTACTTCATTTATTATTGCTGGGTTGTCCAAAGCGTTTTCCAAATATTCTTCTGTATTTCTTGGAATGTGTATACTGGAGAGAAATTCATCAGTTAAATCCATGAGTTTTTTTGAGAGTGTATTATTTTTTGTCTCTTCTGCTACCTGAATTACGTTGTATACAAAATTTAATGCCCGTTTAAATTCTATGTCGTATTTTATAAAGAAAGATTCATTAAAGATAGGTTCTTCTTTTGTTCCAAATAATCCTCTTGGAACTGTTTCAACTTTTATGTTGTGTTTTTTTCCATCAGAAAAATGAGAAAGGTCTATTTCACGGTGATATGGATTTATCTCTCCAACTGTTTCACCATCTATATACACCAATGATTCTCCTCCAAACCATCCTCTGAAATACACATTTTTTTCAGAAAGTAAAAACTCGTTTTCAAAGATAATTAAATTTTTATTCCATTTAAATGGAGGTGATATCAGTTTTTTATTTACTTTCCAACCTTCAAGTGGTGTCCTTTTTATTATGCAATATGGAAAGATTTCCGATAACATTCTCTTTAAATGATTTAATTCCTTGTCTTTGCTTCTATACATGTTTTTCACCCTTTCCACATCCACATGAATTTCTAACCACAATATTGCTTTTTATTCTATTGATCATTTCTATGTTTTCCTTTTTTATAAGTCTAACTATTAATGAAGCTGCTGTTTCTCCTATTAATGATAAATCTTGGTTAATAGTTGTAAGTGGAGGTTCAATTACTTTGGATACGTAGTCGTTATCATATCCCACAATCTTTACATCTTCGGGTATTTTTACGTTTGCCTTAAGTAATGTGGTAATTCCTCTAACTGCCATCATATCGTTACAGAAGAAGATTGTATCGAAATTCTTTGAGAGTTTTACAAGTTTGGAATAGTCTCCGTCTATTGTGGGAATTTTTAAAATTTCAGGTTTTATTTTTAATCCTGAAGAGATACCTTGATATCTTTCTTGAACGCTTGAAATTGTCAAATCTTCGCTTGTAACGTATAGCGGTTTTTTTGTTTTATGATATTTTCTCATATGTTCACCTAATATTTTTCCACCGTGGTAATTGTCGTTTAAAACTGTTGGTACTGACATTCCTATATCAATATTTCTATCTACAAAAACAATTGGAAAGTTTGAATTTAATAAAGATTTTAATATTTCGTTTCCCATAGTAATTATTGTTGGCTCCATTATTATACCGTCTACGCCCATTGAAAGTAATTCTTTTATAGCGTTTTTTTCTGCTTCAAGATTTGGTATGCTTTCTACTACAAAACATTTACTTCCTATTTTTGAACAAAACTTTATTATTCCGTATACAATTTTTGTGTTCTGAACAATGATACCTATTTTCTTTTTAGATATGACGTTGATTTCCGTTACAAAGGTCCCAATTCCAAAAACACGGGTTATTATTCCCTTTTTCTCAAGTTCTGATAAGGCTTTTCTTACAGTGCTTCTGGTTGTGTTAAATTCTTCGGCAAGTACATTTTCCGAAGGAATTTTATCGCCTGGTAAATAGTCGCCTTTTAATATTTTGGTTTCGATAAAATTTGCAATTCTTAGATAGAGAGGGATCATGTTGTACCTCCTAGTTTTCGTATTTTAACCAATCTAATATTTCACTAATATATCCAAAAGCAATTGCAGTTACCGTATCAGCGGCACCATAATATATAACTACGTTGTTATTTTCGGTAATTGCCGATACGGGAAAGACCACATTTGGTACATCTCCAACTTGTTCGTAAATTTCCTGTGGAGATAGAAGATAAGATTTTGAGCGTTTAATAACCTTCCATGGTTTTTCAAGATCAAGGAGAGCAGCACCAAAGCTATATACATAACCGTTACATGAAAGTAGTACACCATGATAAAACAAGAGCCAACCTTCTTTTGTTTCAATAGGAGCTGGACCTGGTCCTATTTTCAAAGATTGCCATGGAGTGTATCCTGCTCCCATAACATATCTGTGTTTTCCCCAGTGTATCATATCTGGACTTTCGCTGTAAAATATATCTCCAAATGGTGTGTGTCCAGTGTCAGAAGGTCTACTAAGCATTGCATACTTTCCATTTATTTTTCTAGGAAATAATACGCCGTTTCTATTGTAAGGTAGGAATGCATTTTCTATTTGGTAAAATTTTTCAAAGTCAAAGGTATATCCCACTCCAATAGTTGGACCGTGGTAACCATTACACCAGGTTATCCAATATCTATCTTCAATATATACCACTCTAGGATCGTATTTATAGTCGCTTTTGATTTCTTCTGACTCTTTTATGAACTCTATGGGATGATTATTTATTGTCCAATCTAATCCATCTTTGCTAAATCCTGTTCTTATGTTCATATTTCTTTGTTTGTCATCTACCCTAAAAACTCCCGCAAAACCATCTTTGTGCTTTACTATCGCGCTGTTAAAAATACTATTTGAATTTTTTGCAGCATTTCTTTTTATAACCGGGTTTTTGGAATATCTCCACAAGATTTCAGTTGAACTATTTGGTCTTTCTTCCCAAGGAATCAATTTTATCACTCCTTTATTTTATTCCAGTAAGTTTAATACCTTCTATTAAATACTTTTGTGCGATAAAGAAAAAGATAATTGTTGGAATAAGAGTAAGCGTTGCAGCTGCCATAGCTTGATTCCAGTACGTACCGTATCTACTCATAAACATAGGCATACCTAAAGCAAGAGGATATTTTGTTTCGCTAGTGATATAGATTAAAGGTCCCATATAGTTGTTCCAGGTGCCTGTAAATGTAAAGAGTGAAACTAATGCCAAGACGGGTTTTGATAGGGGGAGCATTATTTTAAAAAATATTTTAAAGTCACTTGCACCATCGATTTTTGCGGCTTCAATTATTTCGTTTGGAATAGTGTTGAAAAATTGCCTTATTAAAAACACATTCATAGCACCACCCCCTAAAAAGGCAGGTACTATTAGCGGAAGAAATGTATCTAGCCATCCAAGATGTTTGTATATAAGAAAGACAGGTATCATCGTTACTGCACCAGGAAGCATTATACTTGCCATCATAACAGCAAAGAAAAAGTTTCTTCCCCGCCATTTTATTTTTGAAAATCCGTATGCAACAAATGGAGCGGAAAAAACAACCCCAACAAGGTTTCCTATGGTAATAATTATACTATTTTTTAAGTAAAGAAAAAAAGGAAATTTTTCCAAAGCTTTTTTGTAATTGCTCCAATCTGGATTCTGTGGAAATATTTTTGGTGGAAAAGTTAAAAGTTCACTATCAGGTTTTAGTGAAGTGCCTATCATCCAAAAAAAGGGTAATAGGTATATGAAAGTGATGATTAATAGAATAATTCTCCTTATGATATACGTATTTTTTCTCATTTTTACACCACCTAGTTTCCAAAATAGTAGACCCATTTTTTAGAGGTTGCAAAATACAATAAGGTTAAAATGAATGTGAGACCAAATAAAATCCAAGAAAGAGCAGAAGCATACCCCATATTTGTGTAAGTAAATGCGTGTTTGTAAATATATATGGATAGAGATAAACTTGCATTTGCTGGCCCACCATTTGTTAATAGCATAGGAAGATCAAAAATTTGTAACGCACCTATTGTTGATGTAATAAGATAATACAATATAGTAGGGGTAATAAGTGGTAGTGTGATTTTTCTAAACATTGTAAAGCTTTTTGCTCCATCTATTTTTGCAGATTCATACAGCTCTTTGGGTATGTCTTTTAAAGCAGCGGAAAAAATCAACATAGCACTACCTACGCCCCATTGTGCGGCAATAATAATTGTAGGTTTTACCCATTTTTCACTACTTAACCATAATGGCCCCTCAACACCTATTAAATCTAATAGGCTGTTAACCAATCCAAGATAAGGATGGAAAAACCAGGTGACAACTGCCGAAAAAGCAAAGGCTGGTACAATAGAAGGCATATATATTGCAGCTCTATAAAATGCCACTTCTTTTAATGGTTTGTTTAATAAAAATGCTATTCCCAATGCCACGATTAATCCCAGAGGAACTAATCCTATTGCAAAAATTAAAGTGTTTTTCAAGCTTTTCCAAAACAAAGGGTCGTTAAAGATTTTTACGTAATTTTCCGTGCCGATCCATTTTACATCGGTGGTAATACTAAATTCTGTAAAAGAATAGTAAAATGAAGCTATAAAAGGTATAAGGGTAAAAATAATAAATCCAAATAGCCAAGGAGAAATAAATATAAGTCCTTTTAATATGTTTTTTCTTTCTTTTTTCATATAAATTACCTCCTGAAAGACCCATGTGGCGTAAAGCCACATGGTAAAGAATTAAAATGATTCAAGTCCGTAAACTTCAACTTCGTAAATCCTTGCTGCTTTATCTCCAGTTTGTGTTGGTGTTTCAACGAAAAGTCTAAAATATCTAGTTTTTACAGGGGCAAATGAATGTTTGGTAATACCTTTTGTATTACCCTTAACAACGGATATATCTTTCCAGCTTTTTCCATCATCACTTGCTTGTAATCTAAAGTCTTTTGTGTTCCAATCAGGCGATTCGTGGCCAGCCTCGGCGTGTTTTATTATTACGCTGCTAATTATTACTTCTTTACCAAAGTCTATTACCAACCAATGTGGAAGTTCTCCTACAGCACACCATTTGCTGTTATTTTCAACTGTTCCATCGACTGCCATAGAAGGTTTTTCAGTAGGAACGTTTGAGCTTGCATAAGTTTTTTTGTTTAAAGCAAGGTTTTTAATATTTTTTGCCTTTGTTGTTACCACTATCAGAGGATTGTATATTTTCACATCTTCTCCTTCGGAGTTCATGGCAACCAATATTGCTGGATATATTCCCTCTTTTTTATAAGTTACAACGGGATTTTTCTCGTATGAAACATTTGGAGTAGCACCTGGAAGTATCCATAGCCATTTTTCAGTTACTTTTGAAGATTTATCAAAAAATGTTACACTGCTATTTGGAAGAATAATTGTATTACTTACCTCAAAGTTTGCCTTGGGTTTGGGGTAAGGTGGCCAATTGAAAGATATTTTAGTTGGAATGGATCTTTGCATATCTTTGGAAACTCCAACTATTTCAAGAGTGGTAGAGGTTTCTTTTCCGTACCTTGTTATTTCAGATATGTACGTGTAGTTATTATATGTTGCCCAGACAAATTCTCTTTTTCCATTTTTTATCCTGTAGATTTCGTAATATTCTGCATTTGATTTGTTCCAGTGGAGTTTCATTTGTGCGTATAAACCTTCTTTGAATGTTAATTCATCAATTTTTACGTTCGTAACTTTTCTTACCTTTTCATTTTTTACAGGTATTATTCCTATTTTACCTATATTTATGTTGTATGACGTCTTGGTTGAACCTTCTATCTCAAAAGAGATGTATTTAATGTTTTTTTCTGTTTCTAAGTTGTAAATGGTCTTTACCCAATCATCAAATAATTTTAACTCATAACTTTTGTTTTTGTTGTTTTCAAAAGTGAGTATGACTCTGGTTTTTATATTTCCTGTTCCCTTTATAACCGTTTCAAGGATGGTTGGATTTTCAATATAAAGTTCTGCTGCATACAAAGTTATTAAGGTTCTTTCGCCTTTTTCCAAATTACCTTGGATTTTAAGTGAGCTTCCGCCGTAATATGCAGTTGAATAATCAACAAAAATTTTTGGAATAGGGCCAGTTACTTTCCATCTATAGGTTGGAAAGATGTCCATTAGACTTCTGTTGTTCCAAGGGATATTGGAAAGTTTTTTTCCGTCAACGTAAAATGCATATCCATGCCCTGCATTAAAATGGGTAATAAATGGGAGGGAAGTTATTGGGGATTTTTCTACAACAAATTTTGAAGGAGCTTGCCATCTGTATTGTTTGTAGTTTTCATTCCATTTTATTTTGAAAAATTCTTCTTTTCCGTTATAAGTTAGCACTGGATGGTCTGCAATCCAAAGTGTCTCTTCATTTTGCCAGAATTTTGAAATGTTCTTTGTTGAATAATATGCCCAGCTTGGACAGTAAAATCCTAAAGAAACTTTTAATTTTCCATTTTCGTCGATTATTTTTGGCCAGTTTGAGTATGTGTAGAATCCATTTGCCTGGAGATCAAAACCTACGAAAATATCATCTTTTTTTAGGTTGTATTTCTTCATGGTATTTAACGTATTTTCAATTGTTTCAGGTCTTTTTAAGGATTGCCACCTAAAATCCAAAAAGATGGCATCTACTAACTTTTTGTCGTTGTTCACTATATACACAACATTGTTTTCGTTTAATTCTCCTTGCCATTCTATTGCACCAATTTTTGACATGGCATCATACCAGACTACCTTCATCCAAGGAGCTTTTTCTTTAAGGTAGTTTAAAAAATTTATCATCTTTTTTACATGGGTTTCATTGCAACCTTTAGTTTCTTGGTTAATAAACCAACCATCAAAACCATATGTTTCGGCTACTTCTATAAGTTTATCTGCAATTATAAATTTTCCGTTTTCCTCTTTTAAGAGTTGATCAACCCAATTTCTTCTTCCACCATATATGTTTGGAGGGAAGAATATAGTTCCAAGAACGTAAACTCCGTTTTTATGTGCAAGGTCGATAACATCTGCACTTGGAGGGACGATAATTCCTTCGCCAGCTGATCCAGCCCATGCAACAAGATAATCAACGTATTGCCAGAAGGAAAAGGGATATGTTTTAAAGGAGTTATTACTTCCTTGTGATGGCATACCACTCGTAGAAGGATTCATAATGGATAAAACCATTATTTTTACATCTTTTTCTGCAAAGTTTGTAATTGGTTCGGCGTATATTCTTTTTGCAAGTGGTATGTGGGATATGTTATAAACGATATTCGGATCAGATTTCCAATCCAATAAATCGTTCGGATACCAATATGAGCTTTCCGGGATTGCGTAGACAAATATAGAGAAAATTATTAAAAGAATAAATACCAGTTTTTTCATAAATTCGCCCCCTATTTACCCAAAATTTTGTCGTATGCTTCTTGTACTTCTTTTTGAGCATCTAAAAGTGCTTGTTCTACTGATTTTTTACCTGTTAATACATAATCCCTTGCTTCAACAAGTTTATCCCAAAGTAATGCTCCTACTGGAAGAGGTGGTCTTGTTTTTGCATTGTCAAGAAGCTCTACAAATACCTTTTGGGATGGGTCTTTTTCTAAAAAGCTTTTTACAGCTGGTTTATATGTAGGAAGATGTAATGTATCAACGCAGTATATTACTTGTCCTTTTGTTGCAATATAGTATGCAAGTTTTGCAGCCGCTTCTTTGTGTTTTGCACCTCTTGGTATAGCAAGGCTCCATCCTCCTGCCCAGGTGACGGGTTTTCCACTTTTTGTTGGTATGCCACTTATTTTGTATTCAAAGTCTTTTGGTGCGAACATTTTCAATCCTGAAATAGTCCAATTTCCATCTACAATCATTGCCAATTTTCCTGCTGTAAATGGATTTAAATCTCCAATTTGCAACGAGCCAAATGCATTTAGAGCTTCATAACCAAATCTATTTGCCCATTCTTCTTGCCATTTGTATGCTTCAATTACACCTGGATCAGTTGCAAATATAAATTTTCCGCTTTCTTTATCAAAGATTTTTCCCTCGAATGCGAAAATCCATGTATAAGGCCATCCTTGGGCATACCAGGGGATAAATCCAACGGTTTCATACCTTCCTCTTTTACCTTCGACTGTTAATTTATCCGCAACGTTGATCATTTCGTAGACAGTTTTTGGTGGTTCGTTGTATCCTGCTTTTTTTAGAAGTTTTGCATTATAGAGTAGGATTCTCACATCTGTATCAAATGGCAAAGCCCACATTTTTCCGTTGAAAATACATTCTTCAATCGCAAAACTGTAGAATTGATTTTTCATTTCAGATATATCAATACCTATTTTTTTAAGGTAATCTTCCATAGGTTCGAGTACGTTGTTTGCAGCTCTTTGAGAAACTGTAAATCTGTCTAAGTAGACAAGATCTGGTCCTGTGCCAGCTGCTACAGCTGTTAATAGTTTTGTTGAATCAGTTTCTGCTGCTGGAACAATTACCACTTTTACTTTTATGTCTGGATTTTCATTTTCAAACTCTTTAATGATCTTTTCAATACTACTTTTGTCTGGATCTCGAGATAGTCCATGCCAAAAAACAACTTCAACTTGTGAAAAAACCAATCCAATGATAAGTGTTAAAAAAATACTAACTAACTTTTTCACCTAAGACACCCCCTTGTTTTTGATAAGTTAACCTGATTGTATAATTTCTTCTTGTTTAAAGTCAAAGTATAAGAGAAGTGATTGTCATTGATTATACCTGTATATACAGGTATAATCAAGAAAACTTTATTTTTTTATATAATTTTGGTTAATTTTTTGCGTGTTTATTATGCATTGCATAAAAATTTACATTTGGGATAATTGATTTGTAACAAAAAGGTGTTAAAGTATATTATGCGATGCATAATAAAAAGGAGGTGTAGTTTTGGAAAGGTTGGGAAGATTTGTTCAAAAACACGCGTTTTGGATAATTTTGGTTACTTTTTTACTAACGATATTTTTTGGTTATCAAATAAGAAATTTGGAGGTGAAAGATGATATTACAAAATATCCCCCGAAAGATGATCCGCTTGTAAAAAAGTATGAATCACTTGCGGATGAATTTGGGATTAATTCTATGGTTATGGTTGGTTTTGAAATTGATTCTTTTGGTGATTTGGAGAAAATTGATAATTTAACGTTGAAGGTTGGAAAGACCGAGGGAGTTGAACACGTAACATCATTAACCAATATTCCGCTTGTAGTTAAGACGGAAAATGGTATAGAAGTTTCTACTGTGTCTGAAATGTTAAAGGCAAGGAAGGTTGAACCAAAGGAGCTTTTAAAGTATAAAACGTTGAAAGATAAGTTTATTTCAAGCGATGCAAGAGCAGGATTAATGCTTGTTTCTCTTGAAGAGGGGAAAGAGTCTGAAACATTTGATTCAGTGAAAGCACTTATTGAGAGTAATTATGACAAAGGGGTACATTTTTATGGGATTTCTGCTGTAAATCAGTCGGTAAAAGAAATTACATTGAGAAATTTATTAAAGCTTGTTCCTATTTCCCTATTCATTGTTGTTTTGATATTGACTATTACCTTTAGAAAACTCACAGGAGCTTTATTGCCTATTTTAGGTGTGGTTATAAGCGTTATTTGGACGATGGGGTTAATTGTACTTTTTGGTTTTAAAATTACAATTGCAAATTCAGTTATTCCAGTTGCTTTGATCTCAATAGGTACTGCATATTCAATACACGTAGTTAATAAGTATTATGAAGAAAAGGGAGACAGAGGAGAAAGAGCAATATATACACTAAGAGATGTTGGAATGGCTGTGTTGTTAAGTGGAATTACAACAGCTGTAGGGTTTTTGTCTTTGCTTACAGCTGATATAAAACCTGTGTGGGTAATGGGGATTTTTTCTAGTGTCGGAGTAATGCTTTGTAATTTCATTGCATTGTTTTTCGTTCCCTCAATGCTTTATTATATTAACCCACCGGCTATTTTTCATATAGAAAAGAGACATTCAAAATTAGATTTAAAACCTAAATTTACATTAATTGTTTTGTTAGTTTTAGTAGTTTTAACTATACCGTTTTTGTTTCGTATCAAAACGGATATGGATATAATAAATTCCATTAATAAAAATGAAAGAATAATAGTTGATAAGAAATTTATAGAGAAAAGTTTTGGGGGATGCGATTATATATTTATAGATATACAAGGAGATTTTAAAGATCCAGGTGTGTTAATGGCACTTAATGAGATTGAAAAGAGATTAAAAGGTGTAAAAGGTGTTGTTAACACATTTTCCATAGTTGATACAATGCTAGATTTAAGTAAAGCATTTACAGGTTTTTATTCTATTCCGTTCTCAAAAGAGGAGTTATCCAATTTATGGTTTTTCCTCCAGGGAAATGAAACGATTTATTCTGTTGTAAACAAGCAATTAAATAGAGGTATTATCCAAGTAACGGTAAAAGTTGAAAGTGAAAGTGAGACACGAAGATTGATTGACGATATTGATAATATATTAAATCAAGTTCCAAAGGGGTTTAGGTTGGAAAGATTACCAGATTTTAATTATTATGCATCAGCATTAAACGTTGATGTGAAAAAGTTAAAAAGAGCGTATGATGAAGTAAAATCTCTTTCTTTTTCGGATATAGCTAAATTACATGTTGGTGATATTTTAAGTGCAATTTCAAATGTGGAAGAGTTGATGGGAGAAGAGTTAAAGGATAAAGAAGGTGTTTTAAAAGATATTCTAAAGGTTATGCATTTTTCCGAGGAGGCATTTGAAAACACATTACGGGATTTGGATTTGGGATATTTGCTTTACAACGAGTTATATGTTCCATATAAAATGTGGAAGAGTCAGGTTTTTGCAGAGAAATTAGGTGTGGATTACACAGAGAAAACTGAACAGTATCTAAAGATAGTTTCAGAGGAGCAAATCTATGTGCCTTCGAAAAAAGAGACTTATAGTGCAATTCATACAGGAGCGCAAGAAATAGCGTTATACGTAAGTGATCTTTTATTTAAAAACCAATATCAATCAATGTTTCTCACACTTCTTGTTGTATTTTTCCTGCTTTTTCTACAGATGAAATCTCTAAGGATAGGTTTGATTGGGATAATCCCATCTATATTTACCGTATATTTCAATTTTGTGTTAATGGGAGCTTTTAATATACCGCTTAATACTGCAACTATCTCTATTGCTGCAATTGCAATAGGTGCGGGTGTAGATTATGCAATTCATTATATTTCAAGGTATAAAATTGAAAGACAAAGGGTTAAGGATGATAAAGAAGCAGTTGTTAGAACAATTTTTACCAGTGGAAGGGGAATTATCTTTAATGCATTTGCAGTTTCTTTTGGATTCTTTACTTTTGTGTTTTCAGATATAAAGATGCTTAAGCAGTTTGGTGTGTTAACGGGTATAACTTTAATTTTAAGTGCAATTTTGACAATAGTGTTTCTTTCTTCAGTATTTTTATTAAAAAAAGAAGGAGGGAGAGTATGAATTTGAAGAAGCAGGTATTGTTGATGTTTTTAACACTTTTTGTAATTTCTGCGTTTTCCTTGACAGGACAACAGGTATTGGATTTAGTTAAAGATAACTATCAAAATGTAAAGGATGAAAAAGCTTTGTTTGATTTAAGGATGGTAGATGAAAAAGGAAATGTCCAGGAAAAAGAGTTCGAAATTTACATGTATAAAAAAAGTGAAGATGTTGTTTATGCGATAATTAGGTTCAACAAGCCTAAATCTGATAAAAATTTAACGTTATTGGTGAAAGGTGCAGATAATATTTATCTTTATATGCCCGCTTTTAGAACAACAAAGAGAATTAGTGGTGCGGCAAAAAACGATAGATTTGCAGGCTCTGATTTCACGTATAAAGATATAGAGCTTGTTTATAAAGTTAGTGATAAAAATTATGAAGCTGAGCTTACAAAAGAAGATGAAAATTATTACTACTTACATATTACACACAATGATTCAGAATTGGATTTTAAAGAATTGAATATGAAAGTTGATAAAAAGTTAAAAATTCCCGTTTACATTGAATTTTTCAATTGGCAAGGAGAAAAATATAAGAGTATAACTTTTGAAAAAATTGAAAATGTAAAAGGGTACAATGTCCCAAAAAAGATAGTTGCAAAAAATTTAAAAGAAAATACTGTTACTGAAATTGTCATGAAAGAAGTGGAATTTGATATAGGTATTCCTGAAAGATTCTTTTCACCAGTTACAATTTCAAAACCAATATTGAGATTTTAGTTGAGGAGGGAAATGTATGAAGAAAATTAGTTTTGCTTTGTTGTTATTTTCTATTTTAGCTTTTTCCTTTAACTTAAATTTTGAAAGTGGATATTTTTACATAGACTCAGATATTTTGAATATTGGTGAATATGATTTTGGAATGTTAAAGCTAAGTACAGATACAAAGTTTAATGGAACATTTTATGCAAAATCTTCATTGGTATTTGATCAAATTTATGAAAATTCGTATTTATATTTTAAAGGAGATTTTTATGCGATTTCTTTACCAATTCCCACTTTTGTTACTGCTTTAGAAGAAGCCTATGCTGAGATATATACAAATTTGGGAGATATTAAGGTTGGAAGATTTGTAGATAAATTACCAGATTCCGAGGTATATAAAGTGTATGATAAGGTAGGAAAGTATGTTGATAATAAAAAGTTGCCATTAACAGGTTTAAAATACTTGTATACAACGGATTTTGGAAGTTTTATGTTTAATGTATTTTCAAATCTGGAAACATTTGCAAGTAATCCTTCTACTTATACTTACACGGTTAAAACGGAAATACCAGATTTGTATAAATCTCAAATTTTGGCTTTGTTGTCTTCTCAATCGACACCGATTCTTGAAGATTTGTTAGGTGAAAAATCAGGGTATGGTTTGGGGTTTATGGGAAATATTTTTGGGATTGATTATTCTTTTTACTTAACATACAAGTTAGCAGATTACTTTGTCGTAGATAGAGTGCTTGAAGAAGGGCCATTGGTAAAAAGACCATTTATATACACGATTTCAAATAGTTTAGTCTATCAAATACCGGACACTCTATTTATGCTGCACAATTATTTTGGTTTTGAGTCTGAAAGTATAAGTAATTTTGATATAATTGTATCGGGATTGGGAAAAGTGGATATTGAAGAAAAAGTTCCAAGTGTTTTGGAAAATGTTTTGGGAATTGAGTATCAAATTGGTAGTGATGGTTTAATAGGTCTGGATGTTTATACGAAATTTTTAGATTTAAAATATCATTCAAGTTCTTTTGGTGTTTATGGAAATTATACAAAAGATAATATGGATATTAAAGGTGTGATAAAATATAACGTGGAAGATAAAAAAATTGGCATTTTATATGAAGCAGGTTATGGTTTTGATGATTACACTAAACTATTTATTAGGGGAAAGTGGAATGATGATGTAAATTTGATAATGGTTGGTGTAAAATCTGAAATTTAATTTTATGGAGGAATATGTGCGGTTAATAAAAAAATACAAAAACAGAAAATTGTATGATACGTTTGATAAACAATTCATTACATTGGATGATATTGCTAATTTTGTTAAAAAAGGTGAGATTATTAAAGTTATAGATGACCTGGGTAATGATATTACCCAGGAAATTTCTTTAAAAGCAAGGTTAAAGGGAAAGATATTTGGAAATATTAGAAGGGAAATTATTGAAAAACTCATACATGGTTTTATTAAAATATTTAAGGGAAATACGGATGAATTTGTGGAGATTTTACTTGATTTAGTAAATCAGGGGGTTTTACCTGCAGATATAGCCAAAGAGCTTGGAAATTCCGTAATAAAACATTTTAATGAATTTAATGATAGAATAAAGGAAGATATTTTGGAAATTATAAAATCAACAGGTTTTGTTCCAAAACAAGAATATGAAGAGTTAAAAGAAAAGTATGAAAGGTTAAAAAGAAAATGTAAAGAGGGGGAATAGGATGTACATATCAAAAAGTGCAAAGTTGGGGAAAGATGTAGAATATGGTTATAATGTGGTTATAGAAGATAATGTTGTAATTGAAGATGAAGTGGTTATAGGTCATAACGTAGTTGTAAGAGAAGGGACTGTTATTAAGAAAGGAAGTGTTATAGGAGATAACACGGTATTGGGCAAAAGACCTTTTAAGGCTAAATCTTCCGCAACTACAGAAGAAAAAGAATTGTTACCGTTGGTTATTGGAGAGTATGTTACAATAGGTGCAAATTGTGTTATATACAGAGGAGCTGTATTAAATAATTTTGTTTTTGTTGGTGACCTTGCAAGTATAAGAGAAGATGTTGAAATAGGCGAATTTACAATAATTGGAAGAGGAGTAACAGTTGAAAACAAAACTTCTATAGGCAGATATGTGAAAATTGAAACAGAAGCTTACATAACAGCTATTTCTACGATAGAAGATTATTGCTTTATTGCCCCTGAGGTTACATTTACAAATGATAATTTTTTGGGTAGAACGGAAGAAAGAAAGAAATTTTTCAAAGGACCAACGTTAAAAGTTGGTGCAAGAATAGGAGCAAATGCAACAATATTACCTGGTATAGTTATTGGTGAAGATGCATTGGTTGCTGCAGGAACTGTAGTTACAAAGAATGTACCGCCAAGAAAAATATATGTAGGGGTACCTGCAAAAGAACTTCGAGATGTTCCAAGTGAACAACTTTTAGAAAATCAAAGTTTTTACAAGAATTTATAAAAAACGATCCCTAATATCCCTGATAAAAGAATTATAAAAATTGGATCTATTTTTGTTTTGATAAACAGTATGAGCGATAAAAGAGTGATAAGTATTTGATAGAAATTTTCTATATGTAAAGCCAGTGATTGGATAGTTAATAAGATAAGGAAAATTACTCCAAACTTAAGGGCACTAATTAATTTGTTTGAGATTTTGTTTCTGAAAAAGAAAAATAACGTTGTAAAGGTTATAGGTGCAACCAAAACTGCAAGAGAATTTAGTATTGCTCCCGTTAAACCAAACGTCTTTAGGCCAACGTAAGTTGCTATATTTAAAAAAACGGGTCCAGGAGTCATCTGGGCTATTGAAAGAATCTCTTTAAATTGTTCGGGGGTTAACCAATTGTTTGAAAGTACTTCGTTCTGTATTATTCCAATAATTGACCATCCACCGCCAAATGCCAAAAAGCCAATTTTTACAAATGTGAGAAAGACTTTAATCAAATTTTTCACCTCATTTTGGTTCATTCCATGACATATAATCACAATCTGGATTTGAACATGCCCAATATATTTTGTTGTTTTTACTTCTTTTCATAACAACTACAGAACTACATTTGGGGCATCTCCCCGCCGCAATTTTATATCCGGAAACTGTAAAATCACAATTGTCACATTTAAAGTAATATCCAAATTTTCCTTTTTTTCTTGTTAAATGTCCGCCACATTTTGGACATGAATTTTCAGAAACTGTTTCTTTTATATTTTTTTCAATAGCTTTTTGTATGTATGCATTGTTTTTGATTATAACTGCATTTAATGTGTTATCGATGCTTTTGTTTTTCCCACAAGATTCGCAGTTTAAGTACAATCCATATTTTCCTATTTTTAATTTATATGTATTTTCACATTCTTCGCATTTTAAATCTGTTTCATAGTTTATTGTATAGAATTCCTTTTGTGCATTTAATAAGTCTTTTGAAAATTTAGAGTAAAATTCATTTAAGACTTCTTTCCACTTTTTTTCTCCTTCTTCTATTTTGTCCAATTCCTCTTCCATTAGTGCTGTAAATTTTTTGTCTACTATTTCTGGAAATTTTTTTGTTAAAAAGTCTTCTACCACAAAACCAAGGAGTGTGGGAACGAGTTCTTTTTTTTCTTTTACAACATATTTTCTTTGGAGTAAAGTAGAAATTATGGTCGCATAAGTGCTTGGTCTTCCGATTCCTTCTGCTTCTAGTGTTTTTACAAGTGTTGCTTCGGTAAATCTTGAAGGTGGTTTTGTAGCGTCTTTCTCTACATTTATTTTTGAAACTTTGTATTTTTCTCCTTCATTAAGCTGTACAGCTTTTTCTGTAGTTTCTTTTTCAGGGTAAATTATTTCAAAACCATCAAATATCCTATGCGAAATTGTTGTTCTAAATTCGTATTTTCCACTTTTGAATATATAGGTTTTGTCTTTGTAGGTAGCCTCTTTCATTTGTGAGGCAACGAACCTTTTCCATATGATTTTGTATAATTTGTACATATCTTTATTGAGCAGATCTTGTGCAATCTCAGGTGTTATTTCAACATTTACAGGTCGTATACATTCATGGGCATCTTGTACGTTTTTCTTTTTTTTCTTTCCTTTTTTGGTTGTACCAAGATAATTTTCTCCAAATTTTTTTTCTATAAATGCTTTTGCCATTTCTTTTGCTTCTTCTGAAACGCGAGTTGAATCAGTCCTCATATAGGTTATAAAGGCGATATGACCTTCTTTTGTATCCACACCTTCGTACAACGCCTGTGCAATTTGCATTGTTTTTGAAACGGGAAACCCCAGTTTTGTTGCAGCGTCTTGTTGTAATGTACTGGTTATGTATGGTAAAGGTGAAGATTTTTTTCTTTCTTTTTCTGAAATTTTTTCAAGTATTACTTCTTTTACCGTTTCTTTAATGTCATTTGCTATTTCTTCAGTTATGTTTTCTTGTTTTATCTTTTTTCCAGAAATTCCCCAAAGGTTTGCTTTCACCTTTTTTATTTCTATAGAAACTTTGTAGAATTCCTTTGGTTTAAATAAGAATCTTTTTCTTTCTCTATCACATATGATTTTTAGTGCCGCTGATTGAACCCTTCCTGCACTCATTGCACCTTTAATTATTTTCCAAAGAAGGGGACTTATTTTGTATCCAACTATTCTGTCGAGTATCCTTCTTGCAAGCTGAGCATTTACCTTTTTTATATCAATCTCTCTTGGATTTTCTACGGATTTTTTAATGGTATTTGGAGTGATTTCAGTGAAAATTATACGGTTTTTTCCAGATAGATTTAAGATATTTGACAAATGCCAGGCAATAGCTTCTCCTTCTCTATCCATATCTGAAGCTATAAGTACTTCTTTTCCCTCTGTTTCTTTCTTTATTTTTTCAATTACCTTTTCTTTCCCGGGAATTATCTCAAATTCGGGCTCAAAAGTTTTAAGGTCCACTCCAAATTTTTTTGGTGGAAGATCCCTAACGTGTCCTTTGGATGATATAACTTTAAAATTTTTCCCCAATATCTTTTCTATAGTTTTTGCCTTTGCCGGAGATTCAACAATTATTACTTTCTTTTTCTTTTCCACATTATCCCCTCTCAATGTGTTTTAATAAAAAGCGTCTTCCAAGATTTGGATCAAAATCACTCCACTCTTTATCTGGATTTGTTTCTAGCTCTTTTTCTTTTATATTTTGTATTCTATTTAACTTTGAATCTAGATTTTCTATCATGTGCAAAATAAACGCTTCAGGAGTTTTTGGAACTATGGGAGAACCCCATTCCAGTTCTCCATGATGAGAAATTATCATATGGAGAAGCTCGGTCTTTAATTCTTCATTAAGGCCTATACTTTCTATTTTTTTCTCTACAATTTCATAACCTTTTACAATATGGCCTATTAATTCACCGGATTTAGTTATTTCAATCCCTTTTGGGTTAATAACATAATCGTATATTTTTCCAATATCGTGTAATAGCGCTCCTGTAATTAAAAGATCACGATTTATCCAAGGATAAACCTTTGAAAGGTTATCACACATCTTTGCAACAGTAATGCTATGTTCTGCAAGTCCTCCCCTATAATTGTGATGAATTTTTAAACCTGCAGGTGCTTCTTTAAACTTTTCAGAAAGCTCTTTATCGTTAAATATTTCTTCCAATAGTTTTTTAAGATGATAGTTTTTAATCGATTTTATCATGTTATTTAGATCTTTCATTATTACATCTATTGGAATTTTTGATTCGGCCACGAATCTTTCATAAGAATATTCGTTGTTGTTTAAGACTATAATATCCGAGTCTTGGAGTATATTTAGTTGCAATCTTCCGTCATAAAGTACTACTTTCCCATTTGCCCTAACAACATTTCCAACATCTATTTTTGAATCGTTTTTTTCTGCGTTAAACCAATCAATAGCTCTTAATATGCCTGTTTTGTCTTCAAATGTGATAAGTAGGTATTTTTGACCATTTTTATTTTCGAGCAGTCTTTTGCTTTTAACTTTTACTATTAATTCTACTTCGGAGTTAATGTAATTTTCTAGCTCTGAAATAAACGGTTCTTTAAATTTTTCAATTAATTCTTTAGGTAATTTCAAAGTTCCACCCCTTTGTATATTCTAGGTACTCTGCTTGATATTCTGCATGTTACTTCATAATTTATACTTCCCACCTTTTGGGCTATTTCTTCTGCGGTGATTTTTTCATTTCCCTGGGAGCCGATTAGAACAACTTCATCACCTACTTGTACCTCGTCGTCCGCTTCAACTACGAATTGATCCATACATACCCTTCCCAAAATTTTCCTTCTTCTTCCCCTTATTAATACTTCTCCCAAGTTTGATAGATGTCTCCAGTATCCATCTGCGTATCCCACGGGAATTGTTGCAACCTTCATCTTTTCTTTTGCTCTGAATGTTCTACCATAACTAATTGATTCCCCTGGTTCTATATGTTTTACATGAGAAACTATACTTTTCCAAGTAAGAACAGATTTTAAATTTTCATCTTTTACTTCATTACTTGGCATCAGTCCATAGCTTGCTATTCCTATTCTCACATAATTTTCAATTGGAACAATACCAAGAATAGCCCCCGCACTGTTGTTAACATGTTTTATTTTAACATTTAAATTTAATTCTGAGAATAACTTGTATTGTTTTTTGGTAAATAAAATATCTTCCTTTTTTGTGGAATCGGCCACTGCAAAATGTGTATATGCTCCTTCTACGATGAATTCATTTTCAATCAAAGCATTGTAAAATTTTTTTGCATCTTTAGGCTTTATACCAACTCTATTCATTCCCGTGTCAACGTTTATATGTACCTTTGGCTTTTTCTTAAGTTTTTTGTAAAGTTCAAATTGTTCCCAAGAAAGCATGGTTATAGTTATGTTGTTTTCAACTGCAAGCTCTACAAAGTCTTTATCTATGTAATTAAAGACCAATATATCTGATTTTATACCATTCTTTCTTAAAGTTAAAGCTTCTTCTAGAAATGCAACTGCAAAATAGTCTATTCCATACTTTTCCGCTGCCTTTGCCAAGTATATTGCGCCATGCCCATATCCATCAGCCTTTATCACAGGCATTACTTTAGAAGGTGCACATTTTTCTTCGAAGTATTTTAGGTTGTGTATATAATTTTTAAGGTCTATTTCTGCAAAAGTTCTTCTACTTTCCGTAAACATCCCCCCATTGGTGGAAAAGTATATTTTTTTCCTTCAGACCTAATTTTAACACAAAAGTGGGAATATCTAAAATATTCTATTTTAGAGAGATCGAATTTTCTTTTGTAAAATATTGTATTTATCTCCAAGAAGTTCTCTTTTAATTTGGCGGAAAATGTAATTGTTTCTAAAAAGAGGGAAAAAATTACAAAGTAAGAAAAAAAAGTTACTAAGAAGATGTGGAGATTTATGGGAAGGAATAATATGTAGAATAGAAAGTAGTGTGAAATAACAAAAATTAAAATTGTTAAAATTCTATACATAAAACAAAGCGGGACTTCCCCGCTTATTGTGCCTCCACCTTTGTACTTACGTATCTTTTTACCTTACCTGCACTTAGACAATCTGTACAAACCCACATTCTTTTGATTTTTCCTTCGTCTGTTATTACTCTAACTTTTTGTAAATTTGGCTTAAACCATCTATTTGTTCTTCTGTTTGAGTGGGATACGTTCTTTCCAGTTACGGGTCCTTTTCCACATACTTGACATTTTGCCATAGCATTTCTCCCCTTTCTTTTATTTTATTTAATATTGTCTACTCTAACACAAACTATATTTTACACTTTTGTTTTTAATGTGTCAATTTTTAAAATGTAAAAAATGTGTTTCATTAATCAAAAACTCTAATGGCTTCTGATGCTTTTATCTTTTGTGCAAGGTTTGCAGGATAAATGGTGAAAATTCCCGTTATTAAATATACGCCTGATATGATGAGTATAATTTTCAACCAGGGAATTGTCATTTTAAAATCAGGTATTTCGGAAATTATCATTTTGGAAATATCGTTTATTATGAACATATTTGTAAAAAGTGCGGTGAGAATTGCAATGGAAACAATTAAAAAGGCTTCTGTTAGGAAGAATTTGAATATAATCTTTTTGTGTACACCTATGGCTTTTAAAGCACCAATTATTATTCTTCTTTCGTATACGTTTTTAAGGCTCAATATAGTTAGTCCTGAAAAACCGCTTATAAATCCAAAGTAGAAAAGTTGAATGGCTATGTTAACAAAGTACCTTATTCCAGAAAATATTTTATCCAATTCTTCTGTGATGTACAAAGGAGAATCAAATTTTTCATATACAATTTGTTTTGCCTTATCTGCATATTCTTTTTTTATAACTCCGGCATATCCAGATAATGCTCCCGAAATTTTTTTGTCGTATACAAATAATCCGTCAAGTGGTACTAATAGTTCTTTGGGATCATAGGTATTAGTAACTGTGAATTTTTCTGTAAATTTTGCACTAATACCTGGCAATATTCCCATTATTTTTATATTATATGTACCTTCTTTAAAAACCTTTTCATTTCCAATACCTTCTTTTAATTCCATTTTGGAAATATTTTTGTCACCTATCTTAAGGTTTTTATATATATCATCCGAAGCAAGGATGATAACTAAGTCTTTTTTGTTATCTATTTTGGCGTTAACGAGTTGTATTTTAGATATGTTTTCAAACATAGATTTAAACTTTTCATCTTCTGTGTAGTATGAAAATTTAAAGAAGCTCTTTAAAGGATTTTCTATTATTAAAAAATTATAGCCAAAAATACCAGTATCAAATTTTTGGTTTATGTAATCAAAAACACTAGTTGGAATTGTTGCAGTTAGTAATATAATTAAGGTGATTAATGTATATACGAAAAAGATTACGTAATTTCTCAATTTCTGTTTTTCTATATATGAGATTGATAAAATAGAGGGTATGTTGTATATCTTTCTAAGTAGGTATTTTATAAATGGTAAAATAGAAAATACCAAGTATATACTTCCTAGTAGGAATATGATAGAACGTGTAAGATAATCCCAGTTAATTCCCGTTCCTATTTTTGTTAACGCTAATAAGATTGCCAATGTACCTGAGATTGCCTGTATGTAGTTTTTTCTGAAAAAGATTGGGATGATTAAAATAGTGAAGATTAAAGTGTAAAATAAATTAAATGGTATGCTGATTATTAATATTCCAAACATTGCAAAGTAGAAAAACCTTTTTTTGGGAAGTATTTCTGCATCTGAGAGTAAGATAACTGGTGATAATTTTGCAAAAGATATAGAACGTATGAGTAGTATAAATATTGGGACTATAATTGAAACTATGATACCCAAAATTATAGTTTTTAATGTGATATAAAATGGTATTTTTTCTGGAATTACAGTGTTTGAAGAAATAATTTCAGGTGCTTTGTTAACTAATCCCAAGAGATATTTACCAAGGCCTATTCCAAATAACGCACCAACCAAAGATGAAAATAAGATGTAAAAGAATCCCTCTAAAAACAAAAGTAAACCTGTTTTATACTTTGAAGCTCCCAGTGCTCTCAACGTTCCAAACATTTTTCTTCTTTCTTCTGCTAGTACTCCAAAAAAGTTTGATATGAATAAAAAACTACTTAATAGTGCAAAACCACTAAATCCTAAGAACAAATAACCTATTACCTTATTTAGTGGAGAGTATTTTAAGTTGTATTTTGTTGGAGTGGTTCTAAGGTTTAATTCTTTTGAGATACTTTCGGCGATTTCTGGATGTTTTTTAATATCATTTCCCAAAGAAATAAACACCGTATTTGGTTCTTTGTATGTGTATATTTTAAGTTTTAATAATAAATCTTTAGGCATAAATATACTACCATTTGTCATGCCCGTTTCTCCACGAAAGTTTAATTCTTCAGAGCCGATGCCATCGATTTTTACGCTCTTTATACCATTAACGGTAACAAGGTTTACGTAATCCCCTTGTTTTATATTTAACGTATTTGCAAGGTCTTTCGAGAGAATTACACCTGAAACGTTCTTTTTAGAAAACTTTGAAAAACTTTCATCGTAACCTATTGCAAATACATCTGCAAAGTTATTACCGTATTTTATCCTTGTGGACACTAGCTCAACAAATACGTAATCCTTGATTTTATTTGTTGACTTTAGATAACTTAACATTTGACTTATTTTATTTACGTCAAGTGTTCTAGGGAAAAAGAATGTATCACTTTTATCTTTTGCAACGATATCTATGTTTCCAAAGTTGTTTTTGATTTTCTGGGCAAACCAGTTATCAACGGAATCATTTAGTGATAGTGCTCCTACCACTAGCATAGTTGCTATCATACTTCCTAAGATTACCAAAAGTGATGTTTTCCAATTTTTAATAATATTTCTAACTGGTATCTTTACCATAATTTTCACCTAGGATTCGTCGGACATTTTAAATAGGAGTTTTAAATATCTACTTCTCGATGGGTGTCTTAGTTTTCTTAATGCTTTAACTTCAATTTGCCTTATTCTCTCCCTAGTTACATTAAAATATTGCCCCACTTCTTCTAATGTTTTTGATTTTCCGTCTATTAGTCCATATCTCATTTTTAAAACTAATTTTTCTCTATCATTTAACGTTTCCAGTACTTTTTCTACTTCTTCACGTATTAACATTCTCATAGCTTCTTTTTTAGGGGATGCAATACTTTCATCGGCCACAAAATCCCCTACAGTTGAGTCTTCATCTTCACCAACTGGTGCTTCAAGTGATGTGGTTTCTTTTGCCGCTTGAAGTATTTCTTCAACCTTTTCAACGGGTTTTCCTATTATTTTTGCAAGTTCTTCAATGGGGATTTCCGTTCCGTGTTGTTGATAATAGTCTCTCATGATTTTTTGGACTTTATTTATAGTTTCCACCATGTGTACTGGGACCCTGATGGTTCTTGCTTGGTCTGCAATAGCCCTTGTTATGGCTTGTCTTATCCACCATGTTGCATATGTGGAGAATTTGTATCCTTTCTTCCAATCGAATTTTTCCACAGCCTTTAACAAACCAACATTTCCTTCTTGGATGAGATCTAAGAAAGAAAGGCCTTTTCCTACATATCTTTTTGCTATACTTACCACAAGTCTTAAGTTTGATTCAACTAGCTTTTGCTTTGCCCTTTCATCTCCTTGCTGAGCACGTCTTGCAAGTTCTCTTTCCATAGATTGGCTGAGTAGAGGAATTTTTCCAATATCCTTTAGGTACATTTTAATAAGGTCTTTTGTTGCCATGTTGTCGTAAAATCTTGGAGATTCTTCAAGAAAATCTTCAAGTGATACATCTTCTATCTGTTCTTGGGGATTATTTTCCGTAATTAATATGTTGTTTTTTTCCAATTCTTCGTATACTTTTTCGAGTATATTACCATCAAAATCATCTATCTTTTCAGGAGGTAACATTTTATCTATATCGTCGTATGTTACAAACCCCTTTTCCTTTCCTACTTTTATTAACTTTTCAATCTGCTTTTCAATGGAAAATCCCTTTGTTTTTGCCATCAGGAGTTCACCTCCTAATATTTTTAAGCTTTCTTACAAGCTCTATTCTCGTATTGAGAAGAAGTCTTTTTTCAGAAGGATCTTTTGAGTTTTTTATGTATTCGTCAATTTCTTCCAACCTTTTTTCGAGGCTTTTTTCTTGTATTTTTTTCTTTATTTCTTCTATATACTCTTCGTTTATTTCAACATGTTTCATTTTTTCAAGTACTTCTTTTATATACTCTTGCAGTTTTTTAGACAAATTCTCAAAAGAAAAGTTTTTTAAGTGTTTTAGAATTTCTAGTGAACGATTATTTAAAATCTTAGGGTCAATTTCTAGATCAATTTCGGGATAGTTTATGAGAATGTAGATTATTACATCATCTAGAGAAAAATTGCTTTTTTTAACAATTTTTGTGGTGGAAAGACTACTTCCCGAGATTTCTTTTACAACACTTTGGAAAATTTCCAATCTTTTTGGAAAATTTTTAAACAAATTTTCCCAATTTTTTATTTCTTTTAAAAAGAGCTGAATGGCGTTTGGATTTTCAAAGTTATATTTTTTACTCAAAGCAATAGGTATAAATTTTTCCGCAGGTATTGCTTCTTTAATAAAGTTGTACAATCCTTCTTTTCCATTTGTTCTGTAAATTTCATCTGGATCTTTTTCTGCAGATTTATTTGCAACCATTACATTAAAGCCCATGAGAACTAATATTTTAATACTTTGGAGAGCTGCCTTTAATCCTGCAGCATCTGTGTCAAATGAAAGTACCACGTTTGATGTTATTTTTTTCAATTTAAATGCATGAAATTTAGTAAATGCAGTTCCAAGTGTTGCTACTGCATTTGTTATATCTGCTCTATGGAATGCAAGTGCATCAAAGTAACCTTCACAGATAATGGCAAAGTCTGCAATTTTAATTTGATCTTTTGCTCTGTCAAGTAAAAAGAGTGTTTTTGATTTTTTGAAAAAATCCGTTTCAAAGGAGTTCAAATACTTTGGTTGTCCTTCACCTAGAAGTCTTCCACCAAAGGCTATTATCCTACCATTCTCATCTTTTATGGGAATAATTAACCTTCCCTCAAATAAATCTTTTGTAGAGAAACCAAACTTTTTCAAAATTTTTATTCCCAAATTTTCTGCAACTTTTTGTGGGATTTTTGAATTTAAAGGGGAGAATCCAAACTCATACTTTAGTATCTCTTCAGCTGTAAAGCTCCTTTTTTGCAGATATTCTACAGCTATTGAATTTTTTTGTAGGTGTTTTTTGTATTCTTCGTGTATTAGTTCATAGAGTCTATAATATAACTGTTGAAAAGATGAAACTTTGACATCAACTTTTATTCCAACTTCTTTTGCAAGCTTTTTAACCGCTTCACTGAAAGATATGTTCTCTATTTCTTCTAGAAACTTAATAACATCCCCAGACGCTCCACATCCAAAACAGTGGTAGGTCTTGAAGGATGGATTCACATAAAAAGATGGTGTAGTTTCGGTGTGAAATGGACAGAGACCACGATAATTATTTCCTACCTTTTGTAGGCTTACATATCGGGAAACAAATTCCACAATATCTATTTTTGATTTAATTTCTTCAATAACTTGTTTTGGGAACATAAATCACCTCTTTAAGAGAAGCAAAAATGCGGCAGCAAACATGCTGCCACAGGGGTATTAACGTTTGGAGAATTGGGGTGCACGTCTTGCTTTTCTGAGACCGTATTTTTTCCTTTCCACCATTCTGGGATCTCTTGTTAGCATACCTTTTTCTTTTAATGTTGGTCTTAAATCCGCGTTGTATTGTAACAATGCCCTTGCTATACCAAGTCTAATAGCTCCTGCTTGTCCTGATTTTCCTCCACCATTAACCCTTATCATTATATCAAATGAGCCTTCTAAGCCAGTAACTTTTAATGGTTCCATTGCGTGGAGCGTCCATACGGAGTTCTTGAGATATCCGTTTAAATCTTCATATTCTTTATTATTAACAACAACTTTTCCATTGCCTTCTTTTAAATAAACCCTTGCAACAGAGGTTTTTCTTCTTCCAGTGCCCATGTAATATTCAGCCATGTCAACCCCTCCTTATTAAAAACTCAATTCAACTGGTTTTTGTGCTTGATGAGGATGTTCTGAACCAGCGTATATTTTTAATCTTTTTAACGCCCTTCTTCCAAGTATTGTTTTTGGAAGCATTCTTTTTACTGCAAGTTGTATTAATTTTTCTGGATTTCTTTGGAGTAATTGTTTTGCGGAAAATTCTTTAATTCCACCTGGATATCCTGAGTGTCTGTAGTATATCTTTTGAGTCCATTTTTTTCCGGTGAGATTTATTTTGTCTGCGTTTATAACAACAACGAAATTACCACAGTCAACGTGAGGAGTCCAATTCGGTTTGTTTTTTCCCATTAAAACAGTTGCTATTCTAGTAGCAAGTCTTCCAAGTGTTTGGCCTTCCGCATCTACAAGGTACCAATCTCTCTGTACTTCTTCTTTTTTTAAAAGTGTTGTTTTTTGTATAGGCAAAGGTCTTGCCATTGTTATTCCTCCCTCCTTATATTTTCCTTTCATCAGGTTCAAGTATACCTCTAACTCTTTTGTGGATTATTACGTTTATAACCGAGTCTATGGAAAATTTTATTGCATTAAAACCTATTATCCATGGAAGTAATTTAAAAACTTCAGATAATGGTACTTTCCAGTAATACGGTACAACTACCATATTTAAAAGAGCCATTCCACCGGTTGCGGCGACAATCCCTATAACATAACCTAATATTTCTCTAAATTTTCCTTTGTTTGCGTAAATTAGTGCAGCTGGTACTATAAAGAGTGCTCCTGCGGCGAAGTTCATGGCAATTCCAACTATATCTCCCGATTTAAATATGAAAAATAGTATATCTTTTATTGCCAAAACTATTATCCCAATTGTCGGAGAATATATAAAAGCAACTAACAATGCAAGTATGTCACTAGGGTCGTATTTTAGAAAATTTACTGTGGGAAATATTGGAAATTCTATATACATTACTACAAATGCAAGTGCAGCAAACACCCCTATAATTGCCACTTTTTTGGCGTTTTTCATAGTTTTCCCCCTTAGTGAACACTTACATATTTCCTGTTATTTCTTACTTCAAATTTTACCGTTCCGTCTTTTAATGCGAATAATGTGAAGTCTCTTCCCATTCCTACATTTTTACCGGGCCAAAATTTTGTTCCCCTTTGCCGTACAATTATAGTTCCAGCTTTAACTTTTTGACCATCACCTTTTTTTACACCAAGATACTTTGGATTACTATCACGACCATTTCTTGCTGTACTACTTTTTGCAAAGAGTTGTATATCAATTCTCATCATTGTTCACCTCCGTTTTTAGAAATTTTGGAAATTGGTCTGAAAGATCCATGAGTGTCTCAAGCAATTCTTTAACAAATATTTGCGAAATTTCATTTTGTTTGATATCTTCTACCTTAAGATATCCTTCTTTTATTAACACCTTTGCTCCTTGTTTTTCCAAAAATCTAGCGGTATGTTGCGTAACGGTGCTTACTGAGGCACATATAATATCTTCTCCTTTTTTTCCGTACATTGCATGTCCCGTTATCAAGAATTTTTCAAATACCCCGTTCCTTTTGTAAAAATTACACTTAATCATTTTACTTCAATATTTTCAACTTTAATAGCGGTGTACCATTGTCTGTGACCCTTAATTCTTTTGTAGTTCTTTCTTGGTCTAAATTTTCCGACGAGTACCTTTCTTGCCCTGCCGTGTTCCACAATGGTTCCCGTAATAGATACATTTTCAAGGTATGGTTTTCCTACTAATAGTTTTCCTTCATCTGTCTTTACCATCAATACCTTGTCAAGAGTTATGGCCTCACCTTCGTTTTTTCCCAAAATCCTTTCGGTGAAAAATACCTTTCCTGGTTCAACACGATACTGTTTGCCACCGCTTTCAACAATAGCGTACACAAAGTTCACCTCCTCGATGTTTTTGAAATAAACAACCGCTGGAACATGTAGCCCTTTGGCGTTTGAGACACGTTCCAGGCGACTATAACCTTAAGTATTTTACCACTTTTAATAAAGATGTATGAAAAAATTCTGTTAATGTTGTTTTTCTAATAATTAACAAAAAAAGAATTAGACTTTTTTTATTTAGATTGATATAATAATTCGTGAAGCGAAATAAGGGAGGAGTTGCTATGGAATTTATTGCTGCGATTTTTCATTTTTTTGCGGATTTTTTCAATGCATTTGTTAAACCATTAGCACCATACTTTATTGACAATTTGGGGATTGATAACAAAACTTTTGCAAGTTTTATGGCACTTTTAGGGGGAGTAACTTCTTTGTTCCAAGTGTTTTTTGGGGCGTATTTTGATAACAAAAAAAGGGATGGGTTGTATATAACAATTATTGTTTTGTTGGAGATATTTTTTGTGACCTTTTTGGGGATTGTTAAATCTGTATTATTATTTTTCATGTTGGTTGTCATTATTCGGATGTTAAACTCCATTTTTCACCCTATAGGTGCAAGCTTTGCGGGAAAAAGGGAAGAAGGAAAACACGTTGCAATATTTTCCGTTGCAGGGACTTTAGGTGCGGGAATTGCTCCTTTGTTCATAACTTCCTTTCAGGATTTATTTGGCATAGAAAAGTTGTATATTTTAACTGTTACAATGTCTGTTGTTCTTTTGATACTATCAAGGAAAATAATCGGTTATGAAAAAAAGACTGTGAAAAAAACCCTTTCTTTTAAAGGTGATATTTTAAAGTTGTGGCCTATATTTTTAGTTGTAGCGTCAAGGAGCTTTTCGATGGATATTTTCCATACGTATATTCCCATTTATGTAAATGAGATAGGGAAGTCCTTAATTGTAGGTGGCTCTATATTAACATTTGGAATGATGTTGGGTGTTTTTACGAATTTTTTTGGTACAATTGTACTTGAAAAGACAAACGATAAAATTACAAATGCAATAGGTTTTTTTGGGATGGGTATTTTTGGACTTTTATTTGTTCTTGTATCGGATATTTATTTTAAAGTCTTTTCCTTTATTATTTTTGACGGTTTTAGCTTTTTCACCATGTCTTCTAACATAGTTTCGGCACAAAAATTACTTCCCAATAACAAAGCGCTTGCCTCTTCCATTTCAATGGGTTTTTCTTGGGCAGTTGGTATTTTGTTATCAAGTGGTTATGCAGCTGTATTTGGGAATAATACCATGTTTATGTTTTTAAGTGCTAGTATAATGCCTATTGTTACTGTTATCGTATATCTAATATCTTTGCGGAGGGAATAAGTTTGAAGATAATAGGTATTGATCCAGGTTATGGTATACTAGGATATGGCGTTTTGGAAAAGAGTGGAAATAAAATTTCACACATTACTCATGGTGTAATTACCACTGATAAAGAACTTTCCATGTATAAAAGGCTTCAGGTGATTTACGAGGAATTTTTAAGACTTTTAAAGGAGTATTCTCCCGATGCATGTGCTATTGAAAGCCTATTTTTTTACAAAAACGTCAAAACGGCTATTCGTGTTGGAGAAGCAAGAGGTGTAATTTTGCTTGCAACCTCACAGATGGATCTTCCACTGTATGAATTTACACCTTATCAAGTAAAGAACAATATAACCGGTTATGGACATTCTGATAAAAAGCAAGTTCAAAAGATGGTGAAAATGCTTTTGAATTTAGATAAAATTCCAAGACCTGATGATGCAGCAGATGCTTTAGCTGTTGCATGGTGCCTGGCAGTGGAAACTAGATTTTAGGGAGGAATAAGATGAAATATGTTTTTGAGAAATTAGCTTTTCCCGTTTCAAGGTTTTATGAGTATTTTAATATAGAAGTATCTGGGGAAATAACAAAGATTGTTTATGAACCTTCTAACAGGGTTTTAACTTTCCACGTGAAAAAGGCTTTTGGAGACTTTAACAGGTTGAAAGAAAAGTTAAAAGTGTTTTTTGGGGTTAATGTGGAGATAGAGTATGAGGTAACAGAGTTAGAAAGAGAAGAGATTTTGGGAATTTTAAACGGAACGGCTCCTTATGTAAAAGACGTAGAGATATTTGAGAATGAGATATTGATAAGAACATTTGGTGAATTTGCCAAAAAAAAGATAGAAAAGGAAATAAACCATATAGAGAAGGTTACGGGGAAAACGGTAAAAGTGGAAATTGTTGAGGAAACATTTAAAATTGAACCTCCGAAAATAGAAAATAATTTAAAGAAATTTGATGAAGATAAAAAGTATTATTTCCCATCGAATATACCGTTGAATGCGAAAAGGGTATTTTTGAGGGGAAAGGTTTTTAAATTGGAACAACAATATGGAGTTTTTTCTGTATACATTACGGATAGAAAAGAGTCTATTTTGGGAAAGATTTTTGATAATGCAAATGAATTTAGTACGTTAATAAAAGAGGGAAATTGGTATTATTTTAAGGGTTCAATGGGTGTTGACAAAAGAGGAGGATATTATTTTGCAATAAATGATGTATTTAAAGATCCAAGTCCCATAGAAAGAAAAGATACCTATGAAGAAAAAAGAGTAGAATTACATATTCATTCAAAGATGAGTGATTTAGATGCAATCGTGGATATAAAGGAAGTAGTGCGAAAGGTTAAAGAGTGGGGGTGGAGTGCAGTTGCAATAACAGATCATGGAAATGTTCAATCCATTCCTTATTTGTTTGAAGAAGCGGAAAAGAATGGTATTAAGCCTATTTTTGGTACGGAAATGTATGTTTTAAACGAAATGGGGGATATAGTAAAGAATTTGGTTGAAGACAAAATGTTAGATGATGTAACGTATACGGTGTTTGACCTTGAAACAACAGGGACAAACGCAAAATTCGACGAGATTATAGAAATTGGTGCGGTAAAGTACAGAGACGGTAAGGTTATTAATACCTTTTCAAGCTTTGTAAAACCTACAAAGAGTATATCGGAATTTACCCAAAAACTTACGGGAATTACAGATGAAATGGTAAAAGATGCAAAATCTATAGAAGAGGTTTTCCCGGAATTTTTGAAATTTATTGATGGGACCGTTTTAGTTGCACATAATGCCGATTTTGACTATGGGTTTATTAGGGAGGTTAATAGAAGGTTATACAATAAAGAACTTGATTTTGCTTATCTTGATACCTTGAAACTTTCCAAAGTACTACTTAGAGGGAAGGTAAAATCCTTTGGGCTTGGAAAACTTGTGGAATATTTTAAGTTAGGGCCTTTTAAACATCATAGGGCGTTTGAAGATGCAAGTGTAACTGCCGATTTGTTTGGAAAATTGTTGGAGCTACTTTTAAAAAGAGGTATAAAGACATTGGGGCAGGTTAATAATTTGAAGAATACTTCATCAATCTCCACCATTCGCACTAAAAAACAATTTAATCATATTACAATTTTAGTAAGGGATAAGGTAGGATTAAAAAATCTCTATAAATTAGTTTCAGATGCACATGTAAAGTATTTTAAATATGTTCCTTTTGTTCCGAAAAAGGAGTTAATAAAATACAGAGAAGGTCTTTTATTGGGTACCGGTTGTGAAAGCGGAGAAATCTTTCAAGCGTTAACGGGTTCTTCAACGGATGAAGAAATTTTAGAAATGTTAAAAGATTACGATTACGTGGAGATTTTTCCCTTGGATACTATTGTTAGTGTTGAAAGAGAAGTTGCAAAGCAGGTATATAAAAGGTTGTATGAACTTGCAAAGAGACTAGATTTACCGGTGGTTATGGTAAGTAATGCACATTTTTTGGAACCTGAGGATATAAAGGCAAGGCATGTACTTCTTTCGCCCATTGAAAAGAGTAATCCACACGATGATGATTTAAGGGATAAAGACGCAAAGTTATACCTTAGAACTACTGATGAAATGATGAAAGAGGCTTTTGAGATTTTTGAAGATGAGAAAATTGCGTATGAAATTGTTGTGGAGAATACAAATAAAATAGCTAATAATATGATAGAGGATGTAAAACCTATAAAGAGAAAATTGCATCCTCCAATAATTGAAGGTGCAGACGAAAAGGTAAGATCGTTGTCAATTAAACGTGCTAAAGAGTTGTATGGTGATCCACTACCTGATGTTATTGAAAAAAGGTTGGAGAAAGAGTTGGAGAGTATAATAGGACATGGTTATGCTGTGTTGTATGAGATAGCACACCTTATTGTGAAAAAAGCAAATGAGGATGGATACGTGGTTGGTTCACGTGGATCTGTAGGTTCTTCGTTTGTTGCATATCTTATGGGAATTACAGAAGTAAATCCTTTACCACCACATTATCTATGCCCGAAATGTAAGTATTTAGAGTTTTCAAAAGATATGGGTTCAGGATACGATTTGCCCAACAAGCTTTGTCCTAAGTGTGGAACAAAGCTTGAAAAGACAGGGCAAGACATTCCATTTGAAGTTTTTATGGGATTTAAAGGTGATAAGGTGCCGGATATTGATTTGAATTTTTCAGGTGAATATCAAGAAAGGGCACATAGCTATATAGTTGAACTTTTTGGTAAAGATAATGTTTTAAGGGCAGGGACTATTAGTACCATAGCAGAAAAAAGTGCAATAGGGTACGTGAAAAGTTATATGGAAGTTAAAGGTGAAACATTACATCAGGCAGAACAGATTAGGTTGGCGGAAATGGTTGCTGGGGTAAAAAGAACAACTGGACAACATCCAGGCGGATTGATGATTGTACCAAAAGATATGACGGTATATGATTTTACCCCTATCCAGTACCCTGCCAACAAAAAAGACTCTGAAATGTGTACAACCCATTTTGCTTACGAATCAATCCACGATGATTTGGTGAAATTAGATGCGCTTGGACATGATGACCCTACTATGTTGAAACTTTTGTACGAGTATACAGGAGTAGATCCAACTAAGGTTCCCATGGATGATAAAAAGACGTTGGAGATATTCTCCTCTTTAAAACCTTTAAAGGTAAAAGCCGAGGAGCTTGGCATAGATGTTGGAACTATAGGTATTCCTGAGTTTGGAACGAATTTTGTCCAGGAAATGTTAAAAGAAACAAGGCCAAAGACGTTTGCGGAATTAGTTAGAATTTCCGGACTTTCACACGGTACAGATGTTTGGTTAAATAACGCGCAAGATATAATTAAGTCAGGAAACGCCACACTTTCGGAAGTTATATCTTGTCGTGATGATATTATGATATACCTTATCAATGCAGGTGTGGAAGAATCTCGCGCATTTAAGATAATGGAAAACGTTAGAAAGGGAAAGGGCATTTCAGAAGATGATGAAAAGTTGATGAGAGAAAAAAACGTTCCTGAATGGTTTATACAATCTTGTAAAAAAATAAAATATCTTTTCCCTAAAGCACACGCAGTTGCATATGTTAGTATGGCATTTAGAATAGCGTACTTTAAGGTTCATTATCCCCTTGCCTATTATGCGGCGTATTTTTCAATAAAGGGAGATGAATTTTCCATTGAAACTATTTTAAGGGGTATAAAATCTATAAAGAAAAAATTGGCGGAGTTAAATGCTCAAATGAAAAAAGACGTTAAAGAAAAGAACGAAGAAAAGGTACTTGAGGCGGCTCTTGAAATGTACTTAAGAGGTTATTCTTTCTTGCCTCCTGATATATTAAAAAGTGATTATAGAAGGTTTATAATAGAGGGCAATGAATTAAGAATACCACTTAACAAAATACCAGGTGTAGGGGATAATGTGGCGTTATCAATTATTCAAGCAAGAATGGAAAAGCCATTTACATCTATTGATGATTTAAAAAAACGTACTAAGTTGAGTAAAGCACACATTAATACAATGAGAAAGTTAAGGATTTTAGAAGACCTTCCAGAAACGGATCAATCCACACTATTTGATTTTTAAAATTCGTTTTATATTTTTGCTTTTTATATTTTTATGTTGTACTTTATGTTTTTAGTTGTTTTTATTAAAATAAAAAAATTTTCGGTAAAATTTTGTTTTTTTGTAATTTTATGTTAAAATATATATGCGTTGTTACAGTTCTATTAATATCTGTTCAAGGAGGAGTGGTATAACTATGGAAACACTTAAAGTTAGTTCAAAGTCAAACCCCAACAAGGTAGCAGGTGCTATTGTAGGTTCTCTCAATAAAAATGAAAAGCTCGAGATTCAAGCGATTGGGGCGGGTGCTGTTAACCAAGCCTCCAAGGCTTTAGCAGTTGCAAGGAGGTTTTTAGCTGAAGAGGGGAAAGACTTGTATGCCGTACCTGGTTTCATTGAAGTTGAAATTGATGGTGAAACAAGGACAGGTATAACCTTTAGGGTTTATCTTACAAAAAAGAAGGCGGAATAATTTGTGAATGGGTGATTTAGAGTATATTGCTAAGAGTTGCAAAGAAGATAAAAGGTTATTGAAAATTTTAAAAGACGTTGCAAATATGACAAAGGAAGAAAAGGAAGAGTTTTCAAGAAAGGTTAGAAGCTATTTTATGGATAAAAATTCCGAAGAGGATAGTCAAGCTTATAGGTTTTTCAAGATTGTTTTAGAAAACAACAATGCGGAAAGAATATTAAAGATATTGGGGGATGATTAACCCCAATTTCTTTGTTATAGGGGGAATAATATGAAGGTTGGAGGTCAAGCAATAATCGAAGGTGTTTTAATGATGGGTAAAAAAATAGTTATTGCTGTTAGAAATGAGAAAGGGGAAATAGTTAAAGAAGAGTTGGGAAGGATTAAGAACAAAAGGATTTTGAAAATTCCTTTTGTTAGAGGACTTTTTAGCCTTTTTTATTCTATGTATTTTGGATTGAAAGGTTTGGATAGATCTGCTGAGATTGCTACGGGAGAAGAAATGAAGAAATCTGACACATTTTTTTCCATTTTTCTTGCAATTGTTTTGGGAATTGGTCTTTTTATACTACTTCCTGTGTATTTAACGGGGCTTTTAGGTGTGAAAAATGACGAATTTTTATTTTCACTAGTAGATGGATTTATTAGACTTGCTTTTTTTCTTATTTATGTGTGGGTAATTTCGTTTATGAAGGATGTAAAAAGGGTTTTTCAGTACCACGGTGCAGAACATAAGACTATACATGCGCATGAAAATGGGGAAGAACTTACAGTGGAAAATATAAAGAAATATTCCACTATACATCCCAGATGCGGCACGAATTTTATCATGATTTTTTTGATAGTTGCAATAGTATTGTTTAGTCTATTTGGAATATACAATCCTTTGACTTGGGGAGAAAGGATTTTAGTTAGAATAATTTTTATTCCTATTGTAGCTTCCATTTCATATGAACTTTTGAAATTGTTCGATAAAGTAAAATTTTTGAGATTTTTGGCATTACCTGGACTTCTTTTGCAAAAACTTACCACTGCAGAACCAGATGAAAGACAAATTGAAGTTGCAATTGAATCGTTAAAGTTTGCCTTAGAAGGTGATGAAGAAGAGGAAGTGGAATATATAGGATAACGGGCTATTTAGCCCGTTTTTGTTATGTTTCTAAATAAATCATCGATTGTTTCTTTCCTTCTAATTAAAATGTCTTTCCCATCCACTGTTACCAATACTTCTGCAGGTCTTGTTGTACCGTTGTAGTTATTTGACATGGAGTAACCATATGCACCTGTGTTTTTAATGATGAGTATATCATTTGTATTGACTTTTTTTATTTTCCTATCTTTTGCAAGAAAATCTCCAGTTTCACATAAAGGTCCTACGATATCGGCCTTAATATACTCTAAGCTGTTGTTTAAGACCTCTATTTCGTGGTATGCGTTGTATAGCGCAGGGCGAATAAGGTGGTTCATACCACTTTCTACTACAACAAACGTTTTATTTTCAGTTTCTTTAACTAAAATTACTTTTGTAACTAAGACTCCTGCAGGAGCAATAATGAATCTTCCAATTTCGTTTATTACCATATCAAATTCGGACAAAAAAGGAATTACTTCTTTTTTGTATTTTTCAAGGTCTAGTTCTTTTTCTTCGTTGTAGCTTATCCCCCAACCCCCACCAATGTTTATATGTTTTATATTGTACTTTTTTGCTAGTTCTAAGGTTTTTTCTATGGCTTCTTTAAAAGGCTCAACATCTGTAATTTGTGAACCAATATGTAGGTGTAGTCCCGTTATTTTTCCACTTTTAAGTATATCTTTTGCTACGTTAAATGACACGCCAAATTTGTGACTTTTTAACCCTGTTGATATATACGGGTGTGTTTTTGCATCTATATCTGGATTTACACGTAAAAATAGGTTGAATGATTCTTCAGTTTTCCAAAGAAGGTCAAATTCTTCTTTGCTATCTATGTTTACGTAGTTTACACCGTATTCTTTCATTACCTTTTTTTGTTTTTCCGTTTTTCCATTTCCGTTCCAGATAATTTTTTCCCCTGGGATATTTGCCAATTTGCATGCGTGTAATTCTCCCTCACCTAATATGTCCATTCCAAAACCGTTTTTTGCGATAATTTTTAACAAGTGAGGATTGTTGTTTGCCTTTACCGCAAATGTTGGAAATATGTTTGCTTCTTTAAATACATCTTTCACCATTGATATTCTTTCAATAAGTGTCTTTTCAAAATACAAATAAAAAGGAGTTTCGTATTTTCCCATTATTTCGGTCATTTTGTCAACTCCTTGAGAAAGTTAAATATGATATTTGAGTAGTATGGTATAACATCGTCTTTTGGAAGAAATTTTGGGTTGTGAAGTCCATATTTTTCGTCTATACGTGTTCCGATCCAAAACATCAACGAAGGATATTCTTGACTGAAATATCCAAAATCTTCTCCTGTAAACTTCATGTTGCATTCCACAAAGTTTGCATCTGTACTTTTCAGAAAGTCTTTAAATTTAAAGAATAATTCGTCGTTAACAATTACTGGTGGATATTCACTTCCCTTTGATATGGAAAAACTTCCTTTATTTTCTTTTGCGGTTTTTTCCGCTAAATTTTCAAGTATTGAGATTATACTTTTTGTTTTTTCTGAGGAATTTGTCCTAATGCTTCCCATTATCGTTGTTTCTTGTGATACGATGTTTCTTGCGTTTCCACCTGCAATTTTTCCAAATGCCACTAACGAATCTTCAAATTTTAGCGAGTAAAATTCGTTTAAAAAATTACTTGCCATTTTTATTGAATCAATGCCGTTTTCATAGAAAGCCACATGAGAAGCTTTTCCGTAAAATGTTACATCAATTTCTGTTGCTGCGGCAAATAATGTTCCTTTTGTTGTTGATATTGTTTTAAAGTCGTATTCGTCAGTTACATGTAGCGCAATTGCATATTTTACCGGAAGTTCTTCTATTTCATCTAGTACATACCTTGCACCTGCTCCTGTTTCTTCTCCGGGCTGGAATACAAATGCAAAGTTTTGATCTATGTTATTTTCCGTTATTTTTTTTATTAAATCGTATGCTATTGACATATGGATATCGTGGCCACATGCATGCATATTTGAATTTTTCGATGCATACTTCCAATCTGTTTTTTCTTCAATGGGTAGTCCATCTATATCTGCTCTGTAGATTATAAATGGCTTACCTTTTTTAGGTTCATAGATTGCAATAACGCCAGTTCCAGCAATTTTGTAAATTTTTAAATTATTGTTGTTTAAGGATTTTAAGGCGTTTAATAAGATTTTTTGTGTTTCAAATTCCCTAAATGAGATTTCTGGATTTTGGTGTAAAATGTGTCTTAATTCTATTGCTTCCATTTGCTCACCTCCTTATTTCGTTTTAATGATAGCATATGTATGTTATAATTATTATTGAATTTCGTTTCATATTGGTTAATTTTGGAGGTGTTTTAATGGACGTAAAAAAACTTTTAGATGATGCAACGGGTGAAATTTCTTCGGCAAATGATATAGCAATTTTAAATCAAATAAGGGTGAAATACTTAGGGAAAAAAGGTGTAATTACTTTAATGATGAAAAAATTAAAAGAATTACCGAAAGAAGAAAGACCAAAATTTGGAGCAGTTGTTAATGAAGTAAGAAATAAACTCGAAGAATTATTGTCGGAAAAACTAGAAGAGTTAAAACAAAAAGAAAAGGTTGAAAGATATGAAAAAATTAGAGTGGATGTTTCGCTACCTGGTGCAAAAAGAGACAAAGGACATTTACATATATTAACCAAAATTCAAAGAGAACTTGAAGATATATTCATATCTATGGGTTTTGAAGTTGTTGAAGGTCCAGAAGTGGAGGATACTTGGCATAATTTTGATGCACTAAATACCCCAGAATGGCATCCTGCAAGGGATACGCAGGATTCTTTTTACTTTGATGAAAATACGTTACTTAGAACGCATACTTCTCCTATCCAGATTAGGACAATGCTTGAAAAAAAGCCACCACTTGCTATAATATCACCGGGTAGGGTTTTTAGAAGGGATTATGACTCTACACACCTTCCCATGTTTACCCAAATGGAAGGGTTATACGTTGATAAGGATGTAACTGTGAGACATTTAAAATACACATTGGAAGAGATGGCAAGAAAGATATTTGGAGAATCAGCCAAGGTAAGGTTAAAACCAAGTTATTTCCCATTTACAGAGCCTAGTTATGAGGTAGATGTATGGTTTAACGGAAGTTGGCTTGAAATTTTGGGAGCCGGGATGGTGGATCCAAATGTTTTCAAAAATGTAGGTTATGATCCAGAGGAGTGGTCTGGTTTCGCCTTTGGATTGGGATTGGAAAGAATTGCAATGGTAAAATATGGAATAAGGGATATAAGGGATTTTGTTAGAAATGATGTGAGGTTTTTGGAGAATTACTAATATGATGGGATTTTTGAATTTGTATAAGCCAAAGGGTGTAACATCTCACGATGTGGTTGATGAAGTAAGAAGAAAACTAAATATAAGAAGAGTTGGGCATGCTGGAACACTTGACCCCTTTGCAGAAGGGGTTTTGGTTGTAGGTGTTGGAAGTACTACAAGACTTTTAGAATATTTACAAGTTGAAAGAAAAAGATACTATGTGAAAGCTTTGTTGGGGGTTATTACTGAAACATTTGATATTACTGGAGAAATAGTTGAAGAAAGGGAATGTAATATCCCAGATGAAAGGATTATTGATGTCGTAAAGTCTTTTGTGGGAAAGTACAAACAAGTTCCCCCTGCTTACTCTGCAAAAAAATACAAAGGAGAAAGACTTTACAAGCTGGCAAGAGAGGGAAAGATTATTTCACTTCCACCAGTTGATGTTGAGATTTATGGTATAGATAAAATAATTGTAAAAAAGCCACATTTTTCGTTTGAAGTAGAAGTGTCTAAGGGTACGTATATTAGAAGTTTGTGTATGGATATAGGATATAAGCTTGGGTGTGGTGCAACGGCAAAAGAATTAAAGCGATTGTCTGTTGGTACATTCGATATACGCGATGCTATAAATCCATTTGAAGTGGGAAGGGAAAAATTGCTTGAAAGTTTAATAGATGTTCAAAAGGTTTTACCATTACCAAAGGTTGAGATATATAAAGATTTTGTTGAGAATATATATAACGGGAATCAACCTACCCTTGATTTTGTAAAGGAAATGGTGGATTCTTTTTCAAAAGATGATGATGTAATGCTGATTTGCAATGGTCAATTGGTTGCCATTGCAAAGGCGGAAAGAAATTCTAAATTTTTAGAAAAGAATTTACCAAGAGGGCGGATTTTTAAATTAAAAAAAGTATTTAAAGAAATATGAAAGGAGGTGTGCCCGTTACCAAAAAGGTAGCGGGAAAGACTTGAAGATAGGAATAATAGGGTTACCACAATCTGGAAAAACAACAATTTTTTCTTTGTTAACTGGTATTGAAGTAGATCCATACGCTCCCATACACCAAAAGGGAGTTGCAAAAGTTCACGATAAAAGGGTTGATGTGCTTTCAAAGATGTACAACCCCAAAAAGACGACGTATGCAACCTTGGAGTTTTACGATACACCTTCACTAGATCCTTCAGATAAAAAGTCTAGAACACAAGTTTTTAATATGGTGCAAAATGCCGATGCACTACTTTTAGTTTTAAGGGCGTTTGAAAATGAAAGTGTGGTGTTTCCTGAAAATGCTGAAAATGCTTTTAAACAATTAAGAAGTGCTTTGGATGAATTTATTTTTAGGGATTTGGAAGTTGTTTCTAACAGAATAGATAGGCTTGAAAATGCAAAGAGAAAATTGGATAACAGAGAAGAGATGGAGTTAAAGCTTTTAAGGGGATTGAGAGAAGTTCTTGAAAATGAGGAGTTTTTATCAAAATATGATTTAACTGAAGATCAGAAAAAGCTGATTTCAAGTTATTCCCTTGTTACTTTAAAGCCATTAATAGTTGCGGTAAATTTGGATGAAAAGCAGTTTACAAACAAAAGTTATCCAGAAAAAGAAAAGGTTTTGTCTCAAGTTAAGGCCTACAATTTCGCGTATATAGAGCTTTGCGGTTTAATGGAAAAGGAAATTCAAGAACTTGCCGAGGAAGAAAGAGAGGAGTTTTTGAAAGATTTAGGTGTTGAGGAAAGCGGTATAGAAAGACTTTCTAGAGTAGTTTATAATCAACTTGGATTAATTTCATTCTTTACCGTTGGCCCAGATGAGGTACGTGCTTGGACTTTGAAAAAAGGTAGTACTGCAGTAGAAGCAGCTGGTGTAATCCATTCAGATCTTGCTAGGGGATTTATAAAGGCTGAGGTAATAAAGTATGAAGATTTAATAAATTTGGGAAGTGAAAAGGAAGTAAAGGAAAAAGGTTTGATGAAGTTGGTGGGGAAGGACCATATTATTGAAGATGGTGATATAATTACCATAAGATTTAACGTTTAGGGGTGAAATATATGAGAGAAGTTGTAAAGATATCAAATAACTTGTTCATACCCAGAAATAGGATAATTGCAATATTGCCTGTATCATCTACAGTTGCAAGAAAATTACGTGGTATGAACAAAGTTGGTGGGAAAATTGTGAATATGACATTTGGTGGTGAATCAAAGACTATATTGATAATGGATAGTGGCCATGTTTTTGTGCTTTCTAAAACGTTAGAAGAGGTTGATGAGGCTTTGTGGAGTTAATAAAGAGGATTTTATTCAGATATACTCAAACTAATAGGTACAGTATTACTGCACTTGTTGCATCTATTTATGCATATAGAAAAGACATAGAAATGTATGAAATAAGGAGATTTGATAATATTTTTGGTTTTTCGAAAAAGGGGACGGTAGTCCTCTATTCTTTCATGAGTTTTGATCTAGCAAATGTAACCGAGGAATTAAAAGTTTTAAAGGAGAAAGGGTACCTTACTATTGCTGGTGGGCCTCACGCAACGGCAAATCCAAATCAACTTTTAAAATTGGGATTTGATTATGTTTTTACAGGAGATGGTGAGAGAAATATAAGGGATTTTTTAGATGGGAAAATTCCCGAAAGTAGAATTTTTGATGGGGTAACAAAAAGGGTGGATCTTTCAAAATTCCCGCCTTTTTGTCCTGAAAAAAATTTGTTTATGCCTATAGAGATAACAAGGGGTTGCCCTTTTTCTTGTGGATATTGTCAAACTCCAAGACTTGCGGGGAAATTAATTAGACATCGTCCCGTTGAGCAGATAGTTGAATATACAAAAATAGGTGTACAAAAAGGTAGAAAGATTGCTAGGTTTATTTCTCCCAATTCGTTTGGCTATGGTAGTAAGAATGGAGTTATACCTAATGTGGAGGTTGTGGAGAATCTTTTGTATTCTTTGAAAGGGGTTGGTGTTGAGGAGATATATTTTGGCACCTTTCCATCTGATGTAAGACCCGAGAGCGTAAATCGAGAGATTTTAAGGGTTATTAAAAAGTATGTGAATAACAGATATATTGTTATCGGAGCACAAAGTGGAAGCGAGAGAGTTTTAAAGAAAATCAATAGAGGGCATAATCTTGAGGAAATTGAGAGGGCTCTTTCTCTATTAGTTGAGTTTGGGTTTATTCCACGTGTGGATTTTATCTTTGGTTTTCCTTTTGAAACCGATGAAGATATAGAAAATACATTTGAATTTATTAAGAAAATTGTGAACAAGTACAAGGCAAAAGTACATGCACATACCTTTATGCCACTTCCAGGTACACCACTTGCCAATGTTGGACCAGGAAAATTAACCAAAAAGCATTATAAATTTCTGGGCTTACTTACAGCACAAGGATATTTAGATGGTTATTGGTTAAAACAAGAACAACTTGCAAGGAGGGTTGCAAGTGTTAATAGCGGCAGCCCAATTTGAACCAAAACCCGGTGATTTTGAAGGAAATTATGCAAAACATTTAAAGTTTATAGATGAAGCGGCAAGTTTGGAAGCAAGATTGATTTTATTTCCAGAACTTTCCATTTCTGGATATACGTATGATAGAAAGATTTTACTTTCTTCTATAGATTTTTTTAGACAGAAAAGAAATGAGTTAATTTATCTTTCTAGAAAGTACAATATGGCAATTGTTGGAGGAATTCCAAGAAAGATTTTATTGGAGATAAGAAACTCTGTTTTTGTTGTGAGAAAGAAAAAGCAGATTTTGTTCTACGATAAGACGCATCTTTTTAGAAAGGAAAAGGAAGTTTTTTCACCAGGGGAAAGGTTTTTAGTTTTTAAATTTAACGGTGTAAGGTTTGGAATACTCGTGTGTTATGAGATAGGTTTTCCGGAAATTTCCAGGATTTTAACGTTAAATGGTGCACAGGTTTTACTTGCACCATTTGCTTTTGGAAGAGAAAGAAAACATATTTATGATATTGCAACACGTGCCCGTGCTTTGGAAAATGGTGCCTATTTGGTTACTTCTTCTACTTCTGGAAAAGGACTTATGAATTTTTTGGGAAGTTCAAGGATAGTAGGGCCAGATGGTAGTGTTTTAGTAAGTGCAAGAAAAAAAGAACAGCTTATTTATTACGATGTAAGTGTTGAAAATCTGGAATTCTTTAGATATATAGAGGATGGAATTTCTCACGCTTATTTTTTAAATAGGAAGAACGAGCTTTACAAGGGGTTGGTAAGATGAATAAGGTGTTGTATGGTATTGTTTTGAGTACAGCTGCGGGAATGGCAACTTCAATTGGTGCTATTCCTTTTTTGTTTTTTAGGAAGAAGGTTACCGAGAAGTTTATAGACGCACTTTTGGGAATGGCAGCGGGAATAATGCTAGCAGCAAGTGCCTTTAGTTTAGTTGTACCTTCTATTGAGATAGGTGGACTTTGGAGATTTGGTATTGGGTTTTTTTTGGGTGCCATTTTGGTTGATTTGATGGATAAATATTCTCCACACGAACATTTTTTAAAAGGTCACGAGGGTATTCAATTTAAAAGATTAAGTAAAATTTGGCTTTTTGTTATTGCAATAACGATTCACAACCTTCCAGAGGGAATGGCAGTGGGTGTAAGTTCTTTTTCTAACCAGGCATTGAACGTTGCTTTTGCAATAGGTGCACAGAATATTCCCGAAGGTGCAGCGGTTACCGCTGCACTTTTAAATGCGGGATATTCTGTAAGAAAAGCGTTTTTTATATCTTTTTTAACGGGTGTTGTTGAAATTCTTGGTGGAATATTGGGCGCGGGAATTGTAAGTATTTCTCAAGCATTATTACCATATATGATGGCTTTTGCTGGTGGCGCAATGATATTTGTGATAAGTGATGAGGTTATTCCTGAAACACATCTTAGGGGAAATGAAAGACTTTCTACGTATTTTTTGATTGTTGGTTTTTTTATTATGTCCGCTCTTGATGTTGTATTAGGATAGGAGGTGAATATGTGCTAAGGATAGGACTAATAGGATGTGGAAGGATAGGGACGAAAAAACATATGGAAGCGTTGATAGAGAATGCGGATAAGATGGAGACTGTGGCATTTTGTGATATAAAAAAAGAAAAAGCACAAAAATGTGCAAGAATATTTGAAGAAAGAACTGGAAAGAAAGTTGAAGTAGAAACAAATTACAAAAAATTACTTATGAGGGAAGATATAGATGCGGTGGCAATAGCAACGGAAAGTGGAAAACATTATGAAATAACAATGGAAGCATTGACAAATGGTAAACATGTTTTGGTTGAAAAACCCATGGCATTATCGACGAAACATGCAGATGAAATGGTAGAGCTAGCAAAGAGAAAGAATTTAAAGCTTGGAGTATGTTTTCAAAATAGGTTTAACCCACCGATACAGGAGTTAAGGAAGAAGGTAGAAGAAGGGGCATTTGGGAAGATATACTATGGAGTTGCAACGATAAGGTGGAATAGGAATGAGGAGTATTACAAACAAGCAAGTTGGAGGGGGACATGGGAACAAGATGGGGGGGCATTGATGAACCAGTGTACACATAATATAGATTTACTTCAATGGATGCTAGGAGGAGAGATAGAAGAGGTATATGGAGTGATAAGGAATTTTAGGCATCCATATATAGAGGCAGAAGATTTTGGAGGGGCGATAATAAAGTTTAAAGGGGGGAGGGTAGGGATAATAGAAGGGACAACGGATGTATATCCCAGGAACTTACACGAGAAGCTAGGGATATTTGGGGAGAAAGGGACGGTAGTGATAGGGGGGCTTGCGGTAAATAGGATAGAGGAGTGGAGATTCGAAGGAGAAGAAGGACATCCATTTATGAATTTACCAGATCCAGATACGGTATATGGAAATGGACATGTGAAGTTGTACAGGGATTTTGTAGAGGCGATAGAGGAAGGGAGGAATTCATACATAACGGGAGAAGAAGGAAAAAAAGCTGTTGAAATAGTACTAGCGATATACAGATCAGCCATGACGGGAAAACCTGTTAAGTTTCCTTTTGAGTTTTCAACGATTGATATGAAAGGGCTGAGTTTAAAGTGAGGTATAAAATGTTATACTTTGATCTTGATAATACAATTTTAAACTTTGATAAGTCAGAAGAATTTGCGTTGAAAAAGGTTTTTGAGTTTATAAATATCCCATACAAAGAAGATTATTTGAATATTTACAGACCAATAAATGAAAAATGGTGGAGACTTTTTTCCGAGGAAAAGTACAAAAAAGAAGTTATAGTGGTTGAGAGGTTTAGAGAGTTTTTTCAAAATGTGGGGATTGTTTGGAATGATTTGGAAAAGATTGCGAGAGTTTATTTAGAGGGGCTTTCAAATTCTGCGTTTTTTATTGATGGTGCAGAAAAGTTTTTATCAGATATGAAGTCTAAAGGCTTTAGAATGGCGATATTAACAAATGGAGTAGAGTATGTACAACAAAAAAGATTTAAGGTGGCAAAGTTAGATAGATTTTTTGATTTTATTTTAACTTCTGAAAGGGTGGGAAAACCAAAACCTAATCCAGATATTTTCTTTTATGCGAAAAAATTATCAAAAGTACCGTTAAAAGAATCTGTGTATATAGGCGATAACTTTGAAACAGACTTTGAAGGTGCAAGGAATGCAAATCTTGATTTCATTCTGTTTGATTTTAGGGATAGATATAAAGATGTGCAGTGTGATAAGGTAAAGGATTATGTGGGTTTATATATGAGATTGTTATAACTCCTACCTAAAGTTATACTGACACCTATACAAAGAGATGCCTAAAACATCCTCTAAAGTGAATACTTTAGGGGGTGTTTTTTTGCAAAGAAATGGCAAAAATTCAAAGATATATACTTTAAATACAAGGAGAAAAAATGGAAAAAGAGTAAATCACATATAAAGAGATAGGAGTAAAAGATAAGAGAAAAAAGTCACTACGCAAATTAACATTAGATGTATACCTAATAAATTAAAAAGAAATTTCAGGATAAAAGGATATTTGAAAAGTTTGGAAGTAATATAACAAAAATAATTAATATATTCCATACAGATAGAGAAATACACACATGTATTGATAGCAAAGATGTTAGAAGAAAATAAACCAAGGCATGTCAAGGAAAGAGGTACTCCGAAACAATGGACCAGTAAAAAGTTTTTTCAAGTATTCTAAAGAAGAATACAAAAATCTAATAGAAGAATACATATGATTCTGCAAAAAAGCAAGATACCAACAAAATTAAAAGCATGGCTTCGGTGAAATACCGCAACCATGCTAAGTGTATGGTTATTTTTTATCCTAATTTCTGAGTAAGTCCAACACATCCTAGCGTGAAATAAGAGGCAATTTAATTACTAAGCATATGCATGTATATGAGAGTAAACATGGTAAAGGAATACGAATGATTTTACAACAATAAATATCCACACAGTGTGTTAAGTTATAAAAGTTTTCAGGGGGTGAGTAAATATATAAGTTGTACAAAAATTTTTTAATTTCTATCCAATTTTTCAAGGTGCATTGGAAAGAAAAAATGATCTACATTTCTAAAGCAGCATTTTTAAATTCTCTTTTTAATTCTTCCATTAGTTTTTTTACAGATATAATCTCTTTTATTTTAAAAGCGTTTTCTCCTGCAAATGCAAATCCTTCCTTTAAAAATCCTAACTTTGCTTTTGTTAGAGCTTTTGCAATGCAATATGGTGCTTTTCTAAAATCGCATGTTTTTAAACATTTCCATGGACATTTTATGGGTCTTGTAATACCGGCTTTTACTTTATCGAGAAAAGTGTTTTTTATTGCGCGTCCCGGGAGTCCTACAGGACTGTCAATGATTACGATATCTTCTTTTTTGCATTTCAAATACATTTCTTTGAATTTTTCAGATGCATCGCACTCTTCAGTTGCCACAAATCTAGTAGCCATTTGAACACCATCTGCCCCTATCTTTAAAAATTTATAAATATCTTTTCCGGAAAAGATTCCTCCTGCCGCTATCACTGGAATTTTTTTCTTGTATTTTTCTTCATATTCTCTCACCACAGATATAACTTTTAAAATAATTTTTTCAAGAGCATATTCTTGATCAAAGATCTGTTCTTTTTTAAATCCCAAATGTCCACCCGCTTTTGGTCCTTCAACAACAAATCCATCTGGGAGTATGCCGTAATGTTTTATGTAGTATTTCAATATTATCTTTGCAGCTCTTTCCGATGAAACTATTGGAACTATTTTTGTGGATGATTTCTTTAACTTTTGGATAGGGATTTCAAGAGGAAGACCTGCTCCCATGAATATTATATCTATTTTTTCTTCAATTGCTGTTTCAAAAAGTTCTGTAAAATCTGAAAGCGCAACCATTATGTTTACACCTATAATCCCATCAGTTTTACTTCTAGCTTTTCTTATCTCCTTTCTCAAAGCTCTAATATTTGCCTTTCTGAAATTTGTTTCAAAATCTTTTTCTAACATTCCTATTCCAGCTGCACCAATAACTCCAATTCCACCTTCATTTGCAACAGCACTTGAAAGATTTGAAAGTGATATTCCAACACTCATTCCACCTTGAATAATAGGTAACCTGGCAACTAAATTTCCAAAACGCAAATTTGGCATAATTGACATAAATATTTCCCTCCCATTTTTGTTTAATAATAATATTTTTCGTATACTGATAAAATTATACTACTTTAACTTTATTAATGCAACTTAACTTTAAAACACAAAATAACAAATAGTAGTATTCAATAATTGAAATCAAAACAAAAAAATTGGGGATTTATTGTTTATATGAACTTTGTATTTTCACATTACTTGATAAATCTTTTTTTATCAAAAGACCCCTCGACTTCTATAAGTTACATGATGAATTTTGTTTTGACAAAATAGCCATTTTGTTTTCAAATTAAACTACCATTTGGTTTTAATTACAAAATATTGTAGAAAAGTGTTTGATGATATAATTTCCAAACGTTTGAAATATTTGAATATATTAGTAAAAAATGGCTTTTAAGTTTTAAAAATAAAACCATGATAAAGCTCATTTGCATGTAGTGTTCCATGTTAAGTCAAATATATTAGGCATGTGGTAGTGTAAATAAAGAAGCAAACTGAGTATAAGGAAATGGATGTGTTCTAAATGTGAGACTGTTCATGGTAGAGATATAAATGTGGCAATAAATATAGTACAATTTGCTTAAAAATTGAAGTAAGACGAGAATTAACCAAAATTAGTCTTATGGGCCGTGCGCTGACGGTGAAACTTACAAGAAGTCTACAAATCATCATATGATAAGGCAGAAAACCATATCTTCAGGCATAGTGTAAGTTGTGGTAGTTCTATGATATAATCTTTACGGAGGTGTAGAAATGAAGAAGCTGCCGATAGGGGTACAGGATTATAGAGAAATAGTAGAAGAAAATTATGTTTATGTGGATAAAACAAAATATTTGTATGATTTAATGACAAGTGGGAAGTTTTACTTTTTATCACGACCAAGGAGGTTTGGGAAGAGTTTAACGATATCGACGTTGTATTACATATTCAAAGGGGAGAAAGAACTTTTCAGAGGAACATACATATACGACAAGTGGGATTTTAAAGAGTATCCCATTATTAAACTTGATATGTCAGATAATATGTTAACGACATACGAGGATTTTGTAGAATCACTAAGTGAAAAAATTGAAAAGTTATATAAAAATGAAGGGATAGCGAATATAAATAACAATTTACCAACGCGATTTGGTAATCTTATAGAAGAATTAAACGCGAAATACAGAGAAAGAGTAGTGATATTAATAGACGAATATGAAGCACCGATATTAGAACATATAAATAACAAAAAAGAAGCGGAAAAGATAAGAAGTTTTTTAAGAGAGTTTTATAAAAAGATAAAGACAAAAGATGAATACATAAAATTTGTTTTTATGACAGGGATAACGAAGTTTACAAAGACAGGGGTATTTTCGGCATTAAACAATTTGAATGACATATCGTTGAACAAGAAATATTCACAGATGCTAGGGTACACACAAGAGGAGCTAGAGTATTATTTCAAAGAACACATAGAAGAGACGGCAAGAGAGATAGGGATGGGGAAAGAAGAGTTAATAGAGAACCTGAAAGAATACTACAATGGATTTTCATTTGATGGGAGGAGGAGTGTATACAATCCATTTTCGATATTGAGATTTTTTGAAGAGAGAGAATTTAAGAACTATTGGTTTGAAAGTGGGTCACCATCGTTTTTGTACGAATACATAAAGGGGAGGAAAGTGACATATGAAGAGCTAGTGAAATATCCGGTAAGTGCAATGGATTTTACGACGAGGGAGATAGAAGATGCGAATGCGAACATATTCTTTGCCCAGGCGGGATATTTGACATTTAAAGATGTAAGAAGGTATGGATTTGAAGAAGAATACATATTAGACTATCCGAACATAGAAGTGAGGAACAGCTTTTCAAAGTTAATATTAGAGGCAAATTATGGAGTAGAAAAAGAAAAGATAAAAGAGGTAAATAGAGAGATAATAAAGTCGTTAGAAAAAAATGACATAAGAAGAATGATAGAAGAGATAAAGAGGATAATAAGCAGTATACCATACAATTTACACAGGGGAGAAGAGAGATATTATCATTCATTGATATACACGATAATAGCGTCAGCGGGAGTGAATGTGACAGCAGAGGAATTAACGAGTATAGGTAGGAGTGACATAGTGATAGAAGAAAGGGGAAAGGTATACATATTTGAGATAAAGATAGACAAAGGAGCAAGGGAAGGGATAAGACAGATAAAAGAGAAGAGGTATTATGAGAAATACGTAGGGAAAGAGATATATCTGATAGGGATAAAGATAAGTTCGAAAGAGAGGAATATAGAAGAGTATGTGATTGAGAAAGTAGGAGGATAGAGTAAAAATTGCTTGGTCAAATAACCAAGCAATTTTAAAATTTCAAATATATTTGTTTCGTTTAATGTTTATGCATATTTATAATTTGGATTTTTTTATCCATTTTACAAAAGATGTTGTAGAAGAATTTTTGTGTTATTTCTAAACAACATTAATTGTTTTATATTGTATTTACTTTTTATCGTGTTAAGAAAATAGCTTGGCTGTTTAGCCAAGCTATTTTAATATTTCCAATATGTCTGTTTCATTTTGTGATTCTATGATATATTTGTATCTATCTTTTATTTTATCTAACATTGAAACCATTTCATCTGATGTTTTATCCAGTTTTTTTCTGTAATATGTCATCATGCTACTAGTGATATTTTCGATGTAATTTATAAAATCTTCTGAAAATTTGTATGTTATTCTAAAGTATTTTTCAAATAAATCGTTTAATTTCTTTATCTCTTCGTTATCAATTTTGCTTTTTAGTCTTATTACAAGAGAAGTTAGTTTATTAATATTACTTTTGTAATTTTCCAATTTTTCTATGTATATATCTGGATTTGAGGAGTCCATTTTACGTAATTCATATAAGAATTTTAATGAAGTGTATTTTTTAAATGTGTCCCATGACACTTCTTTTTCTACTGCTTCTTTGTATTGAAGAAGTGTTTTTATTTCTCCTATTCCCATTTCCTCTAGTTCTTTTTTCGAAGATGTAAAGTATATTATTGTTGCAAATATAATTATTATTAGAAAAAATACTCCACAACCTCTAATTAGCCTTTTCATCTTTTTCACTCCTATTTTAGTAATCCAAGAAGGTCTTCTTCGTTTTCTTGCTTTAATGTGTATTTGTATCTATCTTTGAATTTATTATAAATATCTTTGTATTTATCAAGTAACTTTTTAGTTTTACTTTGGTATATCTTACTTTTTATTTTTGAGTTTATATTGTTAAGATAATTCCTTAATGTAAATACTAATTCATCTTTTATTTTTACCATCTGGTTTAGATATTCGTTTAGCTTTCTTACGTTTTTGTTTTTTGGGTCTATTTTCATTCCAAGAAGACCAATTGATTTCCATTTTGAAAGTAAAAGATTTATTTCTTCAAGTTGTTCTGTGTATATTTCCATGTCGGAGTTTGGTGAAACTTCTGAAAGAATTTTTACTATGTTTTTGTGACTAAATAGATATTCTTTCATTTTTTCTAAATCATACCTTTGTGATAGCTCTTCTACATATTCTCTTAAATTATGGATTTTATATAGGTCTATTTTTGGTTGAGAAACTTTTTCTACTTCTTCTTCCTGCACTGTTTGTGTAGATTCGTAGCTTTTTAAAAATTCACTTTCCCAGTTTTCATCTTCTGTTTCTGTACTTTCTTGTGTAATTTGTTGGTTGTATGTAGTTGTAGTTTCTTCTTCATTTCCAGATTTAATGTTTACAAGCACTATTAATCCTATAAATGCCACAAGCACTATTAATACAAAAAAACCGCATCCTTTCAAAAGTTTTTTCATGTTATATCCTCCTTTTGATAAAAAAATCAGTAAAATAATAACATGAAGTTTTATTAATGTCAACGTAACAAATATTTGTAATATATATGAGTATCAAGAAATACATGTTTTGTTATTTTCGACTAAAATCTCCGTGGATTTCCATAAAATATTTGTTTTTATCGTTGTCTGCAGAAATATATTCAATATTTAAAGGAGTAAATGGATAATTTATACAATACGGAGGTTTTCTATTGTAATTTAATATTGAAATCAATTTGTTTTTGATAAATAACAAAAGAAATTTTCTTTCATCTCCTCTTCCGTCAAAAACTTTAAGGCCTGCAAGTAATATATACCATACGGTCTGATACAAATCTTCGTAAGAACATATCTTCCTTTTGTATTTTTTATAATATTTCCCCGTTATTTGTTTTACATCTTCTTTGTATTTTTCGTATATGCCCATTTTTAACCCCCCTTTGAATAGAGAGGGGATACCCCCCCTCTTTTTAAAACATAGAACTTGCAAGGTAATCTATGGCAGGTGATAGGATGATTTCTAATATTTCCCTTGGAATATCAATGTTTAAATCATCTAATATGTTATCTATTAGTTCTGTAACTTCTTTCTTTTTTATTTCACCATCTCCTGGTCTTTCAACAAGTTCCATAAAAAGTTTAACTATATTCCAAAGCATATTGTCCCACCTTATTTAATTAAATCCAACAATACGTTGGTGTTTGTCTCTACGATTCTTGCTTCATCAAAGACATATACCTGTGGAACAAGTCCGTTGTCGATAAGTGCTTGAGCGTCTGTTTTAAGTGTTTCTTGGTTTATATTTTCAGGTGGTTCTGGTATGTTTATTCTTAATGACTTTCCGTCCGTTTGGTTTCTAAATACAAGTGCCAATCTTTTCATTTTATCCTCTCCTTTCTAATTTTTCTTACATAACACTTTCAAAAGTTACTAGTGTTGCGCTATCAAGTGTATAAGTTGTGTATTTGGAAAGTATCTGTGTAATATTTGCTGCCTTTGTAACGTCGATTTCTTGCACGTTTAATGTCTGTCTTTTGTACACTTCCTTTCCATCACTTACCCCCACTAACCATCTTATGGAAAGTCTTTTCATATCTTTTTACCTCCTTTTTTCTTTTCTGCGGCCGCAGTCATATAAATATATCTACGTGAGGGTGATGGTTTTAACCGAATCTATACATTTGTATATATATTGTAACAGATGGAGAGAATTTTATCAAGAAAATATCTTGATAAAAGTAGGTGATATGGGGAAAAGTGTTTGAAATATTTTTATTTAAAGTGAAATTTAAATCAATGTAATGTAATATTTATTTAGGAGGTTTTTAAGGGAAATTAGAATAATTTGTTGAATGGCTTTCCTTTTAAAAAAAAGTGATGGTGAAAAACATTTATTTTTCATTTGTCTCTTTTTAAGTATTTTTTTAGTTTTTAAGTGTTTTATTCCCTTGATGGAATGAATTGTTTTTTTGTAAATCTTTTTGGAGGTCAAAAACTGCCATGGAACTATATAATCCTTGTTGGAATTATTTGGGATTATAAGACATGCGTTTCTGAAATGAGAAGAGTAATGAATCAAAGATGTTTGTTTTTATGATAGTTTTTCTTAGATGTAAAATAATTATTTACATTAAAGTTAATTTTTCTCGAATAAATATAAAAAGTACTTAAAATTTCTTGTAAAAATGGTAAAATTACTTTTGGGATTACGTGAATAGGGATATATGTAAATTGAATGAGAGAGTTCAATTAACTTATTTAGATACTTGGATATTTAGTTAGTTTGAGTTATAATATAAAAGTGAAAATAAAGAGGTGGATATGGTGAATCGATTACCAAAATATATTGATTTGTCCATTTTGTTTGTGATAAATTTATTCTTTTTTGGATATTCTTGGTATATAGCTTTGGTATTATCTGTAGTTTTTTTTCTAGGGTTTTATGCGTTTAGGTCTTATGATATGGAAATAATGAAATCCTTAAATGATTCTACTATAAGGATAGTTGCAGGGGTTATATTTGGTTCTATAATTCTTCTTATCTTATATCCATTATTCCTTGAAAATTATATAAACCGAAATGCGTTTATATACAATTTTTTGATTTCCATTGTTGTTTTTCCAATTATCCATAAAATTGAATATAAATTGTTTGAAAAACGTGCAAAACAAAGAAAATATTTAGTAATAGGAAAAAAAGATGAAATAGGAAATATATTAGATGAGATTCAAGAAAAAACATTAAATAAACTTTACTTTGTTGATTACATAAATCCATCACCAGTAAAACTTGATGAACTTATAAATAAAGAAATCACAGAAAAAAAAGCAAATAAAAATAATAAAACACCAGCATACGATGCAATTTTGGTAACAGACCCAAAATTGGAAGAAAAAGTAAAAGATAAGCTTGAAGAATATAAAAAAATGGGAATAAAAATAGAATATCTTCCAATTTTAGTAGAAAAACATTTAAAACGAATCCCGTTAAAAGTTGTGGAGAAATTTAAAGAACATTATTCAATAATCTTTAACCAGGAGCATGAATCACCAGCAAAAAGGGTTGTGGATGTGATAGTATCACTTATCGCACTTGTGATTTTCTCGCCATTTATGCTTATAATTGCGCTGGGAATTCTTATAGAAGATGGAAGACCCGTGGTGTTTAAGCAAGATAGGATAGGAAAAGATGGAAAAATATTTACCATGTATAAGTTTAGAAGCATGAAAAATGTAGAAAGAGAAAAACCATTATTTGCAGATCAAGAGCAAGATAGGATAACTAAAGTGGGGAAGGTAATTAGAAAGCTAAGGCTTGATGAACTTCCCCAGTTTTTTAACGTACTTAAAGGCGATATGAGCGTTGTTGGGCCAAGACCGGAACAAAAGAATTTTGTGGAAGAATTTGAAAAGCATATTACAGGTTATAAATACAGGCATATTACAAAACCTGGAATAACAGGATGGGCGCAAATAATGTATAAATATACTTCAAATATTGATGAAACATCTAAAAAACTTGAATATGATTTGTGGTATGTGAAAAATGATAATGTATTTATTAATTTAAAAGTCATAATTCAAACACTTGAAGCAATGGTTTTTAAGAGGGGGGCTATGTAAGTTGGCTAAAAAGAGGATTTTACAAATTATAACACGATCGGATTGGGCAGGTGGTCAGAAAGTTCTTTATTCTCTTGTTTATGGAATAAAGAAATATTATAATAAAGATTTTGAGGTTGAAGTTGCATGTGGATCTGAGAATGGAATGTTATTACCTGAATTAGAAAAAATAGGAATAAAATATTATATAGTAAAAGATTTAGTTAGAGAAATTTCTCCAATAAAAGATTTAAAGGCTTATTTTCAGATAAAAAAAATTATAGAAAAAGGAAATTATGATGTGGTTCATGTACATTCTTCAAAAGCTGGTTGTTTAGGCAGGCTTGCTGCTAAAAAATTAGGTGTTAAGAATGTAATATATACTATTCATGGTTGGTGGCCTATTGAACAATATGAAGATTTGAAAAGAAAGCTATTTATAAATGCAGAAAGATTTGCTGCGAAGTATTGTGATAAACTAGTATTTCTATGTGAAAGAGATTTAAGAAAAGCCAGAAGCTGGAAAATAGGGCTTGAAGAACAATATACAATAATTCATAATGCTATTATTCCAATTGCAAATATTAAGAAGGGAAAACTAAGAAAAGAATTAAATCTATCAGCTGATATAAAGATCATTGGAAATGTTGCAAGACTTGATCCGCCGAAAAATCCTATTAGGTTTTTGAAAGTTGCTAAAGAAATTTTAAAAGAGAGAAATGATGTAGTTTTTGTTTGGATAGGTGGGAGTATTGTTGATGATAAATACGGAAAGGAAGTTGAGAATTTTCTTGAGAGTAATGAAGAACTCAAAAAAAAGGTTTATTTTCTTCCATTTAGAAAAGATGCTATTGAATTGATGGCGGATTTTGATGTATTTTTGTTAACTTCTGATGCTGAAGGAATGCCTTTGGTTATTTTAGAAGCTATGAATTTAGGAATACCAGTAATTAGTACTGGTGTTGGGTGTATGTCTGAAATAAGAGAAATAAAAATAAGCAATTGTGAGAGAATGTTAGCAAAATATGTTCTGGAATTGTTTGATAATAGTATTATTAGAAGTAACTATTTGAACCAAAATTATTATTTCAAGTTTTTAAAGAAATATGTTAATTTATATTTAAACCAATAGAGGAAGTGGTTTTTTGGGAATTTTATTACTTTCGATTATTGCGTTGTTGTTTTTGTATAAATTAGATAATTTTAAACAAAAATGGTTTTATATTTCAGAAGTATTAATAATATTGGGATTTTCTTTTGCTTTTTTTATGAAAAACTCGGTATATATAAGGAAATACATACTTATTTTCGATAGTGTTAAAATGAGTTGGGAAGTTTTCCTTTTTTTTATTTCTGTTTTATTCTCATATTTTATTGGATATTTTTTTACGAGAAAGATTGTTTTTGTTTTCAAAGTTGGCTTTGGTAATTACAAAAAAACAAGAGTGATCCTTTTATATTATTTTTTTTCCTTCCTTTCTTTTTTGGGGTTTGTACATAATTTAAGTGCTACGAATTTGGGTTTATTATTTGTTAATCCCAGACTTTACGAGCATTTATTTGGAAGAAATGTAATATTTAATTATTTATATTTTTTAAATGTACCTGCGCTAATTATATATATTTTTGCAAAAAAACATCTTGGAATTAATATAAAAGGCTCTTTTGTGATAAATCTTTTTTTATTGTTTGAATCTTTTTTTCATGGAATTAAGTTTACTATTTCTGATACGTTTATACAACCGTTTTTGTTTTTAAACTTATTAGAAAAGAGTAAAAATAAAAAAAGAATGCTATTCTGGAATATTTTATTTTTCCTAACGTTTTTTGTAATTTTATTGCTTTTTTTTGTTTCTGTCAGAGGAGGAGTTTGGGGAATTATAAACTATTATATTTCTAATTTTTATAATTTTTCTTATTATATAGAAAACAATAAGTTGGTTTTTTCTCTTCCTTTAAGACTTCTAGTTCCAAGAGAATTTTTTAGATATATTAATTTCAATAAGTTTGAATCGGTTGGTTCTACAGGTTTTATACTTAATTTAAAATATAATACTTATACTGCTTTTCTCAATTTATATAACATTTTTTGGTATGTGGGCCCTTTATTATTCATACCTTTTTTAATGATTTTAATCTCATCTTTGGAAAAAATAAGAAATAATATGTTTTATTGCTTTTTATTAGATATAATGTTATATTGTTCTATTTATATGTTTTTTAGTTGGCAGTTTACGAAGTTTAAATATATTTATTATATTATACTACTTTTTTTTGCTGATTATATTTCTAGAGATAAAAAAGGTTAGAGGTGAAAAAAATGAAAAGAGGGATTTATGTAGTTAAGACAGATTTAGAAAAACAGATAGGAGTACGAGAAAAAGCATTTAGTATGGTTGAAATTTTTTCTAAATATTCTGAGGTTTTATTTATTTATTCGTGGGGGCAATATGTTTATATTGACGAATTTGTTAATAAACAGAGATTAAAGAGTCAAAGATTAAGAACCAATACATTAATTGATAAAATAAAGAGTATAAATTCTGTTATGTATTCTGAATTTCGTAAAAAAGTTGATTATATTTATATGAGATATACTATTTCTGACAAGTCTATATACGAAGTCTTGAAAAAAGCAAAAGATTACAAAATAAAAACCTTTTTAGAAATTCCAGTGATGCCATATGTAAAAGAGCTTTTATTGCAGAAGAAATATTTCAGGTTTATTATTGATAAACTAATATTTAGTAAAATAATTAATTATGTTGATTATATTCCTACAACTTCTGAATTTTATTTAAAAAACGAGAATTTAAACAATAAATTAATAAGATATTGTAATGGGGTTAATGTGAATAAATACCCAATAAGAAAAAGACCACCATTTGAGGATAAAATCAATATTTTAATGGTTACTTCTATAACGTTTTGGCAAGGGATAGACAGAATATTAGAAGGTCTTTATAATTTTTATAAAGACAATGTAAAATTTAAAATTTACTTAAATATCGTTGGTGTTGGTCCAGAAATGCATAGATTGAAAAAGATGGTAAAAAAATATTCATTAGATAGGTTTGTAAATTTTCGTGGTAAACTTTCAGGAGAACTTTTAGATAAACAATTTGATCTAAATCACATAGCTGCTGGTAGTCTAGGAAGGCATAGAACAGATAATAATAATATAAGTACTTTGAAAGCGTCAGAATATTGTGCGAGAGGTATACCTTTTTTTACTTCAGTGAATGAAATGTGTTTTAATAATAGTTTGAATTTTATTTATTTTGTTGAGGCAAATGATGGACCAATTGACTTTTTGGAAATAATTAATTTTTATCAAAGTATAAATTCGTTTAATTATGAAAAAGAAATGAGAGAATATGCAATAGAAAATCTAAACTGGGAAAAAGTTTTAAAAGAAATAATTTTAAGGTTTTAAATTTAAAAATAAACGTTATATTGTTTTTATGAAATTAAAAAGGTAGTACATGTTATTATATTTTTTGTATAGGAGGTAATATAATGCATAAAATATCAGTAGCAGGAGCAGGATATGTGGGATTATCAATAGCAACAATGCTTTCTCAAAATCATAATGTAACTATACTTGACGTAGTAGATAAAAAGGTTAAAATGATAAATGAACGAATATGTCCGATTAAGGACAAAGAGATAGAAGAATTTTTTAAAACAAAAAAATTAAATTTGAAAGCAACGCTTGATAAATATGAAGCATATAAAAATTCAGAATATGTTATAGTAGCAACTCCAACAAATTATGATCCTGAAAAAAATTACTTTGATACTTCCTCAGTTGAACAAGTAATACAAGATGTTTTAGAAATAAATTCAAATGCTATTATCATAATAAAATCAACAATTCCAGTTGGTTTTACTAAAGAAATGAGAAAAAAATACAAAACTGATAATATTATATTTTCCCCTGAATTTTTAAGGGAAGGGAAAGCATTATATGATAATTTATATCCTTCAAGGATTGTAGTGGGGGAAAAGTCTGAGAGGGCAAAAAGATTTGCCGATTTGCTACTTGAAGGTGCGATAAAAAAAGATGTTCCAATACTTCTTACTGATTCAACAGAAGCTGAAGCAATTAAGTTATTTGCAAACACCTATCTTGCAATGAGAGTAGCGTTTTTTAACGAACTTGATACTTATTGTGAGATTAAGGGGCTTAATACAAGACAGGTTATTGAAGGTGTTTGTCTTGATCCAAGAATAGGAATGTATTATAATAATCCTTCTTTTGGATATGGAGGTTATTGTTTGCCAAAAGATACAAAACAACTTTTAGCAAATTATGAAAAAGATAAAGTTCCACAAAAACTTATTAAAGCTATTGTGGAATCAAATCAAGTTAGAAAACAGCATATTGCATATATGATAGAAAGAAGAAAGCCAAAAGTGATAGGTGTATATAGATTAATAATGAAAAAGGATTCAGATAATTTTAGACAATCAGCAATATTAGATGTGATGGATATTTTAAAAGAAAAAGGTTATGAGATAATAATATATGAACCTGTTATAAAAGAGAAAGAATTTGAAGGGATTAAAGTTGAAAAGAATTTAGAAAAGTTTAAAAAAATTTCAGATGTAATACTTGCCAATAGGATGTTTAAAGATTTGGAAGATGTGGAAGGGAAAGTTTATACAAGAGATTTGTTTAATAGGGATTGAAATTTGGGGGTAAATATGAGAAAATTTGTTTTTGTGATATTGCATTATATGGCTTATGAGGACACAAAAGAATGTATAGATTCTATATTTAAGAAATTAGCTGATGATAAAAACAGAAACTTGTTTGATGTAATTGTAGTAGATAATGGTTCTACAAATAATTCCTTTGAAGAATTAATTGAAGATTTTAAAAATATTCCAAATATTCACTTTTTGAAATTGAAAGTCAATCTAGGTTTTGCTAGGGGAAATAATGTTGGATACAAATACGCAAAGTACAAATTAAATGCAGATTTTATTATTATGATGAATAATGACACAATAATGGTACAGAATGATTTTTTAAAAAAAATAGAGAAATTATATGAAGAAACAAAGTTTTCCGTGTTAGGGCCAGATATAATCAATTTGAAGGGTTTTCACCAAAATCCTGTAGAGTTTATTAATATATCTAAAGGAAAAGATTATATTAAGCATATTTTAAAAATTTTTATTATAATGATTTTAAATATTTTAGGTCTTTATGAATTTTCAAAAAAGTTAAAAAATAAAGTTTTTAAGTTTAGAAATGAAAATGTTATTAAAAAAGAAAAGCACTTTGAGAAAGAAATGAAAAATGTTAAACTTCATGGTTCATGCTGGATATTCTCAAAAATTTTTATTGATAATTTTGATGGATTGTATGATGAAACTTTTATGTATTTAGAAGAGGATATACTTTATTATATTTTACAAAAAGAAAACATGATTACTTTATATTCTCCGAAATTAAAGATTATTCATAAAGAAGATGTAAGTACTGATTATATATTGAGGAAAAGTAGAAAGAAAAGAACTTTTATCTTGAAAAATTTATTAAAGTCCTTTCGAGCGTATAGGAAATTAGTGAAAAATTATGAAAAAGAGATAAAAAGAATCAAAAAATCTTGAAAAATTTTAGGGGGGATAATAAAATGAAAGCAATTATATTAGCAGGAGGAGCAGGAACAAGGCTTCATCCAATAACAAAAGTAACAAGTAAGCAGCTTCTTCCAATATATGACAAACCAATGATATATTATCCTCTTTCAATTTTAATGCTTGCAGAAATAAGAGAAATACTAATAATATCTACTCCAGTAGATACACCAAAATTTGAAGCATTACTTGGGGATGGTAGTCAGTTTGGAATAGATTTATCATATGCAGTGCAGCCTTCTCCTGAAGGACTTGCGCAGGCATTTATAATCGGTGAAGATTTCATAGGTGATGATAACTGTGCAATGATACTTGGTGATAATATTTTCTATGGACATGGATTAACTAAACTATTAAGAAAAGCGGTAGAAAATGTAGAAAAAGAAAATATTGCAACAGTTTTTGCATATTATGTAGAAGATCCTGAAAGATACGGAGTAGTAGAATTTGATGAAAATGGAAAAGCAATTTCTCTTGAAGAAAAACCAAAAAATCCTAAGTCAAATTATGCAGTAACTGGGTTGTATTTCTATCCTAAAGGAGTATCAGAATATGCGAAAAAGTTAAAACCATCCTGGAGAAACGAACTTGAAATAACAGATTTAAACAAGATGTATTTAGAAGAAGGAAGGTTAAATGTTGAAATACTGGGAAGAGGATATGCATGGTTTGATACAGGAACATTTGATTCACTACTTTCTGCTTCTGAATTTGTCCAAACAATTCAAAAAAGGCAAGGAATAGTAATTTCATCTCCTGAAGAGATTGCATATAACAATGGTTGGATAACAAAAGAACAGTTACTAGATGCTGCAGAGAAATATGGCAAATCACCATACGGAAAATACCTTAAAAAAGTAGCTGAAGGAAAACTAATATACAGATAAAAAAGGGGTTAATAATATGCCAAAATTCGAAAAAATAGCAACACCAATTGAGGGGTTATATATAATAAAGCCAACCGTATATGGAGATAGTAGGGGATTTTTCATGGAGAGCTGGAATAGGAAAGAATTTGCTGAGATAGGACTTGATATGGATTTTGTACAGGATAATCATTCAAAGTCGAAAAAAGGAGTATTAAGAGGGCTTCATTTTCAAGAAAAATATCCACAGGGAAAGTTGGTACGTGTTGTAAAAGGTGTAGTTTACGATGTAGCAGTAGATTTACGAAAAGATTCACCAACGTTTGGAAAATATTACGGAGTTATATTATCAGAAGAAAATAAACTGATGTTTTATATTCCAGAAGGATTTGCGCATGGATTTTTAGTATTAAGCGATGAGGTGCACTTTTTATATAAAGCAACAGAATATTATTATCCTGAATATGATTCAGGAATAATATGGAACGATCCTGATATTGCTATAAAATGGCCGTTTGAGGAATATAGAATAGAATATCCAATATTATCAGAGAAAGATAAAAAACTTCCAACATTAAGAGAATATCTTGAAAGAAGGAAGAAACTGTGAGGATACTAATAACAGGTGCATATGGTCAACTTGGGCAGGATTTTCAAAAGTTATTTGATAAAGAAGGAATAGAATATATAGCAACAGATAACAAAGAAGGATATAAAAAGTTAGATATAACAAATTTAGATAAAGTAATAGAATTTGCAAAAAAAATAAAACCAGATGTAATAATAAACTGTGCAGCATATAATGCCGTAGATAAGGCTGAAGAAGAATGGAAAGTTGCATATAATATAAATGGACTTTCCGTAAGAAATTTAGCTATTGCTGCAAGTTTAAATAATTCGTTTTTAGTACATTACTCAACTGATTATGTATTCGATGGAAGAAAAGGCATGCCATATACAATATATGATACGCCGAATCCATTATCAAAATATGGTGAAAGTAAATATCTTGGTGAGAAGTTGCTTTCACAATTTTACGATAACTATGCACTTATTAGAACAAGCTGGGTATTTGGTAAAGGCAATATAAACTTTGCAAAAAAAGTAATAGAATGGTCAAAAAAATATGAAAAAATATCATTGGTAATAGATGAAATATCAGCTCCAACATATACAGTAGACCTTGCAAAAGCAACTTGGGAGATAATAAAGTATAGAGTAAGAGGGCTTTACCACATATCAAATGAAAGAGAATGCTCAAGATATGAGTATGGAAGGTATATCTTAGAAAGGATTGGATATAAAGGAAAAATAGAAAAAGCATATCAAAAAGATTTTAATCTACCTGCAAAAAGGCCAAAATATTCAAAACTTGATAATTTTGGCCTTTGTGAAACTGTGGGCTTTAAAATGCCTGATTGGAAAGAAGCTGTTGATAGGTTTTTAAAAGAAATAGGATATTAAGGGGGAGAGTATATGACATTACTTGTTACAGGCTGTGCAGGATTTATAGGGAGTAATTTTGTATATTACTACCTTGAAAAATACAAAGATAGAAAAATAGTAGGACTTGACAAACTTACTTATGCAGGAAATCTTGAAAACCTTGGAAAATTAACAGTTGAGCAAAGAAAAAGATTTAAATTTATAAAAGGAGACATAAACAACAAAGAATTGTTGGAATACATATTTGAAGAATATGAAATAGATGGAGTAATAAATTTTGCAGCAGAATCGCATGTTGATAGGTCAATATATGATCCACAGATATTTTTAAAGACAAATATACTTGGGACACAGACACTTCTTGATGTAGCAAAAAAATATTGGTATAGAGATGGAAAATGGAAAGAAGGAAAGAAATTCTTACAAGTATCAACAGATGAAGTATATGGTTCATTAGGCCCCACAGGATATTTTACAGAGAAGACACCACTTGACCCGCACAGTCCATATTCAGCAAGCAAAGCATCAGCAGATTTAATTGTAAAAGCATACCATGATACATATAAAATGCCAATAAACATAACAAGATGTTCGAATAACTATGGGCCATATCAATTTCCAGAGAAATTGATACCATTAATGATATGGAACACGTTAAATCACAAAGAACTTCCAGTATATGGAGATGGGAGACAAATAAGAGACTGGTTGTATGTAAAAGACCATTGTAGAGCAATAGACATGGTATATGAAAAAGGAAAAATAGGAGAAGTATATAACATAGGAGGGCATAATGAGAAAGAAAACATATACATAGTAAAAAAAATAATAGAGATATTAAGGAAAAAAACAGGAGATAAAGAGATAAACGAAGGATTGATAAGACATGTCAAAGACAGGCCAGGGCATGATAGAAGGTATGGAATAGATCCAACAAAGATAAAAGAGGAACTTGGATGGGAACCAGAAGTGATGTTTGATGAAGGAATAGAAATGACAATAGAGTGGTATTTGAATAATGTAGAGTGGGTGAAAAGGGTTATATCTGGTGAGTATATGGAGTTTTATGAGAAACATTATGGGGGGTGAGATTGAAATATGATAAAAAAAATACTTGTAAAATTATTTATAGCATTAATTAATATTTTAATCTTTTTCCTAAGTTTGTTTATAAAAAAGGATAAAGGAATTATTATAATAGGAGGATGGTTTGGAAGAAGATTTTCGGATAATTCAAGATATTTTTATTTATATTTAAATAAATATAAAAAAGAATTAGGATTGAAAAAAGTTATTTGGGTAACTACGAATGATGAGATTTATACTGAATTAAATGATTTAGGTTTTGATGTGGTAAAAAAATGGAGTCTGAAATCTATATATTATCACTTAAAAGCAAAATATCATATCATAGATCAATCAGTAAAAGATATTAATTCATATTTTTCAGTAAGAGCTATAAAAATTAATTTGTGGCATGGATTTCCATTGAAAAAAGTTGGAAATTATAGGTATGAAAATCAAAAAGTTAAAGCTTTCAAAAAAATAATTAAAAAATTTAATTTAGACTTATTTTCTGAAGGTTTTTGGAGAAAAAGCTATCTTTTAGCTACTTCAAAATTTTCTTCTGATATATTAGGTTATGCTTTTGATAAGAAAAAAGAAAAAATAATTATAGCAAATTATCCAAGGAATGACAATTTGTTATATGATTTTAGGTTTATTATACCCAAAAATGAAAAAGAAGTATTAAGAATTATAGAGAGTCATAAAAAAAGTGGTTATAATGTAATACTTTATCTTCCAACATTTAGAGATAAAAAAGCTACAATATTTTTAGGCGAAAATGACAAAAATAAAGTAATAAATTTTATAGATTTTTGTGAGAATAATAAAATTATTTTAGTAACAAAATTTCATTTCGCAAACATTTCTATTCACGAATCAAAGAGTTTTGTGGAATTAGATAATAAAAATAATATTATAAATTTACCGCATGATATGGATATTTATAATATAACAAAATTATCGAATATACTTATTACTGATTATTCTTCTGTTTATTTCGATTATTTGTTGTTAAACAGGCCTATAATTTTTTTTCCATATGATTTGGATTATTATAAATATGAAGATAGAGGATTAATTTTTGATTATGATGAATATACCCCTGGATTCAAGGTATATAATTTAGAAGAGTTAAAGAGAAAAATTCTTTACCTAATAAATAATAATTTTGATGATGGTTTTGAAATTAAAAGAAAAATATTAAAAGAGAAAATATTTGAAATTAAAAACAAACCAGGGTCATATTATCTAATTAAAACACTACTAAATATAAAAAGGTGAAAAAATGGCTGCTATTGTAAAAAGAGGAATTAAAACTTTTTCTTGGACTTTGTTTGGTAGTGGTATTGGTTTTGTTTTTCAAATATTAGCTGCAAAACTTTTGGGTGCTGTAGAATATGGTAGAGCAAATGTTATAATAGGTTTATCTTTATCTTTTGTAACGATTTTAAATTTTGGTTTTACATGGCTTATAGTAAAGGAGTTAGCAACAAAACCAAATAAAAAAAATGAAATATTGTCTAAATTTTTTTATACATATACATTTTTAGATATTTTGACATTACCAATAGTATTTTTAGTTATATATAAGTTATTAATAAAAGTGAATATGTATAACACAAAAAATGTAATATATACTATAGTTTTAATTTATTTCAATCAATTTTTTATACTGTATAGTAAATATTTAATTGGTATGAAAAAACAGCACTTAGATGCATTTATAAAAGGATTTATTGTAAAAACAATTAATATAGCTTTATTTTTTATATTCTATTTTAAATTTAATAATTATACTTCAATAATTGTTTCCCAAATCCTCTCGTTTTTAATACCGATATATTTATTATTAAAAGATATTATAAAAATAAAAATTGATATCCATGATTTTATTTATATTATTAAAAATTCTTGGCAGTTTTACTTATTAACCATTACATATTCATTGTATAATAATGTATCAAAATATTTACAAAAAGTATATGTTTCTAATGAATTTGTTGGATACTTATCCTTAGGATTAACTTTAAGTACTATAGGAGTATTATTAGGCGGGGTTTTGGCGAATTTAGCGATGCCAGAATTTGCACAATATTGGAAGAATAAGAATTTTATTAAATTAAAAGAATTATTTCAAAAGGTTTCAAGATATAATACGTATATAATGTTACCAATAGTGATTTTTATAATATCAAATTTAGATATATTATTAAAATTATTGGGGGAAGATTATAAAAAAGGAAATTTTATTATTTCTATATTAGTAATAGCTTCTTTTTTTAATTCCTTTGTTGGCCCAAATGGCACGCTATTAAATATGTCTGATAAGCAAAAATTTGAAATTATAAACGGTTTATCAACAATAATAATTGGTTTTGTTTTAGGAATAATATTAGGTCCTCGGTATAAATGGGGAATTGCAATTTCAATAGCTTTTACGACAGTTTTTGTTAATGTATTAAAATTTATTGAAGTGGTAATGATATATAAGATATATCCTTACAATTCAAAAACATTATTATGCATATTTTTATCAGGCATTATTTCAATATTAGCATTTAGTGTTACGAAAAACATAGACAATATAATTATATGGTTTTTAGTAAACTCTTTTGTCATAATTTTATTAATTGTGATAACATTTGTTTTTTCTCCTATTACAGAAGATAGAGAAATAATAAAAAAAATAATGAAAACTTTTGGGAGGTTGAAATAATGAAAACAGTCATAACTTATGGTACATTTGATTTATTTCATATTGGTCATTTAAGATTGTTACAAAGAGCAAAAAAGTTAGGAGATAAATTAATTGTTGCTGTTTCTACAGACGAGTTTAATTTAAAAAAAGGAAAAAAGGCTATTATTCCGTATGAGCAAAGGGCCGAAATAGTGAAAAATATTAAAAGTGTAGATTTGGTTATTCCTGAAAATAGTTGGGAACAAAAAGTAGAAGACATAAAAAAATATAATGTTGATATATTTGTAATGGGAGAAGATTGGAAGGGTAGATTTGATTATTTGAAAGATTATTGCGAGGTTATATATTTACCTCGAACCCAAGGAATTTCATCAACTGAAATAAGAAATATTTTGCAATATATGTCAGAATTATCAATAACTGATTTAAAAAAAGCTTTAGATATTCTAGGTAAAATAGATTTTGAAGAATTAAGAGAGGCCCTTAATATTCTTGAACAGCTAAGAAAAGACTTATGTTAGGGAAAGTAGTAAAAGCAATAACGTTAAATAGATTTTTTAAAATAATGTTTATAGCAAAGAAAGAGAATAAGTAAAAAATGTACAATATACTAAGAAATAGTAATTTTTTAAATAGTTATATGTGGAAAAAATTATGAGGTAAAATGGAAAAATGTAGTTAATCGAAAGATTTATATAGAGAATTTTTACAAATGAACTTCAAGAAGAGCTTCAGTTTTGATTGAAAAAATGCTAATTTAATCATTAAGGTTAAAGTTATATTTTGGCTAAAAACAATGATATTTATTGAATCAAATGTTTCAGTAATTATAGGTGATGATACATATGTTACTGTAAATACTTAGATAGTATCTGCGAATAAAATAGAAATAGATTTAGAATGCATAATATAGTGAGATGTTCAATTGATAGATACGGATTTCCATGTTACGTCAATTGAGCCAGAAGATATTAGGATAGATAATATCAAAAATCCAGGTCCAAAGCTTTTAAAAGAATATTTAAAATATGTAAAAGCAGTTTCGTTAAATGATAAAAAAGGAGCAGAAGAAATTCTATATTCACTTTCAAATATAAGTTCAAAGGATGAGTTAATATTTGAAAGTGATTTTGAGGAAGAAGTATATGAAAAGCTTAGTCAAAGTAAAATAATAAAAGAAGGAAACTTAGAACTTCATACACAAGTTAGTTCATCTGGTTATAGAATTGATATAGGAGTGTATGCTCCTATACAATCAAAGTATATACTTGGAATAGAATGTGATGGTGCTTTATATCATAGTTCAAAATCAGCAAGAGAAAGAGATATACATAGGCAAAAATTTTTAGAATCAAGAGGTTGGAAGATAGTAAGGATATGGAGTAGGGATTGGTGGAGTAATCCTGAAAAAGAAATTGAAAAAATTGAAAGTATTCTAGAAAAAATGAATTATGAATTAAACCAGTATAATGATGAAAAAATTACTGAAGAACTGCTTACAAATGATTGATGGAAATAACAAAAAAAACTATTAAGTCTAGAATTTTTTACGTATGCATGTAAATTTAAGTTGGCGTAAAATTATATAAAAAGTTAAAAACGAACCATATTATTTAGGTTGTTATGTGAAAAAAATGGTAAAAACAGGTTTTAAAATATAACTGCAGTAAACCATATTATTTAAAAGGAACTTTTGATATATATCTGATAATGTTTTCCTTAGCAAAGGTTGTAAGGTTATAAAAATGTAAATTTTTCTTCCTGTCTTTTTTCCTTTCTTTTTAAGGCATTTTGTAAGTTTAAGTTGATAAGCCAGGCTTTTTTGTGTAACAATTGCTATACAAATGTATACATTATTGTTAAATCTGCGGACTTGTGTAGATATATTTATATGTACGTAGCCGGCAGCGTGCAAAAATAAAAATCAGGAGGGATGAGTATGAAAAAGCTTTCTGTTAAATGGCTTGCAGGAACAGATGCAAATGGAGAGCCTGTTTTTAAAAGGCAAACATTAAAAGTGGAGGATAGTGTTGATGTTACAAAGGCAAATGCTATTGCTCAGATACTTGACAGGTATACAAATTATACTATAGATAGCGTTCAATTGATAAGCTATGAAAATGTTATTTAGTGAAACTGGTAAGAATATCTAATGTTAGAAAAATAAGATCGCTTGTTGTGCCCATGATGGCGAAGGATTTTAAGGAGGGATAAAGATGAAAAGGTTGAGTTTGGTTTATAGAAATGCATCTGAAGGGAAAACTTTAAGAGTTAATCTTTCTGATCCAATAGATAATATAAATACAACGGAATTAGAGCAAGATGCACAGAGTTTAATAGATAATGGGCTTGTTCCAGCAGGATATGTATTTGATGAAGCACGTGTTGTTGAAACAAACACAAATGTTGTTATTGATTTAATTCAGTAAGTAGGTGAATTGTATGCTGTGGGATATAGTAAAGCTCTTTATGGAGCTTGTGGAAAGACCAGGTGAAGGAGAAAACAAGAAAAAAGAAGTAATCGATTTAATAGATGAAATATTTGATGATTTAAACATTAATTTACCAAGAGAATTGCTTTATTCATTTTTATCTCCAGCAATAGATTATCTGGCAAAAGTGTTATACTAAATGTTGTTGACATAAAATAATTGAAAGTTGTTATAGGAAGCAGGAGGGGGACTCCCTCCTGTTTTTCAAATGTTTATGGTATACTAATGTATATATCACGCGTTTTTGTTAGGGGGGATTTTAAGGTGAGTGTATATGATGATTACAAAAAAGATGTTGAAATGATTACGGGGAGATATTATAAAAGGTATGGTTATAAATGTGAATCTTATGAAGATTTGAAACAAACAATATGGTATATTTTGCTTCATGCTGTAGAAAAATTTGATGGAAGAGGAGAAGAGAAAAAATTTGTACTTAGCTTTGTGAAAAATAAATTGATATCAGTTGTTAGATATAATAGAAAGCCTCCTTATTGCAGGGATAGACCATTTACACCGTTAAGAATGGAGTATGTTTCAGGAGATGATGAAAAATGCGAAGCTTTTAGGGAAATACAGGGAGAGTATGTTATTTAGCAAAAATTGTTGAATTTGGCGGGGGGATAAGATTCTTTGCCTGGCTCAGGATGAGAAAGGGGAGAAGGTCATTTTGAGGAGTGAAGCAAAAAAGAATCTTGTTGATTTTAAAAACAAGTTTTATATATATTTTGCAAAAGTTGGTAAAATGTGTTATTAATTAATTTGAGGGATTTAACTGATTTGAAACTATGAATTAAAAATTTGGGGGTGCTATTGTGGCAATTCTTGTTGCAGGTGGAGCAGGATATATTGGGTCTCATGTGTGTAAGATGTTGCATAGCAAAGGGTATAAGGTTATTGTTTATGACAATCTTTCCCATGGATACAAAGAATTTGCTAAATGGGGCGAATTTATTCCTGGTGATATAAGCGATGTAGAGCTTTTAGATAATATTTTTAAGCATTATCATATAGATGCTGTTATGCATTTTTGCGCGTATATTGAAGTTGGAGAGTCAGTTGTTGATCCACAAAAATATTATGAAAATAACGTTGGAAATACAATAAAACTTTTAAAGGTAATGAGAAAAAATAATATAGATAAGTTTATTTTTTCTTCCACAGCTGCTGTTTATGGAATGCCAGAGAAAGTTCCAATAAAAGAAGATGATAAAAAAGATCCTATAAATCCATATGGCAAAAGTAAATGGATGGTGGAACAAATGTTGGAAGATTATGACAAAGCATATGGGCTGAAAAGTATAAGATTCAGGTATTTTAATGCTGCAGGGGCAGATGAAGAGGGTGAAATAGGGGAAGCTCATAAACCAGAAACACATTTGATACCACTTATTCTTGATGCTGCTATTGGGAGAAGGGATAGTATAAAAATATTTGGCACAAATTATGATACAAAAGATGGAACGTGTATAAGAGATTTTGTCCATGTAAATGATTTAGCAGATGCACACATAAAAGGATTGGAATATTTGCTTGATGGAGGAAAAACAGATTACTTTAATTTAGGAAGTGGGGAAGGTTACTCTGTTTATGAAGTGATAGAAGCAGTGAAAAGGGTTACTAAAAAGAATTTTAAGGTGGTTGAAACAGACAGAAGACCAGGAGATCCTGCGTATTTAATAGCAGATAGTACAAAAGCAAAAGAAAAGCTTGGGTGGGAAGTTAAATATTCACTGGATGAAATCATATTAACAGCCTGGAATTGGCACAGGAATATGTAAAAATAATTGGTTATGTCAAGGGGCGACGAAAAGTTTCCACTTTTCTGTCATTCTGAGTGCAAAACACGAATAATCTTGACTGATACTTAATTATTGAAGATTACAAAAAGTTTTTTTGTAAATACTTACGATACAGGCAAAAACCACAGTTTTTCTGTGGTTTTGTTTTTTATAGTTGAATGTGATACAATCTATTTGTTATATGACTATGACGTTACATTTGAGTTGAAGTATTTTGATAATATAAGTGTAGGTTTTTCAAAGGTATAAAGTATAAGGATGTGAATAGGGGGGAGAAAATAGAAAAAGTTACATATAAAGGGGGATAGGGGATGAGTAAAATTATTATTTTAAGCGATTTACATATCGGCGATATGTCTGATGCCGATGATTTTTATACCTCAGGAAATTTTGAAAAGTTTATATCATTTCTTGAATATATAAAAGATGATGAAGAAGTTGAAAAAATTGTTGTTGCAGGAGATTTTTTTGAGCTATGGCAATGTAAAGTGGAAAAGATTTTACAAATGTATGTTGATTTATGGAAAATTTTTCTTAAATTAAAAGAAACAAAAAAAGAGATAATATATATACCAGGAAACCATGACTCCCTTCCTTTTGCAAAGCTTGTCTATAAGGCAACACCATTTCCTTTTGGCCCTATACAGTTAACAGATAAATACGATGTTGATGAAGAAAAGAAGTTGATATTCCCATATTTTTCTGTAAATAACCTTTGGATTGAACATGGGCATAGATTTGATAAATATAACAGAGATGTTTCAACACTTGCAGGTGGCTTTCAAGGTGTACTTGGAAGATTTATAGGTAAGGCAATAGGAGTTATTGAAAGGATGGGGGCAAAGGATATAGATGAACAACTTGAAAGTTTAATGGATGTAATAAAAGGTGCATGGAAAAAATTAAAAGATAAGTTTTCATCACCGTTTTACAAAATAGCTGGAAATCTTCAGTCATATGTAACACCTGCAAGTAAAGATTATAGAGGAAACTTTAAAGAATACGATGAAGAAGGTTCAATATTTTTGGGGGAAAAGTTAATTGATAAAGGATATGAAAAGGTATTTGTTGTATTAGGACATACACATAAACCGAAAGTAGTTCAAATTGACGAAAAAATCATTTATGCAAATTCCGGAAGTTGGGTTGGAAAAGAGCCAACTTTTTGTGTGTTTGATAGTAAAGAGCAAAGTGTGTCACTTTGTAAGTGGGATGATGGCAAAGCAATACTACTTGGTAAAAAGACGTTTAATTAAATTAGAAAGATTGTTATAAAAAGGAAGTGGAAAATATGTCTAAACAATTTGAAATTTTAGAGAAAATGATTGAAACATTTGAAGATTCAATCTTTAAAAAATATTTGTTGAGTCTAAGGAAAGAAGAATTTGGAATAAGCGAAAGAAGAGATTATTTAAGAAGCAAATATGATGAAATTGTAGATTTTTATAAAGCCCATGAAAAGGGTAAAAAATATGAAAATAAAAACGGTTAAAATTAATGGCATAAGAGGTTTTCAGTATCATGAAGCTCCTCATGTTATTAGTTTAGATTGTAACCATTTCTTTTTGTTTGGAGAAAATGGGACTGGAAAATTTAGTTTTTTTGATGCCCTTGAATGGGGATTAACTGGTGATGTGAATGAAACAAGAGTAAGAAAAGTGGGCAGCAAACAAGAATACTTGCGAAATAAATTTTGCTTGCCTGGTGATGAACCTTACGTTGAAGTTAAATATAAAAACAATAGTAAAGAAGCAACTTGCAAGAGAATTTTGGGAAGACAGAATGATTGTGAAATAATTGAAGGGATTGAAAACAATTTTATTGATTCTAAACGAATAGAAGAATTTGTTATTGACACAAAACAATCATTGTGGAATAGATTTGCAAGGTTACTTGGATTTGATAGTTTGATAAAATTTGAAGAACAATTGAAACGGCTTAGAAATAAAGCAAAAAATGAATATGAAAGTATTAAAGAAAAGTTAAATGAAAAAAGAAAACAAATAAGAGATATAGAAGAAGAAATTAAAAATTTAGAATTAAGATTAAAAAAAGAGTTAGGGGAAAATTGGAAAAGCCAGTTGGTGGATAAAGATAAACAAGGTTTATTGGAAACGCTAAACAAGCTGAGGGAAAAAGAAGAGGCTTTAAAAAATTTTGAAAAAACATTTATTGAAAAAAACAACCTAAAAACTCAGTTGAATAATATTGAAAGTACAAAAGAAATGTTAAAAATTTCAACAAATGAAATACAAATTTCAAGGGTAATTAATGAAGCGCTCAATTATTTTTATCAAAAAGAAGATATTAATAAGTGTCCAGTTTGTGGCCAGCCAATTGTTTATAAACAAGTACTAAAACGGTTAGAGACTTTAAAAAAAGATTTAGATAAAATAATTTCTTTAGATAATCAAAAAGAAATTTTGAATAAAAAGTTATCAGATTTAGATTTAAAAGAAAATGAATTAAAGAAAAAACTTCAAAAATACTATAAGGACATGAGCATATTTGAAAATTCAGAAAAATCGAATTTTATAAAGTATGAAATAGGGCCAACATCAATAGAAGTTAGGAAGTTAGAAAAACAAATATTCTTATTGGAAGAAAAAGGAAGGTACATGAAAAGCATCGATGATTTAGAAAAACAGGAAGAAGATTTAAAGCAATTAAAAAATCAACACTATCTGAAAAAGAAAATATATGAAGATATAGATAAATTTTATACTTTATATTTAACAAAATATGGGAAGACTATTCAAGAGGAATTAGAAAGAATAAGCAAAAGTGAAGTTACAAATGTATACAATGAAATTACCCAGGCGAAAAATCAATTTATTGAATACATTGAAATTAAGCCAAACATAGAAAATCATGAAATAACTTTTAAACTAAAGATTAGGGGTAAAGAAGAATTAGTCGATGCAATAACTTTTTTAAGCACAGGGCATTTAAGATGCTTAGGTTTTGCACTTTTGATTGCAAGAGTTAAATTAAATTCAAGTAATGTAAATTTTATAGCAATTGATGACCCAATTTATTCAGTAGACCATGAAAGAAGATATTTTTTAATAAAGTATTTAAGAAAGTTAGCAAATGAAGGCTATCAACTTATTATTACAACTTCTGATAGAACTTTTTTTGATATTATTAGGCATCAATTTAATGGAAACTCTTTTAATGCATACAAAGCTTTTTTGGATGATTACACTGGTTTGGGAACTCAAGAGGCAATTTTGGGTTCAGTAAAAATAAAAGGTTGGCCAAATAATTATATTGAAAAAGCTGAAGAGCATTTGGAAAATAAGGATTTGAGAGCTGCAGCGTTATATTCTAGGTTAGCTTTAGAAACTGTATTTAGTATGGCAGCGAAAAAAATTAAGCTTGAAGTACCTTATGATGAAGTTGAAAAGATAGGAATAAAAGGTTTTAAAGACGCAGGTTTAAAGAAAAAATTAGAAAAAGTATATTGTGACAAATTAAAGGAAATTGACCGTCAATTTCAAAGATTAAGTGACAATAGATATTTTGGGCATTTGTTGAATAGTTTTCCACTTAGTCAGGAAGTTCATTTTCCACACGATTCAAGAATAAGTTATGGTTATGATGAAATAAGAGATTTAATAGATATTTTGAAAGATTTTACGGACTTTCTTTTAAATTTGATTAATGGAAATAAAAGAAGTAGAACAAACTGTTAATCTATGAGTTTTCCTATACAATGCAAAATATAGATTGAATTTGTTAATTTCAAATAGTTTTTAATGGTTTTAAATTATTTTGCGGGAGGTGGTAATTGTGGAAGAAACAATTTGTAAAGCAATTAAGGAGAGAAAAATAATCAAATTTTATTATAAAGGTTATTTAAGAATTGTTGAACCCTATGCATATGGTGTTCATAAAAGTACATATAACAAAATTCTTAGAGCTTTTCAAATAGCTGGTGGAAGTTCATCGGGGGAAGTAGTAGATTGGAAACTTTTTGTTGTTGATGAAATATCTCTTCTTACTATTACAAATGAACAATTTAGTGTTAGACCAGAATATACGCTAAATGATTCGGCGATGGGGCAAATTATTTGTCAGGTTTTATTAGGATAAATTGATGAATGTAGAATTAACTTGCTATTTCATAAATTTTCAAACGAAAGAATAGGGAAAAATTATTACAGAGGTGAATAAAATGAAAATAGCTAAAGTGATTTTAGAGAATTTTAGAGCATTTTATGGACGTAATGAAATACCTATTGAAGATTTTACAGTTTTTATTGGACGTAATGATCAGGGAAAGTCTACGATTTTAGAAGCTATTGACATTTTTATAAACGATGGGAAAGGGGTAACAAAAATAGAGGAAAATGATTTAAACATTAAAGCAAAAAATGAAGGAAATGAAATTTTTAAAATAGGTGTTTGTTTTAAAGATTTACCTGAAAATATTGTTATCGATGCTACAAATACTACAACTCTTCAAAATGAGTATTTACTAAGCAAAGAAGGTTTTCTTGAAATTTATAAAGTCTTTAAAAATGGGAAATTACAAAATAAGGAGACATATATAAGATGTATGCATCCGGCAAATGATAGTTTTTTAGAAGGCCTTTTAAAGAAAAAGATTACTGAATTGCAAAATTTTGTAAGAGAGAAAGGGCCAGATTGTTTGGATCTTAGAAAAAGTGCTGAACTGCGAAAATGTATAAGAGATTATTATAAAAGTAAGGATGGCGATCTAGTGTTAAAAGAAATTGATTTAAAAATAAACGAAGAAGGAATGAAGGATATATGGCTGCAGTTAGAAAAGTGTTTGCCTATTTTTTCTTTATTTCACTCTGATAGGCCAAATACTGAACAAGATAGTGAAATACAAGATCCGTTAAAAACTAAGGTAGATGAGATATTTAAAAGAGAGGATATTCAAAATAAATTGGAAGAAATTGCTAAAGAAATTGATGAAGAATTAAAAAAGATTGCTAATGCTACTGTGGAAAAATTCAGAGAATTAAGCCAACAGGATACAGAAATAAAACCCAATATACCAGAGGTTGGGAAGTTAAGATGGAAAGATGTTTACAAAGGAATAGGTTACAATACTGATAACGATATACCACTTAATAAGCGAGGAAGTGGATTAAGGCGTTTAGTGCTTGTTAGTTCCTTTTTGGCCGAAATTAAAGCTCAAAATGAATCAGAAGATAATTTAAATGTAATTTATGCGATTGAAGAACCTGAAACTGGTTTGCATCCAGAAATGCAGAAAACATTGATTAATAATCTAATTAAGCTTTCTAAAAATGGCAAACATCAGATATTAATTACAACACATAGTCCTGCTTTAATAAGATTTTTTGAAACAGATAGTGTGAGATATGTTGAGCAAGAAAATGGCAAAGCAAAAGTTTATCTTTTCGATGAAAATATAGGAGGCAAAATAGTTAAAGAACTTGGATTATTGCCTAACATTGGAAAAGTTGTAATATGTGTTGAAGGTACAAATGATAAGAATTTTTTAATGAACATAAACCAAAATATACCTGAACTAATGGAAATTATAGATTTGAAAGAGAAAATTGAAAGTGGATTAATTTCAATAATTCCAATGCAGGGAAGCAATTTAAATGAATGGATAGATTGTTATGCTTTAAAAAACACAAATGTTGTAGAATTTCATTTGTATGATCGCGATTGTGATGAGAAATATAAAAAAGCTGTTGAAGAAGTGAATCAACGTAAAGACGGTTCTTATGGAGTATTAACCACAAAAAGAGAGATTGAAAACTATATTCCAAGAAGACTTATTGAAGGAAGTTTAAATATAAAAATAGAATTGGACGACTGGGACAATATAGATATTCCAAAAAAAGTTAAAGAAAAAGTGACCAGATTTAGTGATGAAAAAGATGTAAAGAATTATTTGTGTGGCTCATTGTCTAAAAAAATTACAAAAAAAGATTTGGAAGATTTGAATGCTTGGGATGAAGTAAAAAGCTGGTTTGAAAAGATAAAAGAGCTTTGTTCAAAAAGTTTTGACCATTAATCAGCGGGCTCAGATGATTTTATTAATCATATATTTTTGATGTGGCACCATGGATTAAGAAGCTTTAGCTAATTTTCGTAAGCGTAAAGATATTAAGAGTTGCATCTTACTTTTTTAGTAATCCGGGGGGAAAAGGGGATTCAAGGGTGAAAAATGGTCATATAGAGTATTTAAAATCGTTATTGACAAATGTTGACATAAAAGGATATTTAAGACATAGGGAAAGTTCAACCCTTGAGTTTAAAGAAAAGTTTGGATTTGGGAGCATAGAGCATTATGCTAAAACAATGGCTGCATTTGCCAATAACAAAGGCGGGTATATAATTTTTGGTATAAAAGACAGTCCAAGGTTGCTAGTAGGAATAAATCGGAAAAAATTCAATGAAATTAGTCAAGAAAAACTTACTGGTTTTTTAATTGAATATTTTTCGCCTGAAATAAAATGGGAAATGGGTATTGTGGATATTGGAGAAAAATCCTTTGGTTATATATTTGTTAATGAGTCTTTAGAAAAACCGGTGATTTGCAGAAAAGCTAAGGAAAAGTTGAAGTCTGGAGAGATTTATTATCGGTATAGAGGTCAAACAAGAAAAATAGAATTTTCTGAGTTAAGAAAAATTATAGAAGAATACAGAGAAAGAGAAAGACAATATTGGATGAAGCTTATTGAAAGAATAGCAAAAATTGGTCCAACAAATATTGCATTAGTGGATTTATTAAATGGAAGTATTGAAACTACTAGAATATCAGGCAAGCAACTTGTCATAGATAAGTCGCTTTTAAATGAGTTAGCAGAAAAAATTAATTTTATTGAAAAAGGTCATTTTGTTGAAACTAGCGGTGAAACCGCATTAAAAGTTGTAGGGGAAATACAAGTTGCGAATAAAATAATTGTTCCTGATTTAGACCCAAATAAAGATTATCCTTATTTGCAAAAAAAGTTGGCTGAAATGCTAGGAATAAAGCCGTATTATGTACAGGTATTGGTATGGAAATACAAATTGAAAGGTGACAAAAGATATCATTTAAAATTAGAATGTGGGAAAAATAAGATTCATAAATTTTCTAAATATGCCTATGAAAAGTTGAAAAGTGAGCTCGAAAAATTGTCAGAGAGTGATTTAAAGCAATTTTCACATGAATATGAAAAGTTTAAAAGAGGAAATAAGCTTAGTACACCAGGCTAGATAATTAAGAAAATTTTTTTAAAAATACAAAGAGGAAAATAAAAAGTTTATCAGTGTAATTGAATTAATAACAAACTCAATTTCTGAATTTGTGATATCAAGTATGGGATAATTTACAAGAATGATTAAGGAAGGAATTGCCTTCAAAAGTGTTCATATTTTAGAGGGACAATTGATAACAGTTTTTTATTTGAAAATATCTTTGGAGATAAATATAAGATTTGATCGTATTATAGTATTTATGATTACTAAAACTTAGGGGGGATTTTATGAACACAATAACTTCCAAAACTTATAATAAGATTATAGATATTATTAAAAATAACGTTAATATGGTTATTGACGAAATTTCTGAATTAGAAAATATATTAGAAAACTTGCCTAAAAATAAAGTGGTGTGCATTAATAATAGTTTCTTTTATAGGAAAGATTTTGTAAAAACTTCTAAAAATTCGAAATACCTTTGTTTTTCAAAAGAAGATAATAAAGTAAAAGTTTTTATTGGAAAGCTTCAAAATGACATAAAAAAGGACTGGGTAGCTTTTGATAGCAAACAGATTTCGAAAATAGATTTAGAGTTGGCAGTTAGAAGAGAACTTAAAGTAATTGGTGATATAGTTTTTATTCTTATAGGAAATTTGGAAGAAGTTTCAAGTGAAGTTGAATTAGAATTTAGAAAAGCAAAAAGATTAAAGTATGACCCTTCAATTAAAGAAGAGATTTATATAGAAGAAATTGATAAAAAAGGTAATTTCAATTGCATAGTAAATTCGCTTGTTTATTCTGAGAGATTGTTAGAAAACATTGGTAGAGAAATTTTAAAGGCATTGAATGAAGAATTTAATGAAGATAATAAGAAAAATATTAGAAATAAAGTTACAAAAGCATTTGATAAACTTGTTAAAAAAGCACATATAAAGTTGGTATTACCAGGAAGTCGTGAGGATAGTGATTTTTCAAATAGCTTAATAAGTAAGATGATTTTGTCATTTGAAAGTCAACTACAAAAGTATGAAAATAGTTTAAATAAATATTTTTATTCAAAAAAGAAAGAAGAAAAGGAAAGAGGATTAATTGAACTATTGAGATTATCTTATTCGTTTGCTGATGATTCAATTAAATTATTAAAATTGCTTGTGACAATTACTGATCTTAAACCTTTGATTTTATGGTGCACACTTTTTGATTTTTATAAATTGAAAGAAGAATTTAGTAAAATACCATTTATTTTAAAAGGTAATCAAAAAAAGCCGTCTTTAAAAGATTACAGAGAAATTGTTGCTAGTGTTAGAAATTTTGCTTTTCATCGTTTTTTCTTAATTGATAAACCAATAGAAGCAGATTTAACAAATATTAAATTAAATGCTAAAAGGCTTAGATTTTTTGGATATCATAGTGGAAATAAAAAGACAACTCGAAATTTAGAATATCAAGATCAAGAAATTGTCGAGGCTCTTCAAGAGTTTACTACTACAACCAAAAGTGATATTTCAGATGATTTTTGGGAAAAGAATCTGAATATCATGAAGAGTATGGAGAATTTATTAAAATCAATGGAAGAGATTCTGTGGGTTGTTTTCGAAATGAGATATCAAATATCAGAAAATTAAATGGCAGTATTGATAAGTATGGCACAAGATTTTAAGTTAGAAGAAATTATGTGATAGGGGGATTAATATGGGGGATAACAGAACCTTATTTGTTAGTGATGTTCCTACAACGGATGATCAGTTTGAAACTCACAGTAAAATAGCTAAACAAATGGCGAATTTTATTGAAGGTTTAAGTGAAGGAACAACAATTGCCCTGAAAGGAAAATGGGGAAGTGGAAAATCAAGTGTAATTGAAATACTTAAAGAAAAAACGAAGGAGAAGAGTAATTTTAAGATATTTGTTTTTGATGTGTGGGCAGAGCTGGGACATAATTTTAGACAGGCATTTTTGTTAAATTTTTTGGATTGGAGCACTCAGGAATTCGGGAAAGATCTTTTTGAAGAACCAGAGAGTGATTACGAAAAAAGAAGGTTAGAAATTATTGGGAAAAGGAAGAAAATTATGAGAAATGTTACCCCTACTAATAGGACAGCTTTATTGCACTTGTTTGTTTTAATTTTAATGTTAACACTTGTACCGAATTTTATTTCTTTTTTGTTAAATAATTTATCAACAGGGGTTGTAAGAATTTTAAGTTTTCTTGCAATATATTCTTTTCCTTTAACAATTTTGCTTGCTTATTACTTTATTAGTGTTAAGGAAGAAATTTTCAAGAGTATTAGGAAGAAATCTTTGAATAAATTTTGGAAGAAATTTTTGTATATTTTGTATTATATTTTTTATATAATAGTTGGAAAATATGGAATATGGTTATGGTTAGTTTCATATGGGTTCTGGGTAGGCCTTTCAATAAAGTATTTAGTAAATCCACAGTCTTTTAATGAAAATTTTATTCTATTACTATCAGTTGGTATTTATTTAGCAATACCTATTTCGATTTGGTTGGCGACGATGATTACAAAGAAAACTAAAAATCTTATTCCAATTGTATCAATGTATAGCGGCCTTTTGATTGGGAATTTTACAGATCATGAAGAAACAAGATCTTTAGGTGATAATTCGCTAGATTTTAAAAAAGAATTTATTGATATTTTAAATAAAATAACAACCAGAAAAAATGGAAAAATTAAAATTATTATTGTTATTGATAACGTAGATAGGATTCCAGAAGAAAAAGTGGATGAAGTTTTTGCAGCTTTAAAACCGTTTATGATATCCGATGAAAGTAAGAAGAATAACGTTCTAAAAAATGTATTTTATATTATTCCGTTTGATCCAGGTGGAATTAGAATAGAAACAGATAAAGGGGGATATGATTACTTTAATAAGCTGTTTAAAAAAGAATTTTACGTTCCTGAACCAGTATATGGAAGTTGGCATTTATTTCTTGATAAGCTTTTAAAAGAAAATGGAATAAATATAGATGAACATATATTTGAAATTGCTTTGCAAATTGGAAGAGAATTAAAGATTTATCTGGATAGTTATTCTGAAAATAACAAAAAGGATAATAAGGATAGTAGGGAGTATTATGGAAAAAACGAATTCAATCCTCCTACTCCTAGAGAAATCAAAAAATTCATAAATAATTTCATATCAGTCTGTCCTAGAAATGAAAAAGCTAGTAAAAAAGACATTTTTCCATATGCCCTTTTTGCTGCATTAAAAACTTATGGAATTTTGGAAAGTTCAAGCAATCTTGAAGAGATTTTATGCGAGGAGATTATAGAAGACACTGAAAATGAAAAAGAGAATGAAAAAGAATTAAAAAAAGATAAAAATAGGAAATCATTTTTTGAAAACTTTCTTATTAGAAAAGGGTATACAGGGTATAGTTTTATAGATATAGAGAATTTGGAACATCAAATATTCGGAATTTATTATAACATTAGTCCGCAAGAGTCATATATAGTTTTAAATAGAGTAGAAATTGAAAAAATACTAAAAACACCATCTTATACCACAAAATTTAAAGATTTTATTTCTAGCATTCCAAAACTTACCAAAAATGATACTATTTCAGGCACGTTAAAAGAAATTTTTAAAGGGCTTAACGAAAGAATATTTAATACAGAACCACAAATTTTAGTTTTTGCAAGTATTTATCTCAAGGAATTAAAAGAATTAAAAGAAGAAGTTTATAATGAATTAAAAGATATTGTTTTTAGTTTTTTAAGGGAACAAGTTGATAATGACAGAGAACTTGTTTCAAAGATTGACAATCTATTTGAAATTGAAGCTGACGATCAAGAGAACAATATATTAAAAGCTCTATCTTTTATATATTCAGAGTCTGGTATAGATTTAATAAATCCTGTACTAAAATATTCAAAATATAAAGGGATTGCTTTAGAAACAATAATTTTTGAAAAAGTAGACGTAGATATGAACAATTTGAAAAAAGGTTTTGATATTTCTAAGGAAGATGCTGAACAGATTATTATAATTCTAGAATCTATTGGAGAAAAATATAATGACATTAATTTTAATATGAAAGATAGGATAGAAAAGATATTATACAAAACGATGATCGTTAATGAAAAAGTGGTGGAACAAATTCTTGAGTTTTATAAAAATGGAGAAATTGATGAATCGTTTTTGAACGTTTTGAAGGGATTGTCGTTAATACTTGAATTGAATAGTTTTAAACAAGAAAAAGAGAGTATATACGAGTTAATTTTAAGTAATTTTGAAATTTTGAGAAATAAAGTAATATCAAATCAAAATATCGATAATCCTAGAAGAAAATTATTTAGTAAATACCTTTTAACAATTTACAGATATTACTATAACTTAAAATTTGAGGAAAGAGTATTACATATGATCAAAAATAACTGGAAAAAAATAGCAACAATATCTGAAACAGATACTAAAAAATTTGTTGAGTCTGCAATATTTACTATTATTGTGACTTGTCCTAAATTTTTTAATGTAGAGTTTGATAATAATTTTCTTGATGAAGTATTAACAAATACTGATCAAAAAATTCTTGAAGATCTTATTAAGGAATACGAGATGATTGGTCTTATGAAAAAAGAAGAAATATTTAAGCTATATGATAAATTAACAAACATATCTTCAAAGCATATAAATAGAATAAATATCTTTTACAAAATAATATGTGAAAATTTGTTGGAAAATGAGAAAAAAGATTTGGAATGGATATTCAAAAATTACAAAACATTAAGAACTATAGGATTTTCTCAAGAAGAAATTTTGGAATATGTAAAGCAAATTGCCGAAGTAGAAGAATATTCAATAGAAAAATTAGAATTTAATGAATCAAATATAGAGTTATGGGATGAATTTTTAGAATTAGAAGAAAAAAAGAGAGAAGAGTTAAAAGCAAGAATCGTTGAGCAAATTAGAGATAAATTTGAAAATTTCAAAGAAACACTTTTTGTTGATTTAGAGTTTTATGAGTTCTGTACAAAATATGAAATAAAAATAGTAGAAAGTTTACATAAATATATTTTTGAGGGTATTTTGAATTTGGAACTGTTGAGTGACGCTAAAAAAGTAGATATTATAATGGAGTTTATTAAAAAACAAAATGAGGAATTTAAGTTAGAATTTATAAGAGATATTAAGGGGTCTATTAGAGACATAATTTACTCTAATAAGAGCACAACGGATATTATTGAAAATGTGTCAAATATTTTGGGACAATTTAATCCTATTTTAAGAATATTGGTAAATGAAAAGAAGTTGAAGAATGAATTAAGTGACGAAAGTTTTATAGATTCTGTTAAAAATATCACTCCTCAACCTTCAGAACATATCCAAGAATTTTTAAATATGATGAAAATGCAAGAGGAAAAACAATAGATAATTAGTAAAGATTTAGGAGTCATTAATTAAAAATAAACATTAAATATAACACAGTTAAAAAGGTGCAAATATGGCAAATAGAGAATGCTCTATGGATTTTTAAGATATGAAAAGATTTTTGGTTAGTTGCTATCAGTTCTTTTCAAGTTCTGAATGTTGAGGCCAAAAGACAAAGTACCAAGAAGCAAGGGCTAAGAACATGTGCATATTATATTGGGTTGAATATATGGTTCTGTACTAGTTTAGTAAAAAATCTCTGAATTTTGGAGTTTTTGTTTTACATTAACCCTATTTTTTCTTATATCTTTTATCCTTTTTTATAGAATGAATAGTATATGAAGATTGGTTACTATTAGATATTTTTTATATTACGAAAATTTAGCCGAACAGACATTAAAGTGGTAATATAGTATTGAGAAGATTAACAAGATTGACAAAAGTAAAAAATAGAAAATTTGTTTAAAGTAGGGGGGAAACTATGGGAATAACTTTATGGGGGAAAAGCGGTGAAAGATATAATTTTGATGGTCCGTATATTACAACAAATATGCTACAGGATCGTTCGGGTGTATATGTGATACTTTGTAGTAATAGGATAGTAATAGATGTAGGTGAGGCTTCAATGGTAAAAACCCGTATTGAATCTCATGATAGAAAGGAATGTTGGGAAAAACATTGCTATGGATTTATAAGTTATGCAGCATATTACATTGAATATGGTAAAAAACCTTCAAGAGTAGAAGTGGAACAGGATATTAGAGAATTTTATAATCCACCTTGTGGGAAGAGGTAAATGTTTTGAGTTTAATTGGAATGTTACGAAGCATATACGTATTTTACAGAGCTAATTTCAAGAATGCAGGGATAAGCTACTAATTCAGTGTGTTAAAAAGAAACAAATTAATTGTCAGTTGTCAATTGATAAAAATTTTTCCTTATTAATGCTTATCGAGGTGACAAAAAAAGGAAAGAGAAGATATTTTTAATTAGGTAATTGAGAGAAAGTTTGTAAATTTTCACGTAGATTAGTTAACAGGCTGGTGTAATAATAGGGGTGATATTGTGAGAAAGAGGTACTTTGTCGAATGGAATTCAAATAACCAGAAATGGCAGTTGAAGCAAGAGAAGGGAAGTAAGGCTATCAAAAATTTTGATACAAAAGCAAAAGCAATAATATATTCACGGAACGTTGCAAAGAATAATGCGCCGAGCCAGCTAGTAATAAAGAAAAAGAACGGAAAAATAGAAAAAGAGTGGACATATGGTAATGACCCTTATCCCCCAAAAGGATGAGCGCTCAAAATATTTTGTTGTTCCACATCTCAAACATAGCTCCTAACAAAGATGAAGGGAAGGGTTGTTACGATCTTTGCAATGATATAACTGGTAATCATCTTTGGTATGACCACTTTTCCAAAGGTTTTCAGAGTAGTAGTGAGGATGGTCAGATGAGGATGTTTTGGAATTTTCATGCTAGTAAGTTAGCAATCTGATATAAGGAAGGAGGTGCCAAGGATGACAGAGTATAGAAGAAAAAAAGGAAGCGATACTTGGCACTGGTGTAAAAATTGCTCAAAATGGCCTACATTTGATTATGAAGTACGTTATAGCAAACCTTCTAATGGCGAACTATGTAATGAATGTAAAGCAAAAGAAGAGAAAGAAAACTGTAGGAAATAATGAACAGTAAATAAGCAGTTCGTTTATATATTTTCAAGTATTTACAACCAACTCAAAGTAGAAAAAACCAATAGATAAAAAAGGGACTGTGCTATAAAATATCTAGTGGCAAAGAAATATGCAAGAAAGGAAACATGGTTTCTTTACAAGGTTGTGTTCTTTAATTTTTTTTCTAATTCATCTAAGCAATAATCCTTTTTTGTACACTATTATTTTCCCTTTTTTATACGTTTTTATTTTGATTTTTACAAGTTTTTTTATTTTAGATAAGGGAATAGAAGGTGAAAAAGAAAATTTATGGTTGAAAAGTCGCTGGTGTGATAAGCATGGAGAAGAATATCTGAATAAGGTTTAGAGATAATAAAAAATAAATAACTTTGGAATTTGTTAGGAAGGGAGAAGATGGGCGCTCGAAATGAAAGATTAAAACTTATATTAAACAAACTCACAATTAATTCATACAAAAATTAGAAAGAATACTTGTAAGAGAAAAAAGAAGAAATAAAAAAGTAAAAATATACTACTAGTTAGTTTAAAAGATTTTTGGCAAGTTTGGTATTTTTTGTTTTTTGTGATATAATACTAAACACGATTAGTATAATTGTAATTAGTATAATTGTATATAGTTATATTAGATGGGTGGTGGTATTATTTTTATAAATAGATTTGAAGAAAAGGAGTTACTTAATGAAATACTTAACTCTCACAAAAAGGAGGTTTTCATATTATATGGTAGAAGACGAGTTGGAAAAAGTGCTTTGCTAAAAGAAGTTTCAAAAAATAAAAGAACTTTATTTTATACTGCCAGGAAAATATCAAAAGCTGAGCAATTAAATAGTTTTTCCAGAAGTGTTGGAAAGTTTCTAAATTTAGGAAATATAAAGTTTGAAAATTGGGAGGATGTGTTTAGAATCTTATTTAATTTTTCAGAAAAAGAAAGTATAATTATCATTCTCGATGAATTTCAATATCTTGCAGAAAAAAATGAGGAGATAATTTCTGTTCTGCAAATTTTATTAGATGAGTTTGATGATTCTAAAATTAAACTTATTCTTTGTGGTTCAAGCATAAGTTTTATGGAGGGGATATTAAGTTATAAAAATCCGTTATATGGAAGAAAAACTGGGAGTTTAAAATTAAATCCTATCCCCTTTGAACATTTGAAACTTTTCATACCAGAATATGATTTTCACCAATTAATTGAAACTTATTCAATAATTGGAGGTATACCATATTATCTAACTTTGTGGGATGGAAATACAAATTTATACTCAAATATTGAAAATCTATTTTTAAAACTTGGTGCCCCATTAAAAGAAGAGCCGTATTTTATTTTATATCAAGAATTAAGAGAGCCTGGAATCTATCAATCTATACTTGAAGCCCTTGCAAGTGGTAAAAATAAAATTAATGAAATTACATCATTTATCGGCGAAAATGATTCTCGAAAAATACAACCGTATTTGAAATCACTTATTAACTTAAAATTGATAAAAAGAATTACTCCCGCACTTCTAAAAAATCCACATAGAACCAAAAATTTTTTATATCTTATTGATGACCAGCTATTTAGATTCTGGTATAGATATATTTTTCCTTATAAAGAAAGCGTAGACTTAAATGAATATGAAAACGTTTTGAAATTGATAGAAAAGGACTTGCCACAATATGTTTCGTTTGAATTTGAAAAACAAAGTGTAAATTACCTAAAAAAACGTTTTAATTTGGTTGAGGCAGGAAATTACTGGAAAAAAGATATTGAAATAGATATGCTTGGCAAGGGCAAAGAAGGGGAAATATATGCTGCCGAAATAAAATGGAGAAATAAGAAAATGAATATAAAGGATTTTTATAATTTGAAAAACAAAGTTGAAAAACTACAGTTGAATGTAGATTATTTTATTTTGGTTTCAAAAAGTGGTTTTGAAGAAAATCTTTTTGAAATAGATGAAAATGTCTATTTTGTCGAATTTAGTAAAGAAAAAGGTTGGCAAGATTGGCAAAGGTAATGAAAGTAGATATCAAATATTGAGGAAAATGAAGAAGGATTTTGATTGTTTATAATTTTAAAATTAACAAATAAATGTTGAAAAAGTTGAAAGAGAGTATGCTTTAGAACTTTTAAACCTTTTCGATAAATTTTGATGCAGAGAAGAAAAATTTATTTTGGAAACAAAAATGAGAGAAAAGATGAATTAGGGGAAAAATAAAGTAGTTGTGAAATTACTTGATTTAAAAAAGCAATCGTTTATTTTAGAGTAATTTTTATAAAAATTTTTGCGACATATAGTCGTTTTTTTTTAAAAATAATTATCGGAATAAATAAAGTAAAAGCGTAAAAAATTAATTGTAAAAATATGTAAAAAAGGAGTGAGTATGCGTAACAGGTAGTTGCCGTAGTTGATAAAGGGACAAATTATGTTTTTCATATTCTTGCAGCATCTGGTGTGAATTTTTACAGTGATTATACTGAAAAATACTCAAAAACTTTAAAAAGAAAAGATTTAGATTTTCTTAAAGAGCATAAAAAGCTTCTTAGTTTTCAAAATGGGAATGCATCTGAACTTTACAATTCTTGTGTATTTTCAATATTCTGGAAAACGATACACCAGATTGCTGGTTCAGATGTTTTTATCCGTATTTCATATCATACGTCTTTTTCAATGTTTCATGTAAAACCACTCCCAATGGGGTGGTGAATTTCAAAACACATATTCTATCCTCACAAAATTCCCGGTAAAGGCTATAAAGGATGTATATTGCAGAAAATAAACACATTTCCCGATCAACGGTACCACACCATCGTTTTAATTTTCTATCAACGCTTTTATCAAACGCGAAAATTGTTCAACCGTCGGCATGGTGATTGTGTGCTTCCATATAATTCCTTCTGTCACTGCACCCGCATTTGTCCTGTAAATAAGTACATTGTCAGGAGATACTACCATTATCGTTTCAGGATACAACAACCTCAACCTGATTGTTACCTCATCAAGTTCCTCACGAGATATCGGAATGATTGTCAATCCCTTGTATTTTTCAGCCAGAGATTCTATATCCTCTGGACACTCTTCACATGTTTGGCAATAGCAAGATGATACTATAAGTAGTACATAGGGTTTTATCCTTATCTTCAAAAACCCTGATAACGCATTAAGCCAAGTCTTTATCTTTGGTATTTCCGAATCGGTCAAGAAGTTGAAGTAAATTATTTTCCATTGTCCCGCATGGCCCACCAGATTTATTTCTCTACCACTAACATCTTTGAAAGAAATATCTGGAAACAGTTCCCCTACAAATGGGACAAGTACAGAAGTCGCGCATCTTTCAAGAACTATAGAGTTACCATTTTTGGTGACGCTCTCTATTGTAAAGTATTCTTTCCCAACTTTTATGTATTTTCTGAACAGCTCTGGTCCATCGAATTTACCGTTTTCGTTCAAGTCCACCATGAGCAATATCGCGTCTTTTGTATACCACCCATCTGAATCTGTCTCAGCGATTGCCGCGTTGTAAAATACATTACTGCGTATCTAATATCAATTTACTACATGAATAAAAATAACCATCCGAAGCTAAGAATACTTGAATATATAATGCTGAACAATTTATCCAAGAAGGTGTGACTTTTAATACTACAAATTTTATATAAGACCATAAAGGAAATTTCACCTATTTCATTATATGTGTTACTTTTTTTAATAAATTTTATCTCAATCCATTTAACTTTTATCAAAATGAGGATCTTTTCTTGATAATAGGTTTATTATACATGAAATGTTATAAATAATTTTAATGCTATTTGCGATATTAATATTTAGTAACACATTTTTAATTTTATCTATAGTTTTGTTTAAATACAACTCTAATTTTCTGGATTTTTCTTTCTTTTTTTAAAAAAAAAACAATAAATATTTTATAAATTCTTATTATTTTATAAATTTTCTATAAGGAAATTATATTGATAAAGTCGATATTGTTCAATTAGGTGATAATAGTTTTTTGTTTGCTTTGGATTTGTATGTTAGAAAAAATACTAAGCAAGTAAAAATGTATTTAATTTTGTTATAGGACATCTTGAAAAAGTGGTGAAATAAAAGGATTAAAAAGAGAAGACAGCTATGTTATTCCAATTGAAGCAATCAGAGAAGCTTTAGTAAATGCCGTTGTTCATAAAGATTATTCAATTAAAGGTTCAGATATAAAACTTGCGATTTTTGATGATAGAGTTGAGATAACTTCACCAGATGGACTTCCCGGGAATCTTAGTGTTGAGCTTATTCTGCAGGGGCGGTCGGAAATTAGAAATAGAGTTATTGCAAGGTTTTCAAAGAAATAGGTTATATTGAACAATGGAGAAAAGGGATAAAGAGGAAAGAAAAATTATGTAAAGATAAAACTCTAAAAACGCCAGAGTTTATTGATGATATAGCATTTTTTAAGGTAATAATTTACAAAGTGCAGGATATGAAAAGGAAATTTTGGAATTTCTTTATAAAAACCATTCTCTTTAAGAAAACCAAAGAAATGTTAGATAATTTTACAAATTTGGAAGTTTCCTTACATTAAATTTTTTTCAAACAAATGGGAAATTGAAAGAAGTTTTTCTTCTTCAAATTCAAAGGCAGAAAAGGTGATGCCAAAAGGCCTTTTTTGGCAAAAGTAGGTGGAACGGTAATAGAAGGACATTGTGCTTTTGCCATAATATGTGCGCCACAGTTTTCCAGAAACATAATAACATTAATTGCTATAAAATTATATAAGAGTATTGTTTTGTAATGTGTGTTTTGTTTTTGTAATGATTTTAGTGTTATGGTAAGCTTAGATGGAGATCAACTGTATAATGATAAATTACGTCACACAAAAACAGGTAAGGGTACACATAATACTATCTTAAATGGTATTAAAAATTTGTTGCTGTATAACACAAATGGTAGAATTAGTATTCGTGTTACGTTGACTTCTATAAATAATGATTTGATTGAATTGACTGGATACTTTTCTTCCTTAGATTTACCATTCACAATTCAATTAGTTACAACAAATGATGCAAAGTTAAGACCAACTTTTGAAGAGCTATCTTCAGAAATCGATGATTTTGGAAAATATATTATAGATTTGGTTAAGAATAAAAATTACAAAGAAGCTTTTAAAAGAATGTTTGGGTGGGTAAACCTTGCTATAACTGCTGTTCATGGTAAAAGTAAAAGATTTTATCCGTGTGGCGGTGGTAGAAAAGTTCTGGTTGTAAATCCAATGGGTGATGTTTACATTTGCCATAGAATGGATGGAAGTAATAGTGGTAAGGTTGGAAATATATTTGAAGATGCTCGCGAGGAAATTATTAAAAATACAAGAGAATTATTTTCAGAGAAACTCTATGCTGTGGATCGCTTACAAGACTGTTCTAACTGCTGGGCGAAATATATTTGTGGTGGTAGATGTTATCATGAATCACTGATTACAACTAATGAATGGAATACTGTTGATAAGCTCAGTTGCCATTTTAAGAAGAAGTTGTTTGAATTGGGATTAGTATTATATGCTTATTTACCCGATGAATTAAGAGATAATTTTTCAAAAACAAACAAATCAAAAGTAATTCTATAATAAACTATTTTAAAAAAGGGGGAGAGCTTATGAGGAAAATTCTAAAAGTGCTGACGGTTTTTTTTTTTTAACAGGTGTCGTTTTTGCTTCCTCGGTGGTTGCAGCCAAAATCGAACCAGAAAAACTCCAAAGGGATTTTGAATTCATTATTACCCTTTTAAAAGAAGCGTACATCGACCCATATGAACTGGTTGAGAGCCCGGAATTTACGAAGATTGTTGATAGTGTAAGAAAGAAACTCGATAAACCCATGGATAGCTTTGAATTTTTTAAAGCGGTTTCCCCTATTTTTCATTACCTGAATGATTACCATTGCAATATTGAGTTTCCCATTTCATATGATTTTCAAATCTTTCCAATGACTCTTTATGTTGTAAACGATAATATCTACGTTGTCTTTTCACTGGTCGACGATATACCGGTAAAGTCAAAAGTTCTGGCAATCGACGGAATCCCTTCGGCACAAATAATAAAGGAGTTTGAACAGTATACCAATACAAGAGAAAACACTTCCCTGAAAGAACGTGAAATCTCCCGGCGTATCAATCTGATACCGACGTTTTGGAATAAAAGAAGTGTGGAAATAGAGTTTGAATACGACGGTTTTACAAAGAGAGAAAAGGTAAGTGCTGTAACGATAAGGGAATATAGAAGAAAAGTTCAGAAATCTGAGAAATCGAAGTTACCGTACGAATTTGAAAGGAAAGGAAGTATAGGAATATTAAGAATATGGAGTTTTAAATTTAAAGGGAATTTATTTGCTGATTTTAGGGAGTTTTTAAATGAGGTTTTTGAGAAAAATAAGGATATGACAGATTTGGTCATAGACATAAGAAGAAACTTCGGTGGCCGTTTGCGAATTGTATTTGAAGTGTTGGGACATTTTGTAGATAAGCGGCTCTTCGTAAAGCACAAAGTTAAGGTGAAAAACTCCAAGTACAACGATCAGGAGGCTTTAGCAAGGGTAGGGGTTCGTTACGACAAAAACGCCGAGGGAAAGATAATTGAAACGACTTCCTCGTGGGTTATAACCCCAAGAAATCCAGTATTTAAAGGAAGGGTATGGGTGCTTGTCGATAACGGTATAGCTTCTGCCGCAATAATTTTTGTAGACATTGTCCAAAAGTATGGGATAGGAAAGATAGTGGGAGAAAAACCGGTCTATTCACCGAATCTTACAAGTGAAGGTACCGAACATTATCTACCAAACGTAAAGACTTATGTTTTTATTCCAGGTTCGTTGTACATATTCTGTCCTCAATCAAACAGAATAATTCCGGATTACGAACTTGTAATAACGACAGAGGAAAAACTCGAATGGTTGACGGGAAGTTCCGATCCTGTTCTTGAAAGGGCGATAGAAATTATTGAGAACAACTAAAATTCTGAATAATTATAAACATGAAGGAAGGGGGATTAAGGAAAGGGGTGAAAAAATTGAAAATAAAGCTGCTAAATACCGGGCCTAAAAGCGAAGAACAAATAGAAGCTTGTCTTACACCCGGAGATGGAGACGGGCTTTGTGGCGGTGAAGATACAGTTATATGCGAGATGATACCTGAACCTTGTAGTACTGATTTTTGTGGTTATGGTAATCCTCCAATTATATATTAATTCTCAATAAAAACCAAAACAAAAAAATCCCCTTCCTTCATGTTCCATAAAAATAGGAATAGTGCAGTTACTGCTGCCCATATTTTCTGAAAAAATAATCAATCACTTTTGTGACGCTCAAAGTAGAATAACTGTATTTCCGAATGGCGATTCCTATCCCTGTAAGTCGCCGACCAAAGATTCTTACTTTTATCGACAGTTTAGAAAAATCCAGTCCGAGGAGGGGGTGCAGTGATAGGTTCGTACACAAGAAGGATTCTGAAAGATTCCAAAAAGGAAAAATAAAGAAAACGTTCGACACACACAAGAAGGGTTTCAAGAACAAGGAAAAGAGCTAACAGGTGCGTTGTTTTTCCTATTGCTGTATTTTGAAGTTGGGAATTTTGTGAACATCCACATTTTTCTCATAGGGGGAAAGGGGATATTATGTACAGAATCGTAGGATACGCAGTGTATATGGGAATAGTGATGTTGATAAATCCGTTTAACAAAAGAAGGTTATTGTTCAAATCAAAGACGTGAAAACCTAACAATGTGAGTGGAAAATTGAACAGGTTAACGGGTTTCAAAAACTTGTTCTGTGTATCCAAAAACAAAGTTTGAATAATTTTCGATAAAATTTATGTGGTTTGATAAATGTTTGTCTTTGACCATATAAGTTGAAGGATCGTCCCTGTCAAAACCATAAATTACTTTAAACACCTCAAACGCATCTTCAACGGTTCTGGTAATAGGACCTGCAATATCTTGGGGGTATGATATTGGGGTGATTCCCGTTCTACTAACGGTTCCAACGGTAGGTTTGAGTCCTACACAGAAATTACTACTTGCAGGGGAAAGGATAGAGCCAGACGTTTCAGTGCCAATGGAGACAAGACAAAAATCAGCTGCAACGGAGACGGCACTACCAGAACTTGAACCCCCCGTATCAAAATTGCCATATGGGTTTTTTGTTTGTCCACCAAGGTAGCTATATCCATTTGGCATTTTGTATGAGACAAAATTTGCAAATTCGGTAAGATTAGCCTTTCCAAGAATAACTGCGCCGGCATCTTTTAGTTTCTTTACCAAAAATGCATCCTTTTTTGGGTAATTATTTTCGAGGACTTTTGCACCTGCAGAGGTTCTCATTTTGTCGTTTGTATCGATATTACCTTTGATTATAACAGGTACACCGTGTAGGGTGCTCCTTTTTTTACCTAATTTTTTTTCGTTATCCAATGCCCTTGCAATAAAAGGGGCATCGGATTTATTTCTAAAACCGCATTAAGGTTAATATTGGAAATACGTTCAAGGTAAAATTCAACGAGTTTTTCAGAGGTAATTTTACCTTCATCGTACAACTGGTTAAATTTCTTTATAGTTAAATTTTTCATGAAAATCCCCCCTAACTTGATTAAATTATAACACTAACAAAAAGGGAAAAAATAATCTTTTTCTTTGCAAAAAAACCAAGTAAAAATAAAAGTTATACTAATTTATTTCCTGAAAACTCGTACTAGAATGGAAGTGGACTTCCAAAATTCTCGTGTTAAAAAAATGAGTTATTTTTTAAAGGAAGTGGGGCTAAATTATTTTATTGATTATTGTAAAATAAAAAAATCATGGGTAAATATTGCTTGAAAAGTAGTGATATACGCGCTTAAAGATGATTTTTGTGGTATAATAACAATAGGGAGATGAGATGTTGAATTTTAATTGGGATTATTGCGAAGGCGTAGAAACAATAATTAGAAAAATGGTTTTGGGTAATCTTGAAGATTTCAAAGAACTTTTAAGTAAATACAGTGAAAAAGAACTAAAGGAGATTTTTCTAAATAATCTCCATAGGTTTTATGGTAAAGATAGAAGTTTTTGGAAAGTTATTTTGGAGGTTTCTAATGAAGAGATTAAAAGAAAATCAGATGAAAGTTTTAGAAACACTGTTACAACTAGAAATTTTCCATGATTTCTACCTTGCAGGTGGAACATGCCTTCTTTTAAAATACAATCATAGGCCTTCCCTTGATTTTGATTTTTTTCTTTTTCCTGATAAAAATTTTTCAAATATATATGAAAATGTAATACGCAAAAAATTAAATGTAGAATTTATTTATAAAGATCCTCAAACCCTTATTTTTGAGTTAAATAGTATTAAAATTTCGCTGTTTGAATATCAATATCCACTTTTAAAGAAGCCCGAAAAAATGGGAAAACTTTATTTGGCAAGTGATGAAGATATTGCCTGTATGAAAATGAGTGCAATCAGTCAAAGAGGGTTAAAAAAAGATTTTTTTGACCTTTGGTATTTAATTAATATTCACAAATGGACTCTTAGGGATTTACTTTCAATGCTTGGTAGAAAATATAAAGGGTACAACCCTTTTATTTTTCTTAAGGCTTTGGTTTATTTTGAAGATGCGGAAAAAAATAAAGATTTTAGAGAAATTGAAGAAAGATGGAAAGATATAAAGAAATTTTTTGGTGATTTTGTAAAATCCTTTAGAGAATATATTTAGTTTAGAAGTACTAATTAGATTTTCATCAATTTTGGAAAGTTATTATTTAATTATCATCAATAATATCTCCTTCAAAAATAAGTATATTTTTTTCTTTTTTTACTTTTTCAATAAAGCTTTTTGTATAGCCGCTATACGAAAAGAAGACAAAACATAAATCATCTAAATTTAAATTTTTATCCTTCAAAAGTTTTTTTGCTTTCTCTTATGTTTTTTTTTACTTCAAGTATTTCTATATATTTAGGAATTTCCCCCGTTAAAGAATAAAGTTTTATTAAATCAACATCTTTGTCTTCGAAAAAATCTTTAAAGTATTTAAACTTAATTGGTTTAAGATTTATCTGTCCTGTTCTTCTTCCATACAACGGGTTTGAATAAGAAAGAACCTCTCTTTTAATCATGGGAAGCGTTGACCCTGAAATTATTAGCATTATATTTTTATCTTTTAAATATTCATCCCAAACTTTTCGTAAAATAGAAGGGAAACCCTTATTTGACTGCAATAAATACTGAAATTCATCTATTACAATGATTAGTTTTTTCTTTAATTCTAAGGTGGAAACTATGTAAAAAAGGTCATTCCAGTTTAGAATCTTATTATCAGACAATAGTGGAATTTTATATTTTGAATAAAGGATACTCTGAAATGTTTTGATGTTTTTAATTTCATTTTCCTCTGTTGCTAAAAAATAAACGCTATCTTTGTTTTTAATAAATTTCTTTTATAAGGCTTGTTTTTCCTATCCTTCTTCTGTCATACAATGCTATAAAAGAAGAAGTTTTTTTGTTGTATTCTTTTTCTAAAAAAATCATCTCATCAATCCGGTTACAAATTTCATAATATCACCTCAAAAAAATATACCAAATTATGATTAAAAATATTATAGTTTAAACTATAATAGTTTAGACTATAATTATGAGGAAAGCCCAATTCTAAAAAATCACACGAGAAGCAAAAAAGATTCAATAGGAAGTGCTACTATGTCATCCTTTTTAAATAATGTATTTTTTGTTACCAATATTCCTTTTTGAAATACTTTTTTCATCGTAGAGTAATCAGAAGGGGAAATATTGTTTTGAAATTTAACTTCTATGGGAATAATGTTATTTTTTAGGTTAATTAAAAAATCAATTTCCTTTCCTTTTTGAGAATACCAAAAATATGGCCCATTATACAACATCAATCCTTCAGATAAATCTTTTGAGTATTTTAAAAGGTGTGTAAAGACAATTTGCTTGATTTTTGTGGATAATTTAATTTGAGTATTTGTAATTTTTTCAATAACAAATGTAATAATTAAATCTAAAGGGTAAATCTTTTTTTGTTTTTTAGGTTTAATTGTTTTTTTAGAAAAGTCATAGAAAAACAAAATCCCAAAAAGAAAATTCATACTTAATAAATTGAAATAATCTTCGATTGTATTTTTCGAACTAACTCCTTCAATATCATTAGAAAGGGAATTCCAAGAAAAACGCTGACCTATTAAATCTGGAGTTTTAAAAAGTAATTGGTTTAATATTAACCTTGAGCGGTTAAATCGTTCAACATCCCCATACAGGTAGTTTCCATATGTATTTAAGGTTTCTTCAGATATAGCGTTATTTTCTAAAAAATCGTTAATTACTTTTGGAAATCCTCCAGTACTAATGTACGTTTTGAAATCGTCTTTAAATCTTGTAAGTTTTAGATTTAATGCTTTTAGCTCGTTTTCATTCATTTCAAACAAATCTTCCAGTTTATACTGAAAATCAATATTGGAATTTTGCATAATATATTCTCTAAAGGAAACCGGTAAATATACAATATCTTTTCCAAATTCTCTTCTTCCAGGAAGCCTTTCAGAGGACTTTTTCAAATCGTATGAAGAAGAACCAGTTAGTACTACAAATGCGTTTTCGAGTTTGCCTGTATCGTATAAATATTTAATTGATTTTTGCCAATTACTTACACTTGAAACTTCATCGAGAAACAAATACCTTTTTTCCTTGTTGTTATTTTTAATAGAAAAGTAATCAAGAAGAAGTTGAGTCAGTTCATTTTCATCTTTTATTAAATCAAGAGTGAGATAAAGAATATTTGATGGGTTAATGTTTTTTTCAATAAGGTCTTTAATGAGAAGCTTTAATACTGTTGTTTTTCCAATTTGTCTTGGACCTTTTATTATGTAAATGCCATTTTTGTAATTTTTCAAATTTTTCATAAAGTAGGGTATGTATTTAAATTTGCTTTTCTCAAATTTTCTTATATGCATATCAAAATATATTGATTCATTATCTTCCCACCATGGATTTTGACTATAGACATATGAAAAATCCATATTTTCACCTCCTGGATAAATCATATTATAACATATAGTCAGTATACTGACCAAATCGGGCCCAATTTGGTCAATACGCTGACCAAAATTAATTAATAAGCCTCCATTAAAGAAGTTAATATATGCGGCAAAATTAAATCAAACAAAGTAATTTTCAAAAGGCATTATTAAGGTTATGGAAATTAGTATTTCGGAATTTTTTTGTTTTATATAATTTGGTACATTGTATTTAATTTTGCGGGTTCATTAGCTACAACAAAAAAGAAGGAAATTAAAAGTATAACTTATTATTTTTAATATTTTTAATTTTAAATACTAAAAAATATCAGAAGTTAGGTTTTTTTCTACTTTTTTTATATGATAAAATCGAAATGCTGTGTAACTATTATGTTACATAATGATTTGTTTTATTTTAATAAGGATGGGTAGAAATTTATGGAAGACAAAGAGCATTGTTGCGCAGAATGTTTTAAAGACGAATATATTAGAAACTTTATAATACAAGAAGGAAAAAAGGGAAAATGCGACGTATGTGGTAGAGATAATGTCTTTGTTGTAAGTTTTGACTTAGTAGCTGATTTTATTATTGAAGGGTTTAGAAGAGCATATGAAACATTAGAAAATGAAGGGTTTTGGCATCCTGAAGAAAAGAGATACTGTGATCCCGTTACGGGTAATGACTTAGGGCAATCAATGTTTGAAGCACTCTATTATGTTGAAGAAATATTTTCGGATGATTTAGAGGAGGTATTAAAACTGTGAAGAAAATAAATTTTGAAAGAGGTTCAGAATGGAGAAAATGGGATTTACATGTACATACACCTTTTTCTTATTTAAATAATCAATTTGGGAATGATTTTGATCAATATGTCAAAGGACTGTTCAAAAGAGCTATTCAAAAGGAGATAGCAGCTATAGGGATTACAGATTATTTCTCTATAGAAGGATATAAAAAGTTAAAAGAATACCTTGATGATGAAAAAGATTAGGGCATCTATTTTCCAATGAAGAAATAGAAAAAATAAAGCAAATTCTTGTTTTGCCTAACATAGAGTTTAGATTAAACAAACTAGTAGGTAAAAGGAGAATAAATTTTCATGTCATTTTTTCAAATGAAGTGGATGTTTATGATATTGAAAGGGAATTTCTAGAGAGTATTAAATTTGTTTATGAAGCTGAGCCTCAGGCCGGTGATGAGAAAAGAAGTTTAACCAAGGAAAATTTAGAAAGACTTGGAAGAAAGCTGAAAAAAGAACATAAGAATTTTAAAAATGAACCCGATATTGTAATAGGATTGAAAAATGCAGTTGTTGATGATGAAGATATTATGCAAATACTTTCAAATAAAAAATCAATTTTTAAGGGTAAGTATTTGATATTTGTACCAGCTGATGAAGATTTGAGTAAAATTTCATGGAACGGTCAAGATCATCAAACAAGAAAATTACTAATTCAAAAATGTGATGGTTTGATTGCATCAAATCAGAATACAATAGAATGGGCACTTGGTTACAAACATCCTGGTAAAACAAGAAAAGAAAAAATAAGAAATTTTAAAAAAGAATTTAAGAGTTTGAAACCATGCATTTTTGGTTCTGATGCGCACAGTTTAGAAAAATTATTTGAACCTGACAATAAGAAATATACATGGATCAAAGCTGATCCTACATTCGAGGGATTAAAACAGGTAATTTATGAACCTGAAGAAAGAGTTAAAATTCAAGAAAAAAATCCTCAAGAATTTTATCACAAACCATTTTTCTCAAGTATAACAATAAAGGAATCAGAAATTTTTGAAGAAGGAAGTGTAAAATTTTTAGATACAAGTATTAAGCTCAATCCAAATCTTGTGGCAATAATAGGTGGGCGAGGTACAGGAAAAAGTTTGTTGTTGGATGCTGTTGCTAAAACTTTTGAAAAAGAACCTAAAAATGAACGAGCACAAAGTATTTCTATTAGAAATGATGATTTTGTTGTAAGCTATGAAAAAACGGATGGTACAAAAATAGAGTATAAAATTCAAGAACAAAATGTGTTAGATTATCTTCATGTTTATCAAGGAAAGGTAAAAGATATTGTTGATCCAAAATTGCCAGAGCACTTAGATAGTGAAATAAAAGGTTTGCTTAACTTTTCAGATGTCCCACAAAGACCTTTTAGTGAAGAAGAAATAAATAGATTGATAAATGAAATTTTTGAAATTAAAGGATTTTTGGAAAAGAAAGATAGTAATGGCAATCTTATAAATTCGTTATCTTTCATAGAACAAGAAATTGGTAAAAAGAAAAAATTGATTAATAACATAACAACAAAGGAAAACACTGAATTGATTGAAAAATATAGTGCTAATTTAAAATTAATTGACAAAGTTGAAAAAATGAAAGAAAATCTTGAATTGTTGTCCAAAGAATTGGTTTCATTTCAAGAAGAAAAAAATAAAATAATTGAAGAATTAAATAAAGAGCTAAGCTCTGATAATAAATTACCGCTTTTAGATTTTAAATTTTATATTGAAAAGATCTTATCAATTAATAATAACAATAATGAATATTTGGAAGAAATTAGAAATGAAAATAAAAATATCAAAGATGAATTCAGAAAAAAGGGAATAATTGGTGATATATCTACATTACTTGAACAAGTAAAAAAATATCAGGAAGAAATTATTGATTTGGAAAATAGAAAAGATGAAGTTATAAAAAAAGAAAAAGATTTGATGCAAAAATTTAGCATTATATCAAATTTTGTGGAAAAATTAGTTGAATCATATAATGACTATGTAATTAATGTAGAAAGAAGTTGGAATTATTTAAAAAAAGGAAAAGAAGATTGGACTGAAGAACAAAAAACATTAGTAGAGAAACTTCTTAGCGATATTAAGGTTAAACCTAGGATAAGTTTTGATAATAAAATTTTTTATGAAAAATTAAAAAAATGTCTAAATTTAAGAATGTTTCAGTCAACAAAAGAACAAAATCAAGAAGATAGAATAAAAGAAGTTTTTAATATACACTCTGAAGAAGATTTTATTAACCTTTTGAAAAATAAAAAAATGATAAACATAAACTCAGAAAAATTTTCGTTATCAGAAATATTAGATAAAAATTTGTTTGTAAAAGATGGCACAAAAGATTTTTTAAAATTATTGTTGATTGAAACTTCAAGTTACTGGAATGTAATTTCTGAAGTGTATTATAAGTCAAAAAGCTTGTCACAATTATCGGTAGGCATGAAAGGTACAATGTATATATGCTTAAAATTGGCTACTGATCCGTTTATAAAACCCTTCATTTTTGATCAACCTGAAGATGATTTAGATAATGATTTTATAATGAATAATCTTGTCCCAATTTTTAGAAAAATAAAAAAATATCGTCAAGTAATAATTGTAACTCACAATGCTAATTTAGTTGTTAATGCTGATGCTGAACAAATTATAGTTGCTGAGAATAATAATGAGTGTATAAGTTACAAAGCTGGCTCACTTGAAAATCCAGATATTAGAAACGAGATTTGCAAAATTTTGGAAGGCGGTGAATATGCATTTAAGCAGCGGGAAAGAAAATATTCTTTTCCTATTCAAAAGGAGGAGGTTGACTAATAAAGTAAAGAGTGAGAATAAAAAGATAGAGAAATTGTTAAAGAAACATAATCCTATATACATACTTTCTTATATTGCTTGTTTTTTTAATTTTGATTTAAATGCCAATAAGGTTTATTTATTACTTAAAGAAAAACCGATTTTGTATAACAGATCTTTATTTTATATTCAAATTAACCTTTTCATATGTGATAAAATAAGGTAAAAGAAGTTTTTATAAAGGGGAGAAGTGTATGGAAAAATGCAGAAAACAATTGCCAAAGTTTTATCGACAAAAGTTTCTTTTAGTTCTTTTAGAAGTTTTTGGCAAGGAATTGAAGAAAATGGACTTTCAAAAGTATTTATTTTTATATCAGCAGTTATATCGTTCAAATAATCCTTTATATTATTTCGTACCATACAAATATGGTCCATTTTCATTTCAGGCATATGCTGATTTACACAAGATGGAAAATCAGGGATTCTTGATAGTTGAAGATACTATTAAGTTAACGACGAAAATAACAAATTATGAATTTCTGAAAAAAGAAGATAAGAAAGCGATTGAAGATTTCTATTTAAAATTTAAAAATCTTCATGGAAGAGCGTTGCTTCAATATGTTTATGAAAAATATCCATATTATGCTAGTAAAAGTGAAATTAGAGGCAAGATAACTTCCAAAGAATATATGCAAATAGAAAATACAAATACCGAAAAATCTTTGTTTACACTTGGTTATGAGGGTATAACAATAGAACAATATTTAAATATGTTAATTAAGAATAATATTCATTCAGTTATTGATGTTAGAAAAAATCCTATCAGTATGAAATATGGTTTTTCAAGAAAAACTTTAAAAAATGCTCTTGAAAATTTAAATATAGAATACATACATTTACCTGAATTAGGGATTGATTCTAATAAACGAAAAGATCTTTCGACCCTGGAGGATTATAATGTTTTATTTGAGTATTACAAAAAAAATGTTTTATTAAAGCAAAAAAGTGCTATTGAAAGAATATTAAAAGAATATTCAAAAAAGAATCGGGTTGTACTTACATGTTTTGAGAAAGATCCAAAATATTGTCATAGATCAAAAATAAGTGATTATATAGAAAATCATTTTGGAATAAAGGTGATACATCTATGAATGTAGAAAAAACTAGAGTTTTAATACTTGTTAAAACTTATCCAACACTTTCAAAAAAATATTCAGAACTAGTTTGTACAGCGGGGATGAAGGAAGATGGTTCATGGGTTAGAATTTATCCAGTTCCTTTTAGATTTTTAGAATATGGAAAGAGGTACAAGAAGTATCAATGGATTGAAGTTAAGCTTATGAGAAATTCTTCAGATCCAAGACCTGAAAGTTATAAAATAGTTAATGTTAATGATATAAAGTTGTTGGACATTATTGATACTAAAGATAAGTGGAGAAAAAGAAGAGAACTGGTACTTGGAAAGTTAAAAATTTACTATAGTATTGAAGAGCTTATAAAAAAAGCCAAAAATTTTGAACTATCGTTAGCTCTCTTTAAACCTAAATCGATAGATGATTTTATAATAGAATCAACTGAAAGGGAATGGGATAAAGAGCTGATCCGAAAGATAGAAAATAATATAAAACAACCAGGGCTTTTTGATAGTGAAGAAGAAAAGCTTGCTAAGGAGACTTTTCGACTAGTAAGAAAATTACCTTACAAATTTTTTTATAAGTTTCAAGATGAAACTGGAAAACAATGTAGACTTATGATAGAAGATTGGGAGATAGGTCAACTCTTTTGGAATTGTCTTGAAAATTCAAAAAATGAAAAAGAGGCATTAGAGAAGGTAAGACAAAAGTATATGGTAGAACTAACAAAAAAAGATTTATACTTTTTTCTTGGAACAACCAAGAAATTTCATGGTATTGCAAAAAATCCTTTTTTAATTATAGGTTTGTTTTATCCTCCAAAAACAGAACCTATGTTATTTGATTTATAAAAGTTTGAATTTTTATAAGATTATGGAACTTATAATTTTCTTTTTGAGAAGACCAAATAAGGAGAAATTTATCAATAATTAAAATTTCTCTCGATTATTTTGATATTCCGTTTTTATATTATATAACCTTTAATATCCCATCTTCTTAATGGAAAAGATAGAAGTTTTTGGAAAGTTATTCTGGAGGTTTCTAATGAAGAGATTAAAAGAAAATTAGATAAAAATTTTAGAAAAGCTTTTGCAATTAGAAATTTTCCAGTTTTTTGTTAGTTGACTTACAAATGCTCATTTAATTCGATATAACTCTGTAGAAAGCTGTAATAAAAAATGCGTTAAAAATGTGAAAATATGTTTTTGATATATTGTTATCGAGATAGTTAACAAAATATTACGTTTATATTTTTTTGATATAATTTAAATGTATGTAGTAATTCAAAAAATATGTGGGGGGTGAATTTTAATGATTGATATGCAGTTATTTATGACAAAAGACGGTGATATCTGTAGTGTGGAAGGTTGGTGGCATCCGGAAGATAAGGTTATATGTAATTATATATATTTACAACATCCTGACGGAGATGTGGAAATTGAGGGGAATAGGTATGTAAAAGTAATACGAAAAAAAGATGGAAGCTGGCGTAGCTTTGAAGAACAATTGGAGTTTATTAAAAAATTTGGTAGAAGATATATTAGAGCGTATTTTATCAAACACAAAATGGTAATTGATAAAAATAAAATAAAAAAGTTTTATGATCCATTTTATACATTCAAGCAGTTTTCTAGGAACTATCCCAAGGAATTTTCTGATTTAAAAGAGTTTTTAAAAATAGTAGGGATAGATGAAAAAGAATATGACAATATAGGAATGGTTGGTTCGTATCAGGTGGGGTTGAGGAAAGAGAAAAGTGACATAGATGTTTTATTTAGGTTTAATTTAGAAAGAAATATGGAAATATTTAGAAAAATTACTGCTCTTTCTTCTAAAAAAGAAATGGAAGTGTTTGATAGGGGAAAGAAAACACCCCTTAGGGTTTATTTCAAAGAAAAAATATTTTGCTGCCACTTTGCTTACAAAAATATTGAAGATATACCTAAAATATTTTCAAGACGGTATATAAATTTGGGCAAGGTAAATTGTGAAATAGAAGTTATAGATAACATACATTCTATATATACACCAACTATACTTTTGGGAAAAATTGTCAGAACAGGTCAAAAGATAGTAATTGTTATATATCATGGTGGTAATAAAGGAGAGTATAAAGTAGGAGATGTTTTAAACGTATACGGAGAAAAAATAGATAGCGGCACAGGTATTTTTTTGAATGTGGAAGAGGTTGAAAAAGTATATGATGAGGGTAAGATAAGATGTTAAACAAGAAATATAACTTTGAGATGGTTTGGAATAAAGTTTGGAATACAAGTAACACTTATTCAGATGAAAGGGTAAGAGATTATATTTCAAAAATAAAAGGGTTGCAGATAGTTGAATACATAAAGAGGGAATTTAAAGAAAATAGATTTGAAAAGATTGCCGAAATAGGCTGTGGTGATTGTAGAGTTTTAAAATTTGTTGGGGAACAGCTTAACTGTAGGGAGTTAATTGGCATTGATATTTCAAAAAGCGCTATAGAAAAAGCAAAGGGGTTGTACAAAAATAAAATTGTGTTAAAACTTGGAACTGCAACAGATATACCGATCCAGGATAATTATTGTGATATTGTATTATCACTAGGGGTAATAGAGCATTATAAGTTAAAAGAAGACATGGAAAGAGCTGTAAAAGAGATGTATAGAGTTTTAAAACCAGGAGGTGTAGCGGTAATAATGGTTCCAAATAAAATATCTTTTGGAGTAGTTGATAGAATTTTGCAACAAAGTTTTAGAAATTGGATGTATGGTTTTCAAAAAGAATTGACACCTGAGCAAATGAGAGATATAGTTAAAAATTGTGGGTTTTCAGTTATTAAATATAAAGTTTTTGATTTTATTTTAGTACCTGGTGTGAAAAAACCTTTAAGATTTTATGCGATAAAAATATTAGATAGTTTTTTTAAGAAAATCATAAAAGATTGTGGGTTTTATTTGTATACATTTTCGAAAAAATAGTATAGGAGTGATAAAATGATTTATGCTATTCTTTCGGCAGTATTAATGGGAAGTACGGCAATTTTTAACAAGTTGGCGCTCAAAGAATTTAATCCTATGTTTGCTACTATTATTAATGCTTTAGTAGCAAGTATTTTTTCTTTGTTTTTTGTGAAAAAATTCCGAAAATTGAGGATGAATTTTTATGTTGTTTTTGTGGGATTGTTTAATGCCGCAGGACTTCTTTTTATGTTTATTGGTCTTTCGAAGCTTGATCCGGGAATAGCTATGGTACTTGGAACTTCATACTATATTTTTACTTCAATGTATTCCGTACTTTTATTTAAGGAAAAGCTTTCAGTAAATGTACTTTTGCAGATAATAATTAATATTTTTGGAATTATATTAATTATTATGCCTTCATATAGAATGGAAATTCCAAATCTTATTGGTGGTATATTTGCTGTTTCATCTGCTTTATTTTTTGCTACGAGTAATTCAATTGCAAAATTATCAAAAATACAGGCAGATTTTTTGGTTTTTGCAAACAATGTAATAACTTTTCTGGTTATTGGTGTTCTTTACTCTACTGTTTATGGAAATAATAGTATTTCATTTAGTTTTCGTGGAATTTTCTTTCTTTCCATAGCGGCATTTATAGGTTCATTTTTAGGGTTGTATTTCTACTATAAAAGTTTAAGCAGGATAGATTTCTCGATTGCAAATATAGTAAGAACTTTAAATCCAATAACTGCACTGCTTCTTTCAAGGTTATTTTTCCCCAACGTTATAACAACAAGGCAGTGGATAGGGATAATAATTGTAATTTTTTCTATATATAGGTTGAACGTTTTAATAAATAACTCTAGAATAAAACTAAATTCTGAAAACTGAAGTTTTGCGATAAATTTCTCAACATTTCATCAGAGATGTAAGATTATGTCCTTGATTTTGTTTTCAAGAATTGTTACTTTAATTTTTTAATTTAAAACCTAACGATCTTTATAATTAATCAAACCTTGAAGAACTTTTTGTTTGAGAAAAAAGTTTTTACCAAATCTATTTTATCTAATGTTTAAAGTATATGAATTTTAATGAATTATAAATTATTGTCAATAATTAATTTGGGCTTGTTTAATTATTTCTATAAAAGTCTGTGTGTTTGTCTAGAAAGAGTATTTTTCTAATTATTACAAAAATTTTTTACGTAATTTTGTGATACGATTTTTTCTTTTTTATTATACAGTATATTTAATATAAAAAATTATCAATTTAATTAATGCAACAACAAAGAGTATTAACTGTTCTAGTGGAGTTTACAGATTTTTTAGTATGCAAAAAGAAGATTTTTATACACAAAATGATACAAAAGTATTGTTTTATAAAGTGTGTTTTGTTTTTTTTGTATTGTTACTAAATTATGAACTTGACAATCTAATAATTTTTTTGTTAAAATGTAAAATGTGATGTTAAATATTTAGTTATATTTTAGAATTTTATTATTAACATTTTGGGGTGAAAAGATGAAAAAGGTATACTTTTTGTTTTTGATTATTTTAGTAGGGAGTTTGGGGGTTTCTGCTAATTTTGATGTTTCATAGTAGTTTACTAAATGATAGTGTAGGTATTTTTAGAGAATGTGATGAGAGCTTAACAGAACCTGTTACATATGCTATTTGTGTAGAGTGGGAGAATTCGGAAGGATATTTGGAACAGAATTGTTTTGGAGTTTGTGCGTCGTTTTGCGATGCCATAGGAAACTTTTGGGGTAAATTGGCATGTAAATCTGGATGTTTGGGAATATGTTGGAAACCAGAAAGAAGACTATGTATAAAATATGATACTGTAACAATTTATCCTTGTAAAGGGAATTAGGGGGTGAATTTATGAAAAGTTTAAAAAAGTGGGGGTTGTTTTTGATTATATTCTTGTTTGCTAGTTTAGCATTTTCTGAAACATATGTAGCTGAAAATGATCTTCAAAGAGTAATTGATACTGCAAAAGATGGAGATGTTATAATATTGAGTAATTCTTTTAATGAAAGAGTTGAAGTTATAGGTAAGGAATTGAAATTTATTAGTATGGGAGAATCTGGAGAAATATCATTTATTGGTGATAAAAATATAAAAAACATTTTTAACGAAAAACCTGTGATATATTTGGAAAGTGCTACAGTTACATTGGAAAATATAAAAATAAGTGCATTGAATGTGGTTGGAATTGGAATTTTAAATTCTTCTGTTTATTTAAAGAACGCTACAATAGAATTGAATAATGGAATAGGATTAGTTTCAGTTAGTGATGAAAAAAATGAAAGCTATGTGAAACTTGAAATGGTTAAGATTTTAGATAAAAAATATAGAAAAGTTTCAGGGAAAAATGCATCATTAACTTTTAGTAGTGTGGGAATTTTAGGCTCATATAACACTACTATTGTTGCAAATAATGTTGACATTTCAGGAATGAAAAAAGCATTTGTTCTGGAAAATAAAGAAAGCTATATATTTAATTCTAATTTTTCTGAAAATGAAATATGTTTGATGATATTTTCTGGGAATCAAAATATAATAAATAATAAATTTAAGCTAAATGTTCAGGCAATTGTAGCTGCAAATAATTCCAATGTGTCTTTAATAAATAATTATTTTGATGAAAATAATCAGGATTTAGAATTGTTATCAAAGGACTGTGATAGTTGTCCAAAAACAAAAAAATTCACAGGAGTTTTAAAGGGCTATTCCAATGTTTCAAAATCTTTATTGATGAAAACTAATTTTTCAAATCACTTTTGGGATAATAAATGATTTATTAAACATTCCATGTTCCGGTATTGCCTAACAATACCGGAATTTTTTTGTGTTATAATGAACTTTTCAAAATCTTTAGAAATCTTTAGAAAAAGCAATACTAAAAAGCTTCTTTTTGGTAAAAGCAGGTAAAACAGGTGAGGAAGATATTAGCAATAGTTTTTTAGTGCTCTTGTTTTTAACAACGCTCGTTTTTTCGAATAAAACAAAGGCGAGTGACAGTACACACAACCAAATCCCTGTGATTGAGCAATATGTTGATGGATAGTGTGAAACTTACCAGCAGTGGGAAAGTTGCAAAGAAAGAAGGGGAGAGTGGTCATGAATGATATTTTGAAAAGCGCGTTTGTATTGTTTTTTGATAAAAATCTTAAATTTATGTGTGAAAGTACAGATTTCACAGAACTTAAATCATATTATGGTGTTGACTTACCTGAGTACAACGTATATTTGCCTATACAACTTGGAGAACATAGAATCATAAAGATCAATGAAAAGTTCGTATGCGATCCGTTCACCAAGCTAAAACAGAAGGAGGAGAGAAATATCTGGGACTCTATAGTTGTGGGGAAAAAGTATGGTCTGAAAGTGTTGAAATCATAGCTCACGGCAGGTGATAGAGTGCGGAAGTTTTTAAAAACTTTACTGAAGCCAACCGATATGTTCTATAAGAATTTCATCGATCCGAAAAATAATTTCTGGATATATCTGTTGTTCTGTATCCTTGACAGCTTTAATCTTTATAAAGTGGCTAATATGGTGGGCCCCTTTCTTTATGATACACCCAGGTTGAGTTTATTTTGGAAGATTTTAATCATGTTAGTAGGTGTTTTACAGATTATTAGGTTATGGAGGATACATGGCAATAGTAGTACTCTTTCACCCGTTTAACAAAAGAAGGTTATTGTTCAAATCAAAGACGTGAAAACCTGACAACGTGAGTGGAAAATTAAACAGGTTAACGGATTTCAAAAACTTAGCACAGCCCCGCTTGTAATAGAAGTAGCAAGTGTGCTTTGGGTATTAGTATAACGAACTTCCTCCTTAAAGCTGTAGATTACGTTCATGGACGGTGAAGAAGTGAGAAAAGTACTAAAAATATTTATGAAACCACCTGAAATGTTTTATGAAACATTCATCGATGTAAAAAGCAACGTTTGGGCTTACGTGTTGGTAGCTACCTTTGATATCGTTTATCTTTACAAAGTGATAGATATGGTGGTTCCTTAACATTTTTCTCATAGGAGAAAGGGAGATATTGTGTGCGGGATCGTGGGGTACGCAGTACATCTGGGTATAATGATGCTGACAAATCCGTTTAACAAGAAGAGATTACTTTTTAGAAAGAGATAAAAGTTTGTATAATAGGGTTTTACTTGTTTTAGATTGTCCAGATATTGTTATATTTATTGTTCTGTACATTCTTTTCTGTAGGAAGTTGGATGTTGTGTGAAAAAAAACGAGAGAATTCTCGAGTTTTTTTGATAACCTTATCAACTTTTTTCTTTTCTTTTGTAATCTTTATACAAAAGAATAACCAGCAAAATTAGAAAAACTATCATCAATGTTGGAATAATCCATAAAGTTTTTAAAGTTAATCTAAGAGCTACAAAGAGAATTGTTACAGACATAAAAACAGACATTACCATATAAATTTTTGTACTGTAATACCAACCATATGGGAAAAGGTGGGCACTTGTTATTATTCCAAGGAAAATTATCATTTCTTCAGGTCTTTTTATAAGAGCCCAAACTACTATTGGATAATAAATAAGCTGTGCTATATTCAAATAAAATCCCAAAATAGAAAGAGGGTTATCATCAATTTTCCATTGTGCTTTAAAAATCTTTGAAAAAACCATTGCAAGTGGGAACAATAACGCTGTTGACCATAAGATTAAAGAATTTTTTGTGTTAATTTCAAAGTTAGAAAGTACTATAAGAAGCATAATTCCCCATACTACTGAAGCTGACAACAAAAATGCCACTCCATTTTTACATTTTACAGATAGCTCTTTTTTTAACATGCTTAAGTCCATACCATATCCTCCTTAATTTCTATTTTGTTTTTATTTTGCGTTATAAATAAATATTACAATAATTATAACGTAAGTTTATAATAATGTCAAGAAAATTTGAGTGTGTTCAAAAAAACTATATTCCGACTTCCAAAGATGAGGGGAAAGAAGATAAGGGAAGTGTCTTCTCACGTGAAGATGGAACTGATGGTGGGCAGGAAAGAAAAAGGAGGTAATCCCATACTGGTTGGTGTAAATATGGGACCTGCATACAGTGACGAAAGGAAACTTTTGCTCGAACTGATGAAGGGTATAAAGATAAAAAACAAAGTGCATGATGGGAGATGCTCTATGAGTATTGAAGTGCTGAAAGATTTCATTGAAAGGTCAGAATTAGTCGTGGTAAAAGACGAAAAGCTTTGAGAGAGTGGTGAAGAGCATTTGGGCGAAACTGACCCTATACAACTGGACAATAGTAATTTTTTTGTTTGCGTTGTTTGCAATGGTTAAAAGGAATTTTCAAGGTAATCCAAAGGTTACCATCTCACTGAAATAGTGAATAATGCTTATTTTTGAAACACACTCAGTAAATTGTTGTAATTGACGAGAATATGTAATTTTAATGTATTACAATTTCATTAATAATATATACTATATAAAAATCTATTTATAACTTAAATAAATCATCCTACAATTTATTCTTTCAACTTTCTTATAGCTTCATCTTTTACGTTATCATCATGGAAAAAATATTGCTAATAGGTACAAATTGTGCTGGTAAAGCAACTATACTGTCACGTATTGCAAGTTTAGTAAAATCAAAAAGTATAATGTTTTTGGAACAAACCTCTGCATATTGTATTTATTTAATTTTGCGTTAGTTACAGTGGAGATGAAAGATTGTATGATGGGTAAAAAAAAGCTAAAGGAAAAATCAGATGAGATTTAAGGTGAGTAATTTCTCTACATTTTTGAAGCATTATCAATATCAAATTATGTTATGTTTTGAAATTTGATTGGAAAAATAGAAAAGTAAAAATACATGCTTAAGATATATAACCCCCTCTCCATGGGGGATACCAAGAAGAGGGGGAATTTTTTTACAATTTAAACTTAGCCAAATATTCGTTCAATGAAGAGACAGCATCATTTAAGTCATCCGAATATGTTTTTACCTCTGCAGCCTGTTTTGCTTGTTTTTCCACTTGTCCTGCCATTTGTTTTACTTCTTCTTCTACTTCCATCAATGTCTTTGTTACCCTATCTATCGCTGCGCTTACCTCTTCTGATGCTCCACTCTGTTCTTCCGATGTCGCTGCTAAGTCATTTGTCATTCCGTATATATCTTCTATCCTTTCTAGTAACTCTCTTATTGCTTCACTTACTTTCTCTGATGACCCTACGGATTCTTCTATCTTTTCTCCCACTTCTTCTGTGTATTTTGCTACGTTTACCGCTTGATTCTTTATCGCATTTAATACTTCTGCTATCTTTTGTGTCTGGCTCTTACTTTCTTCTGCTAATTTCCTTATCTCATCTGCTACTACCGCAAATCCCCTTCCTGCTTCTCCGGCCCTTGCCGCTTCTATCGCTGCATTTAGTGCTAGTAAGTTTGTTTGTTCCGCTATACTTGATATCGTTTCTACTATTTCTTCTATCTTTGTCGATGATTCTTCCATCTCCCTTACTGATTTTTCCGTCTCTTTCATCTTTTCGTCTACTTCCATTATTACTCCCTTCAACTCTTTTACCCTTCCCGTTGAATCTGTCGCTTTTTCTCTCATCTCTTCCGCTTTCCTTGCTAGGTTTTCTGAGTAATTTGCTATGTTTTGCGCCCCTGATGCTATCTCTTCCATTCCACTGTTTGCTTCTTCTGTGGCTGATACTACTTCTTGTATCTCATATGTCGCTTTGTTTACCGTTTCTTCTGCGTCTTTCGCCGCTTTTTCCGCTTCTTCCACCATGTCATCTAATAACTGTGAAACGGAGTATACTTGTGAGTTTAGTTTCATTACTTCTCCTACTGTTTGTTTGAAGTTATCTACCAATATCTTAAACGCATTTGTTAGTTGGCTTATCTCATCTTTGCCTTCTTTTTCTTCTATCTCTACTGTTAGGTCTTTTTCCGCTACTCTCTTGGCTATTTCACTTATCTCTATTATTGGTCTACTTATTGATTTTGATACAAAGTATGCTATTATTCCCGCTACTATTGCTACTATTACCCCCGTTAATATCCCTAAGTTTACTATCTTTTTCGCCTCTTTTATCACTTCATCATAATTTATTGTTGCCATTACTTTTAATGGTAAGTCGTCTATTTTTACAAAACTTGCAAATTTTTTCATTCCATTGTATTTGAATATTACCGTCCCTTTGTCTTTTGATAGCGCAGAGTTTAATGTTTCAAGTTCTTTTTCTTTTGCTACGTCTAATTTGTTTACCTTTGTTTTATCTGGATGGGCTATCACTATGGTATCATATAGTATGCTTATTATCCCATTCTCTCCTATCTTTGCATTCTCTACCGAATCTTGTAATACTGCTTGTGGATATAACCCAATAAGTACTGCTGTTACATTCTCACTGAAATCCTTTACCGGCACTACTACCGCTATTGTGCTTGTACCTTCATAGATATATGGTATGTATATGTCATATTCTTTTTCTTTATCGAATATTTGATGAACCAATACGTCAAGTTTGTCTGGAAATTCAATACTTAATTCACCGGTTTCATCAAATATTTGACCATTTTCTAAAACAAGATAAGTCCAAAGAAAGCCATCCTTTTTCAAAGCATTACGAGCATTACGAATACCCCAAGCAAGTTGTTTTTTTCCAAGTTCACTAGTTGCATTCATAAGGTATGGAGCAAGAGAACCCCCCGTTGCATATTTGTAAATGGACTCAATAATATTGCTAAGAATAGCTTGTATGTCTTTTGATATGGAAGTAAGAACAAGTTCGTTAATAGTGCTTGCCATTTGTGAAAAATGACCAAATGAAAGATACAATGAAACAGATATACTCGCAACCGTTGCTATTACCGCTACTATTACAAGAATTAATATCAATTTTATCTGTAACTTCATCTCTCCACCTCCAAGATATAATTATTTTACAACTTGATTTTATCATAATTTTTATTCAATTTAAATGGTGAAATAAGGAGTAAACTGTAGGCTAATATAAATATCTTTCTTTAAATAAAAATTGTATGCTATAAAAGGATAAAAAAAAGACCCCTCAACGGGGTCTTATGCACTCTGTGTAATATTATACCATATTTTTGAAAAATGTCAAATGATAATTTTTGGTAACAAACTCTCATCTATATTATACCACATTTTTTAATGTTGTATAATATAAGTTGGGTGAGAGTGTGGTATTGGTATTTAGCGATATACATGGATGTTATTTTGAGTTTGAAAAGGTATTATCATATTTTCAGAAAGAAAATAAAAGGTATATATTCCTTGGTGATTATATAGACAGGGGGAGTTATTCGAAAGAGGTTGTAGAAAAAGTGTTAGAATTATCGCCAAAAGTTTGTCTTTTGGGAAATCATGAAGATATGATGTTGAGATACTTAAAGTTTGGTCATAAAAGCTGGCTTTTTCCAACTAATGGTGGAAATAGTACCATTGAATCTTTTGGGGGAGTTGAAAATATAAATACGTATTTATCTTTTTTTGAGCAGTTGAGATTTTTACATGTAGAAGAATTTTTTGGAGTAAAGTTTCTATTTTCACACGCTAATGTATTACCAGATTTTCCGATAGAAAAAGCGACAAACTATGAGGGAAGTTATAGTGAATTTTTAAACGATATAGGTATGGATTTATCGATTAGTAATATTTGGTTAAGGGAAGTATATCCTTTAAAAGGTTATGTGTTAATTCATGGACATACACCAACGTTTAATAAAAAAGTTGGGTTGTACAAGGTAAATGATAGAATTGTTGATATAAACATAGATACAGGATGTGTTTATGGAGGCAATTTAACGGCATTGTGTTTTCCGGAAAATGAGAAAGAATTATCGGTCTGTGGAGGAATTTTGGTAGTAAATGATAAACTTGAAACTGAAGTGATTGGTTTTGAAAGTTTTTAGATTATTTCTTTAAACATCAATTTCCCGCCTTTTTGATAGACGAATACAGGGTTGTTGTATTGTTTGTTTAATTGATGTTTTACATCTGATATCTGTAATAATGGGGTATTTATCGAAAGTGTAAGTATATAAGAATGAGGATTTTTTAAGCCAGCTCTTACTATACCGTTACATGAACCAAATATTACGACAGTTCCACCGGCGTTTATTTCTGAACCGGCATTTACGTTTCCCACTAATATTATATTTCCATTGTGTGAGATTTTTTGTCCCGAACGGAGATTTTTTAGATATATTACTGTTTTTTCTTCATCTTTTTCTTTTCTTACCGTTGGAGCTTTTTCATCGTATTCATCTGTTATTATTGCTTTTATTTTTATTCTGTACTCTTTTATCTTGGCCATTATTTTTGGAATATCACTAATCTTTTCTTCAAGATTCTCTAATTTTAGTAAGACTTTTTCTCTTCCGTTAAAAAAATGTTTTATTTTTTCCATTTTATTATCTATTTCGTTTAATAAATCTTCTAACCTTTCATAATTGTCTATATAAAATACAATATCCGATTTAAAAGCCTTTAAATCAAATGGCAATATATCTCCCCCTTTATGTTTTCTGTATTAAATTTTAACATATTTAAAGCAATTATTTTTAGTTTGATTTGCTAAGTTTTTTGAGATATAATTTTTGGGGGTGGTGATATGAGAGTTTTAGCAATATTAAATCTATTGTTAGTTACTTTAATATGGGGTTTAACTTTTCCTATTCAAAAGATGATTTTGCCTAATATTTCTCCGTTTGCGTACAATGCAATTCGATTTTGGATTGCAACTTTTCTTTCTTTTTTGATTTTTGGAAAAGGTAATAGATATGGTATAATTCTTGGTGTGGTTTTAGGGATATCATATGCTACTCAAACATGGGGCCTATCTATCACGACTTCTTCAAAAAGTGGATTTATAACAGCCTTTTATATAGTTTTAATACCTCTTTTTTCCTATTTTATAGAAAAAAAGAAACCTACGAAAATTCAGATATTTTCTTTTGTTGTTGCAATGATAGGTGAATATTTTTTGTCAGGTGGTATAGATAGCATAAATTTTGGTGATCTTTTGACATTTGTATGCGCAATCTTTTATGCACTACATGTTGTTCTAGTGACCCATTATTCACAAAAATCAAAAGAAAAGGATTTATTGACAACTCAATTTTTTATGGTTGCAGTATTAAACAGCATGTTTGGGATAAACGGTAATTGGGAGGTAAGTTATAGTATCTTAGGTGTTGCTTTATTTACAGCTGTTTTTGCTACAATTTATGCATTAATAGCTCAAGCGAAATATCAAAAAGTTGTAGGGAGTAATACAGCGGCTTTGATATTTGTTGGTGAACCTGTTTTTTCAACGATTTTTTCAATTATGCTTCTTTCAGAAAAGTTGTCTTTTGTTCAGATATTTGGAATGATTTTAACTTTATTTGCGTTAATATTGGCAATAATTCCAAAAAGGTTTTTAGGAATTTTAAGAGAGATGTAGAAGAATTACAATAGAGGAGGGAAAAAATGTTTAATTCCAATTTCAATACATTAAAAGTAGCAATGGATGTAGCATTGAAAAGGCAAGAAATTCATTCTCAAAACATTGCCAATGCAGAAACACCTAATTATAAAAGAAAATACATTGTTTTTGAAGAATTGTTTAATGAATCAAAAATGAGGTTGAAGTTGAAAACAACTTCAAATCAGCACATTAAAAGTGTTCCTGATGTTGTAAATCTTATTTTAAAGGTGCAAAAGAATACCTCTTTGACAAATGATGGAAACAACGTAGACATAGATGTTGAAATTGCGGAAATGGTAAAAAATGCGTTAAGATATCAAACACTTTCAAGACTTATGAGTTCGAACATAGAAAGATACAACACGGTAATTAGAAATATTAGATAAGGGGGATCTTTATGAATGAGTTTAACATAATGACTATTGCTGCAACGGGAATGTCAGCACAAAGATTGAGAATAGATGTAATAACCAACAACCTTGCAAATTCTGAAACTACACGTACAGAAAAGGGGGAGCCATATAGAAGAAAAGTTCCTGTATTTCAAGAGCTTTTAAGAAATGTTAGAGGAAGATTGGAAAATGGAGGAGTTGTGGTAAAAGAAATTTATGAAGATCAATCACCATTTAGAGTTGTGTATGATCCTACACATCCCGATGCAGATGAAAATGGATATGTTAAGTTGCCAAATGTTAACGTTGTTAGGGAAATGGTGGATATGATAAATGCCCAACGTGCTTATGAGGCAAATGTTACAGCATTTAATACAACCAAGGCAATGATTAACAGTGCTCTTCAGATTGGGAGGTGATTTGAATGGTAGATAAGATAAATGGTGTTGGAAATTATGGAAATTTGAAACCCAATACGTTAAAAAAATCGAATGCAGATTTTTCAAAAATACTTAATGATGCGATTAAAGAAGTTAATCAGCAGCAAAAAAAAGCAGAACAGATGGCAAATGATTTTGCCACGGGAAAAATTAGTAATATACATGAAGTGATTGTTGAAGCGGAAAAAGCATCTATTTCGTTGAGGCTTACCGTTGAAGTAAGAAATAAGATAGTTGATGCGTATAAAGAGATAATGAGAATGCAATTTTAATCCATGAAAATTTTACCAAACTTGCTTCTAGTGTAAAAGCTGGAAGCAAGTTTTTTGTTAAAAAATCCCCCATCTATAGTAGATGGGGGGATTTTTCTTACTCAACTTTTATATCTATAACTTTCTTTTGTTTTTCTTCTTTTTTAGGAAGTTCTATCTTTAAGATACCATCCGTGAATTTTGCACTTATTTTTTCTACATCGACATAATCTGGTAGTGCGAATGATCTTTCAAACGAACCTTCTACTCTTTCGATAATTTTGTAATTTTTGCTTTTATCTTCTCTGTTAAATTTTCTTTCTCCTTTTATGTTTAATACCCCATCCTCTATTGTAATCTTTACGTCTTCTTTTCTCATTCCAGGAAGTTCTGCCTCAATAACTACTTCTTTTTCTGTTTCATAGATATCAACCCTTGGGAAGTGAACATTACTCCTTTTGAATGGTTCCATAAAATCCTCAAACAATCTGTCTATTTCCCTGTGAAGCTCTACGAATGGATCAAAATAATCTTTTCTTACTAACATAATTTCACCTCCCTTTTATTTTTTATTGATTTTCCGCTTGTTGATTTCCTTGGTTTTGTTTGTAGATATATTCTCCAATCTTTGTTTTTTCTCTTTCAAGTTCATCGAACAGCATTTTTATCCTTGCAATATCGTTTTTATTTATGGCATCTCTTAGGTCATTTACGAGGGTTTCGAGTTTTTGCTTTTCATCTTGTGGTATTTTGTCGCCGTATTCTTTTAGTGATTTATCTATATAGTACGCAAGGTCATCTGCTTTATTCTTAAGCTCAACTTCTTCTTTTCTCCTTTTATCTTGTTCTTCGTATTTTTTGGCGTCTTCTATAATCTTGTTTATATCCTCTTCAGAAAGTTTGTGTCTACCGGAAACTACCATTGTTTGTTCTTTACCTGTGCCTAAATCCTTTGCAGATACGTGTACTATACCATCGCTGTCGATATCAAATGTAACTTCTATCTGTGGTACTCCTCTTGGTGCAGGTGGTATTCCAACGAGTCTAAAGCTACCGAGTAGGATGTTATCAGCTGCAATTGGTCTTTCACCTTGGAATACCCTAATTTCAACTTCCGTTTGTCCATCCTCTGCTGTTGTAAAGACTTTGCTCTTTTTAATTGGTATTGTAGAGTTTCTTGGAATTATTGGTTCGAACAATCCACCTTTAACTTCGATTCCTAATGTAAGTGGAGTAACATCGACTAATACAATATCTTTACCTTGTGCACCTTCTTCACCAGCCAAAATAGCCGCTTGTATTGCTGCACCCATTGCTACCGCTTCATCTGGGTTGACTCTTTTGTTTGGTTCTTTACCAAAGATTTCTTTGATGAAGTTCTGTATCATAGGTACTCTAGTCATTCCACCAACGAGGATAATTTCATCAATGTCTTCTGGTTTGAGTTTTGCATCTGATAAAGCTTGTTCAATAGGTTTTCTAGTCATTTCGACAAGATCTCTTGTTAATGATTCAAACATAGAACGTGTAAGCCTCATTTCAAGGTGTAACGGACCTTCTGCAGTAGCCGTGATGTATGGTAGACTAATATCTGTTTCCAATTTACTGGATAATTCAATTTTTGCTTTTTCTGCAGCGTCTCTTAATCTTTGTAGAGCTTGTTTGTCTTCTTTTAAGTCTACTCCGTGTTGTTTTTTAAACTCTTCTGCGAGCCAATCTATGATTCTTTGGTCGAAATCATCTCCTCCGAGATGGTTGTTTCCAGAAGTTGCTATAACTTGAATTACGCCATCACCGATTTCAAGTATTGAAACGTCAAACGTTCCTCCACCTAGATCGTATACCAAGACTTTTTCTTCTTTGCCTTTTCTGTCAAGACCATACGCAAGTGCTGCAGCTGTAGGTTCGTTTATTATTCTTAGAACGTCAAATCCTGCAATAATTCCTGCTTCCTTTGTAGCCTGTCTTTGTGCGTCGTTAAAGTAAGCAGGACAAGTAATTACAGCCCTTTTAATTTCTCCGCCCAGGTATTCTTCGGCATCCTTTTTAAGTTTTTTTAGGATAAAGGCGCTGATTTCCTGAGGAGAATACTCTTTATCGTCTATTTTTACTTTATAATCTGTTCCCATCTTTCTTTTGATAGATTTTATGGTCCTATCTGAGTTTAAGATTAATTGTCTTTTTGCAGGTTCACCCACTAAAATTTCACCAGATTTGCTGAATGCAACTATTGACGGTGTTGTTCTTGCACCTTCTGCATTTGGTATTACTTCAACGCTTGAATCGGGTTTCATCCATGCAATTACACTATTCGTTGTACCCAAGTCTATACCTACTACGTATTCTTTTTTGCTGCTCATTTTTCCACCTCCCGTCTATATTATATGCCATTATCACTCTATTGTCAAGAGTGATAACTGTTTTCTAAAAAAACAAGAAAGCCCTTAAATAAAGGCTTTCTTGCCTGCGTGCAAAAATTAACAGAAAATTATAGCAATCGTAACATTCGTTTGTTATATATCTTTAGGTAATAATTTTACTGCGGTACCATAGACTAAAATTTCTGCTGCACCACTCATTATTGCAGAGCTAGAAAATCTTACTGAAACTATTGCATCAGCTCCCAGTTTTTCGGCTTCATCTATCATTCTTTCTATTGCTTTATTTCTTGCTTCCGTCATCATTTCTGTGTATGATTTTATTTCACCGCCTGCTAGTGTTTTGAATGCAGCTGCAATGTCTTTTCCTAGGTGTTTTGAATGTACTATATTGCCCATAACAATTCCCGTTATTTCTTTTATTTTGTATCCGGGAATTTTATCTGTTGTTGAGATTATCATATACTCACCTCCTTTAATTTTCATTTATGAATTTAACAATTTCATTTATTACATCAACATTCACATGATTTTCCATTAGATAAGCGTTTGGTGACTTTTCTCCAGTCGTGAAAAGATGCGTTAATCCTTCAAATAACTTTATCTTTAATGTTTCGTCTTTTAAGTTTTTAAATATTTCATAATCCTTTAGAGTAACTTGGTAATCGTTTTTTCCGAATAAAATAAGTGCTTTTTTGCCCTTTAAGTAATTTAACGGATTATACTTTCTTAAATCGTACCAGTATTTTGCTTTTGCTCCAAGAACCACTTCATCTTCGTCTAACTTATTTTCTTTTAATGCTTTTAACTTTTTAATGATTTCTTCATTGTTGTTTTTAAGAAAGTTTAATTGATCTAAAATAACGTCTTCTAAATTTCTTACAGGTGGTGCGAGTAATATTATACCTGATACATCTTTGCTTATGTTAGCTATATAAGGTGCTATATATGCTCCTAAACTATGTCCTAATAGAAATATTCTTGAAAAATTTTGATTTTTGAGAATTTTAATTGCTTCTAAAACATCATTAATTACTTCTTTTTTTATTGATATATCCATATCTTTTTGATAAAGTGTTCTTTTGTCATACCTTAGCACTGCGATGTTGTTACTTGAAAGACCATATGCGATATCTTTGAATACTTTATTTGGTCCTATTGTTTCATCCATATCATTTGGCCCCGAACCATGTATTAATATTACTGCATATTCCGTTTTTTCCTTTGGAATGGTGAGTTTTCCGGGAAGGTTGTTGACTTTAATATCTTTTTCAATAAAACTTTCTGTTTTTACATATCTTGGAATTTTGTATGTAAATTTTTGTGCTGGAGAAAAAAATAGTCCATCCACTTTTTTATCTTTATTTATTGTTATTGAAATATTTAAAAGTGCATTTTTAAATTTTGATGTAAATACAAAAATTGTATATGGTGGTTTTTGAACTATTTCAAGTTTTTGTATGCTTTCAAAATTACCGTAAGTTGCCGTTATTTGAGTCCAGATATTTTTCATTTTTTCAACGGAAAGTTGTTTTTTCATGATTTCAGAGGAAAGTTCAAGTGCCTTTTGATAATTTTCAGTAATTAAAGCGTTTAAGTAATCTGTTGCAATATCTTCTAAACTGGATGCAAATATTAAAGCTGAAAGAAAAAGAATAATAAGTATAAATTTTCTCATAGCTATACCTCCTTTTCTTTAAACAAGGTATGTGAAAAATATAAAAAAATTATGCTTAAAAGTATAAGAGAAAGAGAATAGTTAACATCCACCTTATTTTGTTCAAAAATGCTAACTCCTAATATGTATTTGTACGTGTTTAGAAAACTAAGAGGTTTTAAAAATCCCAAGGTAGTTGTTAATCCGAGAATTGCCAAGGATGATAGTATTGGTTTTACCTGGTCATTAAATAATACAGAAAAAATTAGAGTAAGACTATACCAGAATATCCCACCGATTAATGAGTGCAGAAAGAATTTTGTGGTTATTTGAAAAGAAAGGGATTTATTAGCTAAAGTGGAATAAATATATGGTAGATATGAAAGCAGAGAAATTTCTGTTATTAATAAAATCAATCCTAACAATGTTTTGTTTAGAAATACCCTTTTCCTACTTAATCTAACAAGTAAAAATTGCATAGTTTCATTTTCAAATTCTCTGGAAAATAGTGGAAAGGCAAGTATTATGGAAATTATGGGGATAATTTGTCCGAAGTTTTTTCCAAACCATTGAGTAAGGATATAATAATCCCAATTTTTAAGTTTTTCCACCAAATTGTTTCCCACAAATTTTTGTATTGTTTCGGAGTTTTTGTTTAAAATATCAATGACGAGGTTTTGGAAGGGTGCGAGCGAAAAAAAGAGTATGAGCATTAATATAAGTATAGATATAGTTCTAACTTTCATATTAAGCCATTCTTTTTTCATCTTTTCCCCTCCTTTACAAGGGCTTCAAATATAATTTCAAAAGTTGCAGGTATAATTTTTCCCTTTGCGTGTTCTTTTTTACAGAGAAATACTTTTTCGTTTTCAGTTTTCTTGTAAAGATAACCGTTTACCTTTTCCTGTGTAATGCAAAGAACGTATTTTTCTTTCAAGTTATCAAGATAATCGTATTCTACTATTTTTCCATCTGACATTATTGCCACCTTATCAGCTATTTTTTCAACTTCGGAAAGTATATGGCTTGTTAGGAATACTGTTTTACCATCTAAAGAAAGATTTCTAATTAATTCTAATACCTTTTTTTGCATAATGGGATCAAGTCCCCATGTGGGTTCATCAAAAAAGTAAATGTCTACATTTTCTGAAAGAATTATTGCAAGATAAAGTAAAGTGGCCATACCATGAGATAAATTTCCCACTTTTTCGTTTAAAGGTAAATTGAATTCTTCAATATATTTTAAAGCTTTTTGCTTTGAAAAATATTTTGAAATATCTTCTGAAATTTCAATCATTTGTTTAACTTTGATAGATTTATACAATTCCTTTTTTTCAGGTAAATATGTGTAAGTACCGTTGAGTGTAATAGTTCCATTATCCATTTTTTTCAACTTTAAAATACACTTTAGTGTTGTTGTTTTGCCTGCACCATTTGGACCAAGTAGTGCAAAAATTTCTCCTTTATCCACTTCAAATGAAACTTTGTCTACAGCTTTTTTTGTTTTGTACGATTTTTCCAACTCTTTAACTGTTATCACTAAATTCACCTCCCTTTATCAAATTACAAATATCGTCAATACTTATCCCTGCTTTTAAGCATTTTTTTACAATTTCTGATAAATCATTTAAAAGTTCATTGTTAAAATTTTTAAGCGAGTTTTCAATAACTATATATCCTTCTCCTCTAATAGCTTCAATTATCTTTTCATTTACAAGCTCTCTGTATGCCCTTGCCACTGTATTTAGATTCACACCTAAATCACTGGCAAGTTTTCTTATAGATGGTAAAAACTCGCCTTTTTTTATGTTTCCTTTTAATATTTCTATTTTTATATTTTCCACAATTTGCTTGTAAACGGGAATATGGGATGAAAAATTTATGTTAAACCACATAATCTACCTCTTGTCTATCATTTTTGTGTTCACTGTAATATTATACTATTACAGCACTTAGTTGTCAAATAAAAAAGCTCCAGGAAAAAACCTGGAGCTATTAGTATTAGATATTATTAGATATTTTCAATAACAACAGCTGTACCCATACCTCCACCTATACAAAGTGTTGCAAGTCCATATTTTAGATTTCTCTTTTTCATCTCATACAGTAGTGTTACTATTATTCTATTTCCACTTGCTCCTATGGGGTGTCCTAATGCTATTGCTCCTCCATTTACATTTGTTCTTTCTTTTATCCATTCTTCACTTACATTGAACCTTTTGCTCCATTCTTTTATTACTGCAAGGCTTTGTGCTGCAAACGCTTCGTTTAACTCTATTAGTTCTATGTCCTCTATCTTCAAACCTGCTTTTTTTAATGCCTTTTCTGTCGCTGGTACTGGCCCAAGCCCCATTTCCATTGGTTCTACCCCCGCTTGTGCCCATGAAATTATTCTTGCAAGTGGTTTAAGATTGTTTTGTTCTACGTATTTTTCACTTGCTAGTATTATTGCACTTGCTCCATCGTTTATTCCACTTGCGTTTCCCGCTGTTATTGTTCCGTCCTTTTTAAATGCCGGTCTTAATTTAGATAGCTTTTCTAGCGTTACTTCTCTTGGATGTTCATCTGTATCGAATATTATAGTTCCCTTTTTTGTTTCTATTTCTACAGGTACTATCTCATCTTTGAATTTTCCTTCTTCTATGGCTTTTTTGGCTTTCATTTGGCTCTCATATGCAAATTTATCTTGCATCTCTCTTGATATTTTATATTTTCCTGCCAAATTTTCCGCAGTTAACCCCATATGTACATTATTAAAAACATCTGTAAGTCCATCTAATATCATGTGGTCCAATATTTCAAAGTTTCCAAACTTTAATCCATACCTTGCTTTGCTTGGAATAAGGTAGGGGGATGCAGACATGTTTTCAATTCCACCAGTTAAAACAAGTTCTGCTTCCTTTGAGACAATGTCTACCGCTCCTATCATGGTGGCTTTCATTCCACTTCCACATAACATATTTACTGTGTATCCAGGCTTTTCAACGGGGATGCCTGCATAGATGCCAACTTGTCTTCCAGGGCCCATACCTTGACCTGCGGTAAGTATACTTCCTATAATCGTTTCATCGAATTCTTTTGGGTCGACATTTGCTTGCTTTATTGCCTCTTTTGCCACTATTGCTCCAAGCCTTGGTGCGGGAATATCTTTTAGACTTCCACCAAATGTCCCTATTGCTGTTCTTTTTGCACCTAGTATGTATACCATCATATCCCTCCTGTTTGTTTTAAAAGATTTTAAGATCATCAGCGATTATTAATTTTGCTTCTGTAAGTTTAAGAACTTCATCTAGAGTAGTCTCTTTAGATATTTCTTTTAACAATAAACCTTCATCGGTAGGTTCAATTACGGCAAGTTCTGTTACTATAAGATCAACTTTTCTAATGGAAGTTAATGGCAGAGTACATTTTTTAACTATTTTTGGTGTTCCTTTTGCGGTGTGTGTCATAGCTACTATAACCTTTTTTGCACCTGTTACGAGGTCCATTGCTCCACCCATCCCTGGAATCATTTTTCCCGGAATCATCCAATTTGCAAGATGTCCTTCTTCATCTACCTGTAAACCTCCTAATACGGTTACATCTAAATGGCCACCTCTAATTATTCCAAATGAGAAAGCACTATCAAATGTCATAGCACCAGGTAAAGCAGTTATATAACTTGCTCCGGCATTTGTTAGATCGCTATTTTCATACCCTTCTTTTGGAGCAGGGCCCATTCCAATTATTCCATTTTCACTTTGAAAGAAGACATGTATATCTTTTGGAATGTAATTTGCAACTAGTGTAGGAAGACCAATGCCAAGATTTACTAATTGTCCTTTTTTAAGTTCCTGTGCAACTCTTATGGCTATTTTTTCTTTTGGGTTCATCTTGTCACCCCCGTAACTATATAATCAACAATTATACCGGGAGTTTTAATTTCATTTGGACTTAAGGTACCTGTTGGAACTATTTCTTCAACTTCAGCAATTACCGTTTTAGCGGCAAGTGCCATAATAGGGTTAAAATTTTCAGCAGTTAGGTTATAGACCAAATTACCTAAATAATCAGCTTTTTTTGCCTTTATTAAAGCAACATCAGCGTGAATGGGAAGTTCAAGTAAATATTTTTTTCCTTCCACTTCAATTACTTTTTTATCTTTTTCAACCACGGTACCTACACCTGTTGGAGTTAAAATTCCACCTAATCCAACCCCTGCGGCACGTATTCTTTCTGCAAGTGTTCCTTGAGGAACCAATTCAACTTCCAATGTTCCTTCAATCATTTGCCTTTGCGTTTCTGGATTTGTTCCAATGTGAGAAACAATTACCTTTTTACATAATTTATTTTTTACTAATTTTCCAATCCCCCTATCTTCAAATGCTGTATCATTTGCAATTACCGTAAGGTTTGATATGTTGTGTCTTATGATTTCATCAATTATATTTTCTGGAGTTCCAACACCCAAAAATCCACCTATCATTAACGTTGCACCTTCTTTTACCAACTCGTTTATTTTTGATATATCTACAACTTTCAAATAAACCACCCCTTTTTGTAAAGTTTTATCAAAGAAATTATAACTTTTTTCTTAACGATAATCAAAAATGATAAATGTGTGAATTTTTTAATTTTAAGCATATAAAGTGCATTAAAAAAAAACTCCAGGAATTCCTGGAGTTTAAGATTAATAAGGCACTTTTACTGTTAATGTCCTCCTGAAATTGGAAGTTCGTAAATAGGGAATGTAATCTCATATCCAGCTATTCTTCCAATAATCCTTGGAATTTCAGTGTTGTCGTAGAAACCATTAAAGTTTTCTGCACCTTTCCCAAATGCATACAAAGCAACTGGTGCAGCAGTATGGTCAAAGGTTGTCCATCCAATATGTGCTTTTCTACTTACCACTCTTCCAATTGCATTTGAAAATGCGTAATAAGAACCAGTTTGTTCCTTGAGAATGAGATCAAAATATTCCATGTCTTCGTCTGTAAATTCAATCCCATAATATTGTTTTACCAATTCTCTAACTTTTTCTTTATCTTTGTTAGCGTGCTTTGCTATGAAATCAGTATTTTTGGTAAATTTTTTTAGCATTTCAACATCGAAGAAGTAACCACCTGTGGAAAGTCCTAATCCACCAGTTTCGTGATCTGCAGTTACAATTATTAATGTTTCTGGATTTTCTTTAAGAAATTCCATTGCCACGTTAAAAGCTTGTTCAAATTCTATTATTTCTTTCCAGACACCATATGGATCGTTTCCGTGAGCTTCCCAGTCAATTTGAGAACCTTCAATCATTAAGAAGAATGGTTTTCCGTCTTTGGATAGTATTTCAAGAGCTTTTTTAGTCATTTCTGCTAACATTGGTTCTTTTATCCTATCAGAAGCAGCTGGCAGGTGACTTGAACTAAAAAGACCAAGTACTCTGTTTCCGTTGTAATTTAACAATTCTTCTTTTGTTGTAATATAGTCAAATCCTTTTTCTTTTGCAAGTTTTATTAAATCTTTTCCATCATTTCTTTTTCCATCAGTTGCAACAAAATGTCTCCAACCTCCCCCAAACGCAACTGTGATGGGACTGTTAACTAGTTGTTCTGCAAGCGTGTTTTCATCACTTCTTGATTTTACGTGTCCATATACTGCACCTGGAGTTGCATGTGTAATTCTAGAAGTAGAAATAATACCAATTTTTACCCCTTGTTTTGCTGCAATTTCTGCTATTGTGGGAATAATTGTTCCATCTGGTAACATGCCTATCATTCCGTTATTGGTTTTGAATCCCGTAAATAATGCAGTACCTGCTGCGGCAGAATCAGTAACATTACTATTTGCAGAGTGGGTTGTAATAATAGCGATGTTTTGGGTTTTCATAAAGTTTAGAACTCTTCCTTCAATATAACTTGCAAGTAAAGCATGATTAATTCCCATACCATCTCCTACCATATAGATAACGTTAGTTACTGCAAAGCTAACCAAAGATACCAATAAAAATAATCCAAGTAATCCTTTTTTCATAAGTTTCACCTCCCTATGCTTTCTGTTTCATTTAAACAAAAAATTTTTCAAAGAAAATAAAAAAACATTAAGGAAGATAAAGAATTAAAAAACTATTAACCAAACGATTCTATCAAAAAAAGAACTGAAAAAACGTAAAAATAGTTAGTTTTTTAAAGATAAAAAAACCGCTTCTGTTTAGAAGCGGTTTTTTATTTAGGTTTCTAAAAATTCTTTCATCTTTTTTGCTGCTTTTTTTCCGGCTCCCATTGCAAGTATAACAGTTGCAGAACCAGTTACAATATCTCCACCTGCAAATACTTTTGGGATACTTGTTTGACCAAATTCATCTGTTTTGATGTATCCCCATTTATTTAATTCCAATCCTTTAAACTTTGAGAGCAATAACTTATTGGAGTTTGTTCCAATAGCTTCTATAGCTATGTCTGCTTCTATAAAGAATTCACTGTTTTCTATGGGAAGAGGTCTTCTTCTACCCCCTGTATCTGGTTCTCCCAACTTCATCTTTACGCATTTTATAGCTTTTAGTTTTCCATTTTCATCCCCAACGTATTCTATTGGCTGGGTTAAGAGTTGAAATTTTATTCCTTCTTCTTTTGAATGATGGATTTCTGCTTTTCTTGCCGGCATTTCTTTTTCACTTCTTCTGTAAACTATAGTTACCTCTGCACCCAATCTAAATGCACTTCTTGCGGCATCCATAGCGGTATTTCCACCACCAATTACCACGACTTTTTTTCCTATTTTTACCGGAGTATCATATTCGGGGAATTTAAATGCCTTCATCAGGTTTATTCTGGTTAAAAATTCATTTGCCGAATATACACCATTTAGTTCTGTGCCTGCAATATTCATAAATTTTGGAGTACCAGCACCTACTCCAATAAATATGGCATCGTATTTTTCAATGAGTTCTTCAGGTTCAATTGCATAACCTACTGGAATATCTAAGGTAATATTTACTCCAAGTTTTTTTAAGAAATCTACTTCCCTTTTTACAATAGATTTTGGTAAACGAAATTCAGGTATTCCATAGATTAGTACTCCACCGGGTTCTGAAAATGCTTCATATATATCTACTTTGAATCCATATTTTGCAAGTTCAGAAGCGTTTGTAAGTCCAGCGGGTCCAGCACCTATAACCGCTACTTTCTTATTTGTAGTTTTCTCTATAGTAATTTTTTCTTCAATAGCATTTTCAGATGCCCAATCTGCCACAAATCTCTCGAGAAGTCCAATTGCTATTGGTTTCCCTGTTTTGTTTAAGATACATGAACCTTCACATTGGATTTCTTGAGGACAAACTCTACCGCATACAGCGGGAAGTGAATTGTATTTTTTCAATATTTTGTAGGAATTTTGAAAGTTTCCTTGGACAATTTCTTTTATAAATCCTGGGATATCTATTCCAACAGGGCAGCCTTGTACACAAGTGGGAATTTTACATTGCAAACATCTTTTTGCTTCTTCAACTGCAAGTTCCCATGTATATCCCAATGATACCTCATTAAAGTCTTTTATTCTTTCATTAAGTTCTCTTACAATTGGTTTAATTCTATCTTTTACAGCCATGTTGGTTCACCTACTTTTTTTAAATAATTTTCAAATGCAATCTTTTCTTCTTCCCTGTATTGTGAAAGTCTTGTTAGGAAGCTTTTCCAATTAACGTCTCTACCATCAAATTCAGGACCATCTACACATGTATATTTTAGTTCATCTTTTATTCTTACCCTACAACCTCCACACATACCTGTTCCATCAACCATTATTGAGTTTAAGGAAACGAATATTTTTAGATTGTATTTTTTTGCAATTTCAGAACAAGATTTCATCATTAGAGCAGGGCCTATTGCCCATGCAACATCGTATTTATTTTTTTGAAGCAATTTTTCCATTAACTGATGTGGGAATGCTTTTTCACCTTTGCTTCCATCGTCAGTAACTATAAAAATATTGGTTGCTTCTTTGAATTCATTTTCTAAAATTATGTATTCTTTACTTCTTGCACCAAGTATTACATCTACTTTGTTTCCTTGTTTAATTAGCTCTTTTGCAATTGGTGCAATTGCCGCAATTCCAACGCCACCACCTATTATTAGTACTTTGCCGTATTTTTTTATTTCACTTGGAGTTCCTAGTGGGCCAACCACATCTTTGATATATTCACCTTTGCTTAATTTACAAAGTTCGTATGTGCTTTTTCCAACGGCCCTTACAATAACTCTAAATTTGTCTTTATCTGTTCCAGATATGGTAAGAGGTATTCTTTCACCGTGTTCGTGTACTCTAAATATTACAAATTGTCCTGGTTTAGCTTTTTGGGAAATAATTGGATTTTCTATCCAAAAAAGATGCACACCATATGCTAATTTTTTCTTTTCAACGATTTGATTTAACAAAAAAAACCCCCCTTTAGATTGTAGATATTGGACTTTGGATTTTTTTGGCTGCAAATTCTAAGGAAAAATCCAATATTCTCTCGATATTCCACATTTTTATGTAACCGTACAAAAAAGCAGCTGAAACAGCATCTCCAGCTCCTGTTGTATTTATAACTTTTACTTTTTTTGCCTCTTTTTTTATAATTTTTTTCCTTGTTGCATATAAAATTCCATCTTTGCCCATTTTTAACAGTAATTTGTTTGTATAGTTCAAAAGTTTATCTATCTTTTTATTTAGACTACCTTCAAACAACCTTTCTATTTCTTGCAAATTTAGTGAAATTATTTCTGGTTTAAAGTTTTTAACATCGTTAAATTGTGCTGGTTCTGAAAGTTCAACAAAGGCTACCTTTGAGTTTTTAAGGGCTGTAGTTAACACTTTTTTTGGAATACCCGTTTGTATGAAAGAAATCTCAATTTTTTCTGGTATGTAATCTTCTGAAAGTAATTTATTTGCACCAATATTATGGAACATGGTGTTATTTCCCATCTTATCTACTACTATACTTGTAACTGCTGTTGTAGTATTAACAATTTTTGGGGTGAAATATAGAATTTTTTCAAGATGAGTTTTCACGTAATTTCCAAAGATATCATTTCCTATACAAGATATAAGTCTTACTTTTAGATCCAACTTTGCAAGGTTAACAGCAACATTAGTTGCTTTTCCACCAGGTGATATCACAAAATTTTTTGATATGTTGTTATTATTGATATGAAATTTATTGTAATAGTAGAATATGTCTAAGTTTGTTTTTCCAATACAAACAATATCAATTTTCTCGTTGTAGGACAATGGATGCAGCCCCCAATATACCTGCATTTTCCACTAATGGGCTTTGTACAATTTTGTAGGTACCTTTAAATGTTGGCATTACAAGCTCTTCAACCCTTCTTCTAAGTGGTTCAAACAAAATTTCACCAGCTCTTGATACTCCACCGCCTATAATAACCACTTCTGGATTGAATATATGGATAAAGCTTGTAATCCCTATGGATAATGCTTCTACCACTTCATTTCTTATAATTACGGCAAGTCTATCATTAAGTTTTACAGCTTCAAATATGTTTTTAGCTGTTATTTCGTCTTTAAAGATAACAGAGTCTGGGAATTTTTTTCTTCTTTCTTTTGCCATTCTAACAATTGCTGTAGCAGAAGCATATGCTTCTAAACATCCGTAATTTCCGCAGCCACAGAGAGGTCCATTAGGATTAATTATTACGTGTCCTAATTCCGCACCAATTCCATCTTTTCCTGTAATTAAAATATTATGTGATATTACACCACCTCCCACTCCAGTTCCAAGTGTTAAAGCGACTATATGTTTTTTTCCTTTTCCGGCACCAAACCATTTTTCTCCTAAAACAAAAGAATTTGCATCGTTTTCAACGTATACGTTTTTGTTTAACAATTTTGAAAGTTTTGGTGCAAGTTCAAAGTTGTGCCAGTCTGGAAAATTAGGAGAAAATCTTACTATTCCCCTTTCTTTATCTATAGAGCCTGGTGAGCCTATTCCCACTGCGTAAAAATCATTATTAGTGAGATTAGTTATTGCTTCTGCTATTCTCTTTACCACTGTTTTGCCTCCAAGTTCAACTTTTGTTTCAATTGTAGTTTTTTTCAAGATTTTTCCTGATTTTTCATTTACTAATCCAATTTTGACAAAAGTACCTCCAAGGTCTACACCAACGATTTTCATTTTGTTTCCTCCTTTGCAAGATATATCGAACAACATCCTTTGAAATCGTATATTTTACTTGCTGAATTTACAAATATATCTGGTGAAATTTCTTTTAAAAGATTTTCTCTGTATTTTCCATGTGGATGCATACAACCAAGTGTAACGTTTTTAAAATGTTTTTTCGCAAGTTCAAACACTTCTTTTACGTCTTCAACTTTTGGTGGAAGACATTTTTCATATTCTGTATTTTTGGTTGGAATAAATATATTAAGAACAATGGAGTCAAAATAGTATTTAAGAATTTCTAGACTTTTTATCTCATGTGTTATCCTTCCGCAATATATACCAACTGTAATGTGTGGTATTTTAGTTGTTTTAAGTGGTAAAATAGCATCTAATATTTTTTTTGGAGTTCTTGAGATTCTATATATTTCTTTCATTACATTTTCATCTGAAAAGAAATCAAAGCTTATTACATCTGCAAGTTTTTCAATTTCAAATGGAGGTTTTTTGGGAAAGCCAATGTGAAAATTGTAAAGTAAATTATATTCTTTTTTTAATTTTTCCAATTTTCCAATATATTTATCAAATGGGATTTTTCCTTCAAAAGACATTCCACCACTTATTAAAAACGATTTATACCTTTTTACGTAGTTTTCCATTTTATCTATGTGAACCATACTTTTTATGTAAACACCACCACAGTGTTTACAATTTATAGGACATGATTTTGTAACAGTTATGGGTAATGTACCTGAGGGATTTACAATTACCATTCAATGTCCACCGCCTTAGTAGTTAGTTTTTCTTTTTCGTCAAGTTGTATCCAACCATGTAGACCTAGCATTTCCATGTATTCAACAGCTTCCATATATTCAGTTTTGGTAATTTTCCTTCCAATTAACGGATCATTTTTTGCAGAAAAGTGTGGAATATATTGTGACATTAACGAAACTGGTATGTTTGGATCTAATTCCAAAATAAATCTTAAAGCTTTAAAATGTCCAGAGACATTATTGGGAAGCACCAATATTCTTATGATGATACCTTTTCTTTTTTCTTCGTTGTATGCGCCCACTTGTCTATACATTTCTTTTATTGATTCTTGAGCAGTTTCCCAATAATTATCCACATCTGAGTATATCTTTCCATACATAGAATTTGTGTATCTAATATCCGCAAGGTATATATCAACGTAACCTTCTAACAATTTAAGGGTTTCAACATTTTCGTAACTTGACGTGTTGTATACTACTGGGATGTTAAATCCCTTTGATTTTGCGAGATTCAAAGCTTCTATTATTTGAGGAACATATTGAGTAGGTGTAACTAAGTCAAGTGTGTGTGCTCCTCTTTCTTGGAGTTTTAAGAAAGCGTCTGCAAGTTTTTCAATAGAGATTTCTTTGCCAATACCTTTTTGTGAAAATCCCATATTTTGACAATATATACATTTCATGGGACATCCTGAGAAAAACACAATTCCTGTACCATTTTTACCGGAAATTGGGGGTTCTTCACCTTTGTGAAGTAATATATTAGATACTTTTATTTTGTAATCTGCTCCACAAATTCCCTTTGTTTTGTATCTGTTAACCTTACATTTTCTAGGACATAATGTGCATTTTTCTATCATCTTATTTCTCCTTTTAAATATTTAAATTGTTCTTCAAATTCTTGAACCTTTTTATTTATACTATTAATTGCCTCTTCCACTTGTTCTAAACCTGCATAAAGTTCTTCCATGGCATCGTGGGTGGTTCTTGAAATTTTTGTAAGTTTGTCTATATTATCCAAAGTTGAATTATTAACTGTTTTAACCGCATTCAATGAATCATTAACAGAATAAATTTCCTTTGATGCTTTTTCAGAAAGTAATATGGTTGATGTTATAATATCTTCAATATCTAACAATGATTTTCTTGAGTTTTTGGCTAGTTCTCTTGTATTATTGGAAAGTTCCATAATCATTTCTGCAATTCTTGAGAGCCCTTCTCTATCTATGTTTTCTTTACTTGTTTCGATGGAAGCATTTATTGCTAGCACTGTTATGGTATCGGAAATATCCGTGATTTTTTCTGTAAGGTTACTTAATACATCTGCAAGTGTTGAAAGTTTAGAGCTTGAATCTATTATATCTTTAATTATTTGTGTAAATTCCATTATTTTATTCAACGAAGATTCAAGTTCTGCTGTATTTTCTTCGACAAAAGCGGCAAAATCTTCTATGGATTTATCTAATTCGTTCATAGCATTTTCCGTGTTTTCTGCCATTGATTTTATTTCATTTGTAGATGATGATGTATTAAAAACATCTTCTGAAATTGAAGATAGCAAGGAGAGAACATGTGAAAAATCTTTACTTGTCTGTCTGTTTATAAATATGCCAAAGAGATATCCGAAAATAATAGTAAACGCTGTAATTAGTGGGAGGATCAAAAAGTAAAGCAATTTTTTGAAACTATAAACAGGAGCAAACAAGTCCGTTTCTTTAACGGAGATAACTAAATAGTTTTCTCCGTCATATGCAAAGGCGGCAATTCTTTTAGTATCTTTATATGTGTATTCGTAAGTTCCCTCTTTTTTTTCTTTCATATATTTAAAAAAATCTGGAAAAATTTCTGAAAAATCTGCTCCTATCTTTGTTTTATCAGAGTGGTTTAATGTAATACCTTTTGGGGAGATGAGATAGTAATATTCAAAATAATTTTGAGAAAAGATCGTATCGTAGTTTTTGGTTTGAATTAGTATTTTAAGGTTGTTTTTAAATTGTGATAATGCTACATTTTTCACTGAATCTGTAAAGTATGGTATTACCAATGTGAAAGCCAAAATCCAAATTACAGCTAATATACTAACTGAAAGGTAAAGGGTGAATTTTAAGTATTTTTTCATAATTTTACCTCCCTAAAATAATTTTGAAATTAATTCTGCAAGTGGTTCTTTGTTCCATGTAATGGTTGTTATTTTTACATTTTCTGAATTTATTTGCAACGTTTCTTTTGAGAAAGAAATACATGCAAATTTATTGTATTTTATTCTTCCTACCATATCTGGAAAAATAGTATTTAACGTTTTTGAAATTTCTATTATTTCTTTTTCAAATTTATCTGCACCGTTTTTTATTATAAATTCCTTCGGGTTAGTAAATTCCACTAATATTATTTCCATATGAAGATTGTTTTTTTGAGCTACTTTTATGCTTTGAAGTAATTTTGATCTAAAATAAGGGAAAGTAAGAGCTTTGGTTAATTCATCATACGATAGTTCATTTTGGATAATGTAGTTTTCGTTCATTTTGTTAAATAACTTTGAAATAGGTTCTAAAAGAAAGTTTAACGTGGAAACTATTTTTTTATTTTCCATATCTTCAAATATCATATATCCAATTTCCTCATCGAAGAAATTTATTGGCTGGAGAAAAATATTGTTTGACAAAGTTCTTTTTCCGTTGAAATTTACAATACTGATTTTGTGTTTTGAAAGACTTGTGTTTTTGTGTTTAATTAGTTTCAATAAATTATTCGGATTAGTTTTTTTGTTATTGTTAAAAGAATAAAGCCTTATTCTTTGAATTGTAAAGATTGCAAAGTAAAGATTTGAGAAAACAAATATTTCTGAAAATAGGTTGTGTAGTTTTTTGAATACCGTTATTTCATCGTATGTATAATTGAAAAGATTTGTAAATTCCGAAAGTAAAGTTGTTTGTTTTAAAGTTTCGTCAAGAATATCCACGAGTTCTCCAAATGGTTGTAGATGTATTTTATACATTTCTTTACTCCAATCGCAAGAAAAGTTATTGTTTTTTAAAAATTCATCTATTTTGCTTAGAATGGTTTCTTTATCTAGACTTTTACTAAGAAATAAATTTGCGCCACTTTTTTTTGCCCAAAATTTAGTAACAGTTTCTTTGGCACCAGTAAGTAATATTATTCCTACGTTTTTAAACGCTGAGTAGCTTCTAATGAATCTAGTAAAATGTATACCGTTGATTTTTGGCATAACGTAATCAACTATTACCACATCTGGTAAAAATGTAAAAAATTTATTTATACCATCTAGTCCGTCTGTGGCTGTTTCCACATCATTGTTTTTTTCTAGATATTGTCTGAGAAAAGTTTTCCATACTTGTGAATCATCAATAATCAATATTTTAGGCATATATATCATTCCTTGTTAATTTTCTTTAATATTTCTCTCATCTCATCAATGTCTGCAAGTAGGTAATTTTTTAATGATTTTCTATAATTTTCCGTAAGATAAAAAATTTTAGGGTTTTTTTGTATGAAAAAATGCACATTATTTTCTTCTAGTTTTTTTAAAGTTTCTTGTCCATCGTTTCCAAGACCACTTAGAACGAATATATAAAACGTCGAATTTGCATATTTGATTAGCGAAGAAAAAAGTGTATTTATTGAAGGAAGAGCAATTGCATTATTGTAAATAAAACTATTAACAGTATTTTCTGATAAAAACTTCAAACTTTTTCCAATATCTGGTATATATATTCCTGGAGAAAGTTTTGTTTTACCCTTTACAATGGTTACTTTTTGTTTGGTTATCTTTTTTATATGTTCTGCAAAACCTGGAATAAATTGTTTTGAAAAGTGGATATTTAATATCACTGGAATTTTTAACTCTACATTAGTATTTAATATTTTTATTGCATTATTTGGACTTCCAGCTGAACCAACAATTATTAACTTATTCATAACTTTCACCTAGCAATTTTCTTATTGTATTAACTAACACTGTAGGTGGTTCATCTTTTGAGATGAATGTATCTGCTATGTTTATCGCTTTTTGTATATTTTCTTTTGAGATAGTGCTAAATAAGATGATAGGCACATTGTATTGATTTTTTATTCTTTTTGCTGTTTCAAATCCACCTAAATTTGGCATTTCAACATCACAGATTACAAGGTCAAATTTTTCATTTTTGAATTTTTCTATTCCATCTACCCCATCTTTTGCAGTTGTAACTTCAAAATTGTATTTTTCAAGTAGCTTAGAAACTATTTTTCTCGTTGTAACTGAATCATCAATCAATAATATTTTTGGCTTTGTTTTAGATTCTACAAATTCATTTTTTATATTTTGAAGATCTAAAACTGGAACGGGAAAACTAAAGATATTTTTTACAAACCCCTTTATATTTGGGAATTCTTTTGGAACGAATTTTCCATCAAATATACCAATTATCTTTTCAACAACAATCGCCTTGTTGTTTTTTGTGATTACCACAAAGTTAGGTTTTTTTGATTTATACATAATCTCATATATTCTATCTTTAATTAGAATCTTGTTGTTAATTTCTTCTTTATATTTTTCAACAAAAAGTATATTTGAGGTTTCTATTGCGAATGTTTTTTTGGCATCTTTTACTATCAATACATTTGTGATAAAACTTCTCATTTCGTAGAATATGGTAAACTTTGTACCATTGTTTTTTTTTTGTTTCAACTTTAACATCTCCACCTCTTGTAGTTGCAAAATTTTTTACCATATCAAGACCAATACCCCTTCCTGAAAGTTCATCAACTTCATCTTTTGAACTAAATCCAGGTAAAAATATTGCTTCTGTTGGGGTGACTTTTAGGTTTAGCTTTTTTACTTTTTCTTCTATCTTTTCTAAGTCTAATCCTTTTCCATCGTCCGATACTTCTATAAATATTTTATTTTGTTCTATGTATGCTTTTATTTCTATTTTACCCGTTTCATCTTTGCCAATTTTTTTTCTTTCTTCTGGAGTTTCAATGCCGTGTGCAATAGAATTTCTAATGAGGTGAACGAGTATATCTAATATATCTTTTACATCTTCTTTTTCTATTTTTACTCCTCTTACTTTTTGAACAAGTTTTATTTTTTTACTATATTTTTTTGCTTCCCTTTGTACTAGTTCTTCCAAATCTTTGAGAATATTTTCTAACTTTACAAAAACTATATTTTCAAAAATTTCTATCAATTGTTTCTTTAGATTTTTTGTCTTAGCTAGAGCTTTTTTATTGTTGTTTCTTATAACACTATTTTCTATTTCTAAGGTTTGTGAAATAAATTCGCTTATTTCTGAAAGCATAAAAATATCCCTTTGGGATATTGTTATTTCTTCTTCGGCTATCTTTTTGCCTTCCAATGTTTTTATTAGATCATTTAATTCTTCATCTGTTAAATCTTTTGTCTTGTTTGAAATTTTTGAAATAACTGCAATTAGATTGTCTAAAAACTTTTCATCAGGCATTTTTTCATTTTCTAGTCGCTTTTTCAAATATTCTTCAATTTTATGGGCAAGTTTGGAAAAATTGTTCATATTAACAAGACTTGCAGACCCTTTAATTGTGTGAAATATTCTATATAGCTCTTTTGTAAGTGATTTGTCATTGTTTTTTTTTATTTCAGAAATAATTTTTTTTGCTTCGATACACTTTTCAGAAAGTTCTGATAAAAATATTTCTGTAAAATCCATACTATCACTCCAAGATCTTAAGGTTTCCAAAAGAACATTTTAATATCTTATTTTTTTTGTTTTGAAACAGCTTTCCATTGGTGATTTCTATGTTTTTGCATTGGAATGCCCCGTTTCTTGTTATAACTACATATTTTCCATCTTTTATTCTTTTTACGGGAAGAATTTCTTTATATTCTACAAAACCAATATAGCCGCTAGTTGGAAAAATGATAATTTCACTATTTTCCATTATTGAGAGTACATTAGTTTTGTGTATTGCGAATGTTTTATCCAATACTAAATAATCTTTTTTTTCTTCTTTATTTTTAATTTTTTTACTATTTAAAGAGTTTTGTACTGCATGTGCAGGAGAAATTTTTTCTAAGTTATATACAAAATAACTATCTTCTTCTATTATAACTCCAGAGTAAAGCTCGTTGTTTTCAATTTTTTTGGGATGCTGCTCACTTTCTTTTATTATCCTTGTTATTCCAAAGGCAAATTTTTCAAAGACAAAGTAAAATTTTAAATTGGGGTTTTTAAGATTGTTATGTGTGTATATAGGATAAAGTCTATCTTCAAAGAGGCAAAAGTCAATTTCTAATTGCGATTTTATTAGAGAGTTACTAATACCAATTACTTTATCTTTTAAAACCGCAATTTTATATATCTTATCTTTATCTTCTATTTCACATAGAAAATACATAGTTTCACTCCTCGATTAAATATCTTAATTGCCAGATTTCTTCATCATATTTGTTCAAGAGTAATGCTTTTTTTAATGATTTTTTTGCGTCGTCTTTTTTGTTTAACATCAATTCTACTAGTGCTTTGTATTTGAATACTATATATGAAAAAATATATTTTTTTGAAAGCCTTTTGATTATTTCGTAAGCTTTTTTATAGTTTTCGTGTTCTATATAATTTTCAACAATTTGTATTTCCTCTTCAAGTGATAAGTTCTTTTCTTTTGTATAAAACTTTTTCTTGTTTTTTTGGTTTTTTGTTTTTGGGCTTTTAGAGATTTTTGCTTTTTGGAGTATAGATGGATTTGTATCAAAATTAAAGTATTCAAAAATTTCTGGATGGTATTCACCTTGTCCTAAAATTAAATACCCACTATTATCTAATAAATCATTTAGTTTTTTTACAATGTTAATTTTATCTGGTATGTAAATAAGTACTCTTCTTGTAAATATTATATCAAATTTATTACTTAATTCTAAAATGCTTTTTGTGTAGAATTCTACGTTTTTTTTGTATTTTTCTTTTACGAAAAACACATTATCTTTTTGGATAAAGTATTTTTCAATTTCGATACTTTCCAGAAATCGCACACTCCAGAATTTGTACTTTCCTTCTTTAGCTTGATTAATTCTTTTGCTATTTATGTCAATACCCACAATTTTTGCCTTTAAGTTTAAATCGTTTATCAAAAATGATAATGTATATACTTCTTCCCCTCTTGAGCAACCAATACTTAATATCCTCCAGAATTTTTTTGTGATAAGTATGTCTTTGAGTGTGTTGAATATTTCTCTATCTCTAAAAAAATAAGACTCACCAATGGTTAGGTTTTCTATTATTAATTTTTTTATGGTTTCTTTACTTAAACTATTTACATCAAATTTTTTTACGAATTCTTTTAATTTATTTTCTGGAACCTTTAAATTAAGTTCTTCTAAGATTTCGTATAATTTTTTTTCCATTCTTTCACTCCCTCTGTTAATTATACAATATTTCTGTGTGATATAATACTCTAAGAGGTGAGAAAATGCCCAAAATTAATTTATATGGAGATTCAGAAGTTCTGAAAGAAAAGTTCGTGAAAAAAATTAGGAGTAAAACAAACGGTGAGTATATTAGGGTTTATCCAGGATATGATGTAAAAATTATTTTTGAGAAACTTTCTAACTTAGGTCTTTTTTCGAAAAACGTTATTGTGGACGTGATAGATTTTGACAAGTTTAAGTCAAGTGAAAGAAGTAAAATTCTAGAGATAAATGTTTCTAGTGAGAATTATTTGATTTTAAGAACGCAGAGTAAGGTTAAAAAGAAAATGGAAGGTTTAGATATAAGAGAGTTTAAATTACCCAATCCCTGGGAAGAAGACAAATGGGGAAAGTTAATAGAAGAATTTTTGAGTGAGGAAGGAATAAAATTAGATGGGTTAGCGAAGTTTTTGTTTGAAAATGTTGGCCCTAACGATATAGCTATTTACAATGAAATTTTAAAGTTGAAGGTTTTTAAAGATGATTTGTCCTTGCAGTTGGCAAAAGAGTTAGTCCACAAATATACTGTTTCAAAATTAGATGATTTTTGTTTTATGGTTTCCAAAAGGGAAAAAGATGCATTAGCTTATTTAAAAGAAATTGTGCGTGATTACGAATTTCCCGTGATTGTATATGCACTTTCAAATCATTTTATTACATTATATAAATTGATAAATTTTGTTGAAGTAAAATCTAGATTTAGTTGGCCGGAAATTTTAAAAATTTCAAAACAATTAAAGTTGTCAAGTTCAAAGGTTGCTAGATTTCTTGGTTTTAAATTTAAAAATCAAAAGTTCAATCCTAAAAATCACTTATTACTGTATAACTTAAAGTGTGTGGAAAATTTGATTAAAAAACTTTATTATTTAGATAGAGCTGTAAAGATGGGGAAATTAGTAGAAGTTGAGCTAATAGATTTTATAAAGGAGGTAAAACATGTCAAAGTTTTATGAAAAACATGCAAAGAAGATAATTGTTTTGCTTGTGATTTTGAATATAGCCTTTTTTTTAGGGATGCTGAGAATAAGATTTAACACGGATTTTTCTCTTTTTAGATTAGAAAATTCAAAGTATGAGAAGATTTTAAAGGAATTGGAAAAGGATTTTTCGACAGAAAATCAATTGAATGTCTTAATAGAATTTGATGAAAATCCGTTGAGTTTAGATGGCATAAGAAAGATAAAGGAGTATGATAAAAAATTAAAGAGTATTGATGGAATTGGAAAAATCATTTCTCCAGTTCCAGATGAAATTCCCTTTGGTTTTAGGAAGGTAAATGTTGAAAATATAAATGAGGAAAATTTTGAGATTGTAAAAAATTTTCTGGAAAAGTTAGATATTATTAGTCAAAGATATGGAAAATTCTATGTTATATATTATATATTTCCTACCAAGAGGGTAGTTTCAAAGATAGATGAGGTTATAGATTTACCGCACTATTTTGCTGGAAGTACGTATTTACAAGAAAAAATGTATGATTATCTATTGTTAATAGTTTTTACCCTGCCACCGCTTGCCATAGTTACTATATTTTTAGTATTTAGATGGCGATTAGGTGGATTTAGACCGACATTATTTTCCGTGTTACCTGCAGGTATGGGGGCGCTGTGGACTTTGGGGATAATTGGTTGGACTGAAAGGGAGATATCCATTCTAACAATACTTGCTCCTATATTTACAATAGTAATGGGTAGTGCAGATGGCCTTCATTTTGTATCGCATTTTATGGATAACAAGGAAAATAAAGATAAATTTTCTGCGTTATCTGAAACTTTAAAAAGCACTGGGTTTGCAATGATTCTTACTACAATAACTACAGTTGCGGGTTTTTTATCGCTTGCCATTATTGATTCTGAATCATTAGCGCAGATGGGTAAATTTAGTGCAATTGGTGTTGCTTTTGCGGGAATTGCAACATGGGTATTTCTGCCTGTGGTTCTTTTAAAAAGTGATATAGGGGTAAAAAAAGAAGATAGTAAAATTTCAAGAACTTTTAGGAATATGATTGGAAAAAGGGCAGTTTTCATTACAATTTTGATAGTGGTTGTTTTCTTTCCGGGTGTTTATTTTTTGGATAGGGAGTTTTATATGCTTGATATTTTTAAAGATTACACTCAAGTTAAGAAAAATTCGGATGTTGTTCAAAAAGTTGCAGGTATAACTGTTCCTGTGTTTGGATATTTTAAGACGGAAAATTTGTTATCTGCCGAATTTGCTAACAAGGTCTTGGATTTTGAGAAAGGATTAAAGGCAATATCTTTTTACGATATAATGAAAAATATTAATGAAAAAATTTTTGGACAAGAGGGTTATCCAGACAACGTTGTTCGTGTGAGATTTTTGCTAAATTTGTTACCACCAATATACGATAACTTTGTAAATTTAAAAATATTTTCTGGAAGAGTCCTAATATTTCCAGAAGAAATAAATAGTAAGGTATTAAATGAAATTGAAAAAAAGGCGCCAGAGGATATAAAAATTACAGGGGCTCCGTACATTATGAAGGAGATGAATGATGTAATAGTTCCTCAACAGATAAAATCACTTTTATTAGCTGTATTTTTGGTCTTTCTCATAGTTTTTGTGAGGTTAAAGAATTTGAAAGAATCTTTTTTTGCTATTTTACCAATTTCTTTGACCTTAATAGTAATGTTTGGTTTTATGGGAATTTTTGGCATTAAGTTAAGTATTATTACGGCTACTATGGGAAGTATAGTTGTGGGTGTTGGAATAGATTATGCAATACATTTTATAGAAAGTTATAATTATTACTTAAGATTATTGAGGGATAAAAAACGTGCCATTGAAAAATCTTTTGATGTAACATCTAAACCTATACTTGCAAATGCTTTAGGGCTTTCTATAGGACTTTCTGTACTTTTGTTGTCTCCATTAAAAATCCACGAATATCTGGTAGGTTTAATGTGGGTTTCTATGATTTCGAGTGCCATTTTTAGCTTAACACTTTTGCCCACACTATTGTTTGTTGCAAATCTGAAAAAAAATGGAGTATAATATTATTATGGATGGGTGGAAAGAAATATCATATATATTAAAAAAAGTGATTGGGACTTACCAATTATCTTTGTTTGATATATCTAAGAAGTTAGAAATAGATTTTAGAAGACTTCAAAAGTATTTTGAAGGAAGTTTTTATTTTGATGAGATGGTTGTAAGAGAGGATTTAAGAAAAATAAAGCGCTTTTTCAATATATCCGAGGATATATTAACATATTATGAATTAGGAAAGAGTAAGAGGGAAAGTAATACAAAAATAAAAAAGGGTTATTCAATTTATTTTTTGTTATTTATCTCATTTATTTTATTTTATTTTTCTTTAAAATTATTTGTATCGACATATAAGGCTCCTTTGGCAATATTGCGAGCCCAATCTGGTTTGATAGCATTAAATGGGAAAGAGGGATATGAGTTTAAACTAGATGAAGGTGAGTATATTGTGAAGGGAAAAGCATTGTTGTTTAAAATTAATAATGAAATAAAGAAAATAGATATGGATAGGTTTAAGGTGGTGGTAGAGTGGGGAAAATAAGAAAGGTTGATATGGTTAATTTAGTAATATTCTTTTTTTCATCGCATGTGGATTATTGGTTTAATGAGGTAAAAGATAGATTGGTGGAATGTTTTGGTCCCATAGATTATCAGTCTGAAATTTTAGATTTTGAAAAATACACTTTGTATTACAACAAAGAAATGGGAGAAGGGGTAAAGGGGAAATTGTTGGGTTTTGAAAGGTTAATACATCCTTCTCAATTGGCAGATATAAAGAACATAACAAACAATATAGAGAATGAGTTTGCTGTTGAAGGGAATAGAAGGTTTAACATTGATCCTGGTTATATCCATCATATGCAATTTGTTCTTGCAACAACTAAGATGTGGCCTCACAGGATATATATTGGAAAGGGAATATATGCAGAACCAACTTTAATGTATATAAATGGTTGTTGGAAAGATTATGATTTTACTTATCCAAACTACAAGGAAGAGGAATATAAAAGAGAATTGGAAAGAATAAGGTTGATGTATTTAGAAAAGCGAAAAAAGTTTTTGAGGTGAGAAAGTGAATTTTTATGTAGAAGTGCTTGGATGCCCAAAGAATGAAGCCGATTGTGCATTGTTAAAATCACATTTAAGGAAAATGGGAAATAACATAGTTGACAATTTAAGTGATGCAGATGCTGTAATTATAGATACATGTGGTTTTATCCTTGATGCAAAAAAGGAATCCATAGAAGAAATTTTATCTTATGTGGAGTATAAAAAAGGGAAAAATTTAAAGGTTTTTGTAACTGGATGTTTGGTTCAAAGATTTGGAAAAGAACTAAAAAAAGAAATACCAGAAGTTGATGGATGGTTTGGGGTTTTACCACCTAAAGAGATAGCAACACATATTGGAAAAAGAAATGTTATACCAGAAGTTCCAGAACCGGTATACAATTTTGAAGGTAGAGTAGATAATGGGCAATATGCATATGTGAAAATTTCAGATGGTTGTGATAGAGCATGTAGTTTTTGTACAATCCCTTTGTTTAAAGGGAGCTTTAAAAGTAGAAAAATTGATGATATATTGAAAGAAATAGAATTTTTGATTGAAAGGAAAATAAAAGAAATAATATTGGTTGCTCAAGATACAACGGGATATGGAATTGATATTTATAGGAAACAAATGTTACCTGAACTTTTAAAGAGGATAAACGATCTTTCTGGAGATTTTTGGGTGAGAGTTATGTATATGCATCCTGATCACATAACTGACGATATAATAGAGGCATTTTCGTACGATAAGGTTTTAAAGTATTTTGATATTCCTGTACAAAATGGAAGTGACAAGATACTAAAATTGATGAATAGGTCACGGAAAACTAGACAACTTTATTCTTTATTTGAAAAGATTAGAAATTTTTACTCTGATGCAATTTTGAGAACAAGTATAATAGTTGGGTTTCCAGGTGAAACAAGGAAAGATTTTGACGAAACTCTTAAATTTATCAAGGAAGTAAAGTTTGATAGGTTGGGTGCTTTTATTTATTCAGATGAAGAGGAAGCTTCATCTTTTAGTCTTAGTGGAAAAGTTCCAAGAGAAATTGCCGAAGAAAGGTTGGAGGAATTAATGGATATACAATCTCAGATATCTTTTGAAAAAAACGAAAAACTTGTTGGGAAAAAGTTAAAGGTATTGTTTGACGAAGAAGAAGACGGGGTTTTAATAGGCAGAAGTTATATGGATGCCCCAGAGATTGATGCGAATGTATTTGTTAGAGGAGAGTTTAAAAAGGGATTTTTTGATGTAAAGATAACTTCTGCGGATATTTATGACTTAGAAGGAGAAATTGTTGAGGAGTGATATTCTTTGAATATACCGAACACCATTACGTGGACTAGAGTATTTTTGGCTATTATTATAGTGTTTTTACTTTTAAATGGTTTTAATTTACTTGCTTTTGTATTGTTTATTGTTTCAGCAATAAGTGATTATTTTGATGGGTACTTTGCACGAAAATTAAATCAGATAACAAATTTTGGAAAGATATTTGATCAAATGAGTGATAAGATTCTTATCACAAGTGTGTTAATAGTATTTGTTGAATTGGGTTTTGTTCCAAGTTGGATGGTAGTTATAATTTTTTTCAGAGATGCTTTAGTTACAACAATAAGGATGGTAGCACTTGTTTCAAATGAGGTAATAGCTGCAAACTATTTTGGGAAATTAAAGACAGTCACTCAGATGTTCTGGGTAGTTTTTCTTTTTATGGAAACGTTAGGGTTTAAAGTTTATATGATAAATTTATTGCTTTCTTACGTTGTAATTACAGTGACTGTATTTTCAGGAGTTATTTATCTTGTTCAAAATAAAAGGGTTTTAAAGGGGTGATTTTAATTGCGATCATTTATTGCTATTGATATAACTAGTGAAGTTAGGAGCGTTGCTGAAGATGTTATATCAAAGCTAAAAAAGATGGGTTTTAAGGCGTCTTGGGTTTCACCTGAGAATTTGCACCTTACATTGTTTTTTTTAGGGGAGATTGACAAAGAAAAGGTGGAGCTATTAGCCGAGAAATTTCATAGGAGATTAATAGGTTTCCCAAGTTTTTCATTTAACGTTAATGAGTTTGGTTTTTTTAGGTTTAAGCATTTACCAAGGGTGTTCTTTTTGAAAGTAGAACAAAGTAAGATATTACAAACACTTTATCTTGAAATGCGTTCTGAAATGAAAAAATTACGTATATCCTTTGATGATAAAGGAAATTTTGTTCCGCATATTACTTTAGGACGCCTTAAGTATAGTCCAGAGAATTGGGAGGAGTTGGTAAAAGATATTGATGTTCCCAAAATGGTAGTTCCTGTTGATAAAGTAATTATTTATTCATCTACTTTAACACCTAGTGGTCCTATTTACAAATGGATGTATAGGGTAAAATTTGAAGGAGGGTTAGACAAAAATGAGTGATAATAAACAAAAAAAGGAAGTTTTGAAAAAAGCTATTGGAAAGATTGAAAAAACGTTTGGAAAAGGCTCTATAATGTTCTTAGGGGAAGAAAATGCTGTGCAAAATATTGAAACAATATCCAGTGGTTCTGTTGCGATTGATATAGCTTCTGGTGTTGGTGGTTATCCAAGAGGGAGGATTGTGGAGATTTACGGTCCAGAATCTAGTGGAAAAACAACAATTGCATTGCATGCGATAGCTTCTGCTCAAAAAAATGGTGGTATTGCTGCATTTGTAGATGCAGAACATGCTCTTGATCCAGTATATGCAAAGAATTTAGGTGTAGATGTTGAAAATTTACTTATTGCACAGCCGGATTACGGAGAACAAGCACTTGAAATAGTGGATGAGCTTGTAAGGAGCAATGCCGTAGACCTTGTAGTTATAGATTCTGTAGCAGCGTTGGTCCCAAGAGCCGAAATTGAAGGTTCTATGGGGGATGTTCAAGTAGGGCTTCAGGCAAGATTAATGTCCCAAGCGTTGAGAAAATTAGCTGGAAATATTAACAAATCAAAAGCAGTTGTTATATTTATTAACCAAACGCGTATGAAAATAGGAGTTATGTATGGAAATCCAGAAACTACTACAGGTGGAGTAGCTTTGAAATTTTATTCTACAATGAGGTTAGAAGTAAGAAGTATTGGAAAAATAACGGAAGGGAAAGAAAGTATAGGAAATCAAGTTAGGATTAAATTTGTAAAGAATAAAGTTGCACCTCCTTTCAAAGAGGCAATTGTTGATGTGATATACGGAAAGGGAATTGTAAGGGAAAATGAGTTGTTTAATCTTGCTGTTGATGAGGGACTTATTTCTAGGCGCGGGAGTTGGTTTTCATATGTTGATTCAACAGGGACAGAACATTCATTGGGACAAGGGAAGAATAATTCATTGGATTATCTTTTGAATCATCCAGAGTTACTTGATGAAATAGAAGAAAAGATAAGAGAAAAACATGGACTTTTAAAGAAAGGTGAAAAAAGTGAAGAGGAATCCCTTGAATGATGCTTTACGGCTTTTAAAGTATAGAGTTCGTTCGGAAAAAGAGATAAGAGTTAGGTTAAAATCCAAAGGATATTCAGACGAGGAAGTAGAAAAGACGGTTTTAAAATTAAAAGAAAAAGGATTTTTGGATGATGAGAAGTTTGCTTATTTATACACCTATGATTCTTTGACGCTGAAAAAGAAGGGCCCTTTTTTAATACGTATGGAGTTAAAAAATTTAGGTGTGGATGAATTTATTATTGAAGATGCTTTAAAGAAGGTGCTTGAAGAGGTAAATGTTGAAGAAATAAAAGAAGAAATCACGAAGGGTCTAGATGAAAAAAAGGCAAAAGAATATCTATACAGAAGAGGATTTGGAGGTGAATAATATGTTGATATATATACTTTCTGGGTTAGGTGTTCTTGTTGGTGCATTACTGGGATATGTTGTGGCAAAAAGAAATATTGAAAAACAATTGTTGTTAGCGAAAAAAGATGCAGAACATATAATAAAAGATGCGGAAAAAGAGGCAAGTGAAATAAAGAAAAAGGCAGTAATTGAATCAAGAGAAGAGTTACATAAATTAAGGGAAGAATGGGAAAAAGAGAGAAAAGAAAGAGAAGAGGAAATAAGATACCTTGAAGAAAGATTAATAAAGCGAGAAGAAATGGTTTCTAAAAGAGAAGAACTATTGGATAAAAAAGAAAATTATGTTGAAGAATTAAGAAAAGAATTAGATCAAAGGCAAAGAGACTTGGAAGCAAAAGAAAAGGAACTAACGGAAAGGTTTGAAAAATTAGCGGGAATAACACCGGCGCAGGCAAAAGAAATGGTTCTTGAAGAAGCAAGGGAGAAATATGAATATGAAATTGCAAAGGTTTATTCTCAGATAAAAGCAAGATATGAAGAAGACTCGGAAAAGTATGCAAAAAAGGTTATAGCCGATGCAATACAAAGATATGCACCAGAGTATTCGGGAGAGGTTACTGTGAGCACAATTATGTTACCAAATGATGATATGAAGGGAAGACTGATTGGAAGAGAAGGTAGGAATATAAGGGCATTTGAAAAAGTAACGGGTGTAGACCTTATAATTGATGACACACCAGAAATGGTTACGGTAAGCTGTTTTAACCCCTTAAGAAGAGAAATAGCAAAAAGAACAATAGAAAAATTAGTTGCGGATGGAAGAATTCATCCTACAAGGATAGAAGAGATGTATGAAAAGGCAAAAGCTGAAGTTGAAAAGATTATTAGAGAAGCTGGACAAGAAGCCACTTTTGTGACAGGTGTAGGAGGACTTCATCCAGAAATAATTAAACTTCTTGGTAGGTTAAAGTTTAGAACAAGCTATGGACAGAATGTTCTAAATCATTCAATAGAAGTGGCACTTATTGCTGGATTAATTGCATCGGAACTTGGGGTAAACGTCGAGAAAGCAAAACGTGGAGGATTATTACACGATATTGGAAAGGCACTTGATCACGAGGTTGAAGGTTCTCATACAGTTATAGGCGCGGAGATTTTGAGGAGGTATGGGGAAAGTAGGGAAATAATTAATATGGTAATGGCACATCACGGGGAAGAAGAACCAGTGACTCCTGAAGCGGTAATAGTAGCCGCTGCCGATGCATTGTCTGCAGCACGACCTGGAGCAAGAAGGGAGGATGTGGAAAATTACATCAAAAGGCTTATTAAACTTGAAGAGATTGCAAAGAGTTTTAAATATGTGGAAAATGCTTATGCTATACAGGCTGGAAGAGAAGTAAGGGTGATAGTACAACCAGATAAAATTGATGATGTGCTTGCGGATAAATTGTCACATGATATAGCGATAAAAATAGAAGAAGAGTTACAATACCCCGGTGTGCTTAAAGTAGTGGTTATTAGGGAAAAAAGAAGTGTGGCTTATGCAAAATAAAAAACCTGACCGTGAAGGTCAGGTTTTTTGTTAAATAATTGCTTCTCCAGTTTTTTTATCAAATATGTGCATAGTATTCATATCAAATACTATGTCAATTTCCTGTTCTTCTTTTGCTTCTGTTTTTGGATCTACGACGGCTACAAATTTATCTTCTCCTGCAACTAAGTGTAGAATGGTTTCGCTTCCCAGTGGTTCCACAACGTCTACCTTTGCTCTTCCTGTATTTTCCCCTTCTTTTGGTAACATAGCGAACATTTTGTCGTAAATATTTTCAGGTCTTATTCCAAAAATGACGTCTTTGTCGATGTATTTTTCCAAAATGTCTGTAAATTGTTTTGGAATTTTGAGATTGAATCCACTTGATCTTATCCAAAGACCATTTTCCCTTATTATCTTTGCATCGATAAAGTTCATTGCTGGGCTTCCTATAAATCCTGCTACAAATGTATTTGCAGGTTTATTGTAAATTTCATGTGGAGAACCTATTTGTTGAATTACTCCATCTTTCATTACTATTATTTTGTTTGCCATTGTCATAGCTTCAATTTGATCGTGTGTAACGTAGACAATTGTTGCTTCTAGTCTGTGATGCAATTTTTTCAATTCAGATCTCATCTGGACCCTCAATTTTGCGTCTAAGTTTGATAATGGTTCGTCAAAAAGGAAGACTTTTGGATTTCTAACTATTGCTCTACCAACTGCTACTCTTTGTCTTTGTCCACCGGAAAGTTGTCTTGGTTTTCTATCGAGATATTCTTCAATACTTAAAATTCTTGCTGCTTCCCTTACTCTTCTTTCTATTTCATCTTTTGGGACTTTTCTAAGTTTAAGACCAAACGCCATGTTATCGTAAACGGTCATGTGCGGATACAATGCATAGTTTTGGAAGACCATTGCAATATCTCTGTCTTTTGGTTCTACATCGTTCATTACTTTTCCATCGATTTTTAATGTACCTTTAGTTATTTCCTCAAGCCCTGCTATCATTCTAAGAGTAGTGGTTTTTCCACATCCTGATGGTCCAAGCAGCACTACAAATTCCTTGTCTTCAATAGTGAAAGTAGCATCTTTTACTGCTTCAACTTTACCGTCATAAATTTTCCATACGTGTTCTAATTCAACTTTTGCCATACAAGCACCTCCTATTTATCTTCAAAAAAATCTTCTAGTTTTAATTTATTGAATTGTGAAGGATCACCGACTTCTAGTAGATAAAGTTCCCAAACATTTTCTAAAAAATTTAGTACTTTTTCAAATTTTTCATAGCTTATTATCACAGAAACAGGTTTGCCATTTTTCGTAATTATAATATTTTTCTTACCTGATTCTTCAATTACCTTTGAGAATTTTGCTTTTGCTTCTGCAATACTGTAATATCTACTTTTTTCCTTGAACAAATTAACACCCCTTGACTATAATTATAGTCATTTTTGTTTTGGTTTTGTTTTCTTGAACCAAAGTGTAACAAATTAGAAACCAAAAAGAAACATTATAGAGGTAAAATTTGACTGAATGGTCAATAAAAAATGGAGGTGTTTGGTATGGCTGTAGGTGGAATAAAAGGTATGATTTATAGGCAAGCGGGGAAGATGGTTAATTCATTTGTAAGAAAAGCAGATGTTAAAAGCTTTTCAAAACTTCTTTTTACAGTTGGAGCCTTAAGTAAGGAACCTGCAAAAAGTGGTTTGAAGAAATTGGGTTTAATGGCACAGGAAGAACATCCCATGATAAAAAAATGGATTGAGATATTCCAAGAATCAAGTCCAAAGTGTACAGAAAAGATTATTAACAACCTAATAATCAATGAATTTGCAATAGGAGAACCATTAAGACAAAAGATTATGGAAAAGGAAAAAGTGGTTTTGCCAAAACTTGGAGTAATTAGTCCAACGTATGCGTGTAATCTTCAATGTATAGGATGTTATGCAGGGTTATATGGTAGAAAATACGAACTTTCAAAAGAAGAGGTAAGAAGTATATTAAAGCAAGGAGAAGAATTGGGAATTTTCTTCTGGATTATCACAGGTGGTGAGCCTTTCTATTGGCCTCATTTATTTGAAATTTTAGAAGAATTCGATCAACATTATTTCATGATATATTCAAATGGTATATTAATAAATGATGAAAAGGCAAAGAGGTTGTCAGAGCTTGGTAACGCAACTATTGCTATTTCTGTAGAAGGTTTTGAAGAGGAAACAGATTGGAGAAGGGGTAAAGGAGTATTCAAGGCAATATTAAATACTTGGGAAAGATTGAGAAAATATGGAGTTCCATTTGGAGCAAGTGTTACCGCAACAAAAGTTAACCACGATGTTATTATGAAAGATGAATTTTGGAACTTTTTAGAGGAAAACGGAGTAAAATATGTTTGGGTTTTTCAGTTTATGCCAGTTGGAATGAATCCTACGATGGATCTTGTTCCAACACCAAAACAAAGATATGAAAGATTTTTCAAAACAGATGAAATGAGACTTAGTGGTAAATTTGCATTTGTAGCTGATTTTTGGAACCATGGTTTCTTAACTCATGGTTGTTTATCATCTGGAGCAAAATATTTCCATGTGAATGCAAAAGGTTACGTTGAACCATGTGTTTTCCAACAATTTGCAAAAGATAGCATTAGGGAAAAATCATTGCTTGAAATTTTCAAATCTCCATTCTTTGAGGCATACAAGAGGATGATTCCATTTTCAAACAACCTGTTTAGACCATGCCCAATTATAGATAATCCGAAGGTATTTAGAGCTATGGTAAAACATTTCGATGCAATTCCACAACATGAAGGTTCAGAAAAGGTTGTTACAGAACTTGCACCAGAAATTGATAAACTAGCAGAAGAGTGGAAAACATATGCGGATAAACTTTGGTATGAACATGGATATGTGGAAAGATATCCGGTTAATAGAGGTATATATGATTACGAGACAAGAATGAAAAGGTATGCAAATAGAGAAGAAGCTTTGAAAGTAGATAAAAAATTAGAAATTTAAAATTGTAGGGGAATTTTCCCCTACCTTTTGAGGTGGCTTAATGACAAGAAGAAATACAAGGGAGATAATATTAAAAGCTGCAAAAGAAGCGTTTTCCAAAAAAGGATATGATGCGGTTAGTATAGATGAGATTGCACAAATTGCAGGTGTGCGAAAATCTTTGATTTATTATTATTTCCCTAGTAAAGAGGCGCTTTTTGAAGAAGTGTGGATTAATTCTATTGAAGAATTGGAAAATGAGTTGTTTAACAGTGAAAAAGATGAACCTACGTATATTACAAAAATAAAGAGTTTTTTGAGAAAGTATATAGATTTTTTAACTAGTAAAAAAGAAATAGCGGATTTATTGAGAAAAGAAAAAGCAAAAGTTCTTGACAAAAAAGATTGGGAAAATGCAAAGAGTAAGTATGAAAACTTTTTGCAAAGAGTGGAAGAATTAATAATTGAAGGAAAAAACAAGAAGGTTATTAAAGAAGAAGTAGATCCAAAAGCAGTAACTGAGATGATAGCTAGTGTTGATTCTGTGCCGAGAAAGACATTACTAAAATCTGTTGAGGAAATGTTAATAAAAATTTTACTTAAAGATAATACGTAGACTTTACTTTAAACATTTATATGGTATAATATTTACGATAATAAAATTGAAGAAACTAGGAGAGGTGAGGAAATTGAAAAAGGGAATTCACCCAGAGATGAAATTAGTAACGGTAAAATGTGCGTGTGGAGCCGAACACAAATTTTATACGGTAAAAGAAAATGTTAGAATTGACGTATGTTCGAGCTGTCACCCATTCTACAAAGGAGCAGGTGCTGCTGGTATGATCGTTGACACGGAAGGAAGAATTGAGAAATTTAAGAAAAAATATAACTTAGAATGATAGCAATTGCTGGGAGCATTTGCTCCCAAATTATTTTTTAAAACCATAGGGAGGTTTTGTTGTATGGAAGTCGGGCAAGTAGTAAAAGGTAAAGTAGTGGAAATACTAAAATTTGGAGCAAATGTGGAACTAGAAGATGGTGAAAAAGCATTTGTACATATTTCAAAAATTGCGTCAACATATGTTAAATCAGTAGATGATTATTTAAAGATAGGTCAGGAAGTTGAGGGTAAGGTGTTAGGAAAGACTAGAGATGGAAAATGGGAATTGACTTTGAAAGAGACATCTACGAAGGAAAATTCAGACGAAAAAGAGAAAAAGACAAATAGTGATTTTGAAAGAAAACTTGCAAAGTTTATGAAAGACAGTGATAGAAAGCATTCAGAATACAGAAAAAGATTAGACAAAAAGAGAGGTAAGAAAAATAGAAGATAAGGGCGAAATTATTCGCCCTTTATTTTTACATGTTTAAAGGTGGAAAGTTTGAATTATATATAGAAGTGAAATTTTAAATTGGATTTGGCACGTGAAGATGTAAGGCTAGTATGCAATTTGTGTTCGATATTGTATCAAATTACGGAAGAGGAAAAAAGTTTATTTGGCAACGCATTAAGTATTTATCCGAGTGATTATAAGATAAGTTCAGAAAAAGTAAAGTTATATGAAAAATTGTGCAAGCAAGAAATAGCTGATAAACCTTTACCTTGGTAGTTTAAAAAGGAGCGGTTTTCCGCCCCTTTGTTATTTTGTTACTTTTGACTTTTTCTTTTTTCGTTCTACTTTTTTACATAGATTTGCTATACAATTTTTGTTTTCAATATGGTCTAAAAATTCTTCTTTAAAATTATTAATTAGTGATAATAAAGGCACGGGAAAACTTTGGCCGAGCCCGCATAACGCCGTTTCTTTAGCTGTGTTTGCAATCTCAACAAGCCTTTCTAAGTCTTCTTTATTTGCTTCAAGCTTACTCATTTTATCTAGTATTTTTACTACCATTTTTGTTCCTTCTCTACATGGGGTACATTTTCCACACGATTCATGTCTGAAAAATTCCATTACATTCTTTGCGATATCTACTACACAATGGTTGTTATTTACACCGAGGATTACGCCAGAACCTAAGCTTACACTATACTTTGCAAATGAATCATAATCCAATGGTATGTCAAATTTACTTTCGTCTATAAATGTACCAGCTATTCCACCAGTTTGTACCATTTTGAGTTTATCTCCCGATACTCCACCTGCATGTACTAGCAGTTCTCTTACAGTTACTCCCATAGGTAGTTCTACAATACCTCTGTTATTTAAATTGCCTGTGAAACAGAATACTTTAGTGCCTGGAGAATTTTCCGTGCCAAATTGTTTAAACCATTTTGCGCCGTTAAGTATTATTTGTGGAACGTTTGCAAGGGTTTCTACGTTGTTAATTACAGTCGGTTTTCCAAATAGACCACTTTGTGGTGGATAGGGTGGTTTTAATCTAGGTCTTCCCGCATTCCCTTCAATGGATTCAAGTAAAGCAGTTTCTTCACCACAGATATATGCTCCTGCACCTAGTCTTACAGATAAATCAAAGTTGAAGTTGCTATTTAGAATATTTTCACCTAAAAATCCGTATTCATATGCATCTTTTATGGCTTTTTTAATATTTTCAACAGAACCGTAGTATTCACCTCTAATGTATATATATCCCTTTGTTGCTCCCACTGCGTATCCTGCTATTATCATTGCTTCAATTACACTATGAGGATCTCCTTCCATAATTAACCTATCTTTGTATGTTCCTGGTTCTCCTTCATCGGCATTACATACTATGTATTTTTGATCAGATTGTGTTTTAAATGCAAATTCCCATTTCAAGCCCGTTGGGAAGCCTGCGCCACCTCTACCGCGAAGTCCACTTTCTTTTATTTCTTCAATTATTTCATGTGGTTTCATTTTAAATGCTTTTGCCAATGCAAAATATCCATCATTTGCAATGTATTCTTCTATATTTTTTGGGTCAATTTTTCCAATATTTCTTGTTACAATTTTTACTTCCTTTGTTAGTTTTTCCACTGTTTGTTGCAACTCTTTTGGATTAATTTCAAGGTCAAGAACTTTTCTTCCTTTTAAAATATGTTCTTCGAATATTTTTTTAACATCGTCTTTTGTTTTTGCAGAATAAAAGACGTTATCGGGCATTATAGCAATGGTTACACCCTTATAGTTACCTATTGTACCTGTTTCTAGTATATCTACTATTTTATCGAGGTTGTATTCATTTGTTAGTTCTTTTAGGTATTTTAAAAATTCCTTTGCGCCTAATAATACGCTGTTACTGTCTATTGAAACTAAAATTGTAATTGGTTTCATATCTCCTCACCCCTTTTTATTTTGTTTATTAATTCTTTTACTTTTTCTGGGGTGAGATCACCGTAATATTTGTTGTTAATCATAATAACCGGAGAAACTCCACATAAACCTAAACATCCCGTTTCTTCAAGTGTAAACATTCCATCTGCTGTGGTTTGGTTAAAATCTATTTTCAGTTCTTCTTTTAATATTTTTATTATTTCCCTTCCATTTGCCACATGACATGGAAGGCTTGAGCATACTCTAATTAAGTATTTTCCCCTTTTTTTGGTAGAGAACATACTGTAGAAAGTTAGAACTTCGTATACTTTGGATAACGGTATATTTAGTTCTTCACTAACAATCTTTGCAGCTTCCTCAGATATAAAGTTATTTTCACTAATGTCCTGTATTTTATGAAGCGTATAGATTAAAATATCTTTTTCTTCTAACCTTTCATTTTTTGCTTCTGAAATAATATCTTTAATTTTGGAAAGCATAAGTGCGACCCCCTTTGCGTGATTATTCTATTGCAGGTGTTACTTTGCTAATTGCACCAAATCTACAGACTTCTATACAACTTCCACATTTTACACAAGCTGATTGATCGATTTCGTGTACCTTTCTAACTTCTCCAGATATACAACTTGCCGGACATACCCTTGCACATGCAGTACAACCAACACATTTTTCTGGATCGATTACATAGCTTATTAAGTCTTTACACTTCTTCGCTGGACATTTTCCTTCTTTTACATGTGCAATATATTCGTCTTTGTAGTACCTTAAGGTAGAAAGTACGGGATTTGGTGCTGTTTGTCCAAGACCGCATAGGGATGAATCTTTAATTACATTTCCAAGGTTTTCCAATATTTCTATATCTTCTTCTGTCCCTTCCCCTTTTGTTATTTTATCTAAAATTTCGTACATTTTCTTTGTCCCTTCTCTACATGGTGTACATTTACCACATGATTCATCAACGGTAAACTCTAAGAAGAATTTGGCAACGTCTACCATACAATCATCTTCATCTAAAACAATTAAACCTCCAGAACCGACTATTGCTCCCAATTTCTGAAGTGATTCATAGTCAACAGGTGTATCGAAATATTCTTCTGGGATAACTCCACCACTTGGGCCACCTGTTTGAACAGCTTTTATCTTTTTACCAGTTGGTGAACCACCACCGATTTCGTATATAAGCTCCCTTAAGGTAATTCCCATAGGAACTTCAACTAGTCCAGTGTTTTTAACTTTACCTGCCAATGCGAAAACCTTTGTGCCTGGAGATTTTTCTGTTCCCCATTGTCTAAACCAGCTAGCACCGTTGTAAATTATTGGTGGAACACATGCAAGTGTTTCCACGTTGTTTATGTTACTTGGTTTTCCCCAAAGCCCTTTTTGAGCGGGGAATGGAGGTTTAACCCTTGGTTGTCCTCTTTTGCCTTCGATTGAATGCATTAATGCCGTTTCTTCACCACAAACAAATGCACCTGCGCCAATTCTTATTTCAATATCAAATGAAAAATCAGTTCCAAGTATGTTTTCACCTAAAAATCCATATTCTCTTGCTTGATTTAAAGCAACAGTAAGTCTTTCAATTGCTATTGGATATTCTGCTCTTACATATACAAAACCTTTTGTTGCACCAATTGCATAACCTGCAATGGTCATTGCCTCTATAATTGTATGTGGATCACCTTCTAATATAGACCTATCCATAAATGCACCTGGGTCACCTTCGTCAGCATTACATATCATGTATTTTTCATCTCCAGGTGACTTTCTTGCAAATTCCCATTTTAAACCAGTTGGGAATCCTGCACCACCTCTACCACGAAGTCCACTATCTTTTACTACTTGAATTACTTCTTCAGGTGTCATTTCCTTTAAAGCTTTGTGTAAGGCAAAGTACCCATCCCGTGCAATGTATTCATCTATATTTTTTGGGTCAATTATACCAACGTTTCTTGTTGCTATTTTTACCTGTCTAGAAAAGAATGGAATTTCTTTTTGAGGTTGTGGAACTATTTTCCCTTTATCTCCTTGATAAAGGTATTCTTCTACAACTCTTCCCTTTAAAAGGTGTTCTTCTACAATTTTTTCAGCTGCTTCAGGTGTTAATTTTTGGTAATATACACCTTCGGGATGGATTACCATAATAGGTCCTAAACTACAAGCACCCATACATCCGGTTTCAACTATATTTACGGTTTCTTGTAGATTGTATTCTTTTATTTTTCTTTCCAAAACGTCTTTTACGCTTTCTTCACCAGCTGATATACATGCACCACCAGCACAGATAAGAATTGTATTTGTTGCCAAAGGCATTATTTTTCTACCTCCTTATTCTTCACCTTTTTTTACAATTAAGTCTCCAACGAGTTCTCCTGCAACAACATGTGATTTAATAATTCTTTTTGCATTTTCTGGAGTTACATGACCGTAAATTACAGGTACATCATCATCTAATTCTACTTTTATCGTGGGTTCAACTTCACACAATCCCATACATCCGGATTGTACAACAGAGATATCATCTATATTTAATTCATTTAGTGTTTCAACTATTGCATTTAAAGTATCTTTTGCACCAGCAGCGATTCCACAGGTTCCCATAGCAACTGTAATTTTTCCTCTTTTCCCCTCTTCTCTCATTTTCACCTTTTTTAGTGTATCTTCTTTTATTTTCATGAGTTCTTCAATACTTTTTATTTTTCCCATTATTTCCCCTCCCCTTGGAATTTTTTAATTATCCCTGGAACCATATCAGGTGTTACTTTACCAAAGAATTCCTTTTCACCGACAAGTACAACAGGTGCCATACTACATGCACCTAAACATCTTACTCCGTGGACAGAGAAATTTCCATCTTTTGTTACTTCACCTTCTTTTACATTGAGTTCGTTTAAAAATCTTTCCATAACTCTGTCTGCGCCCTTTACATAACAGGCTGTTCCAAGACATATTTTGATTTGGTGTTTTCCTTTTGGTTTCGTGGAAAAGAAGTTATAGAATGTTATAACACCATAAACCACTGATGGAGGGATCTTTAGCTTTTCAGCAACGTGAGTTTGAACCTCTTTGGGGAGCCATCCAAATAATTCTTGTGCTTTGTGAAGTACGTTGATTAAAATACCCTTTTTTCCTTTTAGTGATTCAATATACGCATCGAGCTCTTTATAAAGCTCGACATGTTTTTCACAAACTGCCAACATGGCCACCTCCTATTCAATATTACCATCCCGATAATATTATAACACTAAAAGTAAAAAAATTCACTTATTAAATGTTATTTTTTAGATAACATTTTTTTAATTAATCCAGTTTAATTGCTTAAAACAAAAAATCCCCTGAGAAATCAGGGGATTACTCAAAAAATGTATTTAAAATTTTATTTTCTATTACCCTACTTTCATCAAAATCATCTAGTTGTATATACCACTTCATTGCTTCAATTGCAGCTTTTAAAGGTATCATTCCTATAATTTCAGAATTTATTACAGGTACACCATATCTTTGTGCTTCTCTTTTTATTGCTTCAAATACTCTAAAGATAGGTGATTTTTTGTAATTTGTTAAGTTCATGGACACTTGGACAATTCCTTTTTCTTTTAATTCTACTCCCATTGCTTTTACATATCTAAATCCACCGCTGATATGTCTTACAGCCTTTGCAATTTTATCCGCAATTTCTATATTGTCAGTACCAAGATTTACGTTAAATGCTATGAGATATTCTCTTGCGCCTACTGCAACAACGCCTGCACTTGGGTGTACTTCAGAAGGTCCATAATCTGGTTTCCACTTTGGATCTTTTATTTTTTCAAAAAAGCCTTCAAACTCTCCTTTTCTTATTTTTGATAAATTTTCTCTTTCTGGTGATGTAGCAGATTTTTCATACAAATAAACGGGAATATTTAACTCGTTTCCAATTCTTTCCCCCAATCTTTTGGATATTTCAATACATTCTTCCATCTTTGTATTCATCACTGGAATAAATGGTATAACATCTGTTGCTCCCATTCTCGGATGTTCACCTTTATGCGTTCTAAGGTCAATTAATTCTGTTGCAACTTTTACCATATCAAATAGTGCGTTTTCAATTTCATTCGGTTCACCTATTAATGTTACAACAGATCTGTTGTGATCGTGGTCCATAGACCAATCAAGAATTTTGACTTTTTCGTATTTTTGGGCTGCTTCAATTATTTTTATTACCTTTTCTTCATCTCTTCCTTCACTAAAATTTGGTACACTTTCGACTAATTTCATATTCCCCCTCCTATTTCAGATATAATGTTTTGTAGAGTTTCAAGTATTGAAGGTTTTGAGAATATGTAACTGTCCTTTTCAAAAATTTTTGGATTGTTTCCTGTGAAATTTCTAACACAACCTCCTGCCTCGGTTACAATTATATATGCTGCTGCAATATCCCAGGGATTAGCCTTTGTTGTTATGAAAAAGTCAAATTTGTTTGCTGCAACATAACATGCAGATATTGCGGCACTCCCTATAATCCTTATTCTTTGCACATTATTTTCCACTTTTTCTATAAATTTTCCCGTAAAATTTTTTGTAAAGCCTAAGCTTCCAACAGCAAAATTAAGATTATTTATATCATTTACCTTTAACCTCGAGTGGTTTAAATAAGCACCTTCGTCTTTAATGCCAACAAATAGCTCTTCTGTGAATGGATTATACACAGTTCCGAAGACGGGTTTTTTGTCTTCGTAATATGCAATTGATATACAAAAACTTGGGAGGCCGTGTATATAGTTAATTGTTCCATCGATAGGGTCTATAATCCAAAGATTTTTGGAATTTTTTTCCATATCTTCTTCAGCCAAAAAACCGTCATTTGGAAAGTGACTTTGAATTTTATTTATTATTAACTCTTGAGAATTTTTATCTTGGGCAGTAACAAGATCTTGAAAATTTTCTTTTTTTTCTATGTTAGAAGCTCTTCCCCAAAATTGCATAAGATAAAAACCTACGTGTTTTGATATCTCAATAGCAACATCTAATCTATTCATTTTTATCATCTCCTAAAAGATAATCGAATATTTTTCTTGCAAATGGTGCTGCCATTTCAGAACCACTTCCTCCATTTTCAAAAAGTACTACAACAGAGTATTCTGGAGAATCAAAAGGTCCAAAACCTACAAACCATGAATGAGATTTTTTTCCTTTTCCTACTTCCGCTGTGCCAGTTTTTCCTGCAATTTTGTATGGAGCATCCTTAAAGCTAATATATGCCGTGCCTCTATCTTTTATTGTTCCACCATAAGTAGTAACTTCTAAAAGACCTTCTTTAATAGTATTCCAAATATTTTCTGGTATATTGAGTTTAGTATATTCTTTTTTTGTTTTAACAATATGTGGTATAGGTGTTGTACCGTTATTTGCTATTGTTGTGTAAAAGTTTAATAACTGTAATGGTGTAAGTAATATATATCCTTGACCTATTCCAGTTAAGATAGTATCTCCTGGATACCATGTTGTTTTTTGAACTTTTTGTTTCCAATTTCTTGATGGAAAAATGCCTTCGGTTTCTTCAATATCTATACCAGTTTTTTGATTTATTCTAAACATATCAGCTACACTTTTAATTTTATCAATTCCCATTTTTAATGCAATATTGTAAAAGTATACATTACAGGAAACACGGAGAGCTTTAACAAGATCCGTTTCACCATGGCCACTTAAAAGCCAATCGTTGAATATTGCGAGAGTTTTTCCGGAGCTTGATTTGTATTCAAATTTTCCTGTACAGTTAACGGTTGAGGGTGTACTTTCGCTTAAAAGGTAGGCAATAGCAATGAGTGGTTTTATTGATGAGCCTGGTGAATATAGGCCCATGGTTGTTCTATTCAATAGAGGTTTTTTTGGATCCTCTATTATTTTTCGCCACGTATATGGGTCTATATTGTAAAATTCTTCGTCTATACTGGGATATGAAACAAGTGACAGTATTTCTCCTGTTTTCGTGTTTTCAACTATTACAGCGGCGGGTATACTAATTTCTTTTAATTGTGAGTAGATGTATTTTTGTAAGTTAAAGTCAATTGAAGTGTGTAAATTCTCTCCATTTTCTGGTTTTCTTTGGATAATCCTTTGTTGTATTTTACCGCTAGGGGTTGATAACACAAGTTCGCTACCCAATTTTCCTTCTAATATATCGTTGTATGCTTTTTCAAGACCAAAACTTCCCTTCCCCTGAGTTAGATAACCAACTATGTGAAGTACCTCAGGAAGATACCTTCTAATCTCTTTGTATTGTATGTAATAACCTAGATTTTCTATACTGTATATTTGATAATCTTCTAGTTTTACTTCACCTGATTTTATAAACTCATTCATTTGATCTTCGGTTAATATATTTTTTAATTTTTCAATTTCTATATTATTTGTATAAACGAGATATGGATATTTTTCACTCCATGCAAGTTTGACGCCGTTTCTGTCATATATAGTTCCCCTTAAGCCTTTTGTCAGTAGAGTACGAGTTAAAAGGGAATCTAAAAATTCCTTGTGCTTTTCTGAGTCAAATATTTGAATTTTTACGAGAAAAAATAAAAGTATTGAAAACATGAGAATGAATACGAAAAACGTCGTTTTATACCTCATACTTTTCCCAGATATCTAATGTTTTTTTTAGTCTTTTTAGCGTTTTTTCCTTTCCAAGTACCTCTATTGATTCAAATAGTCCTGGGGTTACGAGTTTTCCTAATAGAGCTCCTCTTATTGTTTGAAAAACCTTTTTGGTGGCTAAATTCATATCTTCAACTATTTTTCTAAGTGTATTTTCGATAGAGCTTATTTCATAGTTTTCAAGCTTTTCAAAGGATTCTATAGCTTTTCTTAAGATATCACCTGTTTCTTTCTTTTTTAAGAATTTTTTTATGTAGTTTTCTTCGTAATTGTATTCTTCGGTAAAAAAAGAAAATGATATTTCAAATAATTGTGAAAGTGTATTTACTTTTTCCCTACATATGATGATTACGTCTTTTGTGTATTCTAAAGTTTCATCAATGTTTAGGTTATAGTTTTTAAGTTTTAGAAATTCTTTGAATTTTATAATGAGTTCTTCAATATCTAGGTTTCTCATATGTTGACCATTTAACCACTCTAGCTTTTTGTAATCAAATACCACAGATTTATTCGAAATATTGCGATAATCAAATGTGTGGATTTTTTTCTTAACATTAAATATTTCTTCATCTACATGCCATCCAAGTATAGCAAGGTAATTTAACAGTGCGTTGTTTAATATACCACTTTCCTTAAAGAAATCTACAGAAGTTCCTCCATGTCTTTTGCTAAGTGGTGTTTTATCATTACCAAGAATAAGTGGTATGTGCATAAACGTTGGATTTTTCCAACCTAATGCATTGTATATCATTATTTGTTTGGGTGTATTTGAAAGGTGGTCTTCACCTCTAAAAACATGGGAAATTTTCATAAAATGATCGTCAACAACTACTGCAAAGTTATATGTAGGAAAACCGTTTGATTTGATGATTATAAAATCGTTAAAAAATTTGTTTTCAAATGACATCTCGCCTTTTAGTAGATCGTGAAAGTTTGTCTTATCTTCTTTTACAACTTTAAATTTAACGACAATTGATTTATCTTTAAATTTCTTCGGATATTCAAATGATCTGTGTATTTCATTTTCGCCATCATATACAGCGTAATATGCAAGTTTTTCATTAATTAATTTTTGAGCAATGTCTTGATATATATGAAGTCTTTCACTTTGTCTATATGGTCCAACCCCCCCCCCTATATCAGGACCTTCATCCCAATTAAGTCCTAACCATTCAAGAGCTGATAAGATTTTGGTTTCATATTCTTTTGTAGAACGTTCTGTATCTGTATCTTCAATACGAATAATAAATTTTCCGTTGTGTTTTTTCGCGTATAACCAATTGAAAAGCGCAGTTCTTGCTCCGCCTACATGCAAAAGTCCTGTTGGACTTGGTGCAAATCTCAATCTAATCAAAATGCTCATCCTCCCAGTATATCTTTTATTATTTTAAAATCTAATTTTATGTTAAAAATAAAATCTTTTTCTAGTTTTCTTTTTAAAAGAAATCCCGTTGCATCCTTTGTAAGGGGTATTGGTGTACAAAAACAGAGAAAATTTTTATCAAAAGATATTGTATAAAAGGGAAACATTTGTGCTATTTTCCAAGATAGCATATAATTGTTTGAAAAGATGATGTATTTTTTGTTTTCCAGTGTTCTTAGTTTTTTTACATTTATATCCTTTACTATTGTAATTCTCTTTGAAAGTTTAATATGTTCCTTATAGATTAACGAACAGTTTTTTGTCTTTAATCTTTTTTTGATTAATTTAAACTCATTTTCATTAACATTACTTGAGATAATGAAAAACACTTCATCTGTTTTTTGTTTTTTCAGTGAGGTTAAGATATTCTTTAAATTTTTTGGATTCTTTAAAAAAACAATTGAAAAATTTATTGTTTCTTTCTTTTTGAAAAATATCATAACTCACCACTAATTATTGCTGTAATCAATTCAAAAGGCACCAATTCAAAGATATCGCTCTTTATTTCAGAGTCTATAAATTTCGTCTTATCGGCTATTACAAAAAAAGGCTTTTTGTGATATTTCGCTAAAATTGCTAGAGTTTTTGTACCAACTTTATTTATTACACCTATTTCGGAAACAGCATCAGCCCCGGTTATTACGTAATCACATTCCCTGATGTGTTTTTCTATTTTAAAGTCGTCTACTAATGTAACCGTGTGTTTGGAGGTTTTTAGATTATTATAAAGTAATTTTCCTTCACCACCAGGGTTTGAGATGGGGATTATTATTTCCAAATTTTTTTGATGTGTTTTAAAGAAAATTTCTAAAGTTTTACTGTTGCTTATAGTTACAACCTTTGCGTCAAAGTTTAAAAATTTTCGAGCGTATTTTATAGTGTTTTCAAAAGATGTTCTCAAAATTCTTCTTATATTTTTAGCACCATATCCTTCATCAATCATGTGTTTTATCCATTTTAGAATGCTCATTTCTTGTTTTTGCTGTAGTAATTTTTCTAAGATTTTAATATTTTTACTTTTTTCAATTTCATCTAGTAGCCAGAAACCAATTTCAACAGAACCGCTGTGTTTTAATATATCATCCATTTAAAAACTCCTTTCTTAGAGCCATTCTTGAAGCACTAGAAAGGTCAAAGTTATCAAACAAAAACTTATCGGATATTATTTTTTCAATGTTTAATTTGTTATTACCATACGCGTAAAACCAGCTCTCATATTTTTTTGGATAATAAACCTTTTTAATATTTAATCTTGTAATTATTTTTTTGGCGACATTTGTCTTTACCATATCTCCAAATGATGGGTGATGGGGACCTGCTACTATATTTTTTAACGATTGTTTAGGAACAAAATATCCTAACCTAATTGCTTTTGCATTATTAGCGTATATCAAAAGTAACATTTCTGATGTTATATCTACCGCTTCTTCTAAAGTAAGTGGTTTATATTGATTATTTAAGTAAAGTTTTTCAAGTTTGGTATTTTTAAAAACCAAAGTAGGGTGAATTCTAAAGATGTTTACATTTAAATTTATCAATTCATTTAGCGTTTTTAGAGATTTTTCTTTTGTATCTTTTGGAAGTCCAACCATTAAATGTGCAGATATTTCAAAGTTGAACTTTTGTAAAAGTAATATAGCATTTATGTTGTCTTTTTTGGTGTGTCCTCTATTCGAAGCACTTAGAATATCGTCAAACATACTTTGTATCCCTATTTCAATTGTTTTAACGTTGTATTTTTTTAAAATGTGCAAGTTTTCTTCCGTTATTTCATCAGGTCTTGTGGAAATTCTAATTGGTAGATTTAAAAATTTCACACTTTCCAAAATTTCTATTTGTTTTTTTATTGAAAGTCCGGTAAATGTTCCACCGTAGAATGCTATTTCATTTTTAATTGGATATTTATCAATAATTTTTAATATATCTGATTTTGTTGGCATTTTTTCACCAGTCATAGAGTATTGGTTGCAAAAAATACATCGATTTTTGCAACCAGCATTGGGTAAAAAGATTGGTATTATCATTTTAGTAGATTTTTTACCACCTTACTAACAAGGGCTCCATCTGCTTTTCCCTTTAATTTTGCCATAGCTTCTTTCATGATTTTTCCAAAATTTTTTTCTTGTAAGTTATTTATTATTTCTTCAACTATAACTTTTATTTCATCTTCACTGAGCATTTTTGGAGCATACTCTTTAAGGATGTTAAGTTCAAGTTCTTCTTCCTTTGCAAGTTCTTCTCTTCCTG